>JACJOC010000052.1 GCA_014695345.1 Cyanobacteria bacterium FACHB-471
TGAGTAAAGCTCGAAACAGTCAGGGTATCTCCGTTCAGGTCTGTGTCGTTGCTCAGCACGTTTCCGGTCGTAACCGCATTACCTGAAGTGGTGGTTGCAGCATCTGGAACAGCCACTGGAGGAGTATTAACAGGAAGAGGAGAAGGGTTATTGGTGACATTAAGAGTGACTGATGCTGTAGCTTCAGGTAGAACAGATAAAGCAGTCTCATAGCCTGCAACTGTAAAGCTACGTGCATTAATAGGAGTTACAAAGGGAACCAGAGGCTGAGTGTTGTACTGTAAAGACTCCAAAGTTTGCTTAAAAGCACTAACAGAAGCAGTCCCAGCGAGTCCTGTAGCAGTTAGAGTCAGTGTCCCTGACACCGAGTTATAGCTAGCAGAAATTCCAGAAGCCGCCGTAACATTCAGGTTTTCACTGAATAGAAGAGGACCCAGTAGGCTATTAATATTGACTGTAACTCTGTTCAGCCGGTCGCTGGTGGAGGTGATGTTAATAGTGTTAGGCGGAAAGACGTTAACAGGAGTCCCGATTGCAACGCTGCCCTGAGCGTTAACACCTGATGCATTTCCGTTCAGATCGATTGAAACTGTCATAAATTTGTTTCCTTAGAGATGGTCGGACAATAGGATTGGGTGAGAGTTGTCAAATCAAAAAATTTGGGCAAAGAACTAAAATTTTTGACCTGGACGATTGGGGCTTTTGTAGGCAAGCAAAAGTAGCCTGATTAGACGGGATGTTGTTTGAACACCACCGCATCAAGGCGATCGCTTCTTAATTGGGTAGCCCAACAGTTGAAGTGCTACTTATGGGTAGAAAATTTGAGGGCGATTAAACTGACGTTGATAAGCAAGAGCTTCGAGACAAGGTCAAGGAAGATGTGATACTTACGGGCACTCGTTGAATATATTTGGACGTTGATACATACAGACTGGTCTATTAAAGGGGCGTTCACTTAAGGAACACATGTTTTGAGGGCTTTTAGATACAAATTTGTTTTGCAAACTAAGAGCTTCATGTGCCTTTCATGTAACCGCGACTATTGTTCCCAGCGAACATATAACACTAACGACATTTATAAAATAAAAACCTAAAATGCAGAAGCTCAAATGGTGAAAGTACCACCACCCATATTCTTCAGCCAAAACCCAACGAAATCTGTAGAAGCTGTTAATTTAGAAGCGGATCTTTCAACTCCACTAATTCTCATAGAAACAAGGTCCCAGTCTTTGCAACCAGGACCATATCTATTAGCTCTTAAGCTCATCGTTGCGCTAGTGAAGCTATCAGCTTGCTTCAGGTAACTAGGACAGTCAACCTATTTCAATCGGCTTTCTTCAATCGGCTTTCACCCACATTTTTCTCATACCAATTCATCATTGGGGTGGCGCTAACTCCGTGCAGCACGACAGAAATAATTATAGTTATGTAGGTAATCCAGCCAATGATTTCACCCGCCTGGTTTTCCAAACCTTCTCCGTAAGCATAGGAGAGGTAATAGAGCGAACCGACCCCTCGAATGCCAAACCAACCAAAGAGTAGACGGGTTGTGGGATGAAAGCGATTACCTACTGTACACACCCAAGCTCCCAAAGGACGAATTACAAAAATTAGCAGCCCCGCAACCAACAGTGCTGGACCAGCAAAGCGGAGAACTGGCTCAACTCGTATCAACGTTCCTAGCAGCAGAATTGTGCCAATCTCCATTAGTCTTTCTACTCGCTCAGTAAATTCTAATTGAGAGGCTTTTTTTTCTCTGTCAGGGTAGTCTCGTCGTACCATTATCCCTGCTATAAATACCGCCAAAAAGCCATATCCGTTAACCACTTCAGTGAGCGAGTAAGTTAACAGAATCGTACCAAGCGCAATAAAATCTTCCATTGATTCATCGATCGCCCCTCGCTTCTGAGACCGTTTGCTCAGCCACACAACTGCTTTTGCGACGATGATGCCCATGACGATGCCAGCGGCGATCGCCCAAATCAAGTCAACTGCTACCCACTGCTTAAACCAGTTGTCTAAATTTTCATCCTTAATCCAGTGCAATCCAAAATAGACAAACGGAAACGCCAGCGCATCATTTAATCCTCCTTCTGAAGTCAAGCCAAAACGGAGTTCATCCTGATCTTCCGTGTGGGCAAGCTGCACCTCCGAAGCTAATACTGGATCGGTCGGAGCCAAAATTCCACCCATCAGCACCGCTGCTCCCCAACTCAGCCCCAGTAGCCAGTGCCCTATTGCCGCCACCGCAAAAATCGATAGCGGCATCAGCAACCCAATCAGCCGCACTGTAGAATTCCAGGAAAACGCGTTTAGCGGGCGATTCATCTTCAGCCCACAGCTAAACAGCGAAACGATCACTACAAATTCCGTTAGCCGCTCTAAAAATTCTGCCTCTGGGCGCAAGTCGATCAAGCTAAATCCATATGGACCCAGCAAGATCCCCACAACTAAATAAATTAACGCAAAGGAAAGCGGTAATCGGGAAATCCAGCCCGACCCTAAAGTCACCGCTAAGAGCAAAAGACCAATTACCAATAAATCCAGAATATAAGTACTCACACCAATGCTTTCCATTACTTTTAATTCAGGAACCCTGCTTGAGCTTAATTGGCAAAACGACGAGTTCAATCGGCTGAAAGAAGGAAAGGAGGGCGCATGAGGGATGAGAATCAAGGGTGGGGCTCAAGGGAGGTAAGAGTAAGAGGTATTTCCTACCCCCGTCCCCTCTGTTCCATCCAAAATTCCATAATGGGAACTGCTGCGATAAAGTTGTAATCAGGTTAAGAGTTTGAGTAGATTGAAGCCATTATGTTTGATGCCCTTTCCGAGCGTTTGGAAGTAGCCTGGAAAAAACTCCGGGGACAGGACAAGATCTCTGAATCGAATATTCAAGACGCGCTCCGGGAAGTTCGTCGGGCTTTACTGGAGGCAGACGTCAACCTTCAGGTCATTAAAGATTTTATTGCTGAAGTTCAAGAAAAGGCGCAGGGCGCAGAAGTCGTCGCGGGAGTACGCCCTGACCAGCAGTTCATCAAAATTGTCTACGACGAACTGCTGGTGCTAATGGGCGAAACCAACGTGCCCCTGGCTGAGGCAGATACAGCACCCACGATTGTGCTGATGGCGGGTCTCCAGGGAACGGGTAAAACCACTGCATCGGCAAAGCTGGCATTGCACCTGCGGAAACAAAATCGCAGCACAATGCTCGTCGCAACGGACGTATATCGCCCTGCTGCGATCGATCAGCTCATCACGCTAGGCAAGCAAATCGATGTGCCTGTATTTGAACTGGGCAGCGATGCGAACCCGGTTGAGATTGCCCGCCAGGGAGTCGAGAAGGCTAAAGCAGACGGCATTGACACCGTGATCATTGACACGGCAGGTCGCTTGCAGATTGACCAGTCGATGATGGCTGAGCTAGCCCAAATCAAAGACACCGTCAAGCCTAACGAGGTTTTGCTGGTAGTAGATGCGATGACGGGTCAAGAAGCGGCTAACCTAACCCGCACATTTCACGACCAGATTGGCATTACTGGAGCAATTCTGACGAAGCTGGATGGTGACACCAGAGGTGGTGCAGCTCTCTCTGTGAGACAGATTTCAGGACAACCAATCAAGTTTGTCGGCGTAGGTGAAAAGGTGGAAGCGCTACAGCCTTTCTACCCCGATCGCATGGCTTCCCGAATTTTGGGAATGGGCGATGTCTTGACGCTGGTGGAAAAGGCGCAGGAAGAGGTTGACCTGGTAGAAGCCGAGAAAATGCAGGAGAAAATCCTCTCGGCTAAGTTTGACTTTACTGACTTTTTAAAGCAGACCCGCCTGCTGAAGAATATGGGTTCCCTTGGCGGGATCATGAAGATGCTGCCCGGTATGGGCAAGCTGTCGAGCGAACAGCTTGAGCAGGGCGAGGTGCAGCTCAAACGGGCAGAAGCGATGATCAACTCCATGACGCTGGAGGAACGCCGCAACCCAGATTTGCTCTCTAGTTCTCCCAGCCGCCGCCGCCGCATTGCCAAAGGTTCGGGCTATGGGCTGGATGATGTGAGTAAGCTGGTGAGCGATTTCCAGAAGATGCGATCGCTGATGCAGCAAATGGGTAGAGGACAGTTTCCTGGCATGGGAATGCCCGGAATGGGCGGCATGTTTGGCGAACCTGCAATGGGTGGCGGTGGACCCAAGCCTGGCTGGCGCGGCTATCCTGGTGGCGGCGCACCCCCCAAGAAAAAGAAGAAGGAGAAAAAGAAGAAGGGATTTGGAAGCTTGTAGGCAGTTATGATTCTAAGTAACAGTGCTAGAATTGTAGGCTGTTGCCCTGCACTTGCGGGGGATTTGGCAGCAGTTAAGATATTAGACTTGCAATTGGAGTAACATTTTCAGGCATGATCAAGTTGCGATTGAAGCGATACGGCAAAAAGCGCGAGGTGAGCTACCGGATTGTAGCAATGCACAGCAGCACCCGTCGGGATGGTCGCCCTCTGGAAGAACTAGGGTTTTACAACCCTAGAACCGATGAGATTCGGCTGGAAGTTCCAGCGATTGTCAAGCGCCTGCAAGAAGGAGCGCAGCCAACTGAGACCGTGCGCCGTATTTTAGAAAAAGCAAACGTATTTGAACAGGTCAAAGCCTGATTAGCCTGTGACTGATCCAGTCGTTGCTAACTCTGCTCAGAAAACCGCTAGCCCTGATTTTGCTGGGCTAGTTAAGTTTTTGGTTGAACCTTTCCTGGAATCTCCTCAATCTCTCAGTGTAGATTGTGAGGTTTCTCCACGCATAGGACGTGTTCTAGTTCGGCTGGCATTTGAGGGAGAAGATAAGGGGCGGGTGTTTGGTCGAGGCGGACGAAATATTCAGGCAATTCGAACCGTTTTACAGGCGGTGGCTCAGACGGTCGGCTATTCGGCTCATCTAGATGTTTACGGCAGCCATTCTAATAGCCGTGAAGGAGATACAGACGACAAGCCGTCACCGCCCAAATCTCAGCCTCGCCGCCCTCCCAGACCCCGTGCGTAACGCTCAATTTTGAATGGGAAAATCACTTGTTATTGAACTGCCTAGCTCTGAAAGCGCGATCGCCTTGGCTGGGGCTCACGAAGAAAATCTCAAGCAATTAGCCCGACAAACAGGGGCTACTGTTGTTTTGAGAGGTCAGGAGCTGCTGATTTCGGGCACTGATGCTCAGGTTGAGTTGGGTGAGCGATTGGTGCGATCGCTTGAACCCTATTGGAGCATTGGCAAAACGATCACTGGGGTAGACATTCTCACTGCCCGTCATGCTTTAGATACTCAACGGCAAGAAGACCTGCAAGATCTTCAGCGCGACGTGCTGGCTCGCACTCGACGCGGCGAAGAAATTCGGGCAAAAACCTTTCGGCAGCGGCAGTATGTTCAGGCAATTCGCAAGCACGACCTGACTTTTTGCATTGGTCCCGCTGGTACGGGAAAAACTTTTCTAGCTGCGATTATTGCAGTTCAAGCACTTCTATCGAACGAATATGAGCGGCTGATTTTGACTCGCCCTGCGGTTGAAGCCGGAGAAAAACTGGGCTTTTTGCCGGGGGATTTGCAGCAAAAGGTGAATCCTTACCTGCGGCCACTTTACGATGCGCTGCATGAGATGCTTGATCCCGAAAAAATTCCTAATTTGATGGAGCGGGGTGTGATTGAGGTTGCTCCTCTGGCTTACATGCGCGGACGAACGCTGAACAACGCGTTTGTGATTTTGGATGAGGCGCAAAATACTACGCCTGCCCAGATGAAGATGGTGTTGACCCGTTTAGGGTTTCGCTCACGCATGGTCGTGACAGGCGACGTTACGCAAACTGACCTGCCAACCAATCAGCAGTCTGGACTGGCGATCGCCCAAAAGATTTTACAAAATGTTGACGGCATTGCTTTCTGCCAACTGTCAAAAGCAGATGTGGTACGCAACCCTCTGGTGCAGCGCATTGTTGCAGCCTATGAGCAGTACGAGACTTAAAATATTCTTATAGCATCCCGGTGGTGATGAGAAAGCAGCCATGAGAAGACAGCCATGAAAAAAGCTTCTGTGCGGTGGCGAGTGGTCTGGTTTGTCGGGTTAATCCTGCTGTGGCTACTGTGCAGTGGGTCTGTTTTGGCTGGCACATTATCTGATCGCCTAGCCCAATTTCCAGACTGGCAAACTAAGCCGTCGGTGCAGGCTGCGACGGGCGATCTGGTTTACCCAGATTGGTTGGCAGGTGAGTGGACGGTGACAACGACGCTGCTAGATATGACAGCCCCGCTCGCGCCAGAAATTACCACGCCTGGATTTGAGAGCAACGAGCAATATCTTAACCAGCCCTTTACCTTTCGGGTGCGATTTGTGGAGCAGCAGCCTCGACTGAATGGCATCTTTTCTTCGCTAAAACAGCTGGTAAGGGGACAAAAGCAGGTTGTGGCAGATCGGGCGTTCAACGGACAAAATTTAGCGGAGGCGTATCTAGGCGATCGCACCGTTCTCTCTGTCAGAGTCGATCCGAACAATCCTAATCGGCAAATTACTTTACTGCAGGGCGATCGCCAACTGGTTTCTACCGTTACCGGACGCGCTACAGAAAATCCCGCTCCCGACCAGTTCATCACCACAGAAATCTTTCAGCAGATGTTTCGGGGAGCGCCCCAGCTTTACTTCAACGAAGTTGAGACTACCACTGCTTATCAGCGCCATGACACAGAACCCGCCATTTCTGCTGATCAGGTGACGGCTATTTACCTTTCGCCTCAAGACCCAGACTATTTTAAGGTTGGGGATATCCCCGTTGCGCTCTACCGCTATCGGCTTGAATTTTCCCCAACTGTCTCGGCAGATTCAGACTCACGGGAATTGAACAATGGAAACGCGCTTTTTCCAATTTGAAGCAGACTTTGTGAATTCGCTGCGCTGCATTCCGATGCAGGTCAGGCTTAAACTCGACACCTGTGGCATTAAGTTAAAGCTTCCCCAGTGGCATCGGTTTAGCGCTGAAGAACGACAGACCCTAGTTGATTTGCCCTGTGAAACTGAGACTGAAGTGCGAGCTTATCAGCAACTGCTGCAACGCTTGATCTCCGAAAGAACTGGTGAAAGAGCGACTGAATTGGCGATCGATCCCCACCCTGCTTGGAGGAATGCTGAAACTGTAGCTGATAGCGTTCAGGACAAAGCCACAGAAATTGGCGTAACCATTACTCCTGCTCAATGGACAAGCCTCTCCCCAGAACAGCGTTTTGCCCTGATTAAGCTGAGTCGTTCTAATCACGAAAACGCCAACTTTTTACCTGCACTTCACGAATTTCAGATCATCTAGGTTAAAGATTAGGTTCTAGAGGATCAGGGATGTATCCCTGATCCTCTAGTAGGAAAGGAGTAGGTTGAAAAATAGAGAAAAGCTGGAAAACTGCTAGTTTTGGGTTAAGTTTAACGAGGTTCCGTCCCCAAGATCTGTGTAGCTCCGTAAGTTTGGGCTATATCTCCTGCTAGAGATAGCTATTGGGGCGGCCGTTAGGAGACGATACTGAAGACTCGCGATTGGAAAAGACCGCACTAGCTTACTCATGAATATACACACCGTATCAACCCAACCTTTTACCGACCAAAAGCCCGGCACCTCTGGGCTACGCAAGCGCGTTCCAGTCTTTCAACAGCTTCATTACCTGGAAAATTTTGTCCAGTCAATTTTTGACAGTTTAGAAGGCTATCAGGGGCAAACCCTAGTTCTAGGGGGCGACGGTCGTTATTACAATCGTCAGTCAATTCAGATCATTTTGAAGATGGCAGCCGCGAATGGGTTTGGGCGCGTATTGGTAGGGCAAGGCGGGATTCTTTCAACTCCGTCCGCCTCCTGTGTGATTCGTAAGAATAAAGCCTTTGGCGGAATTATTCTCTCGGCTAGCCACAACCCTGGCGGTCCAGAAGGCGACTTTGGCATCAAATACAACACTGGCAACGGTGGACCGGCTCCTGAAAAAGTCACCGAAGCGATCTATGAGCGCAGCAAAACAATCGAGGGCTACAAAATCCTAGAAGCCCCTGACGTTGACCTGGATCAAATTGGGATATCGCAACTTGGAGAAATGACGGTCGAGGTAATCGATTCGGTATCTGACTACGCCGAACTGATGGAGTCGCTGTTTGACTTCGATCGCATTCGTCAATTGTTCGCTTCAGGGCAGTTTCGCCTGTGTGTAGACTCAATGCACGCTGTTACAGGCCCTTATGCTCACGCGATTTTGGAGCAGCGGTTAGGGGCACCCGCCGGAACGGTAATCAACGGCAAACCGCTAGAAGATTTTGGTAATGGACATCCTGACCCCAACCTGGTTTATGCCCACGAGTTGGTTGACATCATGTTTGGTGAGGATGCACCGGACTTTGGCGCGGCTTCGGATGGAGATGGCGATCGCAATATGATCTTAGGTTGCCAGTTTTTTGTCACGCCCAGCGACAGCCTTGCCGTATTGGCAGCAAATGCAAAACTGGTTCCGGGCTACAGCAGCGGTTTAGCAGGCATAGCTCGTTCTATGCCTACCAGTCAGGCCGCTGACCGAGTTGCGGCTCAGCTTGGCATCGACTGCTATGAAACGCCGACGGGCTGGAAGTTTTTTGGCAATTTGCTGGATGCAGGTAAGGCGACGCTCTGCGGTGAGGAAAGCTTTGGCACTGGCTCTAACCACGTCCGTGAGAAGGATGGACTTTGGGCAGTGCTGTTTTGGCTGAATATCCTGGCAGTTCGGCAGCAGTCGGTTGAAGAGATTGTGCAAGAACACTGGCGCACCTACGGACGCAACTACTATTCTCGTCATGACTATGAGGGAGTAGACAGCGATCGCGCCACAACCCTGATGGACAACCTCCGCACTGCTACCGCCACGCTCAAAGGCAAGCAGTTCGGCGCTTACACCGTTGACTATGCAGACGACTTCAGCTACACCGACCCCATAGACGGCAGTGTCAGCCAAAAACAGGGACTGCGAGTCGGCTTCACTGACGGATCGCGGATCGTCTTCCGGCTCTCCGGCACGGGTACTCAAGGCGCAACGCTAAGAGTCTACTTGGAAAGCTACCAACCTGATCCGGGTAAGCAAGATCTGGATGCTCAAGATGCACTGGCAGAATTGATTGCGATCGCTGAGGAACTAGCCCAAATTCGCACCCACACGGGAATGGACAAGCCAACGGTAATTACCTAAGAACCAGAGAACAAAAAAGGGAGGTGGGCTAAGCCCACCTCCCTTTTTTGTTCCAAAGCTGTAGGATGGCGATCGCTTTCAGCCCTGCATTCTCTAAACTGGCGATCGCACTAACGGAAGGTTTCAATTGTGATGAAACGATGAAGTCAGTCTATCGAAAACTGAGTCGTTTAACTTGTAGAAATACTTAATTAAGAGCCACGTTTGCAGTAGCATTGGCTATTCTCGCTTACAGTGGTCATCTTTAATTCAGTCCAGACACTTTTCAATCTACAACACTGTTGGCTGACGCTAATGAGCAAGCGAGTTGATCCGGCTTTACTTCTGACCCTCTTGATTACAACTGGTTTGATTGTAGGTGGCATCAGTCTTCTAAACAGGTTTTCACCGGGACTAATCCCCGGTTCGGCAGGACAGTCCAATTCAGCGGGTGATAGCCGTTGGGAATCGACCCGCGGTTCAACGCAACTGACTATTCTAGGGGACACCTTCAGCGGATACAGCACCTTTCGTCACAGCACTTTTCAAGATGCCTTGAAAGAAACCGGCTTAACGCTGAATTATGAGGATGAATTTGACCAGGCAGCACGGGCTGAGCGGTTAAATCAGGGTGAGGCAGATCTAATCGTGACCACCCTAGATCAATTTCTTCAGCAACAGCCTCAGGGACAAATCGTAGGATTGATCGATCGCACCGTCGGCGCAGATGCAGTTGTCTTAAATACGAAACAATATCCCAACTTAAAGTCACTGCTAGATTTAAACCAACTCGTGCAGCAAGCGCGATCGCAAGGTAAACGCTTGGGAATTGCCTTTGCAGGGGATACCCCAAGTGAATATTTGTCGCTAGTACTGGATACCAAGTTTGAAGCGTTTAACCTATCAGACTTTGAAGTGATCCGCGTTGCTGATGCCTCAGAAGCGTGGGAACTAATGCAAGCTCCAGCGGGTTCATCTGATGTTGATGTGGCGATCGCTGTAATTTGGGAGCCTTACGTGACCCAGGCACGGCAGCAAGGCTACACTGTTGTTTTATCGAGTCAAGATGCACCAGGGGCGATCGTCGATGTTTTAGTTGCGTCGGATCAGTTGATTCAATCTCAACCGGGACTGCTCTCAGAATTGCTGGAAGCATACTACCGCCGTATTGATGCAAACGTGCGCGACTCAGCGCAACTTCAGGCTCAAATTGCTGAAGATGGCGGATTATCGTCTACTGATGCGGTTTCTGTACTTCAGGGCATTGAATTCTTCACTGCTACCGAGTCCCAAGCCTGGTTCAACGATGGCACCTTGGAGCGTCGCATTGGTTCTACAGCAGCAGTGCTGGCATTGGCGGGGCGGTTGGACCAGGTGCCCGAAAACTCCACTGCCCTGTTCAGTTCAGAATTTATCACTAGAGCAGCTACCAATACCCAAACTTTGATTGAATTGGTGCGGGCAGATAATCCAGAACTGGCAGAGCGACTGGCAGGTCGAGAGAGCGCTGTGAGGGTGGCTACTGCTCTGGAAAACAGCCAGATTCAAACTGCTCCCGATATTGGCAATCTAGAAGTTAAGGGAGACGTTGGCTTTGGTGTTGGCTCGGCTCAGTTGACCGCCACAGGGCAGCAAACCCTAAACCAATTGGCGCAAGAAATTCAAGAGTTTAATACCCAAACGGTGGCAGTGCGGGTGATTGGACACACCTCCCAAACAGGAGCCGCCAGCCTTAATCAAACCCTGAGTCAGCGACGGGCGCAGGTGGTGGTCGATTATCTGCGGAATCGGGGCGTGCAGAACAACATTGTGGCAGAAGGCAAAGGGTTCAGCCAACCACTACCTGGTGTTGCTCCAACAGATGCACGTAACCAACGGACCGAGATTCGTCTCGTTCGCGTCAATTAAATTAAGGGACATTCCCATTCACCTATGCTTGCTCATCACCATAGCTGTATTCATACAGGGTAGAACTTGCTGCGCTACGATTCGCTGAGCTGATAGTGAATACAGCGATCGCACGGACCACTCGGATTGACTGCACAGCGCAGCAGTTCCGATCGCGCATTGTAGGTACAGGTTGGATCACCGATCACCCAGTGGCCATCGACTAGACTTTTCTCGACGGGCGAATGTGTCTTTTGAACACAGAGAGTGATTTTGTGCAGCCGATAGCGACCTGATTTTAGCAAGTAGCGGTGTTTGCGCTCTAAAACCAGATAGGTTTGCCCTTCCACCTCCAGGTAGGCACCAGGTTGAGGGTTCCAGTCTAGATAGAGATGCCCCAGAGTAGAGCGGGTATCGCTCAGAATGACCTCTGTCGGCAGCAGCGAATTTGACTCCATAGCAATCGAGCGCAATCAACGAGTGACCAAACATCTTATCAAATTAAACAAAAGGGAAAGGAAAAGGGCATCTTTCTTGCCTTTTCCCTTCCCTTGAAGTCGTCCCAATTTTAGTTGGTTCTTGTTCAAATATTCTTTAAGAAGTCGTGCGGAATAAAGCTTCTCAAAGAATATTTAGAGCGTGATGAGGGGCGATCGTCCCTCATCACCTACTACGCCAGTGCAGCCTGACGCTCTTTAGCTTCCTTGATCACCTCTTCTGCCACATTGCTGGGGCAAGGCGCATAGTGGGAGAACTCCATTGAGAACTGTCCACGTCCAGAGGTCATCGTCCGCAGGTCGCCGATGTAACCAAACATTTCGCTCAGCGGCACGTCTGCCTTAATCCGCGCTCCCATTGGGTTGGTGTCTTGGGACTTGATCATGCCTCGGCGGCGGTTGAGGTCACCAATCACGTCACCCATGTGGCTATCTGGTGTGAATACGTCCACCTTCATGATCGGCTCAAGCAGTTGAGGACCAGCTTTGGGCAAGGACTGACGATAAGCAGCCCGTGCCGCAATCTCAAACGCCATTGCCGACGAGTCAACGGGGTGATAGGCACCATCTGTCAGCGTGATCTTCAAGTCGACGCAGGGGAATCCAGCCAACGGACCCCGATCAATACTGGTTTCAAAGCCCTTTTGAATAGCGGGCAAGTATTCTCTGGGTACGTTTCCACCCGTCACCTTCGACTCAAACACAAAGCCAGTACCCGCCTCACCGGGCTCGATCACATAGTCGATCTTGCCATACTGACCCGAACCGCCTGACTGCTTCTTGTGGGTGTAGCTGTCTTCTAGGCGCTTCGTAATGGATTCGCGATAAGCCACTTGAGGCTTACCGACTTCCACTTCTACACCGTGCGTCCGCTTGAGAATGTCAACCTTGATGTCGAGATGCAGTTCACCCATGCCTTTGAGGATGGTTTCGCCGCTCTCTTCATCAGTTTCGACGTGGAAAGAGGGGTCTTCTTGCACCATTTTGCTCAGTGCCATGCCCATCTTCTCGTCGCCTCCCTTCTTCTTCGGCTTCACCGCAACGGAGATTACCGGTTCGGGGAAGACCATCGGTTCCAGGGTGGCAGGTTTCTTAGGATCGCAGAGCGTGTGTCCGGTCTGGACGTTCTTCATGCCCACGATCGCCACGATGTCGCCTGCCTGAGCCGAGTCAATCTCCTCACGGGAGTTGGCGTGCATTTCTACTAGACGGCCAATCCGCTCAGTTTTACCTGTAGCGGTGTTGAGTACCGTGTCGCCTTTAGACAAGGTACCGGAATAGAGGCGGGTGAAGGTCAGAGCACCAAAGCGATCGTCCATGATCTTGAAGGCTAACGCCCGTAGCGGACGGTTGGGGTCGACGATCGCAAATTCGCCCGTTTCATGTCCTTCCAGGTCAACCTCTGGCTGAGGCTTAACTTCGGTGGGATCAGGCAGGTAATCCACGACCGCATCCAGCACTAACTGCACCCCTTTGTTTTTGAAGGAGGAGCCGCAGTAGGTGGGGAAGAAGGCGAGGTCGCGGGTGCCCTTGCGGATACAGCGCTTAATCGTGTCAATATCAGGCTCGTTGCCTTCTAGATATTGCTCCATCACGTCGTCGTCATGCTCAACCGCTAGCTCAATCAGCGCTTCACGGTAAGACTCAACTTGGTCAACCATGTCAGCGGGAACTTCTTTGATCTGGTAGTTGAGTGGATCGCTGGAGTCATCCCAGATCCAGGCTTTACGGGTGAGCAGATCAACCATGCCTGTGAATTGGTCTTCAACACCAATCGGCAGCACCATTACCAGCGGCTTGGCTGCAAGCACGCTTTCGACTTGCTTCACCACTCGGTAAAAGTCAGCGCCCGTACGGTCAAGCTTATTGATGTAGATGATTCGAGCGACTTTGGAATCGTTGGCATAGCGCCAGTTGGTTTCAGACTGGGGTTCAACGCCGCCAGAGCCGCAGAACACACCAACGCCACCGTCAAGAACCTTGAGCGAACGATAGACCTCAATAGTGAAATCGACGTGACCAGGGGTGTCGATAATGTTGAGCTGGTGGTCTTTCCAAAAGCAGCTTGTGGCAGCGGACTGAATCGTGATCCCGCGCTCTTGCTCTTGCTCCATGAAGTCCGTGGTCGCCGCACCTTCATGAACTTCACCAATTTTGTGAATTTTCCCAGTTAGTTTGAGAATTCTTTCGGTGGTGGTCGTCTTGCCCGCATCTACGTGAGCGAAGATGCCAATATTGCGATAACGAGACAGGTCTTTCATAATTGCTCTACAGATAGGTTCTACAAACCAGTGACAATCACTCGCAAGTGGCACTCAAGGGGAACAGCGTTGCCTTCACAGCAGCACGGACGGATCCCACCACCTGGAGGTTGAGAATCTAGCGATTCTCGTGGCGACTATACTAATTGTTAATAATTTTAAAATACTTTTGCGACGTATAGGAAATTTGGTCGGTCGTAAGTGCCACACTCTCAAGGTGCGGTCGCTATGAGACAAGCGCTTCGCCAGCTTTGCCAAGCATTTCGCGCCCGTGTGGTTCAGAGAGATTGGTCAGGTCGGGACCAGAAGGAATAATTCCACCTGGATTTAACGGAAACAAATTGCCATAGTAGTCTCGCTTGATGCTTTTCTGGTCACAGGTACTAGCTACGACAGGAAGTTGATAGAGATCGCGCAGGTACGCACCCAGATTCTTGTAGTCTTGAATCCTACGGCGGTTGCACTTGAACAATCCGTAGTATGCCACATCAAAGCGAAATAGGGTGGTAAACAGGCGAACGTCAGCCAGCGTAGGGCGATCGCCACACAAATAGCGATTCTTTTCCAGGATAGCGTCGATTTCGTCAAGTGTGGTGAAAAGCTGTTCGCAGGCAGCGTCGTAGGCTTCCTGGGTTTGGGCGAAACCGCAGCGGTAAACACCATTGTTAACCGAGTGGTAGATTTTCTCGTTCCACTCGTCGATTTTTTCCTTTAAGTCTTCGGGGTAGAGGTCGAGGGTGGGGTGATGGGCGATCGCATTAAATTCTGAGTTCAGCATCACAATGATGTCAGCGCTCTCGTTGTTCACAATGGTTTGCGTCTGCGTGTCCCAGAGAACCGGAACGGTACTGCGACCGCTATAGCCTGGTTCCCCTAGCTGGTACAGATCCGCCAGGGTGCGAATTTCTGCTTTGGGTTGATCGAGTGCCCAGCCGCTATCGAGTGGCGAGACGATGGAAACGGCAATCGCATCCTCAAGCCCCTTCAAGGCGCGAACGACCAGAGTCCGATGCGCCCAGGGACAGCTCATGCCTACATAGAGGCGATAGCGACCTGCCTCAGGCTGATACGAGTTATTTTCCTCAGTGCTGATGAAGTTGCGGAACTGGCTGCTGGGACGGATGTACTCCCCCGATTTGCTGCGCGGAGCGAGGTTTGACATCATCACCCGCCACATGGTCGTCCAGACAAATTTGCCTAGCCGAATGATTAGCGTCGGCGGCAAGGACTTACCTTTTCGCTTGGCTTTAGGTTTTTCAGGATTAGAGGGTGTTTGAGTCACATCTGTAGCCTTGTGTAGAGCAGTTGCGCTTTACTCGTTCCCAGGTTTCATCTGGGAATGCTTTTGGAATGGCTCTGCCACTTAGTTTCAGAAGGCAGAGCCTCTAACTCTGCATTTCAAGGCAGAGCCTTGAAACGAGTTTTGACATGCTAGGTTTTGGAATTGAAATATCTTTCTTTGATCTTAGCAATTATGCGCTGTGTGCGTAATTTTGTTAGTCGTAACGGAGTCAACGCTTGAATGTTAGATGAATATTGATCTTTGTAATCAAAGAAATAATTAATGTCACCCAGAATGCGCTCAAGCCGTTGAATGATATTTTCGGTGCGATATTCTGCAAAAAATTGTTCAGACAGATTAACGGGTGCTGAATTGTGAACCACTTTTAGAATGCGCTGGATATCAAATTCTTTAGAATATCCGGCGATTTTGTAACAGTTGAATCCCGGATCGAGGTAGTCTGATAAGCCGCTGTTAACACTGGAGAAGACCTGGCAGCCGCAGGCGATCGCCTCCATTGGCTGTAGCCCAAATCCTTCACTCACACCCTGCATTGCCCAATATTCCGCCGAGTCATACAGGTAAACTTTGGCGCGATTGAATAAGCCTGCCAGATCTTCAACGTAAGAATTGACAACACAGACATTACACTGCTGCTGCAAAGCCGGTACTAATTCTTTGAGCAAATATTCTGACGATTTTCGTGCTTGGACTAATACGTCAACATCTCGCTCTAAGTTTAGATTTTGGAACTCATCGGAAATTTGGTTGGGTAGGTAATAGATTAAAGCGTGGGGTGAGCGCTGCCCCCAATAGCCCATCGTATTGCGACTAACCGTAATAATGGGGACGCTGGACGGTAGCTTAAACCCATACTCGGCACTGTGGGCGTGATAAACCACGTTGTAGGGCTTTAATCTAGCAGCAAGTTTAGGAACATCAAACCCCCAGCTAATCACAAAGATCACATCCTCTCCCCGTTTCTGAAGGACATCATCCAGAAACAGTGTCTCTTTTTCTCGTTGGCGATAGGTGACGACCTCAGCCGGACAAACCTGCTGTGCCAAACGCAACGTTTTTAACTCTGCCCACAGCCCGCCACAGGCAAACTTACCAGCCGTTCCAGGAACTAAGAAATAAAGTTTTCTCACAACACTACCAGCTTCACCATCCCTATTTTGCCTCTAAGGAGATGGCTGAGGAAGAAATTGCTTTGATGAAATTCAAGTAGGATGTGTTGGAGCCGCGTAACGCGTTGTGGGCTGTGGGTTGATGCGTTACACTACCGCTTAACGCATCCTACTGAAGCCTGGTATGTGCCCTGATGAATTGAGGCGATCGCCTAGTCCATCAAGCGAGAAGCGGTCAGGGAAATATCTGCATACCCCCAAGCCTGCTCAAGCCGTTCCTGGGTGATTTGGGCTTCTGCGGTTTTGCCTTGAGCCTGTAAGCTCTGAGCCAAGCCGTAAAGCGACCAGCCATTCTCAGGATAAATTGCTAGATCTTCTCGGTAGGTTTGTTCTGCCTCGGCTGAGCGATCTGCTTGCAGCAGTACAGCCCCTAGCGTTTGCCGAACTGGGGAATACCAGGGTGACGGTTCGTCATAGCTAAGTTGGTCTTCCAGGGTGATACCCGTTTGCAGGTGGGCGATCGCCTCCTCAAAATTTCCCTGTTTTGCTGCCAGTTCACCCGCTAACACCTCACTAGCAATTTGCAGCAGGTGAGAAGTGCTGTTGATATCCCAAATGGTAACTCCTTCCAAAGCGGGACTGGTGGCGATCGCTCTTACTGCTTCCAGTTCCTCCGTTGCAGCTTGTAACTCACCTTTTGCGGTGTACGCCATGCCTCGCGCAAAATGCCACACCCCTGTCGGATACACCAGATCTTCTGCTGGAGCAGGCTGCGCTAAGATCTCATCCCACATGCCAAATTTAACGTAGGTGTAAAGCGGAATGGTGGAGTAATGCTGCAAGGTGCCAAAGCCTGCTTCCCGAATCAGTGATTGGTTAACCAGTGCAGCCGTTTGGTGAGCGGCTTGGAGTGCGTTCTGTTGTTGTCCTGACATGGTTGCCGCATACCAGCCAAAGTGTTCGTTGTGCGGCATGTAAGCAATTGGATAAGTCCCTTCAGGGTTATGCTGACGGGCGTATTCAGCATCGGCGGCTGCGGCTTGGCGGTTTGCTATCACTGCATCGTTATAGCGCCCTACCCTTAGATAAATGTGTCCAGGCATGTGAATTAAATGTCCAGTGTTGATGCGAAGCAACCGCAGGCGATCGGCTGCATCTGCTGCCAAATCAGGACGTTTAGCCTCAACTGCATGAATATAAAGGTGAATCGCACCTACATGATAAGGATTGCGGCTTAAGACCGATTCTAAAGTCGTGATAATTTCAGCCCCCTCAGGTCTGGGTTCTCCGTTTTCTTGCCAATAGTCCCAAGGAACAGTGTCCATCAAGGCTTCGGCAAACAGGGTGGCAGCATCCAGATCATCGGGATATTGTTGAGCAACTTGTCGCATCGCATTTGCATACGCAAGATCTAGTTCACTCCGATCTGCGACTGGCTCAGGGGCGTAGCGTGTTGCCAGTGCTGAAATGTATGCTCTTTCTTGATCAGTTGCGTGTTCGCTGAGGGCGATCGCCCTCTGAATTGCCTCCCAAGCTGTAGGAACTGCGCCATCTTCCATTGCGGCATTGATGTTCGGTCCTAAAACATACGCCATTCCCCAGTGACATATTGCACAAGTTGGATCAAGTTCAGCAGCCTGTTGAAAAGCTCGAAGAGCCTCAGCGTGGTTGAATCCGTAGGCCAAAATCAATCCTTGGTCAAAGTAGCGCTGCACCTGTGGGTTAGATGTAGAAATGGGATGACTATAGTTACCCAAATCGTCAAATAAAGGAACCGTTGCTTCTGTGGAAGTTGCAACCTGTTCAGTTGATTCTGCTTGATGCTGGTCAGGAGTGTGAGCCAATGCCAGTTTAGAATGACCAGCTAATTCCACCGCTGCCAATAAGGTTAGTGCAAGCAGGGTTGGATAAGGGTTAAAGCTGTAGCTCATTTGCATGTCCTCCAATTGAGTAAGAAGTTAGAACAAAGACCTTTAGTTAAGGGAAAAGCGGTTGAAACGATGCCGCGTTGCGTTGCTCTGCACGGTAGCGCAAGTATTGCGGCTCCGCCTCGTGAGAGGAGGTAGAGCCTCCAGAACGCATTCCGGAGCTTCGCTTTGGAACGAGAGTGTTGGAGTTATTTTGACTCGCTGCTTTTGAGTTTGGTAAAGAGAAATGTCCAGTGTGTTGTCTTTGAATTGGTATAACGTTTTGTCTTGCTGTTGAGGGACAGATTGAAGGCGATCGCTTGGATTATGAACAAACACATCGGTAAACTCATTTTCAGGTATCTTTAGCTCATCTAGTGTTGCATTGGTCAACAGGTCAAGGTCAATTAGCCGAAAGGAGATACCACATGTCAGCACAACGGTCAGCAGAATCTTTAGGCTCTGCATTAATGGGCGATCGTTTCTCACCATGAGAGTTACCTCAAAAAATTGCTAGAGTTCAAGCCGTGTAATTAGCCTGGCTTGCCGTCCAAAACTCACTTCATTAAGAACTGATTGCTAGTAGCGCTTTTCTATCCAAATTAAAGCGTCCTGCTCAGAGTCAAAGTAATGATGCTTAGTAGTTGTTGGATCGTAGATTTCAAGTACTGTAGGTTGGGTGAAGCAAAGCGTAACCCAACAGAACCCATGCGATTGCGCTTCTGGGTAATAAATTCAACCTCTCAAACGTTCTCATAGATACAATCTAGAGCAACATTGCAATTTGATTGGCATGAAAAAGTCAGAAAAGGTTAGAAGATGCAATCGTTGATACAGATTTTTTTGAAGGTAGGGCGATCGCACTTTATCTTCCGATCCGCTTATACCTCTGCACTGCAATACAATGCTTCTGTAGCGACAACATTAGCAATGTGATGGCTAACAATGCTTCTGCATCGACGACATTAGCAATGTAATAACTAACAATGCTTCTGTAGCGCATCACAATGCTTTTGTAATGACTAACAATGCTTCTGTAGCGACAACATTAACAATGTAACGGCTAACAATGCTTCTGCATCTCGATACAGTCCCGCTGTATCAGCTTTCAGTGACATGAGATTTGACTTGTTGTTCAGATTGTTTTTGAGTTTGCTGTGTGTGAGATTGCTGAGTTAAAGGATTGGCTGTAGCAGCTACGGCAAATTGACTGAGATCAAAGATGAGTGAATCCTGACGAGGACGGGAATACCGTGCTGCGATCGCACATAGTTTGCACATAAAAGTAGTCCTCCAAACTTATATCTGAACAGGAGCGGTCATTAACAAGATGTCGCCCGTGTGATGAATCAGGGGATGGGGAACAACTTTGGTGCGATCGATCTCCTGAAAATAGTTTTCTCTGGTGTCACGCTAGTTTTCATATCATGCCTCACTTGCGAATAATGTAATAGTCATTCTGGAAATCGTGTGCTAGTCGTTTAATTTCGACCTGCTTAAACCCAGCATTGGCAAGCAGTTCTAGTGCTTTTTCTTGTCCCCACATTGCCCCTAACCCCATGCCACCATAGGCAAGGGAAACACTCATGCAGTGCATACAGGAAATGGTATAGAGCAGTGGTGCAACAGGATGCTCCAGGTTGCCGCTCACATCGGTTGTGGCATGAATATCTTGCATCAGGTAAACACCATCAGGACGTAACGCACTGTGAATGTTCTTTAATACAACATCGGGTTTAGCCTGATCGTGAACAGCGTCAAAGGTGGTAATGAAATCGTAGCGATCGCTCTCCGCTAAAGTCGCTGCATCTTTTACCTGAAACTGGATGTTGTGAAGTTTCCGTCGTTGGGCCTCATGATTGGCATTGGCGATCGCTTCTGCTGAAAAGTCATAACCTGTAAATCGGCTATTTGGAAAAGCCTCTGCTAACTTGGTGAGTGCCCGTCCGCTGCCGCAACCTACATCTAATACATCAATACCCTGTTGCAAAGCTTCTATGAGTCCAGGAATCAGGGGTAACACATGGTCAAACAGTGCAGATACAGTCGTTTGCCCGCTATCTTCTGCCATTACTGCATGGAAGCGCTTGAATTCTGAGTAGGGAACACCACCACCTTTGTAGAAACAGTCAACAATCTGATCTTCTACCGTCCCTAAGAGTGAAATGTATTGAGCAAAGGGAGCAATGTTATCGGAAGCGGCTGCTCGGGTTAGAAAAGCGGCGTGTTCTGCGGGCAAAGTGTAGGTTTTGGCAATCGGGTCGTAGTCTACTAAACGACCTGTAACCATTGTACCGAGCCATTCCCGCACGTAGCGTTCGTGAAGTCCGGCAGCATCAGCAATTTGTTGACTGGTGGAGGGCGGCAGTTCTGCCATTGTGTCAAATAGCTCGGTGCGGTGTCCGATTGAAGTCATCAGGGCAATCGCGCCGCTGTTGAGAATGCCTAACAAGCGATCGGCAAAAGCTTCAGCTTTGGTTGTGTCAAAGGTTTGAGTCGAAAAAGTTTGAGTCGTCATGGTCGATTCCTCGGCTAACAATTCTTGATGCGGCTTTGCATCTGAATTTAAGTTAGCGATCGCAGCGTTCCTAAACCGTTCCTGCTTCGAAAGGCTTCACTAGAAGCAACCGCAATTGCCTAGACTAGAAATGATTAACATCTAAACTAGAGTAACCCCTGGAAAATTGTATTTTACTTATGGCTATCAATCCCGATCTCGTTCAGCCTCAATGGCCTTCTCATTTGAGAGTCACAATTCTTGTGGAATCTCTGATATCGGGGAAAGTAGCCGCCTCTATTTTTGAATTTCCGACCTGTCGAGTTGAAGCAGATACTAAAGAAATCGCGATTGCTCAACTACAGTCCAACTTTTTAGAGCAACTTCAGCACACTGAGGCTATTCCTTGGAATGTGCCAATTCCTAGTACAGAACCCACTTGGGCGCAGTTTGTGGGTATCTTTCAAAACGATCTGGATTTTCAAGCAATTATGGAGACAATTCGCGCTGAGCGGCTTTCGGAGGATGACTCTGAAGTTGATCCTGCTTACTATCAGTAAAGGCGGTCTCCATGGCTCGATACATTTTGGATACCGACCATATTTCACTCATCCTTTGCAATCACCCTCAAATTACTGCGATCGCTGCTCAAGAACAAATTGCCATAACAGTTATCACAGTTCAAGAGCTCTTCAATGGCTGGGTTGTGAGAATTAACGATCCGTTCCAGATCAACAATTTACCTGCACTCTACTCAAAACTTTGGACAACCGTGAGGTATTTTCAAACCGTTGAGGTATTGAACTTTACAACAGCAGCGGATAATTGTCTCAAACACCTCCTGAAAGAGAATCCTCCCCTGCGGAAAAACCGTCTGCAAAAAGATGTACGGATTGCAGCCATTGCACTATCTTTGAATGCTACAGTCGTTACTCGTAACCAACGGGATTTTGGACAGGTACCTGCAATTAAGCTTGCCGACTGGACACAGTCAGATTGAAGCATTCCAGAGCTGTAGACGTGTTCAGTACCATTCTCCTTACGGCTTTAAGACTTCAGCAAACCAAGTGCGATCGCCAGAAATTCCTAATTTGTCAGCTACTGTCTGAATTGAACCGATGTCAGATGCATTGAGTTCATAAATTACTCTGGTGCGATCGCGTGATAGATAAGATTGCAGCCATTCAATTCCATATTCTGCACAGTAGTGTCACCACAATAGGATAATGCTGCGATCGCATCACTTGCCCCCAGTTCTGCCATTGCCAGGTAGGTCAAACAGTTGCATTCGCGCCAGTGGTCTTGCTCAACTTGTGCCTGTCGCCATGCTTGCTGTAGCCAGGTTCGTGCCATCTCATAGCGACCATTGTGGAGATGCGAGCCTGAGCATCGGTTGAGTCTGTCCACAGATAAAAAGCAATGCGCTGACGTGACTGAGGCGTATGATGATGCAAAATTAGGTACGCCAACAAGGCTTGCGATCGCCCCGTAGTTATACCTGCTAAAGGCTGATCATCACAAGTTAAGGAGAATTCTCCCAGAAGCTTGGCTTGCAAGAGAGACATACTATTCTTTTGCTACCTAGAAGGTTGCAGTCTTAGTATTGACGATAGTACTCTAACAGGCATAATTCGAGCATTGTAGGCTACTCCAGTTACGCCAAACGTATTGTTTTCGCCCGAAATGGTTCCAGCGACGTGCGTTCCATGCCCATCCTCATCCGTTGGATTGTTATCACGACCAATAAAGTCCCATCCTCGAACATCATCGATGTAACCATTCCGATCATCGTCAATGCCGTTACAAGCAACTTCACCTGCATTGACCCACACGTTGTCGTTCAAGTCAGTATGACCGTAGTCAACTCCAGTATCAATCACAGCAACGACAACGTCTCCGCCCGTATAGCCCCGTGCCCATACTTCAGGGGCATTCACCAGATCATTGCCCCAATTATTTCCTCCCAAATTGGTGACATCGGAGAGAGGTGCTTGCCCAACTGCCCTAGCAACTGCTGCCGCAGCGTTAACTAGCCCATAACCATAGATCGGATTGAACACACTGGTCGTTGGTGTTCCAGAGAGAAGTAAATCATAGTTGGTATTGCTATTGTTGAAGGGATAGATGCGAACATAGTAAGTTCCTGCGTTGAGTTGCCGATCGATCAGTTCAGGGCTGCTTCCACTTAGCGTTGAGCTTTGGACTACTTCACCAACACTGTTCAACAATTCCACATCAGCATCAGCTGTCAGTCCATTCAAAACCAGTCTAAAGTTACTGCTCTGTTCCAAGTTAAACAGGTAGTAATCATCTGTATCACTGGTGCCAACAAAATCTCGGAATAAACGACTGCTGCTTAAGGTGCCAAGGTTACGGGCACTTCCTAAAGTATTGCCTGCTCCATCGAGTTGAGTTGCTGCCGCCGCGACAAGCGACAAATTATAATTCGTGTTGCCGCTGTAGGGATACACTCTCAAATAGTACGTGCTGGCGTTTAAAGTGCGGTTAATGGATTCAGGCAGCGAACCTTCTGCATAAGAGCCTTGAATAATTTCGCCACTGCTGTCGAGCAACTGCACGTCGGCATCAACGCTCAATCTATTGAGGGTTAGTCTAAAATCGCTAGTCCGGTTCAAGCTAAAGCGGTAATAGTCATTGGTGTCAATTCTCCCAACAAAGTCTTGGAAAGAACGATTGCCGTTGAGAACACCCAGGTTACGAGCAGCAGCAAGACTGTTACCTGCGCCGTCTACAGGCGCTGCTGTGGCTGAAAGAGCCAGGTTGTAGTTGGTGTTGCCGCTATAGGGGTAAACCCGCACATAGTAAACACCTGTGTTTAACACACTTCTAATAGATTCAGAAGTTGCCCCACTCGCGGTTGAGCTTTGAATCACTCCGCCATTGCGATTAAGCAGTTGTACATCAGCATCAGCATTTAGCCCATTTAAAGTCAGGCTAAAATTACTGTTTCGCGCCAGAGCAACACGATAGTAGTCATTTGGGTCGTTACTGCCGACAAAATCTCGAAAGGTGCGCCTCCTATTAAGAATACCTGCGTTACGGGCAGTGCCCAACGTATTACCTGCGCCATCAGGTGTTCTGACAACTGGAGTAGCCGAAAGAGACGGGTTGTAATTGGTATCACTACTATTGTAAGGATAGACTCGCACATAATAGATTCTGGCACTTAGAGTCCGATTAATCGATTCAGCAGTTGAGCTACCTGCTGTTGAACTTTGAACTACTCCACCAGCTCTGTTTAGCAACTGTACGTCAGCATCAGCAGAAAGCCCGCTCAGAGACAATCTGACATTGCTGGTGTTTCTTACACTAAAGCGGTAGTAATCAAACGTATCGGTGCTGCCGACAAAATCTTGAAAGGCAAAACTGCCCCTGAACATACCTAGATTACGAGCAGCACCCAGCCGGTTTCCAACTCTGTCCGGAGGAATGGCTGTCAAACTTAAGTCGTAATTAGTCTCACTAGGATTGTAAGGATAAACTCGCACGTAGTAGATTCCAGCATTCAAAGTTAAATTAATGGACTCAGCAGTTGAGCCACTTGCCGTTGAGCTTTGAATGAGTTCACCACTACTGTTCAATAATTCCACATCAGCATCGGCAGACAGATCACTGAGAGCCAATCTAAAAGTACTGGTGTTAGTAACGCTGAAGCGGTAATAGTCGTTTGTATCAGCATTGCCGACAAAATCTTGAAAAGAGACGTTGCCTCTGAGTATGCCTATGTTTCGTGCGGTGCTGAGTGTGTTTCCAGCTTCGTCGAGACGATTGGCTGTCAAGCTCAAGGTGTAGTTGGTATCACCGCTGTATGGATATACACCGCACGTAATAAGTTCCGGCATCCAACTGACAGCTCATACTTTCCGCGTCCGAGCCAGCATTAGTTGAGCTTAGAATGAGTTCGCCATTGCTGTTGAGCAGTTGTACATCAGCATCAGAACTTAGTCCATTTAGGCTTAAACTAAAGTCACTGGTGTCATTGACATTGAACTGGTAGTAGTCGTCTGTATCGGCGCTACCGACAAAATTGTTGAACGTGCGAGTACCAACTAGCGTACCTAAATTTTGTGCCTCAGCCAGGGTGTTGTCTTGTTCGACGGCGATCGCTTCTCCATCTAAAACAACCACCCCAAAATCATCTTCAGCCCGAATTCGCACCAGTTCAGAGCCACTAATCGAATCACCTAATACAACCTTCCTGAATAACTCACCTTCGTCTCCACGAGTATCTCTATCAGGATTCAACAGCGTATCAATGTGATGCCCAATTTCTTCAATTAAGACCCCTACATTGCCCGTTAGGGAATCTGAATCCAGCAGAAATTTGGAAAGATAAATTTGCTGGCGATCGCTAGAATAAGCCCCTCTTGCACCATTCATTCCCTCATCGTCCAATACTTGAATTTGAGGCAAGTCAAACTGACCTAATGATCCTCCAGCAATCAAGGTTTGTGCTGCTTCAGGATGGGTAATGTCAAACACATTCTGTAGCCGTTCAAAAGCAGTAGGTGAAGCAAAAAACTGCTGCAACTGATGTTGAACATCTTTTAGAGCGAAGGAAAGCAAATCTGAGGTCTCTAACCCATCTAAAGAAAATCCAGAAGCTAAGTTACGGGAAGAAAGGCTTAAGCTAGAGGCGATCGGAGTGTGCATCAGGGGAATCTCTCAGGTGAAGCAAATTGATTAGAAGGGAGGTTGTTTGGGCATTGCTGATCTGACATATGAATTTCGTAGGGGCATGGCTATGCCATGCCCCTACAGAGGGAATTGAGATCCGTGAATCATACCCGCATTCAACAACGCCTTTATTTGAAGCAAATCTCTGTAGCTGGATGTCTTAAAGAACGTTTGTTTTCAAGGTGTCTTGTTAAGCAGAATTGAAGACCCTATCTGCTAAAGCCATCACGTAGGGACACTCCAAAGCATTTCCAGGTTTCACCTGGAAACAGGTACAGAACTATTGAGGTTGAATAACACTTCTTACCTCAGTGCAGTGGAGGAAAAGGCTTGACGGAGTGAGGAGTACTCGATGTAGAGATTCTACAGGTCAATACTCGATCGCTAAGAATTGCTCAGATTGACTGCCTGACCAGGCTTCTGTTGAAAGCTCTTAAGTTAGAACAGATTGACTTTTAGGATAAGTAGCAGTTCGAAGATTGCTTGTATCCCTGCTAGCCGTAAGCATTTGTCACTCCTCAGTAGAATTTGCACTCCAGGTACCTCAATAAATGAGAGGTTCGCGAACTAGCGTTCAGCGTTATGCTTCAACCTTGAATCTTTGTTCTACTCCCTATTTCAGGTCTTATGTAAAAAATCACATCAAACAGCATCCCGAACTAGCCGAAACTCTTTGGCATAAACAGTTCAGAGCCTCTAGTCAGGGATTAGGAATTATGTGATCGAGCAGAAAACAGCCAGTAGTTTGCTGTCGCAAGCTCACCTAGTATGTTTTTTCCGCTAGCGCTTAGTGTAGGAGATTAAGCGACTTTTGTCAGTATATTTATCTAGAATTTTCTGGAAGATATTCTTTTTGTTACGCAGGAAAGTTCGTGAGCGCTGCTTTAAGTTTCCATTTTCTCCAATTTGGGAGGGGCGATCGCCCTCTTCATAACTGTTTCAACTGAGTATTTCCCAAATTCAAAAAGCTACTTGAACTGATTCTCCCAAGAGGCTACATCACCGGGCTAGGTATCTCGTTCTCTAGCGATGTCGTCTCAAGCATTGTCGCCTCAACCTATCCCGCAACACAATTGTGGGTGAATGTGGATAAAACTCTTATCTTTAGAATCCTGGTTCGGTGCTTTGGTGGTACTGAGATAAGAAATGATCCTGAAAATAGCTCAAGGACGTAGCAAGTTCAAAAAAGCGAAGGTGAACCAAGGCTTCAATTGCTACGTCCCTATTGAGGTTAGTTTCTGGTCTCTAGCCAGCTTCTAGTATCTACAACGCTTGCGTTAGTTGAAATTCTGCGTTGAATCTAGGCTTTACTGTGTGTAGCGGGGTCGGCAACGTACTTGAAGTTTTCATCAGAATTCCAGGGCCCACGCTCATCCTTCCCACCATTGGATGACAAATTGAAGTAAAGATCGACGGTTTCGTCGGGTTGGATATTGCCAAAGAATGGATCATCCAATTTACCCAACGAGTCTAGTGCTTTCATGAACATCTTTGTGTGAGAAATTTCCCGCGTCAGCAGATGGACTAGTGTTTGTTTGGTTCCCTCATCCGTTGCTAGTTTGATTAGTTCTTCGTAAGTCTGACGGGCTCCAGCTTCTGCAGCAATGTTTGCTCTCAGATCACGAACAACGTCACCGCCTTCGTTCAAATAGCTTGCCGTCCACGCGCTCCCCTGACTGTCTAGAAAGTGAGGACCCACACCCCGCACAGCAAACAGCGTACTTTTAAAAGCATCTGTTTGGTCCACATTTTTGGTATGTCCTTCGATCAGTTTGCCCACCATTTCAAGATGACTAAATTCTTCGATCGCAATATCTTGCAGCATGTCACGTATACCTGCATTCTCAACATGGAATGACTGCACCCAATATTGTAATGCTGCAGATAGTTCTCCCGTGGCACCCCCAAACTGCTCTAATAGAAGCTGAGCATATCGAGGATTTGCTTCCTTGATGTCAACGTTATGGATAAGTTCTTTTTTATGAAAAAACATGATTCTCCTCTGTGTACAAATTGAGAACTAAACTATCTTTAACGTGTTACAAAACGATTTTTACTCGCTTCCTCACGATAGAGGGATGTATTTGACAAATCATGCTCCTACAGGTTGAGATAGGGCATCTAAAGTAGGACAAATGAGTTTATCTCAAGCGATTGTGCAGAAAACCTTCTCAAGTTCTGCAATAGTCAACTCTCTTTTGGGCTATAGAGCAGCCCAAAAGCTTAATATTCTTTGCACGAATGACTCAATACAGCACAGCAGCTTTTCTGAAGCCGCAGGACTAATGCTTGCAAGGACTGCTGTAATGATTTCAGGCTTGATCATCGGGTAGATTGCCACCTTGCTTGGCGATGAGGCTGTTGAGTTCTTGTTGCATCTGGTGCTGAACCTGCTTATAACAGGCATCAACGTAGCTGCGATCGCGGGCAGCATCTTTCCCATATCGTTCAAAGTAGATCGGTGCCCCAACCCGGGTTGCGATGGGTCGAGGATAGGGAACGTTGGGCAGGGGACCGATAGCAAGTCCCCAAGGTAGACCCAGGTAGATAGGGAAGACCTCAGGATCAATACCCAATAGCCAGGGCATACCCCGTGCGTGAAGTTTCTGCATGAAGGGATAGATATCAGCTAATACCAGCAGAGTATCGTGGGCACCCCAGGAGACAGCAGGAATGATCGGCAGGTGGCGCTGAAGTGCAATTTTAATAAAGCCTTTGCGATTCGCAAGATGAATTTGATTTCGTTGGCTAAACGGGCGAAAGACATCTTGAGCACCACCGGGATAAACCAGAATACTGGCGTTGCGGTCAAGGGCAGCTAGCGCCATTTTAGGATGAGCAGCGATCGCCCCACCCCGTTCTGCCAGAAAAGCCAAGGGAGGATAGACTACCCACACTTTAGGATGCATCAGACCATAGACTAGCCGATCGGTGCCGAAGCGCTTAAACCAGTCGTAGAGCATCATGAACATGTCAGGCGCAGCCATTCCGCCATTGTGGGAGCCAACAAACATCACCTGACCATCGGGAACCTGTTCCCAACCTTCGGTCTGAACATGAAAGTAATGTTCGTAGAACCAACCCCATAGAGGCTGAAAAGCTTGGATAAATTGAGGATTGCGATGATCTAACGACCAGCCCGGAAGATGTGCTGTTGTGTGACCGTAACACTTCATTTAATGGGTATTCTCAACCATACTTTAGACGAATGCATTGTATTACTAAAAGCTGCGTATAGCCTGTCACATCCGGAAAATCTTGTAATTTACTATACGAAAACCGTTGACTTCAACTGTACCTTTGAGAAATACGAGATATAGAATAGTTCTAAGTGAGTTGAGTTTTAAAGTTGCTGTAACTTAAGTTTAAGTAGCAATTCATGAAACTTGTGATTGGTGATTATGGTTACTCCAAGTCAATCTTCAGAGACGCTTAAAGCAATTCGCGGTTCTTTTCTAGACTTCATTGATGACCCGTTCTATGTCCCTGAATCAGAAAGTGTCCGCTACATTGCCGATGGGCTGCTCGTTCTAGAAAACGGCAGAGTCAAAGAATTTGGTGCGTATGATACCCTCAAACACAAGTATGCCAACCTAGATATCACATCCTACACCGGGCGACTGATCATGCCTGGGTTTATTGATACTCACATTCATTTTCCGCAAACGGAAATGATTGCTGCCTATGGGGAACAACTGCTGGAGTGGTTGCAACAATACACCTTCCCAACAGAGGGAAAGTTTAAAGATAGAGACTATGCTCAAAAGGTCGCGGCTTTTTTTCTAGATGAGCTGTTGAAGAATGGGACTACGACCGCACTGGTCTTCACGGCAGTGTTTCCCCAGTCTGCGGATGCTTTTTTTGAAGAAGCGAGTCGGCGCAACCTGCGAATGATTGCAGGCAAAGTGATGATGGATCGGAATGCTCCGGATTTCCTCATGGATACCGCTTCCTCTTCTTATCAAGATAGCAAAGCATTAATTCAAAAATGGCACAAAAAAGGGCGACTTCTTTATGCGGTCACCCCCCGATTCGCCGTCACTTCCACCGATGCACAGTTGCAGATGGCGGGTAAACTACTGCAAGAGTTTCCAGATGTTTATTTGCATACTCACTTATCAGAAAATGTAGATGAGGTAGAGCTTGTTGCTAAGCTGTTTCCTGAGAGTAAAGGTTACTTGGACGTCTATGATCAGGCAGGGTTAGTGGGTGAACGATCAGTCTTTGCTCACGGGGTGCAGCTAACTGATGCAGAGTTTGAACGCTTGTCAGAAATGGGGGCAGCGATCGCCTTTTGCCCCACTTCAAACCTATTTTTAGGCAGCGGGTTATTTAAGCTATCCAAAGCAAAATCAGATCAACATCCCGTACATCTCGGTTTAGGAACAGACATCGGAGCCGGAACCAGTTTTTCTCTATTGGTGACTGCTCATGTTGCTTATAAAGTGGCACAACTTCAGCGACAGCGGTTGTCTCCCTTCAGGGCGATGTTTTTAGCTACATTGGGAGGGGCAAGAGCCTTGTATTTAGATGATAAAATTGGCAACTTTGATTCAGGCAAAGAAGCAGACTTTGTGGTTTTGGATATGCAAGCAACTCCACTCATGGCGTTTCGCAATTCAGGCTCTATAGCAACATCACTCAAAGAGCTGACTGACCAGCTATTTAGCCTGATCATGCTGGGAGACGATCGCGCCATTCAAGCTACTTATGTGATGGGTGAATTGGCTTATGAAAGGGAAAGCGATCGCCCCCACTAACTCTCCTCACGCAGGAAGTCTAATGTTTCCATCGGGCCCGATAGCCACGCGCATCAATGTGACTCAGCTCTGGAAACTGTTGATAACGCCCTAACCCACCCGGCCACCAGGGATCTAGCGCCCAATAAAGCTGATTGCCACTCAGTCCATCACAGTAAAAGTCGATCGCATCTCCCACAATGTGTCTACTTTCTGAAGCCCCACCGACTCTACGATTCACTTCAGGAGAACGATACCAACTGGTGATGCGGAAAGGACGACCAATGCGATCGCGAGCCTGCTGTGCGAGTTGGGCAATTCTCACCATTGCATCAACCGTTGCCTGATTAGGCGGCATCCGCGTACCACCATGAGTCGCTTCTGCCCAGGTAAAGTTACCGTTGGGAATAATCGAGGTATACATGTGTCCGCGAATGTTGCTAGGAGTCCAGCGGCTAGGGCGAGATGGAGGTGGTGGTGGTTCAGGAATAGGCGGTGCATCTTGGGAATCGCGGCGGGCTTGCTCCATCCGCCGCAAGTCTTCAAACAAAGATTGAATCGTTTTTTCCCGTGCATCCAGTCCGCGCCAAAGCTGCACCAGCCGTATTAGCGACTCTCTCTGTTCCTCCGTTTCCTGGTATGAGGTGGGAACGGATTTAACGAATTCCAACAGTTCTCGGTCAAGCTGACTGGCAGCATTAACCAATGTAGTGCGATCGGGGGTGCCAGAGGTTAGTACTTGTGGATTTAATCCTAGTGTGGTTAATACAGAAGCCCGTGAATCTAGTCCGCGCCAAAGGCGAAACATCTCAGTCAGGGCGTTTCGCTGTTCGCCTTTGCCCTGGTAAAACTTAGGAATTCGCTGTGCAAAGGCAATTAATGCCGGATCAACAATGTCTAGGTTTGTCTCACCAGTGGGATGGTTTTGAATGGTGGCGATCGCCTCTTCTCGCGAGTCTAACTGTCGCCAAAGCTGTGCCAGTCGCAGCAATGCCTCTCGCTGATGCGGATAGCCAGAATAATTGGGTGAAACCTGCTGGATAAATTGCAGCAGAGCACGATCGAGGTTTGCTTCACTAGAATTAGATAGGTTAAAAGAGGCGATCGCGGCCTCTCGATTGTCCAGCTTGCGCCATAGCCGCACTGCTTCGAGCAATGCCTCACGCTGATAGGGCAAACTGGTGTAATAGCGAGTTAGCCTCTCAGTAAAGGTGAGTAAATTCGGATCAAGATCAGCTAAATTGTGCGGCAGTTGGTCTGCTCTATAGTCTACGGTCAGGTCTTCAATGTAGGCTTTGAGCAGCTTTTTGCTATCGCTCGACTCCAGTCGGGTAGCGGCAGTATCGTTAGCAGGCGGGGCATAGCCTTTGGCGATCGTCTCAACAAAGCGATCGGTGTAGCGTCCCTCATCCCGATCCCAGATTTCATCTCCTCTCCAAGCTTGAGCTGTAAGCCGATTCGTAATGCTGCGAACGGTGTTAGCAGCATACTGCACCTGTTCAGGAAAGGTATTGACCTGGTCGAGCGGAATCCGGTTTGCTGGCGAGATTCCTAATCCGGTTTCACCATCCGTCAGTCTAGGGCTGTCATGAACCTCATAAAGTGCCGCCAAAATCGGTTTGTGAATGCCAGTGCGGGCTGCTTCTAGCAAGTAGTAGTAATTGCGCTGGTCGGCGGTCAAGTCTGCCATAAATAACCCTACCCCTGTGCAAAATCGGTCTTCTCAAATTTTGCACTGTTTTAGCCATTGATGCGATGTGTGATCTGCATTATGCAACCGCTTCCACAGCATTGAGGAACGCCTTGTCGTTGGCTATTAGCTGCACAAAATCAGAGCCAAACTTCAGAGATTTTATTAACACGAGATTCTGGCACAGATGATTGGCGCAGAGCGACCCTCTGTTAGCTTAGCGACTGGAACTTTGCAATCAGCAGGATTAATTCGTGCCGACCGAGGCCGCATCACAATCCTTAATCGAGGAGGAATGGAAGATTCCGCCTGTGAGTGCTACCAAATCGGAAAGGAAGCCTTAGATCGGTATCTTGCAAAGGAAATTAAGCCTTAATCTGAGGGAGAACGATTGAGCCGCCTGCCGAGAAGTTACATTTAGATATAGCACCTATAAAACATAAGACTTATTCGTCTCCTTCAAAACCTTTAGAAGATGACAAACCTATTAAAGAAACTGCGGGGCGGAGCGATTATGGGCATCGGATATATGCTGTCTCCGCTTTCCTGGTGGAATGATTTATTTTTCAATTTGCCGATCGCTTTAGTCTTTGGCTATGCAATCAGCTGGATTAAGCCAGACTGGTTTCTACCCGGCACCATTGTTGGCTACTGGATTTCAAATGTTCTGGGAATCGTGATGATGCAGTTTGGCGCAATAGATATGTTTGTGGATGGAGAGAAACAAGATCCTAAACGGGGTCTGCTGATTGGGTTAGGAGGTTCTACCCTCTATACATTGATCGTCTCGGTTCTGGTTTACTTTCACATTCTGCAAGTGCCTGATTTTTTGATGGACTTACATCCATAGTCAGCTGTAGTCCAAGACTACCAACTCGCAATCACCCTCAATCACCCCCGGTCAATTGATGACTGCTACATAGCTGCTATATATAAGAATTGCGACAGTTCAGCAAATCTAGACTTAGACGAAGCAATCATCCCGGTGAAACAATTCGTTGCACAATCAGTCCTAAATCGCCGCTGTCCCTTAGCCTAGAAATTAGAATCAGAGCCGAAAGGAGAAAGTTTTGGTTACCTCCACCAGTTTGAAAACCACCAAATCAGAAGAAATTTTTGCCGCTGCACAAAAGCTCATGCCCGGAGGGGTCAACTCTCCGGTGCGGGCATTTAAGTCTGTTGGCGGTCAGCCCATTGTGTTCGATCGCGTCAAAGGCGCGTATGCCTGGGATGTAGACGGCAACCAGTACATTGACTATATCGGTACGTGGGGCCCTGCAATTTGCGGTCATGCCCATCCCGAAGTTTTGCAAGCCCTCCACGAAGTGCTGGAAAAAGGCACTAGCTTCGGCGCACCCTGCTATCTGGAAAATGTCTTAGCCGAAATGGTGATCGATGCTGTTCCCAGTATTGAAATGGTACGGTTTGTTAACTCTGGCACCGAGGCTTGCATGGCTGTCCTGCGTCTGATGCGGGCTTACACCGGACGCGACAAGGTGATCAAGTTTGAAGGCTGCTACCACGGCCATGCCGACATGTTTTTGGTCAAAGCTGGGTCGGGTGTGGCAACGCTAGGATTGCCCGATTCCCCTGGTGTGCCTAAGTCCACCACAGCTAATACGCTAACGGCTCCGTTTAACGATTTGGAAGCCGTCAAAGCTCTATTTGCCGAAAATCCTGGTGAAATCTCAGGCGTGATTTTGGAACCCGTTGTCGGCAATGCAGGTTTCATTCCCCCGGATGCCGGATTTTTGGAAGGATTGCGAGAACTCACTCACGAAAATGGCGCACTGCTCGTATTTGACGAGGTGATGACTGGCTTCCGAATTGCCTACGGCGGTGCCCAACAGCGATTTGGCGTAACCCCAGACTTGACCACCTTGGGCAAAATCATTGGGGGTGGGCTACCCGTGGGTGCCTATGGCGGCAAGCAAGAAATTATGTCAATGGTGGCTCCGGCTGGCCCGATGTATCAGGCAGGGACACTGTCTGGCAATCCACTAGCAATGACGGCAGGAATCAAGACGCTGCAATTGTTACAGCAACCAGGTAACTACGAGCGGCTTGACCAAATCACCAAGCGGCTAACCGATGGAATGCTGCAAGTTGCCCAAGAAACAGGGCATGTTGCCTGTGGTGGACAAATCAGCGGTATGTTCGGTTTCTTCTTTGCCGAAGGACCAGTGCATAACTATGAGGATGCCAAGAAGTCTGATTTGAACAAATTTGCCCGTTTCCATCGCGGCATGTTAGAGCATGGTGTATATCTGGCTCCATCCCAATTTGAGGCAGGGTTTATGTCTCTGGCTCACACGGAGGCAGACATCGATCGCACTCTAGATGCTGCCCGTGCAGTGATGTCTAACCTCTAGATGTACTGTTAGTCACTAAGCTAGGAAAAGTTAGTCACTAAGTTAGGAAAAAAGGGAGCAGAGCTAAACTCTACTCCCTTTTTAAGTACCTTTCTAAGTATGGGAAGCGTACTCTATTGATGAAGTGTGCTTCTCATCATCCTTAGACAACGAAATCAGAAAAAGAGAGACTAGTAGTCGTTATGTTTTGCAGGGTGGCAAGATACCTGAATTGCCCGCCTGCACCAGTACTGTTATCCAGTTTGATCCTCAAAATCGTGTCAGAGCCACTTTGAGACAACGCTACATAGCTACGGTAGGCTGCTTCTCCCTCCAGGCTATAGCCTGGCTCTCGAAACACCCGACTCAGGTCAATCTTGTCGTCACCAATTGTGAAGTCAAGAATCGTATCGCCTCTGTCGTCGTAAGACGTGTAGAGGAATGAGTCTCTGCCTTCTTGTCCCAACAGTTCGTCAGCACCCGTGCCGCCAAATAGCACATCCCTACCTTCTGCGCCAATCAGCACATCGCGGCCGTCTCCACCGAGTATGACATCGTTACCTTCTGCACCTCTAAGGCGATCGTTACGGACTCCACCGTCAACACGGTCGTTGCCAGCGCCGCCGCTGATTCGGTCGTTTCCGGAGCGCCCCCGGATTACGTCATTACCTTCGCTTCCCCTCAAGCCATCATTGCCGTTACCCCCGTCAACGATGTCATCACCTGTACCACCGCTAATTCGGTCGCTCCCCTCTGCGCCTCTGATCGAGTCATTCGCGCTGCCGCCTCTAATTACGTCGTTGCCATCGTTTCCCTCAATATTGTCATTGTCTCCGCCGCCATAGATGAGGTCGTTGCCGCTCTCGCCGCGCAGCACATCAACTCCAAGCGTGCCGCGCAAGAAGTCTTCTCCACTGCCACCAAAAAGCAGGTCGTTGCCGTCTCCGCCAACAAGCAGGTCGTTGCCGTTGTCACCTCGCAGGCGATCGCTTCCATCACCTCCATTAATCTGGTCGTCGCAGCCCAACCCCCGGAGCCTGTCATTGCCCCCTAAACCAGAAATCGTGTCGCTATCGTCACCGCCCTGCAATACATTGTTACCAATGTCTCCGGTAAGCGTGACTCCAGGTCCACAGCCAGGAGAGCCAGGAGGTATCCTATCGGTTGAGTTGAGCGTAACAGTAGCTGGGGTAATGCTACGCGCTCCGTCATCGTCGAGCGCAACATAGATGAAACTAGCACCTGTAAAGTCTTCGTTTGCCTGGAAGTAGAGTTGCCCCACCTGGTCAGGTCGAATTCCCTGCCCCGCCTCAATCGCTCTGCCACCCGCAGCCGGGTTGCCCAGGAACAGAACGCCTTGGTCTGCCTCCGGTAATCTTGAGATGCGGTAGAAGGTAATTTCGCCGTCATCGGTGCCAGCCAAACCCCTGACCAACCGTAGTGTGCTTTCAGGCTCCACCTCAAACGTGCGGTTGGCAACAACGGGAGGACGGTTGGGACCCTCGCCGGGAGGTACAACTAAGCTGACGGTTCCAGGAGATTCACTCACTGCACCGTCATTATCGGTTGCGTCGTATGTAAAAGTAGCTCCTGAGAACTGATTGGTGGCTCGGAAGAAGAGTCGGCTAATTTGACGGGGAGCGATCCGTTGCCCAACCGTGACGGCTCGACCTCCAGCGCTTGGGTCGCCCAAAAACAAAGTGCCCTGAGCGCGCGGAGGAATTGTCCTAACGGTGTAGGAGGCAATCGTGCCGTCACGATCTCTCGCGATAACGCTGGTGATGGGAGTTACATCGCCAACTCCAACCTCAATCCTTCGATTGGCTGCAACGGGAGACAGATTATCACCCGTAACGGTTTCAATTAGGAATGTGCGAATTTCGTGAATGTTGGTAGAGTCACCCGTTGAGCTAGCAAAACCAAACTTGAAGTTTTCAGGCAAGGGAGAACCATTCGCCTCCACCACATTAAACGAATCAATGACCAGTTCACCTGTGTCACTGAAATCGTTGTCTCCATTGAAATCCATCCGAACATCGATCAATCCGCCCGGATCTAGCTCAATGTTGACCCTGCGTCGTGCATCATCCCGATTGGTTGCGTTAGGGGTATCAATTCGCCCAGGTAGATTAGAGTTGCCAGTGAGGTACTCATAGTCATTAGCTTCGCTACCCCGAATCGCGACTGTATTTCTGCGACGACCGGGTCCGCCAACGCGCCCTTCGGTACCCGACGAAAAATTACCAAATTCGTCAAATCCAATTCCGACATAGCCTCCCTCTAGCCCCGGTACATTGATGGGAGTGTTTCTTTGGGCATATCCGAGAGATCCGCCAAAACCACCCGCAACGGTCGGAGATTTTTGTCCGTCTATCAAGAAGAAGCTAATACCATCTGCACCTGTCCCTCCGTAAGAGAACAGATCAAAGGTGATAGAAAGCCCCGCATTCGAGGGAATTGCCTCATTGTAGATGGCAAAGGTTGCCTGATCGGTTCGAGCACCTGTCAACCGCAAAGCACCTTGACCTGGCGCATCAATGGGATTTGCAGTACCCGGAAGCCCACCCGTCGATGGGGCTACAGTGCCTCTGGCAGTCAGGAAAGGGTCAGCAGAGGTGGTCACTCCTCTTCCAAATAGCCATGGACGATTACTGACGTCGGTACCTGTAAAGTCTTCACGAAACAGAAGTGCCAGGGTTGAATCGTAGCTTTCTAAAATTGCCTGATCGAGCTTCAGGGAGGTTTCAATTTGACCGACGGCTGCTTCTAGATCCCAATCGCCACCCAAAGCCATGTTGCCAGTCAGGTCAGTAGAGGCAGCAATATCAGCATCGGTGAGCGTCGCAAATTGCTGAATAAACGAATTGCCTGTGTCGCTTCCTGCAACGTTACAACCGTAGAGTAAAACGTCAGCCGTTTCGGTTAGCGAACTTGACCAGCTTTGAATTTGAGCGGTGTACTGATTCAGGGTTTCTAAACTGAGCTGAGTAGAACCGAGCTGCAACTGCCCAGAACTGCCATGCGAGAGAATTTGCACACTTTCCACTCCGCTACGCCCAGCCAAGGCTGAAGTGATCTGAGTGACGCCATCCTGAGTGGCATCAAGAACAATGACTTCAGTACCCGGAGAAGCGCTGCTGGCTAAGCTCTGGTAGTCATCAACGGTTGAATCAACAAAAACGACGGTGGATGCAGTTGGAGATGTCATGGTAAAAACCTTTGCAAAAAATCGAACCGGAACGAAAAGCAAGGGGCAGCAGACAGATGAATTCCGCTGGTGTCCTCCTGCAATGGAACGTTAAAAAATCCAGCCTGCAATACGACACGCCGAGCCCAGTGATCTTGGTATTATTTTATACGCGCAAATCGAGGTGAGGGGTCGCTTAAAGAAAACTTCATGACTTTCTTACAGTAGTTTCCGAGGGTAGGGGCACGGAACATGCTGAAGTTGCCTTCTGTAATCTAAGTGAAATTACTTGAGCTTGAGTTTTCTTTAATCATAAAACGGGTATGGGAGCAGACCCACTGGCAACTTTCCTGTGTTGAAAGCCTGAGGTAGATTAAATCGAGAAGTTGCCCCTCATCAAAAAATCACTGGACTTTAGCGATCGCCCGACTGCAGACGAATCAGTTCGAGATGCACCCTAAAACTTGGATTTCAACAGTTTATAACTCGATTCACAAACTCCTTTGTAAAGGATGCTATTCCAAGATTTGGAGGTTTTTAGGAAAACGAGTAACCACTATACTACGCGTGGACTTTAATCTGTAGAGCCGACAGTTATATTTTTTTGACGCTGATTCAGTAACCTCTAAGAATTGAAGCAACCTTGAGGCAAAGTTGCGATCGCTCTAACTTAACCTAGATTCAGCGTTTTCTTGAGTTTTTAGAATGAGGCAATGACAGAATTCTTGTTTAACACGAACCTCTACGGAAGTTGCCTTGGAAAAACTAATACAACCTCGCACTTTAAACGTTGCTTGAAAGTGATCAGGAACACAGTAAGGCGGTAATCCTAACAGAATCCGTAAAAATCAGGAGAATCCGCAAATACCCGGAAACTTGCTGGCGATCGCCCTTCATTTGCTGCGAGCGCTACAAAGCATATCTCGCTGCTGCTGCTAGGATTAGTGCTAGCCAAACCCTAGAACTGTAAATTCAGCCAGCGACTAGCCCGACGGACGCCCGATCGAGGCGTAAATCTAAGCAGTCGGCGGTTGAACTCCAGGTCAAATAAGGCTAGATTTGTTTTGACAGTTAGTTAATTTTTATAACCAAATTCTCATAACTGAGACATACTAGTTCTTATACCGTTTCCAAGGGGACCTGCTTTCTTTAGAGCGTGCCTCGCGCACTCTAACAGATGCTGCCTTGAGGGGAATGGGTATTAGAACTCAGATTATTAAAATTCAAATATGACAGGGACGAGGGGTTGAACTCCGCATCTACCTCTGAGTGCCCAATGTCTTTGCGGGTGTCTGTTAGCTGGGTCAAAGCGAGCTGCTAACAGACAGAGTCGCTAAGTTAGTGCTGGTTGTAGCGAGTTGTGGCTAATTCCGATGGCTGCACTGCTGCATTAGAGTCGATTGCTTGAGTTACGCCTATTTCCTGGTTCCTCCCCTATCAATGACTACTCTTATTCCTAAACCCAAACTACTTTTACCAGAACCTCCTAAATTTATTTCTTTGAGCGATCGCCTGACCCGCTTCTTGAACCGTCTTCAGCCTTCCCCAGAAGCTCTAGTGCTCATTTCTGCCGTCTTCATTGGCGGTGGCGCAGGGCTGGCGATCGTCCTTTTCCACTGCTTGATTGAATGGTCTGAAACGCTAACGTTTGAGTGGTTGTTTGGCACCCTCTCAAGCTGGGGCAACTGGACACTAGCCTGCATTCCAGTCCTGGGTGGATTGGTTGTGGGGCTGATGACCTGGCGATTTCGAGACTATCTGGGTCAAGGTTTTTCAGCGCTGCTTAACAGCACCGGAGCGCAAAAGATTTCGCCCCTGCGGCCTTTCATCAAAATGTTTGCCGCTGCCGTTTCCTTAGGTACGGGCGCTTCCCTTGGACCAGAAGGCCCCAGCGTTGAAATTGGGGCCAACATTGGGTTTTTGTTTGGTCAGCTGTTTCAGGTGTCAAGAGAGCGATATCGCCTGTTGCTGGGGGCAGGCGCAGCAGCCGGATTGGCCGCTGGGTTTAACGCACCCATTGCGGGGGTCTTCTTTGCCCTAGAGGTTGTCCTGGGCGCAACGTTTACCACCCCTGCCGTTAGTCTGATTTTGCTCTCATCCATCGTGCCTGCCCTGATTGCCCGAATTGCCTTTGGGGTGCATCCTGCTTTTGATCTGCCTGCATACGAAGTTTTGAGCCATTGGGAGTGGATGCTCTACCTGGGGCTGGGATTGCTGGCAAGTCTAGTTTCGATCGCCTTTTCTCAGGCTATTAAGCTAGTACAAGCCTGTTTTCAGGGAGAAATGGCTGGCTTAACCTGGCTGAAATTGCCAAAACCCGTTCGACCCGTTCTGGGTGGACTTTGTTTGGGATTGATCGCGCTCCAGTTGCCCCAAATCCTCGGAATTGGGTATGGGACGCTTCAGGTAATCCTGGAAGGAAAAGAATTTCCTCTACAATTTCTATGCTTGTTACTATTCGTTAAACTCGTGGCAACCGCCATTAGTTTGGGCAGCGGCTTCGTCGGTGGAATTTTCGCCCCAGCCATGTTTTTAGGGGCGTGTTTAGGTTCAGTTTATGGAAATGTGTTGGCGATCGTTCTCCCCTCAAGTTGGTTAGAAATTGCGCCTCCACCTGCCTATGCAATGGTGGGCATGGCTGCAGTTTTGGCAGGCACTGTAAGAGCACCCTTAACGGCAATTTTGCTGCTGTTTGAGTTAACCCAAAACTATTTGATCATTGTGCCACTAATGGCGGCAGTGGGTGTTAGCGTTTGGGTCGTTGATCGGTTTAAGTCAATTCCCTCGATCCAGGGACTTAACCTTCAGCAAATGGGAATGAATCTGGAAAAGCAGGATGAGTTTGAAGTGTTGCAGCAAGTGTCGATCGCTTCAATTCTCGAACGTTCCTATCTGGCGCTTCCCGATTCTCTAGGCTGGCTAGAAGCAGGACAGAGAATGGTTGAAGCAAAATCTAACACCGCTCTAGTATTAGACTCTAAGCAAGAATTAGTAGGTATCGTTTCACTCGTTGATATTAAGCAGCACATTGATCAAGTAACTCAGCAAGCCAAAGATTCAGGCAAGTTTCAACAAACGCTTAGAGAGATTCGTACAGCAGATGTTGTTTCTGCCTATGAAGATGAATCCGTTACTGAAGCACTTTGTCGGATGGAGGCAAGAGGGTTGTTTTTGCTGCCCGTTGTGGCGCGTGAAAATCCACGTCAGGTGCTAGGCGTACTAGAGCGCAGTCGAATTGGATTAGCCGCTAATTTGGCAATAACCCAAGCTGCTCTTTTGCCCTACTCTGACAAAGCATTGTTGCCCGAAATTACTGCCTTGAACTCAATTTCCCAAGAGTTTTCTCAAGAGTTTATAGACATATCTGAACAGCCTGCACTAGTCAATCCTTGCTTATCCTCTGAGTCTTTATCCTCAGAAAACGGAGCGCTTTCACTTCAGCAGCATTTGGCAGAAGAGTTAGTAGAAGATCTCGTGGAAGACACCGAACCCTCTTCTGAAGAGATGGTTTGTAAGGTAGGCTAGCGATCGCCCGCTCCAAAGGTTGCTCAGTTTAATCGTGTTATGGCTCAATTTCCTCTGGGTGTCGCAGTCGTTGGCACTGGTTTTGGTCAAAAAATCCACATTCCTGGATTTCAAGAACATCCCCGTACTCAGGTGATGGCGGTTTATCATCGCGATGCGGAGACGGCAAGGGCGATCGCCACCGCCCACAACATCCCCTATGCCTGCCAGCGACTAGAAGAAATTCTTGCCCTACCGGAAGTTAAAGCCGTTAGCATCACCACGCCACCCTTCTTGCATTACGAAATGGCAAAAGCCGTTCTGCAAGCTGGAAAGCATCTCCTGTTGGAAAAACCGACAACCTTGACAGCAAGGGAAGCTGCGGAACTTTACCAGTTGGCAACGCAGCAGGGCGTTGCAGCGCTAATGGATTTTGAGTTCCGCTATGTTCCTGCCTGGCAGCGCTTCGCTGAACTGCTGGCAGAAGGCTTTGTTGGGCAAAAGCGTCTGATCAAAGTGGACTGGCTAGTCTCGGGTCGGGCTGATCCAAGCCGTCCGTGGAACTGGTATTCCCGCAAAGATCACGGTGGTGGCGCGTTGGGCGCGTTGGGATCACATACTTTTGACTACATTTCCTGGCTGTTTGGTCCCGTTCAGCGGCTATGCGGCTATTTGAGTACTGGAATTGCAACTCGTCCTGCTCCGGAGGGTGGCACGAAGCCGGTTGACAGTGATGATACGTGCAGCCTGATGCTGGAGTTAGCAGACGGTACGCCGTGTCAAGTGGCGCTGAGTGCCGCGACTTACCAAGGCAGAGGGCATTGGGTGGAGGTGTATGGCGATCGCGGCACCCTCGTTCTCGGCAGCGACCACCAGAAGGATTATGTGCATGGCTTTCGACTCTGGGCGAGTCAAGCAGGAGAGCCATTAACTGAGGTGGAAATTCCTCAGCGTCTGGAGTTTCCCAAGACTTACGCCGATGGGCGTCTGGCTCCATTCATTCGGATTGTCGATCGCTTGGTCGAGGCAATCGAGCGAGGCGAATCGCTCACCCCTTCATTACGCGAAGGACTCTATTCTCAGCTTTTGATGGATCTAACGCACCAATCCAACGAGACGGGCACCTGGGTCAACGTGCCCAGTCTAGAAACTTTTTTGCGGCAGGCGTAGATCGTCATTACCCACAAATTGGTATTAGCCTTGAGATGGTAGAGATCCGGGGCAGTCAAATTTGATTCGTCAAAAGTTTGTGCAAACGAGTCAGCCACCGCAATGGCAGCAGGGGCAACTGTTGGAGATGGCGATTGCCGACCTGAGCAACAGCGGCGATGGCGTTGGGCGTTGGGAAGGTCGTGTGGTGTTTGTGCCGAACGCAGTACCGGGCGATCGCGCTCTAGTTCGGTTGGTGCGCGTCAAACCCCAATATGCTCACGGCAAACTGCACCAGCTTTTGGAAGCATCTCCTCATCGAGTGCAGCCCGACTGTAGCGTCTCCGATAAATGTGGTGGCTACGAATGGCAGTTTATTGACTACAACTACCAGCTTCAGGTCAAGCGAGAGCAGATTATTGACGCGCTAGAGCGAATTGGCGGCATTGAGAACCCACCTGTAGATGACGTGCTTGCCTCGGTCCCCTGGGGCTATCGTAATAAGGCGACTTTTCCGCTAGGTGTGTCAGCTTCTGGGCAGGTGCAGGCAGGCTACTACCAAAAAGGTAGTCATCGTCTGGTGAATTTAGACCAGTGCCCAATTCAAGATGCGCGGCTCAATCCACTGTTGGCGGAAGTGAAGCAGGACCTTCAGCAGCGTGGCTGGCCGATCTACAACGAAACGACGCATCAAGGAAAACTACGCCATCTTGCCCTGAGAATTGGTCGCCGCACGGGGGAAATTTTGCTTACCCTGGTGACAACCGACTGGCAGCTACCGGGAATTTCAGAGCAGGCGGAGGACTGGCTCAGCCGCTATCCTCAATTAGTTGGTGTGGCATTGAATCGGAATGGCGATCGCACCAACGTCATTTTCGGTTCAGAAACTCGCTGCATTGCAGGTCGTCCTTACATTCGAGAAATTTTTGCCGGATTAGAATTTCAGATTCGTCCCACTACATTCTTTCAGGTCAATACTGAACAAGCCGAAGCGCTGCTTCAGGTAATCATGCAGGAGTTAAATTTGCAGGGAAATGAGGTGCTACTGGATGCCTACTGCGGTATTGGTACTCTCACCTTGCCACTAGCCCAACAAGTTCAGCAGGCGATCGGACTGGAAGTGCAGTCCGAATCTGTCGAGCAAGCTACCTTGAACGCGGACCTCAACAACATTGAGAACGTTAGCTTTCAGGCAGGCGCAGTAGAAGATCTTTTGCCGAAGATGGTGACTACCGCAGAGCGCAATGAAGGAACTGCCCCCACTATCGTGTTGCTCGATCCACCCCGCAAAGGCTGCGACCCTGCTGTAATCAACGCCTTGTTGCAGAGCAAGCCCAACCGCATCGTCTATGTAAGCTGCAATCCTTCCACTCTGGCGCGTGACCTGAAGCTACTGTGTCAGGCGGGAGATTATCGTTTAACCCGCGTCCAACCTGCGGACTTCTTTCCTCAAACGCCCCACGTGGAATGCGCTGCGTTTTTGTCCGCTGCAAGCTCTAACTGAGGTGTAAGTTCTCTTAGCGCTCGAATTGCAACTCCCGCAGTTGCGGTGACAATCGCCCAGAACGAGGGCGCGATCGCTTCCTCAAATCTTTTCTAGCAGAATCAAACCAGGCTGAAGGGAGGGCTTCGTTGGTACGATTGTTTACGCTGCCCGCCTTAAATTAGCGCCATGAAATTTAGCCAAATAGCCCAAAACATCACTGTTGCCGATCGCACCAGTTTGACCACCCGTCCTAACTGCGACCCAGAGATTGTCGAAGTTGCAGCGATTGAGGAAGCTGGAACTGGCAGCATCAGCTATGTAGAGGGTGCAAAGTTTGCGGCGGAGGTGGGCACAACTGGTGCCAGTGTCCTGATTTTGCCACTGGATGAAGCGTTGCAGGCTCAGGCAACAGAACGTCAGATTGCCTGGATTGCCACTTCGCAGCCACGTCTAGCTTTTGCTCAGGCGATCGCTCTTTTCTATCAACCCTTTCGCCCTGCGCCTGAAATTCACTCAACGGCTGTAATTCACCCTTCTGCTCAAGTCGGGAAGGAGGTGGCGATCGGTGCCCATGTAGTGATTCAGGCAGGGGTGAAAATTGGTGATCAGGTTTGCATTCACCCTAATGTGGTGATTTATCCAGAGGCTCAAATTGGCGATCGCACCACCCTGCACGCCAACTGTGTCATTCACGAACGTGCCCAAATTGGTGCAGATTGCGTGATTCACAGTGGTGCAACGATCGGCTCTGAAGGTTTTGGCTTTGTGCCCACGCGAGAAGGCTGGTTCAAAATGGAGCAGTCGGGCTACACGGTTTTAGAAGATGGGGTTGAGGTCGGCTGCAACTCAGCGATCGATCGCCCTGCCGTAGGGGAAACCCGCGTTGCCCGCAACACCAAAATCGACAACATGGTTCACATTGCTCACGGCTGTCAAGTCGGAGAAGCTTGTGCAATGGCAGCACAGGTAGGCATGGCAGGCGGAGTCACCATCGGCAATCGAGTCATCTTGGCGGGACAAGTCGGCATCGCCAACAGCGCCAAAATGGGGGACGGTTCTGTTGCCTCTGCCAAAACCGGAATTCACACCAACGTGCCGCCTGGCGAAATCGTTTCGGGCACTCCAGCCGTTCCCCACAAGCTCTATCTCAAAGCCTCGGCGGTTTATAATCGTCTGCCCGAGATGTACCAAACGCTGAAACAACTCCAGCGCCAGTTGGGGAACAAGCCATAAAGGTTAGGGCAAGAGGTGTGAGCGAAGCTCACACCTCTTGCCCTAGTTGGGATGACCAGTGCTATGAAACAACCTTAGTCTTTGGTTGTCAAAACGCCATTCAGGAAAATATCTGCCAGACCTTCTGCCATTTCCTGCATCGCCTTGGGGGAAGATCCTTCTACCATCACTGTGTCCTGGCTAAACCCAGCAATGGTAAACATTCCTAGAAATACCTGAGCCACAATTCTAGGATTCATTGGGCGGTAGATGCCCCGATCCATCGCAGTTTGAAAGAAGGCTTCAGCTACATCAGTCATCTTGGCGATTACGTCAGATTGAATGCGATCGCGCAGATCCGGGTGAAATTGCGCTTCCATGAAGCAAACCCGGAGCATGTCAGCATTTTGATGTAGGTTGAGCATTCGTCGCCGCATTACTTGGGCGATCGCCTTGTAGCTGCCCATTTCGCTCAACTCGGTCAACAGATCGGTCAGAATCTCTATCCAGCCCTGCGTCGCGACCTCAATCAAAATCGCTTTTTTGTTCTCAAAATGGCGAAACAAAGTACCCTCTGCGACTCCGGCTGCCTGTGCCAAATCGCGGGTGGTCGTGCCATCGTAGCCCCGACGGGCAAATAACCGTTGCGCTGCCTGTAGAATTCGCGTTTGCGTTTCTACCTCAGTAGTGGGGGGACGATGGAAAATTTGCATAGCCGAGCACTCAACGCCAACAAATATTATGTAGGAATATTGTCTACTACTTCATTAGTTAATCCGCAAATCGTTTACACAACATTACGTTGGAAACTTACACCATTTCTATGTCAAGGAATAGGGAATAAGGGACTTAAGCCAATCAAATGATTCTGAGCACGCTCAAATCAAATAGTGTGCATTACGGTTAATAGAATTTTTTAGGCGTGAGAACCGAACCAAGGCTTTTGAAGGTGTGGAAATTGCGATTTTGCTTGGGCATAGAAACCGAACTCATTCTATTGATTGCTTTAGATAAAGTAATAACAGATGAAGCCAAGAGATAAAAACTCTTGAACTTCTAAAAGAAATTGAGATTGGAGACAACAACTATGGCACTGGTTCATTGGGCACCGTTCAGAGAAATTGAAGGCTTGCAGCGGGAAATGAATTACCTGTTTGACACCCTTGCTCCTGCCGCAAATGGAGAGACTGGAAGAGTTTCATTTATTCCTGCCGCAGAAATTCAGGAAACACCTGAAGCGGTTCACCTAAAAGTTGAAATTCCAGGTCTAGAAGCAAAAGATTTGGATGTTCAAGTGACTGCCGAAGCAGTTTCTATTAGCGGCGAACGCAGATCTGAAACTCGCACTGAAGAAAAAGGTGTGACTCGTTCTGAGTTCCGCTACGGCAAGTTCCGTCGCGTTGTTCCCTTGCCTGCTCGAGTGCAAAACGACAAAGTAGAAGCCGAATACAAAGACGGCATTCTCACGTTGAATTTGCCCAAAGTTGAGGCGGAAAAGAACAAAGTTGTGAAGGTGAATGTTGCTTAAGCATCTCTGAGTTGACTCTAAATTATCGAAGCTAAGAAAAAAGCGGGATCAATTGACCCCGCTTTTTTGCTTATGGCTACAGCGATATGTAGGGGAAGTGAATCTATAAAACCCGGAGAACTTGAGTGGAGACACAACTGTGCGATGCTTTCACTCAGGAAATCCGGGTTTATTGAATTCACCATCTTGAAGAAATTAAGTCAGCCAGCAAAAGATGAGTTCTTTTGCTGCAACTGTCTTTTGCTATGACTGTGCTGAAGCCTGAACACTGAACCGTTACACTTTTCGCGATCGCCCTTAGAGAATTTTGGTCAGCGTTTCACAGAAGCTTGTGTAGGGTAGACCAACCTCATCAGGAACAATTGCGCCTAAGCAAACTAGCGACTAGCAGCAGCTAACGGTAGCATTTCAGCTTCGTCATCTTCTGGCACCCTTAAGCTAGGGAACAGAAAATGATTTTCTTCAACATACTGAGCGCCAAACAGCCCTTTCTCTGCCCAAAAGTACCGATCTGTGGTGTGTTCGTTTCGCTTCACGAGCAGCAAAGCTGGGGGCAAAATGCCTTCAGCTTGAATAAACTTTCGAGCTGCCGTGACGGGTTTCTCTTCGCCGCTTTCGATACTGTATTGAGGCACCAATTCTAGGATTCTGCGCCCCTCTTGACGACGACGACTCTTACGCTTGCGTCTCCTTGCCAACCCCCTTACCTCCTCTCTTAACTGACAGGTGTAATCGTAGTTACAAAATACGAAAACCGTCGAAAGTATATCGGCTTGAGTTTAAGATTTCAACTCCCCTTAAATTTTCGATACAAAGTCTTAAGATGTCCACAAAAGTTTCTCGCGTTATGCTTATAGCCTTGTACTGTAATGATCCCCGCTGTTGATCTGAGCTAAGATTGGCGGGATCGGGTGGGAATTGAGAAGGGGAATTTATAATTTTTGTATTGAGTGATAAGAGCGATTACCCCCAGGGGGAACTGCTTCGCATCGCCCCTGTTTCCACTGTACGCTGTCAAGGTGCTGGGTTATCCGGGTGCTGCGTGGCTTTTCTGTGTGGCTGTTGTGTGATTGCTCTATGATTGCCCTGTGACTACCTGTGTGACTGCATGTTGATGCCTGCCAGCTCTGAATTTGTTGCTTTGTGCCGCGCCCAGATTGCGCTGCTGACACAGGGATTAGGCGCATCATTCAGTGCAGTTTATCTGACAGAAGAGTTAACCGATGGTAATGCAAACGCTCAGCTGATTCCTATTGTGACCTACCCAGAGGCAGAAACTTGGCGAGAAGAGCAAATGCCTGCGTTCTGGTCAGCCCGGATTGGAACCAGTCCAAGCCTGCGGCTGCTATTGCCCGAAGCTTCAGCTACTCTAAAGCAAATTAACTCGTCCGATACGGGCAGATTTGACCAGAGTACTCATTCTCATCGTCACACTTCTGGGGGAAGTCCATCCGAAAAACTGTCTTACCCGCAGCAGATTGTTTTGCCGCTGATCCATGAAGGGGTCGTGATGGGTTTGCTGGTGACTGCCCGACCTGAGGCAGATTGGACAGTGAGTGAGCAAGCTCAAATTGAAAAGGTCGCTCGAACTTTGGCGATCGCCTGTGTACTCGACCAGCGATCGCAGTGGCTCGACCAGGATTTGCGCCAGCAGCGCCTCTTGCAAGCCCAGCAGCATGATGTGTTTGATGATTTGCTGCACCAGTTCCGCAATCCGTTAACAGCGCTCCGAACCTTCGGCAAGCTGCTGCTGCGTCGATTGGCTTCAAATGATGCAAACCGCAGTGTGGCAACTAGCATTGTGCGCGAGAGCGATCGCCTCCAGGAGTTGTTGCAGCAATTTGATGCTGCCATTGATATGGGTGAGGCGAACCTGCTGCCGCCTGTAGACTCTGCACCACCTGCAAGCTGGCAAGCTCAAATCGATGATTCTCAAGCAGCGGATGATATCGTGACTGACCCTAAGCCCGTTCCTTTGCTGCCCGGAACAAATTTCTTGACTGGAACTACCCTAACCCTAGAGCCGCATTTGCTGAGTGAGGTTTTGGAACCGCTGTTGGATGCGGCAGAGGCGATCGCCCAAGACCGCCAGCTAGAGTTACGTTCTGTCATTCCGCCCAACCTACCCCCCGTGCAAACTGACCCGAAAGCCCTGCGGGAGGTGTTGAATAACCTGATCGACAATGCGCTGAAATATACCCCTTCAGGGGGCAAGGTTTACGTTTGGGCCACCTCGCGTCAGGGCAGGCAATCTGTGATTGTCGCCGACACGGGGGGCGGCATTCCCCTCGCAGACCAGGCGCATATCTTTGAGCGACACTATCGCGGGGTGCAGGCAGAAACTGACATTCCTGGCAGTGGTTTGGGGCTGGCGATCGCCCGTGATTTAGTCAAGCGAATGCAGGGTGAGATTCAGGTTTTTAGTCCGGTAGAACGGCTGTTTGGGCAAGCAGGAGGAGACAATTACCCCAAAGGGGAAACGGCTTCGCATCGCCCTACTTCATCTCCCAGCCAGGGAGGAACAGCTTTTGTGGTCTGGCTACCCGAAGCCAGGGTCTAGAAGCGGATAATTAATCAATTCTGAAAGCGAATCATTTCTCCGGAACTTCTTTCGATCAAGACGTAAGGATCATTGGGCTGGTTATCGACGACCAATTCCTGATAACGTCGAATTTCTTATGCTAAAACCAATCGAATCGTTCCTGAAAAACTTCAAATTAGGCAAGAAGTTTACGGTCTTATTACTCTTAATATTTTTTGGAGGAATTGTCGCCAGCGGAGCTGCATTATCCAGCATTTTGAACTACAACGCTCAGCGTGAGGTGACTTCTAAAACACTCATGTTGATGGAGACTATGAACTCCGTCCGCAACTATACCAACACCCAAGTTAACCCAGAATTAGCCGATCGCCTGGACACTGAATTCTTACCTGAAAGTGTGCCTTCCTACTCAGCTCGCGAAGTATTTGAGAAGTTTCGAGCTAACCCTTTTTATAGTGAATTCTTTTATAAAGAAGCGACACTTAATCCAACCAATTTAAGAGACAAAGCAGATAGTTTTGAAACAGAAATTGTAGAGCGATTTCAACAGTCCAGTAACCTTAAAGAAGTGAGCGGATTCCGTTCTACTCCAAGTGGCGATCTTTTCTACACGGCTCGACCAATTATTGTTACGGATGCCACCTGTTTGCGCTGCCACAGCACGGTTGAAGCTGCGCCTAAGAGCATGATTGAACGCTACGGCACAACCAATGGATTTAATTGGGAATTGAACGTGCCGATTGGCGCACAGGTGATGTCTGTTCCCGCCAGTCAAGTATTCAAAAGTGCCCGACAGTCGTTTGTGCTGATTATGGGAACGGTCGTGGGTGTGTTTGCGATCGCCATTCTCATGGTCAACCTCTGGCTCAAACAATATGTCGTCCGCCCCTTACGGCAAATCTCAACAGCCGCTGAGGCCATCAGCATGGGTGACATGGATGCAGACTTTGAGTACCAGTCGAATGACGAAGTGGGCAGCCTTGCAGAAGCCTTTCGCCGGATGAAAATGAGCTTAGCGATCGCCATGAAACGACTCGACAAATATCGTCTGGGTCGCCGCAACCCAGAGTCGCAGTGATGGGTTAGCGAGTAGCATTCACATTGTAGGGGTGGGTTTGGCAGACAAACCTGAATAGAGTCGAGATTCAACGGCAAAACCCACCCCTACGAAGGTTGCTTTGCTAACCCCAAAATCTTTTGGGCGATCGCTTCCTCAACTGGCATGACCGATAAACGATTTCCCTGACGCACGACCCAAAGTTCGTCTGGGTCAAAGGTTTGCCGCAGCTTGTCAAGCGGAATCAAGGTGTTGAACGCTTCCACAAATTCTACAGTGACGGTTTGCCAGCGAGGGGCTTCCGGTTTGGATTTAGCATCGTAGTATTTGCTTTTGGGATCAAACTGCGTCGGGTCGTCAATTCCTGTGACCACTTTCATCAGCCCAGCAATTCCCAGTGGGTTGGTGTTGGAATGGTAGAAAAAAACTAGATCTTCGGGCTGCATTTCGCGCAAAAAGTTTCGCGCCTGATAGTTGCGAACGCCATCCCAAATTGTTTGGCGATCGCGCTCTAGGTCAGCAATACCGTAAGCATCCGGTTCGGATTTCATTAGCCAGTAACGCATGGGGAATGAATCAGAAGTAGAAGGTAAGTGAATGAATAAAATTAGCGTTGCTTGACGGGTCAGAACTATTTATCAGAACTGACTTCTGTATTGGAGTTAGATGAGTCGTAGCTGCCATTTTGGGAGGGGCGATCCGAAGCAGTTTCCCCTTTGGGGTAATCGCTCTCAGCAATAGTCTCTTCCCAATAATCAGTAATAACTTCATCGGTAGCCGAGGTGCCGCTGGCTGTGGCCCTATCCAAACGTTGAATTCGAATTTGGTGTAGCCTCGGACCCTCCGCCAGCGTTGCCGTCAGCTCATAGGTTCCATACCGAAGCTGATCACCAACCGCCGGAATTTTTTGCAGTTCATAAATCATGAATCCACCGACTGTTTGATAATCCTCAATTACTGGCAAATCTAGATTGAGCATCTCATTCACTTCCTGAATGTCTAGCTGTGCCTGCACCAAAAAAGTTTGCTCATTCAAAATTTGAATTGTCGGTTCTTCCTCATCTTCCGGTTCGTAGGTAGTGCCAATAATTTCAGCTACCAGATCTTGAATCGTGATTAATCCTGCCGTGCCGCCAAACTCATCGACCACCATCACCATTTCCTGGGCTGACCGCTGCATCTGGTGCAACAACTCATTCAGCGGCACATATTCTGGCACAAACCGTGCTGGACGAGTCCAGGGCTGAATGGAACTATCGAGGGTTAAAATTCCTTGTGCTAGTGGCTCTGCCAGTTCTTTAAAGTAAACGATGCCGCTAATGTCATCTAAAGAATCTCCCATCACGGGATAGCGGGAATGCCCCGACTCAGCCACCTCATGCAGCAGCATTTGAAAGGTTGCATCTCCAGGAATGGCCACAATGCTGGTACGCGGCACCATAACTTCGCCCGCTGAGACTTCGGCAAATTCAAACACGTTGGTCAGCAGTTCTCGTTCTTCGGCTTCTAAACCGGGAGATTCGGTAGACGTGCTGATGATCAGCTGGAGTTCCTCAGGTGTAACGCGGTTATACCAGCCTTGCCCGGTATATTGAATGCCCACAAGCCGCAGCAGCCAGCGGGTTGATTGATTCAAAATCCAGATGAAGGGGTTAAAGAAACGGGCGATCGCCAGACTGGGGGGGGCTAAAAATCGGGCTAGCTGCTCAGGGTAAAGCAATGCCAGAGACTTGGGACAAAGCTCTCCCAATACAATTTGCAGGTAGGCAACCAGAAAAAAGGCGATCGGGATCGCGAGAGAATGGGATAAGAACTGGTTCGTCTCTGGCGACAGCGGCAACTGAGAAAGCAAAATGGCCAGAGGCAACGCCATTGTATTCTCGCTAATCCAACCCAGTGCCAGACTGGACAAGGTAATGCCGAGCTGAGTAGTAGAGAGCAGGCGATCGATGCCGCGCTGAAGATCTTGAACAGTCTTGGCCTGAATGTCTCCGGCCGAGGCGAGTTGGTTAATCCGCGATCGCCGGACTGAAACAATCGAAAACTCTGCGGTTACAAAAAAAGCATTGATGGCAATTAGCAAAAAAACTGACAGCAGCCTGAAAAACACCTCAGATTGTGCAAGGGTATTGGGTTCGGCTACCAAAAAAACTGAAGAAATTGAGACAAGGGGGATCATTCTTAAAAGCAGGAAAAAGCTACAGCAAAGCAGCAAAACTCGAATTAGTTAGAGGCAGTAAAATCTACTGTTCATGTTCACGTTGCCTTATTCAGCTGCTGCATCACCATTCATACGAGCTTCTACGTCTGTCAAAATGTCTGCTTCCTTCAACAGGACTAACTCATCGCGGTGAGGAGGATTGCCATCTGTCTCTCCTACACTGCTAGCAGGGCGGACATCGGGCTGGGTAATTCCCTGAAGCGCTTCGCGCCCCAGCGCATACCCCCAGGCGGCACTGACAACGCCTGCTGCAACCATCAAAGAAAGCAAAATCAGGGTGAGTGCTACGGTCGAGTTGAGTCTCATTGTTGGAATGGGGATTAGGGATTAGGGGTTAGGAATTAGAGTTGGGGTGGGGGCTAGGGTTAAGCCTTAAGAGATTTTTAGTAAGAAGTCGCTGACGTTAGTAAAGTTGTTTCCTAAAGAGGTTCCTGGAGTTTTGTGAATCAGTTTCAGTACAAATCAGCAAGAATATGTTCAATGAAAGGGTAGCTGCGAATCAAGGACTCAGGATACAATGTGTCTCTAGTAGAATCTCCAACAGGTATCGCCAGGGTTGGCCGAGCGGTTTAGGCAGCGAACTCATAATTCGCCTCAGGCAGGTTCAACTCCTGCACCCTGGATTCTAAGAACTTAGCGCTTTCTGGCGATCGCACGTTCATCCTAGAAACGTTAAACTAATGCTGCCTCTAACCTGAGGTGAAATTTGGGAGTAGGGTATCTCCATGAAGAAACTTTGCTTTGCCTAATTTTACTCGAAACCTCCCACTCCATTGAGCCTGTCACCGATACGATTCATTTATGGTAAATCAGCCTTCCAATTCGGTTCAGTCCATTTCGCGGGTCAGCCAAGGCGACCTGGAAACTGTCAAGCAATATCTCCTCGACTTGTTTTGCGAAGCCGCTTACCGAGAGGGCGATTTTACGCTTTCTTCAGGGCAGCGTAGCAGCTATTACATCAATGGCAAGCAGGTGACGCTGCATCCTCAGGGTGGATTGGCGATGGGACGAGTGCTGCTTGATCTAGTTCCAGCCGAGGCGCAGGCAGTCGCAGGGCTGACGCTAGGAGCTGACCCAATGGTGACAGCAGTGAGCGTGGTCGCAGCCTATGAAGGGCGATCGCTCACTGCCCTGATTGTTCGTAAAGAAGCAAAAGGACACGGCACTCAGGCTTACATCGAAGGTCCAACGCTCACTCCAGGTAGCCCAGTTATCGTCTTAGAGGACGTAGTCACCACTGGACAATCTGCTCTCAAAGCTGTCGATCGACTCCGGCAAGCAGGCTATACCGTCAATCAAATCATCGCTCTGGTAGACCGGCAGCAAGGCGGAGCAGAGCTATATCAGCAGCAAGGCTTACAGTTTCAATCTGTTTTCTCAATTCAAGATATTCAAACCCGCTACGCGCAATTGCAGGTTTAGAACTTTAATCAGAAAACTAAGTACGTTTCGGTTGGTTATGAACTGAGTGAGGGGGCGATCGCTTCTCCATGAAGAGTGGGAGAGGCGATCGCTTTTCCTTATTCTTGAGAGAAGTAGTAGATTTATAGTGTCGCCTAATGGTCGATTCAGTTCTACTCAAAGTTGAATATTTGAGGTCCTCTGTTTCCTGCCAAGAAGTTCCGAGACTTATTAATCACCTTTATCATTGGGTTGTCAGTAGGCAAACCTTACCCTCAAAACCCAATACTTTTCTCTATGTTGAGCTATATTAATCAAAAATAGTTGTCGTTGCTCAAAAATGCGATGAACTCTTATTACCTACTGGAAAAACTAGAGAAATTTAGAGATTTAATAGATGCTAAAGGTTCTGTATTTGCAATCATCAAAGAAATTGCGGATCAAAGTAATTTAGTTGCTGAATTGATTGACACTTTTGAAATAGTCACCTTGCCAGCCCATAATTATCTAGACGGGAAGTATGTTGATAGTGCAAATGATGATATAAACTGGACTGAATTACAAGAAAAAACACTAATATTGCGCGATAAGTCCATGTTGGTGTATCGGGTGATAGAAGCAGTTCCAACAAAGAAATTTTTTGCTGGTATTGCAAACCTCGAAGAAGCAATTGATGAGCTTATTCAAGAATTAGGTGGAGATCATAACCTCTTTGCAGGTCTTCTTGCTCATCTAGAGAACTTTAGTGAGAGCTATGAGCGTTTCCTTCGAAAAGTGTCCTATAGGCAGATTATTGATATTGTCTACTCTGCCAGGAATTTAATCGAGAGTTTTGAAACTATAGTTGGGTTCATTGACTCTCTGAAAAGAAATCTACTAGAGCAGGTTGAATATGGAGAATCTTTTCAAGAGATAACTATTTTTTTAACCTCCAGCTATCTGTGCAGAGAGTTTATTGAAAAGTTGGATGCAATTCAAGAAATATACTCAGAGCTATGTTTGCTTGCAAACGTTTCTGAAGCTGATTTTCCCCTCAAAATCATTAAAATAGAGTCAAGTAGTTTATTTGCAAAAATCTTTGGAGAAGCTAAAGTCATTGGAATCCTTGAGGAGTTAATTGAAGGTACAGTGTCGTTTTTTTACAGAAAATATACTAATGAGGGTAAGATCCAAGCAATCTCCAGGCAAGCTGAAGCCATAGAAAACGTTCTTGAGCTGAACAAGAAACTTGAGCAAGCAGGAATTGATACTAGTGAATCAAAAGAGGTGATTCGTAAATCGGCTGTAATCATAGCTGACAAGCTAAATCACCTTCTGCTAGGTGAACCAGAAATCGAGTTGAATGGAGAATTTATATCACTTGACAGTAAGTTTAAGCAGAAATACATGGAAAGTAGTAGAGTTTTTCTGCTTAAAGGTAGCGATCCTGAACTAGAAGATAAAAGCTAGTTAGTTAATAATCAATGCAGGTTGAATGAACGTGATTGTAATTGATTGAACTAGAATTAAGGCACTAGCCTTTGTTGGAGCATTGTTGTATGTCTTTGCAAGAGCTTAAGGAAAAAGCATTTCAGCTTTCTGTAGACGATCGCCTTGCTCTAATTAGTGCTGTAATCCAATCTTTGCAAAACTCACCACAGACTGAGGACTGGCAGTACCTCGTGTCCCGTCCACATCCTTGGCGAAAACAGCTTTACATCAAAGGGCATAAATTGCTTGCTTCAACAATTTGGCAAGACATGGTGACGAATCAATTGTCAGCAGAGCAATCCGCCGAAAATTGGGATTTACCCCTTCCTGCTATTTATGAAGCAATTCAATACTGTGAGAGTCATCAGGAGTTACTGAAACTGGAGGCAGCTGAAGAACGCTATCGGTTGGAAGTAAAAGGAGTTTCACTTGAGCCTACGAATGTTGCTTGACGAAGATTCTCAGGCAAAGTATCTAGTTAATCTTCTTTGAGCAGCAGAGCATGATGTTGTCACAGTCAAGGCGATAAATCTGATGAATCGACTAGATTCAATTGTACTGGATTTCGCTAAACAAGATGAGCGAGTGCCGCTGACACGTAATTGCAATGATTTTCAGGAATTGCATCAGCTTAACCCTGTACATTCAGGAATTTTGGCAGTTTACCAAGACTCTGATCCAGTTAAGAACATGAGTTATCAGGGAATTGTGAGAGCGATCGCAAATCTAGAGTCAGCAGGATATACACTGCAAAATCAGTTTATTGTTCTCAATCAATGGAATTATTGACCTGGTTGTTTCCTTAACCTGCTAAGTGGTGCTGCACAATAGTCCTGTGCGGCAAAGAAGTACAGGTTGATTTGCTTCCAGTTATGAAGCTTTCTAAGTTAACTGTAATGTGACAGCTACTCAATCAACTTGTACCTCCGGAGGAACTAAACACAATAACTATTAACTTAAACCAAGCTGCTCTTTTCAAGCATGATCAACTGGGTGTGGAAGCGATCGCTTTTGTTGAGTGTTATTTGCTGCGGCTAGCTCTAGTCGTTAGGTTTCTGTCTCTACTGTAGAGTTAAGTCATGCACATACCTCAGCGGGGAAATGGCATGTCAGGGCAATTACCAAACTGTGTTACTAGTCCTCCTTTGTGGCAACTAATCACTTGGATTGCTGATCCGCTCGGTTCTCAAGACAGATACAGCCAAAAATATGGGGATATTTTTACTGTACGGCTGAATAGCACTAAACCTTATGTGGTTATTGGCAACCCACAAGCCATTCAGGATATTTTTAATCAAGACTCTAAGTTTGATATGGGTCGTGGAAATGCCCTTGCAGAACCGCTAGTGGGGCGAAATTCCCTGATGTTGTTGGATGGCGATCGCCATCGCAGAGAACGAAAATTACTAATGCCGCCTTTTCATGGAGAAAGGCTACAGACTTATGCAAAACAAATTTGCTTGATTACAGAACAGGTCGCAAGTCAATGGCAGGTCGGTCAACCTTTTGTGGCTCGGACTATCATGCAGAAAATTAGCCTGGAAGTAATTTTGCAAGTTGTCTTTGGACTAAGTGAAGGAGAGCGTTATCAGCAGCTTAAACCTCTTCTAACAGATTGGATTAACATGACTGATTCTCCCCTTCGATCCAGCATGTTATTTTTTCAGTTTCTACAAAAAGACTGGGGGGCGTGGACTCCTTGGGGACGAATGAGACGGCTCCAGCGACAGGTTCACAGCTTGCTCCAGGCAGAAATTGAGGAGAGAAGAACGAGTGAAACCGAGGGGCGTACTGATGTCCTGAGTTTGATGCTGACAGCGCGAGATGAAAACGGGCAGGCGATGACTGATGAGGAATTAAGGGATGAATTGCTGACAATTCTATTTGCGGGACACGAAACCACCGCAACAATGCTTGCCTGGGCTTTCTATCAAATTCATCAAGGAACAGATATCCGTGAGAGGCTGCTTAAGGAACTGGACATAGGGGAGTCATCTCCTATGAAAATTGCTCAACTTCCCTATTTGACGGCGGTTTGTCAAGAAACGCTGCGAATGTATCCTGTCCTTCCTATCATTTTTCCGCGCATCGCTAAGTCACCTGTGAAGATTGGAGGCTACTTATTTGATGCTGGTACAACCTTAATGCCGACGATTTACCTGGTGCATTATCGGGAGGATTTGTATCCTGATGCTCAACAGTTTAAGCCAGAGCGTTTTTTGGAGCGTCAGTACTCTCCGTCTGAATACTTCCCTTTTGGAGGCGGAAGTCGGCGGTGTTTGGGATACGCCTTGGCTCAGTTAGAAATGAAACTGGTTCTCGCCACAATCTTATCCAAGTATGAACTTGCTTTAGCAGAGGATAAACCCGTTAAGATGCAACGTCGTGGGTTTACGCTTGCTCCGACTGGTGGGGTTCGACTGGTGATGACTGGGAAGCGATACAAGTAGCGATAGAAGTAATGTTGGGTTACGCTTTGCTTCACCCAACCTACGAGTCAGCATTCATATAGCATCGGGGCGATCGCTAAACCTTCATCAGCAAATGTGGCTAAACATTGCTCAGAGTAAACTTTGGTTTCACAGGCTTGATTCCTAGGGTGGGAGATCTATAGTGATAGATGAAGCTACAAAGCTTCCCTGGCAGATTTAACAGCCAAGTTCGAGAAACGTTCACACTACCACAGAGGTAAAAAGCGCTGTTTAATTCAAATCTGTCTCGTCCAACCCAACAGCACCCGCGCAGAACGTTGATATTTCCTACTTCTGGTTGATAAGGGAGCGCTGCAACTAATTGATTTGACCGATAGCTTGACCGTTTGACCGAAAGCTCAATTAGTGCAACTCTAGATAAAATCACGAAAGAGAGGAAGTCACTCAACTAGTAACGGTTTGGGTGCTGTTGTTGTTTTAAACAAGGGGCAGGTAGAAGCGCGTTATGGCGATTATTGCCGTTAAAGCCTGGTATCTTCCAGAGTATGAACCGATTCAGGAATTAGAGAAGCGTTCCTACGATCTGCGCCTCAGCAAAAAGAGCTTGCTTAAGTCAGCATTGCGGGCTGACTTTTTAGATGAAATTGACGAAGTTAAGCAGTCCGATTGGTTTCGGCGCTATCTAGAAGGTGACTCGGTTGAGTTTTACATTGAGGGCAGCGGTACGTATGCGATCGCCAACATCGACTTAACCAGCCATGAGGTTTACTTCACCAAGCTAGATGTGATGGCGAATCTCGATCCGACGATTTTCCTTTGCTATCAGACAGAGTATTCTCAGTCGAGCGATTTGCTACGGGAGGAACTACAAGACTTGATTGAGCGGTTTAATAAGCGATCGCGCCTTCCGCTCAAGTTAGAAGAATCCCATCGGCTGAGCGAAGGCCCGGTCAGGTTGAGCAGTACTTTAATGCGAAAAATTCGCCGGACACTGCTGTTTATTGCAGACAGTACGCCGATTTTGCAGGTAGATGGAGATCCACCGCAGTTGATCCCCAGTCCCAAGGTTTGTGTCGAGGTTGGTTATGCGCTACAGGCAAAACGAGCAGAACAGATTTTGCTAACGCAAATGGAGCGATCGGATGTAGCGGGGCAGTTTCCGTTTGATGTGCCCAGTCGTAATCATCTCTTGTTTCGAAATAAAACAGAATTGAGGAAAACCTTGCCTCAAGCGATCGAATCTCATCTGCAACAGTTCAATCTGCTGCAATCGTAGTGCGATGTGCAACGAATCGCGTCTCCACAATTATTTTGGTTTAATTGTAGGGTTGTAGGAACAAGATTAAAGTTTATGGTAGATAATCCAGGTTCAGAAGATGCGGTGATGGGAGGGCGTGAAAAGTCCAAAAGCCGTTACGCCAGAACGCCAACAGAGTATGCAGTTCACCTGATGATTGAGGGCGGACATCGCGAGGAAGTGCGCTTTGCCACGATTCAAGAATTTCAGAAATGGTACAGCGGCGAACTCGTGCCCAAGTCGAGTTCTGATGACTTTATCAGCGTCCCAATTAAAAACATTCAGGGCGAGTACATGGTGATCCGTCCCTCCCGCGTGATTGCCATTCGAGTAGAACCGATATTTAGCTCTAGCGTTGATCGGTTTTAGCGAAAGGATGGGAGCCAGTCCTCGTTCCCAGGTTTTACCTGGGAATGCCCCTCAAGTAGCTCTGCCACTACTTAGCTTTAGGAGGCACTTCCAACTGTGGATTCCAAGGCAGAGCCTTGGAACGAGTTTTTTCACTTACTGCCTACCGCCCTGTAATGAAAGCGATCGCCCTTTTCTGTCTGAGCCTGAGTCTAGTACTGGGTGTAGCTCTGGTAGCTGTTGGGTCTGAGGACACTCCTTTAAGGCGAGTTGATCCGATGTCACTAGAGCAGCAAAGTTCTGAGTCAGGGCTGTTGCCTGATGAGTCTTTGGCAAGCTTGAGTCAGCGTCAAACCCTATTAGCGGCGATCGCCCATAGCCTTCACTATTTGCAGACCCCGGCAGCAGCAGAGGACTACAGGCAGCATCCCGTGCCGGGAATTACACGCGATCGCGTCCAGCGCAGTTTAGAGCGGTTTCGGCAGCTTGTGCTGGCACATCCTGCTCCGGCTCAGCTACAGATTGCGGTGCTGCGAGAGTTTGACTTTTATCAGGCGATCGGCACTGACGGCGCAGGCACGGTTGAGTTTACCGGTTACTTTGAGCCGACCTATCATGCCAGTCGGGTTCGCACTGCTGAGTACCCATATCCGCTCTATCGTGTGCCGCCTAACCTGGCGCAATGGGCACAGCCCCATCCAACACGGCTGCAGCTTGAAGGTACAGACGGGTTGCAGGGTTCAGCGGGGTTGTTGAGAGGGCTGGAGATGGTGTGGCTGAGCGATCGCCTTGAAGCTTTCTTGGTGCAGGTGCAGGGATCAGCCCGTCTCCAGCTTACAGACGGCAGCACGATGACCGTTGGCTACGCTGGACGTACCGAATATCCCTACGCCAGCCTGGGACGAGAACTGGTGAATGACGGCAAATTTACTTTAGAAGAGTTGTCGCTTCCCGTTCTAATTCAATATTTTGAGCAAAATCCGGCTGATTTAGACCTGTACATTCCGCGCAACAACCGCTTTGTATTTTTCCAGGAAACCAGAGGATCAGCGGCGATCGGTAGCCTTGGCGTACCCGTCACCGCAGAGCGGTCGATTGCTACTGACAAATCCCTCATGCCACCGGGAGCTTTAGCACTGATTCAAACTCAGATTCCCTACACGAATTTTGCTGGAGAATTAGAACCCCGATCCGTCAGCCGTTTTGTGTTGGATCAGGATACAGGTGGGGCAATTCGAGGAGCAGGACGAGTCGATATTTTTATGGGAACGGGAGAGCAGGCGGGCGATCGCGCCGGACTAATCAACGGTACCGGACAACTCTATTACCTGTTGCTCAAAGATTAGCCATACTATAAATCAACAAAGACTATTTAAAAATAGACTGATTGATGAGTAATTCACCCACTCAGCCAAAGCCAGATACTTGGATCTCGTCAACCTGGAATGAGTACATTCAAGCGATTGAAAATCCTGCTTATGCGTCAGCTAAAAGTTATTACTGGAATGGCAAATCAAGGCTGGAAATGACACCTTTGGGGCACGATCACGCCAGTGACAACACAATTATTACTTTTGCGGTTAATCTTTTTTGCAGCATCAAAGAAATCCTAGTCAACGGGTTAACAAACTGCACCTATCGCAAGACTGGAGTGCAAGAAGCTCAACCGGATGTGTCCTACTACGTTGGGGAGAATGCGGATGCTATGCCTTGGGGAACCTCAGTTATTAATCCAGGAACCTATCCTGCACCTGATTTAGTGATTGAAGTTGCTAATAGTTCTCTGGCAGATGATAAGGATGAGAAGCGATTGCTTTATGAAGATATTGGTGTTTCTGAATACTGGATTGTAGACGTACAAAATGTGCAGATTATTGCCTTTGCGATCGCCGATCGTGGCAGCAGGCGAATTGAGCAATCTAATGTTTTACCGAGTTTAGAAATTTCTCTTTTAGAAGAAGCTTTGCGCCGTACTCGTCAGGTTAATCAATCTCAAGTTTGTGCCTGGTTGCTTCAGCAATTTCAGGCAAATTTGTAAGTTCAAAATAAATCCCAAATTATGATCAAAGAGATTAAACAACTCTGATCTGCATCTATTCCATCGCTTATGCACCATCTAAAGCTATGCTTGACAGGTTGCTATCGTAGGTTGAATCCAAGCAAGAGCGAACAGACCCAGCCGTCAAAACTGGGTTAACCTGCCCCAGCGAAATCTATGGATACTCCGTTTGAGATTACGCTACAGATGGTAATGACCGTCATAGCCGGGATTAGCGCTCAGGTTGTGGCAGATTACCTGAAAGTACCTAGCATCGTATTCCTGCTGCTGTTTGGAATTTTGCTAGGCTCTGATGGCGTCGGGCTACTTCACCCCAACGTTCTGGGAACGGGGCTGGAGGTGATTGTTGCTCTCTCGGTGGCACTGATTCTATTTGAAGGCGGCTTAAACCTGGAACTGCGGGAAATCGGCAGAGTTTCAGGGAGTCTACGCAATCTTGTTACCTTCGGCACTCTCATTACTTTGCTGGGCGGTGGCATGGCGGCTCACTGGCTGGGTGAGTTTCCCTGGGCGATCGCCTTTCTCTACGCAGCACTAGTCGTTGTCACTGGACCAACTGTCATCAGTCCGCTGCTGAAGCAGGTAAAAGTCGATCGCCAGGTTTCTGCTTTGTTAGAGGGCGAAGGGGTTCTAATTGACCCTGTTGGCGCAATTTTGGCGGTCGTTGTCCTGGACATTATTCTCAACGGAGATACCGATCCCCTCTATGTTGTCAGCGGTCTAGTGATTCGCTTGGGGATCGGTGCAGGCATTGGGGCCGCTGGTGGCTGGCTGTTGGGGTTAATCCTCAAACGCGCAGACTTTCTCTCTGATGAGTTGAAGAATTTGGTCGTCCTGGCAGGCTTGTGGGGACTGTTTGGACTAGCTCAAACGATTCGTAGTGAAGCCGGACTGATGACTACTGTCGTTGCTGGGATCGTGCTGCGTGCCTCCTCCGTTCCTGAAGAACGGCTGCTGAGACGATTTAAGGGACAGTTAACCATCCTGGCAGTTTCAGTATTGTTTATTCTGCTAGCTGCTGATTTGTCTTTGGCTAGCGTCTTCGCCCTGGGTCGCGGCGCAATCTTAACGGTAGCAGTGCTGATGTTTGTGATCCGCCCAATCACGGTTTGGCTCTGCACCTGGAATAGCGGACTGAATTGGCGGCAAAAGCTATTTGTCTGCTGGGTTGCCCCCAAAGGAATTGTTTCTGCCTCGGTTGCCTCTTTGTTTGCAATTCTGCTCACGGAGCGGGGGATCAACGGGGGTGACTCGATCAAGGCGCTGGTCTTCCTCACGATCCTTTCGACTGTATTCTTGCAAGGGCTGACCGCAGGATGGGTTGCCCGATTGCTTCGGATTACCTCAACTCAGGCAACCGGAGCTGTGATTGTGGGCTGTAATCCGGTGAGTCGCTTAATTGCACGGCTATTTAAAGACCGGGGAGAATTAGCCGTTTTAATCGATACCGACCAGGAAGCCTGTCGAGAAGCTGAGCTAGAAAATATCACCGTATTTGCCAGCAGCGCTTTAGATACTGAGGTGCTAGAAAAGGCAGGTCTAGCAACGGCAGGAACGTTTTTGGCGATGACCAACAACGGCGAAGTGAATTTGGTGTTGGCACAACGAGCCGCCGAGGAATTCAGCCCACCTAGAGTTTTGGCAGTGCTACCGCCAAGCGAGTCGCAGAACGCAAACCCAGCCGCTAAAACCAAAGCTCAACCCGCTTTTATGGCGCAAATGCCGCTGAAAACCTGGAATCGCTATCTCAGCGACGGGGCCGTGAAACTGGGTGAAACGACATTGCGGGAGTCGGGTCTATTGTTTCAGCAGGCGCATCTCAGAGCCCTGATTCGGGCAGAGGAACTGGTGCCGCTGCTGGTTGAGCGAGAAGGTCGGTTGCTGGTGGTGACTGCGGCAGAAGACTGGCAGGTAGGCGATCGCATCATTTACTTGCTCCACGACCCACGACCCAAACTGCTCAAACGTTTGTCAGGTGGGATACCTCAAACCCGTCTTGCGATTGAGAAGCTGTCTGAGGTAGAAGAAATTCCGATTCCTGCTTCGCCTCTATCAGAATCGTTGTCCCAAGAATTGTTAAAAGAACCGACAGAGGCAGAAGCGGCTCAATCGTCAACTTCGAGCTAAGGACTTGTCAAAATCTCCATAACCGACTACTGGTTAGACTTGAGGAAGTAGCGATCGCAAAATTTGACCGATCGATTGTGACCCCTGAACCCTGACCGACTGACAAGGAAAACCCTGATGAAGCGCAAGAATCATAAAGTCGTTGCATTGGTAGCCCAGAGCGGTATCGCCCTTTCCTTTTTGCTAGGGTCGATTGGGTTTGTGGCTCTGCCTGCGCGATCGGCAGAATCGCTGACAGAGTTAGATTCTTCTAAGTTGATCCTGGCGCAACGGCTGACAGCAGAAGAGCGTGAAGAACTGGAGCGACTGCGCGAAGCACAGCAAACCCAGGAACAGGTACAGGCTGAAGCCAATCAAGTTTTTAGCCGCACAACGACATTGTTTAACGTTTTGCTGGCAGTACTGGCGCTGTTGCTGGTGGGGGCGATCGCAGGCCTCTGGCTATTGAGAAGAGCTGTAATTCGAGAAGTAACCGCGATCGCCAAGAACCACGTTAAGGAGTTGGGCGACCTGGAAGGCGAAATCGTCAAAACTAAGGCGGAAGTCGATTCAATTCTGCAAGAAGCCGAAGACATCGCTGACGAGCTAAGCCAGTATGCCGACAAGTTTCAGGCTGAAGTGGGCAGCAAGCGTGATGTTTTGTCGAAACTGGTGGCTGAAATCACTCAGCTTAAAGACAAGACTGCTGCTGAGTTCGAGACACATCTGAAAGCAATTCAACAAAAGCTGGACGATTCAGAATCCACCTTGGCGGCTCAGTTGTCTGAGGTTCAGGTGAATGTGGTGAACCGGAAAGACCAGACGCTACAACACCTGGTGACTTCAGAGCAAGATTTTACTAGCCAGCTAGACGAATTGCGATCGCACACGATTTCCCAGAAAGATCAGGTCTTGCAAAACCTGAGTGAAGCAGAACAAAACTTTGGGGTACAGTTGAACGAATTGGGAGCAGGGGCGATCGCCCGCAAAGACCAATCTCTGCAACACCTGGAGCAATCCGAACAAGAATTTGTCGCTCGTCTAGCTGCCCTGCAATCCGAAGTTACGACGCAAAAAGATCATGTGTTTGAACGCCTGGGTGGACTGGAAGCAGAACTAGCTCCCAAGTTTAACGAGCTTCAGCAGAGCGCAGCGTCTCAAATTCAGCAGCAGCGCGACTCTATTTTGCTGTACCTGAAGACGCTAGAGTCGGAAGTTGCGTCACAGATGAATGCGCTTCAATCAGACGCCCAAGGACATAAAGACGGCACGCTACAAAACCTGAAAAAACTGGAGTCTGATCTGGCAGCTCAGTCTGCATCCCTGCGGGCTAGCGCTCAAAATCGTCAGGCAGAAACCCTGCAAAACTTGGAAAAACTAGAATCTGACGCAGAAACGCGGCTTGCTGAAGTGCAGCAAGGCGTTCAAGGGCTCAGAGATGAGACGTTGCAAAACCTGGAGCGCTTGCAGGCACAGGCAGAAACCCAACTGGCTGAGCTACTTCAGGGCATTCAGGGACGCAGAGAAGAAGTGCTGCAGAATCTGGATGGCTTGCAGTCAGGATTTTCTGACCAGCTCTCTCAGCTTCAGCAGGGCGCACAGGGAATGAGAGATGTGGCGCTGGAAAATCTAGACAGGCTCCGGTCTGAAATTGAGGCGCAGCTTACCGAACTGCAAACTGCCTCTGATGAGCGCAAGCAGCGCATCTTTGAGAACCTGGAGAAGATGGAGGCTGAGCTAGCGAACCAATTGTCTGAGGTGAAATCAGATGCGCGATCGCAAAAAGACATTATTCGCCAAAATGTAGAGAAACTGGAAACCCGATTTGCAGCAAAGGTATCTGAGCTAGAGTCTACTTTGCAAACTGACGTGCAAAAGGAAAAAGACGGGATTCTGCAAAACTTGCAAAAGCTGGAAGCAGAAATTGCTAACCAGCTATCCGCCGTTCAATCCGATGCTCAGAGCCGTAAAGAGCAAATCCTCCAGCAGCTTGCCGAAGTGTCGCCGCAGTTCATTGCCGAATCGTTTGAGTCTGACCTCCAGCAACGCCTTCAGGAGATTGCCCAACAGCTAGAAACGCTGCGGTCAAACCGTCCTCAGCTATTCATGACGGCAGACGACTACATTACTCAGGGCAACACGCTATTTGAGGAAGGGCGCTACGAAGGGGCAATCGCTCAATACGATCAGGCGCTTGAGGTGCAGCCCAACAATCCTCAAGTTTGGTATCAGCGGGGTCGAAGCCTCCAGGAAATGCAGCAGCACGAGTCGGCGATCGCCAACTTCGACAAAGCTCTGGACTTTAACGCTGACATTCCTGCCATCTGGTATCACCGGGGCGTCAGCCTGAGAGAACTGAAGCGCTACGAAGGTGCCTTTGCTGACTTAGACAAAGCCGTTCAAGTACAGCCCCAGGACGCGAAAGCATGGCTCAACCGAGGATTAACCCTGAGTCGCTTAAAGCGCCAGGAAGAAGCGATCGCCTCCTTCGATAAAGCCATTGACCTTAAATCCGACTACCACGAAGCCTGGGTCAATCGCGGCGTGGCGCTAGGCACTCTGCAACGCCACGAAGAAGCCTTCAAAGCCTTTGACCGGGCTACCCAATGCCAACCTGATGACTCTGTGGCATGGCTCAATCGAGGCTTAGCGCTAGAAGAACTGGGTCGATTTGAAGATGCGCTTGCCTCTTTTGATCGCGTTCTCCGACTCAAGCCCGATTCTTTCAAAGCGCTAGACAAAAAAGGCTATGCCCTGGTGAAACTGGGACGCGACCGGGAAGCGATCGCCCAATTTGACAAAGCCCTCGACCTCAAACCCGACTACGCCAACGCCTACTACAACAAAGCTGTCTGCTATGTGCTGCAAGGAGAAGTCGATCCAGGGCTAGAGAATCTTCAACGGGCGATCGGACTCAACCGCAGATATCGCGACGATGCTAAAGCCGATCCCAGCTTTGATTCACTTTGGGAAGATGAGTGGTTCCGGCAGTTAGTGGAGGATTAGGGGTTAGGGGCTGAGAACTCCCTTATTCAGGAGGGTTTGGAACCTGAAACAGTCGTAGCCCATAGTCCCCAGCCCCTAACCCCTAGCCCCTAAAACAACGGTTCATTGGCGATCGCCCCTAATCCCACAGAACTCAACAGTTCATCCAAGTTAGCGTTCACGGTCGGGTCGTTAGGGTTCGCGCGGCTCAATTCGACTAGCGTCGAGAGCGCTTCGTGCCAGATGCCTGCCTCGGCGTAGATGATTGGAATTTCCTGAGGCTGAGCAGTTTGAACCTGGTTGAGCAAGCTAGAGTCAGGTGCAACTCGCTGCACCCCACCCTGTACGCTCATATCAGCAGACCGTTCGTCGGCATTGCAGATAATCGTGAAATACCAGTAATAGCTTTCGCCCACTTCAAGGGGTCTTTGCCCCGCCTGTTCAGGCAGTTGAATGCTAGCGATTCCAGGATTTCCAGTGATTTCAAATGAGGTGCTGTAAACTAACTCATCAGTGCCCTCGTGATAGAGGACAAACTCCGCTGTGGTCGCAGTGGTTGGGGGCAGATAGGCAAAGAAGGTTGGATAGGCTTGGGTGGTTAAGCCTAAGTTGGTTTCAGGCAGCAAGGCAACCAGTCCGCGATCGCTAGCTGCACAGAGCGCACTCCGCGACGCGCCAGCTTCACGGTTTCCGGGCGCTCCAATCGAAGGAGAATTAAATCGAATACTCGCCTGAGCACTGGTCACATTAGAAGAACTGGCGATCGCCGCCAAACTCAGCAGCAAGGTGACGGTTGATTTCACGAAACGGGGGGATAGCCTGACCATGACGATTATTCCTAGATTCTGTTCTGTGCTTCAGGTACTTTGAGCTAAATTACGGTTGCTGCAATGTGAAAATCTGGCAAAGTAATTCGCTCAAGGGGGCTTAGTGACGTTGATTGTGGTGTTGTTGCCAGTCTCACCTCTAGCAGCGGTTGAAACAACCGCAGTTTAGGGTCTTAAGTCCGAACTTAAGCGCATCACAGAATTTCATTCACAAGGGGTCAGTCGTGACAGTTGCAGCACGACCTGATCGATCGCCTGTAGCATCGTGTCACCCGACGCATTGGGCTGATTCGCCAGAATGCTGAAGACAATCTCCCCATATTGTGGGTTATCCAAGTAGCCAGATAGAGCTCTGACTCCGTTTAAGGTACCGGTTTTAGCATGAACTCTGCCTTGGGCAGACGTGTTGCGAAAGCGGTTTCTTAGCGTTCCGCTGACTCCCCCCGTGGGCAGCGAAGAATAAAAGAAATTGCCCCCGTCGGCAGACTCCATCGCTCTCAAAATTGTGACAAATGTAGCCGGACTGGCAACATTAGAACGAGACAATCCTGAACCATCGACCTGTCGGTAGCCGCTTGGGTCAACTCCTAACGGAGTTAACAGATTCCTAACCATTTGAGGTCCACCCAACCGTCGCAAAAGATTGTCTGCATAGCCATTGTCACTGTTTAAGTTTGTGACTCGAATGATTTCTCGCATTGAAGCTGAATCATTCAAATTTTGCGGATCAAAAGTTTGCAAAGCCGCAGCAGTCGTTAACAGCTTCACATTAGAAGCAGGAATCAGAAGTTGATTAGAATTGCGGCTGTAAAGTACGTCTGATGAATCTAAAGACTCGACTAAAACGCCCCATCTTCCACCTGCAAAACTAGGGCTATCAATAATGTTATTGATCACAGGTTCTAGAACATCTGGACAAATGCCATTGTTTCTTTGTTCTGGGGGTGGAACATAGATATCAACAGCATTCGATTGAGCCAAAACTGCTGGATTTTCAACGGTTGCACCAGCTTTAGAGTGAATAGGACTGCCAGCAACCAGCAGCACAGCAGTCAACGAGAGAAACTTCAGCCAATGGCTAATTCGATTCATGGAATTCGTAATCTTAGCGTGTGAGGAGGAAGGGTAGAGAATGCAGATCAGTACCCTGCGGGCAAATTTACCATACAACGCTAAGTGAAGGATATCAGGATGGCGATCGCCCCCTCATCCCTTATCCTTCCCCTTCATACCCCTCGCCTCCTGTCACCTTTCCACGAAACACAACGTACTGGTAAAGATTGTAAAACAGCATCACCGGAATCAAAAATCCGATAAAAATGATCATGATCACCAGTGAACTGGCATCGGCAGCTGCTTCATAGATCGTGATCTCAGTTGGAATGATGTAAGGAAAAACAACGAGCGCTAGTCCGATAAACGTCAGCACAAACAGCAAAATTGTCCAGATAAAGGGAGCGCGTTCTGCTTTGCGGTTGAGGCTTAACAGCAGTTGAGAAATCAGCAGAATTCCAATAACTGGAATCACAGCAAAAATATAAATTAATGGCTCTTGAAACAATCGAGCTCGGGCAGTTTCATAAAAGATTGGAGTTGAAACCGTGATAAAAATTGCGCCAATGAGTGTCGTCCAGGCGGCAATTTTAGCCGTTCTGTAGTGGGTTTCCTGTAACTCTCCCTCAGTCTTCCATACGAGATAGGTCGAGCCGATTAGCACGTAGCCCTGGATTAGTGTGAGAGCCACCAGCACCGTTTGCCAGCTTAGCCAGTCCCAGGTGCCGCCGATGAAATGCCCGGCATCGTCGACCGCAATTCCCTTGAGCACCGCCCCCAGCGCAAACCCTTGCCCCAGTGCCGCCGTAAAGCTGCCGCCGCCGAAAGCGATGTTCCAGAAAAACTTGCGAGTGGCTTGTTCGCGAAATTCAAAGGCGACGGCACGGAAGATGAACCCAAACACCATCAGAAAAATTGGGATGTAGAGCGCACTCAAAATCGTGCTGTAAGCCAGCGGAAATGCACCAAACAATCCCCCGCCCATCAACACCAGCCAGGTTTCGTTGGCATCCCAAATATTGCTGAGGCTGGTCATTAAAAGACCGCGTCGTTCGTCATCGTCGGAGGTAAGGGAAAGAATGCCTACGCCTAGGTCAAATCCGTCTAGCATCACGTAGAGGAAGAGAAATAGGGCCAAAATTCCAAACCAAACCTGTGGCAGGAAATACTCTAACGTTTCCATAAAACCTCTTTATTGCTGTGTTTCAACAGTCCGCTACTAGGGCGGCAAGGTTGGCTAACGTTAGCGTAACGTAGACGTTTATTCAACCGAGATAGTAAACACCCAATCTTTGTAATCTGGATCGCGGTTTTCGGTAATGGCAGAGAGCTTTTCGCGCAGCTTGTCGGTAACGGGGCGATGGGTGGACAGCTTGAAGTTTTCGATGCGGCTGACGGGGGTAATTTTGGCCGCAGTGCCGCTGAGGAAGACTTCGTCAGCGATGAACAGTTCTGACTTGTCGATGGGGCGCTCGGTGGCTTTGATACCCAGATCTCTGGCGATCGTTAAGACGCTGTCTCGCGTAATGCCTTCCAGAATGTCTTGCTCATATCCGGGGGTGAAGATCTCGCCATTTCTGACGATGAAGATATTCATCCCGGAGGCTTCGCTGACCTTGCCCTGGGAATTCATCAGGATTGATTCGTCGAAGCCAGATTCAACGGCTTCCGTTTTGGCGAGGGAGGAGGTGATGTAGGCTCCGCTGATTTTGCCGCGCAGGGGTAAGCTGCGATCTTCTTGCCGATACCAGGAGCTAATGCGGCAGCTTACGCCTTCGGGTGAGAGGTAGTCGCCCAGCTCTAAACCGTAGATGAAAAAGTCTTTTTTTACATTGTGCAAGCGGGGAGCAATGCCCAAGTCTGAGGTGTAGACAAAGGGGCGAATGTAGAACGAGGTGGCGGGTTTGTTCTTTTGAACAAAGTCTGTGATGATCTGCTGAATTTTGTCGGCGGGTAGGTCGTAGTGCAGCAGTCGGGCGCTGTTGCTCAGCCGTTGACAGTGGCGATCGAGCCGAAACAGCAAAATTTGCTTAGGGTTTTGCGGATCAGGAATACCGCGCAGTCCACCAAAGGCTCCAGTCCCATAGTGCAGAGCGTGGGTTGCAATAGAAATTTTTGCCTGGTTAAACGGAACGAACTGATTTTCAAAGTAAGCGACGGGCAAAAAGTCATGCATAGTAAAGGTAAACCTCTGGAAGTTGGATGGACTACCCCAGTACATCAAATTAGCATTACTTACTATAAGTGATCTGTATGACTGGGGTGTCAGGATGTGAGACAGAAATTTACTGGGGCAGAATCCTATTCACGCAGGAAGAACGTTGCATGGCGAAGTTGATTTTGGTGCGACACGGGCAAAGTACCTGGAATGCGGCAAACCGCTTTACCGGATGGGTCGATGTGCCGCTGAACCATGTGGGAAGACGGGAGGCGATCGCCGCTGCCCAAAAAATCAGCCCCTACCAAATCAACGTCGCCTTTACCAGTCTGCTGATGCGGGCAATGGAAACGGCCGCAATTTGTCTAACAGAATGTGTCGGCGTTTGCGGTGGCAAAAGTCCTGTGTTTAAGCATGAGGCAGATGACCCCAACTGGCACGGTTGGGACAAATATAGCGGTGACCACAGCCATGAAGTTCCTATTTTCATGTCTTCGTCACTGGATGAGCGCTACTATGGCGACCTTCAAGGATTTAACAAGGCGGAAATGGCGCAGCAGTTTGGGGAAGAGGTGGTTCACCAATGGCGGCGATCTTTTTCGATTCGTCCCCCCGGAGGAGAAAGCCTGGAAGACACAGTGGCTCGAACGGTACCCTTTTTTCTCGATCGCATTCTCAAGCATCTGACGACGGGCGATAACGTCCTGGTTGCCGCTCATGGAAATTCTCTACGTGCCCTGATTATGCAGCTTGACCAGCTAGAACCCGATGAAGTGCCTGCTCTGGAACTGGCAACCGGAATTCCAATTGTCTATGAGATCACACCAAAGGGCGAAATAACACACAAGACTGTGTTGGTATAAACAGGTTTACCAAGTTCTAGATTTCAGCACTGTTTGTAGCATGATTGCTCATGAGCAAGGTATTGGATACATCACTTGTCAGCCGACGATAAACACCTTGCGACAGCCAGCGAGGATAGAACAATTAAGCTGTGACAGATACAGGCAGTTGCCAAGCCAAATTAACCAGTGTATCCAAACCTATCAGCAGGTTTAGCTGCTTGATTGAACTGGACTGCTTAAAGTCCCCTTTCACAGCACATTTCTACTTCCATGAACCACAAACTCCTGTAGGAGCAGTTCGCGAACTGCCCCTACGTCTTTGCTTATGTATCTGAACATGGCTGTAAGCGTGGATGCCGGAATGATAGAAGTTACCGGAATGATAGAAGTTAAAGGTGTTGTTACTACTAGGCAGCGAGAAGATTAAGCAGGAGTTATATCACATAAATGATATTTATATTTTTCCTATATTTGAATTTGCCTAAGTTATGACTAAACTACAAATATATCGAACTAAATACCTTCCGATGACTCATTTGAGGGGTTATTTCTCCCCAGTAACACACTTAACACCATTTTGAGACTAGCTATGTTGAACCAAACCAAACCTACTCATTCATCAACTTGTGTTTTCATGGACTCTCAACTGTTTTCATTTGATGCACTGTATCCCATTCGCCAATGGTTAAACGGATTGGATATTCGCAATACCACAATGGCTCATTTCATCTGTCGCACCGTTCCCGTGCAGTGTCCGTTTGAGCGCGACATCTGTTTGTTTGGTCGCAAAATTGCCCATATTCCGCCACTGTGCAAACTGAATCCACTGTATGAGGAAGTGGTTGGTTTACGGTTTCGAGCGCTTTGTTATTTAGCTGATGAGTGTGGTGAGGATGTGCGGTGCTATTGCTGATTTGCAGCTTTGCATAATTACCCGACTGCGAAAGTGGTGATTATATAGTTGCTTGATGCGATCGCACTCTTCCAGGGTCAGCAGCGAATCCGGTTTGACAAAGCCGCAAGTATTCAACGTTGCTAAACTTTGGTTTTAAGCTGCCAGGCTCTTTCCCCAATGAGAGTGAGACTTGAACGATATTTTTCCTGGAATTGGTTTAAATAATCATTCGGAAGGTCAAGAAAAAAGATGTTGCTGAACTGTTCGGGAATGTCGGGCGGGGTGGGTGACCTGCTAATTTCTGGAAGCAGCAGTAATCTGACATTTTCATTCAATAGGTAACTCAGAGAAACGACGTTACCAGGATTAGTAGCGAAGGCATCACTCACAACAATCGGATTCTCTGAAGCATTGATGATTTTAGCAATCTTGGGGTTGTCGTAGCTGACAACTTTGTTCCACCAGGTTTCAGCTTGGCTACTTATAGCGCAAGAAAGAATGCCAGAGACGATTAGCAGACTGGCGATCGCCAGCCCCATTTGTCGCCAAAAAGCATGAATGGAACTGAGCCAAGCTGCAATCAGATAAGCAGTTGACAATTGCAGTCCTAAAAAGCAGGGAATTAGGTAACGAGTTACTGTAAAACGCTGACCGCCAATAATTAGATCAGGTATTCCTAAAATTAGTGCGGTGGAGCCAATTAGCGTTAGTACAAAGAGCCAGACCCTCGGAGGAGTATGGCTACAAAGGAAATAAAGCGAATAGAGCTGAAGCAATAGAAAGGGAACGATTAGCCAATAAACGCCAGGGCTATCAATTCTGTGACCAAAATCAACAAAGCTGCGGCTGAAATTTAAGGCAGAAAGCTGCAAAGAAATTAACGGAGGTAAAGAAATGCTTGACCAAGCAGAAGTTGCCCTGACAATTTCGATGTAAGTGAAGATGAAGTAAAACCAGGGAAGTAAAACAATGAGCGCAATGGTTGAGGTAATGACATAGGAAATAATCGATTTGTTAACTCGAAAATCTGTAAGAGACAGACTATAAGATGGGTTGATTGCTAATACATAAAGGCTGTGCCCGATCGCCACTAACCCTGTAAACAAGAAGGTGTGGAGGGAAACAATCAGCGACACCCCATAGACCGTCCAAGCAAATTTTGTCTGCCGTCGAATTGCATAAAGTAATGCTGCGCTACAGAGCAAAATGGTTGTAGCCCAGAGGCTATATTCTCGCGCCTCCTGAGCAAACAAAACTTGAAAGGGAGAGACTGCCATCAGGGCGATCGCCACCCCTGTGACCAGACGTGACTCAAACAGTTCCAGGCAAAGCCAGTAGAGACAGGGAAATATAAGCAAGCTGGAAATTGCCGAAAGGCTACGAATAGTTGAAATAGAAGTGCCAAATACCTGCACCCACCAGTAGGCGATCGCATAATAAAGCGGCGGATGCTGAGCGTCCTCAATGCCTGAGAGGTACATTGCTAGCCAAAAGCCGCGATTGGGATCAATCTGCTGATACTCCTGTAGGTCGGCTGGTGTGATGATGTTTCCGTTGAACGCTCGCTCGACTAACTCACTACGAGTGTGAGCCGTAATTCGCAAAGAGGTATAAACTTCATCGTGCCAGTAAACTTTTTTATCAAGGTTGATAAATCGAAAGATGATGCCAACGATTAACAGTCCAACGAGTGCGTACTTAAACCAGGCAGGCTGTAGCCTCCGAATCCCAGTTGATCGTCTCATGGCTTAATCCTTCGATTTTTGATTCAACGCGGTTTAAGGAAGTTCAACGGCCTGGCAAAGGTATAAGGTATCACTCGGCGACCTTTTCTTACGAAAAGAATCAAATGCAAGAGGTAGATGAAGCAGACTATGTAGAATGATTCCATATTCTACATTCCAGAATATTCTCCATTGCAGACCGCCACACCCGACCCTAATCGGAAACCGACCATGCAAGAACTGACCCATCCCAGTGCGATCGCCACAACCAATCTCGAAGCTTTCTGGATGCCTTTCACTGCCAATCGACAGTTCAAGTCGAAGCCGCGTATCATGGTGTCCGCCAAGGATATGCACTTTACCACAGAAGACGGTCGGCAAGTCCTGGATGGAACGGCAGGGCTGTGGTGCGTCAACGCAGGGCACTGTCGTCCCAAAATTATTGAAGCAATCCACAAGCAAGTCTCAACCCTAGACTATGCGCCTGCCTTTCAAATGGGTCATCCAGGTGCATTTCAGCTAGCAGAACGGCTGGTGACGATGCTACCAGGGGATTTAGACCATGTGTTTTTTGCTAACTCTGGTTCTGAGGCGGTTGATTCAGCTTTAAAGATTGCGATCGCCTATCATCGCGCTAAAGGACAGGGCACCCGTCAGCGACTCATCGGGCGAGAACGCGGCTATCACGGCGTTGGTTTTGGCGGCATTTCCGTTGGCGGCATTGGTCCCAACCGCAAGTTCTTTGGCAGCTTGCTCAACGGAGTCGATCATCTGCCTCACACCCACAGCCTTGAACACAACGCCTTCAGCCGAAAACAGCCTGCTTGGGGCGCACACCTGGCAGACGAGCTAGAGCGAATCGTTGCTTTGCATGATGCCTCTAACATTGCAGCGGTGATTGTTGAACCTGTGGCTGGCTCAACGGGTGTTTTAATTCCCCCTCAGGGCTATTTAGAGCGGCTGCGAGCGATTTGCGACAAACATGGCATTCTGTTAATTTTCGACGAAGTCATTACCGGATTTGGGCGCTTGGGCAGTTCCTTTGCTGCTGAACATTTTGGCGTAGTTCCTGACATGATCACCGTCGCCAAAGGCATCACCAACGGCACCGTTCCAATGGGAGCGGTCTTTGTTCGCAAAGAGATTTATGACACGTTTATGCACGGACCGGAGCAGGCGATCGAGCTAGCACATGGCTACACCTACTCCGGACATCCACTTGCCTGTGCCGCAGCCTTGGCAACCCTGGATGTTTACGAAGAAGAAGGACTATTTCAACACGCCCGTGATCTGTCTGACTACTGGGAAGATGCGGTTCACTCCCTGCGCGATTTGCCCCATGTGATTGACGTTCGCAATATGGGACTCGTGGCTGGCATTGAACTAGAATCTATTCCCGGAAAACCTACTGCACGAGCGTTTGACTGTTTCCTACGAGCTTACGAAAAAGGTCTGCTAATCCGCACTACAGGCGACATCATCGCGCTCTCGCCCCCCCTGATCATCCAAAGACATCACATCGATCAAATTGTAGAAATGCTTTCAGACATTCTGCGCGAAACTGCTTAACGCCAGTTCAACGAAACTGTTTTACAGAGAGGGATGCAGGCTAGACCTGTATCCCTCTCTCTGTTCTGAGAGAAGAACTGGTGCGATCGCCCAGCAACTCTCATTCTTCGTCTTTCATCCCTTCTCATATAGAATCTGTTTTGTGAAGAAGCACTATTGGGTGTACGGGCAAAGCATTCGGCAAAAGAATTGTGCCTCAGTTGCAAGGATTGTAACCGAATGCTTCGCCCCTACCGCTACCGCTACTCTACAGACGGATTTGGTATCACGCTCCCATTCCTGAATACTGTCTCAATCCCTTATGCCACAGCCAGCGATTCAACCCAAAGAAAATTAGACTCCAGCCCAGCATCATTAGCAAACCTCGCACCACATCTGTAGGTAGCCCCACTAAAATCGTTGCAGGAAAGTAGATCATGTAGGGGAACGGTGTCCATTCAACGACCGCCCTCACCACTGGGGGGAAAATCTCCAGGGGCGCAATCATGCCTGACAAAAACAGGTAAAACAGAAACCAAAACTGCTCAATTGCACTGGCGCGTTCTGTCCAAAAGGCAAGCATGGAGAAAGTGTATTGCATCAGGAAACGCAAGCAAAACGCCATGAACGTGACCAGTAGAAACAGCAGAAGGTTGGGCAAACTGGGTATCCAAATCGCCTGTGGATAAAGGGTAAAAAACAGAACAACCAGGATCACCGCAAAGGGCAACCGAGCAAACCGTTCTGCAAAGTGAGAGGCAAAATGGTGCCAACCGGGGTCAAGCGGCAGCAAGAGCCGAAAGGAAAGCTTGCCTTCAACAATCTCTCGTTCAAACTCCCAAACCACCCAAACAACAGTGAATTGTCTAATCAGAAAAACTGCTAGAAAGTAACGAATAAAATCCAGCGGTGCCAGTCCAAACTGCCCTTCTCGCGATGCCTCAACCCAAACGCCCATAAGAATGAGCGGCAGCGTCCCAGATAGCATCCACAACAACAGTTCTGCCCGATATTCCACCATGTAGGCGTAGTAGACGGATAGTAGAGTACTGGCTTTACGAAAAAAACTTTGCATGGGAAACAAGGTAGAAAATTCAGATACTGTCAACTTAACCAAAAATTTAAGAATTTTTCTCTTCAGTATCTTGCAGTTAGCTAAATCAGGTTTCGGTTATGGTTCGGTGCGTGCCCTTCCTTCTCGATCGCGCTCATATCGGCGTGCGACGTTGAACGGGGCAGCCAATTCTCCCGACGACAAATCTAGAGCTCATAGGTGGGGGTCACCTGATTCGGCGTATCAAAGGTACCGGCAGGGATTTCGATAAAAGGCATCGCGCCCCAAATTAATCAGGTTCTGCATGTAGCTTGAACCTCAATTTTCCTGTTTGGTATTGATACAAACTCTGATGCATTAGGCTTTAAACAGCTCAGCAAACACTTCTCAGCAAACACTTGAATATTGAATTCACAACTGTTTAGCGTAAGCTGTATCTTACGCTAGGATCTTAAATCTTAAGAGCGATCGCTATTGAGTCAGTCAAACTGGCGCTGCGCTTGTGCATCCAGATACAAAGCTCTCCATTGATGAATATGGCGATCGCTCTTTGCCCATCCTATGCTTCTGCCAAAGTTTGAGTGTTGTTTAACCGTAGGCGGAGACTGTCAATCTGTTGCTTTGAGCAAGAAACTTGTTGTTAACAATGTCTTGATAGGTGTCTACGTCGTCCTCCCAATTCTCGATGATTTCAGATAATGTTTGCACTCTTTCCGCTTCAGGAATTTTAGACAAATCGCGATGAAAATTAGCAGCAAATAAAAGTACCGGAATGTGTTCGGTTTCCGAAAGCTCTAACTCTGTGTTTCGCACGGTTAGAGTAAATACTCCTCCTTCAAGTTTGTAGATGAAATTTGAGATCATCTGCACAAGGTTTTGGTCAGATGTGTGAGGGCGATCGCCATTTAGAAGCGTTCCTTGAAGATAACTTCTTGCTGTGTCCTGATTATCAAATAGAGTGTGTCCTTCCAGGTTAAGCCCTACTGCCTGGTAGTTTTCCTGTGGCAGCCTCTCAACATACCTGTAAACTACATCAGGAACTTCTAACTCATTGAGGTTCTTTTCTCTAACGTCCTCAAAGAAGGCGATCGCATTACCTCGGTGGGCGATGTACACTCCATTTTGAAAGACCGTTAAAGCAACACCATCTGTGTAAGTTAGAGGCTGAGCCAATTCCCAGTGGTAAGGAATGATTCCTTTAACTTTGAGGAATTCAGGATTCAGCAGTATCGGATTGTGTTTCTCTACCACTAGAACAAGCTCAAATTGGCGCACTTCAACAGTTCTGTTCATGGTTTTTCACCTATTTCTAACGTTTGCGAAAAATGCCTAATCGCTTACTCACTTTTTGAGCAATCTAGAAAAGTCCACCTAAAAATCCACCTGCTTCCTCACCAGCCATACCCCCTACAACTCCACCAATAATTCCACCAACAACAGTACCAACACCAGGGAATATCGCAGTACCAATCGCGGCTCCTGCTGTTGCACCAGCCCAACCTCCTGCTGCTCCTCCTACAAACTCACCTGCGGTTTCTCTAAAGTTATCTCCCATCCTTCCGCCATCAGCTTCATAGGCTTCATGAAGGCTGTAAGCATCAAGCAAATATCCCGCAGGACCCAAAACTCTGTCGGCTTGACGCAAACCCTGAAAAGCACTGCTATCAGCGATATTTGCAGCGTTTCTTGGATCGTAGTCCTGATAACCCGGTTGATTCCAAAAGTCCTCTCGTCTAGCATCGCGTAACGCTTCAACACGGGCGCGTTCTGCTGGAGGAAGGGCTTCATGACGAGCGCGCATTCTGTCTCTATGGTTACGCAAATCTTGTGGTAGATGCCGATACATCGCTGGTGATTGAACCATAGAATTGGCCAATCTCTTTTCTTCCGGTGACAAGAAATGGTAAGCAACAGGATCTCTTAGGGCGTGATCTATCCGAGAACGAGGCGTCACTTGATCACCTCCATGTCGCCGAGGAGTATCTTCGTGAGAGAGTTGCCAAGCGTCATTACGTTGTCCAGGGACATGTTGATCGCGAGGAGCAATACCGGGCATACCCCGTCTATGACGATCTCTAATTTCTTCGCGTTGTGGATCAAGCAGAGGGGAATTAGGATCGTTAGCAAGCTCTAGCCACACCCTGTTACGCTCGTCGTTTGACAACCTCACGCCAGGTGGAACTTGTACAAAAATCCTGATGTTTCGAGCCTCTGATATTGTGGTTCTAGCTGCCTGATATTGAGATAAAGCTTGTGTGATTCGAGATGCTAAATGAAATATGTTCATTGCTCAATCCCGGTCTAGATTGCTTCCAAAGCGTTTCTGGATTCCGCTAGCACTTCTACTGCTTTTTGACAGCTCTCATTGCTGAGTTCGATGCCCTCCACGAGAGCTTCTGTGGCATCTACAACACTGGCTTTTGCTGTCTCAATTGCCCCTTCCAGGTGGGTCATCATTTCGTCTAGTTTGCTAGCGCTACCTTCAAGCTCAGTAAACAACTCACCTTGTGAGGTGTTAACCTCTTCCATTAACCCTTGAATAGACTCTTCCATACTGTCTGAAACGGTTTGAATAGAAGTGCTGAAGTGTTCAACCACAGCGTCAAAGTGTTCGGAGAGGGATTGTGCTCCGCCTTCGATGGTAGGTATAGCTTGCTCAGTGATAGCAGACTCCAGTCCATCTACCTGACCTTCTAATCCTGACTCAAAGGCAGCGAGTTCACCACTGAAACCATTGAGTTCTTCGATCGCCAGTCCAACCGCCTCTCCAACTTCAGTGCCAATTTCCTTCTCGCCGAGATTGTTCAGAGCTTCCTCAGCTTCGGTGATGTCACTTTCCATATCCAGTTCAGCAAGTCTGTCGTCAATTGCAGCGATCGCTCCCTTAGTCGCCTCTAATTCTTGGGTCAACTCACTTTGAGTTGTGTCGATGGTTTGCTTTAACTGAGTAAACACCTGGGCGACAGCCTCTACCTCAGCAGCAAGTTCTGTCTTACCTTCATTTACCTGTTCGATGAGAGATTGGGCGCGATCGCTCAGAGTTTCCCAAGCCTCATCAACCGCCTGACGGATTCGTGTGAGTTCAGTTTTAACATCGGTGAGTTTAGTCTGGGTCGCTTCTGTAGCATCGGACAGGGTCGAGAGTTTGCTAACGGTTTCACCAGCCAGGGTTTGTAAGTCGCTCATGAGTTTTCTCCTTGGTTAGATTAATTGACGCAGTGCTATTGGTTTAAGCAATGAATTGTGCAGAGACAGTTTGTATGTTCTTTAGCCCCAAGGAATGCCTAGCTTATCTGCTGCATCCTGAGCACTAGTGACACCTTGGCGTAGGGGTTCAATCAATTCTCGTAATTGATCGACTAAACCGCTCAGCTCTTCCCGTTCGGTGGAGATATTGCCCTCAGTGCCAGACAATTCTGAACCCGTTTCTTGAACGGCGCTGACTACTTTCTCCAGGGCATCTTCAATGTTGGTTCCCAAAGTATCAACCGATTCTTTAGCTGTCTCCAGCAGGGAATCAATTTCGGTTTGGACGATACTATCTTGCAGGGTAGTCAACTCGGTGCTTAACTCATCCAAATTGGAGAACTCATCTACTACTTCCTGCACTTCGGTATCAATTTCTCCGTTGGCTTCCTCCAGTGCATCGGTGGCTTGAGAGATATCTTCAGCGATCGCAGTGGTTGCTGTCTCAACTGCCTGTTGAGCTGTATCTACACTTTCCTCAACGGCATCTACTACCTGATCAAGCTGTTGTTGTCCACTCTGAATGATGCCCTGACCCTCATTTAAGGTGTTGAGAGCAGTTTCACCCGCAGTTGAGAGGGATGATAATCCTTCCTCCAGGCTAGTATTCAGTTCGGTGAGTTTGGTCTGAGCTTCTTGCAGTTCAGTTTCGAGTTCAGTGCGATCGCTCATCACCTCACTTTGCAAATTCTCAAACTCACTACCCAAATCAGAGATACTTTCGGTTAGTTCTGTCTGATGCTCCGCTACTTCTGTTTGCAGCTCATCCAAACTGGTCTCAATCTGGTCAATCAGTCCGCTAAGCTCCTCCTGCATCCCACTCAAACTTTCCTCAAATGTATTGATTTCCTCCTGAACTGCGCTTGCTTCTTCGGTTAGAAGCCTCAGCTTTTCAGGTAAATCTGCTGCCAATTGTTCCAAAGAACTGGTTGCTTCACTCATGGTGATTACCTCTAATGAATTGTGAGAAATGCTGAACTTGAAAATTTGGAAAGGTTAAGGATGTTTGAGAAGTAGCGATATCTCTTGTAGGGACGTAGCATTCGGTGAATAGACCCTGGAATAGACTGAGATTTGTTGCCCGAATGCCTCGCGCCACACATTTCTGGGCTACGAACCAAACTTCTTAAATATCCTTTCAGGCTCAAAGCCCGAATGATGCTACTTCGAACTCGATAATGAATATTCTGAAGATGAAATTTCGTGTTCTTGAAAGGTTCAACACGGCTTTTGTTTCTGTTGGGGCTTATCCTTCTGATCTGATCTGCGTCGGTCGCTGTTATTTATATTCATCCACGACGCAAGGAGAATTCAACTACTTCATTCTCCTGATCATACGTAATTGCATATTGCTCATAATCAATTCCGTAGGGGGAGACACCTAGATCATAAAGATCTACATTTCCTTGAACTTGTTCAGGCAATCCAAGGATCTCTCTTACTGTTTCTCGAGACATCCCTTTTCGTAACACTTCTCGTTCTAAAGCAGGAACCATGCGAATACGGGGATTATCACGCTTGTTTTCTCTAAATTGGGCCTTCCACAAATCAGCGTCAAAACCACCAATTGAAATAATCTGACTAATCGCTTTCATCTGATGAAACACAGTTCTTAGTTCCTTATCTAAAGCAATCAACAATAGTGCAGTTGCTACGACAAACGATACTACAACAAAAACGAATTTCATTTGAAAACCCATCCTAATGTGAATTGTCTAAGAAAGTTTCCTGTTGTACATCTTGCAAAGTACACACTTCGAAAATCATGACAGATACTCACTACTGGAAATGCCTTATAGTGAGCACTTTCTGCAAGATGGCATTTTTACGGAATGTTATTACAGAGCATCTTTCAGGAAAATTCATGTGCTAACCCTTTACCGCTCCCAGTCGTAAGGCTGTTCTACCGGCGCATTACCGTTAGGAATCGGCTGCCCACCTTCCTCAGAGGCACTACTATCTAACCCATGTTGCCACTCAAGTACCTGGTTACTCCAGGCAGGCTCTCCGTTTTGGTCAAGAACAGCCAGTTCTCCATTATCAATTGCTTGCCTAATTAACTGTGCCAACTCTGCATTACTTGCGTCTGGGTTGTCTGCTGCAATCTGTCGCCCAACTTCGTTGTTATATAAATCCATCGCTTCTCGATCGGGTGGGTTGTCTGGTAACGCTTCATGAGCTGTAGTAAATTGAGAAGTCCATTCTTCTCCAAATTCTCTAGTTAATAGACTATTCAAATAAGCGTGACGAAAAGCATCTCGGTGCCCATCACTGTTTATCCATTCGCCTTGAAGATTGTTCGGGACATGATCAGGTATGTTACCTGATTGAGGAAATTGATTCTCTGACTCGCTAATTGCATGCTCTCCAATACCTCTAACTGTTAAGATGTCTCTTATTCCGCCCGATCGCCCAAGATCGTCTAGCATTCTTGCTTCCGTCTCCGTCATTTTTACCCCCTCTATAAAAGTCATACGAATAGGAATAGGACCAAAATTAGGGATCCAAGTCGTCAATCTATCATCTTGAACTCGGTAATTCTCAAGAACAGTGCTAGCCTCTTGCAATTGCTTCTTTGCTGCATCAATACGGGATATCAATTCATCTGCTATGGTCATTACAGAATGTCCTCAATAGGTTAATTGGTCGGATAAGGAATAGTAGCTACCTGATCAAGCCAGCATTTCTTCGACCATTGTGTTAGCGGCGACCATCACATTTCCGGCAGTGACAACCTCTTGAGTGAGGGGATCAAGTTCACTCATTACGGATAGAGCATCTTCCATTTCGCCTCTGGTTTCTTCCGTTTCACCTTCAATGTCTTCAACGGCTCCGCCTGTGACTTCTTCCGTTGCTTCTCCAACTGCTGCTTTGTGAGTGTTTTCGCACTCATCTGCAAGGGTTGAAATCGTCTCAGTGACATCCTGTTCGTATTGCTCGATCGCTTCACTCACGTCGGTGCTGAAGGTTTCAAATAGCTCCGTGAGGTTGGTTTCGCAGTCGTTACTAGCGGTGATGATTGCCTCGGAATGAGTACTTCTCAACTCCTCGCTAAGTTCATCAAAGCTAGTTTCAATCGCTTCTCGATGAGTGCCTTGCAGTTCGCTGACGAGTTCATCCATGTCGGTTTCAATTTCAGAGAAAGTGTCTACCTGGGTTTCTGCTTCGGTGATGGTTTGCTCTAGGGTTTCAAAGGCTTCCTGGGTAGCTTGAATTGCCTCTGTCAGTCCATCTTCAAGCTGGGTCACTGCTCCTTCAAAGGTACCTAGTGCCTGTTGAGCTTCGGTCATTTCTGTCTCAAACTCGGTGATAGCAGTCGTGAGTTCTCCGAATTCTCCCTGCATCTCGGTGATGGTGCCGTTTGCCTCTTCGAGTTCGGTGGAGATATCGGCGATCGCCCCTTCCAACTCATCTAGAGCAGTCGTGATTTCTGTCTCTGCCGTTTCCAGTTGTGTATTTGCATCGGATAGGCTTTGCTCCAGTGCTTCTAGCTGTGTGTCTAGTTCATCCCCCTGGCGCAGTTCTTCTGTTTCAGTTTCCAGTTCTGTGGCAAGCTCTCGAAAATCTCCACATGCCTGCTCTAGGGTTGTGAGCAGTCGTTCCAGTGCATCTGAAGTTTCTTCAACATTAGTATTGAGTTCAGCCGCTTCAGCCATGATGAATTCTCCTGATTAACAACGAGTGGACAAATTTTTGCAGAAATCTTAGCCGAGTGTCTCTTGCACGTTTTCGAGGGTAGGCATCATCTCCTGGATGATTGCCACTACATCACCACATTTGTCGATGATGTCGCCAAAGCGATCGTTCATTTCCTCGCAGTTGGTTACGGCTTCTTCTCCAACTGCTGCAACCGCTTCGACTAGTTCTTGGGCTGATGTAGTGATTCCTTCACCGATTTCATTGAACTTCTCTTGAATAGTTGTAAAAGCATCACTGGCAGCCATTTCTAACGCCACATCTAATTCGCCCAGTTCAGTGTTACTGGTTTCAATCAGATGCTCAAAATCTGCTTGCAGTGCTTCCAGTTTTTCTCCAATTAATTCCATCAGGGATGTGAACTCATCATTGAGTTTAGTTTGGCTTTGGGTAAACTCACCGCGAGCTGACACGACGGATTCTTTCATTCCATCAATCTCTGCTACGGCTTCATCTTCTAGCGTGTCTACTTCAGAGCTAAATTCTTCCGTCTGAGTGGTCATTGTGTCGAGATTCTGTTGAATTTCAGTTACTTTGGTTTCAATTTCCCCCATCATTTCTTCGGCGCTGCTTTGCAGATCGCCAAGCTGTCCGCGAATCATTTCGGCAAATTTGGTGAGTTGGGTTTCAATTCCCTGAGCGGCTTCCTGAATCGGACTGAGGCTATCCTTTGCCGTTTGGATCTCGGTGCCCAACTGTTGTTCTAACGTTTCCAGGCGTTGGCTGAGGGTTTCAAAGCTAGAGAGGGTTTCCTGTTCTTTGGACGCTAAATTTTCGCCCAGAGTATTGATTAACTCTTCCAGTTCATTCACTTCCTCAAGAGCGCGATCGCCTTCTCCAGAAAGTTCTCGCATCTTCTCAATATTCTGATCAATTAAATCGGTGATATCTGACATCGTTGTCTCCTTTTGTATTTCTGCAAATGATTACTGTGTTCAATTGAGCTGTTGCAGGAACAGCCACATTCCCATCACGACTCCCACGGGACCGATTGTGGTGTAACAAAGCGCATCAACAAATCGCGGTTTATTCCAATGAGTGGTTTGAACTTGAGCAATTTCTTGAGAACGCAGCCAGGTATCTACTTCTGTGCGGGCAAAGTCAGGGTTAGATATCATCTGCCAGCTATACCAGAGCCCCCAAACTCCTGCTAGCAGTGGAGCTAGCCAAAAGAATTGGAAGAATAGTACTGTTACGACGGTCAAAACCAGAGAAGACTTCATCACTCATCTCCTACAAAACTTTCAACTCGGTAGCTTGACTTCTCCTGGAGCAGTTCTTTGCAAGGCGATCGCTTAACCTTCTATTTGTTTCTCTGTTGCCGAGATGCCAGAATTCTGCAACTTGTTACAAAAGTACATATTTGATTTGTGGCTCAGTGAGCAAGCTTTAAATTTCTGTTCTTGACCTGAAAATTATCGATGGTTTGCATAAAACGCAATTTTTCCAAACGAGAACTAGATAGAGAACTGCGTCTGGAATATGTTTTATGCCTACCCATGTTGACATTTCCGAAAATCTATCCGTTTCAATTCAACCTGTTGTCCTAGATCAACTGTTAGACGGACGATATCAAGTGATTGGTAAACTTGGCAGAGGTGGCTTTGGAGAAACTTACATTGCTCAAGACACTCGCCGTCCTGGACATCCCAAATGTGTGGTCAAACATCTCAAACCGCTGTCAACAGCCGAACTTGATAGCTTAGATGATATCAGGCGCTTATTTAGCAAAGAGGCAGAAACTCTTGAAAAGCTGGGACATCATGACCAGATTCCTCGCCTGTTGGCACATTTTGAGAAAGACCGAGAGTTTTACCTGGTACAAGAGTTCATTAAAGGACACCCGCTTAGTCAGGAACTGTTGATTGAACATGGATCTAGCCCTGAAGCAGCTACACCACTGCACAAGGAACCTCAGGAAAGGGGCGATCGCTGGTCTGAGTCTCAAGTTATTCAGCTTTTAGAAGAAGTCTTAAATATTCTGGCATTCGTTCACGAGCATGGCATCATTCACCGAGACATTAAGCCAGAGAATATTATTCGTCGCCAACAGGACCAACGGCTAGTTCTAATTGACTTTGGTGCCGTCAAACACCTACAGAATACATCTGCGAAATCTTCTGAAAATATAGCTCGACAAAGTGATGTAACTGTTGCAATCAACAGTGCAGGGTACACTCCAATAGAGCAAATTCGAGGCAGACCTTGCCTGAACAGCGACATTTACGCTCTTGGCATGATTTGCATTCAAGCGTTGACAGGGCTTCATCCCCGCAGTTTTGAGGAAAGTCTGCATGTTGCAGAGGTGCTTTGGACACAGCAAGCTCAAGTGGATCCTGAACTGGTGGCTATATTAACTACCATGACCCGGTACAACTGGAAAGATCGCTATCAAACCGCAACGGAAGTCTTACAAGATCTGCAACAACTCGCTCCTTCTGTACCAGAAGTTGCTCCCACTGCTCCAGCACTGTCACCAGCAGCAAATCCCATCTACACACCTACTCAGGTAAGACCTGCTCTAACTCAACCTGAGGCTTCCTCTCAACCTTTACCAGATCTGTTTCCCCCTAGTGAGTCATTGAGAACAAATCGACCGACACGGGAGACGGAGCGAGCGCTCACACCAACTCAGAACTCGGAATCTGGGCAGGCTGAGCAAACTAGCCTTAATCAAAGATTGCGTCAGCTCAAAGTTTTGCTCAAGCCTAAAATGATATCCCGGTTGACGGGTATAGGGCTGATGCTGATCGGGGCAACCATTTTTGGGGGCTATCTGTCTGGATCGGGTTCCTCCCGAAACACACAATCAACCGAGTTGTTAGAACGACAGGATGAGCAGTTAATCACGACCCTTACAGGACACTCCTCAATGGTTACAGCGATCGCCTTCAACGCAGATGGAAACATCGCAAGCGCCAGTACAGATAAAACTATCAAGGTTTGGGATATCACATTGGGACATGCGATTCAAACTCTAACAGAGGGCTCAGGGGAAAGTCCGGCGATCGCCACTAGTACGGATGGGAAACTCTTGGCTAGCAGCAGCATGGGCAACACCATCAAAGTGTGGAATCTGGATACTGGAGAACTGTTGCATACGTTGAGAGGGCACACCTGGACGATTTCAGCGATCGCCATGAGTCCGGATGGTCAAACTTTGGTGAGTAGCAGCGAAGACAACACCATCAAAATTTGGGACTTGGAAACGGGTGAACTCGTGAAAGATTTCACAGGGCATACCGCCCCTACTACCTCAATGGATATCAGTGCAGATGGCTGGTTACTGGTTGGAGGTAGCGCAGACAATACTGTGAAGGTGTGGAGCTTACCTACAGGAGAACTTCTGAATCAGTTTAGGGGGCACTCAGCAGAAGTTCATGCCGTTGCCATCAGCCCCAATGGCGCAACGTTGGTTAGCGGCAGTGCAGATAACACAATTAAAGTTTGGAATTTACACAGTGGAGCGTTAATTAACACTCTATCTGGACACTTAGATGAAGTCTACACGGTTGCAGTTAGTCCCAATAGCCAAACGCTGGTCAGCGGCAGTGCAGACAATAGGGTGAAGCTTTGGAATTTATATACAGGTGAACCGCTCTACACCTTTAGAGGGCACACCAGTGAAGTTCACTCGGTGTCGATTAGCCCAGACGGGCAAACGATCGCCAGTGGAAGCTGGGATAGAACAATCAAACTTTGGCGGATGCCTCAGGCTCACTCACTTCCGTAGCGAATTTAGTAATCGATGGAATAGAAGTTATGTCAGTTAAATCTGAGAAATTGGTCAAGAGCATTCAGGAAATCCAGCAGTTTATTGCTGCCAGAAGCCAACAGCCTGGAATCCAGCAGCACAGTAACTTTGAAGCGATCGCTCAAACATTAGAGAAGAGTGTTGCTTCCCTCAAAGAGGGGAAATTAACCCTGCAAATTGTGAGCCACAATCCAAACTCAGCAAAAGCGCTATATGACCTTTTGAGGAACCGTGAACTATCAGCAGCTTATCAGTTTAAGGTTACACCGCTAACCGATGACTTGCAGCTGACTCAATCCGAACCCACAGCGGCTCTGATTCTACAAACGGATGCCTCGCCACAGCGCTATCAACTTTCTGCAACAGACGAATTGGCAATTGGACGACACCCTGAATGCCAGATTCTAATTCCTGACCCCTACGTGTCGGTTTCTGGATACCACGCTAACATCCAGCCCTGTGTAGAGGCTAACTCTAATCCAGCTTACGTCAGTTGGCAAATCTGTGACTTGAGCAGAAACGGCACCTACATTAACGAACAGCAGGTGCAGGGCTGTCAGATTTTGATAGAGGGCGATCGCATCACCTTAGGCGCTCCAACCTCTACTGAAACTAGTCCAGAGTTGCTCTTTGAATATCAATCCATCACGGATTCTAGCAGCCAGCAATTCGATACTTTAGTTACAGAGTGCGATGTGTTGTGTTGGGTGATAAATCCCCAGCCACCTCTAACTGCTGCCGAGCAACAATTGCTTGAAAAGATTCGCGCCGCTCGATTTACTAATCTTTTGGTCATAGCAGAATTACCAGATCCGCTTAGCCAGCCCGAAGCTGCTAAATTACACCAGTCCAGAATGAATGCTTGGCTCCAAACATCTCCTCTAGATGTCTTTTGCTTTCCACTGTGCAATTCTTACATTGGAGCATCAGCGGCTCAACTCAGTGTTAATTCTCAACATGAATCAGACAAATTCTTCAAAGTATTGGAGTCACTGGTCAAACGTAAGCCCGAAGATATTTTGACCAAACGTCTAACCGCTCAAGTATTGGCTCAATTGCATCTGGTTGAACAGTTGATTGACCTGGACGAAAGGAAACTGGCAAGGGAAACCGAACGGGATGAAGCAAAATTAAAAGAGCCAGGACAACACCAAATCAAAGAAAAAGTTGACGAAATTCTAAAGCAAATTCAGGATGACAAAGCAATATTCTTTAAACAGACAAAGGATAAGCTGAAACAGTCAAAGGTTGATTTATTGGATGATTATCTCGAAAACAGCATCTCCTGCAAAATTCGCCGATTTCTCGATCAGCTAAAACCAAATGTTGTAAAGTATCGAGGTCGCAAATATATTCAGCTGCGGTTTTCTACGATTGAAGTGGTTGAATCTAAGAGAGCTAAACGTAAACCATTAAAACCAGAAACCGTCGAAGAAAAAACAATTGATGCCAATACGGCTCTCATGAATTTTTGTCGCTCTGAACTGAGCTGGTGGGCCGATGAACAGTGGGAAATACTTTGTTTATGTCCTCAAAGTAGTTTGAGGGAACTTCTGCAGAGAGCTTATGAAATGCTCCACTCAATTCCTTCCGTCAACTTAAACCGCTCTCTCTTTCAACCGGAGCAGAGCATTGACAACCGAGCTGTTTTCGAGGAAGCATTCGCAATGCCTTTAAGCGAGAGCCGCTATCAGGAAGCCTCTCCAGTAGTTTATATGCTCAAAAAAATTAGAGGACAGTGGATGCAGTTCATATTCATGTTTAGCTTCTTTAGTGTGCTGGGCATTGCAGGCAGAAGGCAGATTATGCAACACATCTCAGCGCCCATCGTCAATGCATTCAAAGCTTCTCCTTACATCTCAACTATTGTGTTACTTGTGATTCTCTATTTTCTGTTCAGGTCTCTCATTCGTCTCTATCGAGAAGACCGAGACTTAGAGCGAGAAAAGGAGGCTGAAAAGATTAGAAATAATCTGCGTAGCTATTATCAAGCGCTTGCAAAAAATCGTCTAGTTGAAAGACTGGTGCAAAATCTAACTACAGCGCTGGAAGTTGAAGAACAGCGCGTAGAAAAAATTCTTCAAGCTGCCAAGCACCAAACTACTCGGATCACGACAGAAACAGAGAGCAATCAAGCTCCAATTAGACAACGCATCTTAAAGCACGAGGTTTTGCAGAAGGAGCTAAGAAGCGATCGCGATAAGTTACAAAAGCTGAGGAGGGTTCTAGAGGTAAAATCTTAGCGAACAGGAATTAAATTAAACTGATTTTTAGTGTCCGGACCGACCCTCAACCGAGTGAGCCAACTGTAAAACGCGCCAAGCTATTTGATGTAGAGTTTCAATTGGGGAGACAACCCGCGGTCTTACTAATGGCGATTACACCAGAAACTGAGCAGAAAGTAGGCGTTTTAGTCCAATTGCACCCTGCGAACGGAGAAACTTACCTGCCAACTAACTTTCAACTATCTTTGCTTACAGAAACAGGAGAGATTTTACAAACGGTGCAATCCCGCAGTCAAGATAACTACATTCAACTAAAGCGATTTCGCGGTTTAGTTGGAGAACGGTTTAATCTTCAATTAAGGTTAGGGAGCACCAGCATCAAAGAGTCTTTTACAATTTGACTAAAAGCAGTCAAGATCGTAATGAGTCAGCTAGTAGTTTTAAGTTTAGGAACAGGCGATCTACACAGCGGCTTTCCGGTTGTGACGGCTCACCTTTGGGAGTGCCCCGAACTCCCTCCAGTAAAGTTTATTGGTCGCCTACCTGCCGCACCGCAAATTTCAGTAACTTATCGCTCCTGGCAGTTGCTGTATCATGCGCTCTGCCATCGCTTAGACTTGTCTGCTCGCATCGAAGTTGAAGCATCTGATATCACCAATGTATCTGCGGTTGAGTTTAGTGAACTGTGTGAGCAGTTGGTTGACCAAATCAATGTTTGGCTAAACTCGGAGCCATTTCGTAACATCGATCAGCAACTACGGACGAACTTGAATGCCTCAGACGAAATTCGAGTGTTGATCGAAACCAATGACCCTCTACTACGAAGACTTCCATGGCATGTTTGGAGTTTCTTTGAACACTACCCTAAGGCAGAGATTGCTCTCAGCGCTTCAGAATATCAGCGATCGCAGAGTTCATCCCTTAGAAATAACCAGGATAAAGTTAGGATCCTAGCAATCTTGGGCAACAGCCAGGGCATCAATCTAAACCAGGATCGAGCATTTCTAGAACGGTTGTCAGACCAAGCAGAAATTGAGTTTTTAGTAGAGCCGCAGCGAAAACAATTAAATGAGCGATTGTGGCAGGGGTGGGATGTATTATTTTTTGCAGGACATAGTTCTAGTCAGGAAAAAGGACTAATTCAGATCAATCCGACTGATAGTCTGACGCTTGACCAGTTAAAGTATGCCCTCAAGCAAGCGATCGCTCAAGGATTGAAGCTGGCAGTTTTTAACTCCTGTGATGGCTTGGGTTTGGTGCAGCAATTAGCAGACTTGCACATTCCTCAAATGATTGCAATGCGAGAGCCTGTCCCAGATCTGGTTGCTCAGGAATTTCTCAAGCACTTTCTGAAAGCTTTTGTGCAGGGTGAACCGCTTTACCTAGCAGTGCGCCAAGCGCGAGAACAGCTACAGGGTTTAGAAGATCACTTTCCCTGCGCAACCTGGTTGCCTGTGATTTACCAAAATCCAGCCGAGCAACCTTTGAGATGGAAAAACCTGAGTCATCAAAACCACAAGGTTGCTCAAGATAAATTAACTCACTTCCAGCGTCAAGCTCCCTGGCTATTGGTTGGTTCAGGAGTGGCGATTGTGTTAGCGCTAATGAGTGGAATAAATGGATTCAGTTCCTTGTTTCCAACGGTCTCCTCTATAGAGCAACAAGCAGCGCGATCGCCCAAACTGCCCGAGCTGTCAATAGCACACACCTTCCCTGGACACAAAGAAGCTGTTTGGTCAGTTGCAATCAGTCCAGGTGGACAAACGTTTGCCAGTGGAAGTGAAGACTCAACCATCAAACTATGGCACTTAAAAACAGGTGAATTGATTCGGACTCTGGCAGGGGATTCAGGTGCAGTTCGCTCAGTTGCAATTAGTCCAGATGGACAAACCTTAGTGAGTGGACAGAGTGACAACACCGTTCATATTTGGAATATCAAAACCGGTAAACTCAAGCAAACTTTGAGAGGACACCTAGCACCTGTTTGGGCTGTGGCTATTAGCTCAGATGGACAAACTCTAGCAACAGGTAGCTATGACGGCACGATTAAACTGTGGAATCTAAATACAGGTGAACTTAATCAAACTCTAGCAGGACATAGCGGCCCAGTGTGGTCGATCTCGATGAGTCCGGATGGCAACAGTTTTGCCAGTGCCAGCAGTGACAAAACTGTCAAAATCTGGAACTTACAGACGGGTGAACTGCTTCGTCCACCGCTTATCGGTCACTCCGATGCAGTCAGGACGGTTGTGATTGGTTCTGACAATCAAACGCTCGTGAGCGGCAGTTGGGACAGGACAATCAAAATTTGGAATCTGCATACAGGAGAACTGGGTCGAACTTTGTCTGGGCATGAAAACCGGATAACAGCTCTTGCTCTCAGCCCCAACAACCAAACTATTGCCAGTGGTAGCGTTGATCAAACCATCATGCTTTGGAACTTAGGCACTGGAGAATCTCTAACCACGCTCTCTCCTCATTCAGATTGGATTCTCTCCCTCGCGATTAGCCCTGATGGTCAAGCTCTACTCAGTGGTAGTAGAGACAGAAACATTTTTCGGTTTGATGGACTACAGTCCCAAAATTGGTCTGCGTTCCTGACTCGCCATAATCGTTTTTAGCCCTACTTGAGGTTTAAGTAATGCAACGTAAATCTCTAGATATAAAACCTTTGTGGCTGATCGCAACGGGCTTTAGTGTAAGTCTAGTGTTGTTTGGATTGTTGTATGGATTGAGGCGATCGCAAGCCTTGCAATTACGACAAGAGCTTAAGCAATTAGCAGCACAGAGAAACTATGAGGAATGTATTTCTACTGCACAAACTGCTTTTGATCATGCAAACCGCACAAATTTTGATGCAGAACTTGAAAGCCTCTTGCAGCAGTGTGAGGCGGGTGCAAACTGGCAAAATGTTCAAATTCGAACGCTTTTAGGACGGGCTGGCTGGCTATGGTCTGTTGCCATCAGTCCAGATCAGCAAACTCTAGTAAACGGCAGCGAAAACGGATTAATTCAACTCTGGAACTTAGCTTCTGGCGAGTTGAATCAAACTATTTCGGGTCACTCAGGTCGAGTTTTGGCAGTTGCAATAAGTCCTGATGGACAAACGATCGCTAGCGGTAGTAGCGATCAAACCATTAAACTTTGGAGTCTAGATGGAAAACAGTTAAATAAGTTGACTGGGCACACAGAAGCTGTGAGAACCCTTGCTATCAGTACTGATGGGCAAACGCTCGTGAGTGGCAGTTGGGATAATACTGTGAAAGTTTGGAATCTGACTACGGGACAGCTTATTCACACACTTTCTGGACATGAAAAGGGGGTTTATTCCGTTGCCATAAGCCCTGATGGACAAACGATCGCCAGTAGCAGTCACGATACAACTATTAAACTGTGGAACCTCAATACTGGAGAGCTGCTTCGTACTCTCACTGGCAATCTGCGGCAGGTAAGAGCACTGACGATCAGCCCCGATGGGCAAACGCTTGCTAGTGGTGGAGGTGATATTAAGCTGTGGAATATCGAAACAGGAGAGCTAATTCGCACTTTCTCTGGACATACAAATTTAGTGTTGGCGATCGCCTTTAGCCCCGATGGGCAGATGCTTGCCAGCAGTAGTAGAGACATTAAGCTTTGGAATCTGCAAACTGGAAAGCTGATCAATACTTTCTCTGAACATTCAGGAGACGTAAGCTCGATCGCATTTAGCCCGGATGGAAGAACTTTAGTGAGTGGTAGTAAGGATGAGACCATTCACATCTTGCAGCGATGACTCAACCCAACTTTGGAGAATTTTGGAGCTAAGAAGCGATCGCGACAAGCCCCAAAAACTTAAAAGCGCCTTGATCCAAGATCTGTCTTAAGTCGCAATTTACAGGATGAAAAGATTAAGAACATTTGTTCATCTCAGGTAGGATGAGCGGTAGGAGGAAGCAGTACCAAAATCTCTTCAACAACCCGGCAAAATTTGCATAAAACTGGGAGTTATTATGCCGAGAGATAAGTAGAGGTTTACATCGGTTCTTGCAACAGTTCTTGCAACAGTTCTTGCAACTGTAGGGTTCCCCATGAATCAAACGGAGTTAGATGAATTTAATCAGCAGCTCGGGCAACTCGCGCTCTCAGCCCAACAGCATCCCCCACTGTCTCCGGAGCGGCAGTCGGCGTTGCGATCGCTTGTGCAGGCAATTCTCCGATCGGGTCGGCTTTGCCGTCCCCAGCAAGGTAAATTTTCTGGTTTTTATCAGGACATTTACGATGAGGCGCTTCAGGAACTCATGCTGTTTATTTGTCAACACGTTGAGCGATATAACCCAGAGCGAGGAACTGTGATGGCGTGGGTGAACATGCTGCTAGACCGGCGTTTTTTTAGAGAAGCGATTCCAAAGGTTTTAGGTCGCCAAGACGTGCAGCGAGTAACGCTGTCTGATCTGGATAACCTTACTGCGCCTGAGCCACAGGAGACGCTAACGGAGAAGCTCAAAGCCTGTGTTGATCAAGACCCAGAAGATATCTTGAAGGCAGAATACATTAAAGATCATCCGGCAGCCACTTTTCAGGTCTTGTTGCAGCGGCGAATTTTGGGAAAGTCTTGGAAGGAAATTTCAGCCGAGTTTGATTTGAAGATTCCAACGGTGAGCAGCTTTTACTATCGATGCTTAACCAAGTTCTCTACCCGGTTGAAAGAATATTGTACTCATGATGCGATTTAAGCTAGGCATATTATGGTGATATCAGAACTCTCAACTTTTACTGTACCTCTCCGCCCGTCAGACCATAGTTTGGCTGAACAGTTTCGCAGGCAGCACCGCGATTCGGCTAAAGCCAAACAAGTTTATCTGAATACTTTGGCAGTATCTGCGGTTGATTTCTACTTACGCTGTATGGGCGTTAAGACCAATTGGGAAGCGAGCCAGAGCCGTGATCCAGTTATACAGGCGGCAATGGATGTCGCTGATTTGGAGGTTTGCGATCGCGGCAAACTAGAGTGTCGCCCAGTACTGCCCGATGTGCAGGTGGTTTACATTCCACCAGAAGTTTGGTCAGACCGAATTGGCTGTGTCGCAGTGCAGCTTGATCCATCGCTGCAAACGGCAACGCTGTTAGGCTTTACAGAGATTTCTAATGTAGAAGAAGTGCCAGTGAGCCAGTTGCGATCGCTCGACTCACTTCTAGAGCATTTGAGCCAATCTGCACCTGCAGTCTTCTCCAATTCACCGGTAAACTCTCAGGTGAATGAACGGGTGAATCTAAGCCAGTGGCTTGAAAACCTATTTGAAACAGGTTGGCGATCGCTTGACTCACTCTTGCTCTCTGGGCAACCTCATTTTGCCGTCAGTCTTAGAAATGATCGCCTGAGTGAGGCAACGGTGAAGCGGGCTAAGCTGATTGACCTGGGATTGAGCCTGAAGGAGCGATCGGTTGCGCTAATGGTCGCAATCATGCCAAGTGCGGGGCAGATCAACGCATCTGAAGCAAAGCTGCAAATGGAGATTTTAGTCCAGATGCATCCCATGGGAGGAGAAACTTATCTGCCCGCAGATTTGAGGATGAGTTTGCTCTCACCATCAGGAGAAATGCTGCAAGAGGTGCGATCGCGCAGCCACGATAATTACATTCAACTCAAAAGATTTCGAGGATTGCCTGGAGAGTGTTTTGACATTCAGGTTGCATTCCATGAAACTTGTTTGACGGAGATGTTTACAATTTGATGATTAAAGTTTGATGGTTAAAATCCGATCGCGAACTGTTTAGGTTGTGATGGTTAAGTTAATTGTTCTGAGTCTCGGAGAAGGAAATTTAAGTAATGGCTTTGCGTCCGTTACGGCTCAGTTGTGGGACGAAAGTGACATCTACCCGATGAAATTTACAGGGCGTTTAGCCGCAGCTCCTCAGTTGGCCGAACTCTACAGACGGTGGCGATTGCTTTATTTGGCGCTCTATCAACGGTTGGACTTTGGGCTGCGTCTAGAAATTGAGACAGCAGATGTTACCAACGTTTCTGAAATCGAACTCAGTGACTTATGTCAGCAGCTATTCGATCAATTGAATCACTGGTTAAATTCAGAGCCGTTTCACAGCATTGATCAGTCGCTCCGAACGCAGCTAGCGCCGTCTGATCAGGTGCGATTCATCATTGAAACTAACGATCCCCTACTGCGACATCTACCTTGGCATCTCTGGCAATTTTTTGAGGATTATCCCAAAGCAGAAATGGCCCTGAGTACATCAAACTATCAACGTCCAAACCGACTACCGACAAACCGGAATTCTCCTGAAGTTAAGATCTTAGCCATTCTGGGTAACAGTCAAGCAATTGATGTTGAGAAGGATCGCCTCGCCTTAGAGCAACTTGCAAGCGATGCCGAAATTGAGTTTTTAGTAGAGCCAACGCTGGAAGAGTTAAATGAACACCTCTGGCAAGGCTGGGATATTCTCTTTTACGCAGGTCACAGCTCTAGTGATGATTTTGGGAGTGAGAAAGGACTACTGCAACTTAATCAAACCGATCGCCTCACCCTTGAACAGTTGAGATACGCGCTGAAACGGGCGATCGCCCAGGGTTTGAAACTTTCTATTTTCAACTCTTGTGATGGTTTGGGATTAGCCCAATCCCTAGCGGATTTGCACATTGCCCAGGTAATTGTCATGCGGGAGCCTGTACCTGATGAAGTCGCTCAAACTTTCTTGCGGCATTTTCTAGCTGCCTTTGCCGGAGGACAACCACTTTATGTCTCAGTGCGAGAGGCACGAGAGCGGCTGCAAGGGCTAGAAGATAACTATCCTTGCGCGACGTGGCTACCCATGATTTGCCAGAACCCGGCTGAGTCTCCTCCGAGTTGGCAGAGCTTACGAGGGCAGGTAGACGAAGCTGGATCATCTCACTTACAGCCTCAACCTCAACCACCTCAAATTCTCCCTACAACTGCAACCCCTTCCCAACCCACAAAACAGCGCCGACAGAGAATCTTTTCAAGAATCAGGATGGTTTGCCTGGTTAGCGTATTGGCGACCAGCCTGGTAGTGGGTGTGCGATCGCTTGGAGTACTGCAACCCTTTGAGTTGCGGGCATTTGATCAACTCATGCAGCTACGTCCCGCTGAGTCGCCCGATAACCGTCTGCTTGTTATCACCATTGATGATGCAGATGTGCAATATCAGGAGCAGAGAGGTATGCAGCGAAAAGGATCCCTTTCTGACCAGGCATTTGCTCAACTGCTGCAAAAACTAGAGCCGCATCAGCCCCGCATCATTGCTTCAGACATTTATCATGAGTTTGAGTTTGAACCGAGTTTGGCAGCCTATTTAGAGCAACGCGAAAACATCATTAGTGTTTGTCGAATGGGTCAAGCAGATGATGAGCAAATTCTGCCGCCACCGGATATGCCAGCCGAGCGTTTAGGGTTCACCAATTCAGTGCTTGACCCCGATAACGTAATTCGTCGCCATCTATTGGGAATGGCATCGGACTCATACTGTCCGACCAACCAGTCCCTTAGTTTGCGAGCGGCAACAGCCTATTTAGAACAGTTAAAGGTGCTGCCGCTACAGTTTACAGAAGCTGGCGTGCTACAGGTTGGAGGGTTTTCCTTTCCAAAACTAGAATTCAATACAGGCGGATATCAACTCTCGACTGCTGAGGCAAACGGATATCAGACGCTGCTCAATTACCGCTCGGCTGCTTTCACCCAGATTCCGCTTCGACAAATCTTGGATGGTTCGCTTGGCAACTCACAGCTTGCAGAACTGGTTAAAGATCGCATTATTTTAATTGGAGTCACGATAGACAACGTTGATTCACATCCAACGCCCTATCGAAGCGGGCTTGTTCAAGCTGAAATGCCAGGGGTTGTGATTCAGGCGCACATGATTAGCCAAATCATTAGTGCTGTTCTCGAACAGCGATCGCTCCTATGGTGGTTACCGCAGGGGCTTGAAGCCGTTTGGATTGGGTTCTGGGCTTGGATTGGAGGAATGCTGGTGTGGATGTGGCGATCGCCTCTCTTCCTAAATTATTCACTCTCAAGAACAACAAACATGGCTACCCTAAAGTTAGGACTCTCAGTTTGTTTGAGTCTTGTCATCTTACATGGAGTGTGTTTTATGTTTCTGCTGTGGGGTGGCTGGTTGCCCCTGGTTCCTGCTGCTCTTGCGCTAATCATTTCAAGCGGAGGTGTAGCGACTCAAATAAGACGATTAAGATAACAAAATCTTTAGACCTCGTTCCTAAGTAGAGCCTTGTACGGAATCCATCTCGTAAAGAAGCACTATTTGGTGTACGGGCGAAGCATTCGGCAAAAGAATTGTGCTTCAGTGACAGGGATTGTGACCGAATGCTTCGCTCCTACCGATACCGCTGCTCTACAGACGGATTTGGTATTAGGAGGCTAATAAGATTAAATAACTCACTTATATTACGAACTTAAAATTGAGTAATTCCCCTAAAATCATGAGTAAGATCCTATTACTTCACCGTACATTCTGGATTTCTGCATTAGCTGTCGCGTTGACAGGAGTAGCGCTACAGCCCGTGTTAGTTTGGGCACAGCCAGTTGATTCCTCCAGCCCTGTAAGATCTGAACCATTGTTTGAACCATTGATTTTTAACTTCTCAAGTCAAACGGATGGCTTTGAGAACACAGGCAGACCTGCCCGTCAAACCTCAACGGGTTCTCGCTCTCCTGGCTCTTGTTTAAGTCGATTGATTGCGTTAGTACCCGGTAGCGAACCTCTCATCACTCAAACGCAGAGCTGTTCTGAGCCAAACTCACTATTAGCGCTGACCGTCGATGACACCCCTACTTTCTGGTTTTATTTGCCGCCTGAATTGAGCAATTCTGCTGTCTCCGCAAAATTTGTGCTGCTAGATCAAAACCATCGCCCCATTTATACGGAGCAGGTTTCCCTCAATGGTGAATCTGGAATTATTGGCGTTCAATTAACTCACTCTCTGGAGGTGAATCAGGTTCATCGCTGGGTTTTTCAAGTTGAGTTGACTGGGGAACCGGGACAAGGTCCCGCCGTAGAAGGATTTGTTGAACGGATTCAGCCCGATTCAGCGCTAAACCGTCAGCTTGCAGCAGCAACATCTCCCCAAGAGCGAATTAGAGTTTACGCCGAGCATGGAGTCTGGCATGATGCGCTGACTGAGGCAACAGCATTGCGTCCCACTCACTCAAGTTCTGCAACGCAGACTAGCTTAAATTCTGCAACACCGACTGATTGGACGAGTTTGCTCGACTCCGTTGGGCTGGGGGCGATCGCCCATTTTCCTTTGCTAGACTGCTGCACCTCACAGCCAGTTTCCGACTAAGACGTAAGGCGACCAAAAGAGGGGTTCTGGATAGCCAGATTGAATCAGCGCAACTTGGGCGCGGCGGAGTGCTTCGGCTCGGGTGATGGGCGTACCTGAACTGGATAACTCCTGGTAAAAGCGACTGATTAGCTCAGCCGTAGCTCGATCATCAATGTTCCACAATGTGGCGAGTGTACTGCGTGCGCCCGATTGCACAGCGATTCCAGCTAATCCTAATGTGGCACGATTATCACCATCGGCAGTTTGACAGGCACTTAAGATGAGTAATTCGATCGCCTCTGTGCTGCTTTGGTCCCGACGCTGCAAGATGCTGCTGAGTGTGTTGACATCAATTTGACCATCCCAGGCTAAGACAAAAGTTTGCTGTGGGTCAGAACTAAACTGCCCGTGTGTTGCGAGGTGAACCACAGAAAACGGCTCAGTGCTAACCTGTTCTTCCAGCGCTGCTTGAGTAAACTCCTGATTTAGAAAGACTTCACTCGGAATCTGAGCCTGAATGACTTGCAGTTCTGTCTCTACGTTTTGAAGAGGAGTAAAGTTTTGGTGAGGCGGAAAGTTACTTCTAACCTCAGAAAGCCCAAAAGTCAAAGCATTGAGCCGAATTTTGGTGAGTGGTTCAGGAGCAAATAATTGCAAGCTAGGAGTGAGGGCGATCGCATACTGTTCAACCAAATACTGCTGCCCATCATGCAGTGCCGCCATTGGTACATTACGTAATGCAGCATCTAAAACAAACACCAGTGTTTCTACATTGCTTGCTGCGAGTGCTGAACTAAACGGACGGATCAGCCAGTCATAAACCTGTTGCGATAAAGCCTCTCCTTCTGGAGACACATACTGTCGTCCCAGTTCTTGTCGTAATTGGTCTAAGGTTTGCTCAACCTCAGTTTGGGCGATCGCATTGATGTGAATCTGTAGCTGCCCCGTTTCTGGCAACCTCAAGATTACTGCTAGCTGATTGGGCAAAATGATTGGGTAAAAAATTGCTGCCGTTGGATCAACCTGAGGAATGTCTGTGGCGATCGCCAAATTACAGCGCAGAAAGTTCTCCAATTCACTCACCTGAAGGGCATTCACCTGTCGAATCGCTTGTTCAAGATAATCTTGCCTCACCTCATCGTTGCCACTTGTGATCAACAGTTCCACCAGTTCTCGGTAGACAGGTTCCACATCATCTCGAAAGGAGAACTGCACCTCTGAATCGACAGAGAGTAAATCATTGCGAACCAGGTTAAGATTCTCAACCGCAGTTTGATAAGCGGCGATCGCCCTCTCCTCTTCCCCCCGCTGCTTTAGCAACCGTCCTAACTGCCACTGCCACCGATAAGCAAGGTCAGGGACATTAATCCGTTGAGCAATGAACACTGCTTCCTGGGTCAAATCCTCCGCCTCGCTCCAGCGTTGATGACGTTCATTGACCTCCCCTAACACCCCCAGCGCATACGCCTCCGCCCTTGAATCCTCTAACTCCCTAGCCTGCTGCACCGCTGTATTCAGCAGTTCAACCACCTGATCAAACCCCTCCCCAATCCCTACTTCCCAATCTCTACCTCTCATCATGCTCTCAGCCACATCAATCCGAGCATAAACCGCTCTACGACTGGGCAGCAGATCTGCGAGCTGCTGTAGAATTTGAGGAAACAAGTCCTCAGCCGTGTTGCCCCCTTCACCTGCCAGCTGTTCATCTTCTAGCTGTTCATTTTCTAGCAAGAGGCTAAACTGACGCAGTTGAGCCGAGATTCGCGGTAGGGGTGCAGGTGCCGTCTCAGCAGCCTGCTGGTAAAACGTTAAAGCAGCCGGATAGTCTTGTTGCGTCCGAGCAACATCACCGAGGCTAAGTAAGGTGTCACTCACGGCTTGAGAGTCTGAAATTGATTCTGCGATCGCAAAACTTTGCTGCAACACCTGTTGCGCTCCCTCCGGATTGCCCATGACTCGCAAAACATTACCTAAACTCCGTAGCCCAGTCACTTTCAGCGCAGAATCGGGCTGGCTTTGCAGCGTTTGCTCGACTTCACGCAACTGCTCCTGTGCCTGACGATAAAATCCTAGACTTTGCAGCGCTTGAGCCTGGTTGATCTGGTTGCGAGTGAGTAGAGTTTCGTCACCTAACTGAGTGTAAATATCAGCCGCCTGCTGCCAAGTTTCAACCGCAGATTCAGCCTGTCCGCGTGATAGATACAAACGACCCTGCACATCTAGAGCCTGAGCCAGAATGGGCGATCGCTCCCGCTGATAGGAATCAGAAGTGAGAAGGGCGATCGCCTGCTGAATTGATCCCTCCGCTTCATCCCACCGTCCAAGCTGCTGATAAGCCAGAGAAAGGTTACTCAACACCATTGCCTGTCCCAACTCATCTCCCGTGGATTGGAAGGCGATCGCTGCCCGTTGCCAAACTGAAACTGATTCGGCAAACTGTTCTGTCTGATAGAATTGCCGCCCCTGCTGGTCTAGCATTTCTGCATCAGGCAAACTTTGAACCACTAAATTCTCAGTGATGACATGGGCGAAAGTTGGTAGAATCGCTGCTCCCAAAAATAGAGCTGCTAACAACAGTACTGTGATCAAACGCTTGACTTTTACTTGCCTATATCTCAGCAAGCGTCGAAGTAAGCGGAACCTTTTGGAGTGGCTGCTTCTCATCTTCTTTCCTCCATTCCAAAACAACTTATTCAAGTACTTAGCAGCCAGCTGAATTCTGCCATGAATGCTGAGGTGTGACAGTAGGGACCATTGCAGTGAGAATAATTTCCCCTCTGGTACCCACAGTCCAACCTTGAGCCTCGACCAGTGAAGGAGTTCTCGCTTCTCTAAGATCTTCCAGCTGAATATTCCCAACCTGATATTCAGATTCAGAATAGGGTGTCACCAAATCAACTTGAATCGCATCACCGCTGACTACTTCACTTGGGCTAGGCGGCAACCCACCACGACCCGTCACTACAAATTCACTTTGTTGGTCGGTTGCTACCTGTCCTCCTGTAGGCGGGCAAGCTTGAGCAATTTGATTAGAGGCATCTATTACACCATCTGGCAGTTCAGCAAGTCCTCTACTAGGGTCAACATCTGGTCTATTGATAGATACTTCACCATCGATTCCAAACTCCGAGCTGACAGTGATATCACTCAGTAACGTTTGACTTTCCCGAAACTCGATACCAAAGATACCTTGAGTTGTGATATCAATATTCCCGCCGCTTCCCTCAAAGGCATTTGCGGCAATGTCACTATCTTCTGTAGGAATAGCAACAATCAGGTCAGAATCAACATTGATATCTCCACCATTTCCTCCACCTTGTTGGATACCAGCAGTAGCAGAGATCTGGCTGTCGCGGCGTAGGAGCAACAAGTCTATATCTTGAAGGTTAATATCTCCACCTTCACCAAACGCGGTTTCAGCAATAATCCTTGCTTCATTATCGAGTGAAACAGAACTAGCTAGAATAGTCAGATCTCCCGCACTTCCTCTTCCCTGACTGCTTACAGTGACCTCTGCCCCATCTTGGAGCAACAATCGCCTCACGGTCATGCTTAGGCTTCCACCTTGAGCAGTAGAAGCATCAGAAGTGTTTGCAAAGACTCCACTTGCAGGACTCACGGATGCAATTTCTCCGAACTCAGCAAGGCGATCAAAGTAAGTTGTATCAGTTCCTGCAAATATAGCTCTGTCAGATATATTCAGGTCGATATTGCCTGCTCTGCCACCACTGAGACTACTGGTTACAATCTGTCCGCCATTAGTTGCTTCAAGGGAATCAGCATTGATGGTGATATCACCACCGCGATCGCCACTTAAAGTTCGAGCATTAATAACTGCACCTTCTGAGAGCCGCAAATCAGAACCATGAATTGTGATATCACCTGCCCGCCCAATTGCTCCACTCTCGGTACTAGAAGCTATTTCGCTGATTGCTCCCTCAGGACTAACCCCTACGAGCTGTACAACATCAGAAACATCAATCCAAACATCTCCCCCTCTACCCTGTCCTTGAATGCGAGTATTGAGCAAAGAACCGTCGTCTAGAGTAAGTGATTCAGCGTGAATATGAATGTCACCCCCTCGACCCACTCCTCTAGGTTCTACTCCCGTCGAGAGAACACTGCTGCTCAAAGAAATGAAATCATCCACCTGAATTATCAAATCTCCAGCGTTCCCTTGTGCATTCGTATTAGTTCTTAATATGGATTCAAAGCCACCAGAGAGCAATTCCCCTGTTAAAGTCAGTGACTCAGCTTGAATCACAATATCACCACCATTACCAACTGCTCTAGACCCTGGAACACCAGGAGCACCAGACTCCACAGCCGTTTGAACAGCACTACTAATAATAGACACAGAATCATCAGCTCGGATGAATATTGATCCGGCATCTCCTTGTCCAAATGTGCTTGCACCTAAACTGCTTCCGCCCAGAAAAGAGATAGAGCCATTTTCAGACTCGATTCGAATATTACCTCCCTGTCCTACCCCAGTGGATAAAACTTCTGCTAAAATGTTGCTCCCTCGTACATAAACAGAATCTCTCACTTGAATTGAGATGTTGCCGCTATTGCCTTGTCCGCTAGTATCATTGAACAGGAAAGAAAAGTTGCGTAGGGAAAAAGAATTAGCCTCGATACTAATATCACCTGCATCACCAATCGCCGCTTCTACATTGCTGGATATGGATGAGAGAACAAGAGAGACAGAATCGTCAACCCGAATAGAAATGTCTCCAGCATCTCCTCGCTCGGCCGTATTCGTAAATACTTGAGCGTTATCCCGCAGAAAAAGTGAGTTGGCTTGAATATTAATGTTGCCCCCCTGTCCTACTGCCCCTAGCGTCGGAAGCCCTGAATCTGCAAGTAAATAGTCTCCTACTTGATTAACAATTGAGCTCCTTGCAATGTTCATTGTGCCTGTTGCGTCAAGTGTGATATCACCCGCTTGAGCGTTAATAGAGCCTTGTCCATCACCGATTCCTGCTCGAAGCTCACTGTTGCTCAAAAGATTAATATTTCGACCTGCTACAAGAATATCACCGTCGTTTCCAGCAGTGACATTCACTAAAGATCGACTGAGTGAAATATCTGCTCTTGATACAAAGTCAGGCAAGTTGAGATGTAAACGTTCACTGTTGGCTACAAGTCCTACTGTTGCAGGTTCAGAAACTCCAGCCAATTCAATTCGCCCTCCCGGAGCGACTAAACTTCCACCCGTAACAATGACATCTCCTCCCAAAAGTATTAAACTTCGTGCCTCTAGAACTTGTAAACCCTGGCTATAAAGTCTTTCATAGAGAGGGTATGAACTTGACCCGGTAAACCCACCTGCATTGACTTGAATAGATTGGGCAGTAAGTTGATTGAAAAGGAAAGCCGAGGGTGAAATAGTCAACAGTTCAAGATTGGTTGGAAAATTAGAAGCACTAAAGACTCCGCGATCGCCAAACTCTAAAGCATCTGCTGTTGTTGCAACAAATGAACCTCCTACATCGAGACGAGCACCAGCACCAAAAACAATGCCGTTTGGATTGATCAAAAACAAGTTAGCACTGCCCGTTGCACCAGGCACCCCAACTCCTAACCTTCCTAAGATGTCAGAAGAGTCATTACCAGTAACTCGACTGATGATATTCCTAACTCCAGGATCTTCAAAGTAAATCCCTCGTCCCTCACGAACATTGAACTCTACGAAGCTGTGAAAGAGGTTGTTGCCTCGTCGAGTGCCACCCTGAATTTGATCGATGGAAGGAGTGAGTGCTTCCACTCTGGTTCCAACATCACGCCCAGGAAGCGTGTCAGGTGTGAGATTAAGTTGGGCAGAGGCAGGAGTATTAATGCTGGCGATCGCCCCACTCATGCACCAGATTGCTAGCCTTGTCCAATTCCAGTGCTTTCTTTGAACTATCATAACCGTTGCCCTGTCAGGAACTCTATCAACTGAGCAGATGCAGCCTGACACTAAGCAGGATAAGTCGGAAAGTTATCTGTGAGCCACTGTTACTGTTACGAATGGTTGCGATCGCTATGCTTCCATCATTTGCAAAATTAAATAGCGGAATTCTCACTGAGATGCGCGACAACCAACTGGATACCAGGGGTTCTGAGCTGTAGTGAGGGGTGCAGTCGCAGTGAGAACGACTTCACCATTAGCATCCAGCATCCAGCCTTGAGCTTCTACAACTGGAGCATGGGTTTGAAGCATGATTTGATTTCTATTCTGCTCCTGTGTACTTTCTTCAGAGTTGCTAGAGCGATCGCCTTCAGCGAGATTTACCTCCTCAGCCGCACGAGTAACCAGGTCAACTTGAACGGCATCAGGGGCGATCGCCTCATCTGAACTAGACGGTAGCCCACCGCGCCCTGTAACAATAAACTCACTCAGGGTTTGGCTGCCCCTCGCTGTACAGCCTTGAGCAATTTCAGCCGTGACTGGAGTGCCTTCTAGCTCTTCAAATTCGCGTTCCTCTGTATCGATGTCTAGAGTTCCATCAATTCCCAGAACTGAGCTTGCCGTGAAATCACTTTCACGGGTTCGTTGTTCCCGAAACTGGCGAAAGCCAAACACTCCAGCCGCTCTAGCGCGGGCAGCTCCACCATTTCCAGCATCAGCACTGGCTACAATGTCACTGTCTTCAGACAAAATAGCAAGCACAAACCCATTAGGAGTTTCAATCGTGACATTGCCACCATTCGCAAACGCACTTGCAGAAGCAGAAATCAGGCTGCGATTTCGCAGTAGCGTTAACTCCTCCACGTTGAGGTCAATGTTGCCACCGCTGCCTGAGCGCGTTTCAGTCCTAAGAGAACCTTGATCTTGCAGTGTAATGGTTCTTGCAAACACAGTTAAATTTCCCGGATTACCTGTGCCGTTTTGCCCATTACTCACTGTAACGATGCCTTGATTTTGCACCCGCAAATTCTCTGTTTCTAGCCTGATTCCTCGTGCATCACCGCTCCCCAAGGTATCAAATGAGAGACGGCTACCGCGTCCGTCTACCACAATCGACTCACTTGCATCTACCTCTAAAATGCCGCCTCGTCCTGCTCCAGAAGTTAGGGCAGAAACGTTTGCTCCGTCTAATACCATCAACCGAGGGGTGTTGATTTCTAGCTCCCCTGCGTCCCCGGCAGTTGAGGTGTTGAAGTTTAACTGGCTTTGACTTCCGTCTGCATTTACTCCGCTCACCCGGATAAATCTGTCAGCAGTGACAAATAACTTACCAGCATCTCCCTCACTTAGCGTTGCAGCCGTAATAGTGGCACCCTCTAGAATAGACAGCGACCCTGTTTGAATGCGAATCACACCACCGCCGCCGCCCCCCTCTGCATTTGTCTCAGCCCGACTATAGATGCCGCTGAAGCGAAACTGAGAGTCAGCGCCAACCCCCTGCAAAACAATGTCGTCCGCAATCACAGTAACACTGCCAGCATCTCCTTCACCTAAAGTACTGGTGTTAACGCCTCCGCCATTGGTGAAGCGGATCGATCTCGCTTCTAGTCGAACGCGACCGCCATTGCCCTGTCCCCGAACAGCACTAAAAACAGCGCTCTCAGAGCGAAAGGGTTCACCAGGCGCTTCTGGGTCAAAAACAAGGTTTTCAGTCTGTCCGTCAAAGGGTTCACCAGGCGCTTCTGGGTCAAAAACAAGGTTTTCAGTCTGTCCGTCAAAATGAATGCGATCGCCTCTCACTCGAATGTTGCCCGCATCTCCAGTGCCATCGGTAGTAGTGCTAATAGCAGCACCATTGGTGAGTAAAACGCGATCGCTCACAGAAACAAGGATATCGCCACCTCGTCCTTCCGCCGCAGGATTAGCAGAGCTGCCAGGTCTGAGTCGGCTAACAATTCTAGTCAATCCCCCAGTTGGGCTGCTGCCGTCTAGATGTAGGTTATTTGCAGTGACAATGATATCGCCAGCCCGCCCCGTAGAGCCTTGCAGTATAGAGTTACCGATCGCACTCCCCTGATTCAGAAAAACGCGACCCGATGCATTCACAACAACATCCCCGGCTTGCTCTCCGACGAAACCAGCATTTTGACCAATGCCTCCCTGCAAGAAGCTGGTGTTGAGCAGATTGAAGTCACTTGCATAGATGGCGATAGCGCCTCCAGGTGCCTCTCTCACGTCGATCGTACTTCCGTTGATTAGGGTGATGGGTGATCGCGCTAAATCATCTGGAAATCGTAGAAACAAGAAACCACTTTGAATGTCAAGTCCAACTCGACCTGGCTCTGCAACGGTGGCGACATCTACTCGTCCTGCTGGCGCTTCCAGTAGCCCATTATTGAACAATACTCTACCGCTTGCAGTATCGCTTGGAAACGGATTGCCACCTACAAGCAGAATGCTTTGATTAGTAGGCACAGTTAACTCACCATTTACCGTAATAGAGTTCAACGGCTGATTCGCGATTTGGTTGAATAAAAACGCAGTAGGTGTGACGTTGAGTAGTGATGAGGTCTCCGGCTGAGAAGCGCTAAATAGCCCTCGTCTGCCCAGCTCCATCGCATTAGCCGTTGTAGCGACGAATGAGCCATTGACGTCTAACCGAGCGTTTGGGCCAAAAATAATTCCATTAGGATTAATCAAGTACAAGTTAGCGCTACCTAAGTTGCCGGGTTCTCCTACGCCCAAAGTCCCCTCAATATCAGATGGATCAGATCCAGTCACTCGACTCAGGATGTTTCTAACTCCACTTAAGTTTTCAAAGTACAAAGAACGATTTTCGGGAATATTGAACTCCTCAAAGCTATGAAAAACATTAGAACCTTGTCGAGTTCCTCCACGAACTTGATCGACTGTTGGAGTTAGCCTCTCAACGCGGGTTTCCAGGTCACGACCAGGAGCCGTGTCAGGCGTGAGATTAAGCTGGGCAAGGGCAGGAGTATGGATGCTGGCGATCGCCCCACTGATGCACCAACCTGCTAGCCTGGTCCAGTTCCAATGCTTTGTCTCAGTTATCACAACCGTTGCCTTGCTAAGAACGTCAATTGATGACTCGACTGACTGCGTCGCGGTGACGTAAACCTGAACTTAAGTTTGATATGACCTCAATACCCTGGACTAACCCGGTGAGCAATCTTTCTGTTACTGCAAATAAGAACTTTGAGTTGACGACAGATTTAAGTTAATCCCTTAACTTAGGATTATACAAACGCTTCTAGGTTTAGAGGAAAGAGATTTCACATTGCTTTTTGTACGATAAAAGCTCTTTTCTTCGCAGGTTTAGAATGAGTCAAGACACCTCAATTGAACCATCCGACGACCACAACCCGTTAGCTATACCGCCTTCTGAGCGAGACTATCGGCAAGGACTGCCCAGCGCCAGGGTTGTGCTCGTCGAGTATGGAGATTATCAATGCCCTACCTGTGGAGAACTTCACGCCTTGATCAAGGCAGTTCAAACACAGCTTGATACGAACTTGGCTGAGGAGAACTATCTATGTTTTGTGTTCCGACAATTTCCTCAACCTCAGATCCATCCTCACGCCCAAAAGGCTGCAATGGCAGCGGCAGCAGCGGGAGCACAGGGAAAGTTTTGGCAGATGCATGACATGTTGTTCAATCATCAGCAAGCATTAGAAGATTGCTATCTAGTAGAGTATGCCAACCATCTCGAACTCGATATTCCTCAATTTTTGAGAGATATATCGAGACGAGTACACGCCGATCGCATCAGTCAAGATCTCGAAAGTGGATTACTCAGTGGAGTAACGGATGCTCCAGCACTATTTATCAATGGAACTCGATACACCAGCGGCTGGGACATGGAGCAGTTGATGGCAGCTATTCTCACCTAGCGTTGTCAAGACAAGCGCCTAGCATAGAACGCAACTCTAAAAAAATTGCGGTTAACCGTGAATATGCCGCGCAATAACAAAAACGAACCCTTGCAGACAACTCAGGAGGCTGTCATGACTCACTATGACTACATTGTGATTGGTGCTGGTTCGGCAGGCTGCGTAGTCGTCAACCGTCTGACCGAAGACAGCGACACAACAGTGTTACTTCTCGAAGCAGGTAACCCAGATACGAAACCAGAGCTTTTTATCCCGGCCGAATGCGTCAACCTGCTTGGCACTGAGGTGGACTGGGGCTATTTTACTGAACCCGAACCCTACCTGAACAACCGCAAAGTCTTTTCTTCCCGTGGCAAAGTTTTGGGTGGCAGCAGCTCGATTAATTTCATGTTTTACGTTCGGGGCAATCATCACGATTATGACCACTGGCAGTCATTAGGAAATCCCGGTTGGAGTTACCAGGATGTCTTGCCCTATTTCAAGAAATCGGAGCACCAGCAGCGCGGGGCTTCTAAATTTCACGGGGTTGATGGAGAGTTGAGCGTCACCGATCCAATTTCCCCAAACGTCGTATCCCAACGCTTTATCGACGCAGCGGTGGCACTTGGCTATGACTACAATTCTGATTTCAACGGTACACAACAGGAAGGAGTGGGACTCTATCAATACACTATAAAGGATGGCAAGCGACACAGTACTGCGGCTGCTTTCCTTGTGCCCATTCTCCAGCGTCCCAATTTGACTGTAACCACTGGCGCATTGGTGACTCGATTGTTGTTTGAGGGAACTCGCGCCGTTGGGGTGGAATATCTGCACGAGGGAATGCTGCACCAGGTCAGGGTCAACAGGGAGGTGATTTTAAGTGCGGGTACGTTCGATTCGCCCAAGCTGCTGATGCTTTCCGGGATTGGGGATACCGCACAGTTGCAAGCATTGGGAATTTCTGTTGTCGCTGATTTGCCAGGGGTTGGTCAAAACCTCCAAGACCATCTTCTCGTTCCTGTTTCATACCAGGCAACTCAGGATTTACATCCGGCAAGCACCAGTAGTATCGCGGAAGCTGGATTCTTTTTGCATAGTGAGGAGAATTGGGAGGCTAGACCAGATCTTCAGTTTTTCTTCGGTCCCAATCTGTTCGTACCACCTGGATATCCCCAGCCTGATTGGGCATTCACTGGCGCAGTTTCTTTGACCCGTCTTCAAAACATTGGCAGTATCGGCTTACGATCATCTGATCCAAAAGACGCACCGATGTTTCGGATGAACTATCTGCAATGTGAAACCGATGCACAAAAGCTCGTTTTCGCAATTAAATTAATGCGTCAATTGCTTCATACCAGCTTCTTTGATGAGTTTCGCGGTGTAGAAATTGCTCCGGGTGCTGAAGTTCAAAGTGATGAAGCCCTCGAAGCTTACATCCGCAACAATGGCAGCACGGTGTGGCATCCTGTTGGCACTTGCAAAATGGGCACTGACCCGATGGCAGTAGTAGATCCTGAACTACGGGTATATGGAGTTGAGGGGTTGCGAGTTGTCGATGCCTCCATCATGCCGACAATCACCTCAGGAAATACGAACGCACCCACCATCATGATCGGCGAGAAGGCAGCGGATTTCATTAAAGCGAGCCACACAGCGCAAACCAGCCCCCGTGGGTTGAACGTTCAAAGTCCAGAACGCTTGTCTGTCTAGGAATTGACCATAGTTGAATGAGACCAGGATAGTTCAAAAAATTGCATTGCAGCTTCAACCGTCTTGTATAGATCCAAATTTCGTCCTCTTTGCTGTCGGTGCTACCGATCGTTATGCTTGCTCACTTAACCTGATTTTGAACAGGAGAATCATGGCACAACCTCTCTGGTTTTTTGGTACTCATCTTACTATCGTTGCTGATCACACTACGACTGGAGGTAAATACGATCTGATTGAGGGCTACTTCCCACCTGGCACACAGCCTCCTCCTCATCGTCATACACGCTACTCTGAACAGCTCTATGTGCTAGAAGGAGAGTTTACGGTTTGGGCTGGTGAAGACAAGATTGTGCTGGGTCCTGGAGAAAATTACCTGATTTCTCCAGGCGTACCGCATGTGGTTGCTGTAGCCGGTGATAAACCAGCGCGGGGGTTGGTCGTTGCTGCGCCCAGTGCCTTTGCTCGACTGATCGCAGCAGTGGGGACAGTGGATGAGACAGAACCACCAGACATGGCGCTGTTTGGACGTATCTCTGCTGAGATTGGAGACGAGTTGCTTGGTGCGCCTGGAGATCTTCCCCCTCAGATGAGTTAACACCGCTTCTGCATATCTGCTCCATAGACTGCTGTTAGTAACCCTAACTTAATTATCTTGTCTGGTCTGATGCTGTTGATTGTTCTATTGTGAGGTGAGCGATCGCTCCATAGGGAGAATTGCCTGGCATTGCACCTGGAATATTCCTCTCCTATCGATTGGAACTAGGGAACGAGGACAGCTATATGAACTGGTCGCACTTATACACATGGGTTGTGATGAGTAGTATCGTGAGCGCAGTGTTCTGTGCTTTACCAATTGCTGCTCAAGTTGTCCCCGATGACACGTTGCCAGCAGGAGAGCGATCGCAAGTCATAGGCGATGTTAATGCTCAGATTGATGGCGGAGCCAGACGAGGGGGTAATCTGTTCCACAGCTTCCAATCGTTCTCAGTACCTACTGGAGGTTCCGCCTATTTCAACAACGCTGCTGACGTGCAAAACATCTTCAGTCGCGTCACAGGTCGCTCTGCCTCAAATATTGATGGCTTGATTCGGGCAAATGGTACGGCAAACCTGTTTTTACTCAATCCCAATGGCATTCTCTTTGGTCCTAATGCCACTCTCAACATTGGAGGTTCGTTTGTTGCTAGTACAGCTAGCAGCATCCACTTTGCCAATGACCTAGAGTTTAGCGCGATCGATCCGTCTGCGCCTCCCTTGCTAACCATCAATACACCAATCGGTTTGCAGTTTGGCACCAATCCAGGTGCAATCCAGGTGCAGGGAGCGGAGTTAGCAGTTCCCACTGGAGAAACACTTGCTTTGGCTGGAGGAAATATTTCTATCAGAGGTGGAACCTCAGGTGCATCCGGAGAACCAAATTTGACGGCCCCAGGTGGACGAATTGAATTAGGCAGCGTTGCCAGAAATAATCAGGTCAGTCTAACAACAGTTAATACAGGTTATCAGTTGGGCTATGAGGGAGTTGGACAATTTTTGGATGTGGTAATCGCCGACTCAGCCCGTATTAATGTAGCCGCAGACGGAGGGGGCGATATTGCTATTAACGCTCGCAACCTTGATATTTTAGCGGGTAGTCTCCTGGAAGCAGGGATTGCCAGTAATTTAGGTTCAGAGGATACACAAGCTGGGGATATTTCAATCAATGCGACAGGAGCGATCGCTCTCAGGCAGCTAAGTTGGATTAACAACGAGGTATTTCCCAACGCTACAGGGAGAAGTGGTGATATCAACATTCGAGCAAACTCTTTGGAAATTAGTGAGTTTGGTCAAATCAGTAATAGCATTTTTGGGCGGGGACAGTCAGGAGATATAAACGTAAGCATCATAGACAACATCACTGTGACTGGAAGCGACACTCCTTCAGGCATCACTGGAGTTAAGGCAGACTTAACTGGCATTGGTGCCAACGTTGCGCCCGGAGGAGTTGGAAATACTGGCGATATCAACATCGAGGCGGGTGGTCTGGTCTCCCTAACCAATGGAAGCCAAGGACGGACTTTGTTTGTCAGCGTCATTTTATTTGGTGCAGGTCAAGGGGGAGACATTAATCTACAAGCTCAATCGTTATTCCTAAGAGATGGAGCGTATTTTATTACCACGACCTCAGGAATAGGAGATGCAGGAAACATTTCAGTGGATGTAAGAGATTCCGTAGTAATCTCTGGTGTGAGTTCCCAAGGATTTTCTAGCGCCCTCAACTCTAATGCGTCAGCAGTAGGACAGGGTGAAGGGGGGGCGATCGAAGTACGAGCCAGGAATCTCTACATGCGAAATGGAGGTGTTGTAGCAGCGCGATCGCTCAATGCGTTTAACAGTGGCGATATCGTAGTTAACGTTGATAACTTAGAGTTGACAGGCGGTAGTCAGATCCTCACCACTGCTTTCCAATCTGGACTTGCTGGTAGCATTAGGGTTGATGCTGCCAACATTACTATTTCGGGATCTGATCCAACTTTCGCTGCGAGACTTGCCCAATTTGGTAGACCTGCGGTCGATCCCGCCAGTGCTGAAAGTGGAATCTTTGCCAACACCGATACCAATTCAATCAGCCAAGGAGGAAGCATCAGACTCAGGACTGAGGAGTTGATCATCCAAAATGGAGGTCGCATCACCGTCAATAGTCAAGGCTCAGGTGATGCAGGCAGTGTTGAGGTGATCGCTAATTCTATTCGTTTGGGCAATGGAGGAACTTTCAGTGCTGAAACAGCATCTGGTCGAGGCGGAAATATTACTCTACAAAATGTGGATGTATTAGTATTACGCAACGGCAGTATGATTTCCTCTACAGCAGGGACTGCTCAATCTGGGGGAGATGGCGGCAACATCACCTTTAACGGCAATTTCATCGTCTCGGCTCCCAATGAAAACAATGACATCATTGCCAATGCTTTTGAAGGGTCAGGTGGACAAATTACGCTGTCTGCTCAGGGTATCTACGGATTTGCTGTCCAGACTCGTGAGGACCTGCAACGCTTGCTCAACACCACTGACTCAGAAGAACTCACTCCGCGCAATCTGCTAACCAATGATATTACGGCTTTCTCCCAGGAAAACCCGACGATCGACGCAGGAACTGTTACAGTTCAAACTCCCGATCTTGATCCAACACAGGGACTAATCGAATTACCCACTGAACTCTCCGATCCAAGCCAACTGATAGCGACGGTCTGCCCAGCAGGTGAGGGGAGTTCGTTTGCCATCACAGGACGGGGAGGCTTACGTCCCTCACCAGAACAGCAGCTTGATGATAATGTCAGTTGGAGAGATCGACGTAGGCTTGTTGTGCCACAACAAGTGGATAGTGGGAGTGGAGGGGAAGGAGATGCAGTGACACGAGGACAGGAGGAATCTGTCACGAACGCTCTCCGCGTCTCCGCGTCTCCTCTCCAGGCTCGTCCTTCCTCCCTCTCTCCCGCCTCAATTACTGAAGCAACTGGATGGCAAACTACTCCTACAGGGGAAGTGGTTCTGGTTGCCGATACCTCTAACCCAGTAGTGCAGAATTCATTGAATCAGGCGATCGCCTGCTATGAGAGATAACCTTGAGTGGCTGAAGAACTTAGGGCTTGATGTCGACCTGAACTTAAGTTTGATCTAAACCAGTACCCTGGATTAACCAACTATTGATCAATATGTTGCTTAAACTATGGACCTTAAATGGACTACAAATTTGATTGATTTCTCTAAATTAGGTCATACAAGGATTGCAGAGCTGAAGTACAGAAGATGTACTGCTGTAGAAGGCTACCACTTCTTCAGAGCCAAAAATTACGGAGCCAAAGATGAAAGTCATCTCTGTCAATGTCGGGCTTCCACGTGAAGTAACCTGGAAAGGAAAAACCGTAACAACTGGAATTTTCAAAGAACCAGTCAGCGAACGAGTGATGGTGCGCTCACTCAACTTAAACGGTGATGGACAGGCAGATCTCACCGTTCACGGAGGAGCAGACAAGGCAGTTTATGTCTATCCATTCGAGCATTACGACTATTGGCAAAGTGAGTTGCCCGATACAGAGCTACCGTTAGGCATCTTTGGTGAAAATTTTACGACCACTGGGCTAAAGGAAGAGGAGCTGAACATTGGCGATCGCTTTCAGATTGGTACTATTCAGCTGATGGTGACACAGCCCCGCCTGCCCTGCTACAAACTGGGAATTCGGTTTGGGCGACCCGATATGGTGAAGCGATTCCTTGCGAGTCGGCGCACTGGATTTTACTTCCGAGTTTTGCAAGAGGGCGAAGTTGGAGCCGGAGACACTCTAGAGTTGGTAAACCGAGACGACAACAACATCACAGTTGCTGATATCACTCAACTTTATGTACGCGAGCAGGATAATCCAGAGTTACTTCACCGTGTTGCTCAATTAGAAGCTTTACCCGAAAGTTGGCGCAACTACTTCCAAGAGCAAGTCCGCCGGCAGGATAAATTCTGACATAGCCAAACCTTTGCAGGAGGTCTAATGTTTATTGATTACATTTCACTCATGCTCATTAACCTGACGGCTGGGCTCGCTCTGTTGGCGGCCTATCTGTATTTTGGTCTAGGCAGCTCAAACCAAAGACGTTGGATTCCAGGCTTCGGCATCGTCGGGGCGATCGCGTTACTCACTGGTTTTCATATGACGTTGACCTGGCCCGTTCCTGGTAGCTTTAATATTGCCTTTGGTGAAACAACCGTTCTATTTGGCATTCTATTTGTCGGAACTGCCCTCACTCTTGCAATGGGCTGGGAATTGCTAACCCTGGGTATTTACGGTTTCTTTGCCGGGCTTGTATCCCTTCTCATTGGCGTTCGCATTATCAACTTGGGATTAACACAGATTTCTCTGCTGGCAGGAACTGGTTTTATTTTAGTTGGCTTAGGCGGAGTTTTTGCTGCACCAACTCTCTACATCAAAGAAACCCGGCTCTTGCGGACGATTGGAGGAACTGTGCTGATTGCAGCAGCTTTCGTCTTTGCTTACATTGGGTTAACTGCCTACTGGGTACATCTTGCCAACTTCTCCACATGGCAACCCCTACCGGGCTAGTCACCGTAAAACGACCATCAGTTGTGCTGCAAATGCAAAGGAGTTCAATCATGCAGAACATTACGCTTGATACCATTACTCAAGCTGTCATTGATCATGGCGATCGCGGTAAATCTCACCCACGATTGCATGAAATTTATACAAGCTTGGTTCGACATTTGCATGAGTTTGTGCGTGAAGTGAATCTGACTGAGCCAGAATTGCAACAAGGACGTAATTTTCTTAATCAGGCAAGTCATCACACTCAGGAGATTCCTATTGGAGAAATCCATCTGTTAACGGATCTACTCGGGATCTCAGAGTTGGTAGAATTACTGCACGATGCCCGTCGCGGTACAGAAGGCAATTTAGAAGGACCCTTGTATGTGCCGAATGCACCAGAACGGCAGATGGGCGATCGCCTGGGTATTGATGCAGAAGGAGACACACTTTTTCTATCAGGCAGGGTTTTAGACTTATATGGTCAGCCAATCGCCAATGCTGTGATAGATGTCTGGCAACCCAATTCCAAGGGGGCGTATGATATTCAAGATCCATCTCAGCCACAGGGAAACTTTCGGGGACGTTTCACGACAGATGCCAGCGGTAAGTATAGGTTTGAGACGGTAGTGCCATTTGGTTACAAAGTACCCACCAGTGGTCCATCGGGTGAGTTGCTACGATTGCTAGGACGACATCCCTGGCGGGCGGCTCACATTCATTTCAAAGTCAGTGCCCCGAAGTATACTCCGCTAACATCCCAAATTTTTATTGCTGGCGATCCTCACCTAGATTCAGATACGACCTTTTCAGTACGATCAGCGATCATTCAATTACACAAGCACGAAGCATCAGACGAAAAGGCGCACAATCAGAGTAAACCGTTTTACACGAACGAGTTTGATTTTGTATTGAGACCCATTACTCCAGCGGAAGAGCATCAAGCAATGGCTAAACAGTATGACTACACCACCAAGTGAGAATAACCCGCTCATTGGTATGTGGAAGTTAATCTCTGCAACGGCTATTCATGCTAATGGAACGGCAACTCCAGATGTATATGGTACTCATCCCGTTGGTTACATTACCTATACATCAGATGGTCACATGATGGTGATGTTTGCTAGGAGCGATCGCTCACCACTGAGCCAAGAGGTTCAATCACCACTGAGTCCCCAGATGCAATCTCTACCCGTTGAGGAGCTGGCTCAAGCATTCACAACCTTCAATGCTTACGCTGGAACTTATACCTTAAGCGGAAACACAGTGACTCACCAGCTCGAAATTGCATCGATTCCTAATCGGGTGGGTACAGCGTTAGTTCGCACGTTTACTTTGAGTGGGAGCCAAGTGACGCTGAGAACATCACCCGTCTTAACTGGTGGTGTTGAAACAGTTTTTGAGTTGGTGTGGGAACGCATTTAATTTTTCAATGCTCATTCACGCAAGCACTTCAACTTCACTATAAACAAGGAGTAATTTCATGACTACATATCGCACCGTTTCGATCGATGGTTTAGATATCTTTTATCGGGAAGCTGGCTCTCGTAATAATCCGACCATTCTACTGCTGCACGGCTTTCCAACGTCCTCTCACATGTTCCGCAATCTGATCCCTGCGCTTGCGGATAAATTCCATCTCGTTGCACCTGATTATCCAGGTTACGGCAACAGTTCAATGCCAACCGTGGATGAATTCGACTATACGTTTGACCACCTGGCTGAGATCGTGGAGAAGTTTATTACTGCGATCGACCTTAAAAAATATAGTCTTTACGTGATGGATTATGGTGCTCCCATTGGTTATCGGATTGCTGCCAAATATCCAGAGCGGGTGCAATCCCTGATTGTGCAAAACGGGAATGCTTACGAGGAAGGTCTGCGGGAGTTTTGGGACCCAATTAAGGCATATTGGCAAGATCGTTCTCCTGAGAATGCGGACCAGCTCAAATACCTTGTGACCCTGGATGCAACGAAATGGCAATATACCAACGGCGTTCGCAATCCTGAGGTGATTAGCCCGGATACCTGGACGATGGATCAACATTTCCTCGATCGCTCCGGAAACGCTGACATTCAATTAACACTGCTGTATAGCTATGGCACCAATCCACCACTTTATCCCCAATGGCAAGAGTATTTCCGCAAATATCAGCCACCCACTCTGATTGTTTGGGGCAAGAATGACTACATCTTCCCGGCTGAAGGGGCTTATCCCTACCAGCGTGATCTGAAAGACGTTGAGCTCCATTTACTCGATACCGGACATTTTGCCCTGGAAGAAGATGGGGATGCGATCGCAAAGCATATTACCCAATTCCTTGCATCACGACTCCAACCCGTTCCTGCCTGATAAGAGCAAAAAACGCTACTTTGATTTCTCTTCTCGTGTCTTTGTGACTGCATACGCCGTTCTTGACTTCACAAGTATTCCTCAACCCAAGGAAAGCAGAATGCAATTTTTAGTATTAGCGCGAGCTGCTGAAGGTGTGGCAATGGAACAAGTGCTGCCCTACGTCAAAGCTGAGGCAGAAATGGTGTGGCAACAATACTCTGCTGAGATTGTGCGCTCGGTCTACTACATCGCAGACATGAGTGGTGCTGTTCTCATGTGTGAAGCTCCAACTTTAGAGGTGATGCAAGAGATTGCTACACAGTTTCCAATGGCACAGGCAGGAGTTTTAAAGTTTGAGGTTCTTCCATTAAAACCATACCTTGGACTGGGATCGTTGTTCGCTAAATCCCAGCCATGAAAATGTAGTTCAAGGAAATTTGCAAACTCTCACGTTGCTATCGCTTAAGCATTGTCTACAATCATTGCTCATCAACAAATACTGTTAAGTCATTCAGTTGAACGTGCCACTTCAACAGATTGTTCACTATTTATCAACAAAAGGAGAACGTCATGGTTGCTCAAGTAAATTCACAAGCGGTGAAAATTTTGGAAGTTGCAGATGATCCACGTCTTTCCCAGGGAACGAAGGAATTTTTGAAGGGGCTGAACTCAGCAGGTGTCGCGTTAGAGAAATTAACTCCACTCGAAGCGCGTCAAGTCCTCGTGGATGCACAGGCTTCTGTTAACGTAGACCTTTCAGGCATTGAAGAGTCTGAGAAGACGATTACCGCTGACGGTTATTCGATTACACTCAATATCGTCCGACCTGAAGGAGTCAAAGGCATATTGCCGGTTTTCATGTTTATTCATGGTGGCGGTTGGGTGTTAGGCGATTATCCAACGCATAAGCGCATGGTTCGTGATCTGGTTGTGCTTTCAGGGTTTTCGGGGGTTTTTGTCAACTACACTCGCACGCCAGATGCTCAATATCCACAAGCGATTAATGAGATTTATGCTGCGACCAAATGGGTTGCCGAGCACGGTGAGGAAATTGGAGTTGATGGCAAAAATCTGGCGATCGTGGGAAACAGCGTCGGCGGCAACATGTCAACAGTAACGACATTGATGGCGAAAGAAAAGGGAGGTCCGCACATTAAGCTGCAAATTTTGATGTGGCCGATTGTGGACGCTAATTTTGAAACGGATTCGTATCACCAATTTGGTGACAAACGGTTCCTGTCCACACCTTTGATGAAGTGGATGTATGACATGTACATCGCTGACCCAGAAAAGCGCAAAGACATCTATGCTTCTCCCTTACAAGCTACGGTTGAGCAGCTCAAAGGTTTGCCTCCAGCATTAATTCAAATTGCCGAAAGCGATATTTTGCACGATGAAGGCGAAGCGTATGGACGCAAGCTAGATGAAGCTGGAGTACCTGTGACAACTGTGCGCTACAACGGTATGATTCATGACTTCGGATTGCTTAACGGTTTAGCAGAGCTTCCATCAGTCCGTTCTCTTTTTGTCCAAGCCGCTGCTGAACTGAAGAAATATCTGCAATAGGAAGCGGTGAGGCGGTGAGACGGTGAACCAGAACAGTGATTGGAGTCTCCGCGTCCCCCCCTCTCCGCGTCATCTTCGTTGTTTCTACCTCTAAGCAAGATCTCACCCTATTTCATACCAAAGGACTCACTCTGCATCTGGTTTATCGGCTCATTCCCATACTCTATGGAGTGGGGCGATCGCGGCAGGGAGAGATTCTGACCCAAGTGGCTCAACTGGTGGATGCAGGACAGGTACACCCCTTGTTGGATACCAAAGTATTCAATTTTTCTGAAGTGGCTCAGGCACACCAACGGGCTGAATCCGGTCAGGCGTTGGGCAAAGTTGTACTCCAACGAGAAGCTTAGACTCATGACAGCAATCCAGATTGATCCTAATGAGTTATCTCACAAAAGAGTGCTGGTGACAGGCGGAACCAAAGGTATGGGAGAAGCGATCGTCACTCGTCTGAGGCAAGCGGGTGCAAAAGTCATGACAACCGCTCGCTCAAAGCCTGACGAATTGCAATCACCGGACTTGTTCATTCAGGCTGACATCAGCACGTCTGACGGTGTGGAAAAAGTGACCAAGGAAGTGTTCGCTCATCTCGGCAGTGTAGACATCTTGATTAATAATGTGGGTGGTTCTTCAGCACCCACGGGTGGCGCACTTGCCCTCAGTGATGAAGATTGGCAGCAGACATTCAACGCCAATTTGTTTGCTGCTGTTCGATTAGATCGGGCGTTTCTGCCCCACATGCTAGAACAAGGTTCAGGCGTCATCATTCATATCTCCTCTATCCAACGCACCCTACCGCTTTTTGCAACCTTGCCATTAGCTGCGGCAAAAGCAGCGTTAACCAACTACAGCAAAGGACTTTCCAAAGAAGTTGCCCCGAAAGGCGTGCGAGTGAATACGGTGGCTCCCGGTTACATCGAGACATCGGCTACCACAAGACGGATTGAGAAATTAGCTGCAAATGCAGGAACAGATTTTGAGACTGCAAGACTTGGGCTGATGAAGTTACTCGGAGGAATTCCAATGGGTCGTCCGGGTCGCCCTGAAGAAGTTGCTGAACTGGTTGCTTTCCTGGTATCCGATCGCGCTTCTTACATCAACGGGTCTGAGTTTGTCATTGACGGTGGAACCATTCCAACAGTGTGAGATATCGAACGGCGAGGGTTAAGTTCTTGCATTCAGGAAAAAATTATGAATATTAACAGGCAAGGAGAAAAAACATGAACATCAACAGAAACGACACCGCAGTAGTTGTCATTGATCCACAAAACGATGTCTTAGATGGAGAAGGTGTCTCCTGGGATTTGGTGGGTGATAGTGTAAAGGAAAATCAGACCATCGAAAACATCGAGCGGATCTTCAAAGCTGCTAAGCAGAATGAATTTGAAGTATTTATCTCCCCCCATTATTATTACCCCACAGATTATGGCTGGAAATTTGCCGGAACCGTGGAGCGCATGATGCTGGAATCCAGGGAATTCGATCGCAAGGGTGCGTTGAGCCTTGACGGTTTCTTGGGGTCGGGTGCTGATTGGCTTGATCGCTATAAGCCCTTCATTGAGGATGGCAAAACCATTGTGGTTAGCCCTCACAAAGCCTATGGACCACAGAGCAACGATCTCGTTCTACAACTGCGTAAGCGCAACATCAGTAGAGTCATTCTCCTGGGAATGTTGGCAAATATTTGTGTTGAAGCGCACTTGCGTGACTTGATTGAGCAAGGATTTGAAGTACTTGTCGTCAAGGATGCAACTGCTGCTCCGCGACACCCAGAGCTAGGCGATGGCTATAAAGCAGCACTGATCAACTTTGGATATATTGCCAATCAAGTTCTGTCTACAGACGAGGTTGTAGCAGTAATGGCATAACACCAAACGCAGCTAGCTAGTTATCTCACCAGTTTCAAGTTAATTGTGCGGGCAACAAAGCCCATTTTAAGGATTTCAGTAATTCAATAGGAACAAAGCATTCACCCAGAAGGAGTAACCCTTATGTCTAAAGATAAACCGTCGATCGTTCTTGTTCATGGTGCCTGGGCTGACGCTACATCATGGCAACACATCATTCCGCTTTTACAACAGGCTGGCTATACCGTGACTGCTGTGCAAAATCCTCTTACCTCTCTGCCAGACGACGTTGCCACAACCAAACGCGTGATTGATGCCCAAGAGGGACCCGTCGTAGCGGTCGGTCACTCCTATGGCGGAGCCGTAATTACAGGGGCAGCGGATGGCAACCCACAAGTGAAAGCACTGGTTTATATCGCTGGTTGGGCATTGGGTCCGGGCGAAAGTGTTGGTCAATTAATTGGCAAATTTCCGCCACCGCCGCTTGCCACAGCAATTGTTGCGGATACAGCCGGATTTCTCTACATTGATCGTGAGAAGTTTCACGAAGTCTTTGCCAAAGACGTGTCACCAGTTGAGGCGCGAGTGTTGGCAGTAACGCAAAAACCTCCTGCCAGTCTAGCCCTTGGACAATCATTAGACAGCGCAGCTTGGAAAACAATTCCCTCATGGTATCTGGTGTCCCAGGAAGACCAGGCTATTAACCCTGAGCTTCAGCGATTTATGGCAGACCGAATTGGTGCTAAAACAACTGAAATCAAAGCCAGCCATGTAGTCTATATCTCCCAACCCAGAGAGGTTGCCAACTTAATTATTGAAGCAGCAACCTCTGCTGTGACAGCAAGTGTTTCTGTGCAGTAATCCCTATTTAATCACAGTGACATTTGCCGATTCGCGACAGCGACAGCCTCTGCTTACCTCCAGCAATAGTACTGTCATATCGACGATATATGAGTTTCATAGGGGCATGGCAATGCCATGCCCCTACAGAGGGAATTGAGTCCGTAAATCATACCCGCATTTAGCAACGCCCTTTTAATCTTCTACAGTTCTTACCCCGTCCGCTTACAGCGTTTGAAACAAGCGTGAGTGTGTTCTGAAGGGAGAACCCGCAACTTTTATCTCTTAAATTAACCCCTGACGCAAAGCGATCACAGCAGCCTGTACACGATGACCAACTCCAAGTTTATTGAAGATGCTACGTACATGAGTCTTTACAGTGTGCTGGCTCAGATATAGATGGGCTGCAATTTCAAGATTACTTTGACCTTCAACCATGAGTTTCAAAACTTCCAATTCACGAGCTGAAAGTCCGTGAACAGGCGTTGAATAAGTTGATGAGTAATGTTCTACTCTTTGCATGGGAACCTCTTACAAAACTTGATGTTGATCAATGCAACTACCCGCGATCGCCTAGCGCTTTCCCCAGTAATCCAAGCTGATTTTCAGAGGGTGAGGAAGATAGTGGCAGAAAGGAAAAAATTACTCACTACACTGAAGTACTATGAGGTTTCCCCTTTTCTACAATCCTTTGCATAGTCATAATTTAGGGAATAAACCCAAATTTGTCATCAATGCAGAGTCTATATTTGAAGTAACAAAATGATCAATCGTCAGGCAGCCTGTAGCATTGGGGTTACATCAAACTTAAGGTTAGAGCTACATCAAACCTAAGTTCGTATAGTACGAATGATACTGAAATGAGCTGTCTCACCAAGATAGATTAATAGTAAGGTAAAAAAGCTTAAAATTTTGCACCTAATTGTCCTCACAGTGCAGCATTCGTTGAATCAGGCGATCGCCTGCCACGGCAAGCAGTGAACCGATGAAAGTAGAATACATTTCTCTCTTACCCAATCTGAGGACTAACAGATTGGATCAGTATTCGACTGCTCCTAATGCCCTCAATGTGGCTTGTTGCGCGGCGGTCAACCCATGAACACCCCAAATATTCATCCCTTCATAGAGGCGATCGGCTCTCAGCGTTCTGATGCAATGTCCTGTTTTTACATCCCATAGCTTAATAGTCTCATCATGACTGCCGCTAGCAATCACCTGACCATTGGGGCTAAAGCTGATGGAGTAGACTGCTCCTGTGTGACCCTGTAAGACTTTGAGGCATTCACCGCTTTGCAAATTCCATAAGCGAATCGAAGCGTCCCAACTGCTGCTTGCTAGAGTTTGACCATCCGGGCTGAAGTTAACTGAGCAGACCCAACCGGTGTGTCCCTGAAAGGTCTTAAGACACTCACCACTGTGGCTATTCCATAGCCTGATAGCCGCATCAAAATGCCCAGTGACTAATGTTTGATCATTGGAGCTAAAGCGGGCAGACCAAACTCCACTGGGAGTTTGCAATACCTTGCGGCACTGACCGTTTTGTACATTCCACAGACGCACCGTGCGATCGCTGCCGCCACTCACTAAAGACTGACCATCAGAGCTGAAGCCAACTGTCCAAACCCAAGCCGAATGACCTCGCAACACATTGCGGCACTGACCACTTTGCACATCCCACAACCGCACTGTAGTATCTTGGCTGCTGCTTGCGATCGTCTGACTATCCGGACTGAAATTGACGCAGAGAACCCAGGATGTGTGACCGTGAAATACTCTTAAACACCGCCCCTTTTGCATACTCCACAACCGCACAGTTTGATCTGTGCTGCCGCTGACTAAAGACTGACCATCGGAACTCAAACTGACAGAGTGAATCCAACCTGCATGACCCTGAAATTCCCTCAAACACTCACCTTTTTGCACATTCCACAAACGAATGGAGTGGTCTGTACTGCCACTGATTAAAGACTGACCATTCGGAGTGAAGTGAATGGAGCGGACTCCAGATGAGTTTCCCCGTAAGACTTTGAGGCACTGACCCCGCTGCACGTTCCATAAACGAATCGAGAAATCGTAGCTGCCGCTGGCAAGAGTCTGACCATCCGGGCTGAAGTTGACCGATCGAATTGCCTGGCTATGACCATGCAGCATCTTGAGGCACTGACCGTCTTCCACATTCCATAGACGAATCGAAGAATCAAAGCTACCGCTGGCGATCGCTCGACCATCAGGGCTAAAGCTGATGGATTGAATAACACCTGTGTGACCCTGCAGTACTTTAAAACATTGACCGTTCTCCACATTCCAAAGGTGAATGGCTGCATCATCGCCACCACCTGCGATCGTTTGACCATCTGCGTTGAAATGGACTGAGCGAATTCCACCCGCTTGTCCCTGCAAGGTCTTGAAACACTTACCGTTCTGCACATTCCATAAGCGAATGGTTGCATCATTACTGCCGCTGGCAAGAATCTGGCCATCAGGGCTAAAGCTGATCGACCAAACCCGCCCTGTATGTCCTTCTAATGTTTTAAGACATTGCCCGGATGCCACATCCCAGAGGCGAATGGTAGAGTCCTCATCACCACTAGCTAATATCTGACCATCAGGGCTAAAGCTGATGGAGAATACAGAATTCCGGTGCCCTTCCAGTTCTCTGAGGCATTGACCGGATGCGACATTCCACAAACGAATGGTGAAGTCTTCACCACCACTAGCAAGCATCTGGCCATCGGGGCTAAAGCTGACGGATAAGATCCAACTCTGATGTCCTTGCAGCGTCAACAGTTGCTTTCCATCTGCCACCTGCCAGAAACTTATTTTCCCATCAACACCACCTGTTGCCAATTGTTTACCATCTGGAGTGAAAGCGACTGAATCAATCCCACTTAAGGTTTGAGTAAACACAGAGGTTGCCAAGTCAGCATTGCAAAAATTGACCCCTGCCAAGTTGACCTGCCGTAAGTCAGCCTGCCACACTGCTAACTCTGAAAAGTCATAGCCACATAAATCACTTTGCAAATGCACCAGCAAGTTGAGCAGGTTTCCCGCGACATAGTGTGACTGGGGTGATTGCTGCTGGTGCTTCAGCATGACTTTCAACTGTTGCTCGATCGCTTGAGAGCTACCAAACTGGATCAGCAATTGCTCGGCGATCGGCTCTATAATCAGTCGCTTTTGCATCTCTCGAATATAATCTTTTGCTTGTGCTCTAATCAGGGCATGAGTTCGGAGCCGCTGTGGTGTTTGATTGGTAATTTCTTGAGAAACGCACTGAACCAACTGATGGGTGGCATACTCCAGCACGACAGGCTGAAGAAAGAAGTACTCACCTTCCTTTTCGATTAGCGATCGCCGCAACAATAACTGTATTGCATCCAGCAGTCTGCTTCTGGAGATTGTGGGGATAACATCCTGACTTAATTCAGCTAGCGAGACGGGCTCCCGATTAATCGCTAACTCAAAAATCATTTCCTGCTCAATGTCAGAGAGGCGATCGAACTGGCGTTTGAGCAAGTCGCGAATGTCATCAAAAACGGCAAACCCCTGCTGCACACACTTTAATACTTCAACGATTCTGCCATTAAACAATTCTTGAGTTGTGGCTGCCACCAGTCTCAACGCTAAAGGGTTGCCGCCATAGTGTGCTACTAATCGCTCCCACTCATGCTCCGTGCCAGTGAATTCTCCTTTGTGGCGAAACAGTTCTTGTCCAGCTTCTACATCTAGTCCCTTGAGCGACAGCGAAGCGCAAGTGCGACGAGAAGACGTTCGACCTGATTGTCCCTTTCCTTCAAGTGGCACAATTTCTCTAGGCTTCTCGCGGCTGGTGAGCAGAAAGCAACTCTGGTGAACGACTTCTCCAACCTCCTTGAACAGTTGACCGTATCCTTCACAGCCTGCTCGGTACTGTCCCATCTGCCAGGTTGTACTCAAGATAGCTTCGGCATTGTCCAGGATCAGCAAACAGCGACGAGAGCGCAGTCCCTCCATCAGCTTCAGCAGTTTTCCGTCCAGGCTAGCGGGTACAGCGATATCCTTTCCCTGAACTTGCAGCAGAATGGGCAGCACGCTCTCTAACCACTCCTCAAAGGGCGGGGCATTTTGTAGCGATCGCCACACCACAACCTCAAACTCAGCTTCAATTTGCTCCACCAGCTTGGCAGCAAGTGTACTTTTGCCCATCCCACCAATGCCCAGTAGCAGGACAAGGCGGCAATGTTCCTCTAAGATCCACCGCTTGAGACACAGGAGTTCTTCATCACGTCCGCACAATAGAGATGTGTCGATGATGTTACCCCAATCTCGCTGATACTTCTCTCCTTGAACAACAGACTCGATCGCTGCACCAGGTCGAGTATAGTCATCCTTGTTGAGCTTCAGCCCAAAGGCTCGAAAGGCACGCTGCAAAGACTGTTCATCAACGGGGGCTGAGCGTCTAAACACTTTAGAAATTGTGGTTAAAGACAGATCCATGCGTTCACTGAGTTCTTCTTGAGTGAAGCGCTCCCCAGCATTCTCATTCAACTCAGCCTCAGTTTTGGCAGCTTGAAGCCTTTCCCATCCTTGCATGGTCAGGACGGCTCCCCGGTAGGATCTAGTCTTTTGCGGTGGTGTCAGAGTCATCTAAAACGCGCATGGAGTTTAAGCAGAATATAAATGCTCAACTTAGAACACTGTTATAAAAACTTTATTAAGATGCAGCAATTTATGTCAGGCTCATACAGGGTGTTTGAGAAGTTCTAGAGTGCGATTCAGCAGCACACCCCCAAGTTAGGGATTAACCTAATTAACTTAACTGGTAAAAACCGAAGAAATGTTAAAGAATGAGCATTGCTGACTGAATACATGAATTGCGTAGGGGTGTTTCGTGCAACATCTCTACTAAAAGAATCTACATTCGCGTCTTGTGTCTGTGTTCAGCGATACCGAAGAATGCCGCACAACTACAGCAAACGGAGGTGTGAAAGGGAAAAGTTTTTGTGCTGAACGATCGAATGCTGGAGACAAGACCGGATGAGCAAGTGGTGTCTAAATGTAGGGGTTTTGCTGGGTAGTGCCTTAGGAGTATTGGTTTGTTCTCAACCGATCGCCGCCCAAGTGATCCCAGATAATACGCTGCCTGCGGGGGAGCGATCGCAAATTACAGGCGATGCCAATGCTCAAATTGATGGTGGAGCAAGGCGAGGGGGCAATCTGTTCCACAGCTTCAGCCAGTTTTCAATTCCTACTGGCGGGTCTGCCTACTTCAACAATGCGGCTGATGTGCAGAACATCTTCAGCCGGGTTACAGGTGACTCAGTCTCGGAGATTGATGGCTTGATTCGAGCTAATGGCACAGCAAATCTGTTTTTGCTCAACCCCAATGGCATTCTGTTTGGACCTAATGCATCACTCAATATTGGGGGTTCCTTTATTGCCAGCACTGCCGACAGCATTAACTTTGCCGATCAATTTCAATACAGTGCCACAAATCCTCAAACAGCACCACTGTTGACCGTTAGTGTTCCGGTTGGCTTGCAGATGGGAGCAAATCCAGGACAAATTGAAGTGCAGGGGAATGGATACGATTTATCTGTTTCACCCCCTCTTGCTTCCCCTCGTATTGTCAGAAGCGTTAATCCAGAGGGGTTGCGAGTGCCAATTGGGCAGTCCCTCGTCTTAATTGGAGGAGGTATAAACATTAATGGTGGTGTCCTGACAGCGGAGCAAGGACGAGTTGAGTTAGGAAGCGTGCGTACTGGACAAGTCAGTTTTGATGATGGCTTGGTCTTGAGCTACTCAGGAGTGAAAGATTTTGACAATATTCATTTATCTCAACAGGCGTTAGCTGACGCAAGTGGGGGTGGCTCAATTCAGGTGCAAGGGCAGCAAGTCTCGCTAACAGGTGGCTCACTGCTATTTGTTGAAAACCAAGGGACTCAAGCAGGAGGGAGCATCAGCGTGAATGCTGTCCAGGCTCTAGAACTAGCTGGAACCAGCCCAAATGGTGGAATACGAGGTGGACTAGATAGCCAAAGTGTGGGCGTTAGAAGTGGGGCAGATATTACAGTTTCAACTCGGCAGTTAACTCTTCGAAATGGGGCACAGATTGCTGCGATTTCCTTCAGTTCTGGTAGATCAGGCGATGTAACTACGCGAGCCTCTGATTCAATACAAGTCATCGGAGTTTCATCCATTAATCCTTCTATAGTTAGCGGCATCGGCAGTAGTGTTTTTAGCTCTGGAGCGGCAGGAGATGTTGCTGTATCAACACGGCAACTAACACTCCTCGATGGAGGAAGCATATCATCACTAACGTATGGAAGTGGTCGTGGCGGAGATGTAAAAGTAAATGCTCTTGACTTCATAAGACTGATTGGACAGAGCAGCCTTTCCGTTCCAGGTAGTATAACTGCTGTTACTCTGGGTACCGGAGATGCAGGTCAAGTCATCGTCAACGCTGGAAGACTAGTAATTCAGAATGGAGGAGCTGTTGCGTCTTCAACCCTAGCAACTGGCCGCGCAGGCAGTCTCACAATCAATGCCAGAGAATCTGTGGAAGTTAGTGGTCGCCCCGTAGGTCCTGGTCTTCCCAGTTATGTGGGTTCGGCTGCCTCTATTGTGCCTGAATCCCAACAGCAAGCTTTCGGACTGCCCGACAGACCTAGTGGAAGTTCGGGCGATCTAACCATTAACACGCCCCGTTTAAGCATCAGTAATGGTGCGATCGTCACTGTCAACAACGAAGGAACTGGAAACGCTGGCACATTGCGGGTGAACGCCAACTCCATTTCTCTAGATCGTGGCGGTACGATTACTGCGGCTACTACATCCGGTGAAGGGGGAAATCTTGACCTGAATGTGCAAGATGTCTTGCTGCTACGAAACAACAGTCAAATTACGACCTCAGCGGGTGGCAATGGCAACGGCGGCAACATTCGGCTTGATGCAGGTGCGATCGCTGCCGTGCCCCCTGAAAATAGCGACATTAGCGCCGATTCTATCAACGCTCGTGGTGGCAATATCCTGGTTAATGCTTCTGGCATCTTTGGTATCCAGCCTCGCCCACAAGATACGCCTTTAAGCGACATCACCGCAACCGGTGCAACTTCTGCCTTGAGTGGGGCGATCGATGTCACGACCATAGGCCCAGACCCGACTGCTGGGTTATTGTCCTTGTCTACAGGTTTAGAGGACTCATCTCAGTTAATTGGCCACGGCTGTTTTGCTGACGAGGGCAACTCCTTCATTATCAGCGGTCGCGGAGGCTTGCCTCCCACCCCGGAACAGCAGCTTGACGAGGATGTAAGATGGAGCGATCGGCGGCGACTGGTCGTAACTGGAGGGGGAGGACACAGGGACACGGAAACGCGGAGGCGCGGAGAATCTGTCGCAACCTCTCCCCGCGTCTCTGCGTCTCCTTCTCCTTCCCTCACTCCTACCTCAATTACCGAAGCTACTGAATGGCAGGTCAGTTCTGCTGGAGAGATCATTCTGGTTGCTAACCCACCTAGCCCTGTCAGCCAGAATTCACTGAGTTATGTGACCGTCTGCCCGGAGAACTAAGGAACGGCAACAACATCGTTTCTGATTCATCGCGCATGTCTAGTCTCTGCCCTCACTAGGCACTGCCATAAACTGGAATTGCTGCCCCTCGGACATCTTGCGCTGCTTCAGATGCCAGAAAGCAAATGACTTGAGCTAACGATTCAGGCTTAACCCATGTGTGCGCATTTTCAGCTCCCATCGCAGCTCGGTTGGTCGGTGTATCGATGATGCTGGGTAGAACAACGTTGGCAGTAACATTTGTGCCTTTCGTTTCATCTGCGATCGCCTTAGTCAGAGCAACCACCCCTGCTTTTGAGGCACCGTAGGCGGCAAGTTGTCCGCTGGGTTCTACTGCACCTCGTGATCCGACTGTTACGATCCGTCCATAGTTCTGTTCCAGCATCCGTCGGAGGCTGTGCTTGCAGACTAAGAAAGTTGAGTTGAGGTTTAAATTAAAGTCTCGTTGCCAGTCGGCAAATGGATACTCATGAGTTTTGCCCATTGCAAAGCCACCAACGAGATGAATTAAGATATCCACTTTGGGCATGTTGTTCACCAAGCGTTCTACGGACTGCTCATCTTGAAGATCGGCAGAGACACCATTGATGCGAGTTATGTCATCAGCAGGCAACGCTGCTTTCAGGCGATCGAGATCTTGAACCCGACGGTATGGAATGGTTAGGTTAGCCCCTTGTGCTAACACAACCGGTGTTACACCCAAACCAAGTCCACCTGTTGCGCCTGTTAACAAAACATGTTTCCCTTTCATGTAATATCACCTTATATTGATTCAGTCATAGATCAGTTGCAGTAATGCCTTCTAACGCTAATCTGTAGCCGATTCTTTCAATGATTAAGCATTTGAGTTGTTGGGTGAGCGCAACGCTCGTGTAGCGTAAGTTTAGTAAAAGGGAGGTGGAGCTTTACCTCCCTCTACCTCACGCAGATGGAGAATGCCGTAACATCCTTATTTGATTTCAGCCGGATCAAATTCTGTAACTCGCCCAAGCCGTGCTGCTAGAAACACATCGTAGGTTGCACAATAGGCGATCGTGACATCGTTGGCTTGATTGTAGAGATGGACAACTGTACCTGCTCCTCCTGGTTGAAGTGCAATCGGTCTTAAATCTCCAAAGAAAAGACGACGAATCGTATCACCGCTGCCTAATTCATCTCTCAGCTTTCGCAGTAGAGCCAATTTCTTCTCAAGATCTTGAGGGGTTGGATCGGCTGGATTTGTGGCTTGGCTCATGATCAAAGTTCTCCAATGATGTTTACAACGTACATAACTACGGCTCGATATCCGCAGGCTCATTCACTGATTGCAGAATTAAGCTGCATTCAGACTTCTCTACTGTGCGATCGCAGCATGCTCAATGATCTCAGCAACGGCATCTGGATGGGAAATCATCACGACATGTGACGCACCACTCACGGCGACCGTCTCCCTTGAGTTAGCACGCTCCGCCATGAAAGACAGCGCCGCTGCGGGAATATTTAAGTCGCGATCGCCATAGATGAACCAGGACGGGATAGACTTCCATGCAGGCTCACCAGAAGGTTCGTTCAGTGCGGCTTCCGTGATCGGACGCTGAGTACTAGCCATCAGTTGCGCGTCGTTGGCGGGCACGTCGGCGGCAAACTGTGCGTGGAACTTGTCCTGTTGAATGTAGAGGTCTTTACCGCCATCGGGCAGTACAATGGGCGGTGCGAGTGTCGGTCCGAGTGTGCTTCCCGGATAACGTCCTGAGAGTTCGATGGCAGTCTCACCGGTATCAGGAGCAAAGCCAGCAACGTAGACCAGTGCTTTCACATTGCTGTTATCATTCACCGCATTGGTGATCACTGCGCCTCCATAGGAGTGCCCAACCAGTACAATGGGACCTTCGATATTCTGAAGGACGCTAGCGACATAATCTGCGTCACTCCTGACTCCGCGCAGGGGATTGGCGACGGCAACTGTCGGATAACCTTTCGGAATCAGCTCGGACAATACGCCATTCCAACCGGAAGAGTCAGCGAATGCGCCATGAACGAGGACAATAGTGGGCTTGCTATCTTGTGCGCTTGCAGGATTCATATTGGCTCCTAGAGAAGTGATCACAAGGGTTCCGACAAAGAGTGTGACGATTAGAAGTAGACGGATACCGTGCTTGAGAGTGAGCCTATTCATGTTGTAATCTCCCTTTCTGTTAGGACGCTTTAAATCTGTGCCATACCACCGTCAACAAATAGCTCAATGCCGTTGACAAAGCTGCTGTCGTCTGAGGCGAGAAAAACAACGGCCTTGGCAATCTCATCAGGTGTGCCAACTCGTCCTAAGGGAATGGTGACAACTTGGCTATCCACGAATTCTTGTACTTGTTCACCGCTCAGTCCCAAATGATTATAGGCAGGAGTTGGAACTACGCCAGGGCTGATAGCATTCACCCGAATCTTGCGCCCTTTAAGGTCGAGTGTCCAATTGCGGGCAAACGATCGCACAGCAGCTTTGGTCGCGCTATAAACGCTAAAGGCTGGAGTGCCAACGGTAGAAGCCGTCGAGGCAGTCAGAATGATAGAAGCACCCTCTGGCAATAGTGGTAGTGCCTTCTGCACGGTGAATAGCAGACCTTTGACGTTAGTGTTGAACGTTTTATCAAACTCTTCTTCGGTGATGGCTTCAAGTGGGGCGACTCCACCACCGCCAGCATTGGCGAAGAGTATATCGAGGTGTCCTTGCTCCTGCTCGATTGTGGCAAACAGGCGATCGAGGTCTGTCAGATTGGAGACATCGCTTTGAACACCCGTGACATTTTTACCAATCTCTTTAACAGCAGCATCGAGTTCAGGCTGACGGCGACCTGTGATGAAGACATAAGCACCTTCAGCGACAAAACGCTTGGCAGTCGCAAGACCAATGCCACTCGTACCACCTGTAACAAGAGCGACTTTTCCTTCTAGTTTGTTCATGGTGAATCCTAAAGTTGTTGAGTTTGAAAGAACCGTCTGCACGGGTCACGAAAACATGAGAACGTACCCTTGTGAAGTGCCTGCAATGGCTGCCTTCTTACACCTTTGAAAACAGAATATTTAACCCCTCAGTCATTGTGGGATGAGTCAAAATTCCATCGCGCAGAACGGTATAGGGCATCTGCGCTTGCATCACCATTTGCACGGTTGAAATCACTTCACCCGCTGCATGACAAAACAGGGTGCAGCCGAGAATCCGACCTGTTTCAGTATCCACGATCGCCTTCATCAGTCCAGTGGTTTGACCCTCTGTTACCGCTCGCATAATGTTTGAGGCATCCAACTTCGCCACTCGGATGGCATACCCTTGTTGTCGTGCTTGGGTTTCGGTCAGACCTACCTGAGCCAGTTCTGGCTCGATGAATAGGCTGGAGGGAACCACCCGATCGCTCGTGCTGCGGTTGCTGCCATCAATCAGATTCGCTTTGACAATCCGATAATCGTCCAGCGCCACATGGGTATATTGCGGTCCCCCATTGATATCGCCTAACGCCCAGATATTCGGTACGTTTGTCTCCAGGCGATCGTTAACTAGAATGAATCCGCGTGCATCGGTTGCCACACCCGCAGCAGCCAGGTTTAAGCTATCAGTGGTGGGCGCACGACCGACAGCAATGAGCAGATGTGACCCTTCTAGACTTACCTGGCGATCTCCAACTTGAATCTGAAGTTGAGTAGCATTGCCAGTGCGATCGACTTTCAACACCTTCGCCTTCAACAAGAAGTCAATGCCGTCTCGCTCTAACAGCGTTTGCACGGCGATCGCAATATCTGGATCGTGCTGTGACAGGATTTGCCCACTTTGCCCAATCACAGTGACGCGAGAGCCAAAACGCCGAAACATCTGGGCAAACTCCAACCCAATGTAGCCACTTCCCAGCACGATCAGATGCTCTGGCAATTGTTCTAGCTCCATGATCGATTCGCTGGTCAAAAACCCAGCTTCTTTGAGTCCCGGCAGCGATGGAATCAACGGTCGCGTACCTGTATTGATAAACAACCGTTCTGCGGTGAGTAAGCGAGTTGTTCCCTCATCGGTTGCCACTTCAATTGTTTTAGGTGCCACAAAGCGAGCCGTGCCAATAATCAGATTGTCTCCCAATGCAGTGTTCAATATGTTGAGATTGATAGGTCGCAAAGACTGCACGACCGATCGCTTGCGCTGAATCACTGCCGCCATATCAACTGTGGGCAGTGCCGTGTGGATGCCATAGGCAGCACTGTTTCGCACTGCATTGGCTACCTGTGCACTTGCCACCATCGTTTTGCTGGGAATGCAGGCAATATTAGGACACGAGCCCCCAATCATGGTTAAGCTGCGTTCCACCAGAGCGGTTTTGCGTCCGTCTGCGACGAGTGCGGGTGCCAGGGTTTTACCCGCTTTGCCACCACCAATGATGATGTCATCGTAGTGTTGTGTGTCCATCTATATCTATATCTCCTTCGCGTTTGGTAACACCAAATAAACAAACACCATTTCCACATTTCAATTAGGTGAACGGAAATGGTTCAAGAAAAAAGTTATTTTCGGCTGTTTTGTGTTGAGAAGATACCTTCTTGAGCCAAGGCGGGTTTCCCGGTAGATATAGCTTGTTCCACAATGTCAGTGGCTCGACTAACCCCACCGGCTCGGCGAATGGCTTCTTGTAGCCTGGTTGCATTCTTTTTGTAAGACTCTTGGGTCAGCACCCGTTGTATAGCGCCTCGCAGCTTGGGGACACTCAATTGGGATAGGGGAACGAACTCTCCTGTCCCTGTCCAAGCGATACGCGCTGCATTTCCAGGCTGGTCATGGGCAATAGGAATCGCCACCATCGGCACCCCGTTGCTGAGGCATTCTAGAGTGGTATTCAAGCCTGCATGAGTGATGGTGAGCGTTGCTTTTTTGAGCAGTTCTAGTTGAGGTGCATAGCCGACAACCAAGGGGTTTCCCGGCAGTCCTTGCAAGGATTCTGGGCTACCAGAACCCCCCAGAGAAATCACCAACTGGGCATCTAACCCAACACATGCCTCTGCAATAGACTGGAAAACTTCTTGCTGACGATTTTGCAGGGTTCCCATAGAAGCGTAAATCAGCGGCTGCCCGGTCAATTTTTCATAGGGGAAATCAATAGGGAGCCGCCGGGTTGAGTCATGGTACGGTCCTGTGAAATGGAAGTAATCGGGCAAGGTTTGGCGCGGGAATTCAAACTCAGCAGGCTGTTGACTGATAGTCGCCAGTGGGGAAAATCGCTCGTTGCTACTAGAGTGCAGAGGTAACTTCCACTGTCGGCGATACTGTTCATTTACCTTCTCGATTGGTCCTGCAATGCGACTAAACACAAGGTAAGCAGCTAGATTGCGTAGACGCGCCCACCAAGCTGGGTTATAGCTCCAGGTTGTAAAAAAAGGCGGGATGGTGTCGTCTGGATTAATGATCAAGGCATTGCATACCTCAATCCACGGCATATCCAGAAATTCTGCAAGAGTCTCTCTCACTGGTATAACTTGATCTACCAGTAATGCTTCTACACCAGCCTCGCGGATCGCTCCTGGGGCATCCCTAAGTAACGCAGCATTCCACTGTTGGAAATCACTGAAGGCATAGCGCAATGCAGCAAGTCCGTTTAGTTTCCCCAGTTGAGCAGTGAATTTTGGCATCGCCCCCAAAGGATACTCAGATTGTGCGATCGCCTGAAATTCCAATCCTGCTGCTAGTGTCGTAGCTTGGGCATCGAGAACTCCGATAAAGGTAACGCGATGACTGCGCCGTTGCAGTTCACGACCTAATGCAAACATCGGGTTGAGGTGACCCGTTGCTGCTGGACAGATGATGGCAAAATGAGTCATAAATCAAGCCAAAAGATATAAACTTTGAAGAAACTTGGTTGAATAGAACGCTCTCCTGAGTTTTTTACTTGGCAAACAATTCTTTGCCTGCTAACGCAGCAGCTACTCGTGCTACATTCGCGCCATGATACTTAGCAGCTTCTAGCCTTTGTTCCGTAACGCCTGTCTGCTCCATGTGTTCTCCCATTGAGCGCCCACAGGGACCCCATTGCAGACCACCAAAAGGATATCCAGGGGTGTTTTTGGGTAAAGGCACCATCACCATTCCCAGTTCAGCAAAGTTGTTTAACAGCGCCAGTATGGTTAGCTCAGCGCCACCCCCTGTATTGCCGAAACCGCCACCGGTCGCAAAGACAGCGCCTACCTTCCCAATCAGGCTATCCTTAACCCAAAGAGGACCACAAACCTGATCGATAAATTTTTTCACGCGCCAATCTGGGCTTCCCATGTGTACAGGAGAACCCACAATGACAGCATCACTGGCGACTACATCATCCCCAGTCACATCCTCCGCAAACTTTACCTCCACATCAATCCCTGGAACTGATGTCACACCAGAATCGACTGCTTCTGCCATCTTCTGGGTATTACCGTAATCGGTTGCGTAGACAATTAAAACTTTCGTCATCTTTTCCCTCACACTTGTTGTTGATAGGTGCGATGCAGCCATAAGCGATCGCATAAATCATTAAGCAGCAGCAACTTCCAAAACAGAAGCTTCAACCTGTTTCAGATATTTCTCAAACCATTTCACGGCAGTTGTGCTGGCAATCTCAAAGCCCTGTCCCTGGAAACCGTCGAAGTGTCCACCCTCCAAGATGGTGAAAGACTTCGGCTCCATTGCACGCGCATAGACAGCAGCGGTTAAATCAGGAGATGCTAGAAAATCCTTCTCGCCTGTAATTAGACATAGCGGAGTGGGAAAGATCGCCTCAAGGTGAGGAACGGGTTCGTAATAGAGACAGTGTTCGATCGATTCAAAGGTAATACGATTCTCCCATCTTCCTTCACTGGCGTTTTTCGCGGATTCAACCCAGGTGTATGCATCGGGTGTCGGCAGGAAGCTCGGTTGTCCGGGTGGAGCAACCAGGGGAAAGTAACTCACTTCCCCGGTTTGATACCGTTTGACTCGGTCTTGTGAAAGCAACGTTGTCAGTCCATCGAGTTCAAGGGGTGAAGTCAGGCGACGGGAGTTGAGAAACGCATTCACCGTAGGCATCTGTGCCACAACAGCTTTGACGCGCCGATCGAATGCTGCCAGATGCAGCACATGACCACCGCTATAGGAGAAGCCCCAAACACCGATGCGTTCAGGGTCAACTTCCCTTTGGAGTTGGGTCCAGGTGATAGCATTGCGATAATCCTCGTGCTGCTCAGCAGGCAGCATTTGTCCACGAGGCTCTCCCTCACTGGCACCCATGTAGCGGTAATCGAACAGCGTGACGACAAACCCAGCTTGAGCAAAGCGCTCAGCAAACTGGGGCAAACCCATTTCTTTAGTCAAGCCAATGCCATGCGCCATAACAATCGCAGGACAACGCTGACCAGATGCGGCTTTATCTGGAGTGTAAAAGGTGACGGAACACTTTAACCCTTTACTGTCAAAACTGGTGTTTCTTTTTGGCACAGATACTTACCTTCTTATTTCTGGAATACGCCCCATAATGGCGCTGATTAGACAGGAATGGATTGCAGTCCCGATTTGAGAAATTAACGGATGTAGTTTGCGATCGCGAAGCGCAGATTGCATCACTAATAGGCTCTTACACGTTGACCCCATTGCGTAAATGCTGTTTCAAGAACGCCAACGTGCGATCGCCCGCTAATTCTGCGGCTTCTTTGCGGTAAGCAGAACTATTGATGCGACTAAACCCGTGGCTCACGCCTTCATAGCGGTAGATTGTGACTAGAGGATTGTCTTTCAGCCCTTGCTGAATAGTGGTTTGAGCGCTTGGTGACACATATTCATCATTTGCAGCCATGTGCAAGATCAACGGTTTCTGAATCTTTGTCGCCTCTGCTAAATTTTGGTCAATCTCAACACCGTAGTAACTGACATTGGCATCGGCATCGCTACGAGTTGCCATAAAATATGCCAGTTTGCCGCCCAAACAGAAGCCTACACTGCCGACCTTACCGGTGCTGCTAGGATATTGTCTTAGAAAAGACAGACTCGCCTTCAGATCTTCTACACCACTATCTATATCAAACGCTTTGAGTAACTCAAAAGCTTGAGCCCAATGATCCTGCTTCTCAGGGTCGAGTTGTATACCGGGGTTTAGCCGCCAATACAGATCTGGCACGAGCACCAAATAGCCTTCTCTGGCATAAGCATCAGCAGTCTGCCGCATATTATCATTGACTCCAAGAATTTCTTGAATCAGCACAATTCCCGCACAAGGCTGAGTATCGGGTATTGCTAGATAAGCGCTAAAACTGCCTCCAGAAAAGGCTGAAATGGTTACATTTTGAGTTGTCATTATGTCTTTTACAGAGATATATACTTATTGCATCAAACTGTTGTCGAGCCAGTGGCTAAGCTTGCTCAGGAGGTGGGGGAATAATCTCGATGCCATACTTAGGCGCAGTGGTTAGAATTTTATCTAAGTCTTCAGGACTCAATGGTGAGGCAGATGTAACTTGACCATTCACTGCCTTTCCAACTTCGGCAATAAATTTCTCAAATCCTGCGGGTGTCACCCAAACCAGCATTTTGACAGGTACAGCGGTAGTGTTGGTAAATCGATGAAGCTGACCTTTGGGCGAATGAAGGAAGGTTCCTGCTGTTGCAACAAGGGTGCGATCGTCAAGCTGAAATTCAATCTCTCCCTCTTGCACATAGAACGATTCATTTTCCCGGTTGTGCCGATGGGGAGGAGTACCCCCTTGAGGTGCAACAACAACCTCACAAAGCGCATAAGCTTCACCTGTATCTTCACCAACTGCCTTGAAAATATAGAGGTCTTGACCAAACCAGTACGAATGCCCTTGACCTTGTTCAACTAAAAGTCCATCTCGGTTGATTGTCATTGTTGGCTCCAAGGAAACAAGTTGTTGATTCGTAAGTTAGTGTTAGTGATGGTGTACAGGAATGTTGCAATCTCGATCGCACACTCAATTTAGAGAACACCCCGCTACCGTTGGAATATAGTCACGCCAACTTTTAGGTAAGGCTTCAGTTGAGCAGCGCGGTGAAGTAACTCTGGGTTATCCTCCTCACTACGACCTCAATTTAGGGGACTAAATCAAATTTGTAGTCCATTCAGGGTCTATAGTTTAGGCAACATATTGATCAATAGTCAGCTAATCTGAGGTATTAGTTTGGATCAAACTTAAGTTCAGGTTGGATCAACCTTCTCCTTAATCAGTCAACGCTGGTTCATGCGTTGAACTAATGGAGGATTTCCAAATCAGCCATGATGCCGAAATGGTCAGAAGGATAGAGAGTACGACTGTTAGAAGCGGGTTGATCCAAAATTAGTTGGCAATTCTTCACCCGCAGATGATGACTGACAAAAATATAATCCAAGGTGCCTCGCCAAGGACGAAGTGTGCGATTGAAGCGCAAATTACGAAAAGCGTGCCACAGCACTTTCTGCCAATTGCGTCGCACCAGGGGAGTGGGGCAGGTATAGACTGGCTCCTGACCGTGGTGTGCGGCATAAGCAGACGTGAACTGTTGCCGCATAAGGGCGATCGCTGAGGTTTCTGGAGTTCCGTTAAAGTCTCCGACTGCAACAACAGGTAGTTCTGGTGGAAGCTGTCCTAGCCAATCTAAAATCTGCTGCACTTGAATATCCCGACCCGGATGGGAGCCGGGGTACCAGTAATAATGTCCATTGCAGAGGACAAACGGTTGCCCATCCACCACAACCTGAACATACTGGGCAACACGGTTCTGCCCTTCTAACACGAGCATTTCCTGTTGGACGAACGAATAACGGCTAAGAATTGCGATTCCTTCAGATAGAGAATTCTCTTCATGGTTGGCTTTAGGAACGAAATACACGTAGGGCATATCCAGTTCTTCTGCAAGCCAGGCTCCTGTATCTTCCGGTAATGTGACGACCTCCTGCAAAGCAATTAAATCAGCATTCTGTGCAGCCAGTCCTTTGACCAGTAGGTCCCGTCGCTGTGTCCATTCTTCTAGGTCAAATAAGATGTTGATTGTTGCAACTTTAACCATCAACGAACATTGAGCTTGTTACTTGATACATTATCAGTTTGAGGCGTGTACACAGTTCTCCATGCTTCGACTGTTTCCTGCCCAATTTCGCTGTCGATTGTTTCCCCGCTTTCCGTCACCAGTCGAATGCTGACATTGCCCTGTGGCGCGGTTTGCAATGCTTGAGCTAACTCACTACTAACTGGAAAGGTGCTGTTTTGTCCTGAAACTTGAAACACCTGATCATTAATTCTGATAAACAGCTCAGTGATATTCCGGGCGTTGTTAAACTCTGAACAGCCTAAGTCAGACGAGAGACCATAGTGGAAGGGTTGGCTCAAACAATCGCGAGTCACCAACAGAAATCGCACTGACTCTGGACTCCAAAGGCTCTGTACCTCAATTCGGGTAGTCGTGTTGAGAAACCTGCCGTAGAAATAGTTGCGGTCAAACACGCCAACAAAGTTACCCTCAAAGGGATCATTAATCTGAACAGGCTCAGACCAGGGTAAACTCCTGCTAGTTCCTAGTGCCGCTGAGTCAACGCTACGAAGATCAGTGGCAGCCTCTACAGATATAGCGCTGGTTGCCAAAATGCCCAGTGTTCCCAAGCAAATCATTACCCGCCTAACCATAACTTCCTCGGATTGACGCAACCTCTTTTCGACGATAACACAAGGGCTTGAAGACGGTTGATGACAGCAACTGGCGAAGCAATCACCAGCAACTAGGACAATGGACTCACAGCTACGGTCATTCCAGCGCGACGTAACCGTTCTGCCAAAACATCACCTAGCCCGGTTGCTGGAGTGAGAACTCCTCCCCGCATCCGACCACCTGGTATTTCATCGGGTTGGAGCGCCAGACTCAATGCCGATTCAGAAACAAACTTGACCGTCGCTCGATTTCCAGGATCGCCCTGATCTCGAATCAGTCCTCGCACCTTACGTCCATCTATAGCAGTGCCCACCAACTCACAAGAGAACCAGCCTGCATTCATCGTTTGCTCAGAAGGTCCGCTACCGGGTTGAGGCAGAATAGGTTGCAGAAGCGATCGCATCTGCGGCTGTTGCAAACCTGCAACAAACAGAGCGAGTCCCGCAGTAACACCAGTTGCCTTTAGCCACGATAGGGGTTCATCAAGCTTGAGATATTCCTGATAGCTGAAGTCAGGACCATAGGGTTCTTGCCATTCCTGGTACAGTGCACCACTGCGCCGGACAACACGAGTATTCACAAGTCCCATGAAAAAGGGAGCAACCCAGGTATTAAGGTCTGCATCAAAGGATGGTGTTTCTGGGTCACGGTTGCGATCAATTTCGGCTTGAGTATGAGATGTGGAGGGAGACAGCAGGAAGGGGTCACTCATCTGAGCTGCCCCTGGTGAATCAAAGAGATTAAACGCCGATGCTAATGTGCCACCGTTAAAGCCACCAACTGCTTGAAAATAGGCACTCACCTGTTTGCAAGGCACACCCAACTCTCGTTGCAGGTGACGAACGACGAGGTAAGTGCCGAGATCAGATGGGACAGAATCAAAGCCACAACAGGGAATGATGCGTGTGCCATCGGCGGCTGCCTGAGTCTGATACCGATCGATTAACGTTTTGACCCAAGGCGTTTCTCCCGTAATGTCTACGTAATGAGTCCTAAACCGAACGCAAGCAGCAACAAGGGCATTGCCATAGAGAGCAAAGGGTCCGGCAGTAGTGAGCAGTACTCGGGTTTGAGAGGCGATCGCATCAATTGCCTGCTGATCTTGACTGTCAGCAACTAGCACATCCACCCCTACCCCTACCTGATCTCGAACAGCCTCTAATTTCTGGCGGTTTCGTCCAGCGATCGCCCATCGCGCCTGTTCAGCAGAGGCATGACGGGCAAAGTACTGCACGGTCTGCTTACCAACAAAACCTGTGGCACCGTAAAGGACTACATCATAAACACGATCAGACATGGAGGTGCTCCTGGTAGCTATACCTGCAACTTTAACTTTGAAGGTTTTTAAAGAGATTTTGGGAGACCATTAGAAGTAACTTTGGGGACTGTCGAAGCGACCTTAGAGGGGTGTGAAACGACTCTGGAGGCATTTGAAGTGGCTTCGGAAGCATTTGAAATAACTTCAGAGGCGTTTGGAGTGATTTTAGAGGCATCTGCATCAACTTCAGAGGTATTTGAAGCGGCTTTGAAAGCATTTGCATTAGCTTCGGAGGCATTTGAAGTCATCTTGGAAGCCTGAGTTATACCAATTCTTCAAATTTGGACTACACATAGATACTCTTGTAGGGGCATTTCGCGAAACGCCCCTACCCAATCTGTTGCTCTACTTTAGGGACTTGGTATTAAAGGAGGAATTTACGGAGGAAAAAGCGATTGCCGTTAAAGCTTTCATCAAATTACAAAGATCTACACCCTACGAGGGCTAGTGTGTGTCTGCAATCGCCACATAGCGCAGCAAGATTCGCAAGACTTCTCCGGGGTTGAGCGTCAGCCTGAGTTCTGACTCAGCCGGCGGGATTTCTGGACTCCATAAGCCTGCTTCGGCATAGTGCAGGTTGTGTAACTGGTGAATTGTGTTTTGCACGAGCGGGGGTGAACCGATGAGCAAATGGCGAATTGGCTCGCGGTTGGGATAGCGCAGGGGCAAGGGCTGTAGCTGTGGTGTGGAAACGGGTGCAGGATTCGGTTGCAGCAGGGTAGGTGCTGCTGAAAATAGGGATAAAATACCTTCAGCCCTCAGACTGCCTCAATCAGTCGAAAGGGTTAGCTGTCGGAAGTTGGTGTCAACAACTTTCGGCAGCGCAACTAAATTTTTGGGTCTGCAACTTGAAAGAACTCATTCTGTCGAAGTCGCATTGCAGAATTAAATCTTATCGGAATAGGGTTAGTCAAGTAGAAAAATTACAACACTCGCAAAATAAATGGGTAGCGATAGGGTCGGTCTAGCTGGGTCAGTGCGTGAACTGTAGCAATGATTGGCATCAGCCAGCTAATAAACAGCGTTAGAAACAATAGTGGCAAGCCAATTCCAATGAAGGACAACAGTAAGAAAAGGAAGATATAGACAATAATATTGATGAAAAAGTTAAGTGCTTCTCTAGCATTTTGCTGCACAATTGGGTCATCAGAGAGAACCAAGACCGCAATCGGAACTAACAGCGGCAAAACCGCAACATTGAAGAGCAAAACCCCGTGGCTGACAGCTGACAACAGCTTGCGTTTTTCTAAATTAGTCATGGCTCGATTCATCACCCGTTAAGCTGATCACGTAAATTTAACCAAGCGTTCCGCACATTGCGGTGTCCCTAAAAGCTGTTTTTCGAGCGCTTTGCACTTGCAAAACTAAAGTGTCAAATCTATGTGGGTTGATTGATGCTGTGACTTTACCCTTCAAGTGTAGCCAACAGATTGAGAGGCGTCAGATCAGCAATGCCCCAATCGTCAAAGACCTACATCTAATACCACCGTCCGTAGAGTAGCGGCATCGGTAGGGGCGAAGCGTTCGGTCGCAATCCCTGCCACTAAGGCACAATTCTTTTGCCGAATGCTTCGCCCGTACACCCAATAGTGCTTCTTAACGAAACGGCTTTATAAACTGCCGTATTCTGCACGCAACCGGATTTTCTAGCTTTCATCGAAACTATATTCTAGGTATCATCCCCAGTGGGAGACGGAGTGAAACAACCGCCTATGACTCCTTGCTCACGTCGCAAATGTAATCCAAATGCAGTTGATCTCACCTGGTCAAAAGACACAGAGCTAATCGGGCTGACCCTACAACTACAGCCCCTCCAGGACAGCTCACTCTACCCGCAATATACGATTGGGCTGCACGCCTGGTTTCTCGATCAGGTCCGTCAGGCTGACCCCGACCTATCTGCCTATATGCACGACGGCGAATCTGAGAAACCTTTCACCATCTCCGGTCTGCAAGGACTCTCCTCTACCTCTAGCCGCTCACATTCGCTGAGTGCCAACCAGACATATGATTGGACAATCACTGCACTCTCCCAACCCGTCGTACAGTGGCTATGGTATATCAGTGGTTTTAGGAGTTTTGTCAGTCAACCAGGTCTACGACTGGAGCCATCGCTTGACCCTTAACCTCATCAGTCAAAGACTGAATGCGTTCATAGTGAGCACCCCGCCAGTAGACCTGATCACAGTTCTGGCATTGGGTGAAATCGTCATAGTAAAGGCGAGTGTAGTAGAGAATTTGGTGCTGGATATCAGCTTTATCCACCCAGAGTACTTCACCATTGCAACGAGGACAGCGATGAAGAGGGGCGATCGCAGGATACAGCTTAAACCGCGCTAACACCTCCACTATCTGCTCCTCTGGATTGTGTGAACGGACTGCATACCCATAAGTAACAATGCTTCGCTTCAGCAGCCCCCGGTCTTGAGTCAGGAGAATGCGCTGTTCCTGGCTAGAGGTTTGAGCTAGTTCATCGTCGTTGGAGTCATTGCGATAAAGAGTATCAAAGCCTAACAACCGCAGATAGGTTGCCAACTTGCCCAAATGCACATCCACCACAAAGCGCATCGGCGATAACGGTGGAGGCTGCACCTGGGAGACGGGTGTGATATCCAACGTGGTGAACTGGGGATAGACGCTGATGCGATCGCCCTCCTGCACCAGATAGCCAAAACTAACCGATTCCCCATTCACAATAATCAGGTTAATTTCGGGATGAGGGACTCCTACCGCTTCGATCGCATCTTTGATAGAACCTCGGTCTTTGATATAACGCTCAAATTCCACCTGCCGACGGTGGGGTGGCAGGAAATCATTCAGGCTGCTATAAAAGCGAAAAAAGGCATGGGGCATATTATCGCTGGAGCGTGACGTTGGCTTATCAAATTGCGCTGATCAAATTAGTCCGCATTCACTTCTGATTCTGTATCCTCAAACAAGCGATCGCCTCGGTGTAATCGATATGCCATCTGATAAGTTTGCTCCTGCGATCGCATCGTGGGCGCATGAGCCGCCAGATATCGCGCCGCTGCTACCAGTACAGGTACCCCTTCCACAGGATTGGTGAGTTGAGAATACAGGCGAAATGCCGCTTCCATCGATTGCATCACATGAAAATCTCGATTCTCGCGCAACATTAGTTTTGCCAGCACGGTCATCAGAGCTTTAGGATTGCCACCGCTATAAAGATATTGCGCCACCAATCGACCCGTTTCGTTGACCTGCTGCTGGCGATCGAGCAGGTCAGGCAATTTCTCCAATAAAGATTCAGGATTGGCAACAGTATCTTTAGCGTCCGGTAAGCGCGCAGGCGGCACGTTGAGAAATCGGTTCAAATAAACGCTCATAGCTGCATCAAATACACCCCGAAGTAGCTCAACCGTTGGAACCCGACGAATTCCCTGTAGGACAGCATTCGCAAAGGTAAAGGGATGGTGGGCACTGTTCCAATCTCCATGATCATTATTCGTGTGGAATCGGGCAACGCGCAGGGCAGCTGCATAGGTGACGATTTGGGCTAACTGTTCCTCAGTACAGCCCGACCGCAATGCATCTAACAAACCATTGGCGATCGCCTGAGCATCCTCTCCCAATAACACGGAAAGGAATTCTGGAGGTTGAACCCACTCTCCTCGCTGAGATTTTCCAGTTTCGAGTACAGCAGGCAATTGCTCAAATGCCTCTTCTAGAATGGCTACCAAATCCACCGGGTATCGCCATGAACTGGCTTCTTCCATGCGCGTTGCATTTGCCAACCCTGCCACAAGACTTGCCAGAACAGGTTCAGCTTCTTGCCAATCAGTTGCTTCGCCGTGCTCCGAAGGGGTAACCGCATCTAATGCCTCTAATGCCTTATTGATAAAGTCCAGCACATGCCCCACATCCAAGTAGCGATGATCGGTTGCTGCTGCAAATAACATTTCGGCAATCTGAGTACGACTGATTCCAAGCTCTACTGCGGTCACCAAACACCGTTCAGCCGCCTCGCGATCGCGCTGGTCGATAAACTGACGAAACCAGGCTTTTAAGGTCACAAAATCTAAGTGAGTTGTCGGCAGGGGGTGTACTCGAAAATGAGGAGGAGACCCTGCACTGTCACGCGCAACAGCAGAAAGTCCCTGATAGAGGGCACGGGGGCAATCGCTTTCATCAAGGTAGGGCAGCAGATTCATCATGCAGGTGAGCATGGTTAGCCCCGTATCCCATCCGGTTTTGTTGTAGCGAGTGCCAAAGGACAGCCCGACCTGAAAGGGCTTAGTTGGCGCAATTCCCAAATCTAGTAATGCGATCACTGATTTCGCAATAACCAGTGAAATGCCTTGCTCCAGTCCATCCTGTAATCGTTGCTGATGATGAACTTTGAGGTTATCCAGGGGGGTAACGTCTATCCAAATCTCCCCATCTCGAATCTGTACGGGAAACGATCGCACATCATCTGCCCAAGAATCAAACGTGCCGCCGCTTGCCAAGTCAAACCGAGCATAGTGCCACGGGCACGTGACAATCCCATCCTTACACACACTGCCGTGTAGTGGAAAACCCATGTGTGGACAACGGTTATCGATCGCATAGACGCGATCGTCGCTGTAGAACAGCGCAATGGGTTGCTGGTTTAAACGGACGAGTAACTGTCCTTTTTCCTGAAGTTCTACCAGAGTTGCAGCACGAACAAGTGATTGAGGTCGGTCCGAAATAGATTTCATATTTATAAAGAATTAACTTTATAAATATCCTAAGCAAGTCTCCTTAGTTTGTAAAGACTTTCCTTTAGTTTCTTGACTGCCGCGATCAAGATTGGTTTTGAATTGCTTTGTCAGTCACCCCTGTAGACAAAACGATGGAAACTTCGACCGCTCCCAGTTGGAGCAATCGCTCCATCATCCCTTCCAGGTGTTGCATTGAAGGGAGAACTGCTTTCAAGATGTAATATTCGTTGCCCACAACGCGATGGCAACCTGACAAGCTATCCGATTTTTGAAGGGGCTTAGCAATAATCAAGTCCCTTCAAAAATTTGATCATGAGGTAATAACAACGTTGAGCTACTTATCCTAACTCATTCATTCTGTTTTGCCGCTTAACACGGTAGTGGTCATAAGCCGCACAAATCCACGCTCCAATTAGCATAAACACATTTTTGTCCCAGTTGCCCTGGTTATTAGGCAATAGTCCACCTGGTCCAATTAGACCAAAAGCCAGAATAAAGCTCAGGAGCATGAGCATCATGATGATGCCAGCCCAGCGCACCCAACGGTTTACTACAAAGGCGGCTCCCACAATCATTTCGACTGCCGGAAGCAGATAGGCATAGGGCAAAGCAAGGAAAGCGGGCAAAGGTCCAACCCCTTGAAATCCCCAGCCCCAGAGAGCTAGCTTGCTCTGTGTCACTGTTTCAAAGAAACCACCTGGGGTGCGAAAGTAGATGTAGTTGGCGATTCCTGAAAGGATAAAAAAGATGCCTAAGAGGACGCGCATGGTGGCGATCGCCGTGATCACCATGCTGCGTTCGCTCTTTAATCCAACTCGCTGATCAAAAGTGTCTTGAAGCATTTGAAATTTTCCTAAAGTATCGGTTTCCCTGTAGAAGCGTTTCGCGAAATACCCCTACAAAATTCATCTATCTAGTTAGCAATGCCTGAAAACACTACTGGCTTTGCTGTAACTGATCTAACAACACAGGTAAACCCGTCGGTCGCAACACCTGACTAAATTGATTGGGCTGGATTGCTCGCCAAAACAATGCACTGCTACTGATTACCACCAAAACGGCCGCAATATCTCCCAACCGTTGCAATAGATGAAGGGAAGGTTGACTGGATAGGTTAGGTTGACTGTGACGGCTAAAAACTTCATAGGTGAGCCAATCTACCGTCGCCCTAAAGTTGTGAATAGGGGTTGGCAAAAGCTCTAAATAGGTGCCCTGACGAATCAAATGCCCCGATCGCCCAGAAATGATAAAGCGATCGAATAAATTAGCAGCTGCCTCCCCTAATCCTAGTTTCATCAAGGTTCCTCGAAGGGTAACTTTGACGGGTTTAAGAGGTTTGTTTTGCACCATTGCCATCACATTGTGGGCAATTGTAGCCCCCTGCTGGTAAGCAACTTGCGCTGTTGCAGGTAGCATCATGTCCAGTGCCGCATTATCCCCACCTACAAACACCTCCGAAAAATCAGGTAGCTGCATGGTGGGCGTAATTCGCAGGCGACCAGAGCGATCGCGCCGGTCAGCAGGAATGTCTAGTTGCTTGAGCAAAGGGTGAACGGCAGTTCCGGCTGTCCAGATAATTGTCGCCGCATCAAGCTTGTTCTCATGTCCCTGCTGCTTGTATTGCAAACACTCTGGATGAATGGCGCTGACTGTTGCTTCTGTCACAAGTTGCACGGGAATGGTGCGCTTCTTCAACGCTTTTTCAGCTACTTCCCGCAAGTGACTATTAATGTCTCCTTTAAGAATTTCCTTACTACGATTGAGGATAAAAATTTGAATTTCTTCAGGGTTACCATTGAGCTTTCGATACCACTGGGGCAACAAGTCTGCTAAGGTAGCAGCCATTTCTACACCAGACGGACCTGCTCCGGCGATCGCCACCGTCAACAGGACGCGACGACGCTCTAGATCATCGGTTTGACTTGCCTGCTGGAGACACGCTCGCAAGTGCCGTCCCAGCGATAGTGCATCCTCACCCGTGCGAAATGCAAAGGTGTAGTCTTCTGCTCCAGGAATGCCAAAGTAGTTTGTTGTACTTCCCAATGCCAGCACAAGATGTCCATAACTATATTGCAATCCAGAGGCTAACTTAACCTGTCGCTGATGCAGATCAATCCCCTGAACCGTATCCTGCACAAACGTGATGCCGTCACAATCTAGCAGTTTTGCATAGCGAGGTTGAACCTGGCTATCGGCCATTTCACCACTCAACAACTCATATAGGAGTGGCTTAAACACAAATCGGTCCGCTTGTTCGATCAAAACAATGGGTCGAGAGTGTCGGTGATGGCAAAGGTGTAATGCCGTCAGCAATCCAGTAAAACCACCACCTAAGATCACGGTTGGACTTAACGGATTCATGATCTCCCCATCTAACTAGAGAACTGGGAATCGGTTAGCAAAAGATACAACATACTTTGGGTGGAATAGAAACTGTAGGTTGGGTGGAACAGAGCGTAACCCAACACGGGCTTGAATTTTGTTGGGTTACGCTACGCTTCACCCAACCTACGCCTTTTTGGAGTAGGAACTAGGAACCAGTGAACTGTTAGCAGTGTCAATTGAGGCTATTGAATGCTGGCGCTGCTTGAACCTCCCAGGACGGCATAGCCCATTGTTGCGTTAGCCGTGCGACACCAAATTGAGACGGATTTGAACTCTGATAGATTAACCGAATCTGGAATGGGATAGCGCTGTTCACCCGTGACACTTTGCAGCGCACCCAAGTTTACAAAGCTACCAAAACTAGAGTAGCTACCTGGTGGAACTTCAGAAGTTTCTAGAACGACGTGTAGATCAGGAGCCATATCGGTGGTACTGAAGGCGGAATCTAATACAACATATCTTTGTCCGTCTTCTTCAATAATTTGGGCTGTCCCCGTAGTGGGTGCCTCTGCTGCAACAAAAGTTCCAGCTAGGGCAACGATAGACTCACTTTGAGCAATTAGGCTTTCGGTTGCAATGACCGATCCGAAGGTTCCATGAACAGGATTAGCAATGGTGGCAGCAGCAGCGGCAATTGAAAGTGCTGACGCTAAAACTGAAACCATGCCAAATTTCACAATTGAATGGTGCTTAATTGATTTGATCTTCATGCAGAAACCTCTCTTAGTTAGAATGTTTTTGGAATGATCTGTTGCTTGGGCGATCGGACTAACCGTTAGAATGCACGGCAGAACTGAGAGTTGCCTGAGTTAGCCCTGAGAGTTCTCAGAAAAGATCATCAACAGGAAGTTCCTTTTCCTTGTAGATACAAGCAGCCTTGAGGTAACGCAAGACTTGAACGAAGTATCTGTGCTTAAGTCAGTTCTGTGGAAAAAGATGAAATCGAAGTTAAGGAAAAACTTATTTAATAGACTCCCTGCATGAATCATTTTTTGAAGCGTGAATGGGGCAAACCGAAGCTCCAGTTCGCCCACGACTTCATCCTGTCTCATGTTTTTACTGGTTGCTTTGACCAAATCGTAGGCTAAACGAGTGACTCTGTCGACGCATTTCTAAAAGCTGCTGTGTATACACAACGCTTTTTCTTTGCCACCTGTAATGCCATATAGCAAGTAAGTTTGCTCTTAAAGTTCTCCTTATCTTCAAGTGAAAGATAGACCTAAGCAATAGGAATATTTGACAGAATGCCTAGAAGCTCTGGGTAAATTGATGAATGTAGAACCTCACCATCCCATTTCTATTCTGCGTCGTTGGAGAATGTCATCTCCGCACTTTGCAACCCTGGTTATGTTGGGGATTGTGGTGTTGTCAGGCGCAATTACGGCTGCCTGGTTTGCTGGAGAGGGTACGATTAGTACGCTTTTTCAGCAGTTGGATCAGCTTCAGGCAAGCTCACCCATGTGGATTGAAGCGCCAATGATGGTTGGGAACTACCTGCTGTTTTGGACGGTAGCCCTGATGCTCGTCGTGATTGCTATCACCAAGATATCTCCACGACCGCGTACCTGGTCAAGAACAATTGTAGTAGGCATTCTGTTAATTCTGGCTATCCGCTATTTGCTGTGGCGATCGCTCTCCACCCTCAACCTCAGCACACCTCTAAATGGAGTATTCAGCATCGGCTTATTTTTAATGGAGCTGATGCTGCTGAGCGGCGGCATTATTCAACTCATGTTGTTATTGCGAACTAACGATCGCCGTCCTGAAGCCGATCGCCTTTCGCAAGCGGTGATTAATAAGACCTATTTACCGACTGTTGATATCTTAATTCCTACCTATAACGAACCTAGCTTTATCCTGCGGCGCACGATAATTGGCTGTCAGGCGTTGGACTATGAGGTAAAAACGATTTATTTGCTCGATGATACTCGACGACCGGAAGTGGAGGCATTGGCAACAGAGTTAGGCTGTGAATACCGGACGCGCCCCAACAATCGCCATGCTAAGGCTGGGAGTCTGAATTATGCGATCGCCCACACCCGCAGCGAACTCATCGTGATCTTTGACGCTGACTTTGTGCCCACCCGCAACTTTCTCACCCGCACGCTTGGCTTCTTTCAAGATCCTCAGGTGGCGCTGGTGCAAACTCCTCAAACCTTCTACAATCCTGACCCGATCGCCCGTAATCTTGGCTTAGAGAATACGCTTACGCCTGACGAAGAGGTGTTTTATCGCCAGATCCAGCCGATCCGGGATGGTGTGGGAGGTGTAATTTGTGCAGGAACATCCTTTGTGGTGCGGCGATCGGCATTAATCGCAACCGGATGCTTTGTCACGGAGTCGTTAAGTGAGGACTACTTTACCGGAATTCGATTAGCGGCAAGTGGCTATCAGGTTCTTTACTTGAATGAAAAGCTAAGTGCAGGACTGGCGGCTGAAAATATTGCAGTTCAGGCACTCCAGCGAACCCGTTGGGCACAGGGAACGTTGCAAGCCTTTTTCATCAAATCCAACCCACTCACGATTCCAGGGTTAAATCTGTTGCAACGATTGGCACATTTGGAAGGACTGCTGCACTGGTTCACCAGTCCGGCACGGGTTGGGTTGTTGTTTGTGCCTCTAGCTTATGCCTTTCTGGGTGTGATTCCAGTTCGAGCAACGGGAGCAGACGTGCTGTATTTCTTCATTCCCTTCTACCTGGTGCAAATTAGTACCTTCTCCTGGCTCAACTCACGATCGCGCTCCGCCGTGCTATCTGACGTTTATTCACTGGTGTTAGCGTTTCCGCTAGCAATTACCGTGTTTAAAGTCATGCTCAATCCCTTTGGCAAAGGTTTTAAGGTGACTCCCAAAGGAGGAGTAAGCGATCGCTTCTCCTTTAACTGGCAGCTAGCCTTTCCACTGATTGCCATGTTTTTGGTGACGGCAATCAGTTTGTGGATGAACCTGGGCACTTATCTGATCATGGGAACCTGGCAGCCCAGTATGCCCGTAGAAGTGGCGGAACAGTTGAAGGGGAGCGGTTTGGGCTGGGTGTGGAGTGCTTACAATCTGCTGATGTTAAGCATTGCCCTGCTGATTTTGGTAGATGTGCCTCGCACTAGCCCCTATGAATGGTATAACTTGCGCCGCACCGCACGGATTCAAGTGGGTGAACAAATGCTTTGGGGATTCACCACTGCAATCTCAGAAATTGGAGCAGAGATTGCATTAACTCAAACTAACCATTTAGCTATAAGTGAAGCAAAAACGTTACCTGTGCAAATAACTTTGATGGAAGAAGAATTAGCCTTTCCGGGTCAAATTGCGCGGACTGATCTGAGCAATGAATATCCAATTGTGCAAGTTTCGTTTGAAGCTCTCACCCTGGATCAACAGCGAGGATTAGTAGAACTGTTATATTGCCGTCCGGGGCAGTGGAAGAGTCGCTGCTCTCCCGGAGAGTTAGAATCTCTGGGGTTGCTGCTTAAAATCCTGCTTAAACCGAGATTCCTATTTGACCGTCAGGCAAATGTTAGAGCGATCGCCGTTGCCCACGTTGATTGAGGTAAAAAATTTATGGAAACCGCAGATTTAATTGTGACTGGCAGTGGTCAGAGTGCAATTCCCCTCGCGGCTGACTTTGTTAGAGACGGACGAAAGGTTATCTTAATTTGAACGCGATGCACTGGGTGGAAGCTGCGTTAACTACAGCTGTATGCCTTCTTGCCCCAATACGTAGCCCAATCGCACTTTCAAACTCATGTTGTTTAAGAGGTTTCAACCAATGAAATTTGCTCCATTAAGTATCCTTGCCAGTTTTCTTATCTTATCTGTAGGCTGTGCTGAACAAGCTGTTGAACAGCCTGTGAACGAGACGGCAAGTCCTTCTCCTAGCGCAGAGGTTACGGCTTCGACGAATGCACCTGCCGCGTCGGAGGCTTCCACAAAATCTGGGACCTTTGTGCCTGGAGAAGCCCCAACCGAAGGGATGGTTCAAGTTGTAACTGAAAATGGTGAACGTTATTTAGAGCTAGATGAATCCTTCAAAACCAGCGATCAAGGGCCAGACCTATTTGTAATTCTGCATCGTTCTGATGATGTGTTGGCAACGACTGAGCCACCTGCTTATCCCTTGCAAGAGGGGGATTATGTCATTCTGGCTCCGCTTGAGGAGTTTACTGGCGCTCAGCGCTACCTAATTCCTGAAGAGGTAAATCTAGACGATTACAAATCTGCTGCAATTTGGTGTCGCCAGTTTAACGCCACATTTGGGGTAGCTAAGTTTGAAGGTTAGAAACAGCGAGAATGAACTACCCCCGACGGACAGCCCTACGACTCCACTGGAATTATTGTCGGGCAACAGGTGACATAGCTCCGGCTCATCGTACTGACTTTTAGCAGCAGTCACATCATCGTTTGATTGCTAAATTTCTGTTTTAGCAGAGCGCGAAAGTTTTTCTTCTTAACAGGTTCTTGTAAAACCTCTGAAAGCGATCGCCACAGTTCGGCACCTGCTTCTCGAATGTAACAATCGTCATAACCTGCTTCTTTGGCGATCGCCCTATATTCCCTACCGTTCCAAGAATGATGGAATACCAATGTTTTGACCGAGGTTAATGTCCCTGGTGGTAAAATCCGTTCTACAATTTCCAATGCTTCTTGGGAAGTCATAATTCAACCTCTAATTTTGATGGGATATGAGCTTGAGCTTTGGCTTCGATGAGAAGTTATCTTGCTGCTCAGGCAGGCACTCGTTGATATATATCTGCATCATTGGATTAAGACTGAAGTGAGCTCCCTGCCGCTGTAGCAACGATCGCCGATTGAGCGAATCTAGTCCCTCTAGCAAGTATGGTTGATTGCTTAATAGAGCAATATCCTTGCAGAACTGCGATATTGAGACTGGTGTCTGATGAAGAGCCAAATAACAAGCTAATTCTCGTTCTACTTCAGAGAGTCGATTGAACTGTTGGCTGAGTAGATCACGCAGATCGCCAAACAACAACTGCCCATGATTGAGATATCGAAGATAGTCAGAAATACGACCGTTGAAATAGTCTTGAATACAAACCACGACCACTTTTAACGCTAATGGATTTCCAGCAAACAGTTCAACAAGCGATCGCCACTCGTCTGTAGATCCAACTAGTTCACTGTGGTTGCCAAACATCTGTTGACATTCCAATAGTGATAAGCCGTTGAGTTGAAGCGATCGGATATAAGATTCTCGTTCAAGTCCAATCGCTCTTGGCTTTTCTCGGCTGGTGATGATTAAACAACTTTGGTGAGGAACTTCTGCAACAATTCGCAGCAATTCACCATAGGCTTCATATCCTGGGCGACAATAGCCTGCATACTGCCTGCCACACAAAACTGCATCAAAGTGATCAAACACTAATAAACAGCGGTGTTTCTGGAGCTGTTCGATTAGCATCCCTTTCAATTCTTCAATATGAGTTGGTAGTTGGAAATTTTCCTCCGTTCGTTTACTCAGACACTGAAGAATGCTGGTCAAAACGGTCGGAGTCGTCGGAATATGGTGAAGGCACCTCCAAATCACAAACTCAAACTCAGGCTGGGCTGCCTTCACTAGCATGGTTGCTAACGCCGTTTTTCCGACCCCTGCAATTCCTAAGACCTGCACGAATCGACAATGCTCAGTAGTGATTGCTTGATTAAGCTGAGTTAACTCATGAACCCGCCCACTGAGGTGAGCTTCATCCACTGCTTCACTCCAATCCTGATGCTTAACTGGAGAGACTACCTTTAAAGATGCTGTTGTGGATGCGTTCACAGATGGCTGAACTTCAGTAGATTGGTGACATAAACCTGCATGAGCATAATCCCCCTCCTCAAGCTGGATCTGTAATATCCGAAAGATGAGTTGGATCGATCGCTTGTCTACTCCGTTTTCGCCGTTAAGAATCTTTCTAACCGTTATCGGGTGAATGCCTTCAGGTTCACTCAATTGGACTCGCTCTGCGATTGTCCGAGGGCTTTGCCGCAATCGAGTTTGAATTTCTAGCTGCTTAATTTGTTTCTGTAGCTTTTGCAAACCCACAGTAGTCAAGACAAAACCACGGTATCTTTGAGGGCTACGCAGAGTTTTTGCCATTACGGATCTACCCCAAGCATTTCTAACAATTGTCGTTATCATGACTTGTTCTTCTTAGAAGAAGATTAATTTAGAAACAAATTACTTTCCGATTTTGGAAAAGCAAAAAATTGCATTAAGAAGTTGGGATAATAAGTCTTTTCAAGTTACCCTATTGAACTCTTACCCAACCTTTTAACCAGTTCCTTTGCATGGGAAAAATGAGTTCACAAATTGTTCCTTTGGGGTGATGCGATTGCCGCTGAAACCGTCCTCCTAGTTCCCGAGCAATAACTTTTGCTTGTTTCGTTCCCTGGCCTTCGTGAACAGATGCAGAACCCAAACCATTATCAGTGACTCGCAATACGTAATTATTTCCCTCCCGGAGGCACATTACATCCAAACGAGTCGTACCTATTGCGTGCTTCCCCACGTTCCACAACGCTTCCTGCAGGAATAGGCATAATCCTCGTTTTTGTCTGACACTGAAATGATTACGCTTGAGAACTTCAAAATCGGGTGAAATATAGGTTTGAATTTCAGCGAAACCAGGAGCCTGTATCTCCAGGGTATAGTTGTAGACTTGATAAAGCAGTTCTGAAATTGGGGCTTGTAGATCTAGAATCAGGTTTCCTTTCAGATAAAGTCTGTCGCTGCGGGTTAACATCTCCTGCCGCATATGTTGAAAAATACTGCGTAGCTCCTCGTTCAGAGACTGTAATTGCTGCTGTAACTCTCCAGGTGAATTGCTCTCGTCCAAACTTCTGAGGACGACAGCCAAATGTTGTAATGGGCCATTGTGAATGGCTTCATACATCCGTTCAACTGCAACGCGACGATACTCCAGTTCAAACCGTAGGTTACGCTCTAGAAAAGCTGTAACCAATCCGGCTCCATTCAGCGCCAGTCCCGCTGGAACTAAAGGAATCCACCATCCAAGGATTAAGGCAAAAAAGCTAATACCGATCAGGATAGCTGTGGCGACCACAAGGCTTAATACGCTTCTCCACGGAGATTGCAGCAGGATTTCTAACATAATTCCTAGCAATCCCCAAGAGGCAATCCACAGATACTCCCAAGCATCAGCCCAAACTCGAAGCTGGGGCTGTCGTGTAAGTGCTATGTTAATGATCTGGTTTGCGGCATGAGCCTGTACCTCTACGCCATAGATGAGTTGAGTTGCTGGAATCAGTCTACTAATTAGGCGAGACGATAACGTTTCTCTTAAAGCAGAGGTAAAAAACACATCTTTGACGCTGGGAGCAGTCATTCCGATAATCACAATGCGATCGCGAATCCACTCTGGTGCAAAGTTTTGTTGTAGAACATCGGTTAATGAGAGCGTTTGAAAGAGGCTCTGGGCAGCACAAAAATTAAACAGTGCTTGATGACCCATTGTTTTAGCCCGAATGTAACCTCCAGAGCTAGCTTGAAATTGACTCAGCTCAGAGGTACCCAATTGAATTGATTTACTGGTGAAGTTTTCAGCTTGAAATGGAATATTTTGACTTGCAAGATACCTCTGCGCCAGCTGTAGTGCAAACGAATACAGCATTCCTTGCTCAGTTTGACTTGCCAAAACCATTCGGCGTAGTTTGCCATCTTCATCGACGCTAACATCAACAAAACCAATTCGCTCTGATGGCAGCATAGAGGGTGGCTTAATGTTTAAACTTGGTTCTGGATTTAATGCCATCTCAACCCCAACCAGGTTTGAACTTTGAGCAAGCATCTGGGCAAGCGCGTCGTGCCCAGGCTGTACGGGCATATCTCGAAACAAACCTAGCCCAATCACAGCGGGGCTATAACGTTGTAGTGTCTTTAGCAAATCTACTAGTGTTTGATCGGGAATAGGGAAGCCTCCAACCCTATCAAGATCTGCTTCATCAATTCCCACAATCACAATGGAATGCTCCGCTGTTGAAGAGGGGCAGCGGCTTGATAGGGAATCGAATGCCATCCATTCTTGAATTTGTAATAGCCCGGTCCAGCGAATTAGCAGCATAAGGACGATGATCAGTAGCCCTGGCAAAGCAACTTCACACCAAACGATTGCCTGTTGTCTAAACTGTTGCCAGAGCGCAATCAACACATCAACTGATTAAACCTGCTTTTCGGGCTGCAATCTGAATCTGAATCCGTAAATCTTGATTAGGATGATCATAAACATTCAGAGCATCTTGAATTCTAAGCCAATAATTGCGAATGGTGCGATCGCTGATTCCAATCCGTTCTGCGATCGCTTTGTCAGACAAACCCTCCTGATATTTGAGCATTAGAACTTCCAGCCATCGTCGGTCGAACTCTGGGCGCGATCGCACCTCTGAAGGTAAATAGATTGAACCTCGTAAGGCTAAATCTACATACTTCAACATCTCTCGAACCGGCAGGGATTTATCCAATGCTACAAAGCCACCTTCATAAATATGAATAGCAGGCTTAAGCCGTAGCAAAGGTTTCACATTAACACTCAACACCATAAGGTTAGGTGCTGGATCAGTACGCATGAGTAACTCTAGAAGTTGAAGCCCAACTTCAGTACTGGGAACAGTAGCAGGAGAGGCAGGTAAACCGAGATCAACTACAACAAACTCTGGGCAACATCGTTTGATGCACTGTTTTGCTTCTTGCTGACTTTTTGCCGTTAAGATCTCAACCGTTGGATACTTTGTCTGAAGCGCAGGAACTGTGCCCTCCAAAATAGCTTCGTGGTCATCAATAACCAGAAATCGACGTAGTGTTGGATTGGCGCTGCTTGACTGCATAGACAGAATAAAGGGTTGCTGGTGAGATATGGGAACAAGGAATGTGAGTCACTAAGCAGCAAAACCTAGAGAAGCAATCGCCCCCGTCTCATTCTCATCTTGGTAGTCTACTCTAACTGGTAACTTTAAAGCATAAGATAACGGTGAACTTAAGCATTATCTCAAAACAGGTCAGCGCAATACCATCTTCTTTGTTGAAGCGGGGTGTCCCTACAAATTTGCAATACCCCGCTTCAACGCCAGGAGTACAGCTTGAGTGCGATCGCTTACCCCTAATTTACTTAAGATATTGTTTACATGATATTTGACGGTATTTTCTGCAATGTGCAAACTATCTGCAACATCTTGATTACTTTTGCCCTGTGCCATGAGTTGCAGCACTTCCCGTTCACGATCGCTCAACTGAGGATGGCTCAACCGTTCTGCGAGTTTTGCGCCGACTTCAGGCGGGATGTATTGTTTCCCCATATGAACCGTGCGAATTGCTTTGAGCAATTCATCCAGGGGAGCATCTTTAAGGATATAGCCCTTTGCCCCAGCTTGCAGTCCTCGATAGATATCTTCGTCAGTATCATAAGTTGTCAAAATGACAATGCGGGCATTAGGCGAATCTTGGCGAATCTTGGCAATTACCTCTACGCCGTTCATGTCGCCCAAACGTAAATCCATCAGGGTTACATCGGGTTGATGTTCACGAAATTGGGCGATCGCCTCAATGCCAGTGCTAGCTTCAGCTACCATTTCCATGCCTGATTCATACTTGACCATCAGCACTAAGCCATTACGAACAATAGGATGGTCATCAACAATCAAAATCCGAATCGGCTTAGAGGGTATCATGATGACTCCAAAGGTACTTGAATGCAAATATTAGTGCCTTGTTCCAGTTGGCTCTGAATAGTCAAATTGCCGTTAATGCGATCGGCTCGTTCAGACATACTAATCAGTCCAAAACCACCCGTATCATTAGGAAATAAGAAGCCACGCCCATTGTCTTGAATGCATAAACTGACCCATTCAGCCTCGTAGGTTAGCATCACTTGAAGTTGAGTCGCACAGGCGTGTTTAAGCGTATTGGTGATAGCTTCTTGCCCGACCCGCAGCAAATTTTTACCAATTAGCGGAGAAAGTAGACGAGGGTTTCCTACAATCTGCATTTGAACTTGAATGTCAGTCCCTTGAGTCATTTGTTCAACGTATTGGGAGAGCTTTGTAGCTAGGTCGGCAAATTCTTCTGCTGTTGGATGCAATGCCCAAACTGACTGCCGCGCTTTAGATAGGGCTGTATTCGCAAGTTCCATGACGCGGTCGAGAATTTGTGACACCTCATCTGGGCTATGTTGAGCGATGCGTTTCGCTACACCCAGTTGAATCGAAATCGCTGTGAAAGCTTGAGCCAGCGTGTCATGAATCTCGCCTGCCCAACGGTTACGTTCTTGGGCGATCGCTGCCCGTTGAGCCTCTTCTGCCAGTCGAGTTAGCTCTAGAGCCAGTACCGCTTGGTTAGCCAGAGCGTGAGCGAGTTCAGCCTCCTCTGGAGTAAAGCAGTGGCGATCGCCAAATCGCAGCACCAGGATTCCCCGCAGCTCGTCATCTAAAAACATAGGAACTTTCAACGCCGCTTTAATCTGCCGCTGCTTAAAGTAATCTCGATACTGCTCGTAGGCAGGTTGAGTCTCAAAATCTTCCTCGTAATCTGCGACAATCTCACGTTTTCGCAAGTGAGCCAATATATCTTGATTCCGAATTTTCTTAGCCACTTCCAGACTGCCACCGGGATGAGATGCCTCTGATCGCAGTCTAATCCTGTCATCTTCGTAGGAGACAAACAGGCGAAAGATGCCCTCCTCATAGCGCCAAAGCCCTGCTTCTGAAGCTGCAAACCGTTTAGTACAAACCGTTAACAGATGTCCCAAAAACTTTTCTAACTCTGGTTCTTCTGCCAATTTTCGCAGTGAAGCTTGCAGAACTTTGTTTGCTTCACTAAGTTCTACAACTCGCTTTTGTGCGGCTTGCTCTTGCTCGTGGATAGATTCCTCCCGTTGCCTGTATTCGAGCACCTCTGCTTGCAGTGCAGCATAGGCTGCTTCCAGATCTAAATTGTAGGGTGAGGTGAGCGATTGTGAGGAGGTGAGTTGCGATCGCAACATTGCATTCTCCGACTCCAGGGCAGCGATGCGTTCCTCAAGTTGAGCAATCTGTTGCTCCTGTTCTGAATGGGAGTTTGACACAGTTTTACAATAAACCTATTCACTTCTACTCTTACCTAACTGCCAATCTAGCCACAACCCTTCACTCGCCCATCGCAACCTAACAACTCAAAGACTAATCAAAAGTTGAGGGATCAACCCATCCTTGGGAGTGGGTCAAACTTGGCGTTTTGCAAGGGCCACAATAATCCTACAAGCGGGTGACATGTAGCATCTGACTTTGTAAGCTTTCAGGAACTAGATCAATCGTTGTAGCCCAGGTTATGTAGATGTTATCTAAACCCTAACGTAATAGAAATACAGAGAAAACTGGTACAGCTTGCTTCTAGAATGGAGTACAAGACGAATGCAACCCCGTCTCCCCAATGCTTCAAGCAGGGTAGAATTAACTCATATTTTGATAGTTGGGCAAGGTGCGACAGTAGATGCAATCAAAATAGAACTTTGTTGGCAAGGCTATCAGGTTGATACGCTCGATAGCGATAAATTGACACTCCTCACTACTCACAAGATGCATTCCGACCTTGTGATTTTAGATGGACGGCACTCAACCCTAGTGAGTCTTGATATTTGTCGTTACTTGCGGCAGTTAAGCCAAGTACCGATTATTTTATTAGCTTCTACTTATGAGCTGATTGACTCTAACGCTGGGTTCGAGGCTGGAGTTGATGACTGCATCTATTATCCATTTGAGATTGAAGAACTATTAACCAGGATTCGAGTACGCTTGCGCTACGTCCATAAGGAAAAACCACCTATTTTACAGTTTGACAAGTTGACCTTGAATTGTCAGAAACGCGAAGTGTATTGGAGCAACCAAGAGATCAGATTAACGTCTAAAGAATTTGACTTACTCAAATATCTAATGGTTCGCTACCAGCAGGTCGTTCCTCGATATGAATTGATGGAGCATCTTTGGGGATCGAAGTACAATGTATCTTCTAACGTGGTTGAAGCTTACATTTGCCGATTACGTTTCAAGTTAGAACAATATAGCCAGGAGCGTCTAATTCAAACTGTGTATGGAGTCGGGTACAGGCTGTATTACGAAAATCGTCAGGACTGAGTATTCAAATATTGCCTCTTTTTCGGGATTGTATAAATGTTTGTGTCAAAGGTCAGAAATGAGATCTAATGAACTACTGAACCTGAGACACTTGGACTATGACTTTTCGACCTGAATTACTGGATGAATTGCTCAAAGGCTACGAGAACCCTGAAGACCTGCTGGGGGACGGAGGGATACTCAAACAGCTAACGGCTGCTTTGGTGGAACGCTGCTTGAATGCGGAAATGAAAACGCATCTGGAAGCGCAACAGGCGGAGCCTGCAAGCGGAGACAAGCCGACTCGTAACCGCCGCAATGGTCACAGTCAGAAGACGATTAAAGGAGAGTTTGGAGCGGCACAAATCAACGTTCCCCGTGACCGCAATAGTGAGTTTGAACCCATTATTGTCAAAAAGGGACAGAGCCGCTTTGACGGCTTTGACGACAAGATCTTGTCCCTCTATGCCAGAGGCATGAGTACCCGCGACATTCAGGCTCAACTGCAAGACCTCTATGGGGTAGAAGTCTCAGCAGGGCTAATCTCTAATGTCACCGATGCGGTCGAGCAGGAGCGTA
>JACJOC010000053.1 GCA_014695345.1 Cyanobacteria bacterium FACHB-471
CGACAGCACGGGTTCAGATATTTCCACTCACCCTTGATTTTGAGGTAAGTCTCGTCAGTTCTCCACGAGTCGTTTGTCGGCTTCAAGTGAGGTCGGATGCGTTTGTCCAGTTCCGGGGCGTACTTCAAAACCCAACGATTGATCGTCGAATGGTCTACCTCCACCCCCCGTTCCTGCATCATCTCTTCGAGATCCCGGTAGCTGAGGGAGTAACGGCAATACCAGCGAACATTCAGTAGGATGATTTCAGGCAAGAAGTGCCGCCACTTAAACACAGAAGCAGTAGACATCGGAAGGCGAGGAGGTAGAGTTCAGCTTGTCCACCTTACCACTGACCTATTTTTGCGACACAACCGATTCAGGAACAGGTAGTAAAGTGATGATCTGATTAGAACATTAGTAGAGCAAAGGCAACACTTCATCCGTGGCGGCTCGAAATGCCGTGGCAGCTCCTGCACTCATGTCACGTGGTGCACAGATGCGATTTCTGATGTAGGTAAGGGCGATCGCGCCCACAGCAGCCACAGTCGGATTAGTTTGATCCCTGCCTCCGATGCGTCCCCACGGTAAGCGAATTTCATTCTTGTGAATAAGATACTGCGCTAACAATCGCAGATGCCACTCGATCGCCTCTGTTACTGCCGAAAGATCGTCAAGTGTCGCCAACGCTTGCACTCCAGAGTTTTTGAGAATGTCTGCAATTGCGGCTTCTCGATTATCACTCAGTCGCTCTGCAGCTTCGGCTCGATACTCGATTGCTTCACTATCATCTGGATCTAATGGTGCGGGATTTCCCATCGGTTCCACGCCAAAAATGCGGTGTAGCAGTAAATTATTTGTAACGGCATCTGATCGCACCCGATGATAAGCCGGACGTTGCCGTAGTGCCTCAAACCAGGCGTTGAGGTTAGGAAAGCGAGGATTTCCCTGGATGGCATAGTCCCGATAGACTGGCAGATTGACGGCTATACGATCGAGATGAGGGCTATACATAATGTCAACCAGGCTAAACGTACTCAAGAAATATGCGCCTGGATATTTTCCCAACATTTGTTCAAGCTCATCTAACTTCGTCTCAAGTTCCATCTGTTGGAGAGCAAGTTTGTTGGTATCTGTTGGATCTCCTAGCAGAAACTTATAAGCAATTTCCCGAAATCCGTTTGTTTCATCTGCCTCGATCCACTGTCGAGCCACCTCTTTTTCTGCCGCATCTTTTGGCAGCAACGTCTCACCAAACTTTGCTTCTAGAGCGAAGAGAATGCTCTTAGATTCGTAAACGACTTCCCCCTCAATCTTTGCGGTTGGAACCAGACCCATAGGAACGAGGTCAGTGTACCATTGAGGCTTGTTTCTCAGATCAATAAATTCGGTAGCAAATGGAATTTCCTTTTCTTCTAAAGCAAACCAAACTCTCTCACAAAAAGGACACCAGGAATGGCTATCGCGGTAGAGCAACACCAGAGGATCAGTGTCAGGAGGCAGCTTGTGCAAACTGCTGGGAATGGGCGCAGTAGAAGGGGATTTCCCTGGTCTACGAACTCGTCGCGCCGAGGTATGTTTCTGAGCAATTTCAGACAGTTGTTCCCAAGTTAGTAGCATGTCTTGAGTCGGCATCTTCCACCTCCTGATTCTGCTCGATCTAGTAGTGCTGTTCTGTGATATCAGTTCCTGAGAGGCGATCGCTCCAGGAAGTTTATTCTTTCGACCTCTATACACAGGACTCGTAATCTGCAAATTCCCTTAAATAATCAAGAATAGAAGTCCCATTCTCATCAGTAGAAACTTCATCGTTGAGCAGTAGATTTGTAACTCCGGTTTCACCTCTTAGGTGAGCTGCCGCAAGGATACCAGATGGTGTGATTCTAACTCCTTGCCGTTCCTGTCCAATAAATTCTTCAATCGAACGTCCATTTCCCTGAAGGGTTTGACTAATTCGATCCCAGTTCAGTCGAAATGCCTCTCTGATTGCCGTTTCTTGTACATTATTCTTGTTTTGCATGAATTCTTCCTTACTATTAATTTCGTTTTTACCTGTCCAAGTACCAAGCCAATAATTCTTATCTACACCGTTGCCTCCACCGTTGTAAGGATTCTCAACTTGGTAGTACCCAAGCTCTATCAGTAGCGATTCACCAAACTGGTACTTACCAATAAACCCTAAAGTATTTTCAATGTCATAGGGTGGACTTTGCTGGCCTGTTTCTCTTATAGCAAGAGCTTGTAAGAACTGGTCACAGCTTCCTCGATTCTGAGCAACAAGATTGTTCTTCGTGGTGTTATTAGTAATCGAGAATGTGCTGTAAGCATAGCTAGCTTCGCAAGTTAGGAACAATGCAGTAAGAAGGGAGGGCAAAATCATTGCTGTAACTGGGATTCTATCTATCTTTAGGTGAGCAGTTTGTGTTCTAGAAAATGGGTTCATGGTATTTATTTTCCACCTCTTGATTTTGTGTGTTCTTGTGCTGTTTTTCGGGGTTAGTTCCTGAGAGACTATTTCTCAAGGAAAGCTAAGTTGACTTGTTTGAGCGATCGCTTAGTCGTTGAACCTCAAAAAAGCTGGTAGTCAGACTTTAACTGCTCCCTCAATTGGGTCAATAAGTCACGCTCTCATGGTTATAGAAAGCAAAATCATTGAGAGAACGAAGACAATTCCAAAGACGATCAAAGCGCGACTTGATGAAAGTTGAAAAACAGCTTTAGAAATAATTTTGCTAGGACCCGATGTACCTACATTGGAGTGCGGAAAATCAGATTCAGGTATGTCCAACTCCAGAAACTCGCATAAGGGTCTCCATCCTTGTCGCACATTAAATTCTAGAAGCCGATCAGGTGCAATTAATTGGCAAACCCGCTCATTGTGCCGACGATAAGCGTCAATCACGACCTCTCGAACGGGGCCCGATTCATTGAGAGCGTTATCACCAAAAACTATCTGGTTTAGTTTAGCTGCATAGGGCCAAAATCGATTCAGGGGAGGAAGAAAACGCAAAGATCGAAATCGATGAGTTGCCACAACGAGCCGACAGTAAGATTCAAACCATTCAGACTCTTCACGCACTGTTAAAACAACTTTAGCGTCGGGAAAAGCCTCTGTAAGCTCCTTAAAATAAAACGCACAGGGTAGATCTGTTGTTGCGATGTAACCCTTTAATAGTTGCTTCCAGTCAACTTGATCGACTTGACGACGACCAAAGGCTAGGTCAGACCAAATCTCTAAGTGCTTCGGTCGATTGAGAACCTCTGTCATGTGATAAGCACTAGCATCATTGCCATAGAGAATCTCTAATGCTTGTTTAATGGACTCAGTGCCAGTGCGGGGCATACCTGCCACAATAACTTGTGGATAAGAAGATAATGTTTGATGTGACATAAAAAGCAGAAAGTGAAATTGATAATAGGGGATAATTGTTTGTATCTTGTCTTTGCAGTTCTACAAATCTTGATATGTTAACTCTGCTGTGAGTGAGCAGAAAATATGGCGCAATTTGCAAATGAGTAGCGCAATGGGTCAGTGCCCCTCCAAGGCAGCGTTCTGGATTCTGATGACTTGAAATAAGCTGTGCTGTCTAACCACGGCTTAGAAGTAGACAAAAAGCCTAAAAGGCTCACAGGGGCTAGCCTTGCAAGATTACGCCACTCATTCGCAAATTGCGCCAGATCTTTTGCTCATTCACAGTATTGATATGGTGATTCAATTTGATGATGCGTCCATCCTTCATAAACCAGATGTGGGAAAACGGAACATTGCAAGGTTTTCCGGTTACTTTAGAGCGGCCCTGGTAATGCCCCAGAGCAATGATTGCATCACCTGTATCTAAGAGTTGTTCGGGTACATTTTTCCAGTCATGAAACTGCACAGCTAATTCAGCAGCCCATTCCTGTACTCTCTTTCGTCCCTGATAATGACTATCTGCGGGGAAGCTATCGGAAACTTTCCAATCTACATCGGGAGCAACGAGTTCAAAATTGAGCGTTTCATAAAATTCCCGAATGATTTCTAAATTTGTTTTCACCGTTAGTTCCTCATTACTGCAATTTGCTTGTCTTTTGAAAGACCATATATGCGTAATGCTGTGTCAATCTACGACAGTTATGTTTCATGAGGGATGAGGCGACGATCGCTTCACCTTGTTAATCCAGCCTCGGTGCAGGCTCAACACCTGGGAGTAGGGCAAATCGTAATCAACCACTAGATCGAACACAAACGGCTTCACCCACTGTGGAAACCATCGATGTAGGAATCGACTGAGCTGCGATCGCAACAAATACTCAACGAATAACCGCTTCTGGCGCGGAAACGAGTAATTCGACAATTCTCTGAGTGCATGAGCATCGGGAACTCTTTGCTCAGAAAAGGCAGGTAAAACTAGCGCCCAATCATCCTCATACTGCTCCAACAACCGCTCAAGAATCAGGACATCCTCTAGTGAAGCATTGCATCCCTGCCCCAATGACGGTGAGACGGCATGAGCGGCATCTCCAATCAGCAGAATACTATCACCCTCATGGAAGCGATCGCACTGTACCGTTAACGCCTGCCCCACTGGACGCTGCCAGAACGCTTCTGCTTCCTCTGGTGACATCAACTGCCCAATCACAGGAAAGTTCTCTTGGAAAAAGGTCAAGACTTCCTCTTTGGTTGTCAAGTTTGAGAGCGGATTGTGCTGAGCATCAAAAGCAATCACCCCATTCAGTCGATCGCCGGGTTGAGGCACCATTACCATCCGCGTCTGAGCGCCTTGATTCCATCCATGAATCTTGTCCGGTTCTAGCTCCAATTCTAGGGTTGGAGCTAGGCGAGGGAGAAACACCGATTTATAGGCATCTGGCACATAGGTTTGCTCACACTGCAAGCCTGCCTCCTCAGCTAAATAGTCGCGAACGGGCGATCGTGCTCCATCGGCTGCCACCAAGCGATCGTATGCCAGGGTGAACGCCTCATCTTGCTCTGGCTGCAACGTCACGGTTTTCGCTTTTCTATCTACTCCAGTACACTGACAGCCAAACTGAAGACTAAGTTGTTCTGAATTGTAGGTTTGAGTTAAGTGCTGCAAGAGAATCATTACAAGGCGATTGCGGTCAATTGTGAGCAGCGGAACTGTTCGCGGAATCTCACGCGCTTTACCTTTTTGACGATGAACTTTTGATCCGTTGCAGAATACGCCAGCAGCGGCGATCGCTTCCTCTAATCCTGAAATCTGGCGAAGTGCTTTTCTCCCTCGCTCCTGAAGCGTGATTGGAAACGTGCGGTCTCGCGATACATCCACCAAACGCGGGTCAGAACGCTGCTCATACAGCTCAACGCGATATTTACCTCGACGCAGTAGATAGTGAGCAAGTAAAAGTCCAGCCGGACCCGCTCCAATAATTACAACCTTTTGAAGCATTGAGTTCTCCTAGTTTATTCATCTGAGGTGTACTGAGTGCTTCCAGTTGAGCCTCCTCTCGGCTCTACCAATCCCACATTAACCTGACGCACTGCCCTCAGTCTTTGCAAGCTTTTGTCCCATACTTAGCGACTCTCTTCTCACCTAACCTTGAGCTGCCTTCACAAAAGCTGGGTCAATGAGTGCTGACAACTGCTCTAATGTAGGGGCTTCTGAAATTTGGTTCTGGTCTTTCAGGAAAGTTGCCAAAGATTCCATGTGTTTACCAAGATAAACATCGCTGGTAGTGTCATCCATCAGCTTGATGTTGTCTTCCAAGCTAGTTAAACTGACTCCTTTCAGTTCTTCTGCAACTTCTTCGGGTTGTAATTCCAATTGCTTTCCAGTAATCACATATGCTTCGTCAGGATTTGTCTTAATAAATTCGTGTGCTTTAAAGATGCCATTCACAAAGCCTTGAATGGCTTGAGGGTTTTCTTCAACAAATTGAGTGCTGAAAATGTACACATCCGTAATGGCAGTTGGCATTTTGGATGAATCGTAAATAATGCGTCCATCCTTCTGAGCATTGTTGGACTGCTTCAAAAATGGGGAGTAGGTTACTGCAACATCAACTCGTCCAGACGTGTAAGCAGCGGCAGCAGCATCGGGTGTAACGTTAGTGATCTTGATATCATCACCCGTTAAGCCTGCCTCTTCTAGCACTTGCAGTAGGAAGAAATGGCTGACGCTGCCTAACTCTACCGCAATCTCTCGGCCCTTAAAGTCTGCAACATCTTTCACGCTGTTGCGCGCCAAGATACCGTCACCTCCGGTTGATGAATCCGCAATCTGAACAATGCGAAAATCTTGCCCTTGAGCAGCAAATGCCACTGTTTCCGTTGTAACGATGCTGATGCATTGAATGTGCTCAGCAGCAAATGCTGCGTTGCCTTCACCCGTAGTGCCAAAGACTTTTTGCTCCAGATCTAACCCACCTTCTTTAAAGAATCCTTTTTCAATAGCGACGTAAAGTGGGGCGTAGCCAATCCAAAGTGTGCTGCCATATGCACTTTTGACCAGCTCAGTCGGAGATGCCGACCCAGCAGGAGAGATGGTGGTCGAAGTATCTGGTGATGTTGCTTGGAGCTGAGAAGTACAGGCGTGAAGAGTTAGACCCCCTGCAACTCCTCCCATTAATTGAATTAATTGACGTCGTGTCAAAATTTGGGGGGACTGGCTCATATCTATTAGCTCCTTGAAATGTGGTTGCTACCGTTAAATAGAGTGTCGTGTTGTGAATAAAATACTGACAGATTCAGCTCTGCAGGTTTACACCACTCATCTGCAAATTGCGCCATATTTTCTGCTCATTCACAAAAACCGACAGTCTGACAGCACTTCTGGCATGAGTTACACGGTAACGAAATCCGCTGCATTGGTTTGATTGGCGTCGACGTTCCGCAACACGGCGAGCACATCGCCTCCCTGTCGAATTAAGGTATTGCGTCCCTGCTGCACAATGTCTAGCTGTCCAAAGCTGACGCTAATAGCGAAGGTGTCTCGGTTGTTTCTAAAGTCCACGATCGTATCAACTCCTGGGCCTGCTTCAATGTTGAACAGATCGTTGCCTGCACCGCCGATCAGCACATCGTTGCCAGCACCGCCGATCAGCACATCGTTGCCAGCACCGCCGATCAGCACATCGTCGCCATCATCGCCGATCAGCACATCTCTACCAGCACCGCCGACCAGCCGATCGTTGCCTGCGTCGCCGATTAGCGCATCGCGCCCATCGCCGCCCCTCAACACATCGTTGCCTGGACCGCCAAACTGCCGCTTGCCGATCAGTCCTAGCCGATCGTCCTGTCCGTCGCTGACCATGCGATCGCTCTGGCTTGTGCCCGTGAGGATGTCGGAGCGGCGATCGGCAGACTGTAAGACCGCGCTGTTGATCGGATTGACCGTGTATCCAATTAATGACTGCAGCACATTACCTTTTACCGTCGCCGTAAGTTCACCCGCAGGCGGAGCTTGGTCAAGCTGAAAGCGAAGGGCGATCGCGGTTCCGGCTTCTTCTACGAGAACTTCAGGTGACGCTGAAAAACGAATTGTGACCATTTGCAATCTCTCCAAAATGGAACTGTAGTACGTGGGAAAAGCCCATGCACTGAGGCTGCATCCCACATTCCTCTTGTCCTACATCTAACTGCATGCTGTCATTTGGTGAAGGCACTACTTCAGCGCTAGTTCGTCTGGGGCAAGATGACTTACTTGCATGTAGGGCACACCTCGATACCTCAACATCTGCACCGGTTGAGGAGTAACCTCAGCACTAGTTCGTCTAGGGCGAGATGACTGACTCTCTCGCATGTAGGGCACACCTCGATACCTCAACATCTGTACCGATTGAGGAGTAACCTCGCGCTGAGACAGATGATACTCGTAGTACTCGTATGAAACACCTAGAAAGTAAAGTTGCATGGTTTGCTTTTTTAGGGTAAAACTGCACTCTTCCATAGCTTATGTAAATCTCAGTGCTTCCAATTGCCTAACTTACTGCTCCATAGGTATATCAATGAAGCTGATGAATATAGTTCGCAACTTCTTCGTCCGAAGGGTTTGAGTGTTCGTAGAAGTTCTCTTTATTGCCCGATTAACCCACTAGTGTTGTTCAATGAATCTTGATGTGTGGCATCATATCCATCCTTTTTTCCCTGAAGGCAAAATTTTAGCGTTCGCGATCGCAAGCATCTTCGGATCACGGGTTCTCAGTTTGGTTACATAGGGAAGGTTGAACCATATGGGCGGGGGCTGCCACAATCAATCTCACCGTCCCATTTTCGACAATCCACTCTTGTGCTTCTACGATCGCCCCTGCTCTATCTGTTGCTTGATTAGGGGGAGCGATTGCCCCTTCGGGAATTTGTGAAGTAACCGCAGTTTCTGGTTCATCTAACGTAGACCAACCGGTAAGAGATTCTTCCCCAACCAGCGAATCAGTCGGGGCAGTTGGCAAGCCGCCTCGTCCTGTCACGATAAACTCACTTTCCCTTTGCCCCACTCCTGCACCAGAACAGGTTTGAGCAATCTGGTCGGAGGCATCTACCACCTCAGCAGGCAGTTCGGGAAGCCCGCGTCTGAGGTCAACATCAGGGGGAGTGATATCAACCGTTCCTTGCACGCCTAGCTCTGAACTGGCAGTGATGTCATTGGTAAGCGGATTATCTCGCGGCTGCGGGGCAATGCCAAACAGCCCTTCAGTGGTGATCCGGACATTGCCACCACTACCGCTAAATGCATTGGCGCGGATGTCACTATTTTCGTTCGGGACGGCAACAATGAAATCTGCATCAATGGTAATGTTGCCGCCGTCACCTCCAGCGCGCTCGGTTCCTGCAGTAGTCGAGATGAGGCTACCGTTGCGAAGCAGCAATACCCCGACATCGCGCAGGGTGATATTGCCGCCGTTGGTTGCCGCCGTTTCAGCTGTGAGGCGAGCTTGGTTATCTAACTGCACACCAGCGGCAGTGATGTCGATGCCGCCCGCGATGCCGCTGCCCTGAGAGTCTACGGCAATCCTGGCGCGATCGAACACCTGCAACTGCCCCGTTCTCAGTTGGACAATGCCTCCTTGACCCGCAGAGTTAGGCGCGGTATTGGCAAACAAACCACTGGCGGTTCCTTGATTGCCGCTGATGTTGAATGGGCTCGCCCCAGAGAGCGTGATTTGATCACCAGCATTCAGGGTGATGCTGCCCGCCTGTCCGCTGCCACCAGTTGAGGTAATCACCTGCCCGCCATCGATCGCCTCAAAGGTATTGGCGTTGAAGCTAACCGTTCCGCCTGAAAAGGCATTCTCAGTTTCGGTCGAGATTGAAGCACCATCCGCAATACGAACCGCATCCGTCGCAATCCTCACATTGCCGCCGCTTCCTCGTGCGCCTGCCTCTGTCGTGGTAAAGATGCCACTCCCAAATAGTCGAGATCCTTGCCGTCTTGATCCTTCTAGGGAAACGCGATCGCCAGCAATAATTACGTTACCCGCATCGCCCTGTCCAGCAGTGCTAGCCGTTAGTCGTGCGCCCTCCGTGAGTGAGAGCGAGGAAGCTGTAATCTCAATGTTGCGGCCATCGCCCACCGCACCGGGGTTCACGCTACTCAAAATTGCACTATTGTTCAAACTTACGCGATCGCGAGCCTCGACAATCACGTTGCCTGCATTGCCTTGTCCAGCAGTGTCCGCAGCGAGTTGCGATCGATTGGTGAGCAAAAGCGAGCCTATGGTAATGCGGATATTACCGCCCGTACCCACAGCCTCCGTGCTCACTCTATCCGGATTCACGCTGCTCAAAATTGCACTATTGTTCAAACTCATGCGATCGCGGGCGCGAATCGTGACGTTGCCCGCATTGCCGCGTCCCGCAGTGCTGGCAGCAAATTGTGCCTCGTTAGTCAGAAAAAGGGAGCCTGCCCGGAGGCGAATATCGCCTCCGTCACCCACAGCACCTGGTCTAACGCTACTGAAAATCGAGCTGTTGTCGAATGTGGCGCGATCGCCGACATCGGTAATCACACTACCGGCATCGCCTTGTCCACCCGTTTCAGCGTCGAGTTCTGAATTGGTCAGGGAGAGGGAGCCTGTGGTGATGCGAATATCGCCTCCGTCACCCACAGCATTCGGCCTAACGCTACTGAAAATCGCACTGTCGCTCAAACTAGCGCGATCGCGGACGTTGAAAACTACATTGCCTGCATTGCCGCGTCCGAAGGTGAGCACCTGTAGCTGTGCCTCATTGAGCGACAGCGCGGAGGTGTTGAAAATTATGTTGCCCGCGTCGCCTTGTCCACGAGTTTCGGCACCAAATGCTGTTCTGTTGGTAAGTGAGAGCAAGCCTGTGGTGATGCGAATATTACCACCATTGCCTACAGCACCTGACCCAACGCTACTGACAATCGAGCTGCCGTTGAATGTGGCGCGATCGCCAGCATTAATAGTTACGTTGCCTGCATCACCCCGTCCAAACGTAGTGGTATCTAATAGAGCACTATTGGTGAGAAAAAGCGACCCGGTGGTGATGCGGATGTTTCCTCCCCGCCCAATGCCACTCTCCCTTACCGCACTAAAAACACCACTAGAAAAGCGACCATCGTCACTTGTGCCATCGAAGGAGGCGGTATCACGGGCATCAATGATGATGTCTCCAGCATCCCCCTCTCCAGCAGTACTGGCACTCAATAGAGCACCACTGGTGACAGAAAGCATCCCAGTGGTGATGCGGATGTTTCCTCCCCGCCCGATGCCATCCTCCCCTACCTCACTGAAAGCACCACGAGGGAATAAGAGGACACCTGCGCCATTGAAAGAGACGGTATCACGGGCATCAATGATGATGTCTCCAGCATCCCCCTCTCCATTAGTCCTGGTACTCAACTCAGCATCATTAGTCAGGAAAAGCGACCCGGTAGTGATGCGGATGTTTCCTCCCCGCCCAATGCCAAACTCCCTTACCTCACTAGAAGCACCACTAGAAAAGCGAAAGTCACTTGTGCCATCAAAGGAGACGGTATCCCGGGCATCAATGATGATGTCTCCAGCATCCCCCTCTCCAGCAGTATCGGCACCCAACGCAGCACCATTGGTGACAGAAAGCGACCCAGTGGTGATGCGGATGTTTCCTCCCCGCCCGATGGCAGCCGCCCCTACCAAACTGAAAGCACCATTAGGGAAGAAGCGGTCACCTGGGCCATCGAAGGAGACGGTATCCCGGGCATCAATGGTGATGTCTCCAGCATCCCCCTGTCCAAAAGTCCTGGAATCCAACAGAGCACCATTGGTGAGGAAAAGCGACCCGGTGGTGATGCGGATGTTTCCTCCCTGCCCGATGCCATCCCCGCCTACCACACTGGAAGCACCATTAGAGACGAAGAAGACACCTGCGCCATCGAAGGAGACGGTATCACGGGCATCAATGATGATGTCTCCAGCATCCCCCTCTCCATCAGTCCTGGTATTCAACTGAGCATCATTGGTGAGGGAAAGCGACCCGGTGGTGATGCGGATGCTTCCCCCCTGTCCTGTGGATTCAAACTCCACCTGGTTAGAAATTTCGCTATCAACTAGCGCGATCGACCCCGTTGCGTTGAGATCAACGTCCCCAGCTTGGCTGTCAACGCCTCCCAACCCTGCTGCAATTCCAGCCAAAATTGAACTGTTACTGAGGCTCAAGTTTCGGGCGGTGACCACGACACTTCCTCCATCGCTCGCCGCAACATTGATTTGAGAATTATTCGCAAGCGACACATTCGATCGGGCAACATTGGTTGGAAACTCCAGGCTGGGACTATTACCATTCATCGTCAATCCGATCGTCCCCGGTTCTGAGAGTCCTCCCAGTTCCACTCGTCCGCCTAAAGCCGTTAACCGCCCATTTTCGAGCCGCACATCGCCACCCACTAAGGCGAGACTTTGACCGGGGGCAGTGGTGAGTCCGGTTGTATCCGCGATCGATCGATTGATAATCGGTTGCGGATTAAGCTGATTGAACAGTAAAGCGTTGGGATTGACGTTGAGCAGTGGCGTTGGTGCAGTGGCGTTGGTGGCGCTAAACACATCACCGTTAGGAAAGGCGATCGCATTGGCAGTGGTTGCCACAAAGGAACCGCGCACATCTAAGCGGGCGTCGTCACCAAAGAGGATGCCGCTGGGGTTAAGTAAGAACAAGTTGGCATCGCCCAGCACACCGAGTACGCCCAGTATTTGTGACTGCCCGCCACCCGTGACACGAGCGAGAATGTTGTCTACCCCCGGATCAGCAAAGTAGACACTGCGTCCTTGCTCGACGTGAAATTCTCGAAAGCTGTGGAAGAGGTTATTGCCGCGCTGCGCTCCGCCTTCAATGCGATCGCTTGCTTCCTGGGGGTCGAGCGGGATGACGGTTGAGCTTTCGTTTCCCAGCGTGTTATCGGCGATCGGACGGCGTTGCGCCACTGCCGCAGTTGTCCATCCCAGCACAATCGTACTGAGGACGATGCCGTTCACAGTTGCAGTTTGCCCACCAAAGCGACGCATCAAAATTGCCTTTTCAAGAGTGGTCATGTGGAGAACAGCCAGCATGAATTGAGTATCAACAAAGACGAAACATCAACACGGACGATCGAAGTTTAGCCGCTATCAGATTTATGTTTCTTTATAGAAGAACGCATAATCTTAGCTGCTCTAGCTTGAGAACTTAATAGAGCATGATGCAATTCAGGTTCACTCGTTGATTAGAGGCGACATTGTGAGGAAAAAGAGGATGAATAGGATGCTTGCTGATCATGCTTCATTGAACAACATCGAGCGATCGCTTGCAGTAATTAAGCGAAGTCTTGCGAACAATTTCAGACCTTCGTCTAAGGAGCAGTTTTGCGGCGATATCGCTTGGCGTTTTTTCCAAACTTGATTCAGATATAACAATACTTCGGACAAAATCTGGGCAGATTTTGAGGCTCAAACTCTAACGCGATCGCACTAAACCTTCTTTCAAAGTTAGGGAGGTAGCTAGCTTTGAAACAATAGCTCAATTTCTAAAATCTAAGCTCCAAAAACTTTGTGAAACGGTTCAAAAACTTGTCTAAACCACTGTAGGAGAGAAGTCATGGATGCAGTCATCCAAGAAGGAAGAACCCAGGTCATTGCAATCATTGTTGCAGTAATTTTCTCATTATTGCTTTATAGAGTGTTAGCGAAGAGAGTGACAGTGACGAAAGCGATAGTGACGAGAGATCTTGGTTACCCTCTATCCTCGCCGAGTGACCTGATTAGAGCCGGAGTTGAATGGGAGGAGCTTCGCCCTCAATCCTCTCAACCCTCGCCGAGTAACATGATTAGAGCCGGACTTGG
>JACJOC010000054.1 GCA_014695345.1 Cyanobacteria bacterium FACHB-471
GGCTTTCAACACTTGACGGAAAAATCGTGCCGCTGCTTTCCCGTCTCGCTTCGCACTCAGCATAAAATCCAAGGGATTGCCCTCCGCATCCACTGCTCGCTACAAGTATTTCCGCTCTCCTTTGATTTTGATGTACGTTTCATCCATCCGCCAGGAATCATTCGCGGGATTGAGAAAGGGACGAATGCGTTTGTCGAGTTCGGGTGCATAATCCTGCACCCACCGATAAATTGTCGTGTGATCTACTGTCACGCCGCGCTCCGCCATCATCTCCTCTAAATCCCGGTAGCTTAACGAATAGCGACAATACCAGCGCACATTGGGCAGGATGATATTGGACTGGTATTGTCGCCATTTGAACGGAGCTTTAGGATCAACCACGGAACGTCAATTTTCTCTCAATAGGCTCAAACTCTATCATCTTTTGCAACAGAACCAGCAATCCCCCAACTCCATAATTTTGTTAGTCAAGCAGGATATAAATAACCAAGGATTAAGTATAGATTTAGAAGACATTAAGGTTTGGGAGTAAAAGAAATCTTCTCAAAAAAATGCTTTTACTTGAAACAAATACGTCTTTCAGAAGAGATGCGAATCAAAATATTAAAACTATCTTTGTTCGTAGTAAACACAACTGGATATTGCTCATTTTTAGTTCCACAGTCTGAAGCGGCAAAACTTTTTACGAGGACTAATAATGTTTATTTTAAGGCGGTTGAATTCTAAGCTGCTTGCCTATTTAAGCGTCACGCTATTTACGGTTACGCTGTTTGTTAGTCCGCCTGCATTTATGCGTCAGCTCCCGTTTTTCAACGCATCAACTATAGTTCACGCTAGTGTTCAATCTCTCCCAAGCGATTTTATCTCTGCGGATTTAATCGCTTCTGCACCCTCTGAGCCTCCGCTGACCGAGGAGGGAGAGGAAGAGGAAAAATCAGTTGATTTCTTTAGAATTGCAATGGGAGCGATCGCTGGCTTAGTGCTATTTATCTATGGAGTTACTCGATTAGCGGAAGGGCTGGAGGATGTGGGCGAAGCAAGGATGAAAAACCTACTGAGCAAGTTTACAACAAACCGCTTTGCTGGGGTCACAACTGGAATTGTAGCAACAACTTTTCTAGAGTCTTCATCAGTCACAATTATTCTTGTAATTGCAATGGTGAGTGCGGGAATTCTTACCTTTGTGCAGTCTCTAGGTGTTGTCTTGGGCTCAAACATCGGTACTGCTGTCGGCGCACAAATCATTTCGCTCAATATTGAGCTATACGTTCCTATTTTGATGTTTGCAGGACTGCTGGTGTTTTTCTTAGGCAGGACTGAACGCTGGAAAGCGATCGGCATTGTTTTGCTAGGCTTTGGGCTGATGTTTTATGGACTGGAAGCGATCGATTCTGCAATGGAACCGTTTCGCGAATATGAGCCGTTTCTAAACCTGATGGAGCGATTAGGTGAGAATCCGTTGCTTGGTGCATTAGTGGGGGCAATTTTTACCGTTATTGTTCAATCTTCTTCAGCGACTGTAGCGATTGTTGTCACCCTTGCTGGTTCCAACTTAATCGGGTTGGCCGCTGGGATTGCAATTATGTTGGGCGCAGAAATTGGCACTTGTGCCGATACGTTGGTTGCGACGATTGGACGAGGTAGCTACGCGCTACGAACTGGATTGTTTCACCTGCTGTTTAATCTCGTCAGCGCTACGTTGGGCATCTTGTTTGCATCCCAGCTTGCACAGCTTGCACAGTTGGTTTCGGGTGACGATGTGGGACGGCAGATTGCAAATGCTCAAATGATGTTTAATATTATCGGTGTTGTTGTAATGATAGGTTTTTTGCCAATCGTAGCTCGATTGCTCACAAAGCTAGTTCCTGAAACTCAAGCTGATCGCGAGCGCGCGCAGCGACAAGCCGAAAAACATCAAGCTAATACAGAGACATTGCAACCTACCTCTGTTTCTCGCTAATTTGCTTCTACAGAACCTCTCGTACTGTTTCATGCGTGAACTCCAACCCGCGCAGTAGGAAGAATTCGGCAATGTCTCTAAAGCTCAGCTTGTAACGGAACCGACAGAGCAGCACTTGGAACACGATATCGGGGGGCACCTCGATGAAATTGAAAGGGGTACCGGTGCGTTCATTGCAGGTGCGATAGCACGCCTTGCAGCGAAACATTGCGTAACCTAAATCAGTGGTGCGTTGCAATCGAGTAGTGTGAGTCGAGCTGCAGTGAGGACAGTTCATCGAAGGCGGACTGAACGGAAGTTGAGGGCAGAAGCTAGTTTATCAGGCAGGGGCTTCTACCCTCAATTTGAGTACTCAGTTCTGACAGTTTCGACATCGGAGGGCAAGGAGGAAAGTTTGAGTCTGCTTACTTTACCATTGACTGGTTTTTGCGACACAACCGAAAATTGAGCCTTCCTACCTTCTCATTTTTGCAACACAACCTCTGGGTTAGCCGCCAAGCGACCATCTTCCATGTAGACAATGCGATCGGCGATGTCTAAAATTCGGTTGTCGTGCGTGACTAATAAGATGGTGCAGCTCTGCTCTTTAGCAAGTTTTTGCATAATTTCTACAGCATCGCGACCTGATTTTTTATCAAGTGCTGCTGTCGGTTCGTCGGCTAGGACGATCTTGGGTTGACTCACCAAGGCACGGGCGATCGCCACTCGCTGTTTTTGCCCGCCCGACAGGCTATCAGCATAATAGTCTACCCGTTGTTGTAGCCCTACTGCTTCTAGCATGGCAACGCTCATTCCATCAACGTCGCGATCGAACATTTTCTCATGCAGTTCCAGTGACATCCGCACATTTTGTTTAGCCGTTAGAAAGGTCAATAGATTATGTGCCTGAAAAATATAGCCAATGTTGCGACGAAGTTGAGTCAACTGTTGTTTGCTGGCATCGTGCAATTCTTGACCGAGAATCTTGAGGCTGCCTTCTTGAGCCGAGCGCAATCCACCCATCAGTGTTAGCAGCGTTGTTTTGCCAGAGCCAGAGGGACCCGTCATGATAATGATTTCACCTGCATAAATATCTAAATTGATGTTAAACAAGGCTTGTTTGCGGAGTTCGCCGCTGCCAAAGTAGTGATTAAGCTGCCGGGCAGAAATAACTGGTTCTGCTACTGTCGAGTAAGATTGATCGAACGGCCAAGTTTGAATCATTGCTTTTGTTCTTATATGTGTGTAAGCGATCAAAAAAATGGACGACCTAAAGCAAAAGCAATGCAGTCTACAATCAGGAGGATACCTAAGCCAATGAGTAGGAATCGCAATATTTTGTGTCCCCATTTCTGCACTGATCGATTAATCGCCTGGATCAAATTAAGACTATGTTCGCCCAGTCCGATAAAGAGTCCTAAGAGAGCAATGAGCGGGAAGACAAAGATCGCGTTGTAGATTGCCAGAATACTCATTGTGGTTAAGAGATCAAACTGCGATCGCACAATGCGCTCGATCGCCGCTAAGTAAGGCAGTGCAGTTGGGAAATCCCAAAGCGTTGCAGCGCTACCAAATAGGAAGGTTTGAGCGATCGTTAATTGAGCAGGGCGTTTAGCTTTTTGGGAATCAGCAGCATTTCTAAGGTTCCAGCCCACCAGGAGTAGAACGATGCCAATGATCAGTTGCAACGTGTACATTAGTGAAGGTGGCAAACCTGGTAAATTGATGGTCAACCGACTTGCTCCAAACGCCACTACCAATCCAGCTGTCCAATAAGTGATAAATACTCCCGCAATAAATGAAACTGAGCGAGGAGCTGGGTTAGGAGTACTGAGCAGATACATTTGGACCGCTGTAGTAGTAGGGTTGAGGCTGTCTAGTGCCGCGATTGCAACAAGATAAGCAAGTAAGGATGGCATCTAATTACACCAGGTAAGAACTAGAAAATATCAGCCGGATCAGCAGACTGCAGTTTACGCATTGCAATTCCTCCTGATGCTGCACACATAACAATCGTCAAGGTCAACACAAGCATCGCGCGGCTGAGTGTCATACCAATCGGTAGAAAAGTGGCAGCGGCCGCGACCGAATACAGCCCGACCGAAATGATAAATCCTGGAATAAATCCTAGAACTGCCATAATCAGCGCTTCCTGGATGAGTACGCCAATCAAGTAACCGTCGCTATAGCCCATTGCTTTCAACGTGGCATATTCTGGCAAATGGTCTGATACATCAGAGTAGAGAATTTGATAGACGATAATGGTGCCAACGATAAAACCAATGATTGCGCCAAATCCAAACAAAATCCCGATCGGACTAGTGGTTTCCCAATATTTCTTTTCGTGTGCAATAAACTCTTCATGCGTCAGAATTAGAACACCTTTAAGCTCCGATTGCATTGCAGCCTTAAATTGCTCAACATCGGTGCCCGGTTTCAACTGGATGGCTCCAATATCAATTTCATCGGGCTGGCGGGCTGGAAAGAGCCGAAGGAAAGTTGAATGACTCGTAATGACATTCCCATTGGCAGCGAATGATGCTCCCATGACAAACGTTCCAACGACCTCGACTTGAAAGTTATTAAATTGAATTGGCACCGAGCCGGACTGCTGAAGTTCTTCAACTACATTGCCAAAAAACTGTTCCGCACCAGCGCGATCGTAGAGCATTCGGTTCAGCAACTTCAATTCATTCTGGTGTGCTTGTACATCTGGTAGGGTGATCGCTGAGTTATGAGGATTAATCGCAAACACCATGGTGGGCTGATTCTTTCGAGTTTGAGCATTGCGCCACTCGCCCTGACCAATATAGAGATAGTTAATCGATTCAACTTCTTTAGCTCCTGCTGCCTGATATAGTTGCTGTCTGGGAAAGCTTCTGACTACATTTAGGCTCTCAAACAACGGATTAATCAGAAACAGATCTCCTTGCAGCGAGGTGTAGGGTTTCACGACAGACTCAAACAGGGCATCGAGCAATCCCAATTGAAAAAACATCAAAATATCGGCGAAGGCAATTCCCGCTAAAGCCACCGCAAGACGGGTTTTTTCCCGTTTTAGCTGAAACCATGCCAGAGGTGTTTTACGAAATAGGTTACGCAACATAGGTGACTCTTTTCTACGCTTTAGACCAAACCATGACGGAGAGCAAAAACAACTGCTTGAACGCGATTATCGACTCCAAATTTGTTGAAAATACCTCTGACATGCGTTTTGACAGTATTAGGACTGACATACAACACCTCAGCAATTTCAGTATTACTTTGTCCTTCAATGAGTAACTTGAGAACTTCCATTTCACAGGTTGAAAGTCCCTCTAGATTGGTTGTGTACAATGTCTGCATCATCTTCTTTGCCCAGTTAGGGTAAGGTGTGAATCAACCGATGAGTTGCCAACGAGAATATGAGCGCTTTAGGGTTGAATGGCAACCTGCACTTGCAAATTCGTTAGCCCTGAGACTTGATCGCTGCCGGCTGCATTCAAACGAATTCTGACTTTCACCACCCGCTGATCCAGGTTCTCTCCCGGCTGATTGTTGAAGATCTCCTGCTGACTCACTTGCAGCCCAATTTCCTCGACTGTGCCACGCAATTCTCCAGAGAAAGGTTCACCTGTAATCACTGCCTGTTGCCCGATGCGAATTTCTTTGATGTCACTTTGATAAACTTCGGCAACTACTCGCATTTGGCGGGTTTGCCCCAGATCGGCAATGCCTTTTTCATTAACCACTTCCCCCGCCTTGGCATAGATTTCCAGAATTTGTCCTGCTTGGGGCGATCGCACCTCTGCTTGTCTCAAATCCGCTTTTGCTCGTTGAGCTACGGCGATCGCTTGCTCCACTTTTGCCTGTGCAGTCTGCACATCGATTGGGCGCACTTCGGCAATGCGATTCAGGTTAGCTCTAGCTGACTCAATCTGCGCTTGCAATGTATCAGTCGTTCGGCTTTGATTTGCTTTGCCCTCATTGAACTGCGCTTGCGCTTTTTGGAAAGCTAATCGCCTCTGGTCAAATTGAGATGCAGAGATTGCTCCTTCCTGATAGAGCGATTGATAGCGGTTGTATTCAGAGCGGGCATTATTAACCTCAGCCTCTAAACTTGCTAAGGTCGCTTGCTGTCGCCGAGTTTCACCTGCTAATTCCGCTTGCAAACGCCCAATCTCTGCTTGTTGTGCTTCAATTTCACCCGATTTTGCCCCAGCTCTAACCTGAGCAAGCTCTGCTTGGGCAACGGCAACTTGTTGTTCGGCTTCTAGGAGAGCGCCTTGTAACCGATCGTAGCTGTCTAGAATCGCAATTACTTGATTAGCTTGGACTCGATCGCCCCGTTTGACAAGCAGTTGAGCCACGCGATCGTTACTCAGCGTGGCTGGAACTGACACTTTTGTCACCTCAGTTTCAGGCTCCAACCGACCCAGCGCCACAATAGATTGAATCGTTGGGGTAATCTGAGTGTTCTCTGCTGGCTTCTCTACAACAAATTGCGAAATGCCATAGTAAGCAATTCCTGCTGTAGCAGTAGATGCAACAACGATCAAGGCAAGCATCCAATGATTAGATGGTTTGGATAGTAACTGTAAATTCATGGTGATCACGCAAGTGGTATCGGATAGCGGAGACGATGAAATTTGACATTTCAAATTAAGCAACAAGCTTGAGGCAATTACTCAACTCATTGAGTGGAAACTGGTATTGCACCAGGTTCAAAAGTTTTCTTGAGAGCCTTATTCACAACTAGAAAGACAACTGGAATTAACAACCAGACCAAATCTGACAAATCTGGGCTAACCAGTGCAACTGGAATTGACACCAAGGCACAGATAGGTTCGATCAATGCTTTCACTTGAATTGATCGAATGATTCGATGATCTAAGTCTCTATCCACTAAACGACGTTGGTGAGTTGCATAGATCCAGCTTGTGAATGAGAGAAAACCAATCAGGCAAATATTGGCACTAAACCAGATCTTGGCGAACGGATTGCTGGATAGCCTAAAGACCAAATCATTTGAGAACGGAATCACCAATAAACTCATCAAGTACAAGGTATAGATCAATGAGTGAGTTTCATTAGTCCGCTTGAAGTAATTAAACTGTTGAGTGTGGTTGATCCAGTAAAAAGCAACCAGAATAAAAGTGATGACGTAGATGCCAAGAGACTTAAGCTGTCCAATCAGAAATTGGTTGACTTCCAAACTTGACAGTAATTGAACGGTTTCTGGCAGTCTAAACTCCATGAAGGTGATTGCCATCGCCAGGGCATAAACACAATCGCTCAGCCTTGCTAAAGAGTGAATGGCAGTTTGAGAATTTGAGTAGTCTGGCTGCATGGCTGGTTAGGATGATTCATCTACAGACCATCTAAATCCATCCGTAGCGTTTCTGATACCTATAGCTATCATTGAAACGGATGACACTTGTCATGTCTAACCTTGATAGGTGTCATACCCAGATTGGCAGGCGATCGCGCAAACTAGATAGAACAGGATGGTTAATCTATTCAATGAATCTAGACGCTGGCTCCTCTCCATCACTCCGTCGGACACTGCGCTTTGGCGAATGGCTCCTGCTACTGATGACAATCTTGATTTATGTGCTTGATGAAGCCTCCACACCTGAGCTAATCGTCAAATGTATCGCGTTTAGCACGCTCTTTTTCTGTCTCAGCTTTATCTTGCCGCTCGATCGCCCGCTTGGGCCGCGCCGCGCTTATGTTGCGCTGGAAGTGGGGTTAACGGGCGTTGCGATCGCCTCTGGAGTCGAACTTAGTTTTGTACTTTATCTACTACTGATCAAGGCGTGTTTCTTATTGAGCCGCCGCGAAGTTATTTTGACCAATATTATGGGTGGAGTGGTCTGGTTGGCTAGTTTTGCCTGGCTATATCCGTCACTAATTCAACGAAAACTCCCAGAATTTGATAGTGTCACTTTGCAGTCTAGTTTGTCCATCACACTGCTACATGCGTTGCTTTACTACGCCAGCGCCAGCATTTTTGTTGTTCTCCTTGGCTTTGTCATCGTGGCAGAACGCGAAAGCCGCCAGCAGGCAGAAGCATTATCCCAGGAGGTTGAAGTGTTGGGTGCCAAACTAGAACGTCTGCGGATTGCGCGTGAAATTCATGATTCCTTAGGGCATACTCTCACCTCATTGGGAGTACAACTGGAAGTTGCTCAGAAATTGCGCGATCGTGATTTAGCCAAGTCCTTTCACTCGGTAGACAATGCCGCCTTATTAGCAAGCCAATGCCTCGAAGATGTGCGGCAACTGGTACAAACGATGCGCTGGCAGTCAGGCTTCAATCTAGATGAGGCGCTACGTGAGCAAGTTGAGCAGATACGCCAGCAGGGAATTGCGACTCAGATTAATTTAAGTTTGCCTGCCCTCTCCCTGCAATCGAGTTACCAGCTTTACTGCATTTTGAAAGAAGGCTTGATTAACATTCAAAAGCACGCCAAGGCAGCTCAAGTGAAGTTGCGGGGAATGGTTGACTTAAACACGATTGTTGTGACGCTGCAAGATGACGGTCAGGGATTTGATCCGGAACAGCCATTAACCGGCTGTGGTTTACCAGGAATGCAGGAACGGGTAGAACTCTTGGGTGGAACCCTTAAAATTAGTACAAGTTCCGAACAGGGAACGCAAATCAAAATTGTTATTCCTTATGATTCGAGTGCTCGTCGTTGATGATCAATCCTTTTTTCGAGAAGGGTTAGTTGCGTTGTTGTCGCTAGAGGCAGACATCGAAGTTGTCGGGCAGGCAATGGATGGGAGAGTGGCGATCGATCTGACCGGAAAGCTTCAGCCGGATGTGATTCTGATGGATATTCGGATGCCCAATTGCGATGGAGTCACGGCAACCCATGAAATTCTCCGCAGCTATCCCTGGATTCGCATTCTTGTGCTAACCACGTTTGACGAAGATGACTATGTGTGGAAATTATTGCAGGCAGGGGCGACTGGATATTTGCTTAAAAACACCCCCTCTGGGCAGGTGGCAGATGCCATCCGCACGATTCACAGAGGACACAGTCAGCTCGGACCAACGATCGCAGCCAAAGTCCTTGCCCAACTGCAACCGCCTGTTAGTGCCACCCCAGTTAATCTAACGCTGAGTGATCGAGAGTTGGATGTCTTGAAACTGTTGGGGCAGGGAAAGACGAATCGTGAAATTGCTAAAACCTTACATATCACTGAGGGAACGGTCAGAAATTACATTAGTCGGATTCTTAGCGAGTTGAACGTAAGCGATCGCACTCAAGCCGCACTTTGGGCAAGCGAAAATTTAGACCCGCGATCGCCTTAGCTAGTGCAGATGGTTCCTTCGCCAAAGCCAAGAATTCGGGGTTTTATTAAATTTACGATCCTTAGTGCATCTTCAGGAGACCTTTTTTGCGAGCGGGTCTAACAGAGGACAACCAAAATAATCACATATTCTGGTCTTTAATTCCTGTGCGTTCAACTTATGTTGGGGTTCGACAATCGCTCGTTTCGCATGAATCCATTTAGGTTCAATTGCATTCAACCAAGGACTCTTGACGGGAAGCTTACAAACAATTAATCGCACTCCAATTCCGGTTTGCTTCACTTGACGATTGTGATTACGAATCCATTGCTTCACTTGTTTGGATAAATGCCATGTTGCATTATCCCAAATCAAGGGCATAACTCGTTTGCCCATCGCACTCACTTAAATCGTCACCCACTCCAAGAACTGGCAAGTCATCTCACTAACTGGACGTTGCCCAACAAAGCGCACCAGCATCTGGGACGATGCTCTCAGGGGCACTGTCAACTTGACCCAAAGGTAGAATAATCGTACTGATCTCACGCCGTTCGTAACATCTTGCTCATGTACTCCCGTCATCGATTTCCCGGCGAGATTATTAGTTATTGCGTCTGGCTGTATTACACCTTTCCTTTGAGCTACCGAGATATCGAGGAAATGATGCTGTATCGGGGCATTGAGGTAACCTACGAAACGATTCGGGAATGGTGCCAGAAGTTTGGGCAGCAATACG
>JACJOC010000055.1 GCA_014695345.1 Cyanobacteria bacterium FACHB-471
AAAGAGTAATCAAGAATTAGCAAAGGTAAGAGTTTTAGGTGAGCATATAAATCGGAAACTTAAGGTTTTTAAAATCTTGTTTCTTCCTTATAGAAACCGTCGAAAAAGATTTAGTTTAAGGTTTAATCTGATTGCTGCTCTCTACAATTACGAGCTTTGCCTCCCCAAAATCAAATCTTCCTGAGCGACTTTTGCAAGAGGTCTAATGAATGCCTCAGGCATGTGGTCTACGATGCCGCAAATCGTGCTTTGATCGCGTAGCAGTCCGTACACAACTCCTAAGGAAATTTAAAAGTAAGCTCTCCTCAATGATTTAAGAAGTTTGTGCAATCGACATCCATTGCGATTAGTCGTGCATATTTATCTATTGTGTTAGTTATTGTCAAGGAAAGATACAACCTGCCTAAAACTCAAATTATTCAGTGTTTTAGCAAACGCGCGATCGCTTGCACCAATTCCTCAGGTTCGACAGGCTTCGAGATATGCATCCCAAACCCGGCAGCTAAGGCTTGCTGTTGATTGATTTCTCCAGCATAAGCAGTAAGTGTGATCGCAGGAATCGTACCTCCCTGTTCAGGTGACCACTTTCTAATTTGCCGAATCAGGGAATAGCCATCCATCTCTGGCATCCCAATGTCACATAACAGCAGATCGGGCACAGATTGATTCAGGAGAGTCAACGCCTGTGCAGCCGAAGCAGCTGTCGTAACTTGTGCACCAGATTGCATTAGGGTGAATGCTGCCAACTCCCGCATATCTGCATCATCGTCCACAACCAAGACATGTACACCTGCTAAGTCGGTTGCACTTTCTGGGTGTCTGTCATCAGAGGATGGTTCCGGCTCGACAATGTTTAACGGGAGCCGGATGGTAAATGTAGCCCCTAAGTTCTGTCCTAAGCTGTCTGCTTGAACAGTTCCTCCATGCAGTTCGGTAAAATGGCGGACGATCGCCAGTCCCAACCCCAATCCGCCAAATGTTCGGGTCGTTGTGCCATCTTCTTGACGGAAGTAGTCAAACACATGGGGTAAGAAGTCTCGTCTGATGCCTTTTCCAGTATCTTTGACTTGAATCTGAGCATATGTGCCAACTTGCTCTAGTTGCACCTCGATTCGTCCTCCGGCTGGGGTGAATTTCACGGCATTGGAAAGGAGGTTCCAGACTACCTGTTGGAGGCGATTCGTATCACCTGAAACCGTTCCTGAAATAGGATTAAATGTGGTCTGGATTTGAATGTGTTTGGCTTCGGCTGCCAGTTGTACCGTTTCCAGGGCGACTTCAATCATTGCCCCTAGATTCACAGGAGCGACGTTTAACGTCATTTTTCCTTGCAGAATGCGCGAGACATCTAACAAGTCCTCAATTAATTGCGCTTGCAGCTTGGCGTTGCGTTCGATCGTTTCTAGGGCTTGCTGGGTTTTTGTGGCATCGAGTCGCCCAGCGCGTAGCAATGTTGTCCAGCCCAGAATCGGATTGAGGGGCGAGCGCAACTCGTGGGACAACACGGCTAAAAATTCATCTTTAATTCGGTTAGCCGCTTCTGCTTTTGCGCGATCGCGTTGAGCCACCTGGTACAACTGAGTATTGTCGATCGCCAAGGAAGCACGACGCGCCAAGTCCTCTGCCAGTTGCAAATCTGCTGAGGTATACCGTCGTCCAGATTCGGCTGAGATAAAAGAAATGACCCCTAGAATTCGTGCCTGAGTTCGTAGTGGCACCGTCATTACAGAGCTGAATCCAACCTGCCGCAGAATCTCTAAATGCTCTGAATCCCGCGCTGCGCGTACCAACAATTCATCGGGAATCTCCGGCACCAAATCAGATTCCCCAGTTCGCAATGTAAATGCCGCACCGCGAGGGTCATCCGGATTCAGACGATACTTGTCTCTAATCTGATAGGCCCATTCCAGTTTGGCTGGGTCAATGTGAGCAACTGCAATTTGGTCGATCGCACCATTCTCTTCTATCATGTGAACCGTGCACCAGTCGGCTAATTGGGGCACTGCAAGCTGCGCGACTCGTTCCAAAGTTGTTTGATAATCAAGGGAGGATGCTAGCACAGCACTTGCCTCAGAAAGAAAGCGTTGGGCACGTTCTAACTGCACCCGTTCCGTTACATCTACCACATACACAAGAATGTCTTCGACCTGGCCATTTGAGTTAACGGTCGGAAGATAGTAAACGTTGTAGTAACCGGGACGGCGATCACTGCGTCCTGGAACATTCACCGCAAAGTTTGGTGAAATGAAAGAATTCCCTGTAGCGTATATCTGATCGAAGACTTCAACTAATTTGGGATCGGATTGGCTAAAAAGTTCTGGAATTGAATATCCTAAGTGTTGCTCGCGGGTTAATCCATTAATTTCTGCTAAGGCTTCGTTGATGGCAATAAATCGCTGCTCTGGATCTAATAGGGCAAGTCCAATCGGAGACGTGTCAAAAATTGTTGCCAGTTGCTGCTGTGCGGCTTCTGCCTGAGAACGGGCAATGCGTTCCCGCTCTAGGAGTTGTTCCCGTTCCTGTTCCGCTTGCTTGCGTTCTGTGATATCAATGACAACTCCGATCGATTGCTTGGGACTTCCCTGAGAATCATAAGTAAACTGACCTCTCGCTTCGACCCAGTGAATGGAGCCATCTGACCAACGCAGGCGATGTTCATGATGATACTCCTTCTTGTCTGCTATGGCTTGCTGAAGTTTTGCATCGGTTTCTGCTAGGTCATCAGGATGAACCCGACTTGCCCAAACCTGATAGCAAGGTTCGCACTCATTGGGTTGCAGACCGAGTACCATGAAGTGTCCTTCTGACCAAAGCAATGCATCGGTCTGCATATCCCAATCCCACGTTCCCATACGTCCAACCTTCAGAGCGAGTTGCAGATGAGCTTCACTTTCTCGCAATTCCTCTTCTGCCCGTGATCGCTCCACGGCTAGCCAGGTTTTTTCAGCAATTCGCTCCATCACTGTCACATCTTCCCCCGTCCAGCAGCGAACAGAGACATGGTGCAACACCAACACGGCGACAAATTTCCCTTCTTTCACCAATGGAACACATAGCAGAGACTTGGTTTGGATTGCATCAAAGGCAGCCGCCCCAATTCCGGCAGTTCGAGGATCGGTATCGACATCATCCACGACAATTGTTCTGCCTTGCTTTAATTCAGCAATAAGTTCAGAACCAAACGAATCCATGTGATGTTTACCCACCACACTGATTACACCATTGCAATAATCGCGATCGACAATGACGTATTCCTGCGTTGGGTCTATTTCACCGTAGCTACAGCGAGTGATACCAAAGTGTTGCCCTATGGCACAAACCACTTGCCACATAATTTCCTTGGGGTCTTGAATGGCACGGATCGTGTCATTCAATTCGATGAGAAATTGCTGAATTTCTTCTTTCTTCTGGAGGTTCTCCAGCAATTCTTCAATTTGTTGCCTTGCCCGCACTTGGCCTGTCACGTCGATGTTATAAATCAACACGCCCTGAATGGTTTCCTCAGCATCCCGCCAAGCCGAAAAGATGCAGCTGAAAAATCCCTCTTCCAACACACCATTGCTGTTTCGATCCCAGTAAGCAGGCGACTCATTCACAATGAACGTTTCTCCCGTCCGGTAAACACGATCAAGTGCTTCAAAGTAAATTTGCCCCTCTAGCTCCGGGAAAACGTCCCGCATTGATTTACCGATAATGTCTGGAGTGCGCCCAGCCACTTGCAGATATGTGGGATTGGCAAATTCATACACAAGATCGGGACCTTTAACAATGCCAATCATGGCAGGCAATTGCATCAAGATTTCATGCAACCGCTGGCGTTCGGTTTCTGCTGACCGTCGGGCAGCTTGTTCTTGTTTTAAAAGGCGATCGCGCTCTGCTTCTATTTGTTTGCGCTCTGTAATATCAACAGAAACGCCAATCATGCGAACTCTCCGTCCGGTTTCATCCAGATAAACTCGCCCCTGACTGTTGATCCAGCGCACAACACCGTCGGGACTAATTACCCGATACTCCTGCATGTAGGACTGTTCGACCGCAGTTGCCCGTTGGGCCGCTTGGATCACCCGTTGTCGATCGTCTGGATGAATGAGCGCAAAAAAGTCTTCTCCTGTGCCTTCATGAAAACCCCAAACTTCTAGAGCATTGGTAGAACACACCACTCGATTGGCTGGCAAATCCATATCCCAGACAACCGTTTGAGCCGCCGTTAATGCCAATTGCAGGCTTTCTTGGCTCTCTCGTAATGCTTGTTCAACTTGTTTGTAATCCGTCACATCACGAGCAATACTCAGTACCGTTTCAACAGAATCATCACTGGCAAATTCGGGGACAATACGCGCCTGATACCATCGAATACCATAAGAAGTCGGAAACTTAAATTCAATTGTCTGTTCGGAGCCGGTTACAAAGACTTGCCGTAAACTATCATGCCAAAAACGATAGAGGTCTTCTGGCATTCCTAGCTCAACATTGGTCTTGCCAACAAATTGCTCTGATGGAATACCTGTTGCCAGTTCTACAGAAGGGCTGACATAAATATGGCGAAATTCTGCATCAATTCGGCTAATAATGTCTGGGGCATTTTCAGTCACCATCTTGAACTGTTGCTCTCGCTGCCGCAGTTCTGATTCCAAGCGTTTGCGCTCTGTTAAGTCGATCGAGAAGCCTACACCTAAATCGTTAGCTCCTCCTAAATAGGCAGTCCCAATTAAAACGGGAACCCGGCTACCATCTTTACGAATGTATTCCTTCTCAAACGGGGCATGGCGACCAACTTGTTTCATCTGTGCCATTGCTTGTTGGTCTAAATGCCGAAACTCCGGTGGAGTGATCTCAAGGAAGTTTACCTCTCCCAATAAAACTTCTTCTCGCATGTAACCTAAAGTGGCAAGCCAAACGTCGTTGACTTCTAAAATATTGCCTTGAAAATCTCCGATGATGATACCAATGAGATTTGCATCAAATAAACTTCGTAACCGCGATTCGCTTTCGCGTAAGGCTTGCTCTACAAGTTTGCGCTCGCTCACGTCTTGGAAAATAGCAACGGCTGCAACAATCTGCCCTTGGTTATCTAAAATCGGTGCTGAGTTGACGTTAATCAAGACGCGGCTACCATCATCTCGATGAATTTCTATCTCTTCGTTGGTGACGACCTCACCTGTTTTTAGCGATCGCACCAATGGATACTCATGAGGGGCATAGAGCTGACCATCTAAGCGAAAGATTTCACATGGAATAATGGGTGCATATTCCTCAAGCTCAAGCAACTGTTCGTAGCCATACCCAACCAGTTGCTTGGTTTGTTCGTTCGCCAGAGTTAACTTACCGGATGCCGCATCAGCAATCATTACTCCAGCAGGCATTTGTCGTAAAACGGCTTCAAATCGGGCGCGTTCAATTTCCAGCTCGTGCAACAAGCGTTCTCGTTCTGCCTCCGCTTGCTTGCTTGCGGTCACATCTCGAAAATAAACGGCTACCCCTGCGGTTGAGGGATAAGCATTCGCCTCTAACCAACACTGGATAGGTTCCCCAAATTCTTCCCAGGAAACAGGAACCTGTTGTGCCACTGCCCGATGTAGTTCCCGATAGGCAATTCCACCGACCAACTCAGGAAAAACCTCATTCCAAACGTGTTTTCCCAGTAACTCTTCTGGCGTTTTGTGCAGGAGTTTAGCCGCCGCCCGATTCACGTAGGTGTAGCGCCAGTCGCGATCAAAGGCGACAAAAGCATCCGTAATGCTTTCAAGAATCGTTGCCACCTTGCCCTCAGTTTCTTGGGCAGCAATCAACTGTTCGCCTTCAAGAGTGCGGGCAAAACGTTCAATGACTTCAGATCGAGAAATTCCTCGCCTGTTAGCCTCTTTACCGAGCGATCGCCATGCTGTATTAGTCACAGATACGCTCACTCGTTGTTTCGTCTCCGAGTTCCAATTGCTAACAAACTTGCCTGTGGCGTCGCGCTTCATGAAGAGTTATCCGTATGCATACACGGTCTTCTCCATTGAAGCTGAGTTACTCACTCAGGAGAATCTGCCTTAAGACGGATGCTTTAGCCAGAGGGAGTACCGATGTTAAGTAGGGCTATTCCTTCGCACAAATAATCCCCGCTTGCGTCGTTGCGTTGCGCTTGCGGGGGCTTATCATCAGTAATTCTGGATACGCTTAATTCCTGAGCCTACGAATTTCCCGTGTTGGCAAAGTCTGCCCGATTCTCAAACTGCATTGTCTCTAACGCTCGTTCACGCCAATATAAAAATAAAGGCAAGGCACAGGATAAACCAATCCCAAAAGTAGTGACAACGTAAACGAACAACCAGCGACGAGACAAACCTAATCGCTTCAGCTCAATAAATGAGAAGCAGAAGAAGACATCTGCACAAATGAGTAAATCTATTGCCACGGCAGAAGCGACATGATTAGCGAATACATTCTGGAAAAACAAATCGAGAGAAAGACCATTCTGGAGAAAGAACGTTAGTAGAACGCTCCAAGGCGCGATCGCACCAACAATTGTCAGCAGCAGATAAAGCGATTGGGTTGACAGAAATCTTTTGGATGTAGGGATTTGCCGCTGTAGATAAGTTGCATTGGACATTGGTTCACTTTCCTTTTGTTATCAACACTTCAACAGGGACTTGGTGTGGCGAAGCGTAAAAAGTTCGCTATCAATCCCGTTGCTTTGATTGTGACCCTAAGAGATAATAGAGGCAATTACCTGTGAGGTAATAGGATAATAAGATGGCGATCGCTTCAACCTCAACGCAATCGACTCCCAACCGAGACGCATCCTTTGGGAATCTGCTCAAACACTGGCGCAATCAACGGGGTTTGAGTCAACTCGATTTGGCTTTAGCTGGCAATGTCTCTCAACGGCATATCAGCTTCTTAGAATCAGGTAGAGCCAATCCTAGTCGAGATATGGTGCTGCAACTGGCGGCTGTGCTAGATGTTCCCCTGCGCGATCAAAACATCATGCTCACGGCGGCAGGCTTTGCGCCGATTTATTCCCAAAGCGATTTATCAGCGCCTGAAGTTGAACCCATCCGCAAAGCCATAGAGTTTATCTTGCGCCAGCAAGAACCCTATCCGGCATTAGTTATGGATCGCTACTGGAATTTGCTCCAGAGCAATACGTCAGCGCAACGCTTAACCAACTGGTTAATTCATCCAGACGAGTTGCAACGCCGCTTCTGCATCGACGGCAAAATCAATCTGATGCGACTGATGTTTCATCCTCAAGGATTCAGGCCGTTTGTGGCGAATTGGGAAGAAATCGCCAGCCATCTGATTCAACGGGTGTATCGAGAAGCGTTCGTCGATGGACATAGCGACGAATCTATGGCTCTTTTCCAAGAACTACAAGCTTATCCAGATGTCCCCCGCTTGTGGCAGCAATCCCTACCCCGCACCTGGCAACTGCCATTGTTGACGGTACAGTTTGTCAAAGACGGACTGAGCCTTAGCTTATTTTCGGCGATCGCTACCTTAGGCACCCCTCATGACATCACGTTGCAGGAGTTGCGGATTGAAAGCCTGTTTCCGGCAGATGAGGTGACGCAAGCCAATTTGAAAAAGCTAGAAGTGGTGGTTAACTGGTAGGGGATGGCAGTATTGAATACCTGTGGAAACCAAGAGGGGAAATCAAACGTATGGAGAGTTATCTGCAAGCTAGTGAAATTATTGACTGGCAACATCCTGCGATTCTAGAACTTGCCAAGAAAATTGCAACGGAACACCAAACAGTAGAGGCGATAGCCAAAGCTTCTTTTGAATGGGTTCGTGATGAAATTTATCACAGCTACGATTATCAGATGAATCCTGTTACCTGTCGAGCTTCAGATGTACTCGAATATAAAACAGGTTATTGCTATGCTAAGAGTCATTTGCTAGCGGCGTTACTACGGGCAAACGGAATTCCGGCAGGCTTATGCTATCAGCGATTGAGTGTTAATGATGATGGCGAACCTTACAGTTTACACGGATTCAATGCAGTTTATTTACCCAAAATTGGTTGGTATCGAGTTGATGCCAGAGGAAATCGCGGCGGTGTCAATGCTCAGTTTACACCTCCAGAAGAGCAATTAGCCTTTAGAAGTCAATTTCCGGAAGAAGCAGATTTTCAGAATATTTTATCCGAACCGCTTTCAGTAGTTGTACAGGCGTTACAAGCACACAGCACATGGAATGATTTGCTTAGTAACCTTCCTGATGTCCCTTTGAATTCGCTAGAGAAATACAATCTTATTGCGAAAGCTAATGCCACCCAAAATAAGGTTGTGGTGTGACGCCAGATTCCTTTTTCGGTGACTAATCTCTAAAACCTGCTTGCTGTGGCAAGTTGTAACATTTTTCTGGAGTGATGAGTGTACCCCATGTCACAAGTCAAACCAAGAGCGATCGCCAATGAAGACGATCTCATCCAAATCTTGGAGCGATCGCCAATTCTCACAAGTCAAAAGGCAGGTTGGAATAACATTTTCCTTGGACATTTCCGCACACCTGCCTATGAAGCTCCTGAAGTTTCCAGTCTCTTTTGGCATAGTCTTCTCATCTTCCCAAAAACCGAGGCTCCGATTCAGGCACAGCGAACCCTAGACGGAAAAATTCGGCATGAGCAAGTAGTTGAAGGGGATATTGTTATTACTCCCGCCCAGGTTAGTCATCGTTCTTGTTGGAATGCAGAACATGACTTTATTGTTATCGCTATAGCTCCTGATATTTTCGCCCGTGCTGTTGACGAATCGGCTGAACCTTCTAACGTTGAGCTATTGCCTCAGTTTGCCACATCTGACGGGCTAGTTCTGCAAATTGGACTGGCACTTAAGAGAGTGTTAGAAAACAATCCTAAAGGGAGCCGCCTCTACGCTGAGACGATGGCTAATGCTTTAGCGGTTCACCTGTTACAAAACTACTCGGCACAGCAACCCATTTTACGCGAATATAGCGCGGGTCTTTCCAAATACCAGTTACGGCAAGTCATTGACTACATTAACGACCATCTAGACCGAGAGTTAGGTTTAGCTGAACTGGCGGCAATCTTGCAGATGAGTCCCCATTATTTTACTCGCTTGTTTAAACAATCAACGGGCTTGACTCCGCATCAATATGTGATTCGCCGTCGAGTAGAACGTGCTAAAGAATTACTGCTAAAAAAAGAACTCACTATTGCAGAGGTAGCCTACAGCGTTGGTTTTGCTAACCAAAGCCATCTCAACCGTCACTTGAAACATCTACTAGGTGTGACTCCCAGACAAATTCAACAAAGATAGCAAGAACGTACAAAAAATTGGACGAATCTACAAGACGCTCTGGAGTAAAAAGGTAATTCTGGGTAATGTAGAGTTACAAGGGGAGCGGCAAATGGATACCGTCAAAATTCCTTCCACTATTGTTGGCAGCAGTGCAACAGAAATTACTCAAAAAATAGCGGCTGGAGAACTTTCTGCCAGTGAAGTCGTTGAGGCGCACATTCAACGCATTGAAGAGGTTAATCCTCGCTTAAATGCTGTAATTATCCCTCTATTTGAGCAAGCGCGATCGCAAGCTAAAGCCGCCGATGAAGCTCGCTCTAGGGGAGAAACACTCGGACTCTTACATGGAGTACCCATCACCATTAAAGAGTCATTTGATGTAGCGGGAACTGTCTCTAACATGGGAATCTCTGCTCTCAGTCAAACGGCAAAGCAGGATGCACCACTGGTCAAAAGACTGCAACAGGCAGGAGCGATTATTTTAGGCAAAACCAATGTCCCCCAGTTGCTAGCATCGAACGAATCGGATAATCCCGTCTACGGTCGCACCGTGAATCCCTGGAATCCGGAACGTTCTCCAGGGGGAAGCAGTGGTGGTGAGGCGGCGATTATCGCGGCTTTGGGTTCGTGTCTTGGCTTGGGGAGTGATATTGGTGGAAGTGTCCGGATGCCTGCCCATGCTTGTGGGATTTGCAGCCTCAAACCGACATCAAGTCGGCTATCGATGGTCGGTCACGTACCTTTGTTACCCGGTCAAGAAGCGATACTGGCACAACCCGGACCAATGGCACGGAGGGTTGCTGACTTGAACCTGGCGATGAAGGTTCTGGCGGCACCGGGTCAGGAAGCGTTTGACCCTAGTATTCCTCCCGTACCTTGGCGCGAACCATCTGATGTCAAGCTGGAAAATCTGCGAATCGCTTTTTTCACTGACAACGGCATCATTACCCCTTCCCCTGCCGTGCGACGAGCTGTGAGAGAAGCTGCCCTTTCACTAGAAAAGCGGGGTGCGATCGTGGAAGAGTGGACACCTCCAGACTTGCTCAAAGCTTTACAGTTATACTTCCAACTGTATGGTGCAGATGGCGGAGTAACGTCTAGAAGGCAATTAGGTAACAGCAAACGGCATCCACAACTTAAGCAGAGCCTTCAAACCGTCTCTCTACCAAAAGCTTTACTTAAAGTTATTGCAGCAATTTCTGGATTCATGGGGCAGCCGCTCATCGCTAAGCTTTTGCCTTATATGGGCGAAGTATCCGTTAGCGAATACTGGCGGACTATTGATGAACGTAACCGCTACCGTGCTGTTTTTGTGGCAGCAATGGAAGCTAAACAGTTCGATGCGATACTCTCCCCAGCTTGCGCTCTGCCAGCGCTGACTCATGGCAGTAGTAACTACTTAGTCCAGGATGCGACTTATACTATCCCGTACAATTTACTGGGTATGCCCGCAGGGGTGGTAGCCGCCACGCGGGTGCGTCCGGGTGAAGAAAGCGATCGCGTGAGGCGAAGCCATAGCGACGAAGGAGCGTCAGCGCTGCTGCGTTTGCGAAGCATGGTGCGTAAGCAGCAAAGCGCAGATCGCGCACCTAGCAAACAGTTAAGTGAGCAAACAGCTTCCAAAGTGGAACAAGGGAGTCTTGGGTTACCTGTGAGCGTACAAGTTGCAGCGCGTCACTGGCGTGAGGATATTGTTTTAGCGGTGATGGCAACCATAGAAGAACATTTCCAGTTGCAACCTGACTATCCAACTCATCCACCTGTTTAGGATACGAGCGATCACTCCCCCTTTCACATATCTGAGTGCAGAGTTACGAGGGGCTGGTGAGAGTGTACTCGGTTCGGCTTTAGTTATGGAGGATTAACGCTTTCTCTTGCGATCGCCGTGGGTATTATTCACACCCTAGAAGAAATTGCGATGACGTTAATCCTTACACAGTGGACTCCTGATGTATTGAGTATCGTACATGCGCTGAGACTACACCGATCTTACTAAAGGGAAAGCAATACTGCTGAGGCATCGCTCCCATTAAATTATCTATCTGGCATGGATCTGAGGCTAGCCAATTAGCTGTCGAATCTGGCGATTTTGACTCTGGACACTTACACAAATCGCTCATAACTATTCCTCCTTAGTGCAAATATTTTTCCTAACAATCTATGGCTCAATCGGCTTATCCTTAAATACGGGATGTTGTACCAGCCAGCGATGCAAAGCCACCATCACAATTGCCAGAGGTAACATCAGCATAGGAATAACTTCTAAGCCTGCCCAACTGGCGAACCAGCCTAATCCTGTTGGCACGATCGCCGCCCCGAAACTGGCTGTGCTGGTGGCAAAGCCGACAGCCGCAGGAACCAGGGCATCTGGTACTCGTTGCGGAATTAACCAGATGGTCGCTGGGAAAATTGCAGCTAGGGCAAAGCCGATGAGTGGTAAGCTGAGCCACTGGTCAGGTAAGAGCCACCAGGCGACCAAGCCAATCATTAGTAGAGTTAGTGACAGACTGATGGTGCGGATGGCACCGAGTCGTTGCAAAAAATAGCCCAGGCTAAAGCGTCCCACTGTTAATCCCAGCCAGTAGGCACTGACGCTATAACCTGCGATGAGTTCAGGAGTTTTTCGAGCGATGGATTGCACGGTGTATGCCCAGTTACCAATGGATGCTTCTGTCCCGACATAGACTAACAGGAGCAGTCCAGTCACAAGAACAGCAGGAGTTTTGAGCGATCGGCCCAGATTTCCCAACGCAGTTGTACTTGATGCAGATACCCTTGATGTCATTGGTCTGTAGCGACAGACTATCACTGCCAGAACACCTGCAATCAATAGACTGACGACTCCTGCCAACACAAAATAAACCTGTCGCCAATCCATACCGAGGGCTAACAAAGTTGTTGCTACTGCTGGGCCTAATAATGCACCAATGCCATAGAACGCATGGAGCAATCCAATGAGATTAGCACTGCGCGAATCTTGAACAATATAAGTATTAATTCCTGCATCAATCAATCCAATCCCCAGCCCCAGCAGGGTTCCGGCAGCAACCATGATCAACCAGAACGGGGAGAGGGCGTAAATCAACAAAGCCGTTGTGAGCGTACTGGCAGCGATGAATAGCATTCGTGCCAACCCCAGTCGGCTACTGACCAAACTACTGCTGAAGGCAGCTAGGATGTATCCGCTAATTTGGCTGATAAAAAGAAAGGTGACGGTTGCAGGAGTCAATTGATAAGTAACGTGAGTTCGGGATAAAAAAGGGCGGAGCAGATACGCTGAAAGTGCTGAGTTCTCAAGTATCTACCCGCCCATGCTTAGTTTAGAAGCTTTGTTTTGTCACGTCGATGAT
>JACJOC010000056.1 GCA_014695345.1 Cyanobacteria bacterium FACHB-471
TGGCAATGGTGGAGCAACTGGAGGCAGAGGCAGCCCTTGAGGAGAGCAAGCAACAAGTGTTGGCAATCGCTCATGAGGAGAATGTGTCGCAGTGGACAGAGGCGATCGCCCAAAGATTGCAAGCAGCGCTCCCAGAGCGCGTTTCCTTTACCCAGTTATGCCAGCGCTTGGGAATGCCGCAAGTGGAGGTTTGGCTAGCCCTATTGTTGGGTGAGTTTGAGTTGGAGCAGGAGGGGGAGTTTTATGATTCTCCTATTTGGGTGAGGTGTCGAGACCCAGAAATGGTTGTCTAAGTTTACAGCAGTACGACGAAGCGACTTAACTATGGGTTAAGTGCTTAGTAAAGCATCTACTCCGGCTGTGCTTGCCCGCTCAAGGTTCTCCTCACACTATTGAATGACTGCAAGTTCTTCGCCAAAAAACCGTTCTCTCATTCGCTTGTAGTGATTGCAGAGGTTCGATCGCTGAAGCAAATTATCTACGATTGGAGTTTCAAAGCGCGGCTGCAAGAAGTTACCAATGTAGCCATAAGCTGTTGCGTCTAATGTCGTAGGTTCATCGCCTATAAAAAACGGTTTATCTGCCAGAAAGTCTGAGAGGGCTTGAAAATCAGCGCAAACAATCTGGGCAATTTCCTCATGGGTATGACGACCAATTCCATGAGCATGCATCTGAGCGTGCATCGTTCTACAAAATTCTTCAGCAACGGGTTCAGATACCTCCAATGGTGCTCCAGGAAAGAGCGCGCGTGCAACAATTGTTCGGTACTGTTGCCAGTTTTCCTGAATGCCAAAGCGAGTCTCTGCGGCTCCCCAGTAGGTGTTCTCTTTAATCATGCGACGAAATGCGAGGAAGGTTGATCGCTCAACAGAAGTCAAACCCGCATCCAGATCAATTCCTTCTGTTTGCTTAAACATCTCCATAATGAGGAAAACATCACCAATCAGCTTTCCCTGATATTCAATAAAAGGGATTTTACCTTTAGGAGCGATCGCAAAACTTGCTGCGGTGACAATAGTTTTTTTGTAGGGCAGCTTTGCCATGCGGAACCAGGTTTCAAGTTCCAAACAAGGTGGACTGATGCTTGGTAGTTCCTTAAAGGATGGCGCGGTATGTAAGATAATCATCAGACAAACTCCTCTAAAAAATTAAGGACGTGTTGGTCAAACTTTTCTGGATTCTCGATGAACATAAAATGTCCGCCGCCTTCTGCTGCTTCAAAGATTTCTAATTTGGAATCAGGAATATTTTGATTAATCCAAACTTGTGATCTCCACGGGATGTAGCTTTTTCTGCCGCCAATAATCAAGGTTGGCTTATGAATCTGCACAATTTGGTCTGCATCACTCTCTAGCGTCTGTATTGCTGCATTCAGTTGTTCACAGGTAACGGTTGCTCCAGATTCTTCTAGTTCTTGCTTGTTCCAGTGCGATCGCTAAACAAAGTCACTTTCTACCCTGCATCAACTAAACCAATTCCTTAAGTGCAAGCCAGCTTGACCTGCTCCAATTATTGCAACGTTCCGCATATTGGCTGCTCCTGGAAGTAAACCATCGACTATCAATGCTTTCTGTTCTTTATTGAGCATTCGCTCTGTTGCATCTGCATTCAAACGTTCCGTTGCATAGATGCAGAGATTAGCGACGTAAACGCACCCGTGACAGCATAGTGAGCTGCAAAATATTTTAGTTGATGCTCTGCTATGCGCTGAGCTGCTGCAATTTGAATCGGTTGATCAATATTGACTCGCTCAGGAAGCATTAGAATCAAGTTGCTGGGAAGCGAAATCATCTTGTGATGGCTGCTGAACTGATCAAAGGATAGTTGAATTGCCTCTTCTGGGGAAATGCTTAAATCAGCAGTCATAGAGCGTTTTTTTTCAATCCAATTTCCTGAAATTTCTGAAGCTTCTAAACTGAGCGGTTCATCAGAGAAATAGTCTAGATGTTCCTGGATGTGCACGATGCGATCGAGACAGCCGTTTTCTCCATAGACAATCGCAACACTCGTTCTCCAGTTGTTATTTCTAAAAAAGAATTCAACGCCAAACGATTTTCCGGGAACAAACCTCGGAGCAATCCAGGCTGTTGTTCCCTCACCAAACGATAAAGCCCGCATAAATGGCATCGCAGGATGCACAACGCCATCAGGCTGATTACAGGTTGCTCGCTCAATCTGCCAAGTTTTCTCCTCAATATTTCCATCTGCAACAACATAGCGATTCATGTGAGTAATCACTGTGTTACCTGAATTCGATCGAAAACCTCTAATCGCTTGCTTACTGCTGATCACTGTTTGATTTGGGGAATATACTGTCCAGTCTCCATACCAAGCCGTTTCATCGACTGCATATTCACCAAAGAGATTGTTCCAATTTTTATCTGAATTTCTCATCAGGCTATCTTTCCTTTACTTCTAAAGTTGTTAATTGAAGCAGTCAGTAGGAGGTAAATAAATGCCTGCGTTATATCGATAGAAGTTACTCAGATCCAAAACAGCTTGACGATGATGGATTTGGCTATAACCAGTCTGCTCGTAAGTTCCTAAAACTGTAGCGCTAGCAACGCTTAAATAACCCCACTCGTCCCAATTCGTTAGTCTAACCCCTGCAAAGTCTGACATTCCATTTGGCAAACCCTGAGAAAGCTGTAACCCTTCCCCACTGATGATGCCATTGCTAGCCTGACCTATAACACAAACAGCATCCTCTGTTGAGAGTGATGGGTTGAAATAGCTGCCAACGATTTGGCTGCCTGTCTTGCGAAACAGAAAACAGTACCCTGCTTCCAACAGCTCTTGATCACTCACTTGAGTAGAAGGTGGATTGCTACAGAACCGATAATTTCCGTTTGGTAAACCTTGAATGGAAGCGTTTGTTGAGGCGGAGATACCGGGGCTTACCATAACTACGATCAAACTGGCGAGAGCAGACGTTGAGGCTAATTTACCAGAGAACAGGGATAGGACACGAGAAATTAGGGTAAGTTGTGATTTCATGGGATTACTGGATTCCTTGTAAATTTAGTTGGTTAGATGACATGAGCGAAAACTAATGAGGAGGAACGATTGAGGATTCCTTTTGAAATTAGCTGATGACCTGTTGCAACAATTTCTGTTGAACTTTGCCAGACATCACCGTTTTCAACAATCAACTTTGGAGAAATCTGAGAGAATTTGCTGGTATTCCTCGCTGACTGGTTCCACCTCGTAAGCCGGTGAAATGGTTTCAACTTTTAGCGCTTTAAGTTTGGCAACACACTCACTTGCCTCAGTCAACAAGTCAGGAGCCGCAAGCTGTTTTTGAACACCCCCAATGATGGTTGAACTAAGTGTGATGACAGAAGCGACAGTGGTCGTCGCCCGCCAGTTACCGATTAAAGGATTGTCTGAGATAGCTGATTGTCCGGCAATGAATGTTGCTGCTGCACCAAGACAAATGTTGACGATACCAAAGCGACGTTCAACGTTTTTAAGCCTATTTCGTTGCGTTTCTGCTCTTTGAAGACTGGTCTGTATTTGCTGCCGCAGGATATTACAATCATCGCTTGAATGAGTTAGTAGTGCACTCGCTTGATTAGACATGAGGGTTTCTCCAGTACAAATAGGGGTTGCAATCAATCTTCCAGATTCCGATTTGTTCCGACTACTTCTAGTTATTCAAAGCTTCAACTTCAAACGGAGTCTCCAGTCTCGAGAAGGAAGCAGAAAAGGGATTTTGCAAATATTTCTGAGCAAGTAGCTGCTTTTGAGTGACTGAAACTTGAGTTGAGTGTGATTGATGTTCTGAGGGGCGATCGCTTATGCAGTTCAGCATGAGTTTAATCTCGCAGTTGATTTGTTCTCGAAATGTTGCTTGGCTGTCAACTGTAGCTATGAACGGGTTTGACAGCCAAGCACATAAGTTTCGCCATTTTTACATCTCAACTGAGTACCCAGCAGCAGCATTCTGAATCACAGCATTCGTTGCTGTTTTGCGTTTGGGAGAGTTTGTAAAAGAAGTTACTGCTGTCACTTCACCTTTAATATTTCGCTTCACTTGGTAGGTGATACCGCGATAAGTGAGTTCACATTCAGTTGATTTCGCAACCGCTGTGGCTGGATCAACGAGATAACTGCTGCCGCGATAAATCAACTCACAAGGTGATTCATTGCGCTGGACTGAACAATGGATATTATCGCTAGCTGGATTGGAATTGAAGGTAACGCCACGGTAGATGAGTTTCATAATTTGTCTCCTGATTAGTTTCTCGGTGGGTTAAGTTCTTTGCTTAACTGTCCCTATCGTAGAGATTCTGTTAGAGAGAAACATCTGAAAAACGTCTCGACTCACTTGCCAGCAAAAGACAGCAACCCTTACTAACTTTTGTTGATATTTTGAGTAGATCTACTCAAGACTTTCGAGTACACGATTGTCTGGAATATCGGACATGGGTGTGGGCGGGTTTAGCAAGCGCCCTGTTTCAAAGCACGAATTGAACTACGAATAAGAGGATATAGGCAGTACCTACACCCTCTCAGCGGTTGTGTCGCAAATACTTTTTATTGATAAACGAAGTATCTCATTCGCGTTCCGTTAAGCGCTAATCCCGAAGAGTTCTTCGATAAACTTGGCTTGAGATACACTGTCCCCTTGACTGATTCCCTTCACCTGTCCTTTGCGAATCATACTCATTGCTTCAATTCCTCTGAGTGTTCGTCTTGCCGTGTTGAATGAGCCGAATCCCATCATCGGTTTCGTCAGCCGCTTGATGTTTCGATGATCCTGCTCGATCACATTATTCAGGTATTTACTCTGCCGCAATTCGGTCTGGGCTGCCAGCGTTTCATCTGCTTTCAACGCTTCAATTGCCACTGGATAGGCAGCGTTCTTATCGACCGTGATTACCCGTGGAGTCTGAGTGTGAGTCGCCTTCAACACGTTGTGGAAGAATCGTGCCGCTGCCTTGCCATCCCGGTTTGCACTCAGCATAAAGTCCAGCGTGTTGCCCATTGAATCGACGGCACGGTAAAGGTATTTCCACTCCCCTTTGACCTCGATATAAGTTTCATCCACCCGCCACGAGTCATTTGTCAGATTCAGATGCGGTCGAACTCGTTTGTCTAGTTCTGGAGCGTAACTCAATACCCACCGATGGATCGTGGAATGATCGACCTCGACCCCTCGCTCTGCCATCATTTCTTCCAAATCCCGGTAGCTCAGAGGATAGCGACAATACCACCGCACATTCAACACGATGATTTCTGGCAAGAAGTGCCGCCACTTGAACAGGGATTGAGATGCCATTTAGGGTAAGGAGGTCAGAGAAAATTGAGCCTTCCTACCTTCTCATGTTTGCGACACAACCACTCTAAATGGCTCCCATTCGCGTTGCTCTCATTGAAGATCATGACCTGACCCGGATGGGACTCCGAACGATGCTCAATCAGCAGACTGACGTTGAGGTAATCGGAGAAGCTGCAAGTGGTCCTGAAGGTCTGAAATTGCTGCTGAGCGCTAAACCAGATGTTGCCATCGTAGACATTGGTTTACCCGGTATCGATGGAGTTGAATTGGTACGCCAGTTCAGGGAGTCGCTGACCGATGAGCTACCTGATGCAGCTCAAACAAAAGTGTTGATGTTGACGATGCAGGATAATGAAACAGATGTCCTCGCTGCCTTTGCCGCTGGAGCAGATTCCTACTGCATGAAGAATGTGGATATAAACCATCTGCTTGGAGCGATTCAAAACACTCATGAGGGCAATAATTGGATTGACCCGGCGATTGCCCGAGTTGTGTTGAAACATAGCAGTCAAGTTCAGGCAAAGAATGCAAGTACTGCTGCTCCACCCAACACCGTCGAGATTGCAGTAGATAGCGAGCACAGTAATGTTTTGGCAGTTTCTCCTCTCTCAGCCCGAGAGTTGGAGGTCCTCCAACTGATTGTGGAAGGATGTAGCAATGCCGAAATTAGCAACCGGTGCTACATCACGGTTGGAACAGTTAAAACCCATGTCCGTAATATCTTGAATAAACTCAGTGTTGATGATCGAACTCAAGCAGCCGTGCGAGCATTACGGGGTGGGTTAGTAACCTGAAGAAAAACATTCAATCAGATTATTGACGATCAGAGGCTTTCATGAAGAGATGAGCAAGGCGCAGTAAGGCAGAACAGCGATCGCCCGCTGCTTGTCGCCCTCAGACACTTCTAGATACCTTGCCAACTCATTCAGGCTCTTATGCCCAGAGATAGCAGCAATATTCTTGATGGGGGTGTTGGCATCCTTCATCGCAGTCAGAGCCGTTCTTCTGAAGCTATGAGTTCCAACGCCCTCAATTCCCAACCCGTTACACACAGCCCGCAGTTCCTTATCTACAACCTGCCTGGTGATGTGGGGTAGCTGTTGCAAGAACTATTGAGGCACAGACAGTTGACCTACTCTAGACTCAATTAAGCAATAAGTCCGAAAATTTGAGACAGGAATTCTACTTGTGATCGCACATCACCGCTTTTAACACCCTGAACCTGTCCTTTGCGAATC
>JACJOC010000057.1 GCA_014695345.1 Cyanobacteria bacterium FACHB-471
CTCACGCGTTACTCACCCGTCCGCCACTAAAGTCCGAAGACTTCCGTTCGACTTGCATGTGTTAAGCATACCGCCAGCGTTCATCCTGAGCCAGGATCAAACTCTCCATTGTAATTAAACAAATTCGAGATTTGTTAGGCTCCCATAACTAATAGATAGTTATGGTTTTCGTTTTTGAAATTTCTAAAGCGGCTCAATTTCGAACCGTCTTAGAAGTTGTTAGTTCCTTGACGAGATTTAATGTTTGGCTTTCAAACTATTTTATTGTCCAGGTTCAGGTGCGCTTTTGGATAGCTCTCAATCTAGTTAGGCAGCCAGCGACTCTTTTCAGAAACGAACTTTACTTACAAGATGTGGAAACCACTATATGTAGTAAACGTTCACCGCCAGACCGCTAGATGTGGAGCATTTCCTTGGCACTTATCCAATGTAGCAGACTAAGTAGGAATTGTGTCAAACAATTTTGGAAAAATCAGAAACTTTTTTGAGGCGACGGTTTTACAAGGGTTAGGCGGGGTAGCAGGGTAATCTAGCCCTGAATGATTCGAGTTCTGTCTGTCCGATCGCTGCTGGTAGGGGTTAAACGACGGGGGATAGCTGGATATTCAATTGTTCCTACTCCGGTTGGGGTTTGGTTGCTGATCTGCACGAAGCTAGGGGTAAATAGGAAGACCGTCTCTGCTAAGCGCTCTTGCCGTCCATCGATCGCGTATGCTCCACCTGCAACAAAATCTACCGCTCGCTGAGCGCTTTCTGCATCCATCAGACTGACGTTGAGGATGACGGTTTTGCGTTCTTTGAGGGCTGATACGACTTCGGGAATTTCTTCAAAGGAGCGGGGTTCGACCATCAAGATTTCTGGTTGCCCGATTTCTCGACCGGGCATTCCGACTACGTTGTTAGGAGCAACTGAGGTGGTCGAGCCAGGGAAATATTCATCTTGCCAAGTAACTCCACTGGCTACTGCTTCGGGTGCATATTCTTCGTATTCCGGCTCGTATACCTGCTCACCCAGCCCCAAAACGTCTGATAAGCGTTGGAAGATGTTCATGGCGGCTTGCCTTTTGAACTAGTTCAGATGTTCTATTCATTGTATGCGGAGAATTAGAAGTGCCGCCACGATCGAGGGTTAGATTATTTGAAGCGATCGCTCCCCTCCACCAACTCCGATGATTACTCAACACAGGAGGGTGATCGCCCACTGCCAATTCTTGCCGCACTTCTGTATCTGTAACTGAAGCAGAAAGCTTTAAAGCAAATGGCGCACTCTTTTTTAAGGTGCGCCATCTTTTGTTTAGGACAGAACTAAACTTGCTCAAGCAGTTGATTAGCCAACGGAAGGGGTACCTGTTTCGATTGGATCTACAGGCTTGAAGAAACCAAAGTAAGCGGCGATCCCGGCGGCTAGCAAGTTAAACCAAACATTGTTGCCATAGAGAGGCATTACGCCAAAGGTGGTGTTGGTAATAGGTAATAGTCCCATGAGGGCAATCAAGATGTAGGCGATCGCAAAACCGCGAGTGTACAAAATTGCTCCACCAAAGCTGGTGTAAGAAGCAATACCTAAAACACCAACTGCAATCCGAACAGCATTGTGCAGATAGTTAGTAGGAAATAACCCAAACAAGTAGCCGTATCCATCACTAAAAGTGAGATTTGGCATATTAAGAGGAGCATCAGGCGTGGCTCCGCCAGGAATTAGCATGAGCGCAGGGACAAAGCCAGCTAGCCCCAAAAGCAGAAATAGAATGCCCAAAGCTAGGGCAACAAAACGTACTTGCATTGAATCACCTCGTAAATTCGATTCTTTTAAGTCAGCTTTCAAAGATTTTTGAGTGCTTGAGGGCACCGTTTTCCCGATTTAACTGCATCTAAATTCAGTTTATGGTTTCTAAACTGATGCTTCCTCTTTCAACATAGAGGTGCTTAAAGTCTTGATTCTCCATCTAAAGAAGTAGTGTCTGAGAAAAACAAAAATTAGGTACAACGAGGCAACAGAAATTGTTAGCTTCGCAGTTAGTTTTAAATTGATTTGCCTTTGAATCTGAAGGTGATTTAGTGAACGAAAGCTCTAGTTCTCTATCGCTTAAAAGTCTATTAATCTTCAAGCAAAATAAACTTTCAAGGCTTACACTTCTGGACGAAGATGATAGAGAACCTGTCCATAGATTGAGGTTCTTTTAGAAGCGCGTGGAATTAACCTGATTTAAATTATTGGGCGATGGGTGGTAGAGAATCTATAGCTGAGAGTAGCCGCTCGATGCTGGCGTTTGGCTCCAAGAAAGAGAACAGGTGCCGGAAGCGAATTTTGCCAGCTCGATCTAGGACAAACTGAGCCGGGAGGGGTGCACCGAGTGCTTGCCCAACCTGGTACGCTCTGAAAACTCGGCAAGCAGGATCGCTCAACAGCGGCATTTTCAGATGCAAGTCACGGATTACAATTTTGCTCTGTCGCTCGGCTGTGCTAGTAATCATCAGAACTTCTACCCCGCGGCTTTGAAACTGCTCGTAAGCCTCATTCAGTGCCTTGATGTGGGGAAAGCAGAAGGGACAGTACTGCTTTTCGGTAAAGATGCGGGTGAAAGCTAGCACAACTGGGCGATTCAGCGCTTCTGCATCTTCACGACGATTGCCTGTATACTCTGCTAGCCTGACCTGCTGCCCAGTGGTGACGTTGAGCAGTTGAAAGGGCGGAGCCAGGGTGCCAATGTTGAAGTGATTGGTAGCGGGGATGGGCAGGAAGTTATTGAAGAAGCGTTTGTTGAATAAACCGCTGAAGTCGGTGGAAGTCAGCATAGGTTGAGCCTTTCTTAACTAAACCTAATTTACAGCGGTTTTAGCTCTTGGTTTTCTATTGAGGCAGCAAGAAGCTAATCATCCAGGTTGATAGTACAATTGCCCTATGACTGTACTGCTTGATCTGAACAACTGCAATATTTTAGGAATTGACCCAGCGATCGCCAGCATTGGTTTTGGCGCAATTCGGGGTAGTCAGGCGTTGGAGTATGGTGTGATTACGACTCCAGCCAAGGCACCGATGTATGAGCGTTTGAGTCAGATTCGGGCTGACATTCGAGAATTGTGTGACATGGTTAAGCCCGATTTAGTGGCGGTAGAGATGCCGTTTTTTGGACGGGAAAACACCAACGCTACGAAGGTAATGCGGGCTTTAGGCGTGATTGAATTGGCGCTGGGTGACTGGGGAATGACGGATTTAGTGTTTCTGCACCAGTCGCAGGTGAAAGCAGCAGTCGCCCAGTATGGAGCCAGCAAGTTTGAGGTCAAGCAGGCGGTCATGCAGATTTTTGGGCTAGAGAAACCGCCCTCACCAGATGATAGTGCTGATGGGTTGGCGATCGCCTTTGCTGCCCAGTGCGGCGCACGGGCGAATGTAGCTTAGCTAATGATGCCGCGACAATTTTGGTGTGAATGCTTAGCATTCACACCAAAATTGTCGCGGTACAAATACGTTTAACGCACGCTCATGCGCTGGCTTCCATTAGTCTGATTCTCTTCGGCTTCTGTAATGCCAAAGACCTGGACGAATACTTTATCGACTTTGTAGCCTGAGTCAATTGACTCTAGTGGGTCTTTGCGGAGACGATGGCGGAGGCACAAGCCAATGACGCGACGGATATCGTCGATGGTAACTTCTGAGCGTCCTTCAAGGGCGGCGATCGCCTTCGCAGCACGGTTGGTCACAATGTCGCCACGCAGTCCGTCTACATCCAGTTCGGCACAGACCTGAGAGATTTTGACCCGCAGTTCATAGTCCATTGCGACAGATTTTAGCCGTTCTTGAGCACTGACCAGTTTTTCCTGTAGCTCGGCTTGCTGGGGCTGATATTTCTCTAGAAAAGTAGGTGGGTCTTGGTCAAACTCGGAACGCTGTTCTACAATTTGCACGCGCAGGGCGGGTTCTTTGACCGTACGAATTTCGGCGTGCATTCCAAAGCGATCGAGCAACTGAGGACGCAGTTCGCCTTCTTCGGGATTGCCCGAACCCACTAGAACGAAGCGAGCGGGGTGGCGAATCGAGATGCCTTCACGCTCAACGGTATTCCACCCGGAGGCGGCAGAGTCAAGCAATACGTCTACCAGGTGGTCGTCTAGCAGGTTCACCTCATCGACGTAGAGAATGCCTCGATTGGCTTTAGCTAACAGTCCTGGTTCAAATGCTTTTACGCCTTCTGCCAGTGCTTTCTCAATATCAATCGTGCCGCAGACGCGATCTTCGGTTGCGCCCAACGGCAAATCAACCATTTGTACTTTCTTTTTTGCCACCTGAATCGGCAGATGAGCAGCACTAGTCTGGTCGGATTGATCGGTGGATGCTGCTATCAGCCGCTGGCGCACTTCATCGCTCATCAAGTCGGGGTCACTGGGATGGCTGTTGAAGGGATCATCGGCAACAACTTCGATTTCGGGCAACAGGTCAGCCAGGGCACGAATGGTAGTGGATTTGCCTGTGCCGCGATCGCCCATAATCATCACGCCGCCGATTTTGGGATCAATCACGTTTAACAGCAACGCCAGCTTCATTTCCTCTTGACCGACGATTGCTGTGAAGGGAAACACCGCCCGACGAGCGGCTAACTTGGGTGAAGGGGTGGCTGACGCAGTAAGACTCACAGGACTACCTAAGATTGCTAACAAAAGATTAAATCACTGTTTCTCATTGTAAGCGCTCTTTGCACTCAAGCTGAGCCATGTCAAAGTTCAATGCGATCGCAGCTTAAGTAAACTTAATCCCTACCCAGATTGTCTCAACCTAATCTGAAGAGGTGACGCTTCATGGCTTCATCTCCTCTGGGCCAGGGCGAAAGAGTGACTTTAGGAGACGAGCGATGCAGAGTGCTGAGCAAGTGCAGTGGTTGCGGCAAAACACGTCGCTAGAGGCGCTATCGGATGAAGTGCTGGAGGCGATCGCCGCCGAGATCCAGGAGGAAACCTTTGGGGAGAATCGCCGCCTGGTGCTGGAAGACACCACACCACCCGCCCTTTACATTCTCAAATCAGGGCGGTTAGAGAGCTACCACACCAGCACTAATAGTTTGGCTAAAGCTACCAGCCTACTGCCAGGCACAGTGTTACATCTGAAAGAACTTCTGCTTGATCAGCCTACTGAGCAGACCGTAATCACCCTGAGTAACTGCATTTTGTGGACAGTTGCAGCTGAGGCATTCAAAGCATTAGTAGAGCAATATCCAGAAATTTCCCGCACTTTCTCCCGCCAGTTGGCGGCTGAGTTAGATCAGGTTGCCTCCCAGCTTGCCTTTGAGCAAGAGCGACAGGCAGCGTTGCGTCCTTACATTGTGCCAAAGGTGCGACGGGGAGTTGTCGGCTCCAGTCGCTATGCGGTGCGGCTGCGGCAGGACATCAAAAAGGCTGCGGCAGACCGCGAACCCGTGATCATTTTTGGTGAACCGGGGTTGGGTAAAGACAATTCAGCAGCGCTGATTCACTTTGGTTCACGCGATCGCCACCAACCTATCATCAAAATCAACTGCGACACCATCCAGGTCAGTGGTGCTGAACTCTTTGGTCGCCAGGGTGGTAAACCCGGACTACTGGAATGGTTAGGCAGAGGGACGCTGATGCTCAACAACGTCCAGGATTTACCCCAAGGATTGGAGGAAAAGCTAATTCGACTGTTGAGAACTGGGGAATATCTACCTGTCAGCCGGGAAGGAGATCAAGAACCTGTCCCAAAACAGTCTGAAGTACGAATCATCCTGACGACAGAGCGATCGCTACCTAAAATCGATCGCAAAAATTTAGTTGGGCATTCGATCAAAGTGCCGCCGCTGCGAGTGCGAAAAGCCGACATCGAAGCGCAGGTGAAATACTACATCAGCTTATTTTGCCGCGACAAAGGCTTACCTCAACCCAAGGTGGCTCCAGAAGCACTGCGACGACTTCAGGGCTATGACTTTCCAGGCAACCTGACTGAACTGGAAAGCATGGTAGAACGTGCCCTGATTCAAAGCGATCTCGAAGAGATATCCGCAAGGGGTCGAGCTCCCGTTCTCACCGAAGAAGTATTTTGGTCAACCAGTACCAAAAACAAACGATTTCGATTCAACCTGCTTAACAGCTATCCGCGACTGCGCCAGTTTTTGCGTAGCCCCTGGTGGCCCGACCGAATCAACTACGGCTTTACCTTGGGCTTCTTTGCCGTCATTGTCGCCATGCTGTTTTTGGGGCCGCAAACTCGCGATTCAAACATTGCCCTGAATCTCTTTTGGGCATGGTGGTGGCCGTTAATCTTGGTTAGCTTTCCGTTTGTCGGGCGAACCTGGTGCGCGATTTGCCCCTTCATGATTTACGGCGAACTGGCACAAACGATTTCACTCAAGATCTTTCCACGTCAACTTCAAGCCTGGCCAAGGCAACAAGCCGAGAAATGGGGCGGCTGGTTTCTATTTGGGCTATTTGTCCTAATTTTACTCTGGGAAGAACTGTGGAATCTAGAGAATGTTGCTTACCTATCAGGTTGTTTGCTGCTTCTAATTACCGCAGGAGCAGTGATTTTTTCGCTGCTGTTTGAGCGACGGTTTTGGTGTCGCTATCTCTGTCCGATCGGCGGCATGAACGGAATGTTTGCTAAGCTCTCGATGATTGAGTTGCGGGCGCAGCAGGGAATTTGCTCAGCGACCTGCACCACCTATCAGTGCTACAAAGGCGGTCCGCAAAAAGGTGAAGGGCTGGAAACAGGCGGCTGTCCGATTTATTCTCACCCGGCTCAACTCCAGGAGAATCGGGACTGCGTTCTATGCATGACCTGCCTTAAAGCCTGCCCTCACCGATCAGTAGAGCTAAACTTGCGTCCCCCTGGCATTGAGTTATGGACAACTCACGAGCCAACCCGCCACGAAGTCGCGCTGCTGTTTCTATTATTTGGCGCTGTATTTTTGCACCGCTTGCCAGAAATCTCAGCTCGTTTGGGCTGGACACTTGACCTGGAGAATTTTGGAATCCATACAGGAGTGTCAATTCTGGCGCTGTTGGTACCAGTGGCGATCGCCCTCACTGCCCAGTTCTTAATTCGCCTCTTCAACCGCAATTGCAAACCCAAATCTTTTGTGGAACTGGCTTACGGGTATTTGCCGTTGGTTCTGGGGGGCAGTTTGGCGCACTATCTGCGGTTGGGATTGAATGAAGCAGGACGGGCAATTCCTGTAACGCTTGCAACTTTTGGCTATAGCGGTAGTGGAATGGCGACCCCTCATGGGTATCTCTTCGAGATTGCCGTCGCAGATCCCGCCGTGCTGTCATTTCTACAGAGCGTGACGCTGATTGTTTCTGTTTGGCTAAGCATCATCCTGACTCAGAAAATCGCCCGTCAACCGTTGATCAACCTGTTGCCCCAACATTTAGCGACCGTGGCGATCGGTTCGCTTTTGTGGAAGATCATTGTTGGCTGGTAAATCGTCGGCTGGTAAAGACAACTGGTAAATGTCGGCTGGTAGGAATGCGATCGCCTATGCCCGTCGCCACATCTGCTTAATACTTCCGGGAAGGAAGCCGGTCACTTCGTCAATTCGCTCCTGAGACAATTCAGCTTTGACGGCTGAAAAGACTGCGGCGATTACCACTTCTGGCTCTACCCCGTTGGACAAGCCTGCTTCCTGGCGAATCCGAAATAGAAAGGTCTCCGGTTCAATTACTAGCGGTGGACGAACGCGGCTGAGGAATCGAACGAGGGGATTGGTGTCTCTCCAGAGGTCAGCTACGTCGTTTTGCAGTGCTTTGTCTTTGGTGGCGACCCCTTGCGGGTATCTCTTCGCGATCGCCTCTCCCTGAAGCTCAGCCGCTACTCGGTCAGAAACTTCTGTAGGCATCATGTCACGCATCGTGCGAAACACAACCTCAGCGATGTCTCTGGCATCGTACAAATCTTCAAGCTCGCCCCGCACCATCACCTTTTTGAGGAACGACGTTGCTGCAACTGGAGTGGACTCAGGAGTTGAATTTGAAGCTTTAGATAAACCAGCGGATGAGGAGTTCATAGTTCTTTGCAAAACTTTATTTTTCTTTACATATTTCACCATAACGCCTTATCCCTGACAACGCAAATCGCCCCAGCTTCTGCTGGGGCGATTGTTAGGTTGCGATTAGACAGTTAGACGCTACGCTTCCTGCCACATTTGCTTGATTTCGCCAGGCAAGAAGTTAGCAACTTCATTAATCCGCTCTTCTGAAAGCTCGTCCTTGGTAGCTGAAAAAACTGCCTTAATTGCAGTTTCAGGTCCTACACCTCTAGGCAAGCCCGCTTCCTGGTTAATCCGAAACAGGAACGTCTCAGGCTTGATTTCTAGGGGCGGACGAATTTTGCTGAGGAAGCGCACGATTGGATTGGTGTCTTGCCATAGTTCTGCCACCTCGTTTTGCAAGGCTTTGTCATCAGTTGGCAGAGCTTCTTCGTGCAGTTCAGAAGTGACTCGGTCAGCGGCTTCGGTGGTCATCATGTCGCGCATGGTACGGAACACAACCTCAGACACATCTCTTGCGTCAAACACATCCTCCAGGTTGCCCTTCAGCATCACCTTTTCGAGGAAAGGCATATTCTCCTGGACAATCGGTACAGAGGGTCCTTTGCTCAAGGCTGCAGGCGGATTTGCCTCCATTTTTTCCAGCAGCTTGCGTCCCTTATCGGTTAGCTCTGCCCGCTTGAATTCAATCAGGTGAGGCAGTGGGCCATCCGGTGCGCCAAAGGTATTGGCAATACGGATATCTACTTCACCAGGATTGAGCGCATCGGGTACGTCTTCCTGATTGCCGTAGGCGTTGCCGCTAAATTCGGCGTTGATGTAGTGTTTCTGATTTAGGTAGTCTAGATGTCCGAGCAGATCTGTTTCGGTTACTGATCTACCTGCCAGGTCGCCAGGGGTTAGCCTTACTTCGTGCTTTCCTTCTGACTGGGTATCTCCTTCGCTAATTTTTTTAAGCAAGATAAAGGCGACATCTTCTCGTAAAGCAATTGTCATAAAAAAATCTCCCGATGAGTTCAACTTAAAGCAGGGTGGCAACCCCTTGCGGGTATCTCTTCGAGATCGCCGTTCAAAAGGGCAAATCCGAAATCATCAGATCCTCAATTTTTATTGACCCTGTCAAAATTGAACATAGTCTGGTCCGATCCCTAACGACATCTGCTACAGGGCACAGACCCAAAGAAGGAGAGGGTAGAGCTTAGGTCTGTGAACTGTGTTGCATTTGATTGAATCTCACTGCTTGTAGTCGTGAAATCGGTTAAGCATAGAGTGGTTTTTAACCTATCGAGCCTGTCCTATCGAGCCTGTATTGATGTCCTTTGAAATTCCTACCGAACCTGCACCTACAGAGGATTCTTTAGAATCGGCTCTCCCTTTAATTGAGGAGCCTAAAGAGGAATCTGAGCTTGATCCGTTTCTGATCAGCCAAACAATTTTGAAGCTGACCGTACCAATCGCGGCGCATCGGGATGTTCCAGAAGAGGCTCCCTCTGAGGCGACATCTGTTCCTGTCGCTTCGACTCAAGTTTTGGAGGCAATGCAGCGATTGGTAAACATGATTAAGGATTTGCGATCGCCCAAAAGTGGCGAGTCGCCCGATGTACCCCAAACGCCTGAAGCCTTGGCTCCGTATCTGGTTGAAGAAGCCTATGATGTGCTAGAAGCGATACAAAAGAACTACTTTGAGCTGCCCCAATCAGACTCTATTGGCTTGGTGGAAGGAGGCGATCGCTGGCAAAGCTACTTTCTGATTTCAGACCTGGCTCCCTGGCTGCTCTGGTGCATTGCTCGTAGCAGCCATGAGGTAATGCGACTGCTTGAAGGCATTCCTGCCAAAGCCTTTAAGCTAGGGCAAGGATGGCGCACTGGAATTATCCGCCTGGTTGCAACGCTAGACGCAAAAATTCCTGGACTGTTTGCATCCCTAGATCTGGCAACCTTTAAAGTCAACCAGTCTTTGCTCCCATCCGACACAATGATTCAGTCGGACCAGTACAGCGCTTGGCAACAACCCACTTGGCTTGCTGGCTTGCTGCCAGATTTGACTCAACACATTACAGCAACAACCTCTTCCATCGAGCAATTTTTTGCAGGCGCTGAAGTAGACGCTTTAGCACCAAACCACAACTGGCAGTCTGGACTGATCCAACTTCAGCTTGGGTTTGAATTTATCGCAGCGGACACGACCGTTTTTGCAGACTTTGCGGAGGCTTCTGACGCAGAGGCAGCCGCTCTTCTCCCCCCAAACGCTACCAAAGCAGCATCCCTTTCTTCAGACTCAAGCCATCTCCAAATTAAATTCACCCATTCAGGTTGGCTGGAAAAATACTCCACGGTTCTACTTCAGCAGCAGCTTGCCAGTACCATCCAGCAGTTACCCACATTCCGAGCGGCAGGTGAAAAAAATCGGAACCTCTCTTCTCAAAGCCTGATTCCGCTGATTGTCAAAGATGCCTGCAACCTAGTAGACCTACTGCAAACCTCTCCTGCACTATCGAGCCACTCTTTACAGCAAGAAGTTGAACTGACAGCCTTAACTCACCAACTGCTCTGGTCCTTTAGCCGAGGTGCCTACGAAGTGATGCAGCTGATGGGTGGCATTCGCGTCAATCTGCTTCAGCCCGAATGCCCCTGGGAAACAGGTACCCTGCGTCTGTTAGCCAGCCTCAACAGCAAGACTCCAGAGCAAGACTGGCAACTCGATATAACGACCGGACAGCCTCCCCAACCGCACATTTTTCCACTTGCCCGCGATGTGATCGTGCAGTCTCATCAGAGTCACTGGTGTGAACGACCCGATGCGCTGGAGCAGCTAGAAACAAAGCTGATGCAGGTACTAGAACAAGCTGCCCCAGACTTGCTCCTGTTCCTAGAAGGAACAGACATAGAGGTACTAAGCGAGAATCAGCAAGGGGAACCTGGCGCGATTCAACTCAATGTCGGCTTTGAATTCACTCCCGACCTGAACTACAGCGCCTCTAGATAGACGGATAAACCTAGAAGACACACTCTTTGACACTTGTTACTAATTGTGACGTTTGAGCGCTTTTGAGCCAGGGTCTTTCCTTGGGGTGATGATTGAACAACTGGCGTATCTCTAGCATAATCCCACATCCTTTATTGAAGGTTTGAATGAGTTATGCAATCTCCTAGTCAAGCTGTAGACCAGTCGAAGGATCGTCCTCGTGATCCCAGGAATCGGGAAGTAGTTTATGCTGCTGCCGATCCGCAAAACGGGAACCTGGCGACTCCGATTAATGCTTCAGACTTTACAATGGCGTTTATTAACAACCTGCCCGCCTATCGTAAGGGCTTATCTCCCTTACGACGAGGTTTAGAGGTGGGAATGGCTCATGGTTATTGGATCCTCGGTCCTTTTGCCAAGCTTGGGCCACTGCGTGATACAGATATTGCTAACCTGTCGGGGCTACTTTCAACCGTTGGGCTGATTGTGATTTCAACGCTCGCTATGTCGCTGTATGCCAGCAGCAACCCGCCCAACCCAACTCAAACCATTACAACCCCCAGACCTCCTGAGGCTTTTAACCATTCCGAGGGTTGGAATGAATATGCGAGTGGGTTCTTAATTGGTGGAATTGGCGGTGCAGCTTTTGCTTATCTGCTGCTGCTGATCATTCCATCTTTTAGCAACTTCCTGGGCTAACCCTGATCTTGCTTTGTTGCTCAGTCCTTGTAACTTCCTAAATTCTCCATCCTAGAAAGTTGCTCATTTCGAAGCTCTAGTTTCCTTGTCTCTAATTGCAAGAAGCTGGAGCTTCTTTTGACTCGTTCCTGAGCTGGAATTGGGAAACCAGGAAAGTCTTGTAACCGTATGCGTTCCGTCAGCCTGACTCTTATTGGTGCGAATCTTGAGGACGTTGGAGCAAGTTCAGCAGTCCAGTTCCCAGGGCGACTGCGGCAGCAACGTAAAATACGGGCGGCAACCCGGCATATTTCCAGACTGGGCCTAGTACCAACGGTGAGATAAATTGTCCGAGCGAGTTACAACCTGTGCCGATCGCCAACACGCTAGAGCGCAGTTCTGAAGGTGCCTGATCTGCTAGACGGTCGTAAACGTTGGGCACAACTACCCCAAACCCCATGCCAAATAAGACGGCTGTTGGCATAATCCATTCCAACTGATCCAGGAAGGGAATCGTTGCCAGCGTTAGAGACATCAGCGTAAAACCGAGTGCGATCGCCCGCTCTGTTCCCATAGCCTTAGCCAACCGACTTGCTAGCAGCGCTGAAACGATCGCCGCTCCAATTGCCCGAACTGCCAAAACACTTCCATTCAGTAAAGGTGTTGCTCCGATTGCTTCACGCAGGTACAGCGGTGTATAGATTACCACCGAGTAGACAACCGAAGCTGCCAGAGCCAGCGTTAGATAAAGCTGCAAGGTGCGAGGCTGGCGCAAGATTTGTAGAAGCTGTTGGGTTTGATTAGCGGGAATAACGGAAGACTGTCCAGACTGTCCTTCCTTTAGCAATACAGCGGCGATCGCTGCCAACGGCAACCCAAACCCGTAAAGATAAAACGCGTATTGCCAGTGATGTTGCCCGACCCAACCACCTATCAGCGGAATCAAAATGCTGGCTGTGGTCATAGCGCTCGTGGCATAACCCAGAATGCGTGATCGCGCGTCTCCTTCATACATCGTCCCCAGCAAACCAATGGTTGCCGCCGCAACCGCACCACTCGCAGCTCCGAGCAGGCCACGAGTTGCTAGCAGCGGCAGGAAACTTTGCATCCAGGCTCCAGCAGTTCCGAATATTGCATATAGCACCAGTCCCGGAATCAGCACCTTGAGCTTGCCGATGCGATCCGAGAGAATGCCAAACAGCGGCGTGCAGACGGCGATCGCCAACGCGTGCATACTCACCAACAAACCCGCCCAGCGAGGGTCAAGCTGAAGCTGCTGCACAATCTCAGGCAGCACTGGCGAGACGATACCACCCGTCATCGTAGTCAGGCAGCCCGCAGCCAACAACACCAGTAGTTTTGGCAGTTGCTTTGAAGCCATCAGCTTAGACAACGGCCTTGCGGGAGCTTTACGAACAGGCAACATAAAATTACTTAGAATCCAGAAACTTCTCAACACCACATAGATCGAGACTTACGCACCCTGCTGGGTACTGCGCTCCACACTGTGCCAGTTTGTCAAGCTGCTAACTAGGTGGGTCAGCCTCACAAAAATTCCGGCAAAACAAAATCAGGACGTGATCCACAGATCGTCCTCTTTACAAAGTTGCACATGGCGTCCACATTTTCTAGCCATAGCTTTATAAGCTGGCTAATTCTAGGGAAGTTGACACAATTTGCCCTAGAAAATGACCACTTGTTGATGCTGTCTGGGTGAATACCGAAGCAGCAATGTATTGAGGAATAGATTGACTTATGAAAGGATTAAAAGTCTAGAGTGCGTTTCTATTCATCCATCGCTAAGTAGCAATATAAGCTCAATATCTAGACAGCGGTTAGTAGCAGGGGGAAAGCAGAATAGATGGAACTGGCGACAACGTTGAAGGGGCAGACCGTCCGGAACATTATCCGGGAAGTCGGTATCAATGCAAACCATTGGTATCCTGCGGGTTGGGCAAACCAACTCAAGCCAGGGCAGGTGATGCCGCTGGTCGTCTGGCAACAGGCGATCGCCATCTACCGAGACACCGACGGAGAGCTTCACGCACTCGAAGACGCTTGCCCACACCGGGGTGTAGAGCTACACAAAGGCAAAGTTCACGGCAAGCATCTTGCCTGTAGCTATCACGGTTGGGAGTTTGATGGTAGCGGCGGTTGCGTTAGCATTCCCTACCTGCCGAGCGAACAAAAGCTTCCCTGTGCCGAAGCGCGCAGCTACCCAGTGCAAGAGAAATATGGCTTGATCTGGGTCTTTCCAGGTGATCCTCACCGTGCCGAGACGCATCCTCTTCCTTCAGTGCCAGAGTACGACCAGCCAGAATGGTTGATGGTGCCTGTAACAGCTCACTTCAACGCCCACTTCTCGATCTGTAACGAGAACGCGATGGATGTGTTTCACGGCTTTTTGCACCAAGAGCTTCAAGGCTGGTTTGACCCAGTGCTGCTGAACTTGAAAGAGACAGAATCCGCAATCTGCGCCGATTATCAGGTTTCCTATAAAGGGCGACTGGCAAAATTTTTGGGATTGAGCGATCGCGCCGATGAGGTCACCACGCTGCCAATCTCAATTCAGTATCGCTATCCCCACTATTCCAGTTCGCTCCAAGGAATCTCTGCGCTTTACCTGATGCGGCTACCCGTTGGCCCAGTCGAAAGTCGCTCGTTCGCTCTATTTTTCTTTAAAGTCAAGGTGCCTCAGTGGTTGCCCCGCCCGGTCAAATCGTTGCTCAGTTGGGTGATTCAAAACTTTATGCTGCAACGCTTCCTCGATCAGGACATCGAAATGATGGAAAGCGAACAACGGATCTACCTGGAAAATCCTAACCGCCGCTACGTCGAGATCAATCCGGCAATCATCGCTCTTCAGCGATTAATCGTCCGGCAGTATGAGCAATTTATGCAACAATCAAGTCAATCATCCAGTCAATTACAAAGTGGTCGAAACGGTGATTCCCACAAGTCTATCTCTTTGTCCAAAGCGGCGATTTCAGGTCAGGCCGAACAAACCTCGGAAAATTGAGCTTGGATGAAGATAACTGTACTAACGCTATCAGCCATGCTTGCCAACTTCTGGCAGAGTCATAGGTGGCTCTTCAATTTATACCGAAGGTCGCCAAGCAATTGGGTTCAATGTCACAATCACGGTTGTGAATGTCTCTTGTCATCTCGCGTTGACTTCAGATCGGGGTAGCGCACCCTACCTGACCGATCTGCTGTTAAGCCAGAGGCAAAAAGCTACCTAAAGAAACTAAGGTGAGGGGAGTTTACTGTGCAAGTTATTAAGGAATACGTTCAGCGTTGGTACGAAAGTGGGCTTGACCCTGATGAATATATTTGTCACGGCAAGCAGGGCAACTTAGTTGAAATTGAGGAGGCTGAGACGGGCAAACGTCGCACCGTTCTCACTTTCTGCACCAACGACGTGTTGGGACTAGTTCAAAATGAAGCCGTTCAAAAAGCTGCTATTGATGCAATTTTGAAGTATGGCACTTCTAATAGTTCGACTTCGGTGTTGAGCGGTCGGATTGACCTGCACCGCCAGCTCGAAGATGAAATTTCAGCATTTAAACATTTACCCTATACGCAGCTATTTCTCAATGCTTGGATGGCGATGCAGGCATTAATGGATGCCTTCTGCCACCTGGCAATTCCGGTGCCTGGCTTTCAGCATACACGCGAAACGCTGATTCTAACTGATGTGTTAAATCACGGTTGCATTGTGTCGGCGATCGCCAACGCTGGCACCCGCTCCGGTAAGCTGTTTGGGCATAGCCCCCGCGTTCGGGTACGGGCTTACCGCCACTGCGATATGGAAGACCTCAGCCGCAAGCTCCAGCGATATGCCCGTTCAGATGACCGGATATTGGTGGTGTCTGACGCAGTCTTTTCAATGGATGGCGACATCGCCCCGTTGCCCGACATGCTCAGCATTATGCAAAACTACGAAGGTAGCGTTTTGCTGATGGATGAAGCCCATGCTAGCGGCGCACTTGGCGCGACAGGTCGAGGTATCTATGAGCATTTTGGGTTATTGCCACAACAGGCGATCGAACGGGGCGTTGTGCCGCTGATCATGACAACTTTCTCTAAGTTTGCGGCTTCTGCCGGAGCCGCGATTAGCAGCCATGTTGCCGAGCTAAAGCCGTTGCTCAACGTTTCACCCACCTCAATTGGCACTATTTCGCTGCCCCCTCCAACGACTGCTGCTGCGTTGGAGAGCATCCGTCAAGTGGTGAAGACTCCAGAACTAGTAAAGCGGTTGCAGGAAAATACTCAGTATCTGCGAGCGCGCCTGGAGGAAAATGACTTTATGGCGATCGGTGAAACTAACGTGCTTCCAGTACTGCTGCCACCTGAGCTTAATCCTAAAATCTTTGCCAGAAAGCTGATGAACGATCACGGGGTGTGGGTGTCACCCATCTGGTTTATCGCCAAGCCTCGAGTTCGGATTACTGTTAACTCGCTGCATACCCGCGAAGAAATGGATCGTCTGGTTACCAGCATGGTAGCAACGCGAGAAGTACTGTACAAACCTACTATTAGTGCGTAAGTCCAGGCATTAAATTAGCATGAACAGTAGGGTGGGCAATGCTCACCCTATTTGCTTCTAGAAGGGGCGATCGCCCCTCGACTAGAATATTTTCTCCTGACAAGCTAAATTTATTGCTTTGTTACCTTTCTTGTCCCATCCTCAGTTGCTTGTGAGACATTGGGTATTAGAGAAGGGAATCTACTTCGCCGCCCGCTATGAGTTTGTGCATCAACCCCCGCTGTCTTCAGCCCGACCACCCCGGCAATGACGGCAATCAATTTTGCCAAAGCTGCGGCTCTGATCTGATTTTGCAGGGACGCTATCGGGTCATGCGACTGCTGAGCGACAAGAGTGGATTTGGCAAAGTTTATGAAGCCTTTGAGCGTAGTACACCCAAAATCCTCAAAGTCCTTAAAGAAAGTCACAGCACCAATCCCAAAGCGGTAACGCTGTTTCAGCAAGAAGCCGTCGTCTTGAACCAACTTCAGCATCCCAGCATTCCGCAAATCGAGCCAGATGGATACTTTCAGTTTTTTCCAAGAAACGCTGTAGAGCCGCTGCACTGCATCATCATGGAAAAAATTGATGGGCCAAATTTAACCCAGTGGATACGGCAACAGGGCAATAATCCCATTGGTGAAAAGCAGGCTGTTAACTGGCTTCAGCAGATAGTAGGAATTTTGCACCTGGTTCACAGCAAAAATTATTTTCATCGCGACATCAAGCCCGAAAACATCATGCTGCGCTCTAGCGGTCAGCTTGTGCTGGTTGATTTTGGTGCAGCCAGAGAGATGACCTATACCTATCTGGCTCAGCTTGGTGGCACCAGTGGTGTGACCCGCATCAGCTCTGCTGGCTACACACCACCTGAGCAAGAGCAGGGGCAAGCAGTTCCTCAGTCGGATTTCTACGCGTTGGGGCGCACCTTTATTTATCTGCTAACAGGCAAGCAGCCAACTGACACTGGCATTTATGACTCGCTCCAGAATGAATTTCACTGGCGTAATCATGCTCCCCACATTTCGCCGCAGTTAGCCGGACTGATTGATCAACTCATTGCTCCTAGAGCCGCCGATCGCCCCAAAGACACGCAAGAAATTTTGGCTCGACTGTCACAAATTTCTCAGGAAGTTGCTGGCGGAGCATCTCACGCTTCAATGGGAAGAGCAGCCCTGTCGCCTCTAAGTATTCCAACGGTGTATCAGTCGCCACCCAAGTCGAGAACTTGGCAATGGTTGAGCGGCGGGCTACTAATTTTGCTGTTGGGAGGAGGTGGATATTGGCTCTGGCAGTCTCGTCAATCTTTTCCTTTAATTGCCAATAGTCAGAGAGCAGAAAATCAGGCGATCGCCATTACCCGCACTTTCACAGGGCACTCCAGCTTTGTCAACAGCCTGGTTCTCAGTTCCAATGGGCAAACCCTAATTAGCGGCAGTGCTGACAAAACGATTAAAATTTGGAACTTTAACACGGGCGAGGAAATCCGCACGCTGACTGGCCATTCCAGCTTTGTAAATCGATTAGCGGTGACACCGGACGGACGCCTTCTCGTCAGCACCAGTGCCGACCAGATGATTAAAATCTGGGAGATTGCAACGGGTCAGGAACTTCGCACCCTCGCCGGACACACTAGCCCCATCGATGCACTGGTGATTACACCAGATGGACACCATTTAATCAGTGGCAGTGTTGACCAAACGATCAAAATCTGGGAGATTGCGACGGGTCAAGAACTTCGCACCCTTACCGGACATGCTAGCTCGATTAATGCGCTGGTCGTTACTCCAGATGGGCAACGGTTAATTAGCGGGGGTGCCGACAAACTGATCAAAATCTGGGACATCAATACAGGTGAAGAAATCAGCACGTTGACAGGACATGACAGCTTTATCAATGCGCTGGCAATCAGCCCAGATGGGCAGTTAGTCGCTAGCGGCAGCGCTGATAAGACCATTAAAATTTGGAACGTGGAAACAGGTGAAGCAGTTCGCACGCTGACAGGACATTCAGGTTATGTGAATGCTCTGGCAATTAGTCCAGATGGGCAAACGCTGGCTAGCGGCAGTGCTGATCAAACGATCAAGCTGTGGGATTTCAACACGGGTGAAGAAATTCGCACGTTGACGGGCTATGGGACTCACATCAATTATTTTGTAATTAGCCCAGACTGGAGTGAAATGGCCAGCGGGAGCGATCGCCCCGTCATTTCCGTTTGGCGCTTACCGGAATAATTGAGATGCAAAATTGGGCGATTAGAGGCAAGTCTTTTGAATGGGAGACACGCACTTATCTGATGGCAGTGCTAAACGTCACGCCCGACAGCTTTAGCGATGGAGGGCAGTTTAATACGCTAGAGACGGCGATCGCCCAAGCCACTCTTCTGCTTGAATCTGGAGCCGACATTTTGGACATCGGCGGACAGTCCACTCGTCCGCAAGCTGAACAAATTTCCCTGAAGGAAGAACTTAACCGGGTCGTACCTGTAATTCAGGCGTTGCGTTCTGGTGCAGCGGGGGATGCTGTTCGGTCAGCGCCGATTTCAGTCGATACGACCCGTGCGGCAGTTGCTCGTGCTGCGGTTCTGGCGGGAGCTGACGTGGTGAACGATATTTCTGGCGGCACCTATGATGCTGAAATGCTGCCCACCGTGGCAGAACTGGGTGTTCCCGTGATTCTGATGCACATTCGCGGCAACTCCAAGACGATGCAGCAGATGACGGACTACCAGGATTTAATTGGCGAGATTCGCCAGTTTTTACAGAAGCAGGCGGAGTTGGCAGTCGCCCAGGGCATTTCCCCTAGCAACATTGCTCTTGATCCAGGCATCGGCTTTGCCAAAACAGGCGCTCAAAATCTGGAGATTTTAAGACGACTGCCAGAAGTGCGATCGCTGGGCTACCCGTTGCTGGTAGGAACATCCCGCAAAAGCTTTATTGGTCACATTCTGAATCAACCCGATCCACAACAACGGGTTTGGGGAACGGCAGCCACCTGCTGTGCGGCGATCGCTGGCGCTGCTGATATTCTCCGAGTTCACGATGTGAAGGAGATGCATGAGGTTTGCCAAGTCGCGGATGCAATTTGGCGATCCTAAGTTTCTATACGGTAGAACCTTTAGGAAGGGCTGGATCCGTTGCCACTACCACCATTGCCATTTGAACCATTGGTATCAGGCTCATTGATAGGTTCAGGCACAATCAACTCAGACATTGCCTCAGTCAAGGCTTTCGGGTCCATGAAAATGATCTTAGAGTTGTTGCTCTGTCCGAGCCTATAGTTAGCATCTACATATTTTTGCGCCACGAGATACTGCAACACAGCATGAGTGTTGTTCTGAGACTTGAGGGCATTAGAAATTAGCTCAATCGATTGCACCGTTCCTTCTGCTTCGGAAATTGCTGCCTGCTTTTCACCTTCTGCTTCAAGGATTGCTGCCCGCTTCTTACTTTCGGCTGCTCGCTCTAGCTCCAGCGATTCACGTACCGTTTCGGGTAGGGTAATATTTTGAACTTCAATGCGGGTAACTTTCACGCCCCAGGTTGCAGTTGCTTCATCTAACTGTTGCAGCAAAATCTGGTTGATTTGACTTCTAGAAGCGTAGGTTTGCTCTAGCTCCATCCGTCCAATTTCAGAACGCAGACTGGTAATAACCAGGTTCATCAATGCTTTGCTGATGTCTTCAACTGCGTAGTAAGTCTGCTGTAGCTCCAAAATGCGCCAGTACATCACCGCATCTACCAGCAGCGTAATGTTGTCTTTAGTGATTGCCTCCTGCGGGTCAATATCTAGGACTTGCTCACGGGTTGTATCTTCCCAAACGATCGTATCTAGCAGAGGAACAATGAAGTTTAACCCCGGCATGAGTTTGCGGTGATAGCGCCCCAACCGCTCGACTAGCGCTTCATTTCCCTGGTTGATGATTTTTACAGAGCCGACCGTATAGCCAATAATGAGCAGAGCAAGTGCAGCAAGAATTGACTGCATAGGGATCATCTCCTGAGGGGTGTCGCCTGCCAAAATTGAACAAGCGCTGAGTTACACACAATTAGCCCATCGTGTCTAGCCCATACTGTTAATTTATACTGTTTGATCGTAAATATGGCTATCAGGAAAAGTTGCAGGTAGAACAATTAACGTATTGCCATGACGACCCACGACATTTACGGTTTCTCCAACAGCGATTGTCATGTCCGAGATCTGACAGCGAGCATTCCACAGAGACCCTTGATAGGCAACCGTGCCAACTCCACCACTAGGAATTGGTGCTGAAACTTCAGCTTCAGTGGTGGGCGTAAGGTCTTTCGCTTCTCGCGGCACCATGCCCTGCATCACTACGGCTAGCGCAACTGCGAGCACTCCCCACAGCAGTAGCTGTACGGTGAAAGAGGTAATAGTCAAGGCGGCGATCGCCGTAATAATGGCAGCAATTCCTAACCCCGCGAGGCTAGGTTCTCCAACCAACATTCCTAACCCAAGGAAAACTAAACCGCTCAACAACCATAAGGTGTGAGTTTCTAAAGCCGATATCAAATCAATAATATCCACCGCAGCCCCCATTCCCTTTTAGCGAGTCTGAAGGATGTCTGCCAGAAAGCAAACCCACTAGATTCCTTACATGAAGTAATAACCTGACTTAAGTTACGCAAATCAATTCATGCCGGAAACCTAGCAGAGCAACTGCTTCAAATTGGTTAGACACACACCCTTACAATTAATTTTTTTTAACTGTATGTAAATACAGTGTACCTAGCTAGAATTACGGTTTTCGAGAGGACGTGACAGATTCAAAATTGCTTGCGCGGTCTTATTTTTGACGGGTTGGAATTTCGATCAAGAATTCGGCTCCCTGCCCTGGAGCTGAATTGCAGGTCAGACAGCCACCGTGCCTCTCCACCACAATTTGATAGCTAATCGATAGACCCAGTCCTGTTCCAGCACCCACAGGCTTGGTAGTAAAAAAGGGATCAAACAACTGCTTTCGGTGCTTTAAAGCAATTCCTGGGCCGTTGTCTGAGATGCGAATGGCGATGCGATCGCCACACACAACATCCGTTTGAATCTGAATCACAGGAGGGATATTAGGCACAGAACGCTTTTTGATTCCCTTAATTTCTATGTCTAGCGCATCAATAGCGTTGCTAATGATGTTCATAAACACCTGATTAAGTTGCCCTGCATAGCACTCCACCAGGGGCAAATTGCCGTAACGCTTTATCACCTGAATGCCTGGATAGCCAGCATTAGCTTTGAGCCGATGTTGCAAGATCAGCAGCGTACTGTCAATGCCTTCGTGAATATCGACAGGTTTCTTTTCAGCCTCATCCAGACGAGAAAAGTTTCGCAGCGAGAGGATGATTTGACAGATGCGATCGGCTCCTAGCTTCATCGAGGCAATCATCCGGGGCAAGTCGCTGACGATAAAATCTAGATCGACCCGGCTGATCTCCGCCTGAATTGCTGGAATCGGGTCGGGGTAGTGCTGTTGATAGAGCCGCAGCACGTTCAGCAAAGTTTGCGTATAGTCGCTGGTGTGGGCAATGTTGCCGTAGATGAAATTGACGGGATTGTTGATTTCATGGGCGACACCTGCAACAAGCTGCCCCAAACTCGACATTTTTTCAGTTTGAATCAATTGTGTCTGCGTTTGCTGCAGTTCGCGCAGAGTCTGCTTTAGCTCCTTTGCTTTGGCTTGAGCCTGAGCAGCGGCGGATTGGCTGCGCTCGTACAGTTCTGCCTGGTCGAGGGCGATCGCCAACTGCGTAGCGACCGACTGCAACAGTTCCACTTCATCGTCGCTCCAGGGACGCGAATAGCCACAGTGAACGCAAGTCAAAATCCCTAACTTGCCAGAACGAGTCTGCACTGGACAGGTGAGATGAGAGAAATAGCCCTGCCGAATAAACCGATCTCGCATGGTTGGATCAAGCAGCGTATCAGTCCTGACATCATCGACTCGCACCGTTTCAAATCGAGTCAACGCCCACAGATAAGGCGTATCCGTATCTTCAATCGGATATCGACCGATGACGCTAGGTAACCTCGAATCACGAGCCTCATAGGTCAAGTCAAAGTGAGGATTTTGGGGGTCCGGGCAGTACCAGACAAAGTTGCAGCGATCGCTCGCTAGCAGATTGCGAATCTCGTGTACCGTCGTTTCTAGAATCGTGTCCAGGTCAAGCGAGTTGCGGATTTGGTTTGCCAGATGGTTGAACAACGCTTCTCGCTGTGCCAATTCTCGAAAGCGAGATTCACTTTGCTGGAGCATTTTTTCTGCCCCTTTGCGGTCGGTGACATCTTCCATCGTGCCCAAGATGCCGATGACATTGCCCCTTGCATCACGAATGGGGATTTTGCTCGTCTCGCGCCAGATATTTTCCCCATTTGCCTGCCGTCGTGACTCCAACAGCCGCACCTGGGGAATGCCTGTTTCCATAATTCGGCGATCGCACTCCCGGTAAAACTTTGCTTCGGACTCCGTCCAGGGTAAATCGAAGTCAGTCAGCCCTAGTACGTTTTCGGGTTCGCCCACACCCACTAGTTCAGCCCACTTGCGATTGCAGCCGAGGTAAACCAGATTTCTATCTTTCCAAAAAATGCACTGAGGAATGTTGTCTAACACGAGTTGCAGCAGAGCCGTGCTTTTGCTCATCTCTACGAGCTGCTGGTCGGCAGACTTTTCAACTAAGGCGCCATTCGCGTATTGATTAGACGGAGACCCTGACTCACGAGAATTAGCACAGGAGCGTGGGTTGGCGATCGCCCGCCCTACACTAAATACGCGCACAACTGCCCCAGCCGCATCTAAAACAGGTGTGTAGACCGTTTCGTAGAACCGAGTTCCTCCCGCTAACGGCACCTCGTGGGTAAATTGCAGCGGTTTATTTTGGCTAAAAACTTGCTGGAGGGCGATCGCCACCTGTGAAATGACCAGGCGTAGACAATGTGGGTCGAGCAATGAGTTTGACTGCTCTCGATTGACCCAGTTCAACCATTGCAGAACTGTCCTACCCATCAGGGCAGCAGGCTGTAAACCCAACAAAGCAGCGCCAGCAGGGTTTACAGCGACACAGCGAGTCTCCGAGTCATACTCTATAAACGCGTCTGTGGATTGTTCTAGAAATACTTGCAGATAATCAACTGGTCTGACTAGCTCTCCACCCGGCAGATTGAAAGTCATGATGTTACGCGCAGGAAAAAGCCAAATTCAGGAGGTTCACACAACTTGTCTCGCCCGCTCATCGATTCAAGCGGGAACGGCAAATGCATGTAAGATCAGCACCCCTAAAAGTTTTAGATGCAGCCAGTGACGACGAAAGGAACTTTAATTATAGATTGGCGATCGCCAATCTCATCACGATTTTGGTCATTCGTTTTAGCTGTGCGCCACGGGTCATTGGCTACAACTGCCACTCCTGTCCAATGCGTTTAAGTAAAACCTATTAAAGGTTTTCAACGTAAGTCTGTAGCGATCAGCACATCAAACTATCGTTTGTCCGTTTTTCGGGTTTTTCGGGCAAGATTATGGCGATTTAGCCGAAATAGCTGACTGCCCGCCAGCGGCAAATCTCTGGGCAAGATAAACATAACCAGCGGCAACCGAATAAACAGACAGCCTACATTACTGCGACAGCCCGTTTCAATGTAGACATTTTCTTGCTGCTTAGGCAGAGTTGCTGCAACCAGTTGTTCCAGGGGCAGTGCTGCCATCTTCAGCCAGTTCGATAGGTTTTCGGGAAGCTGCGTGTTGAACCGCAGCCGCAGATCCGGGGTCGAAAAAGACTGCACATAGGCAGGCGACAAAAAGGGTCTGTAGCGGTCCGCTTCAGGAGTCATCTGTTTCACAAACGACAGACTAACGCCTCGCAAAAGTTGACGCAGCGGCTCCGTTTCTTCGCCCCGCCGCTCTCGGACAAATAGACTTTCGGTTAAGTCATGGTTGAGGTTGTCGGGGTCGCCAATGCTCAGATGAGTACCACCGATCGCCGTCAACAGATACTTGGGTGACTGAATCTGAGCAAAGGGCAAGATTTGCTGGCTGACTGCGGGCGTAATTGAATCGTCAGTTCCCGTCAAAATTAGGGTTGGAACTGTGATCTCGCCTAGGCTAGCCTCCGCAAACATGCGTCCCATTACCGGATTAAGGGCAATGATTTGAGCAATGCGTGGGTCTTCAAAATCAGTTTGACTGTTGGGGTCTAAATCTGCCGCTGTACATTGCAGCCAATCTGCTGGAGATAGCCCAACCGGACTGCGCCCATCACAAAACTGCTGCAAGTGCTCCAGGTCCAATTCTGCCCCCGCCAGCGCCAAGGCCGTGTAGCCACCCAGCGAATGACCAATGATCGTGGCTCGCTCAGTGTTGAGCCGTCCACGGAGCAGAGGCGAATAGCGATTCAGCCGCTCCAGTTCGTCGAGCAGGAAGCTAACGTCCAGGGGGCGATCGACAAATTCACTGGGGGGCAAAATGTCAGCCAGGTTGCCACTGCCCATCTCACCCATCGTCAGCCCGGTCAACCAGGCGACGTTGCTGCCCGGATGCTCTAAGGCAGCAACAACAATGCCGTGAGAGGCTAGATGCCGAGCCAGATAACCCATGAAGCGGCGATCGGCACCAAAGCCATGAGACATGATCACCAGTGGTCCTATCACATCACGATTCCAGTAGAGGTCTACGGGAATCGTGCGCGATCGCTCATAATCGTGAAATGTTAGAGTCTGCTGCCGCACCCAATAGTCTCCGCCAACAGTGGGGTCAAAGGGCGGCTGAAATGGCTCCGTTTCAACGGTGAGTTCCCGCTCCAGGATGGTGCTGAGGGCCTGGCTTTGCCAGTAGGGAAGGTTCATCTGAGAAGCCAGGGCGATCGCCGAACTGCCATCAACCACTACCGTTTCCGCTGGATAGGCCCGCAAAAAGCCCAACAAGCTCAGCCCATCCACCTGCTGTGCTGCCACAACGAGCGCTGCCTCAAGGTCTTCTACTGTGCTGTTAGGAATTGCCACCTCCAGCGTGCTTAAAAGCCGCTGTCCGGCAGAAGAATCCAACAAATCATCAACCAGGCGATCGCCTACATCTGGATCTAGCTGAATTCGGCTGTTGAGAGCCTGCCGCACATCTTCAGTCAACAGCGGTGTATAGAGGCTTAGACTGGGCGGAATTTCTCCAGTAGCGGCAAATTCTTCTAGGTCGCTAATTGTCACTGATTGTTCAATCGGTCCCAGACGTACCGTTAACCGTTCAGCGGCCAAACCCGGAGACGCTACGCCCCACCCCAACATCAGCGCTAAGCCATATCCCAGTCTTTTGACATGCTGCATCCGTTGAGCGGGCGAAGGCGACTTTTGGGGTAAGGTTTTGAGCAGAGTAACCAGACGGCTGCGTCTGAATTTCACTAAGAGAGAAGTAGACTGATGCTGGAGTGAATTCACGGAACTTTACTCAAAAGCGGGACAGTGCAGCGAAGCAATTTTGACCTGGACTGAGAGTGTCCTGATTTATAAACTGACCTGATCTAAGAAGTGATCTGGTATTACTTGTTCCTGTAACCTTTTGCCCATAAAGCAGCGTTTATAGAGCAATAGGTTCAGTCAGGGGCTTCGATAGGTGGCTCAAACTGGTTTTGGTGCAGCCACTCAATCTGACGTGCTGCATCTGATAGTCTTGCTTCTCGCTGACCTTGCGATCGCGCCTGCCAGCACATCAAGCCCACAGGAGTGTTGATCAAGTCCACAAGGTTAGCTTTCCGATTAGCAATTTTTACAGCAGCGATGGGCATTTCTTTGAGGAACCAGCGACTCCAACGGTAGAAGTAGTCGCGTGAGGTTGGCTCTCGCATTAAACTCACCCCGTGTAACTCATGCAGATAGCGATTTGAGCGTCCGTAGCGATGCCACTGACGGCGCAACTCTGACAGGGTAGCGCGGTGGCGATGCTGTACGACTGCTGATTCTGCAAAAGCCAATTTCCAGTTGCCCTGCTGCTGAATGCGCCAGCACATATCGGCATCACCGCCCGTCGTTAAGTAGGGACGAAATAGCCCTGCTTTTTCTAAAGCTTGCTGCCGAATCGCTAAATTAGCCGTCTGTCCGTAAGGCAGGAAGGGATGGGCAAGGGTGTGTTTTTGAGAGAGCGTATCTTGGCGATCAGCAAACTCCTCCAGGAGGGTTGTACCGGGAAGCGCAACAACTTCTCCTGCAACCAGACCCACCGCAGGGTCAGTAAAGGGCTGCATCAGGTTAATTAGCCAATCGGGCTGAGGACGACAGTCTGCGTCGGTAAACGCCAGTATTTCGCTTTTGGCTGCTCTAACGCCAGTGTTGCGAGCGGCGTAAGAGCTCTGGATTTGAGTTTCACTTAAATAGCGCAGAGTGATACCCCGATCGCCACTGGTCTGCACGGCAGTTTGCAGCAAATCAGGGGTGCGATCGCCACTTCCATTATCAACGAGCAAATATTCGACTTGACTGGCTGGATAGGTCTGTGCCCAAAGACAGTTAAGCAAATCGGGCAAGTCCGCTTCGCCATTGTAAATGGGGATGATGACAGACAAAGGAGGCAAGAACTTTTCGTCAACGGGCTGATTCATTGGCTCATCGCTTTGAACGGGAGTCATGCGGCTACAGCTCCAAAAGTCTTACCTAAGAAGTAGTCCATTCATAAGGCTAGTCAACTTCATCAGGGTCGGCAAGTCCCTTAAGGTTGAGATTCAGTTAGCACCTTTAAAGAATTGTGCGGTCGGAGCCAACTTCCTCCCCAAAAGGAAACTAAAGCAGCACAGTAGAAGTCTCGTTTTACAACAAAGTATCACTCCCTGCTCAGATGACGTTGCGTCTACATTCTGGCTAAAGTCTGAGAACGCTTAGGTAAAGTTGCTTATCTGCTGTAAAACGAGTAAGCATTCGGGAGGGTGTTATATGAAACAAGATTTTAGAAAGCCAATTGCAATTGCTATATCTATTCCCCAAGAGCAGCGGGAAGATGAATCGAATCAGAGTTTCTTGGTCAAGATTTTAATACCGTTGTTTGTAGCGATCGCACTTGCTCTAAATTTACCGCTGTCAGCGATCGCTAATCCGGTTGAAATTGCACAAGCGACTGAAACTGAAACACCGTCTGGTACGCCGGACATAGACAGTTCTATTACCAGGGAATATGAGCCTGCGGTCGTCTACATTCCAGACCCACAGACTCAAGAGCTAGTGCCACAGTCAGTGTTATTGGGGGCTGACGAACCGGTTGAAGGTGCAGTGGATCAAATCATGCAGGCCTACCAAGGGCAGGATGTCGGTATCACAGGCTATGAGGTGAATGTCGATCAGTCCAGCCAGGAAGCTGAAATCAACTTTGAGGTAGACGCCCCCCGTGGCGAAGAAGCTTTTCAAAGTCTCAGTAGTGCCAACCAATACTCCTTGTTTGAAGCAATTCGAGAAACGCTGTTGACCGAACCGACCTACAACGTCGATGAGGTAATTTTCCTTGCGAACGGTGACTCCTTTGACATCTAACATCTAAGAGACTGTGGAGAACAGTTCTGCTTTTCTCTAGCAACTATCCGTTTGCCCCTATTAGAACATCCCTAAACCTCTTGCGTAAGTGGTGGTGCAGCTTTGCCGCGCCACCACTCACGCTTTAAAAAGCGACTTCTAGAGGTCACTGAGAAGCTGTTTGCCCTACCACAGACAGGTTAAGCTCTCCTCCTGGGCAGTTTCGATTTGAGTTGTAGAAAGAAATTTTAGATGGGGGGCTGCGTTTTCAAGAACACTGTGCTACTATCAGTAATCGTGGATTGGGCGGGTCGGTGCCCGAGTGGTTAATGGGGGCGGACTGTAAATCCGCTGGCTACGCCTACGCTGGTTCAAATCCAGCCCGGCCCACCACGAAAGTCGAGAGCTATGAATTTTGAGTTGTGAGTAGGTCACGCCTCTCATCATTCAAAATTCAGCACTCAAGACTGACTTTTGCCCGTGTGGCTCAGTGGTAGAGCACACCCTTGGTAAGGGTGAGGTCACGAGTTCAATCCTCGTCACGGGCTTACTCCCTTCCGGTTGAAGATTAGGTAACAAAAGGTTCAGCGATGTACCCTCGCTGAACCTTTTGTTATGAAAAGAGTAGAACATTCAACAAATTCCTCTGTAGGATAGACGCACAGCGCTGTGACATCTGGCATAAAGGTTGAACAACCCTAAACCCCGACCGCAGCATGTTTAGTCTTCTTGAAACTACAGTCAAACCTTTGCTCCTCAACACAAAGGTGCTGGAGGTAGCGTATGAGCTTTACCTGCAAGCACCCCAGTCGGAGTATCCAGAAATTGACCTAAAAGAGTTGTCTAACCGGACTGGCGCAAGCTTGTTGGAGTGCCGCAACGCTATCGTCGGTGCACACGAAGTTGGTAGATTTCCAAAGTGTTCTCTGTGCTCTTGATGAGAGGTAAACAGGCGATCGCTCCCAAAACTGTCACATCTGAAGTCAAAACCTTGAAAGCCCAAAAGCCGTCACCCTCTTCTTACCGCTTTGGCTGGTTTGACTGGTTTTGTCTGTGGTATCCCCCAGGTTGGCTAATCTTGTTTAATCGCCACTGGCAGCACTATCACGCTGACCCAGAAGGTTGGAATTGGTTGGAATATATTTTATTTCTCCTTCCGGGTGGGTTTTACCTGGCGCTGCTGTTGCGCTGGCTAAGACTGGGAGGGCGATCGCCTTGTCAAACAAATACCTCAGTTGAGCCTGGATACCAGAAAGCATTTCGAGATGAAATTCTTGCTCCAATCTTGCAGCATCACTTCCAACCCGAGTTGCACAACACTGAGCATTTGCCTCAGCAAGGACACTTTATTGTTGTGTTAAATCATGCGGGGATGGCTTTCCCGTGGGATTTTGTTGGACTAGGAACCCTATTAAGCCAAACAAAAGGCTGGTTTGTGCAGCCGGTCGCCCATGAAATTTTCTTTGATCATCCCTGGCTCAAGTGGTGGTTGCCTGCGGGCTGGTCACAGGTTTTGGGAGGCATTCGGGCTAATCGAAACAGTTTTGAGACGGCAGTGGCTGATGAACAAGCCGAAACTGTTTTGCTATATGCCCCAGAAAGCTGGCGTGGACTGGCAAAAGGTTGGCAGCGACGGCATCAATTGGAGACGTTTGACCCTAGTTTCATTAAGTTAAGCGATCGCCATCATATTCCTATCCTGCCTGTTCTTTGTATTGGCAACGAATTCCTGCACCCCTGGGCTTTTAACTCAAGAAAGCTAACGAAATGGACAGGATTGCCGCTGTTTCCCCTATCGCCGCTGATGATCGCGTTTCTGCTGTTTCCATCGATGGGCGTTTGGGCAGCGAAGACTCATTTGAGATATTACATTCAGCCGCTAGAGAAACCCTGGCAACGGGAGCATTCTTTGCAAAACCGATCGGTAGCCTATCAGGAGGCGCAGGATTTGCGATCGCGTCTGCAAAACTCGATGAATGATTACCTGTCACAATTGGTAAAGTAGCTCTTTTTTCTGGACGCTTTAGCGATGCAAACGGTTGATCAAATTCTCGATCGGGCTTTGGCAGGAAAAGATTTGTCTGAGGCAGAGGGTGTGGTGTTGCTCAGACAAACTGACGCAGGAGCGATCGCCGCCATTCGAGAAACGAGCGATCGCCTACGCCACAAACAATCAGGTGACATTGTTACCTATGTGATCAACCGCAACATCAACTTCACCAACATTTGCGAACAGCACTGTAGCTTCTGTGCCTTTCGTCGAGATGAGGGCGATGAAGGTTCGTACTGGTTAACCGAAGCAACAATTTTAGAAAAAACCACCGATGCCGTCCAACGAGGCGCAACTGAAATTTGTATGCAGGGCGGACTGCATCCTGGGGCAAAGCTGAATGGAACGTCTCTGGATTACTATGTGCGGTTAGTGAGAACGATTAAAGATGCCTTTCCTCATCTGCATCTCCATGCTTTTTCACCACAAGAAGTGCAGTTTATCGCTAGAGAAGATGAATTAAGCTACGCCGAAGTGATTGCCGCATTTCGGGATGCTGGCGTCGGCTCCATGCCTGGAACGGCGGCAGAAGTATTGGATGATGAAGTGCGGCGCGTCCTCTGTCCCGAGAAAATCAATACGGCAGTTTGGTTAGAAATTGTGGAAGCCGCCCATCGCTTGGGAATGCCTACTACTAGCACGATGCTTTCGGGACATATTGAAACATCAGAGCAACAGATGCGGCATTTTGAACTGTTGCGATCGCTCCAGCAAAAAGCGGTAGAAAGGGGCGATCGCGGCATCAGCGAATTCATTCTGCTACCCTTTGTAGGTCAAGAGGCACCCAAACCGCTGCGGCGACGAGTTGGACGCGATCAGCCTGTCCTTTCCGACTCACTTTTACTCACTGCCGTTGCCCGAATTTTTCTAGGAAACTGGATTGCCAACCATCAGCCAAGCTGGGTCAAGTTGGGCTTAGCTGGAGCAACAGAAGCTCTCACCTGGGGTTGCAATGACATCGGCGGCACGCTTATGGAAGAACACATCACTACAATGGCGGGTGCCCAAGGTGGCACCTGCATGGAAGTAGCAGATCTCAAAGCAGCGATTCATTCTCTGAATCGCCCAGCACAGCAGCGAGACACCCTTTATCAGTACCTCACCTTACAGAAGGGTGTAGAGTCCGAAGTACCGGTGTAGTGTAAATCGATATTGCCATTGAACTTGGGGTGCCTACAAAATGTCATTTTTTGCAGATTGGCTGACGGTTTTGGCGATCGGGTGTTTAGCAGTAATGGCTCCTGGACCCAACCTTGCCATGACTTTACGCAACAGTTTGTCTTATTCGAGGCAGTCAGGCATTTACACCGCCGTGGGTTTAGCTGCTGGCAACTGTGTTCATGTAACCTACTGCCTGGTTGGAATTGGAGTCATCATTTCAGAATCAATTCTGTTGTTTAATACAATTAAATGGTTAGGAGCAGCTTACCTCATCTACGTTGGCATCAAGTCACTTCAAGCGCAGCGGCACAAACCAATCGTCCCCGAAAGCTCTGTTACTCGAAACGCTCAACATTCATCATCTCAACAAACTCACGATCTCACTCGATTTGCATCAATTAGGATTGGTTTTCTCACCAACTTGCTTAACCCTAAAGTCACTCTGTTCTTTCTTGCCCTATTTACTCAAATTATTCAACCGACAACGCCACTGTTCACTCAGGCGATTTATGGACTGACGATGGTGGCACTAGAGTTCATTTGGTTTGCTCTAGTTGCGGTCGTGATTTCCCAGCGCTCCATCAAAAACCGATTTCTAGCAATCTCCCATTGGACTGAGCGAATCACAGGAGCCGTTTTGATCGCTCTCGGACTGCGGTTAGCCGTTTCTCAACAAAACACATAACCGTTGAACTTAATCACCTTCAAATTAAACGGATTTCACAAATACTCTCCACATTACTAAGCTCTTTATCCCTCATTCTTTATCTCTCTTCCTTCCTTCATGTCTATCATCACGGTCGAAAATCTCAGCAAAACCTATCCTGTTGCCGTCAAGGAAGCAGGTTTAAGAGGAACATTAACTCACTTTTTTCATCGTACCTATCGTGATGTGAAAGCGGTGCAGGATGTTTCTTTTCACATTCAACCTGGAGAAGTCGTGGGTTTTCTGGGACCCAATGGTGCAGGCAAAACTACCACACTCAAGATGCTGACTGGCTTGATTCATCCCTCTAGTGGTCGCATTAATGTTGCAGGACATACTCCATTCACGCGAGAACAAAGCTTCTTAAAGAAAATTACCCTGGTGATGGGGCAAAAGCAGCAGCTTATCTGGGATTTACCTGCATTGGACTCACTCAAAATTAATGCAGCAGTTTACGGCATTTCGGATAAGGAATTTCGCGGACGAGTAGGGGAATTGGTTGATATGCTCTCTCTTGAAGATAAGCTGACTCAGCCTGTCCGCAAGCTCTCACTGGGCGAACGGATGAAAGCAGAACTGTTGGCTGCTCTGCTGCACCGCCCTAAAGTGTTGTTTTTGGACGAACCCACTTTAGGATTAGATGTAAATGCTCAGGTGGCAGTACGTGAGTTTTTGCGGGAATATAACCAGCGCTATCAGGCAACAGTTTTACTCACCAGCCACTATATGGCAGATATCACAGCGCTGTGTCAGCGGGTACTGTTGATCTATGCCGGAACACTAATTTATGACGGTAGTTTGGAAGGGCTGCTAGAGCGGTTTGCTCCCTACCGTGAAGTGAAGGTGGAGTTAAAAGAGAAATTAGCAGATAAGGGAGAAGGGGGGCGATCGCACACGCTCTGTGCCGAAGACTCACTTACCAAACTACAAACCTATGGCGAAGTTGGCGCAGTCGAAGGCTGCATTGTCCGTTTCCTGATTCACCGCGAAGATCTGACTCAAACCGTTGCCCGCATTTTGGCGGAGTTAGACGTAGTAGACCTGACCGTTACCGATCCTCCCGTTGAGGAAGTGATCGGTCGAGTCTTCCAGGCTGGAGCGGTTGCATAAACTTTGCCCTTAGGTAGCGCTTGAATATGGAACTGCTGACACTACTGTCATCATTGCTCCCTTTGCATTCCACCATCCCAATTCACAATCCTAAATAATAATTTTCTGCTTTACCCGTCTAAGTGAAGCTTGTCAGAGGGCTATAAATGTACTGTGAACTGTAGGTTCTCTCAGACCTTATCCTTAGACCATCCTATGTTAACCCTGTATCAACTCTGCTTTTTGATTGGTGGCAGCTTTACACTTCTTTCTGCACTGGCGGGGTTTGATGGTGCAGACATTGATCCAGACTGGGAACTCGATCGGGAGTATGAGGTTGATCCCCATGCCGGAAATCTTTCGCAACAACGGAAACGAGGTGAACTAGAAACCCTTATTAGTCCTCGTCACAGACGAATGGGTTTACCCATCTTCAAACTACGGTTTTGGACATTTGGAAGCTGTTTTTTTGGACTAACCGGACTGTTGTTGTCGAGAATACAGCCTGCCCTGCCGCAGTTACTGGTGTTGGCTTTGGCGATCGCCATCGGCATCATTTGCGGTACGGCGATTGTTTGGGCGCTGTACTCATTGCACCAGCGAGAAGCCGACAGCTTGGTGAGATCCGGAGATTTGGCTGGGCTTTCAGGAATTGTCGAAATTCCCTTTGATTCCTCTAGTAGAGGGAAAGTGCGGGTTAATGCAAAAGGAATGATGATTGATTTCACAGCCTCGACTCAAGAAGCGGTTGCCTTTGCCAAAGGTGAACGGGTGGTGATTGTGGGAGTAGAAGGAAGTCGAATTTGGGTAGTCTCCGAAAAAGCCTTTAAAGCTGCAACCTGACTGCACTATACCCATTACAAGGAATTTAAACCCATGAGCAATGATCGTGCTGAGTTTCAGTCAGTGTCTACCCCCATCACAACGGCACAAATAGCCCAAATTGATCCTGTTTTTCCTACGAATGCTTCAAATAATGGCATCAGAAATGAACTCGTAGGAAGCTTGCCGCTAGCAATTTCAGTATTGGTGGCGATCGCCATCTTTATCTGGATCTACAAACTCGTTTTATGTATCTGTAACCCTAACGAGATCCTGATTCTATCAGGCTTGAAACGGCGTACCACAGAAGGTGAAACGGTTGGTTATCGAGTAATTTTTGGCGGGCGTACCGTTCGTATTCCTATCCTGGAAACTATCAAACGGATGGATTTGACCACGATGCCTGTTCCGGTAGAGGTGAAGAATGCTTACTCCAAAGGGGGAATTCCTCTGCGGATTCAGGCGATCGCCACTATCAAAATCTCCAGCGATCCAATTGTCGTCGGCAACGCAATTGAACGCTTCCTTGATCGTGACTCTTCCGAAATTTCCCGTGTGGCGAGAGAGACGTTAGAAGGGAATTTGCGTGGTGTAGTTGCCACTCTCACCCCAGAAGAATTGAACGAAGATCGACTGGTGTTTGCCGAGCGCATCACTGAAGATGTCAGCCGCGATTTAGCCAAGATGGGCTTACACATTGACACATTAAAAATTCAAAGTGTCGCCGATGATGTTGATTACCTCAACTCGATTGGTCGCAGCCAAATTGCTGTTGTGTTGCGTGATGCGGAAATTGCCGAATCCAATGCTTTAACCGAAGCAGAGCAGATCGAGGCAGACTGCAAGCGTCAGTCAGAGGTGGCAAAAACCCAGGCGCGTTCGATCATTCAGCAAAAGGAAAACGAGTTGCGCAAAATTAAGGCAGAACTAGAGCAACAAGCAAAATCTGAGGAAGAACGTACCACTGCCGCAGCGCAGGAAGCCAGAGCCAGAGCTGAACAGCAGCTTCAAACGATTCGGGCTGAGTTGGAACGATTGCGTCTGGAAGCCGATCAGGTTTTGCCAGCCGAAGCCGAACGTCAAGCAAAGGAACTGCAAGCCCGAGGTGAAGCCTCTGTTCTCTCTGAAAACGCTCAGGCGGCGGCACAAGTGAACGACCTGTTTGCCGAAGTTTGGCAGGAAGCGGGAACTAATGCATCAGAAGTATTCTTAACCCAGCAAATTGAGATGGTACTGCAAGAGGCAGCCAAGATTCCGGGTCGGGTTCATCTCAAACATGTGAATGTGATTGACAACGGAGATGGCAAGGCGATCGCCAGCTTGGTCAACGCCTATCCCGAAACCGTACGTCAGTTCCTCGATCGGGTTGATCAAACCCTGGGAATTGATGTGGTCGGCACACTCAGCCAGCAAAACGGGCACTATTCGCAAAACGGTCGGAATGGTCAGAACGGTCAGAAGCAGGTACAGCTAGAGGGAGAAAACTAATCATGGAAACCATTCTTGCACTACTAATTGCCCTCGGTGCTGGAACCGGGGTCGGAACGCTGGTACTCCGCAACCTTTATTACATCTGTCAGCCTAGCGAAATTCTCATCTTTGCCGGAAGCCGTCGCACTCTTTCTAATGGGCGTAAGGTTGGCTATCGTCTGGTTAAAGGCGGCAGTAGCGTCCGGGTGCCTTTGCTAGAACGCGCCTTTCGGATGGATTTGACCAACCTGATTATTGATCTGCGTGTAATTAGTGCTTACTCCAAAGGTGGCATTCCACTTACGGTAGAAGGCGTAGCAAACATCAAGATTGCCGGAGAAGAACCCACTATTCACAATGCGATCGAGCGTCTCCTGGGCAAGAGCCAAAAAGAGATTATGCAAATGGCAAAGGAAACGCTGGAAGGTAATCTGCGCGGCGTATTGGCCAGTCTTACTCCAGAGCAGATTAATGAAGATAAGTCTGCCTTTGCTAGAAGTTTGCTCGAAGAGGCGGAAGATGATTTGGAGAAACTAGGACTGGTGTTAGATAACCTCCAGATTCAAAACATCTCCGACGATGTGCAATATCTCAACTCAATTGGACGCAAACAGCGGGCAGACTTGTTGCGTGATGCCCGAATTGCCGAAGCTCAGGCACAGGCTGAGTCTGCCATTCGCACGGCTGCAAACCAGCAAACTACGTCGTTAAAGCAAATTGAAACGAAGATTGAAATCGCCAAAGCAGAAGCCGACCAGCGGATTCAGGATGCCCTCACTAAACGTACGGCCGTTATCGCTGAGGCTGAAGGTGAAATTGCTGCAATCGTTGCCCGCACCCAGGCAAACGTAGCCGTGCAAACGGAACGGATTAAGCAGGTCGAGCAACAGCTTCAGGCAGATGTAGTAGCTCCGGCTGAGGCAGAGTGTAAGCGGGCGATCGCCCAGGCAAAAGGTAACGCCTCTCGCATCATCGAGGATGGTAAAGCTCAAGCACTGGGTACCAAACGACTAACAGAATCCTGGAAAGCTGCTGGACCCAATGCCCGTGAAATCTTCCTGTTCCAAAAACTAGAAGTATTGCTAAAAACTCTCACCTCTACTGTGCCTGATATAGACGTGCAAAATGTCAGCGTCATCGACACCGCAAACGGTGGCACCGCTACTCAGGTTGCCTCATTTCTAGAACAATTGCGCCAGTCCTCAGGCATTGATGTAGCGGGCATGACTCGCCGCTTTGCCAATGATGTCTCTCCTGGCACTGCTGCAATCAGTTCCTCCCCCCCCGTCACCGTTCCATCAGATAAAGTGGCTGCGGTTGTGCCGCTCAACTCACTCACCGAAGATACCTCACTCACTGCCCTGCGTAGTGATATCCAAAAGCTGCTCGAAAAACTGGCGCAGTCTAACCCTACTCCTCAGCAAGCCGAACAATCGGTAGAGCAAGCAATTCAACAATATCCAACGTTGAAACGACGCCTACAAAAAGCAATGGATGTGGGAGGACGTGAAGCACTTAAGGCAGTCTTCGCTCATCCCTTTATCCAAATCCCCGCCAGTATGCTCGAAGCGTGGGTAGAGGAAAAGTAGCAGTTGAATATAGTTTTGAAATGAGTGGGCGATCGCTTTTTTGGTGATTTGAACTATCAGTTCCCGAGGTCAACATAGCCGTAGCCATACAGATTAGGAAAAAGAAGGGAGGCAGGGTTAAACCCTGTCTCCCTTCTTTTTCCTAACTCAAGTGACTATAAAGGCTTGACATCTACGCGACTATAGCGATGTCAGCAGCAGTAATCGCAGTTTTATTGGATAGCGTTGCAATCCGAACTTGGCTTGCACCACCTACACCATCCACATCGAAGAAGAGACCACCCGTTCTCTGGTCATACAAGAAGCGATCGCCCTGATCCTGCGCGCTACTGCCTAGAACGAATTGAGAAGCAGACAAACTTCCGACTTGGAGATTCTGGCTAAATCCCCTTCTGGAAACCAGGATCGTATCGTCAACACTCCTGAAGTCAGCAATCACGTCGATGCTGCCAGTTCTAACATTGTCAAAGATAAAGCTGTCTCTGCCTGCTCCACCTATGAGCCTGTCTTTACCTGCTCCACTGGTAAGTCGATCGTTGCCAAGTCCACCATTTAGGGTGTCGTTTCCACCCCCGCTCAGCAGGATATCATTGCCCGCATCGCCAGATAGGACGTCGTTTCCATTGTCTCCAAAGAGGCGATCTCTCCCAGCACCACCAGAGAGCCGATCTTTCCCAACTCCACCTCGCAGCAAATCGTCACCACCGTTGCCCAACAGGCGATCGTTGCCTGTGTTGCCGACCAGGGTATTTCTGACATTGTTGCCATTGATAACGTTGTTCAAGCTATTTCCGGTTCCGACCGTTGCCCTTCCGCTTAGTGTGAGGTTCTCTAATCCTGACTGCAAAATCCGGTTGATGGACGCAGTAACGGTGTCGATGCCAGCACTATCAACGATTCTGTCACCTGTACTATTCACGAAATAGCGATCGCTGCCAGCTCCACCATTCAATACATCATTGCCAGTGCCGCCATCCAACACATCGTTGCCACCATTGCCAGTCAAGATGTCATTCCCCGCGCCAGCGGTAATAGAGTCATTGCCAGATCCACCGATTAATGTATTTGCCAGATCATTACCCGTTAGAGTGACACGCCCCACAAACCCTCTGAGAGCAAAGTTCTGGAAGTTCTTGATTACAGTGCCTGCAAGTCCTGTTCCTATGACTAGGTTATTAACATCACTAGCAGTTGCAGATCTGAGCGTAATTGAGTCGGTTGCAGTGCCGCCGGTCAGCACAAAAGTGTTAGAACCAGAGCCACCATCAATGCTGTCCTGTTGTTTGAGGGTATCAAATACAGCAAGGACAGTATCGTCTCCCCCAGCCATGTCAAATTCATCCTTGACAGGTGTTGCAGTAGCAGTGTCACTACCATTAGTTCCGGTAAAGACATTAGTGTTGTTGTTGACCGGGTTCACGGTGACAGCGACGGTTCCAACAGATGTTCCGCCTTTCCCATCGTTTGCTGTGTAGGTGAAGGAATCTGCACCTGAGAAGCCAGCAGCAGGGGTGTAAGTAAAGGTGCCGTCGTTGTTGTTCACAACAGTACCGTTCGCGGCTTGAGTAAAGCTCGAAACAGTTAGGGCATCTCCGTTCAGGTCTGTGTCGTTGCTCAGAACGTTTGTGGTCGTAACCGCATTACCTGAAGTTGTCGTTGCAGCATCTGGAACAGCAACTGGAGGAGTATTAACCGGAGGAGTGACAACTGGAGTCACGGTAACAGCCACGGTTCCAACAGAGGTGCCGCCTTTTCCATCATTTGCTGTGTAGGTGAAAGAATCTGCACCTGAGAAGCCAGCAGCAGGGGTATAGGT
>JACJOC010000058.1 GCA_014695345.1 Cyanobacteria bacterium FACHB-471
TACGGCAACCAGCATCTATCAACTCAAGAGCAGACTGTTATCCCACTATTTGATTGGGCAACTCAAATCACCCACTCTTGCTATGAAGTTGGGCTAAGCTGACCACCACATTTAGTACATCTGCGTAAGTCCTGTACTGATTAAAAAGTCCCTCAAGGAGAACAGTTCCATGCAGTTTTCTCACTATTTCAACCTGTTTCAATCGATTCTTGCTCAAGGTTTCCAGTCCGATTCAACCGCAGCCAGCGAAGAAGCTTTGGGCGATCGCCTCACCTATCGAGGTGTTTCCTATCGTCGCCCTGCAGCATCGGCAAAAGATATATCATTTGCAGCCAACGGAACCTATCGTGGTAGCACCTGGATCTCTCAGTCCCAATCTTGGGTTCCAAACGCAATGGTGGTTTTGCGTGACAAGCTTAAGTTCTTGCTTAAAAGCCTAAACCCCGATTGTTTGGTATGGGTTTCAAAGGCACACTGAATTCAGTTTCTAGAATAGCTGAGCCGCAACACCGCCAAGGCTAAACCTTGAACTAACCTCCAGCTAGCTCTTTTAGTTAGTAGCCCTCTGAGGGTTTCCCCCCATCTCTCAATCAAGGAGTTCAAATCGTGCAGCTAGAATATCGTCACCAACCTACTTCGGAAAACATTTCCATCCCCGATCGCGTCGGCACTTCAGACCTTCACTCAAAACTCATTTCAACTCACTACATCTCATCAAGAAAACCTAATTTAACCGCACAGTGGATCGTTGAAGACGGAAAACTGGTTTGTAAGTGGATCGTGAATCAGCCCTGATACTGCTGAAATATCTCGTAGAGCAAGTAGGTGACTTAACTAAACGTCAAAAAAGTGCGGGTTGGGTATTACTCCAATGGCAATTTCACAGTTACAGTTGTTCCCTGTCCTTCCTCACTCTCGATCGCCCATTCTCCCCGGTGCAATTCAACACAGGTTTTCACTACTGCTAAACCTAATCCTGTACCAGCAACATCACCTACGTTGCTGCCACGAGAGAAGGCTTCTTGAATTTGGGCTTGCTCTGCAACTGGAATACCAATACCGCGATCGCAAATTTCTACGATTGCGGTTTGGTGATCACAACGCAAAATCATCTGCACGGACAGATTGTTAGGGGAATACTTAGCGGCATTAAAAAGCAAGTTAGTGAGTAGCGATCGCACCAGTTTCTTATCCCAGAATGCCTTCATGTTTTGACAATGGCTAGTCAAGCTAACGCGTTGATGGATACTATCTTCTAGTTCCTCAAGAACTTGCTGACAAAAAGGTTCTACTTCTAATAGCTCTGGGTTAAACTCCAGTTTGCCGACTTCTGCCCGCGTTAACGTCAACAAATCCGTAATCTGTTGACTCATTCGTTTTGCAGTGAGATAAATACGCTGAATGTTGTTTTGTTTTTGAGCTTCGGACAATTCGTCGCGGTTCAGTTGTAACGACTCTGCCGACAGCAGAATGGTGCTGAGCGGCGTGCGAAGTTCATGCGATGCCATTGAAAAAAACCGCAGTTTCAGGTTGTTTAACATCTTTTCCTGAGTCAACTCACGATTTAAGTTACTCAAAAAAAGCACTAGGCTGGCAGTCAGCACCAGTCCCACAAAAAGGGTGGTAGGTGCGCCATAGTTCAGATTAAACGGATAATTACCAGATGGTGAAAAGATGACTTGCCATTGGCGTTGTCCGACCGTGAGGGTACGGCTACAGTGAGTGGCTGTGGAGCATAGAGAGTGGGATGGGCGATCGCGCTCATTGGTCATCACCTGCTGAACAACGGCATCATATCGTCTCAAAAACCGCTGGTCGGCACTAGCATTCTGGTCATATAAAACAAAGTCAATTTCGTATCCCAAATCCTGGAGTGATTCTTCAACCACATTTGAGACTCGAAAAACACCGAGCAAAAATCCTTCAAACTGCTCAGGTCGGCTGGATACAGCAGGAAGTGTAACCGTTTGATATAACGGCAAAAAGACCAGAAAACCAAACTGATCGCGTTGTTCTTGCACCAAACGGATACGTCCCGTTGCCGTAATCTTTCCCTGATCTCTGGCAAACTCTATAGCAACAGCACGAGCCGGATTAGAGTTCAAATCAAACCCAAATGCGGCTTCATTATTGGCGAACGGAACAACATAAGTAACGGGAATGTAATAGGGGCGATCGCCTGCTCTAACGAGCCGATTGTCACTCGTCAACTCAGTAATTTGAAAGTTTGGATAGCCTTCTGCCTGGATCGCTTGTTCAAAAGCTAAACGATCTGCCTGCTGCACCAAGGGTGCCCACTCTAGCGCCTGAATGCCAGGATACGTGTTGAGCGATCGCGCCACATAGTCAGAAAACTCTTGCCGCTCAACTTGCCCTTGAGTGACAACATAGTAATCTCCCAAAAACGCCAGCACATCGGTATAGCGATTCAGACTCCGCTGCAAGGCTGTTGCCAAACTCTCGATCTGTCTTTGAAACCGAGTTTGCTGGTTAGAAACTTCCCACCGCCCCACAAATAAAGCCGCGAGGATAGATAAACCTACCCCTACTCCTAGCGTCAGTCTTAAAACAACGGGGTGACTGACAGAAAGCTTAGCCATACAAATATCTGAGCACTAATTGAGCCTCAAACAGATCTAAAGCGATCCTGAATCGTTCCATCGTTCAAAAGGCTACAGAAAGGTGAGGCAATCGTGCCGTTCTAGACAAGGTGGTTGGATTCTGGGCTTCTCGAAATCTGTAGAAGCTGATTGCCGCCGCGCTGAAATTCGTAAGAGACAGGTTTAATTTCTAACAAATATCCTTGCTGCGGCAATTCTTCCAGCACAATTGGCAGAATGGGTGAAGTTTCCCCAGAAAGGTCAAGAATTGGAAAAATCCGGACTTCTTTGGCGACTCGGCAAAGTTCTTGGATGGCGCAGAGGTGAAACTCGGTTGAAAGTTGGTCAGAGTAAGTGAAAAGTAAATGTCCGCATAGCGCCAAATCAAACTGCCCTGTGTGAAACGATAGCGTAGGCAACTGATCCACGACATAACGCCCCAACTGGAATCCTGCCGGAAAATCTACTAGAAACCGACGCATTGCCATTAGGCGAATTTCTCCTAACTGTTCTGGGGACTGAATCGTGCGCCAGACATAGCGATCGCGATTTGCCCGAACGCCTTCCACAATGGGGGCATAGGTTGCCTGAACGCGTTGCTCAATCTCACCCACAGAAAACTGATAGACGGGATCGCAGGAAATCACGGAGTAGCCTCTGTCAGTCATCTCAGCGTTGAAGCTAGCGGGACCACCCCCACAGTCCAAGATTTTTCGCTGTAAGTCGGCAGGCGATAGGGCAAACATGCCAATGTATTCATCAAGCGATCGCCCCCAAGGTACAACGCTTTCCAGTTTTAATCCCAAAGAATGTCCTTTTATCACACCAATTGACTAAAAACAACTAAGTTATTGTACTCAGATTTAACTTGTCGTGATAGCCCACGTTTTTGCGAAAAGACTTAAATCTTTCAAACTACAGAAAAGCTTGAAATTTTCAAAAAATTCGTTTAGTTAAACTATTTGAATCAATCTAATTAGAAATAAACAAAGCGAGTTGTGAAAGATACTTTCCAGAACTCGCTCAAAAACCTTCTATCAATAAAATTCATCGTTTGAATGAATTTTATCGATACATCATTCAACGTAACTCAGGTTAAGGTTAGCGATAATAGCGCTGTTCTAGCCAAACTCTTACTTCACTGCTAGAACCAAAGCTAGTAGAGTCTTTTGTAACTGGATCATAAACGCGCCAGTACACGTTGCCTGCGCGATCGCTGACCTGCCAAATCTGCACTTCATGAGTACCTGAAATCAGTTGAATCAACTGCTTACCAAACTGCTTCAACGCCGATAAAAAGCGATTGAAAACTGTCAACGATTGAACATGAGACGGCTTTAAGGCTAATGGAGTAGAGAGCTTCATCTGGAGCTTTTCGCCTCTTAAAAACTGAATGCACTCTACTTTCTGCCATTTAGATAGTAATGAGAAGGTACAAATTTCCTGACTTTAACTGATACAGTTTCAAGCACAAATAAACTGTTCTACTAAAACTTTCAAAAACTGTACTAGGTGAAAGAATAAGGAATCGCTTATATTGCAAACTATGATGTGATTTAACCCTGTCCTGCCGTGAAGATTCCTCTTGATCGCCGTTCACCGGAGCCTGTGTACTTGCAAATCCGCGATCGCATCAGTCGCCTGATTCAATCTGGAATTTTGAAACCGGGCGATCGCCTCCCCTCGATTCGAGTACTAGCAGAGAATGCTCAGGTCAACAAGCTGACGGTCATTGAGGCATACGGCGTTCTAGAAGCAGATGGTTTAATCTATGCCCGTGCAGGATCAGGTTATTTTGTCAGCGCTGAAACCATTCCTTCACCCAAAGCTGCATCTACCTTTGCCCCCCAGCAAGAGGTAATCATTCCTGAGCAGGGCGAGATGTCTTACTTTGACATTTACTCCGCCTCAGTTCAGGCACAGCAGCAGGGCGAGATGATCAACTTCAGCTCCGGCTTTCCTCGCGCTACTGGGCTGGAAAATCTTCAACGGGTGGCGCGTCGGGCGGTTAAAGGCGTCAGCGACACGCTGTTTAACTACAACATTCCTCAGGGACAGCTAACTCTGCGTAAGCAAATCGTGCAACTGCTGGTTCAGCAAGGGTTAGAGGTTTCTCCAGAAGACCTGATCATTACCAATGGTTCCATGCAGGGAATTTCTCTGGCTGCTCACTACTACCTTCAGCCAGGAGATTGGGTAATTGTTGAATCTCCTAGCTATCACGGTGCGCTAGCCCTATTCCAACAAGCAGGCGCAAGAATCATTGGGATTCCGATGACCAATGAAGGAATGAATTTGACGCTGCTGGCAAAATATCTACACAGCCATCGTCCTAAACTAATTTATACGATCAGTACGCTTCAAAACCCAACAGGAATTACAACCTCACAGGCACATCGTCAACAGCTTCTACAATTAGCCTCTGAGTATAACTGTCCCATCTTGGAAGACAACGCTTATGAGGGGTTGAGCTTTGGTATCGTACCGCCTCCGATCAAGGCCCTAGATCGTTCCAATTTAGTAACTTATGTGGGTACTTTTACCAAAACTTTGATGCCAGGGCTACGGTTGGGCTACATGGTCGTTACTGGGCAGCACTACCGGGCAATACTGGAGCGAAAGCTGCTGCGAGACCTCAGCGTTTCCACCGTTTCTCAGGCGATCGTCAGTGAATACCTGGCAGCTGGTTACTATCGCCACTATTTAAACCACTTGCGAAATAACCATTTGCATAGCCGTAATGTAATGCTGCAAGCGTTGGAGCAACATTTCCCTGAGTCCGCATCCTGGACAGTTCCCAATGGCGGTTTATTTCTATGGGTGAAACTGCCAGATGAGTTGCCGCTGCAAGCGATTTGCCATGAAGCCGCTCAGCAAAAAGTCCTGATCATCTCAGGGTCATCTTTCTTCCCTAATCAGCAGGGCTATCCCGCGTTAAGACTCAACTTTTCAATGCTGCCGGAGGAGATTGAGCGGGGAATTGCGGTTTTAGGAAAACTACTCAGAAAATACAGCAGTCAAAGCTTATGAAGTCTTCGTCAGTGTGAGCAATGATTGGTTGAGCGATCGCCACTCATCAAAGCTGAGCAAATCTGACTCATACCAATCTCGCAACAGGTTAGCCAGAGAGTAACAAACAAGACGCTGATCAATTAGCTTTCTCGCTGCCCGTAGTGCTTCAAAGTCATGTGGATGAAGAGTGCGATCGCTAAGTTGCTGCCTAGATGGAGAATAACAAACCATCCTAAAGCCACCTTCTTCCTGTGCAACCTCAATCAGCCAATCCTGATAAAAGTCTGTGAGAGATGTATCCTTCATGAGTTTTACTACCACAGGCTAATTCAGTTGACAGATTCTTCAGCTAATCAAGGTTATAAAACCAAATTGTTAAAAGCTTGAGCAACATGGCGTAATTGCCACTACAAAACTTCAGCAATCTGCTGAGAGATTTGTTGAGTCACTTTTTGTCTCACTTTTTCAAGAAATAGTACGGTTTGTTACAGAAGCCCCCTCAGGCTAAATCTTCTCAAAGTCTTTCCCCTAAAGGCTTAGAAGCTTTTGGATAACTTACTCGTAAAATCGAAGTCGTTAAATCTTCTTGCAGACCTGGTTGGACTGATGAATCGATACGCTTGAATGGACATAATAGATTTCAAAGCCTCTCGTTCAATTGGAAGTGAGATCAAAAGCCTTACAGATCTGAACGGTAGAAATCGGGCTAATAGAAGGTGTGCACCTCGACTCAGTTTTCGAGAACTCGCTGTAAAGCCGAAATTGAGCAAGAGGACAATCTGCACACTGTCTAATCTTTTGTCGGACTCATGCTGCCGAGCGTAATTCTGCAAACTCTGACACTTATGAACTGGTACTCACAGATAACCCAACTCATTCTTGACTTTTACCGAGAAGACTTAACTGAGCTTAAGCAACTAGATGCACTTCCGAGGTGTCATGTCTCTCGACGCTGGGGAGTCCTGCGAGTCAACTGCCGCACCCAGGAAGCAGCCAGTGCCCTATACACCGCCAGGGATATCTTAAGAGAGCCAGTCGCTCAACTGCGACTGGCCCAGCAAATCAAAATTTTGCTCAATGGCACTTTAGTAGCGGCTTTGCCAGTTAATCCTTCAAAGCTAACCAAATAAAGCTAGCCACTAGATCGGTAACTCACTGACACACCTACTACTTTGAAACAGCTTCAGTAGATTTGTAGGAAGTTTCTAGAGACTCAAGCCGCTGCTCCTGGTTACTGCGAGTAACTGCATTGAGCCAACCTGCAAGCAAAGCATCTACGGAGAACAGCCCTCCCCCATTCACTAGATAAAACAGAAAACAGGCTGCATAAAGAGCAGAAAGCTCAAGGTATGGAATGCTAAAGCCTGCTACCAAGATGTGATGGTACATGGCTACGAGCATGGTTGAAAACAACCCAGCTGCAGCGGGACGGGTTAGCAAACCTAAAGCTAAAAGAGGTGCACCAATTAACTCGGTATAGGCAGCGCAGTAGCTAAAGAAGATGGGAAAGGGTAAACCGATTACGGAAACGTAAGCTTGGGCAAAGCTCTCAATGTTAGACAGCTTGTCGAGACCGTTGTGAATCATCACGATCCCAGCAACAATCCGAAGGACTGCCCAGGCAGCCTGAGATAGGTAGTTGGGTGCGAGATTGGGTCTCAGTGCTGCCACCAGGAAGGCCGTAAAGCGCTGAGTAGTATTCACGGAAAAAATCCTTAAAGGTGAGATATGTATCAATGTTAAGGATCATAACAATTAGTAAAGTATTAAGCAATGTAAATGCCGCTCATACAGTAATACTGATGGGTTGAAGGTTATGCCGTTTCTACAGGAAGCTGCTACGTTTTGGAGAGTGCCTCACATCCGCAGAGTACGCTTCAAAATGTGTAGCCTTAAAAAGAATTGGCATTAGGAACACAGGTTTTGCCTGTGCCTCTAAGTCGCAACTCTTTTGAAGATCAAACAAAATTTCCATCTTTGCTAAGAGCTATCAGTTGGTATCTTCTCCAAGGCAAAAACGACGGCAGGTGAGAACAGGAGAATCCTCTATGCCATTCATGGGACAGTCTCTAGTGATGCAATTGACGCAGTTAGCTTGAGCTGGCAAAAACAGATCGGAAGCTGCATACAAGCTGATTCCTTGACTGATAAAGCCTCGGGCTTCCAGGTCGGACACTGCATCACAGATTAGAATTGCCTTTGGGATGTCAAGCTGGTTGCGGCAGTAGTTGATCTTTTCGAGGGTTTCGCTAAAGCTCTGGAGTCCAGTTTTGATTTCGACTAACACCTGCTGCGTCTGGCTTTGGAAACAGCAAGGCTTTTCCTGGCTGAAGTAGTCTTTGTATTGAATCGTATAGCTGCCATTGGGGTAGCGCAGGGTGCGAATCAGCCGTAGAAATGGGACATTAGGGTTTCCATCCGCGTCGAGCGTGTACCACCAGGATTTATGGCAAGCTTCGTAAGACAAGCTGAGAATTTCATCGACCTGTCGAGATAAAAATCCTACCTGTGTCAAGAGCGACAGTGCTTGTGCTAGCGAAACGCTCTGTCCTAAGTTGCGGGTTTCCGACTCGCAGCGAGTTAGCTTTTGATACTCTTTTTGCTTAATTGTTTGATTGGTGTAGGGAAACAGGCTGTGTTCGGCTTCAAATTCAGGTGGAGCAAGGGCACAGTGAATAGATTCGTATTGAATAATGCCGTCAACTGCAGTTTGAGGGGCGATCGCCACGCCAATGCTGGAGCTAACCGTTCCGATGAGAGACGGACGGGCGATCGCGGGGGTGCAGTTCACCAGTAGCGATTTGAGAATGTTGTCATCGGCGATCGCCAGCGCAATCTGCACCTGATCGTGAGTCGAAGGCGATTGCTGCTGAATTGGACAAGTCAGGACATTGAGCATGAGCATGACCTGGAGAGTGACCTGGGCTTTAGCGTTTTACGCCTATTCAGGATATTGTGGTGGCTCGATCAGCATAGACGGGCAGGATTTGTTGTTCTCTTAAGAAAGGCTTTATTTTGCTTGTTCTTGCCTGACCAAACTTCGCGTTTGTTTGAAAAAAGCAACAATCTTGAGTTCTTTTTCTTCCATTAAGGTGTTACACAATGACATGATGATTAGATCTCATCGTCAATTCGCATGAAGCTACTTTGCCTGAGTAACGGTCACGGAGAAGATGCGATCGCCCTTCGCATTTTGCAAGCCCTGCAACAGCATCCCAGCCATCCTAAGCTGGCGGCCCTACCCCTTGTGGGAGAAGGACGCGCCTACATTCAGGCAGGCATTCCGCTGATTGGGCAAGTGAGACAGATGCCTTCAGGTGGCTTCATCTATATGGACAGCAGGCAGTTGGCGCGAGACCTAAAAGGCGGACTGCTGCAACTCACGCTGTCTCAACTTAAGGCAATCAAAGATTGGGTTAAGACAGGCGGCTCGATTTTGGCGGTTGGCGACATTGTGCCGCTGCTGTTTGCCTGGTGGAGCGGTGCCCCGTATGCCTTTGTCAGCACTGCCAAGTCAGAATATTACCTGCGCGATGAGGCGGGCTGGTTGCCGCGCCCTTCCTGGTTTGAGCAACTTGAGGGTTGGTCAGGTTCCGTTTACCTCCCCTGGGATCGCTGGCTGATGAGCCGCCGTCGCTGCAAGGCTGTTTTCCTGAGAGACAGGCTGACAACAGAGGTTTTAAGCAAGTGGGCGATCGCCGCTCACGATCTGGGCAACCCGATGATGGACGGGCTGGAGCCTAAAGGAATTCAACTTCACGCATCCGAAGCAGACTTTGAGGCTGAGCGACCGCTAACGTTAGTTCTGTTACCTGGTTCTAGAGTGCCAGAGGCATATCAAAACTGGCAGCACATTCTACAGGCAGTACGCGGTGTGCTGACTCTATTTAGACGGCGAAAGTTGCTGTTGTTGGGAGCGATCGCCCCCAGCCTGGAACTTTTGCCGCTGCAACAGGCTCTAGAAGCTCAAGGTTGGCGACAGCAGGCTGCTGATCCTGACCTCAAGTTCGTCCAACACAGTGCGACGCTGATTTTGACTCAGTCGGCATTTGAGGATTGTTTGCACCAGGCAGATTTTGCGATCGCCATGTCAGGCACCGCCACCGAACAGTTTGTCGGCTTGGGTAAACCTGCCCTGATTCTTCCAGGTGAAGGGCCGCAGTTCACCCCTGCTTTTGCCGAGGCCCAAACTCGATTGCTTGGACCATCCGCCATTCTGGTAAAACAGCCCACTAGAGTAGCTGAGGTGATTGACTCCCTCTTACAAGATCCCGATCGCCTTCAATTAATCAATGAAAATGGTCGTCGTCGCATGGGACAACCAGGAGCAGCACAGCGGATTGCTAAAGTTCTGTTGGAGCAGTTGAGGTAGGGGAGTTAGGGGTTTAGGAGCTAGGGGTTAGGGTTGGACGCTAGAGGATAGAGTTTTGCAGTTTTGTAGAACGCCTCTGCCAGGTAGCTCAATAGCCTAAGCATCCTTACATTCAAGTAGTACCAGAATTGCTATATCAAGGGGATCATGCCAAATTTGGACTAATTCTTCAAAATTAACGTTATGAATATAGAAATCAGTTGGCTTTTCTAGCAATTTGCAGGAGATACAGAGATAATTTGCACAACTACTTTGGGTTAATTTGTCACCTGTCACTCGTTATTTGTGATTCACTATATTGTTTACACTAATGACCCCTGACCGATGATCAATGCCCCCTATCATCCATAGCTCCACCTTCTTTTAATCTTCCTGAGTCGATCGTTTTTCCTTATTAAATTCCTCTCGAAATGTGACCGCTGATTTGTGCTGAATTGAATTAATGTTGCAGGGTTGCAATTATGATGCAAGAAACTCAGGAGAATCTTTTGGAGCAATCCAGGCAGGGCGATCCAGAGGCGATCGCCGCCCTGATTGACCGCTCTCTGCAACCCAAGGGCATTCGGACTCAAGCAGAAATTGACGAAGACTGTCTGCATCTCTTTCTTGAGGCAAATCAGGCTCCACCTCAGGCACAACTAGTTCCTTTTATTCGGAATGGCTTGACTAGCTTGGGCGTTGAGTCGATTCGGATGGTGAGAATTTATGGGCGACAAAAGGGACAACGTCAACCGATTTGGCAGGAGGCAGTTGACCTTAACCCAGCCAATGCCTTTTCTGTTGCAACGGTGCAGCAAAGGCTCTCTACTCTATATCAGCCCTCAAGCAATACCAGCGGACTGAATAGAGGGTTGGATGAGTTAGGGTTAGAGCCATCAGACAACTCCGGGAATGGCACTGTCCTGCAACAAGAGCCAATTGGAGGGGTGGTCAATGGTCACCATGGAGCAACTCTAGTTCAGCCTGGTAATGCTGATGGCTCAGAGCCATACAGTGGTAGACCTGGCGTTGGGCAGCAGATTGCGATCGCCAACAAGGTCATGCACCTGACGGACTACGGTGGGGTGATCGACACCACACAAACCGGCGGTTTACGAAACTTGAAACTGCGTCCGGTTCCTACACCTCAGCGCTATTGCCCACCTTTTCCTGAGTTGTTGGGGCGACAGGTAGAAGTTGAGGCAGCGATCGCCAATCTGCGATCTGCTACATCAGTTGAGTTTTGGGGTGAAACGGGCTTAGGAAAAACGTCGCTATTGCAGGCGATCGCCTACGCCCCGGGCTTGGCGAACACCTTTCCCGATGGCATCGTCTATCGTCATGCCTACCGACAGACCGTGCCAGATCTGCTGCAAACTTTGCTAACAGATTTTTGTGAATACGAAAGCAGCCTTCCCATTAAAGCGACAGAGACAGAAATTCGGGATGCACTGCAAGACAAAAAGGCCCTGATTCTGCTGGACGATGTGCAGATATCGCGGGAGGAAGTTGAAAACCTGCTCAACGCCTCACCCAATTTGACGTTTCTACTAACTGGTTTGGAACGCCACCTTTGGAGCGAAGGACAAGCAATTCCGATACCAGGCTTACCGCTGGACGATGCTCTGACGCTGCTAGAACGAGGTCTGGGCCGGCCGATTGAGGCGCAGGAGCATACCCCGGCTGCGAAGATCTGCAACGTATTGGGCGGGCACCCGCTGCGAATTCTCCAGGTTGCGTCACTGGCAAGACATCAGGCAGTCGATGTAAATCGACCGTTTGATGAGCCCCTGAATCAACTGGAGGTAGATCATCAACCCGTCGATCGACAGCCGTTTGAATCATCGCCTCTAGTCGCGATCGCCCAGCAGTTGCAGGACAGCCCCTCTCCAGAAGCGATGGTGTTAAAAGCGTCTGCGAGTCTACCGCAGGCAGAGCGGCAGGCTTTGGCGGCGCTGAGTGTGCTAGGCGGTGTGCCTGCCCGTCCAGAAAATTTGGCTGCTGTGACCAGACTGCCCGATGTTGAAAATACACTGCGATCGCTATCTAGTCGAGGGTTAGCACTAACCGATGGCAACCGCTACAGCATTGCTCCAAACTTGCTTGCCCCCCTCCAACGAGTTCCCAAGCGCGACCAGTGGATCAATCGGATATTAAGTTGTTTCACCACTTGGGCGGAGCAACATGGGCAGGTGACAGAACTTGCTCAAGAAAGCAATGTGTTGCTACGAATGATGCAGCTTGGGATCGAAACGCAGCGCTGGCCAGAAGTGCTGCGGCTAGCAAAAGCGATTGATCCTGCTTTGACGCTGAGTGGTCTATGGGGAGCCTGGGAACAGGCATTGCAGTGGGCATTGCAGGCAGGGCAGGCATTGGGCGATCGCGCTTCCGAAGCCTGGGCAATGCATCAGCTAGGCACTCGCGCACTGTGTCTAGAAGATTCGTTTGCAGCTCAATCCTGGTTGACGCAGGCATTAGAACAGCGTGAATCTCTGGGCGACCAGCCTGGGACGGTAGCGACACTACACAATCTAGGGCTGCTTTTGCCTCCTCTTACTCAGGTAGAGCCACCCATTCCAGTGCTTGAGCCGGAGCCGGAGCCAATTGCTGCACCGATACCTACGCCGACTCCCCTTCCTACGATTAGTTCAACCTCGACTCCTGCACCGCCCTGGTTAAAGTGGGCAATTTTGGCAGGTCTGTTTGCCGCTTTAGGCACGCTGTTAGCCCTGCTGTTTACCTCTAATCGCAATTCCGATCTGTGGTTGAGCCGCGATCGCCTGGATTTTGACAACCAGGAGCAAAACACCGTCAGCGCAGTTGAGACGGTGGAGTTAGAAAATCGCGATTTAGCGCCTTTACAATTTAGCCGCGTTGCCCCGACGGGGGCTGATTCTGAAGACTTTGAAGTCAGTGAAAACTGCACTGCTGCCCCAATTCAGCCAGCGGCAGGCTGTACAGTTGAGGTCAGCTTTGTACCAACCGACACGGGCAACCGTCGGGCTAATTTAACTTTCTATGATGCTCAGGGCGATCGCATACAGTCCATTCCCCTACGCGGTTCCGGCGAAGAGCCAAACAATCCACTGATCAGTTTCAACCCCAACCGACTCAACTTTGAGGCACAGGACGTTGGTACTCAAACGCCAGTCCAGGTGATTACATTAGAGAACGTCAGTGCAGCTCCGGTCACCTTTGAGCGTATTGAGCTGGCCGGCCCGGCACGAGCAGACTTTCAGGCTACTGAAAACTGCACTGGACTGCCGATTCAACCAGGCGTGACATGCACAATTGAGGCGAGCTTCGCCCCAACCGCAGTCAGCGATCGCGCTGCCAGTTTAGTGATTCAAAGCAATACGAGCGATCGCCCCTGGGCGGTGCCATTGCGTGGGTTTGGCAATGAATCGGCTGCCGCAGGTTCCCCTCAGCAGGGCTTTAGCGGCAGCACAACCAATCTGGGAGTAAATCCTGACAGTGTGGACTTTGGGGAACTGCGAGTCGCTGGCGCAAACGTTGCGCCTCAACGGGTAACGGAAACGATTACCCTGAATAATCCCGGTTCTGCCCCAATCGTGATGCAGGAACTTAGCCTGGGCGGGCAGAATGTAGACGATTTCCAATCTTCCACTAATTGCACCAACAATACAGTTGCGCCCAACTCAAGCTGCACTGTTGAAATTAGCTTCGCTCCTGGTGCGGCAGGCGAGCGGGTTGCCGATCTGCGGATCGTCAGCAATGCCCCAAATAGCATCGTAAGTGTGCGGCTGGGCGGCACTGGAGTTAACGCAATTCCCCGCGTGCCGCGCATTGCCCTCACTCCAGACGAACTCACCTTTGACGCGCAAGAAACCGACCCTAATGGCAAAGTCATCACCATCAGAAACGACGGTGCAATTGATTTGCGAGTTGGCAATATTGCGATCGCAGGTAACGATCCCAACTATTTTGCTCTGGCAACGCGAGATAACTCAATCAACTGCGCTAACACCGTCTTGGCTCCTGGCGAACGGTGCGATGTGGCGATCGCCTTTCGAGGCTCAGGCAGCGATCGCACTGCCGAGCTAACCGTTTCCAGCAATGCCCCCAATCGCATCCCTAGTATTCGGTTAATTGGACGGGGCAGCGGAACCAGTGGTGGCGACAACGGCAGTGCTAGCAGCGGTGCTGGCAGCGGTGGCGGCAGCGGCACTCCGCAAGCTCCCAGAATTAGCGTCACACCCGCAAACCTTACCTTTAACACCGCAAATAGCGAAGCAGCCATCTCAGTCACCAACAACGGCACTGCCGACCTAAGACTTGGCAACATTGCCATCACCGGAAACAATCCCGACTCTTTCTCCAGCGCCGAAGATAATGGCTTAATTAGCTGTTCTAATACTGTTTTAGCTCCTGGCGATCGCTGTGACATCAGCATCTTGTTCGCTGGTTCAGAGAGCGATCGCGCTGCCCGACTGACCATTCCCAGCAATGCCTCCGACCGTCCGATCGCGGTGAATCTGATCGGCGTTGGAAGTAGCTCAGGTGAAACTCCGGGCGCAACTCCAAGCGCGACTCCGGGTGAAACTCCAGCCGGTAATTCGTCTTTGTCGCTCAGTTCTCCAAATCTTAATTTTGGCACTCAGCCGTTGCTCGTCACAGCTGACCAACAGGTTTTAACCCTAACAAACACAGGCTCAAATCCTTTAGAAATTGGCAATATTGCCTTTACGGGTGATCCTGATTTTTTTGCGCTCTCGGCTAGCTCGGGCGACACTTTGGAGTGTTCCTACCAATCTCTTGAACCGGGAAGCAGTTGTCAGCTTACTCTTGGCTTTACGCCTTTTGCGGCAGGCGATCGCACTGCCCAACTCACCATTCCCACCAACGCTCCCGATGGTCCAGTTAGCGTCAGCCTTAACGGTTCTGGGGAACCTTCTGGAAATGCTGCTGTCCCAAGCTACACTCCCTACGGCCGTTAATATTTTGCGAGCACTTTGCTAACCTTTCACTAGAATCCGCCTATCGATTAGTCTGCGTTGTGTCACTATCCAAATTAACCCCTCCTCCATCATGGATACTGCCCAAGATCCCTTCTGCCAAGCCAACTACTTTCTAAGAAAAGCTGCTTATGATCGCTGGCACCGACAGCAGAGCAAACAACACATATTGCGATCGCAACTGGGCTTCACCGACGTTAGCCCCTCTCGCCCCAAAGCCTGCCAGCACTGCGAACACTATCACGGCATTGCCTACGGCTACAACCGCGCCAACCGCACTGTATTAATTTGTGGCTTTCACCCCTTCGGCTGGCAAGGAGACATTTGCCCCGACTGGAGTGAACTTAAAGATTGAACACCCAAACAGTGAACTACTTGATGTCCAATACAGACAATTTAAGATTGAGCATCAGACAGTTGCTCAAATAAAGTATTGATTGCAGTTAGGGCAAACATGAGATTCATAGATCTATTCATAGATCTATGAATCTCGTCGAGCGAATTCTTGTTATAACGAGGTCGTCCAACTCTCACAAGCGTGATTTTTGCCCAGTTTTACAAACCAATTTTAACCAGAAAAATAATTTGCAGACGATTAAACTACTTAGAAGTCTTCAAAAATAGCTACGTAATATTAGGACTTACATTGAAATTTTCAGCGTAACTAAAGTGTTGGTGAACAAACGCGCTACTAAGAAGGGTCGATATCTTGGGCATCGAGCATACAAATCCTGAAGATCCGGACATGGCATCCCATTTTGAATGGGAGTTTCGCAATGAAGCCTATATTTGGAACGCTGACGACATTGTCGGCATCAACTTCCATCCAACTGCAACTGAGTTTCAGAAGTGGCTAAAGCAAGAAGGAAACTTTTCAGTTTTCTCAGAGCGCACTGCTGAAGATGCGTTCACGAACCCGCACACTTATCAAGCGTCGGCTCTTGCCGGAGTCATGAGTCATGTAATCAATGACTCGCATTCAATCTCAACGAGCCAAGAGCCCATAGATGCTCTCGATGCCGAGATTCAACGGATCCAAAGCTACAATGAGCTAGTTCTTTATGTCGCGAGGTTATGCGAAGCACTCATCAAGCAACTAGCTTTTTGTACACAGATTCCGAAACACTACTACTTCAAAGCGAGCCTTGGTGCATTGCTTGCTACAGATTGTAAGGAGTGCCGACGGGAGAAAAAGCCAGCGCACAAGATATCAATTTTGGGTTCGCTTGCTCATAGATACGGGCATTGCCTCAAATACGAACACTGTCTGAAGGATCACTTACGGATTGCGGGAAGATGCCGAAACGGTGAGGCTGCACACTCCGGTATACCAGATCTGCAAATTCGGACGGCAATTGAATCGAGGTCCAAGCTGCATCACGACGCGTATGAGATTGGAACGGATCTCGTTCACATGCTAGAACATATCAGCGAACTGGAAATCGAGATGAAATCTGAGCTTGAGCGGAGAGCACGTCGGAAAACACTTGGAAAATTGATATTTCTCCCCGGTAAGGGCATACGCCTTGAAATAGACGCCGAAAAAGAGGCGAACGGATAAGACAACAGTGAGCCACTGCCCCAAAGTTACATTTCAAGTCCTTTGTTAAGACGGTGCCTGAAAGCTTATTTGTCAGTATTCGGGATTAGGAAAACTTAAAATTGTTGTTGGGGAAGTGTTTTGAGGTTGATGATAGGGCGATCGACTGTGCGAGAGAGCCTGGTTAAGCATCAGCATGAGGTTTTCCCTATGCCTCAAGCCTTGAAAGCAATTTACTGTAATGGTAAATTTATCCTCCAAACAGCTTTTGAGTTGCCTGAAGGGACTGAAGTCGAGTTGTTAATTGAATCTACTCAAGTTCTGTCACCGCCAATTGCTGATGTAGAAACCAAGCGGCAGTTTTTGGAATGGCTGATTGAGCGAATGCAGCAAAACCCAATTCCAACGAATACCCCCGATTCCCATGAGATACGTTGCATGAACTAGGAATTGCCAACCGCAGGTGCTACGCAGTCCGAGCGATCGCCCCTGCCAACTGCCCTAAAACATTAACAGCTTGCTCCACTTCGCGTGACCAGGGATAGCCGCAGTTCAACCGAATGCAGTTTTGATATTTCTGTGTGGTTGAGAAAATTGGACCGGGGACAATGCTGATATTTTGCTGCATTGCTTGCCGGTATAGCTCCAGAGCATCAACGGTTTCAGGTAACTCCACCCACAGCAAAAAGCCGCCTTGGGGTCGGGTAATCTTAGTCCCTTTTGGGAAGAACTGGCTGACTGCCTGACTCATTCGCTGTACCTGAATCGCATAAGCCTGACGCAGTTGCCGCAGATGGTGGTCATAACTGCCGCTTTGAAGGAATTCGGCGATCGCCAATTGCAGCAAAACTGGATTTGAGAGCGTGTTGGCATATTTCAGCCGCTCGACCTGGGGTTGAAATCGTCCCGCCGCTGTCCAGCCCAGACGATATCCAGGAGCTAACACCTTAGAAAAAGAAGAACACAGCAGCACCATTCCTTCTCGATCAAAGGCTTTGGCAGGCTTGGGGCGATTGGCATCAAAATAAAGATCCCCAAAAACATCATCCTCAATCAGCGGAATCTGTGCCTGAGCCAGCATTTCAACCAATTGCTGCTTGTTTTCCTCCGGCATACAGCTTCCCAATGGATTACTGAAGGTTGGGGTCAGGAGACAGGCTTTTACCGGATGAGTGCGAATGGCAGCGTCCAGCGCTTCCAGGCTAACGCCATCTCTAGGATGGGTGGGAATTTCCAAGGCTTTCATTCCCAGGCTTTCTAAAATTTGTAGAAATCCGTAAAAAACAGGCGACTCCACCACGATCACGTCCCCTGGCTTTGCTACCGCTTTAAGGCAAAGATTGAGCGATTCCATACAGCCGCAAGTGGTGACAATTTCTTCAGCGGTAAGGCTACCTCCCCAAGTGAGCGATCGCCGCGCAATCCGTCGTCGCACATGCTCGTTTCCGGGTGGCAGATCATAAACATTGCTGTTAACATCCGCATGACGAGCAATTTTTGCCAAAACGCGATTCAGCTTCAGCGTGGGTAACAAGGCAGGACTGTTTACCGATGCCCCCAACGGAAACATCTCTGGGTTTCGTGCCGCAGCCAAAATTTCAGAAACCAGTGAGCCAACTCCGACGGGTGTGGCGATCGCCTCTGGCGCAGAAATTGATGGCTCCGGCGGCAAATCCTGCTGTTGGGACCGCACATAATAGCCCGATTGGGGACGAGCTTCTACTAAGCCCTCACTCTCCAGCAACCGATAGGCTTCTAGCACCGTCGTCACACTAACGCCAAGCTGAGAACGAAGCTGGCGCACCGAAGGAATGCGATCGCCCGTCTGTAAGGTGCCTTGCTGAATCAATCGAGCAACCTTAGCGGCAACCTGTTCATAAAGCGGACTCGACTTAAGCGATTTGCTCTCATTCATGCAGCCATCTTGCCCGAAGTAGGAGCCAATAGACAGACACAATTTCCGTTACAACTAACAGTACAGTTAATCTCAGAATAAAACTGTTAGGGTACAAATCCGATTAACTGCATCTGTTTGTGGCGTGAAGGCTAGCTTAAAATTTGGCCGAGTCTTGTCTCTACAAATTCTTCTCCATTCTGGGCTAGCTAATGCCAACTATACAGACTTACACATCCGAATATTGTGACCAGGTAATTGACTTAATTCGACGTGTTCAGCAAGATGAATTTGCAGCACCGATCAAAATTGAGAACCAGCCCGACCTGCTCAAAATTCCTCAGTTTTATCAAGTTAAAAAGGGAAACTTTTGGATTGCTACTGAACAAGAAAGAGTAGTAGGTACGATCGCCTTAATTGATATCGGTAATAGTCAAGCTGCGATCCGAAAGATGTTTGTTGGTCAAAACTATCGAGGCAAGCATATTGGGGTTGGTCAACAGCTTCTCAACACTTTATTAGATTGGGCTGAAATCCACTCTATCTCAGAACTTTATCTGGGCACGATTGAGGTCTTTAAAGCTGCCCATCGCTTTTACGAAAAGAATGGTTTTCTACAGATCAACCAAGCTGAATTGCCTTCTACATTTCCCGTCATGCAAGCAGATACTCGATTCTACAAGTACGTTCTTTCAACCCTAAACGGTTAGGAGATGTCCTTATGCAGTCAACCAGTGGTATTCAAGTTGAAATTAAAGGATATACTCCCGGCACGATTGGTCGCATTACCGAACTTCATGCCATTTACTACAGCCAAAATTGGGGCTTAGACGTAAAGTTTGAAGCCGAAATCGCGACTCAGCTATCAGAATTTTTGCTTCGCTTTGAGCCATCTCACGATGGCATTTGGACAGCAAATTTGAATGAGGAGGTTGTGGGGGCGATCGCCATTGACGGCAGTAAAGCCAAATCTAAAGGTGCCCGATTAAGATGGTTTATTCTTTCACCCGAATATCAGGGCTATGGTATTGGTCAACTGCTGTTAGAGAAGGCGATCGCTTTTTGTAAACAGGCTCAGCTCAATCAAATTTATCTTTGGACTTTCTCAGGATTAACTGCCGCTCGACACCTCTATGAAAAGTTTGGGTTCGTCGTTGACGAAGAATACACAGACAATGCTTGGGGCAACGCAGTAACTCACCAGAAATTTAACCTAAAGCTTTAGGATGAGGAGCATTTTTCACTCTTTAAACTCTCTTCAAACCGTCAATCTAATCTAGCTCTGGCAAGAAATCAGGATTGATCGTTTGTTCAACTGTATAAGGACAAACTTCTGGAAAAATTTGTTCTCCCAGCTGAGTTTCCCGAATTGCTAAAGCTAAGCCTAACTCATAAGCAGCAAAGAAAATTTCAGCCAGATAAGATTTCAAACTAGGACTATCTTTCAAAAGCAGCTTAATCTGAATCCTCTGTTCACGAATTGTTCCTAGCCAGCTATTGTTGCGTTTTTCAGATTGGAATTGCCACTTCAACAGATGTCCCAATAGAATACCTAATCGATTTCTTAACTCTTGGCGCTCTTTTCTGCCCAAAGTTTCAATTTCTTCAATCAAGTTTGCTGCATCTAATTGTTCCCATTGATGCGCTTTGAGCAAACCAATCTGCTCCTGCGTCCAGGCATAGAAATCTATTTCATACAGGTGAAGGGTATCCATCTGTTTTACCTTTGACAAAGCGAATGCTAAACGCAGGAGCGTTTCCTAGAAACGCTCCTGCGCAATGGGCTATAGTTCTGTGCCAACCGCAGGTCCGTTGTCCGAGTCGATAATAATCAGCTCTTGCGGTAGTCCTAGCTCACCGGGTGGACGAATAATATTGGAACGATTTGAATCCTCGTCAAAGACAGTTTGGTTAATGTTGTTTTCTAGAGTGTTGAGGCGATCGCCATCATATTCAAATTCTTCAGGCTCTTGTTCGGGGAGTAAAAGCTGAGATGCATTACCTTGAGGAACACCAACTGACTCAGTTTCCAGAGTGTTAGCCCAGGCAGAAGTGGCTCCAACAACGCTTAGAAGTGTTACCGCAGTTAGAAGAATGAGTTTCATAGTTTGCCCTCTCGTCTTGTCTCAATAGCGAACTCGATCAAGCTACTTCAAAACCGAAAACGGGCGCTGCCCATTACACCAGCTACCTCAAGAGTAGCCCACAACCCCCAAAGGATTGCTATATGATCGAATTTTAGGCAGGAAAACCTGGAGGAATTCTGACAGCTTACACACGCCCTCTAGCTCGTCTCATCGAGCAGTTTCAGCGATTACCTGGTGTTGGTCCCAAAACAGCCCAGCGTCTCGCGCTGCACATCCTCAAGCGCCCTGAAGAAGAGGTCAAAGCGCTGGCTCAAGCCCTGATGGAAGCTAAGCAGCAAGTTGGCTTCTGTTCTGTATGCTTTCACCTATCTGCTGAACCTGTCTGCGAAATCTGTAGCGCTCCAAACCGCGATCACAACACTATTTGCGTGGTTGCCGATTCCAGAGATGTGATTGCCTTAGAGCGAACCCGTGAATACAAGGGAAAATATCACGTCCTGGGCGGATTGATCTCACCTATAGACGGCATCGGTCCGGACCAACTTCACATCACACAGCTTGTGCGACGGGTCAGTCAGCAGAGCATTAAAGAAGTGATTTTGGCAATTAGCCCCAGCGTTGAAGGCGAAACAACCACCCTTTATGTTGGGCAGTTGCTTAAACCCTTTACGCGAGTCACCCGAATTGCATTCGGCTTGCCCATGGGCGGCGATTTGGAATATGCCGATGAAGTAACTCTGGCACGCGCTCTGGAAGGCAGACGAGATTTAGATTAGGAACTGTTGGACTACTTCAGCTTTTGCTTAATAAACGTTAGAAGCTGACCCATTTGTTTCTTCAGCGTATCGATTTCACCCTGCATCTTGGCGATTTTTTGGTTGAGTGCCTCCACTTCGGCTGAGCTAACGCTGGTGGCAGTGCCAGCGGGTGCTCCGACACCAGCTACAGGTTGAGGGCGGCGAGGCAGGCGGGCCTTTGCCATCGCTGCCTTGATCGCCTCAATCAGCTGCTTTTGCTCAAACGGCTTCTCAATAAATTCAAAAAACTCAAAGGGTTCTGAAATCTTTTCGGTGACCTCTTCTCGCCGACCAGACATCATCACGAGAGGAATGCTTTGCAAATCAGTCTGCCCTTGAATTTGCTGGAAAACTTCCCAACCGCTCATGCGGGGCAGTAGGAAATCCAACATAATCAAATTGGGGCGTTCTTGCCGAATCGCATCAAGTCCTTCAATCCCATCTTTGGCTTCCAGGACTTGGAAGTTACCTTTGGGCAACATGTCCCTTACCATGTTGCGGATAACTCTGCTGTCATCAATGACTAGGATTTTGTGACTTGCCACAATGGACTCCTTTGGTGTGACTCGAAGGAACAAACGAAGGGTGTATTTTGTCGAACTACCTGCTCTGTAGGGACATGAAACTGACCCATAACAAAAGCTTGAGAACGCTCAGGAAAAATAGACTATTGCCTTGCATCATCTGCTATGCAACGTCTATTGTGTCATGGACTAGTGTAGCCTCTGATCTACGGAATAGCTTGCATTTTAGCCAGACATCGCTGTTTGCGGCAAAACAATTTTCTAACTATTCGCTAAGTTGAGGCGTTTAGTTGAATCTTCTGGCAAGTCTTTACTCTCCAGAATCAGGATTTAACTGCATCACCCCTACTTCATTTAGCTATCCCAAATCTTATCGTCCTCTACACAAAAAAGTCTTTGCGGATTTGACACTCCGCTATAGCGCCAACAGAGCCGTTTTACCGGGAGGAGACGATAGAATCGGTAGCATATTGGCTCTGCCGGGTAGTGGTGGGATGGGGAGAATATGCCTTTAGACGTGGATCAAACCTCAAATCGAGTTGCGGAGGAGGACGTAGAAGTAGGAGTAAGGCGATCGCCCTCTCCTTTGCCAACTTGGCTGCGTCGTCCCATCGGTAAAGCCAGCGAAATCTCCACGGTGCAGCAAATTATTAAGCAGCGGCAAATTCACACAATCTGTGAAGAAGGGCGTTGTCCCAATCGAGGCGAATGCTATGCCCAAAAAACGGCCACCTTTTTACTGATGGGTCCGACCTGTACTCGTGCTTGCGGCTTTTGTCAGGTCGATAAGGGCCATGCTCCAATGCCGCTAGATCCAGAGGAACCCCAAAAAATCGCTGAGTCAGTCCGACTGTTGGGGCTGCGCTATGTGGTGCTGACTTCAGTAGCACGGGATGATCTGCCTGATCAAGGAGCGGGATGGTTTGCCCAAACGATGGAAGCCGTCCGCCAAGTCAATTTTGGAACCCAGATTGAAGTGTTGACTCCCGATTTTTGGGGTGGCACAGAGGGAGATATTGCTCAGCGACAGCGCATTGCTACAGTTGTACAGGCTCAGCCTGCTTGCTACAACCACAATGTGGAAACGGTGCGCCGCCTTCAAGGTCCGGTGCGTCGAGGGGCAAAGTATGAGCGATCGCTTCAAGTGCTGCAAATCGTCAAAGAACTTGAGCCATCGATTCCCACGAAATCTGGACTGATGTTGGGGCATGGGGAAACGCAAGCTGAGTTAGTTGAAGCGATGCAGGACTTGAGAGCGGTGGGCTGCGATCGCCTCACTCTAGGACAATACATGCGCCCATCGCTAGCACATTTGCCAGTACAGAAATATTGGACACCAGAAGAATTTGAGGAATTGGGGGCGATTGCCCGTGATCTGGGATTTGCTCACGTTCGTTCTGGCCCACTCGTCCGTAGCTCATACCACGCAGGAGAGAGCGAGTAGGACTTAGGTCGCAGGTGAAGCCAAATTAGCCATAACCGCAGAATTAATATTGAGTTCTGTCAATTGGGTGCTGTGCTTTGTCATCCGACAGTTAATAATTAATTTAGGTTTGAGTTCACATGTAAAGTTACTCATAAGGAATTGATTCCCATGACTTCTAAACAAGCAAGACTGAAAGAAAACGTTGCTACTTCAGGGAACCCTCCCTACCCCTATCGCACGCTTTGGGCAATTATTCTGCTGGCGGGCAACTTCTTGGTTGCAGCCTTCTACTTTGGCATTCTTAAGTAATTTCTACGCAAGCAGCTTGCTCTAGCCAAGCTGACAAATACAAAATCTTTGGCTGTGAGTTGAGGGCTGTGGATTCAATCCAAGGTCTTCAACTTACAGCCATTGTCTTTGTTGATGGTAGCTGTCTATTCTAAGACCTGCTGCAAAGTTTGAGTTCAGGCAGAATATCGTCGCTGACGGCCGCTATTCTCAGTTTGGCTGTTGTCGGTTATGGACTAAAGTAATCAAATTGTGCCTCGGAACAGCCCTTGGGGGCGAATCAGCAAAACCAGAATCATGATGAATAAGGCAACTCCCAGCTTGTATTCTGTGGGGAGCCAGTAGGTGCCAACTTCCTGGGCAATGCCAATGACGAAGGCTCCGGCGATCGCTCCATAAGGATTGCCGATTCCACCTAAAATCACCGAGGCAAACATCGGCAGGATTAAGAACCAGCCCATATTTGGGCGCACTGCCGTAATCAGCCCGTACATACCACCCCCCAAGGCGGTTAGTCCCGCAGCAATTACCCATGTCCAGATGACGACCTGATCAACATTGATGCCGGAGACACGCGCCAAGTCAATATTATCTGCGACTGCCCGCATTGCCTTACCAATCTTGGTGTTTTGCAGCAGGTAATGAAGTCCTAAAATTGCCAGGATAGCAAGTGCCACAACCACAATTCGGTAGTAGGCAATCTTGATGCCAAAGATATCAAGCGCAGTGGCGACGGGCAGGTTATAAGCCTGGTTGTCTCCTCCCCAAAATAGGATGATGCCGTTGCGGATAAATAAAGCTAAACCGATCGAAATAATGATCAGCGTGGTGGAGGTAGCCCGGCGATCGCGCATGGGCGACCACAGTAGCTTTTCGCTAACAAGGGCTGCTCCTACTGTTGCTACCGCTCCGACAATCATCGAGAGCCAAATATTAGCTCCATTAGCGTTGATCAATAGGGTCAGGTAAGCTCCGAGCGTCATTAAATCGCCATGAGCAAAGTTTGCGAGTCGCAAAATTCCGTAGGTTAACGTCAACCCGACTGCGGCCAGAGCAATAATGCTGCCAGTCGCAATCCCGTTTACCAACAGTTGAATGAGTTGTTGATCCATACCTACCTTATGTGACCCCTGAGCAACAGTTTATTTGATCTGCCATTCCTGGAAACAATTGTCTAAGAACAATTCCAGTTCGAAAGTTCAAACTGCACCAAATTTCAGATTGTATACCCAAAAGCAAAGAATTAGCCGTCAGAGATTGTAATGCAGTTCGCATCAATGATAGTCAAGTTTCTTTCAGATAAAACTGAGCATTGATCTTGAAACCTCTGCAAAACAGGCTTTTCTCCTCGTTCAAGCCAAGCAATTGCCTCAAGCACAACTGGCTGAAAAGAACTATGGATTAACCATTTTTTCTCTTTAAGAAACTCGGACTGAAAAGAGGTATTTTCTACCACAAAGAAATCAATCCCATAGGATTGAATCACTTCCTCAACTTTCTTAGAATCAGAACTGTATAGCGCATAGATAGTATCAATAGTGTGTTGCTTAAATTGATTGTAATAGCTTGGATGATAGGCAAATGCAAATTCTTCTCCAGCTAAAATCGAACGCTGGGAAAATGCAGGAAAAGAATTGGCTTCCTTAGCTAAAGAAGCAATGAGTGTATCTTTTGGTTGATTGGCAAAAAAATTATAGATCTCTGGATAACGCCCAACTACCCACTGTTGACGATTTAAGGCAACAGCAGGCAAAGCAAAGGTAACTAAACACAGAATAAATAGCGTTCCTATCATCCCTATTGCAGCATAATGTTTGACCTTATATCTTGGTTTAGCAAAGGAACGAACGGGATTGATTTGACCTGATGCGTTTACCGCTCTATTTTGCTGTAACCAACGCCAACTTGCATGAAACAAAATTGTAAGAGCGATCGCAGCCGCTATTGGCATCACAAATCGCAAACTGTGATAAGTATATCGACTGGGAAAATACAATTTCAACAACACTTGATGAGCTAGAAGAAACACTCCCAGAGAAGCAAATAATATTTGCCATAAAATACGAATTTCTCTCGTAACACTCCTAACTAGTGGCAGTTGAGATTTTAATATTATTGGCAAACTTAAACTAATCCAGTTGACGTAAGGCATGTCAGGAGCACGCAAGCCGCTAGAGCCTGACAATATAAATGAAAGAGGATCGACACCAAAATACTTGCTTCTCCCTTCCGAACCAAATTCAGGCATTGCTTTCATCTGTGAAGCTGTTACAACTTCCCCAAACCCTGAAAAACTTTGCGTAAATGGAAGTACGACAAGAGCAGCGACCCCTAAACCGAGTAACCAAACGATGTAATGATGCTTCTCCTGAGTTAACCGAGGTAATCCATTTTGCCAATTGATTAAACGAACGGTGAGAATCGTAATTTCTACAAGCAGAAGTTGGGGAAAAAATAGTCCTTGGAGAGCGATTGTGATTAAGCAAGGAACTAGCGATCCCCGCAACAGATAATATAAGAAAGCAGCAAAAAGGGGATAGACAAAAGCTCGGGGGGTTGCCGAGGCGATATCATCCTTTAACCAGAAAGTTTGATTGAGCAGTAAAACAGCTAGAAAAGCACCAGCCGGAATTGGCAAGAGACGTAGATAAGCTTTGAAGATGTAAGCAGAAGTGATTAGTGCCAATATTACAGGCAAAATCTTAGCTAATAGAAGCGGCTCAATCCCTAATTTTGCCATCATCCAATAGAGGGATCGAAATCCAGCAGGAGCCAGGGCTTGAAAGTAATCTGCAATTAAGTCATTCGGAAAAAGTTGAGGATCGATATACCGCTGTAACCAAACAACGTGATGTCTAGCATCATCTTGCACAACATTTTCAGCGCTGAACGCACGTTGAAGAGATAATAATCCGAAGTAGAGCGGAATCATTAAACTTAGACACAACCAGATAAATTCATAGTGTTTGTTTGGTTGTCCTGATGATGCCTTGAGTTTTAGGAGGTTTTTAATACGCATAAAGAAATAAATTGACTTGCCAACTAAATTGGCTACAAGAATTTGATTGTCTTGTCAAAAAATTGTTATGGAGAAGCTTCGTCGCTAAAGATAGGAGCTAATTCTTGTTGGTAGGTTGTCCACGCATTTAGAGCTGTCCGATTAGAATTTGCTCCATTTTGCAGAAGAACAACTCTATCTTCGAAACCAATCAGTCCGTACTGACGCTCTATAAGAGTATTGGTAGCATCAATCATTGACTTGAGACTTTCGCGGTAGCTCTCAAACGCCGGTTCATACTGTTGCAGATACCAAAGATCGGCGATCGCATACTCTACCGATACACTCTCGTCCAAATCATTTCGCAATTGGAAGCTGGGAAACCGCAGTGCCTCTCGCCGACTCGACAAATGAGAAACGATTTGATCTGTGGCGGTTACACTAGCATCACTTGGAATTTGGGCAAAGAGCGATCGAACTGCCTGACTATGCTGCCATTGTTGTGGCGGAGACACATAAACCCAAGGTTGGAAAGAATCTGGAATTGCCCAAGACAGCGCATGACTGGGGTTCGCCGTCAGAGTGAAGAATAGCGAGAGCCCAATACAGGCAGTCCAGAAGAACCGAAACTGACGAGTGAAGCGATCGGGATGCTTTGCCCACCAGAGAATAGTTCCGTAAAACAACCCCGGAACCAAGGACATCGCATAGCGCCAGTGTGGGGATAGAGCGGTGACTTCTGCCTTTAGTAGCAGAATTTTGAGCAGTGGAAATCCAGCTAATGCCCAAGCTTCAGGAGCAACTAACGGCGCAAAAGCGAGTGGCACCCAATGCCCTAACAAATAACTGATCGTCTTCCCCACGGGTGTCACAATTTCAACAATCAATTGTCCAGGGTTACGAGCGATCGCCCACAGCACGTCTAGTGTTGAGGCTTCTTCATTGTCAACGAATTGCCCAAACTGTTCCACCATGAACCGCTGAGAGATGTCTTGAGAAAACAGCGGCATGATCAGGTTTGTGACGATGAGGATGTAAGCCAAGCTCAACAGACACAACCCGACCCCAATACGGGGATAGCGACGGCTGATCACCAGGTAAAACCCAATGCTGAACAAAATTATGCCACTGTCTTCCCGAACCAGTAGAAGCAAGATTGCCAGAATTCCAACTATCCACCACCTGCGTTTTTCTAATGCCAGGAGTAATCCAAAACCATAAAGTGGGATCTGACAAATGTCGTGAAAATTAGCAACAGTGGGTCCAATGACAGCGATCGCACCAAAATAACTCACCACTATCAAACTCGATAGCTGAGGCGAGTGGTAGTGTCGCGCCAACGCATACAGTACAAATCCTGCTGCTGTAACTAGCGTCACTTGTAAAATGGACAGCCCAGCAGGTGATTGAAACAAAGCATAGAAGGGTAGCCACAGCAGCAGGGCAGGCGTAAAATGCTGTCCCAAACGACGATAGGATACATCTGGAATGTCGCCCTGCATGACGCTTGCCGACTCAGTAGACGATAAGGAACTTTCAAATAGCCGACCGTGCAAACTATTCCAAAAAACTTGGTTGAAGATTCCTTGATCAAAGGAAACGTAAGTTAAGGAAAAATTGTAGTATCTGTGCAACACCAAGATGCAGCATACTCCCCAGAAAAGGATAGCAACGCCGATCACAAACTGGAGTTGAGGCGACTTAAAAGCTTTTTGCCAGATCATTACCGAGAAAAATTCATGGACGGGGGAGTAAGCATTAGTGCGCTTTAGCTTACCATTCCTCTTAATCTAGTGTCAGCAATTTTCGGATGGGTAAGCCATAGGGTGTGCCCATTTACCGTTTGCCCTGAATGTAAGGAATGCCCAGTGCGGTTGGAGTTTGGTCACGGATGCGGCGACTCACCAATACCAGCAGCGTTAGCAGGTAGGGGAGCATCAGCAGAAATTCGTAGGGCAAGGTTTCCGATCCCAATGCTTGAATTCGAAATTGGATTGCGTCGGCAATTCCGAATAGCAGTGCGCCGAATAGTGCCAGTCCGGGTTGCCAGCGGGAGAAGAACACGAGGGCGATCGCAATCCAACCTCGCCCAGCCGTCACTCCTTCAATAAATAAATTGAGCTGTACCACCGTCAACACAGCCCCACCAAACCCAGCCAGGGCAGAACCAGCCAGGGTGCAAAGATAGCGGATAGTGATGACACTTAGCCCAGAAGTGTCTACGACGGCTGGATGTTCCCCGGTTGCCCGAATCTGAAGTCCCCAGCGGGTGCGGTACAGCAAAAACCAGCAGAGCATCACGAGCAGAGCACTCAAATAAACCACCAGGCTGTGATTAAACAGCACATCACCTACTACTGGAATTTGGGAAAGTCCTGGAATCGGCAAGGGAGCCAGTCCAGTAACGCGAGCTTTGCCCAAAGCAGGATATTCTCGGTAGAAATAAGTCGTCAGGCTTTGCCCCAGGAGAACCAGTGTAATTCCGGCGATGACCTGGTCAGTACGGCAGGTAATCGAGAGAATTGCCATCACCAGCCCCATCAACATTCCGGCTAGCAGTCCCGCCAGCAACCCCAGCCAAATAGACAGTTCAGTCAGTCCTGTTGTCTGTTGCAACGCATAGGTGGTCGCGAATCCAGCTAATCCACCAACCAGCATTATGCCTTCCAATCCCAAATTCATCACACCGGATAGCTGGGTAATGATTTCGCCTAAAACAGCCAGCAGCACGGGCACGGCAAGCCGAATCCCGGCGGTGAGAATGGCAATCAGAAAGGTGGTTGTTAAGATTTGATCCCAGGGCATAAACAAAGAAGAAATAAGTTAAGCAGTGGGTTCTCGTTGGGCGATCGCCTGTCCAGCCAGCACACCCAGCACCAGTAGCGCCTGTAGTACGCCAGCAACCGCCGCTGGAATTTGCAGAGACACATTTAAGCTCTGTGCGCCGACCTCCAGAGCCGAAAACAGCACGGCGGCAACTAGTACACCAACGGGATGCAGTTGCCCTAACAGCGCTACCAAAATGCCGGTGAAGCCGTAGCCATCAGAAATGCTGGGTTTTAGACGGGTGTAAGTAGCGCTGACCTCGATCACACCTGCCAACCCTGCCAATGTGCCGCTGATCAGCAGAGCGGTAAGAATGCTTCGTCCGGTTTTGATACCGACCCATTCCGCGACGCTGAGCTTTGCACCTACTGCCCGCAGCCGAAAGCCCAGTGTAGTACGCCACAGCAGCACATAGGCTAGACCGACCAGGATCAACGCCAGCAAAACGCCGATGTGAAGCCGACTATCCCCCAGGCGGGGCAAACGTGCTGCCGCCACAAATTTGGCAGATTCGGGCAAAAAGCCTTTGGGGTCGCGCAATGGAACTCGTGCAGCATACTGCACCAACAGAATGCCAATATAGTTCAGCATTAAGGTGCAGATGATCAGGTTGACTCCTCGCTTCAAATGCAGCAACCCAGCCAATCCGCTCCACAATAAACCGCCTAGCCCGCCTGCAATCAGCATTAGAGGAATCAGCAAAATAGCAGGTAGTGTTGGAAATGTCAGGGCAATCCAGCCACCTAGCAAAGCTCCAATGTGATACTGTCCCTCTGCCCCAATGTTCCAAACTCGTGCTTTGAAGGCGATCGCCAACCCCAAAGCGATGATCAAAATAGGCGTAGTTTTGAGCAACGTCTCAGTAATTTGACGCGATCCTCCAAATGCACCGGAGAGCAATTCCTGGTAAGCTTGCAGCGGGTTAGCTCCGCTAAGCGCCAGCAAAATGCTGCTGAATAACAGTGCTATGAGAATTCCTAGCACTGGAGCTAAAGGTTTCAGCCTTTGCAGCGGGAATTGCTTGACCGAGTTAGATGCAACAGAATTAGAAGTCATGAAGTTTGGAGCGATCGCTTCTCACTCATCATGGGGTCATCCGTAACTTGAGTCTTGCCTGCCATCAGCAGTCCCAGATGATTGACATCTGCTGTCGCTGCGTCTATCAAACCGACAATCTGACCTTCATAGAGAACGGCGATGCGATCGCACAGGCGCAAGATTTCATCCAGTTCTGTTGAAATCAGCAAAATTGCTGCTCCTGCATCTCGCTGAGCCATCAGTTGAGCGTGAACATATTCCATCGCTCCTACATCTAGCCCTCGTGTCGGTTGGGCCGCGAGAATAACCGGGTGATTGCGATATAGCTCACGGGCAATAATCACCTTTTGAGCATTGCCACCAGACAAAGTGCCGCTCGGCGTGTGAACCGAAGGAGTCCGAATCAGGTATTGCTGCACCAGGGCGATCGCCTGTTTCACCATTTGCGCTGGACGCAGAAATCCTTTCTGGCTGAAGGGGAAACGATCGATATCGCGCAGCAGCAGATTTTCTGTCACCGAAAACTCCGGGATCAAGCCCATGCTGTAGCGATCGGAGGGAATATGAGCCAGTGTGCCGTTACGGTGGATTTGTCCTTGAGTGAGCGATCGCAGCCCAATTATTGCTTCCTCCAGTTCTCGCTGTCCGTTGCCATCGACCCCAGCGATGCCAACAATTTCACCTGGGTAAACCTGAAGATTAATATCCTGGAGAACCGGCAAACGGTGATGCCCTACCGTAGAAACTTGCTCCAAAGACAGTAGGGGAGAACGATCCGCAACTTCCACAACAACCCGATCTGGACGGTCTAGATTCACCTCTCGCCCCACCATTAGCTCGGTCAAATGATGAGCATCACAGTTAGCAACTTCAACAGAGCCAACTCGCTGTCCGTCTCGCAATACAGTGACGCGATCGCACAACGCCAACACCTCATTTAGCTTGTGGCTGATAAAAATAATGGCAGTCCCCTGAGCCGCCAAGTCTCGCAGAATGGTCATTAAACCTTTGGTTTCTTGCGGGGTCAAGACTGCCGTTGGCTCATCCAGAATGAGGACATCAACTTGGCGATCGAGCGCCTTGAGAATTTCTACCCGCTGTCGTTCTCCAACAGACAGTTGCCAAACGGGTGCCGTCGGATCAATTCCTAAACCATAATGAGCCGAAAGAGCCCTGAGTCGCTGATGGAGTGAGCGTGCATCGTCTCGCCAACCTCGTCCGGTTTGCCCTAGCGCAATATTTTCAGCGACCGTAAACCGCTCCACCAACATAAAATGCTGATGCACCATGCCAACCCCAGCAGCGATCGCATCGGCAGGACGCTGAAACCGCACTGACTGTCCTCGCAGCCAAATCTCCCCCTCATCTGGCTCATACAGCCCACAGAGGATATTCATCAGCGTGGTTTTTCCCGCCCCATTCTCACCCAGTAGTGCGTGAATCTCACCCGCTTGCACCACAAAATCGACCTGCTGATTTGCCATCACTCCCGGAAACCGTTTGGTGATGCCTCGCATATCAACCGCAGGTAGAAGGGTAGATTGTGAGGGTGAATGATCCATTAATGCAATTTAGGTAATGCAATTTAGGTAATGCAATTTAGGTAATGCAATTTAGATAATGCAATTCAGATAATGCAATTCAGAGAACTGAATAGACTCGTGTAAGCGCAACGATATGGAATTAGGATATTTGGCGATCGCTCGACCTATCCACAGGCGAACGATCGTTCGCCCCTATCTGGAATTCCTAATTTGGCACAAACGGCACTTCTAATTCGCCTGCTGCAATCTGTTCCTTCGTCTCCTCCACAGATTTCAGCACCTCCTCACCGACCTCATCTTGGAAATCGGTTGGCACCTCAACCTGAATTACCCCTTCTGGAATTGCCAAATTATAGAACTGATCGGCAAAGGTATTAGCCGCCGTATCGTCCAGCATTTGCTGAAACAGCGGCTCCATATTCCAAATCAGGTTAGATGCAACCACTTCCGGACCCAAAGACGACATATCACCGACATAGCCAGTAGCGTATCCACTTGACTCTTTTGCTGCTTCAATCTGTCCCAGCGTTGGACCCTGACCACAGCCAATCCAGAAATCCACCCCGGTTTCTGCTTGAGATAGTGCCGCTTCCTTAGCTTTGGCAACGTCATACCAATCGCCTACCGCCGCGCTGGTTAGCGTTGCACCAGGACGCACCTGCTGCGCACCAGCCAGCATTGCCTCTCCCATTGCATGACAAACGGGAATGTCATAGCCATACAACGCACCTAGTTTCCCTGTTTCGCTTAGCTCAGCAGCCACTAACCCAATCAGGTATGCCCCTTGATAAAAGGGTTGGTCGTAGTCCGCCACGTTTTCTGCCGTTTCGCCAATGCCACCTGCCCAGGCAAAATTCACTTCTGGGAATTCTTCTGCCACTTCAAATACAGCATCTTGGTAGCTAAAGGAATGCGCCACAACCAGGTCATATCCTTCCTCTGCGTACTGGCGCAAAACGGCGGCGACATTCGCTGGATCAACCGCTTCTGAAACCGCTACTTCAACCCCTTGTTCCTCTAGCTTTTGACCCGCTTCAAAGGCAGCCTGATCCCAAGATTGGTCAGTCGAAGAACCGCTCAGCACTAGTGCCATTCTAGGAACATCTGCTGAACCTTCTGCCTCAGTCGGGGATGCTGCCTCAGTTGGTTCAGCATCGGTGGAAGTCGTGCTTTGACCACAAGCACCTAGCACTAGGAGGGGAATGGAAAGCGATAGTCCCCATAGCGTTGGCAGCAACCGACGAAAGGTGAACGGTGTAGTCATTCTGAATAGTTGATTGAGTGATATTAAACCGGCAATCATTGATCTAGCATTTTCTAGGCTGTAACCGTTGAAAACGCTAGATTCCCCTTCAGGACTTACATTGCCGGGTTAATAGATGGAGCGGTGAGAAGCCTTGAACCTTGTGGATGTTGGGTTTCGCTTTGCTACACCCAACCTACGCGATAATTTTTGTCGGTCGATCAGGACGAATGGGTGTTACTACTTCATCCTTCTTACTTCTTAGTAGGTTGCCTGTAGGCGGCTAAGCAGGTATTCGCCCGATGTCACGGGAGGGTATCGGGGTGGATTTTCTGAGGACTGACAACTGGGCAGGCAAACGATTTCAGCTTCAGCATCAGGTTGACAGAAGAAGGCAATCGAGTAGCGATCGCGTCCCACATTTTCCCCCTGAGGCAGTGCCACCCGATGTTTAGTCGAGCGAAACACATCATTGCTCCAGCGCTGGGTTAAATCCCCCGTATTAATCAAAACGGCATCAGGAATTGAGGGAGCTGAAATCCATCCACCCGCTGCCGTTTGCACCTCCAAGCCACCCACATCATCTTGAAACAGCAGCGTCAGCGTACCGTAGTCAGAGTGTGCTCCCGCCCGAATTTGTCCTGGCTTTGGTGGGTTCGCTAAAGGTGGGTAATGGAGTAGGCGGAGGGTATAGTTATGAGCCTGGTGTTTGTCAGAAATAAAGGATTCAGGCATTTGAAGGGCGATCGCAAACGCACGAAATATCCGATCAGCAGCTTCCGTGCAAACTTCAAAAAACTCTGTCACCGCCTGCCGAAAGTCATCTTGACCAGCGGGCCACTGGTTTAGCATTAGAGCTGGATTCTCAGTTCCCACATCCTCAACAGACACTTCTTTGCCAACATTAAAAGCTTCTTTCAAATCACCAGGCTTTGTCTCGTCCAGTCGTTCTCGCTCAACGCCGACATAGCCACGATTGCTCATTTCGTTTGACCAGGCGATCGCCTGCTTTTCCTCATCTGGCGAGGCAAAAAACCGACGTGACTGGTCGAATACGTGAGCGATCGCCTCTTGTGGAATGCCGTGATGAGTCAGATACAAAAAACCTACCTGATGACAAGCACGATAAATTTCTTGAGCAACTCGCTGTTTTCCCTCTAGGTCATCTGTGACAAAAGGAGAAAAATCAATGACTGGAATTTCAACACAAGCATCAACTAGCATAATTTCTCTTAGCACGCTCAAGCAGGTGTAGCGATCGCCCAACTCCATCGATTAACGCCGATAGATGAACTCACCGCGGTATCGAAGATAACTGTTTATGTAGCGCTGGTCACTCCTGAAAACTAGTTTTCTAACTGCCTTCTTTTGTGATCAATATCCAATTCTCAGTTCCCTTTGACACATTGAGTATCGCTTTGGGCTGGAGCTTGAGATCTCTAAGAGCATTGGAGTCAAGCAAAAAATAGGGTTGAGGATTACTGTTCCAAAGTTCTAGAAGCCGTTCTTGAGAAGCAGGGATAACGCGGCGATCGCTATAGAAATTCAAGGACGGACGATTGTATGGGTAGGACGTGTAAACACGCTGATCAGTCGGGACACCCTGCTGCACAATTTCAGCGACAGGTTTCACCGGATATGCCTCGGCTATTTCCCAGACCCAATGCTCAGAAGCCATTAGCAACAGCAGCGACAGATAGCTTCCCCAGATCAAAACAGAGAGAAACTGCGGATTTTGTCGTGCGATTAAAACAGCAACTGTGGTCATGGAAACCCCGACCGATGCCAGAATCACCTCCAGGTCAGGCTCAGGTTGCAGACTAAACTTGGCGAAATAAAGGCTCCCAACCCAACCTACCACTGCAAATAAAGCAAATACTCCAATCCAAACCCGGGAATAAGTTGAACTGTGGGACTGCTTCATGCCAATAGGCTGACTTCCCCAAAATTGAGCAAGCTGAGCGCCAACAGCCAGAGCTAGAGCCGGGTAGAGCGGCAAAATGTACCAGGGCAGCTTGGTTGCCATGAGGGAAATCGCCATCAGGTAGACCCCACTCCAAACCAAAACCAGTTTTGCCCAACTCAAGGTTCGATTCTGCCAAACCCGCTTAAACGCTAGAGGCAAAAACAGCAGCCAAGGAAAGCCATATTTGAGCAGCTCTAAAATGTAGTACCAGGGCGGACCAATGTGATTCTCTACAGGTGTCCAGATACGACGAAAGGACTGGTCAACGACGCTAACGCCGAGAAACTGCTGTCCATACTGCAGCCATTGTGCTCCATACCAAAAGGCAACGGGTAAACTGCCAATGCCGATGCCAGCCCAAAGGTAGGGCAGAGTGATTAATCGCGGAGTATCCCATAGTAAAAAGATTAGGGCGATCGCTCCCAGCAGCAAGCCCAACATCACACCTTTGGTCAGGCAAATCAAACCAAATCCGATGCCAATCCCCAAACTGTAGCGACTGTCTCGGCGCGATCGCAGCAAACACCAGACCATCAGCAGCATAAAGCACAGCACTGCTCCATCCAGCATCGCCAATCGCCCATGTCGCACTACAGGGAGAAACGTCAGGTAGACTAAAGCGGCAAAAACAGCAGGAATTCGTTGCCCAAAAGCTTCTCGTCCAATGCTGTAAAGCAGGGGCACCGAAAGCGCTGTGAGAAAAGCCCCTGGCAGTCTAGCTGACCACTCGTTGATGCCAGCGATCGCATAACTTCCCACAACCAGCAAATGCATCAGCGGCGGCTTATTTAAGTAGGGTTCACCCCAGTAAGTAGGATAGAGCCAGATTAAGGAATGGGGGGGCGATCGCCAAATCTCACGCGCCACTTGTGCCACTAGCCCCTCATCCCAATCTCGCAGGGGCAAGCCGCCCAAATTAATGCTGTATAGCAACATTGCTGCTGCAAAGAGCCCTAACAGCCACAGCCAATCCGTCAGACGATCATCCTGCTTAATTTTCATCTCCTAAAATTCGGAGCTGTAAGTAAACAAACACTAGCGTTACCATCAACAGCACTGTAGCAGCCGCAGCCGCATAGCCAAAGTCAAACTGAGCGAATGCTTGATTATAGATGTAAAAAACCAGCAGATTCGTCGAGTTTAACGGACCACCGCCGGTGATTACATAAGGTTGCTCAAAGCTGCGGAGCGTAAAAATTGCTGTCGTCACCGTTGCAAAGATTAGCGTCGGACGTAACCCCGGCAGTGTAATGTGCCAAAACTGCTGCCAAACATTTGCACCATCCAGCTCGGCCGCTTCATAACGATTGGCAGGAATGGCTTGCAACCCCGCCAAAAACACCACCAGGTTGAAGCCAAGCTGCTTCCAAATGCTCAACAAAATCAGCACAGGCATTGCCCAGGTGACACTGCCCAACCAGGGAATTGGCTCTATCCCAACAGTGCTCAACAGCGCATTCACCGGACCATCGGTTTGAAATAGCCAGCGAAACCCAAGCCCTACGGCAACAAGAGAGGTAATTGAGGGAATAAAATAGGCAGTCCGCAGCAGCCCTCTAAACGCTACCGACCGATTTAGCAGCACTGCCAAGCCCAAGGGAATCACCAGACTGGGAATTACAGTAGCCAAGGTGAAATAAACCGTATTGCCGATAACTTGCCAAAAATCTGGAGTGAGGAATAGCCGCCAGTAATTTCTCAGCCCAACCCACTGAATTCCCGCACGGGTGAAGCTGCCTGATGTAAAGCTGAGATAGATCAGATAGGCAATCGGACCCAGTAGGAATGCCCCTAGTAAAATCAGGGCTGGAGCCAGGAATAACCAGGCAACTAGAACTTCGCGCTGCGGTTCATTTAGGGCATTTGGCGATCGCGTCATGACAAGCTAAACAATTCATTAACCCGCTCACGAATCGCAACTAGATTCATCGCCAAATTGGTGCTGAGCCGACGTTCAATCAGTCCCACAGGCATTGCCATGCGAGGCAAAACCAGAACGCTATAGCAAAGTTCTGTGCCTGTTTGATTCCCTAACATAATAGGTTGAAGCTGCCAGCTCCCAGAAAACACCTTGAAGTCTCCCTCAACCATTTTGAAGTCAAGCCGTTGAGGAAAATTCTCAACCATATCAAGGACTACGCGCGCACAAAACTTGAAGTTAAGCAAACACTGAGTTCCTACTTGCTCCAGCCGAATACCGCCTTGCGGGTGAGGAATCTGTCTGCTCTTAGACAAGCTTGGAATAAAGTCTGAAAGCTTCTCGTAATCCGTGAGGATCTGCCAAACTTGCTCAGCAGGATAAGGAATTTGTACCTTTGCAGAAATTCGGCGCTGCCGCCCATCCAACCGTTCCGTCTCAACCTCTACATCCTCCAGCAGGGCTGGCTCATAAGGCAGGTCAACGTTAACCAACTCAGGAGCTGCTGCATCCTGAGCGGCTAAAGGACTACGCTCCGAATTTAGGTTGTACACGTCGGTCACGGGTAACTCCAGTCGATCGGCTTCAGGATAAACAGGGAATTCAGAAGAAAAGAACTGAGGGTTAGCAGCTTTCATAGGTATCTATGCCCAATTTCTCAATTAGATTAGGGTTCTGTCAAGGTCAGAGTAGGTAGAGTTCCCATGAACTACAGGTAGAGTTAAGGTAAAGCAAGTCTCCCAGGATTGGCTCTGCTCTAGGGGACGACTAGAGACGGCAATCGTTCCGTTGAGGTGTTCTACCAAACCTTTCGCAAGAGCAAGTCCCAGCCCAGTTCCCTGGATTGCTCTTTGAGTGACTCCCTGCCCCCGGCGAAATTTGTCAAAGATGTACGGCAATTCCTCCGGAGAAATTGCAGAGCCGACATTACTGAGTGTCAGGACCAAACAATTCTCTGAATGACTAAATTCACGATGAGCGTTCAAGTGAATAGAACTACCGTAATCTGCATATTTTTCGGCATTTGTCAGCAGTTCTGTCAGAATGCGATTGAGGCTGTCTAAATCGGTATGAACTGGCAAAGGTTGAGAAGGTAAATTGACAACTAGAGTTAATTTTTTGCTGGTTAGACTTACTTCAAAGGATTGGGTCAGGTCTTGAATGAAATCCTTGAAATCTATTTTCTGCCATTGAATAGTCGTTGAGTTTGACTCTAGTTTCTGCAATGCTAGCAGGTCATTGATCAAGCTTGTTTCTTGAGCACACTGCTGTTCCAAAATATCTAGGTATTTAGCTTGGCGCTCTGGTGGTAGGTCTGCCTGGCGCAACATTCGAATCGCTAGAGTCATACTGGTCAAGGGAGTCCGCAGTTCATGGCTGACTGTACTAAGAAATTCTTCCCGAATCTGGTGCAATCGGCGCAATTGTTCGACCTGTTGGCGGGTTTTTTCGTAAAGTTTTGCCTGTACTTCAAGGCTTCGCTTGAGTTGGGCAGTGCGCTCTTCGACTAATGCTTGTACCTGTCGCAGTGTCCGGGATTGAATGATGGCAGTGCTGAGTTGAGCTGCAACTAGTTTGGCAAAGATAATATCTTCTCGCTGCCAGGAACAAGGCTGAGAGTGCTGCAAAGTTAGGTAGCCCAGTACGGTGCCTTGACTTTCTAGCGGCATCAAAACTAGAGCTGGCATTGCTTCCAGGTTGAAGATTGGCGCAATACTTTTAGCAGGGGCGATAAAGTCAGCAGAAATAGGAGGGTTTAAGACATCGGTGGTAGCCGTGGAAATGACGACAGGCTCGGTACCATTGATAAATGCTTGCTGACAAAGTTGACAACTAGAAAGTTCAAAGGAGGTATTAGACCAAGTGCCTGTTTCTGAGTTGATGATTTCCTCAGAGCTTGAAGCAGTTGGAGAATTGAGCAGGTCACAAGCTCTGGGTGATTCACAAACAACCGTTACTTTAGCTTTTGGAATTTGTAAGGTGCGGTTTTTGAGGGGGTGGTCAGAATATTTGAGCAACAAAACAGCACTGCGGCTAATCTGTAGCGCTGTAATTAATCCTTCTGTTACGAGTTGAAAGATTTGGGGTAGATCCCAAGCACTCCGGATAGCTCTAGTTAGCTGATCGATAAATGCTTGATACCTTACTTGCTGCTGCACTTGCCGCTCAAGTTGAGTTTGAGAGATGGCGATCGCAACTTGCTCTGATGCAGTTTCGAGTAGCTGAACCTCTTCCTGTGTCCATCGATGAGATTGCGATCGCATCACCATAATGACTCCGTTGATTCGCCCCTGAAAATGGGTTCTTTTAGCCAAGACCGCTTTGATGGCTGGTGTTGGCACGTTTAGCAATAGTGGTTTATTTTTTTGGCTTTCTGGTATGTGTGATGAAGAAGGTTGAGATTGCGCTTCTCTCTGAAGCTCAGATGCTGCTTGGTGGTCAAGAAGAGCAGTCTGAATGTCAGCTAAAGCAATCGAATGAGAACAATCAGATGTTTCTTCAGATCCTTTGAAGAGCCGTTTTTGCAAAATGATTAGTGAGGTAGGTTGATAGCGATGAAAAGTCGCTTGACTTTGAGGAGTCCAGCAGACGGACTGATGGCTAGCTCCATCAGGATTAAGGGTGATCGCACAACAATCTGCCAAAAACGTTTCTCCAATCACCTGGCTCAACGCCAACAGCGCTGATTGACTAGTGTCGCTTGTCAAAGGAATTTGAGCCAGTTTTTGCCGCATCTGATCTGATATGTTGTTTACCTTGAGGCTGGGTGATCTTGACTTGCTTCAGATTACACGTTGTCAAAGGCTTACAGTATCCGTGATTCCTCTACGATTCACTAAATCTTGTCTAATGTTTTTCAAAATTTGTGTGAGAGCCTTCCGCAATTCTCAGGGCTTGCACTAGTTATGCAATGTCTTGCAAGGTTAAGAAAATTCTTTAGGGCAAAGGTTACTAACCCATACTGAAGCTAATACCTGCTATAACCGACAGGGAAAGGGCTTTACTCCCTCTGCATTTTGAATCTATGACTTCAGTGACTTCAGCACCAGTTGCACTCTCCTCATCACAGACGATCGGTACGGTTAAAGGTCCGGGGGAAGACGGAAATCAGTATGTTTTCATTACGGCAAATAACCGTCACGTTAAGATTGGTGAGTTTGTTTACTATGAAGTGCCTGCAGCGGAAGCCTTCCAAATGCCGCTACAGATTCTAGGTAAAATTTCAGCTCGTTGTTTAATTGATCATTTGCCTGATCGGATTTTTGCTGATACCGAGATTAGCCCAGAGGCGATCGCTGCCTTAGTTGGTTTCACCCATCCCAGCCCTGAAATCTACGAAGTCACTGTGGATGTAATCGGCTACTTCCATCGATCGCTGGGCTTTATGAACCCACGTAAAACGCCTGATCCAGGCGCAAAAGTATATTTAGCTGACGATGCTGGTTTGCAGCAGGTTTTGAATAAACGGCAACCTGGAGAAGTCGGTTCAGCCCATATTGGTTCCCTGTTGCTGAGAGAAACTGCGTCAGTGCCGATCGCCCTGGATGTCAAAGAATTAGTCAGCACCCACATGGCGATTTTAGCGGGAACCGGATCGGGTAAGTCCTATACGGCTGGGGTCTTGGTTGAGGAATTGCTATCGCCCCACAACCGAGCCGCAGTGCTGATTTTTGACCCGCATGGAGAATATGGGACGCTATCAGACATGCGAGGGCATCCGGATTTTACAGCCGCAGATGGTTATGCCCCTAAGGTTAAAGTCCTGACTCCAGACGATGTGCGGATTCGGGTTTCTTCATTGGATTACTACGATATTTTGACGCTGCTGCCAGAAATGAGCGATCGCCAGCAGTCAATTCTCAACAAAGCGTTCACTATTCTTAAGCGACACAAGCGGGGCGACTATCGCTGGGGCGTGAATGATTTGATTGCCGCGGTCTATGAAGCAGACCGAACGCAGGATGACGAAGGAAATGAAAAGACCGGATCTTCTGCTCCTGCGATTGAATGGAAACTCGACCGATTGGATCGATCAGCATATTTCCACTCAATTGATCACCTTGCTCCCAAAGATTTGTTTGAACCGGGACAAGTGACCGTGCTGCAAATGAATGAGATTAGCCAGGAAGAACAGCAAGTTATCTGTGCAGCAGTGTTACGACAAGCGAGCCATGCACGCATGAATACGGAAAAGGGCAACATCACATCCGAGGATGAGAACTATCTGCCTTATCCCGTCTTTGTCCTGCTCGAGGAAGCTCATCGCTTTGCGCCTGCCCATGAGCCGTCTCGCTGCAAGATGATTTTGCGAACCATCCTGAGTGAGGGACGAAAGTTTGGCATGGGGGTAGGGCTAATTACCCAACGTCCCGGCAAGCTTGACTCAGATGTTCTATCTCAGTGCATGAGCCAGTTCATCATGCGGATCGTTAATCCTGTTGATCAGGACAGCCTTAAATATGGTGTAGAGGCAGCCGGACGGGACTTACTGAAAGAGTTACCCGCCCTTACCAAAGGGCAGGTGATTGTTGCAGGGGCTTGTGTCAATACGCCTGTTCTATGTCAGGTGCGACAGCGCAGAACGGTTCATGGTGGTGAAACGTTAAATGCGCCTGAGCTATGGCAGAAGCATTTCCAGCAGCACCAAGTTAGAGCGAGAGAGATTGAGAAGGCTCCTGTGGCGGGGCGATCGCGGTCCCAAACTTTCCGAGGAGTCAGCATTGAGTAGTTCAGCTAAAACAGTTCAGCTAAAACATTTAGCTACTCAACTCTTCCTCACCCTCTTGAATGAGTGTCTCTAAGGTATCCTCTAAAGCTTCAGGTTCATCAGCTAAAGCCCCATTCCGCTTAAACTGAGAAAAAATTCGGCAGGCATCTAGGCTTAGTTTTGCTCGCTGAGGTGAATTGTGATTGTTCATGTCAACCAAATTGTATTCAACATTCTCAGCGTAGATTGCCATCGTAATATTGAAAATCTCAAAGAAGTTGACAACCCATTGACAGTCTTCTTCAGAAAAGCCCTCGTAGTATTTGATCAAATCAGCGATACGAGCTTCTAGGTGCGTACGTGCATATTTGCAAACTAGAATGATCTTTAATAGGACAACTACCAGGGTCAGAGGATTACCTTGTGAAAGTAGCAATACAAAGAGAGAGGAAGGCTCTTGCTGGTTTTCAGTTGTGAGATACTCAATGACTCGATTAGAAGTCCGCAGCAGCAACGCATCAGTAATTACCTTGTCGTTGTGGGTGGTGTATAGCGCATCTAGTCTTTCCAACAGCTGCTTCTTAAACGTTGTCACAAAATCGTCATGCTCAACCGAAAAAAGCAGGTATTCCCCAAGGCTACGCTTGAAATCCTGATAGGTTAAAGTTCTAGTTTGATTAACAAAAATGTTAGCCAGGTTAGCGTAACTGAATTTCCCTCGTCTAGCTACAATCATTTTGATTAAACGCAAACCGTTATCACCCAAACTCGTTGGATTTTTGGGTAACTTTTCTTTAGGCGCAGCGGTTTCACAACGGGCAGTATAAAGAGCCAACTCAAATTTAAACTTATCTTTCAGTTGCCGTGATAATGCTCTTGCAGCTTCACGCTGCTCAATCGGATTTTTTAAGTTGATGTATTGTGGAACAAGTAAATAGGAAGTATATCGCTGGCTCCAGTGAAGTTCTTCCTGGTTTTCATATCTAGCAGCAAAAAGTTTAAGTTCTTGAAAATCTGGACTATCAACAAAATTTTTGAGCCAGATACGCAGCCTTTTCAGCGTTGGAGATAACGTATGGCGATTAAGAACTGGATCTGAAAAGAGTTGAATTAGCTGCTGAATTGATTTGTGGCTTCTAGCAATATCCCAGTTGTTAATCAGAATGTAACAAGCTCGTTTGAGCGTATTCCGAAATTCCTGTTCTTGGTTGGCAAAAACAAGTTCATATAAAGCTGGCAGCGTATCTGAGCTAACAGTATCAACATGGTGAATAAAGAGATGTCTAAACTCTACTAAAACGTCTTCAGGCGACCATGTTTTAACAATCTCCAAGAGGTGATTGTAGATTATGTCTTGTGCCTGCGAGACGTCTCGCCGACTCCGATTTGATTTTGCTGGAGTCTGACCTTCTGTCAATCTATCCACAATCATCACATTACCCAAAGTGACTAGCGCTTCACTCAAAAAGTTGGCAATCTGTTGTGTTTACTGAGTATGTCTAGAAAATGGCAGTGCCTACCAGCCCAGACGAGTTAACGCTTAAAATGCTCTCCTCCCTAATCCTCAATCGTAATCTAGTCAATTCCGGCAACGAGAGTCAGATGTTGTGTCAATCATTGCATCTGCGTACCCACCGGCGTATCCGCCAGAAGGTTCTAGGATACATTAAGGTTACCTATTAAGAGCAAGTACGGCTTTTTAGTCTAAAGTAGATTTGCATTTGTGACAGAAAATGCTGTAGGGGTACGCAGTTTTCAACCCAACATGGCTTGCCAAGCAAAATTTAGGTGCCACAAATTTCGCTCATATCGCCTAGAAAAGCTTCAAGCTTGGCATCACTTGTGAAGAAGCTTCAGGAGTAGCGCTAAGGGAATATTTAGCTGAATATGGGGGCGGAGGGACTTGAACCCTCACGACTTCAACAGTCAACGGATTTTCATCCTCTCGCAGCTTTCGCTACTGCCTTGAGCGATCTAGTGCTAGATCATTAGGCTTTGAGAATTGGACCCTCCCTTTACCCGCGCTCTGCGAAGCTTTTCAGCTGCCAACAAAACGTGTGGGTAGCTCCCGTCGGGCCTCTGCACCTTCCGATCAGGCTCAGAGTCTAGCACTTTGCCTTATCTGCTAATCGGCTTGGCTCAGGATTGCCTTGTCTAAGGCACAGGAAAGAGGTTGTGAGGTTGAGGACAACTGCTGATGCAGCTAATGCCTCACTCATAGAGCCTATTTCCGTTGCTTCAGATTTAGGTTTCCCTGAATTTGAGAGCTTCCACTTGATGGGTTTCCCCGTCAAGGCTCAGTTTTCTAAGTCCGCAGCGTCTACCATTCCGCCACGCCCCCGTGATTCAACTTGAGGATTTTGATTTACTCAGTCGATACTTGTCTATTCCATCACTATTTACGAGTCTACGCAACTTCTTTTGTGACACTAGTGCCAATAATGTTGCGGTAAGCCAAGGTACAGGGTTGTTAACGACGTTCCTCACTCTGCTTTGCAACAGGTTTTGCAATAGTGGGTTACGTGGTCAGCTTCGTTAGGAGGTTTGATTTTGCTGCAGCAGATTCTTGTGGAGCAAGGAATCCCATGGAATTCAGACTTTTGTTACTTTGATTACATACCTTACAAGCATTTTGCTTTGATTAATAGCCTTCCTCAGTTGACTGAATGGATATTTACAGGCTAAGTACCTGTAATATTATTTAAGTATATAATATTTTAGAGCAAGTCAGTAATTTCACCACAAATTAGAATTAGTAATTTATTTGATTGGTCGAGTTAATTGGCTTAAACAGTGCGATTTCCACAGCTAGCGGTAATATAGAGGGGATCTGCTCGGGACAGCACTGGGTAGTCAGGATTATTAATCAGCTGAGTTATTTGTGAAGGTTATGTCAATTCCATTGGTTCCATTGCTATATCTGGGCTTGGGAGGAGCATATTTGCTGGTCATCCCGGCGATCACCTTCTTTTACCTGCAAAAGCGCTGGTACATTGCTAGCTCAGTAGAGCGGGTACTAATGTACTTTTTTGTATTTCTGTTCTTCCCTGGGCTGGTACTACTTAGCCCGTTTCTCAACTTCCGTCCACAGCGGCGGCAAATTGAAACCTAGCGATTGAAACATAGCGATCCGTTGCGCTGGACTGTGGAACTAAGGAAATCTCCGTAAGGGCAAGCAGCAGTTTGCCCTTAGAAGCTATTTCCCTTAGACTCTTTGCTGCAACGGAAAATATTTTTGACAGATGACTCAGGTTGACCCTGGATGCGACGAATTGACGTAATTGGTATTGGTATTGGTATTTTTGCGGCAGGCGGCTTACTCTACCTGATCTTGCAACGGGCTGGGCTGGATAGCGTCGATGCTGGTATTTGGAGTCAAGCTGCTTTAGTTGGTGGGTTAGTCGGCTGGCTGCTGACCTACCTGTTTCGAGCTGTAACTCAAAATATGACCTACAATCAGCAACTTCAGGACTATGAGGATGCTGTTTTGCAGAAGCGCTTGGAAGAGATGACTCCAGAGGAACTAGCCAAGCTTCAGGCAGAAATTGAGCAGGAAAAACAGTTAGCTCAGGAGAAACAGTTAGCAACTGAGGAAGCCAGGCGATCGCAGACGACCAACGAGCCGTAGAATGGGGAACGGTCATTTTTTAGCGAATCTACGGAGCGGCAAGGTCACAAATGGGATTAGTTCTAGATTGCATGGATGCTCTGCGCGATCGCGGCCAGTGTGCGCTGATTCCCTTTATCACAGCGGGTGATCCTAACTTAGAAACAACAGCAGAAGCGCTCAAGACCCTTGATCGCAGTGGTGCTGACCTGATCGAGCTGGGAATTCCTTACTCTGACCCACTCGCTGATGGTCCAGTCATTCAGGCAGCAGCGACCCGTGCGCTTCAGCAGGGAACCCGTCTGGAGCAAGTACTAGACGTAGTCCGGCAAGTTAGCCCTGAACTAAAAGCTCCGATCATCTTGTTCACCTACTACAATCCCATTCTGAACCGGGGAATTGAGGCATTTTTGCAGCAGATTGCTGAGGCGGGTGCACGAGGGTTAGTGGTTCCCGATTTGCCGTTAGAGGAAGTAGAAGGGTTGCTCAAGCCAGCGGCGGCAGCAGGGATTGACGTGACGCTGTTAGTGGCCCCGACTAGCCCAAAAGAACGAATCGAGGCGATCGCCACTCAATCTCAAGGCTTCATTTACCTAGTCAGCGTAACGGGTGTGACCGGAATTCGCTCTCAGGTCGAAACGCGAGTACAAGATTTGCTGCTAGATCTGCGGAACGTTACTGATAAGCCAATTGGGGTCGGTTTTGGCATCTCGCAACCGGAACAGGCTCGTCAGGTAAGAGAATGGGGCGCAGATGCAGTGATTGTCGGTAGTGCATTCGTGAAGCGACTGGCAGAAGGCACGCCTGCTCAAGGATTGAAGGCGATCGAATCATTTTGCCGTAGCTTAAAGATCGCCATCAGTCAGTAATGGCTCTGTTGTAATTTACTACTGAATTTGCTTTTGAATTCGCTTTAGCTGAATAGAGCGGCTGGCGAGCGTTGCTTTCTCTGGCTCAAGCTGAACATAAACTTTACCCGAGAGAAACTTGCCTAACTCCGATCGCTCATACACCAGCAAGTCATCTGCCTCTGACTTTTGCTGATAGCCCATTTGACCCAAAACGTTGTTCAAGTTCGATAGGAATGCCTTTTTGCCCTTGAACGTCACGGAGAGAGTAGTCGTCCGGTTGAAATATGCTCCCATCAGCCCAGCAGCCAGCCCGCCCATCAGTCCAACCTGCTGGGGAATTCCAGAGCCCATGCCTATTCCTAACGCCTGAGATGAGACAAGGGTGAATAGGACAGCAGTGCTAGTGAAGTAATACAAAAAGGTAACGCCGAAGCCGGGACCGAACTGCATAGATTTGACCTGGTTGAACAAGTTCCGCGTAGGTAAGTTTATAGCAGTTCTTGGGTAGCTAAAGTACAACATACAGCAGTGGCGCGGTGCACCACTGCTGTATACCGTGCAATTGAGAATTGCTATGTAACCCAAGTCCTTTAAACGAGTGAAAGCCGGGGCAAATTTCCGGCTTTCATAGGAATCGAGCGTCCTACAGCAGCAGCAACAGGTCTGAGACTTTGAACCAGGCTCACCATGTCATCGAGAGAAAGGGCTTGACGAGCATCAGAGACAGATTTTTCGGGTTCAGGGTGACACTCGACCATAATGCCGTCTGCCCCACAGGCAACAGCGGCTCTGGCAAGGTCGGCAACTAATTCGCGTTTGCCTGCGGCATGACTGGGATCAACAATTACAGGCAAGTGAGTAATTTGCTTCAGGGCAACAACTGCTCCTAGGTCAAGCACGTTTCGGGTATAGGGGTCGAAGCTGCGAATGCCGCGCTCGCACAGGATGACGTTTGGGTTGCCGTGGCTGAGAATATATTCTGCGGCCATGACGAATTCTTCGATCGTGGCAGCTAGTCCACGCTTGAGGACGATGGGTTTGTCTACTTCACCAACGGCTTTGAGCAGGTCGAAGTTTTGCATATTGCGGCTGCCGATTTGTAGCGCATCGGCGTGGGTGGCGATCGCCTCAATCTGCGAGATTGCCATCACCTCAGTAATTACAGGTAGTCCAGAGCGATCGCGAACAGATGCCAAAATTTCTAACCCCTCTTGCCCCATTCCCTGGAATGCGTAAGGTGAAGTGCGAGGCTTGAATACACCGCCCCTGATTGCCTGAACAGGAGCTGTGACAAGGCGGCTGCCGACTTCCTCCATTTGAGCCTGACTTTCGACCGAGCAAGGGCCGCCTACAATCAGCAAATCTTGTCCTCCGACTGCAATTTGTTCTGAAAGCTGAACGACGGTTTTATGGCTGGGATTAGCTTTAGCAGCGAGTTTAGCGTTTTGCACTGGAGACTCCTTTAAAAAGAACGTAGTGGTGTGAACAAGGTGTGAATTGCGAGAAATCGAACTGTGAGAGATTGAACTGTGAGAAACTCAACTGAGAAAAATCCAAGCCATTAAAAAACCCGGAACCGCCTGAAGTCCCGGGTTGGTAGAAGATTGCATGACCATCTCACCCGGGTATTTCCCTGGACCAAAAAAAGTAAAAGCCGTAAAACCAGCTATTGAGATAGGTCAGCATTTTTACTTCCTGAATGAATGGCTCGGAAAACAAACTCTGAAAAAGCAAAAAACCGCAGATTGTAGTCTGCGGTTCACCAGAGGTTCCATGCAAAGCTGGACTCACCCCAGGTGAACCTCCATAAACCAAAAATAAAAGTAAGAAGTTGAGTAAATCATGGCTGTTGCAGCGGTTTTTTGCTAATTTCCAACTGTCTTTCAACCGTAGCAGGCAAAACCTGAACGAGTCAAGAGTCCTTTCGGGTGATTTACGAATTCATTCCGCTTTAGGGAAAAACTCCATCAGAGTTAAAAAGTTTGGTGGTTTCGGTCATTAAGGCTATTTCAGCTCTTAGAGAGGGGGTTCCAAAAGGGTAATAGTTTTTTGTTGGGCGGGCTAAATCTGCACAACAAAAAATTATTACCTAAATGCCACTACCTTAGAGATACTCACGGAGGAAATCGAAGGGATCATCCTCCCAACAAAGTTCAGGACTCATCCATTCCAGATTACGGAGAACATCGGCTTGAACTTCTTCTATTTCTTCATGCTCAAACAATTCCTCTAGCGCCTCTAAATCTCTTCCTCTTAGAGCTGTTGAGGGCGAAGAGCCTCTGAGAGAACCTTGATGCGACTGAGGCTGATCTAGGTCAACCGGATCAATCGCCCAATCTGCTAATCGCGTATCAGGTTGAGTAGGAGCAGCGGCTAAGGGGTGAGGCGATCGCCCAATCTTTTTCTGCAACGATGCCTTGGAGTTATATTCAGGCAACTTCGTCAGAGACGAATTGCTGTTAGGGTCAGACGAAGTGACAAACATCAAATTTAAGTACCAGTCATACAACAGGGACTCTCGGGCTAGGCCTTTATCCTGATAGTAAACCGACTAGTCGTTACTATTTGGTTCTATGCAGAACAGGAATTAATAAATTCCCAACAGCCGACCTTCTGCATGAAGCCCTTCACACTTGAGGTCTAGTAAATCGTTTCAAATGGTGCAACTTGCCTGTACCACTTGAGATTAGTACTGATTTTGTTATTGAGGAGGTTCTTCTGAGCGGGATTTAAGCCGCCAACCCGGTTTAACCACCTGACGAGCCCGGGCAATTACTAGACAATCATTGGGCACATCTTCGGTAACGGTTGAACCCGCAGCAATGTTGACATCTGCACCAACCGTAATGGGCGCAACCAGGACGCTGTTTGAACCTGTTTTGGTGCGATCGCCAATTTGAGTGGGATGTTTATTCACGCCGTCATAATTAGCTGTAATCGTTCCTGCACCAACGTTTACCCGTTCTCCAGTGGTCGTGTCGCCCAGGTAAGACAGATGAGCGACATTGGTGCGATCGCCCAAAGTAGTTTTCTTCAACTCCACAAAGTTGCCGATGCGACAGCCATCTCCTACCTGCACCTGACCCCGCAAATGAGCATAGGGACCAATTCGGGTATTGGCTGCTACGGTGCTGTCTGTCACCACCGAATACAGCACGGTCACATTTTCGCCAATTTGACTATTTTCGATTAGGCTACCTGGTCCAATGCGACTGCCTGCTTGAATTAAGGTCTTGCCTCTGAGGTGAGTTTGAGGCTCAACGATCACATCTGGCTGAAGCTGCACTGTGTCATCAATCGTCGTACTATCGGGATCGATTAGCGTTACGCCTGCCTTCATCCAGTCATCTTTAACCCGCGTTTGTAGAATGCTGTAAGCATTGGCAAGCTGCTTGCGATCGTTGATCCCTAAAATTTCCTGGTGATCTTCTACATCTACCGCCATCACGGGTTCCAAAATGCTAACGGTATCCGTCAGGTAATATTCCTGCTGGTCATTATTAGACTGAAGCTGAGGCAGCACTCGTGACAGGTCAGCCCAGCGAAAGCAATAAACCCCAGCATTGATTCGGCGGTTTTGCTTTTGCGCAGCGGTGCAGTCCCGGTCTTCTACGATTTGCGTCACAATGTTTTGCCCATCACAAAACACGCGCCCGTAGCCCTTGGGGTCTGGCAACTGAGCCGTCAGAATTGTTGCTGCATTCTGCTTCGTTTGGTGGGTGTGCAACAGCGACTTCAGGGTTTGGGGACGCAGCAGCGGCACATCACCGTTTAGCACTAGCAAATCTCCCTCAAAGTCTACCAGCGGGGAAAGTAGCTGTTGAACGGCATGTCCAGTCCCCAATTGTTCCGTCTGTTCGACAAATTCTAAATCTGGGTAGGGGCTGAGTGCTTCCTGCACCAGATCACTTCGATAGCCAACGATGATTAATTGGCGCGATGGTTGAATCTCTGCCAAACTTTGCAAAACTCGCTCAACCAGCGATCGCCCTCCTAGAGGATGCAAGACTTTGGGTAAGTGAGATTTCATTCGTGTCCCACGTCCCGCTGCCAGAATTGCTACCGCTACCATGTTTTCCCAACCTAATCCATTCTCACGGAGTATACCTTGCTAGTGCTTTTTCCAAAAGGCTGTTTTGTAAGGAGGGTGCAGGCGACGCCTGCACCCTCCTTACAAAACAGCTTCATTGAGCTGCGCAGCAATACCATTTGCTCAGTTCAAATGCGTGAACAATTCAGCTTTTTCAACTTCCCCCTTCTCTGCCCCAGGTTGAGTCAGGACAAACTCAGAAAACAGTTGCATCAGCTTAGGATTTCGCCAACCCCTAGCAGTTTCTGCATTCATAATTTTGAGAGCTTCCTCAAACGAGAGGGCAATTTTATAAGGTCGGCTATGAGTTAGGGCATCAAAAATGTCGATGATCTGAAATACCTGAGCCAGGTAAGGAATTTCATCGCCAACTAAACCGTCTGGGTAGCCAGAACCATCCCAACGCTCATGATGATGGCGAATAATCGGGATGACTCCTTGCATCGTTCTTAGCGGCTGACAGATTTTTTCGCCGATTAGCACATGTTGTCGCATTAACTCCCAATCTTCTGGCGTGAGTTTGTCTGTCTTGAGCAAAACTGCATCAGGAATACCAACTTTGCCAATATCGTGTAGGTAACCACCCCACATTAAATCGCGAACCTCATTTCGGGAAAGGTTGAGAAATTCACCAAATGCTTTGCCTTGAAGAACCAGACGTTCACAGTGATTTCCGGTATTAGGATCACGGCTCTCAACAGCACGGGCAATTGAAAATAAGACTTGACTGGCATGATCCAGATCTTCGTTGAGGCGTTTTTGCTGAACTAGAGATTTGACGCGAGCAGAAAGCTCAAGCTGGTCAAAAGGCTTTGTCAGAAAATCGTCTCCTCCGGCTTCAATTCCTCTTAAGCGGGCACGGCGATCGTTTAAAGCAGTAATAAAAACAATTGGAATTAAGCGGGTTCGTTCATCCTGCTTGAGTCGACGACAAACTTCAAATCCGTCTATTCCTGGCATCATTACATCTAACAGGATTAGATCTGGGTTAACGTCAACTACACAGCCTAAAGCAGTAGAGCCGCTGCTGGCTTCTAAAACTTCATAACCTTCTACTGCGAGAAGAGCAACAGCAGTCATCCGACTGGAGGGATGATCATCAACAACCAAAATTTTAGGTTTTTCTGAGTCAGGACAGTTCACAAGAAGGACTCGCTTTTTGTCGTTTGTTAGCATCACCTGATATCTGGCGTACAAAACTCGACAGCAACCTGCTCAATTAGTTGGGCTAGTTAACTTGGTAGGTCCGTGCAGCAGTGATGCAACGTCTGCAATACAGTTTTTGGACAGAGGAGCAAACGCTCGTTTGACAGTTACCTATTGCCTTACTCATTAGACTTGGGCATTAATCTAGCCTATGATTCCCGGTATTCAGGTTTTATTGACAAGACAAGTGTTAATTTGAAGAAGTCTCTAATCTTCTTCAGTACTAAGTTTGAAACGTCTTTAATCTTTTGCCCTCAGCACACATTTTCTTGCTGAAGTGCCCTTTAGTATAGCTTCAACAAGATTAGGACTGAGAAACTTAATAAATCCGCAATTTAGCGCTATTAATCCATGTCGGCGAAATATTTCAATACAGCAAAAAATCGGGGACAAATTGCCCCGATTTAAGAAGTTATATCTGAAAGCAGATTGCCCCTGAAAGCAAGCCGACGGCTAGAGAACTTGACGAGAGACAAATTTCTCGAAATTAGCCTGGGTCTGATGCAGCAGCAGCTCGCGGCTGTCAATGGTTTGCGTCAGGGTGGGAACTAGGTTACGAGCCTGTAACGCCATGTGAAGCTGTAGGTGAGCGACGTACTCGCTGAAGTCCTCTCGAAGTGCAGGATTTGAAAGTTGTTCGGATTGCGAAGCCAAAGTGTTCTTCCTCTCTAAACTCTGCGTCAAAGGGTATCAAAGTCAAAGGATGTCAAAAGCTGACATGTAGAACGTATCATTTCAACGTTCCTTTGTTTTGCGTTTTGCAATGAAGTGTAATCCTTTTGGGATTAACTGTTGAGAAGTATAAACTTCATTGAAATCTGGCGGCAAACTTTCCCAAAATTTGGGCGACCTTGCCTGAAGTATTTTCAGGTGCGATCGCCTCTCCACATTTGTCGCCTACCAGCATCCCTTACTCGTCAACATCTACTCTAAGGTTCCCACGCACTATGAGCGACAAGCAGATTCTAACGCTGAACAGCCAATCTAATAATGACTTACCCTACCAGGCTGCCTATTCAGAGACAGGGCAAGGTCCAGTTGTCTTGTTTCTGCATGGCTTTATGGGCGAAGGAAGCTGTTGGCGATCGCTCACTCAACTGCTCCAGCCTCACTATCGCTGCATCAGCTTAGACATGCTGGGGTTTGGTGCGTCGTCTAAACCCAAAATTCGCTATGACATCGCCAAGCAGGTTGCTTTTGTGCGGCAATTTGTGGAGACGCTCAATCTGGGTTCAGTGGCAATTGTGGGGCATTCGCTGGGTGGATGGGTCGCTTCAGCCTATGCGCTTGATTACGAGAACTCCGTCAGCGCTTTGATTTTAGCGGCTCCAGCTGGAATTCGAGACGACAGTTTTTGTGGGCGCTATGATGCGCTACGTCCGCTGCTGTGGCAAACCCCGCTGGTGGATGGAATGCTTTGGTTGGTAAAGCCCTTCGCTGGTGTTGTTGGACAGCAAGAAGGACTGGAGCGGATTAGCTGGTTTCGACGGGAGCTAAATGCTCAACCTGCGGCCCGATCATTTTTGGTCGATCGGCTCCGTCCTGAAGATGCGATTGACACAGTTGAGAAGGAAATTCATCGTTTGCGAGTGCCGACGCTGGTGATCACGGGCGATCGCGATGAAACGATTCCACTGTGGCACTCGCAGACCTACGCCTCCGAAATTTCGGGGGCTGAGATTGTAGTGATTCCCGGTGCTGACCACGCTTTACCTCAGGGTTATGCCTCCGAAATGGCTGAACTGATCCTGCCATTTTTGAGCCGTGTATCTACTGCTTCGCCTCATCAACCCTCACCATGATAAGCAGGAGTTTCTGTGAAATACTTTGCCGTTTTAATTACGCTGCTGCGCGATCGCACGCTTTTTCTAGAAGAAATTCGTCAAGGTATTAAGATTGAAAGCAAGATCGTTTCGCTGCTGATCTCAAGCTCGATCTTTTTTGCAATTTATGGCGCAATTATTGGCGCAAACAGCAGCCTACCTCAAGTCATTTCATCGGCTGTAAAACTTCCGGCTCTGTATCTAATTACGCTGATTATCTGTTTGCCGACGCTGTTTTTCTTTGACATTTTGTTTGGGTCTACACTGGCTTTCAATCAATATGCTGCTTTGATTCTGACAACAGTCTCAGTAATCAGTGTTTTGCTATTCAGCTTTGCTCCAGTCACTCTGTTTTTCCTAGTTTCAATTCGAGATTACGAATTCTTCCTGCTACTAAACATTGCTATCCTTGCACTCACTGGAGTAATTGGCGTGAAATTGTTTTATCAGGGAATGCAATTTGTTACGGAAGCAAATTACAAGACGTTCAAATCAAGAGAACCGTTGGTTAAACTGGACGAGGCAGAAAATCCGTCAGAAGATTTTGTTAGTGTGAAAGATGCGATTCCTGTAGAGGATAAAAGTCAAAGGATGCGAACAAGGCTGCTGCAATTTTGGTTATTCCTTTATGCTCTGGTAGGTAGCCAGTTGGGGTGGACGCTCAGACCCTTTTTTGGCGCACCTGGAGAGCCTTTTCAGCTATTTCGCAGTGAAATTGAGAGCAATTTTTATCAACAGGTGATTCGAATAATCTTCACTGTTTTGGGCCTTCAATAGTTTTAAGTGTTGCCAAGATTAAGAGCAGGTTACTTATGCAGTCAGACCTGGAGGAACTGAGAATTACCCAAAAGGAATTGGAAAACTTATCAGGTCTAGATGTGAATGAAGTCTTTGTAGGTGGTGCATGGCGACCTTCGATTATTCGCTATCCCAAAAGGCTTCTTTCGTTTGTAATGACTGAAGTTTTTACGTTTGGGTTGATTCTAATTTTTTGCTTGCCAATTGGCTTAATCATAGCTCGTAGCTTTGGTGGGCTAACGGGAGATGTTAGCAGCACTGCACAATTTCTACAGACTAGTTTTGGAGCGTCGGTGGCGAGCGCCTTGCTGTGGAACTTCTACATGTGGCAGAAAGGAAAAGGTATGAAAATACTGGCTCACTTGCTAGATGAAGTGGATAAACACAATGAAATTATTGCAGCAGTTGATGTAATCGACGAACTCGGTTCGGTGAAAAACTCAACGATTAGCCTGATCGATCGGAAAGAAGTTTTAGCTGCCCTTACCGCTACAAGAGAAAGCTTAGTTTGTGCATTAATGACTGAAAAAATTTTGCGAAAACACAAGCGCTTTATTGCCCGTCGTCATGAGTTGTTCAACAACATCGAAACCAATTTAGCAGCACTGCAAAATTTGCAGGTGAATAACCAGGCAGATGAATATGGGCAGCTTTTGAATGAAGCGCTTGAGATTGGCATGAGTGTACATCAGGAAATCAGAAAGTTTGAGCGATAAGAGAATTGGGAACCGGGAGATTGCCTGGAATAGCCATAGACAAGCTATAGATAATATGTGAATCTTCCTACAGACAGATGACAAGTTTTCGTGCCAGACTGTTGTAACTGATTTGTTGTCTGGCTCAAAGCTATGCTGAGTGTGAATTGGAAAGTTGAACGCTGCCTGAACTGTTGCCATTTTGCGGTCAAGAGTCAGGATGAGTTTTTTGATTGCTTAAAGTGCCGAGAGCAATTGCTACACGACCAAATCACCAACTCGTTAGAAAGAAGCTGCGTATTTTGCGGGCAGCCCCTCATTCTTCTCATGGAATCCTGTTTACACTGTGGAAATCAGCCTAAATTACTCCAGATGGAGCTAGAAACAGACTGAAAGAAGGGTAGAGCAGCACGCTCTAACTTCTCATCCTTCACCCCTCATTTCCTCAATGGCTTCCCTCTCTGATGCACTGGCGATCGCCCACCAGCATTATCAATCTGGACGGCTAGCTGAAGCAGAACAGGCATATCGCCAAATTTTGGCAGAGCATCCTGACTACACCGAGGTCTGGCATTTCTTGGGAATGACGTTTCACCAGGCAGGACGCTTGCTCGATGCGATCGCTTGCTATCAGCGAGCGTTGAGTTTCAAGCCTGACAATCCCTTTGTTCACAACAATTTAGGGGTAGCTCACCGGGCGCAGGGGCAGTTTGATCTGGCGATCGCTCACTATCAACAGGCTTTGGCACTCAAGCCCAGCTATCCAGAAGTTCACAACAATTTGGGCAACCTGTTTCGCCAAACGGGTGATTTGGAGCAGGCGATCGCCCATTATCAGCAAGCCATTTCCCTTGCACCTCGCTATGCAGAAGCGCATAACAACCTGGGCATGGTGCGGCAGGATCAGGGCGAATTTGAGCAGGCGATCGCTCACTATCAGCAAGCCCTAACACTGAAACCAGACAATGCTGATATCCACAACAATTTGGGAAATGCCCTCCAGGGGCTGAAGAAATTTGAGGCAGCGATCGCTTGCTACCAAAAAGCGTTGGCGTTGCAACCCGAAAATTTCACCTTCTACAACAACTTGGGGGCAGCCCTGCAAGAGTTAGGGCAGTTAACGAAATCGGTGCAGGTTTATCGGCAGGCGCTAACGCTGAAGCCTGACTATGCGGATGCTTATTACAACCTGGGCAATACGCTGAAAGATTTGAAAAAGCTGGATGAATGTGTCACCTGTTATCGTCAGGCGATCGCCCTCAAACCCAACTATGCGGATGCCTACAACAATCTAGGTTTAGCGCTATGCGAACAGGGCAAAATTGCTGAATCAGTTGCAGCCTATCAACAGGTAATTTCGCTTCAGCCTGACTATGCGGATGCTCACCTCAATCGGGGATTGTCACTGCTGCTGGCAGGCGAGCTAGCCCAAGGCTTTGAGGAATACGAGTGGCGCTGGCAGGTAAAAGGGCCAAACTTCAAGTCACTTCCTGCCTTCACTCAACCGATATGGGATGGGTCTTACCTGAACGGCAAAACAATTTTGCTGCACGCCGAGCAAGGCTTTGGTGACACGATTCAGTTTATTCGTTACGCGCCGCTGATAGCTGAGCGCGGCGGGCGGGTGATTGTAGAGTGTCAGGAAGCGCTAATCAGGCTGCTGCAAACCGTTCCTGAAATTAACCAGGTAATTGCCAAAGGCACTCCCCTACCGGAATTCCACGTCCATGCGCCATTGCTCAGCTTGCCGCACATTTTCGGGACTACGTTAAATACGATTCCAGCTCAGATTCCCTACCTTAAAGCGCCTGCTTCTGATTTTCGCCTTGATGCACCGTCCGATCGCTTCAAAGTGGGAATTGTTTGGGCAGGCAGTCCCGATCATCGCAGCGATCGAGATCGCTCCTGTTCTCTCAGTCAATTTATGAAACTGCTGGAAGTTCCAAACGTCCAGATTTATAGTCTACAAAAAGGCGCAAGAACAGCAGACCTGACGCAGCTGCCAAACGCTAGTGCTATCCAAGATCTGAGCCCTCAGCTAAAAGATTTTGCTGACACTGCCGCTGCAATGATGCAGCTTGATTTGATTATCACCGTTGACACCTCAGTCGGTCACTTGGCTGGAGCGCTGGGTCGCCCCGTTTGGGTGCTGCTATCTTTTGCTGCTGACTGGCGCTGGATGTGCGATCGCTCAGATAGCCCCTGGTACCCCACCCTTCGCCTGTTCCGCCAACCCACCCCTGGTGATTGGGATAGCGTCCTTACCGAAACCATTCAAACCCTAAAAACCAAAACTCTAAGACCCCAATCCCCAACCCCTGATCCCCAACCCCCAGCTTCCACTCCCCAACCCTCAGCTCCAAGTCTCCACTCCATCGGCATCGGCTGGGAACTTAGCGCTGCCACGGGCTGGGGCATCTACGGCACCAATCTGACGCTGCAATTGCTTAAAACTCGCGAGTTCAAGCCGATTACTCTACTGCCTCCATTCACCTCGGCGGACTTCAACCCGTTGCATCAGGCACTTTTAAGTCCCCTATTTAACGAGCCGCAGCGAATTGAGCAGATTCTTCAGCAAAATCCTGGTAAAGCCTTGAAGGGAAACTTTTTGTTGCTGAAAGCTTTGGGCAACCAGTTTGAAACCACTCCAAAGTTGGAACGGGTCAGCGGAAAACATAATGTCGGCGTGATTTTTTTTGAAGATACGCAACTGAGCCAAACTGCACTGGCACGAGCAAATTCTTATGACCTAATCTTGGCAGGCTCAAGCTGGAATACTGAGGTGCTAAAGAGCTACGGCTGCAATCCTGTTTGCATGGTGCCCCAGGGAATTGATCCGACGATTTTTCATCCTGCACCTCGGTCGGGTGTGTTGGGCGATCGCTTCGTCATATTTTCTGGGGGTAAGCTGGAATATCGCAAAGGGCAAGATATTGTAATTAAAGCCTTTCGCATCTTCCACTCACGTCACCCAGAAGCATTGCTGCTTACCGCGTGGCACAACTTTTGGCCACAAACCATGATTGAGTTAGAGCAAGCCGGACATGTAGCTGGCTTACCTAAAGCGAGTTCTGATGGACGATTACAAATTCAGAATTGGTTAGCCGACAATGGTATTCCAACCACCGCCTGCATGGATGTGGGACTAATTCCCAATCACCTGGTGGGACAAATTTTGCGAGAAGCAGATGTGGCTGTCTTCCCCAATCGCTGTGAAGGAGGAACAAACCTGGCGGCGATGGAAAGCCTCGCCTGTGGGGTACCAACAATCCTCTCTGCCAACACAGGACATTTAGATTTAATTGATGAAAACCACTGTTACTCACTTAAGACTCAAGGTGAAGTAAAACCAACACAGTCTTATTCAGGTGTTGCAGGATGGGGAGAGTCTGACCCTGAAGAACTGGTTGAAGTATTGGAAGCGATTTATACAAACCGCCAGGAAGCTTACCAGCGAGGCATCAATGCCACTCACTTTATGCAAGATTGGACTTGGGAAAAGCAGGTAGGGCGATTGCTTGAAGTGATTAAACCTCTGTTGTGACTTGGGTGTGAATTTGATTTTGATGTCGTTTGACCAAATAACGCTTGAACTGTACACCCTGCCGTTCAACGATTTCAGTGTCATAAAGATGAAAACCAAATTTTTTGAACAGCCCTAAACTAAATTCGCTAGCTTCTGCATAAAGGCGTTGAATTCCGTTACGGCTAGCGTGATCGAGAATTACCTGCATCAGTGTAGAACCGAGACCTTGACGGATGCGATCGCTACGGACATAGGTTGATGCTATATGTCCATCCGCTGCAATGCCTGCAAAACCTAGAATCCCAGTGTTATCCACCACCACATAGGTAGTTGGCTGCAAAATGAGTTGGCGAAAGCGATCGGCATCAGTTGCTGTAGAAGCCCACGCTACAGTTTGCTCTGGAGTGTAGCGCTGAGGTGCGGTAGACAAAACAGATTGGTGAAACAACTCTGCCAGTTCTGCCAAATCCGATTCTTGAGCAACTCGAACGTTCATCATGCTCATCTTCTTAGAAAGCTCCTAAAAGTCTCTGAAACAGCTAAATGGAGCAGCCCGTTAAAGCTTTTGTCTGAATACTCCGGAAGAACATTGAGAATTGTGAATTATTGAACTGGGGTGATCGTCCCTACAACTCTGTTCAGTTATTCACTGACGGTCCGACAAATCTGTTGAAGCAAGGAGATGAGGATTCAGACAGAAATTTAGCGTAACGTGGTCAACCTTATACCACGCTAAGTTCGTTGATTTAACAAGGGGCTCAACAGCTAGCAATGAATGTATTAAAAGGTATCCTACCGCCAAAATTCTCAGGGCTGATTTTTTTAGGACTGTTCATTATCTACTCTGCCCTATTTTTGTTCTACGATCAGCTCCGTTTTCCGCTGATATGGGATGAGAAACACTTTTGGGAAGCAAGTTTACTGTTTAGCCAACGCCTTGTTCCTGACTTAAACCAGCTTAGAAACTATGGAGCGCTCAACACACCACTACCATTTATTGTTTTTGGCGTGCTTGAGTATCTGTTTGGCAACGGCATCTTCACAGGTCGTTTGCTCAACCTAATTCTCTCATTGGTGATGGTTTGTCTAATTGTATTTCCACTTGCTCAAAAAAGCAAAAACGGCATACTAGCGGCTTGTGGACTACTAATTTTTCCGTATTATCTTTGGTTAAGTACTCATCTTTATACAGACATCATTGCTACCTTTTTTGTCTTTTTAGGATTCTGGCTCTATCTCCGCAACCAGCACTTGTGGAGCAGTGTATCGTTCATCTTGGCGATCGCATCCCGCCAATACATGCTGGCTTTTCCAGTAGCGCTAGCTGCCTATGAGCTAATGTCTTCCCTTAAAGCTGGATTTCAATTTCGTCCGCGACAGTTAGCACCCATAGCAGCAGCAGCAACGATTCTAGGATGGCTTTGGCTGTTTAAAGGCCTCGCACCAGAAGCAGCGATCGCCACCCAAAGCACACCCTCTGTACAACAGGCAACCTGGTCATTTTCGCTCAGTCCTAGCCTATACTTCCTGAGTTGCATCGGACTCTACTTTGTCATTCCAGAGTGGATTTTGTTTAGCAGAAGCTTCAGCTTCAAACAAATTCTTAGCTTTAGAAATGTTGCTTTAATGCTTGGTTTGTTACCTGCCTTTGTATTTTTTCCGCCTCTAGAAGCACACGGATTACTCATTAAAATTGAGAATTTCTTGCCCGCTCCGTCAGTCATGCTGGCAGTATTTTATGTTTTGGCTTTTCTAACTTGTGTACGTTTTTCGCGAGCCAACCTTGCCTTCTGGCTGCTATTTGTCAACTGCGGACTCATGCTCAAAGCCTACCCTTGGGACAAATATACGCTGCCGTTGCTTGTAGTATTTTGGTACTTCAAATCAACCAACATCCTGGATAGTAGATTTCAGAGTGCAGGAAATGATTCTCAAAAGGCTAAGACTGCTACTCCGGAAGATAGTGGTTTGTTTAGGCAATCTTTGTAGTTCTAAAGTAAAAACACGGAGTTGTTTAGCAGTAGATAAAGAATAAATGAAGTCTGCACACTCTGCGACACAACTAATTGCAGGTAACGTATGATACTCATAAGTGATTCTACAGGGACTGCTACGTACTACCTAGAGCATTTACGGTTGTGCAGACTAATGAAAATAATTGATCCTGATTGCCCCTGCACATTCCCTCAGTTAATCATTCAATTAATCGCTCTATAATCTGCAACTCAGAACTTGAAACCCAAGTTTTAAGCATTACTACCCCCAGCAAAGTCCCCCTTTGGTAGTTAAGGAATTCTTAGATGAAAAGTGTTTTAACGGCTTCGCCTTTAGTTTCAGTCATCATTCCAGCATACAACGCAGAAGCTTTTATTCAGAGAACTCTCACTTCCGTTTTATCTCAAACCTACAAAAACCTGGAAGTCCTAGTCATTGACGATGGCTCCACCGATCGCACCATTGAAATTGTTCAAGCAATGGCTGAGGGCGATCGCCGCATTCACCTACTTCAGCAACCTAACTCCGGTGTAGCCGCTGCCCGTAACCTGGGCATCAAACATGCCAAAGGTGAGTTCATCGCTCCCCTCGATGCCGATGACATCTGGTATCCCCAAAACATTGAAAAGCAAGTTCAATGCTTTCTGACATCTGATGAAACTGTCGGACTAGTATATTCCTGGTCAGTAGATATTGACGAGAAAGATGTTCCGACTGGCGAATTTAGAGCCGCAAACATCGGAGGATATATTTACAAAGCACTAATCTGTCATAACTTTTTAGGGAATGCTAGTGCTTCTCTAGTCCGTCGAACTTGTCTGGAAAAAGTAGGCTACTACAATCAGGAGCTAAGAAAGCAAGGAGCTGAAGGTTGTGAAGACTGGGATTTGTATCTAAGAATTGCTGAATATTATCAATTTCGGGCTATTCCAGAATTCTTGATCGGCTATCGCAAGATTTCCAGCAGCATGTCAGGCAACTTTAAGAAGATGGCAAGATCTCATGCCTTGATGCTCCAAACAGTCCAAAACAAACATCCAGAAATGCCCACTCTGCTCTATCGACTCTCTAGCAGCAGTTTTTATATGTACCTTGCTCGGCAGAGCAGTCAATATGGCAATGACTGCGGTACTCTGTTTTGGCTTGTACAAGCTTTAAAGGCAGACTACATCACTCCACTAATACGCTATGGACTATATATGCTTAGCCTAAAAAGTCTGTTAAGGCTAAGCATCCGATCCATGAAATCTATATTCTCCCTAAATAGTCCAGATCAGATCTATCGCAGATCTGGACAAAGCCCCCATCTCATAAGCATCGCAGAGCTTCAATCCAGGCACTTTAGCATCAAATTCAAGCTGTTTGCTGGGCACGTGCTACACCGCCTATTGTTGGCAATCTAAGGTTTAGTGAGAGGGAGAGAAAACCATGGCATCTAGCCGATACATCAAAAAGTCTTTGCGCCGCGATCAAGTTCATCAGATTCAATACATTTACGATTTGATTCGTGAGTTGGTTGGTCGCGATATTAAGCTGCAATATAAGCGATCGATGCTAGGCATTGCATGGTCTTTTGTCACGCCACTAATGCAATTAGTGGTTTATTATTTCATCTTTCGCTTAGTTCTGTCCCTTGATATTCCCAATTATGCAGCCTTTGCCTTCAGCGGCATGTTGGTGTGGACTTGGTTTCAAGCCTCTTTGTTCCGGGGAGCTAGTTCAATTACAGATGGTCGGGAACTGATTCGGCAGCCCGGATTTCCGGTTGCGATTCTACCGATTGTTGCTGTCACGACTAATCTTGTAAATTTTTTGTTATCTCTCCCGATCCTGCTCCTGTTTTTAGGAAATGAGGGAGGTTGGCTTAAGCCAGCATTTGCACTGCTTCCTATTCTCATCTTGATCCAGTTCTTACTGACTCTCAGCCTGACTTATCTGGTTGCTGCTATTAACGTCACGTTTCGCGACACTCAACACATCTTAGGAGTTCTTCTTAATCTGGTCTTTTACCTAACTCCAATCTTTTATGACACGGATACGATTCCAGCCCAATACCTTCAAGCGTTTCATCTCAACCCGATGACTTATTTGATCGAGGCTTATCGTACTGTATTGCTTGAAGGAGCGCTGCCGGGCTTGCTACCACTTCTGTTCTTGACTTTGATGTCTCTGGGTCTTTTGTTTGGTACTTATCGGATCTTTCGACGAGCAAGCTACCGTTTTGCAGAGGAATTGTAAATGCAGCACGCCATTCTCGCGCAGGGCTTATACAAGCAGTTCACTCGATATCATGCAAATAAACCCACGACGCTGCAAGAAGCAATTTTGCGCGGACTGCGTCGCATGAAACCCATCGACCAGTTTTGGGCACTGCGTGATGTTAGCTTTAGCATTGAGCCGGGACGGATGGTGGGGCTAATTGGCCGCAACGGGTCGGGCAAATCAACGTTGCTCAGGCTTTTGGGGGGAATCGGGCGACCTGACAAGGGAAAAATCAGAACTTACGGCAAAGTTAGGGCTTTGCTCGACTTGGGTGTGGGATTACATCCTGACCTGACTGGGAGAGAAAATGTTTTTGTGAGCGGCGTGATATCTGGGCTAACGCGACGTGAGGTGCAGCAACGCTTTGACTCAATCGTGGGATTTGCAGAGCTAGAGTCTTCAATTGATAATCCTCTACGTACTTACAGCACAGGGATGAGATTGCGACTGGGCTTTGCGATCGCTGTGCATACTTCTCCTGAAATTTTGCTCCTGGATGAAGTGCTCGCGGTAGGAGATCTCTCGTTTCAGCGAAAATGTCTGGACCGAATTAACCAGTTTAAGGCAGAAGGATGCGCCATCATCCTAGTTTCCCATGATGAGTCTCAAATCCAGCAGCTTTGTGATGAAGTCATCTATTTGCGTGAGGGGCAATTGGTCGCGCATGGTGAACCCGAAATCGTGATCGGACAATATGTTGCCGAAATCAGTAATCGAACACATCAACGCACACCACAAGAACATTTAACTTCAACTACAGAGTCCGGCATTGAACTGAGGCTACACGAAAATCGCTTTGGTTCTCTGGAAATGCAGATTACAAACGTGCAATTGCTAAGTGCAGCAGGGTTCACCGTTAAAGAATTGCACAGTGGTGACGCACTACAAATCGAGATTGAATATTCAGCGCCTCAGCCGATCGCTTCCCCCATCTTTGGAGTGACGATAACCCGTGAAGACCAACTTGCTTGTTACGACACAAACACAGCAGCAACTGGACAAGCGACACCAACAATTCAGGGACAGGGGAAAATCACGCTTCACTTAAAGAGGTTGGATCTCAACAGCGGACAGTACTACGTCAACGTGAGCATTTATGAGTCGGAGTGGAACTATGCCTACGATCACCATTGGCATGTTTATCCTTTGCTGATTCGGCAGAGTGGCTATGAGAAGGGAATATTGAGTGTGCCTCATCAGTGGGAGTTTGACAATGCTCAAACCCTTGCACACAGAGGTCACTAGACCAATCTAGTGAAACTGTTTCGAGACAAATCTGAAGTACGACGTGCATTAACTACGAGGCTGCCCGTGCTACCTATTGCGAGATGACAGATATGGCTTACTCGACAACTTCTGAAAATCCGGCATCGAACAGCAACCTTCATCTCGTGGTCGTCGAGGCATATGAAGGAGTAGCGGAGCTGTATGCAGACGAGCCAGAGGAGATAAAAGCCGCTAGAGGGTTAGGGCTTCCTGTTGCAGAAATTGCAGAGCAACTAGATTGTCGCATTACAGTTCTGAGTTGGGATCAGTGGCGAAATTATGAAGTTAGAAAACTGTGGACACCTACGCCAGCTACTCGCCCAAGTACGCCACCTGATTTTAGCCACATGCAGGTTGATTTTCAATCAGAGCGAGTTAAGCAAGTCTCACTTCCTGCAGTCGATCCAGACTACGGGTTGCCGTTTGAGGAGTGTGGCTTAAGCCCGCGATCGCATGGACTCATCAACGACAGTGGCTTATTGTTTTTCGCATCCTACTGTCTTCTGAGAGAAATCAAAGTACTTCATCAGCAAGATCCTTTTCAAGCTGTAATTCTGCCTATGTGGGGCGGAGTTGGCTATGTCTCTCAAATGGCACGGGCAACCCATGCTCCAAATCAACTGGATGTGCCCTTCGGCGTGGTTGTAACAGATCCCTCACTTACCCGTCAACGTGCCAACCAAGAAGGGGAATGGCTCCGTCATGCCGTCATCCGCCGTCAAATGGAAGACTTATCGCTAGCACTCGCCGACCTGACGCTAGCTTTTGGACTGAGAGGAAAAGAAACGGCGATCGCCGGAAGACTACCTGAAGCTTCCCTTCCTGTTTTAGCCCCTCGATTTGTAGAAGCGTCTTGTCTAGATGCGATCGCCTACGCAGCGAACCATCCTGCCCAGAGTTACCAGTCTCTTCAGTTTTTTCTCTATGAACCGCAGGAAGCTGCGTCAGGAGTGCTGAATACATTAGACGCGGTTGCACAGTTAAACCGTCAAGAACTAAGACTAGAACAACCTGTAATAAGTTCCGGTCCTGAAATGACTTTTGCTCCCATGAAGCCTAGGGAGTTTACACATTACTGGTCTTCACGCGGATTTGTCCGAGAATTGGTGCGCGATCGCCAATGGCAATGGCAGCGGGACTATCCACAAATTACACAAGGTTTCCGGATTCGTTTATATCCCAGTAATTTTGAGTACTTACCGAACGTTTGGGCAGAACTAGCCCGTTGCTCTTTTGTGGTGTTGTCCCCAGCAGCAGCCGAAGGACTTGCAGCCGGAACAGCTTTACCCCAAGAAGTCTTGATTCAGGGAGAACCCAACCCAGAAACTTTAGCAAATCACTTGCAATGGATTGCACAAGCAGATTTGCAGCAGCTAGATCAGATTAGACAAAACCTGTGCCGCCAAGTTGTTGAAGCTCATCGAGGTGAAGGAAGACAGCGGTTGCTTGATGAAACTGCTACCAGCTTAGGGCAACTCCTGGCTAGTCCTCCTCCACCACAGGATTTGTCGGGAGTCGCGCTGCTATTAGGCGATCGCCGTTTCCCTTTACAAACCCTTGCCCAACAAAATCAACCCCCTTCCCTACCAGAAAGCAATTCTCACATTCAGCCAGGCACGTTGTCTGTAGTTGTGCCTTGTTATGAGATGGGAGCCATGCTCAAGGAAGCGATAGAGAGCATCTGGAAGTCTGAGCGGTGCCCGGATGAAGTACTCATTATTGATGACGGGTCACAGGGCGAAGAAACCATTACAACCATTCGAGAATTAGAAGCGATCGCTTCTAGCAAAGGATTGCCCCTAAGGGTAATTCGCAAACGTAACGGGGGGCTAGCGGCTGCCAGAAATACTGGACTTGCAGCGGCAACCGGAGAATTTATCTCTTTTCTAGATGGCGATGACTTGATTGAACCACAGTTTTACTCGCTCGCTCAACACCTGCTTCAGCAGTATCCTCTGTTGGGTGGTGTTGCAGCCTGGGCTTCTATTTTTGGGACAGGTATCCCAGATGGATTCTGGAACTCCCCTCAACCAGAACTACCATTTCTGCTGATCGAAAACAGTGTATTTATTCCCTGCTTGACTCGTACTGTTCTCCTCCGACAGCTTGGTGGCTACGACACTCGCCAGAGATATAACTATGAAGACTGGGAACTTAGCGTTCGAATGCTAGCAGCAGGGTGGATGATTGTCACCATTCCAATGCAGCTAATGAGATATCGCATCCGCCAAGACTCACTTTATCGCAGCATGACAGATGTACAAAATCAGGTGATGCGAGAACTGTTTTTGACAACTCACCAAGATGTGGTTTCTAAGTTTGCAGTAGCGATCGCCATGCAGCTAGAGCACCAGTGGAAACAACTTGCCTATGCAGAGCCACCTTCTAACTCACCTGTATTAACGCAAGTGAGCAATCTGTACACTGCTCTTGCATCTACCCCGATTCCTAAGTATCTAGCGGTTATCCAACGGTTCGTCAGTCGCTTCAAGAGAACTTAAGTATTTTAATTGCTTTATGAAACACCTAATTATCTGTGGTGAATATCCTCCCGCACCCTTTCCACCCGGAGGTATTGGAACTTACGTCATGCACATTGCCCGCCTGCTTGCCGAAAGTGGCGAGACGGTACATGTAATTACGCAGCTTTGGGCAGGTGCCGCCAAGCGAATTGAGGAGAAATGCCAGGGCAGACTCATTATTCACCGTGTACCGCTTGATGATTGGGACTCCTTTCTCCTACGAAGCCCCAATTCTGAGCAACGAGCAAAAGAAGTGAAGGCGCTCTCCCAGTCCTGCTTTCCGGCTCAAGCCTTTTCCTGGCAGGCAAGCTTACTCGCAGAACAACTGGTTGAAGAAGAGGGTATTGATCTGATCGAGGCACAGGATTATGAGGCTCCTCTCTACTACTTCCAGTTGCGGCGGGCATTAGGACTTGGACCAAAACAAACGCCCCCTTGTTTAATTCACCTACACTCTCCCACAGAATTTATTGCTCAGCATAACGACTGGGATATCAGTTTGCCCAATCTGTTGACCGCCAAACGGTTGGAGGACTATAGCATTGGGGCAGCGGATGCATTGCTGTGCCCCAGTCAATACTTTGCTAGCCAAGCAGAAACTCATTACGGATTAACAAAAGGAAGTATTCAAGTCATTCCTCTACCAATCGGTGATAATCCAACGCTAAAGCGCGACTCAGAAACCTGGCAGCAAGGCAACATCTCTTATATAGGGCGGCTAGAGCGACGAAAAGGAGTACTGGAATGGATTGAGGCTGCGGTGGAGGTAGCTGAGAGCCATCCAACAGCTCAGTTTGAATTTATTGGGACCAACTGCCTAGGTTCTCATCGAATCAGTGGAGAAGAATTTGTTGAACGGCAAATTCCAGATCATCTCAAAGCAAGATTTCATTTTCGGGGTAGGCAAAATCGTTCCGTTTTACCGCGCTTTTTGAGGCGATCGCGCATTGCTGTTGTGCCATCCCGCTGGGAAAACTTTCCAAACACTTGTGTGGAGGCAATGTGTTCAGGATTGCCCGTGATTGCCTCTCCAGAAGGTGGCATGGTAGAGATGATCAAAGATGGTGAAACAGGTTGGCTAGCAGACAGTGCCAGTTCACAAAGCCTTGCCACAGTTCTCAAACGAGCCTTGGAGACCCCACCCGCTGAAATAGCTGAGATGGGTGACAAAGCGGCCTTCTCAATTCGCCAAATGTGTGATAACGAGAGAATTCTGGAGAAACATCTAGAACTCAGGCAACAGCTCGTTGATCACAAGGCAAAACGCTCTCTCTGTCTGCCTGTTAATCTCCCTTGGCAAAAACAACCGCTATCTAATGAGTCCGCTCACCGAGTTGCTAAAACTGACGCTGAAGGAATTGCAGTTGTAATCTCCTGTTTCAATGATGGAGAAATTCTTGATAAATGCCTGCAGAGTGTAGCGAATCAATCCCAAAAGCCAATAAAAATAGTCATAGTAGACAGTGGCTCAACTGATGAACAAACGCTGAAAGGGCTACGGCAGGCAGAATGGGATGGCTTGCAAATTATTCAAAACAAGAAGGGAGATCCAGTTTCAGCCAAAAACCTAGGCATCAAGTCTATCTTGCAGTCTGAGTGTAAGCCTTTAGGATTTGCCTTCTTTGAAGCGAAACACATCTTCTACCCCAACTTTATTGAAACCTGTGAATCAACACTCCGCAAGTGTCCAGAAGTTGGAGTTGTTTCCTGTTGGGCACGAGAGGGTGGTAGTGAACAAGCTTGGGTGAAACCTTGTCCTAGTTTTCCCTATCAATGGCTAACGAATGAAGCAGTTCCGTTCAGTGTCGTCCGAACAGAAACACTGCATGAAGTCAATCAATTCAGAGCAGAAATGCATCAAGGATACGAGGACTGGGATTTGCTCAATGCAATTCTAGCGGCAGGATGGGTTGCTGTGACACTTCCCGAAATCCTTGCCGATGACTGGTCGGGCAACAGTTCTGTTCTCAATATGCCTAGCATTCACGCTCACGGCAGAATGCGTCGAGAAATGCTGGAAAGGTTTCCAGGTTTAGTTGCTCGTGATGCCCAAGAAATTGCGCTCCTGAGTAGTTTGAACCCTGTACCGTCTATTCAACAGGAGTTGTCTACACCTCAAGGCAAGCAATTTCTGACTCAAATCATTCTTTCTTCATTCAAAGAAGCAACTTTGCGGATTCTTGGAAAAGTCAAAAGCACTGTCTTTCAAGTCTTGTCCTCTTTTCTGAAACCAATCAGAAAACAGGCAGTTTGAGGAATCTCTATCTAATTGACCAAGTCGTTCATTTTTGATTTAGACCTGTATGAATCCCTTAATATCTGTTGTCATTTGTACACACAATCGAGATCGGTATTTAGGCAAAGCAATTCGAAGTTTGCTCGATCAGCAAATGCCTAAAGATCAATACGAAATCGTCGTAGTTGATAACCGCTCAACAGATACTACAAAAGACGTAGTAGAGCAATTTTCAGCAGAAAATCCTATTCGATACATTTATGAGCCAAATCTAGGACTTTCCTATGCACGTAACACGGGCTGGCGTAGCTCCGAAGGGAAGTACATTGCTTATTTAGACGATGATGCGATCGCCCATCCAGGTTGGCTCAACACGATTCTTGAGGTATTTGAGACCGTAACTCCAAGACCTGGATGCATCGGTGGAAAAGCAGAAGCGATCTGGGAAGCTCCAAGACCAGACTGGGTTTCTGATGAGTTGGTTACGGGCTTGACTGTAATTGATTGGTCAGATACTCCGCATCCCATTTCCGATCTATCTCAAGAATGGTTGGTCGGTGCAAATATGGCATTTCCCAAAGAAGTACTGGAGGAGATTGACGGATTTATCCCAGGGCTTGACCGAGCAGGCAAGAACTTGTTATCTGGAGGCGATGTTTTTCTAGAGAAGCAAATCATGCAAGCAGGATATTCCTGCTTCTATCATCCCAAAATGGCCATTGGTCATCACATTCAAAAAACCAGATTAGATCGTCAGTGGTTTCTTCGGAGATATTACTGGCAAGGAGTTTCTGATGCTGCAACTCATTTAATTGAACAGTCTCCTTCTGCAATTGGACGGCTGCAAGCTGCTGTATCCAGAGCTGTGAATTTGCTGCGATCGCCCCAAAAAATTTCTCACCTGTTGTTGCCTAGAGAAGATCCAAAACAATTTACAGAAAAGTGTTTTGCACTGATCGAAGTCGGTCACATCGTCGGACTGTTAGGAGCAGTACAAAGATAAAATGCCATGCATATTCATTTAATTCGTACCCGTTATCCGCATTGGGGTGGAAACTCTGGTATCCACCAGTTTGTTCGATACATCGATCAAAACAAATATGACATAGATACGTGGGTCGCTTCAGACAGCGATGAAGACTTTCCTCTACAACATTCAGGGTTACGAGATGTGCTGCGCCACGCAGTTCAAATGCGGGGAATCCAGTGGTACAAATTAAGTGACCTCACCGCAGAGTATAAAGCTCTGCAAAAGTGTTGGAAGCAACAAGTTGATATTGTCCATTACCTGGATGGAGAGCACTCACCACAGTTTCTACCCAGGCTGCTCAAGCTATTAGGGAAAAAGCGTCCTAAAGTCATCGCCACCTTCCACCAACCCCCTGAACTGCTTGACTCACTTCTCGATCGTTCAGTCATTCCACTACTGGACTTTGTTACGGTAGTATCGCCTGCACAAGTTGCTTATTTTAGTGATTTGATCGGAGCTGATAAAGTTTCCTCAATTCTACATGGCATTGATACAGACTACTTTCATCCAGGTGATGGATCCAAAGAAGACAAGTTTAAATGCATCACTGTTGGTAAATATTTAAGAGATTTTGTAGCATTACGAGCCGTTGCGGAAGCACTCAGCGATCGCAAGGACATTGAATTTCATGTTGTTTCCTCAAATGCAGATGAAGTTAAAGACTTAGCAAACGTCACAATTCATCAGGGCATTGATGATGCTAGTTTACTCAAGCTTTATCAACAATCCAATTTGTTGTTTCTGCCATTAACTCAATCTACTGCCAATAATGCTCTGTTGGAAGGTATTGCCTGTGGGTTACCTGTCTTATCCACCGATTTGCCTTCTGTAAAAGCTTATTTGCCAGGGAAAGAAGCCATTCTGGTACAAAACAACGATCCAAAACAACTCACAAACGCAATATTAGAACTGGCTGATAATCCAGTAGATTGCAAGGTAATGGGAGCAGAAGCTCGCAGACGAGCAAGAGAACTGGATTGGAAGAATATTACTTCTCAGTATGAAGCTCTCTATTCTCAAGTCATGAGTAGTTAGCTTGTGCGGCAATAAACATAACAGCAAAGTAAAGAAAAATCTGGAGATTACGTGAACGTATCCATCGTGATCGCTGCCCATAACGCAGCAGGGACAATTGCTGAAACGCTTAATTCCCTCCTATGCCAAACTTATTTGGACTGGGAGGCAATCATTGTTGATGACGGCTCAAGCGACGAAACAGCAGCGATCGCGGCTCAATTTACAGCAAAAGATGCCCGAATTCAGGTAGTGAGCCAACCTCAAGGAGGGGTCAGTTCAGCTAGAAATCGAGGAGTTAGTTTAGCTCAGTCCAACTGGTTACTTTTTCTAGATGCGGACGATTGGCTCTTACCTCCTTGTCTTGAGCTATTGACAAACGTGCTGAAGTTAAACGCTGAAGTAGATGCGGTCTACTGTGGTTGGGCACGAGTTGCCCCAGATGGAAGATATATTGACCAGTACTGCTGTCCCTGCTCAGACAACCTATTTGAGGTATTTGCAAAATACTGTGCTTTTGCAATTCACACCTGCATCTTCAGACGCTCACTGTTTGAGTCAGTTGGGGGATTTAATCCTTCGCTCAAAACCTGTGAGGATTGGGATCTGTGGCAACGGATTGCTCGCACAGGGGCTTCTTTTGCAGCCGTTTACAAGGTTCTTGCACTGTATCGGATGAGACCGGATTCAGCTTCAATGAGCAGTTTCCAAGTTTTTACAGATGGTTTGCAGGTAATCACTCAAGGGCATTCAACTGATCCACGCATCTCGAACCCGGATCCCAATTACCAAAACGGATTACCCACAGACCAACTCTCCAGCACAAAGTATTACTTTGCCTGTTGGATTGCTGGACTCATGATTGGCAGCGGTAGCGATGCGCGATCGCTGCTCGAAGTTCTCAAAGATGAACCTGCTCCTGAGCTAGATCCACAAAACATTGTCCAAAATCTCTTCCTAGCATCGCTTTTACCTACCTGCCAAACTCCAAGTGAATGGAATAAACTTTGGGCTACTATACAAGCGCAAGTTAACAATTTCCTACTTGCTTTAGAGGAACAAACTCAAATTTCAGGATTACATCACGATGTTTATACTGCTCTTGAACAGCACTGCTCAGAGCCATTAGCAATACCAGAACGTATGGAAACTAAAGTTTCACATACTATTCAGCTTGAGATTACAGAACCCATACCTAACCTTTCCTTGCCAGAAGGGGTTGAACGCCTGCATTGCACCATTGAACTAGAAGGAACTTGTCTCGGCACATTAGAACTTCCCGTTTTTGAAGGGTATGTTCATAGTTATGTGTTGACTGATGCGATCGCCGCTGACTTTGCTTGGCAAATTATAGGGCATTTCTTTGAGCACACTGTTTATCCCTCCTTGAGTATTGAAACACAGGAAACTCGTTCATCCATTCGACGAGGAAACCTGTGCCTTGCAGAATTACCGTCTGAACAACCTATCGTTTGGTCGAAAATTCATAATCAGATTGGCTGGACAGTGTTTCTACAAGAGATTTGGGCACGTCCAGATTTGCCAGAGGCTAGCTTTTATGATCCTCAAGCGCCAGAAGAGCCGAGCACAAAGTGTTGCTTAAGTGACGGTTGGCTCACACTTGAAGTGAGTGAAACATTGCCAGACATAAAAGTTGCAGGACAACAGCTTGACGTAGTTCTTACAGTAGGTGGAGTTGCTATTGGAGTTGTCCCGGTACCTGTTAAAGATGATGTGGTGCGATCGCAAGAACTTAGAGCAGCACTTACAGCCGCCGCAGGATACGAACTCTGCTGCACAGCCGTCCGAGAAGGGCTCCTTGGCAGACCTGTTACAGAGCCAACCTCTCTCCGAGATAGACTCCTCGAAGCAGCTTCTCACAATTCGCCTACTGATGCTCTTAACCGCGTCTTATCACCCAATGAGAGAGGTGTGGTGCTAGGGCGACGTACCTTTAATGAGTTTGGGACGAGCGCTTCTCGCAGGGCGGTGTTTCCCGCCACAGTAGCCCGTGAACTGAGTGATTGTGCTTTGATGGCTGGCGAACCTGTTTTACATGTGCTGGAGCCAAGTGAACAAGCTGCTCATGTAGTCTATGCACCTGATTTAATTTGGTGTCCCGTTCAAAAGCAAAAACCCTCTTCCACACATACGTTCCGCTCCAACACAAAACAGGCAGTTGAGGTACCGCTTTATAATCGCAGCTACTTTGAAACGACCTTTGCAACCGGTCCCGTTCACTGGAATTACACGAACCAGTATGAACAAATCAAGTATGAGCAAACGCTTTCCTTGCTACCCCCCAAGCCAATCGCACGGGTGCTTGAGCTTGCTTGCGCTGAAGGACACTTCACCGCACAGCTGGCTCCTCACGTTGAACATTTGACTGCTGCAGATATTTCTCAAATTGCCCTTGAGCAAGCGGCTGAACGGTGCGCTGCCCTAAAAAACGTTGACTTCATGCATCTCGACTTCATGAAGGAACCACTGCCTGAGCCGTTCGATTTAATTATTTGTAGTGAAGTACTTTACTTTGCCAATGAGCGAGAAACCCTTCAGAACGTGGCTCAAAAGTTTGCGGATGCCCTCGCACCTGGTGGTTACTTATTAACGGCACATGCAAACCTGGTTGTTGATGAACCTGATTGTCCTGGCTTTAACTGGAACTTTCCATTTGGGGCAAAAGTAATTGGGGAAATACTAGCAACCACACCATCCCTTCACCTAGCTAGGGAAATCTGGACTCCACTTTATCGAATTCAGCTTTTTCAACGTAGCCCGCAGTTTCGGTGGTTCTTCTCTCAAACCGCTCCAGAGTTGATTAAATTGCCGCAACCTACACCACCCCCACCTCAAGTTGCCGCCGATGTTTTGTGGAATGGAGGTACGCCCCGCGATCAGACAGTTCAATCTGTTTCAACCTATCATCTCCCGATTCTCATGTACCATCGGGTTGCCCCTAGCGGTGCGTCGGAGTCAGCTCGCTATCGTGTCAGTCCGGATGCCTTTGAGGAACAGGTTCGTTATTTATATGACGCAGGATACTACAGCATTACGCTAGAGGATTGGCACGCCGCAATGAAAGCTCACCGACCGTTACCAGGTCGAGCTATCATGTTTACCTTTGATGACGGCTATCAAGACTTTCAAACCTATGCCTGGCCAATCCTGAAGCAGTATGGATTCACAGCGATTGTCTTTCTGGTTGCAAGTTTAGTAGGCAAAACCAATCTTTGGGATCAGGCTTACGGAGAAGAAATTCCCCTCCTTGAATGGCAGCAAATTCGACAACTAGAGAGTGAAGGAGTTGAATTTGGCTCACACTCTACAAACCATCATCCGCTAACCACAATTCCTTATGAGGCAGTAATCCGAGAAGGAATTTGCTCACGTATGATTTTGGAGCGGGAACTGGGACACCTCGTCAAAACCTTTGCCTATCCTCACGGTGCTGAAGATCGAGTCATCCAGCATCTAATAGGAGCTTGTGGCTACTCCTTTGGATTAAGTTGCCGATCGGGATTGTGTGGTCTACAGGAACCTCTACTCGCTCTGCCTCGCATTGAAATCACTGGTTCTGATAAGTTGCGTGATTTTGTTGCGAAGCTAAATCCATGAGGAATAGCGATCGCCCTTAGACTTTAAGAACACAAATCGGCATCAGTTAAGTCGAAAATCATGGAATCAATACCAGAGCATAAAATCATACGCTCACAACTTTTTTCAGATTGTTTCTTCTTGAGTATTGTTGTCCTAATCTCTTTAATTCTCTACATTCCGTCTCTCGGCTTTTATAGTGACGACTGGTCATTTTTAGCACCTCTTAATCTCTCTACAGATCAATCCTTTCTGGGGTTATTTCAATCTATCTATCTACATCAGCCTAACGTCCAGATGCGACCTGTGCAGGTTCTTTACATTGCAGGTCTTTATTGGTTATTTGGCTTAAATCCATTAGGATATCATCTAATCAATTGTGTATTTCTTAGCTTGGGAATCGTCTTCTTCTACTTAGTTCTTAGAGAATTAAAGCAACCACGCTTTCTTGCACTATCCATTCCGTTAGTATATGCGCTACTTCCTCACTATTCAACGAACCGATTTTGGGTAGCAGCTTTTCAAATTACTTTAAGCATGACCCTATACTTTCTAAGTTTATATGCAGACCTTGTAGCAGTACGTACCAAAACGACATCAGGACTGTGGGCTTGGAAGTTGATCAGTATTGCAAGCCTTTTAATTAGTGGGTTAGCCTATGAAATCTTTTTGCCCTGGTTTCTATTTAACCCCTTATTATCTTGGTATAAGGGGAGATTACTCAATCAATCAATTTTAAGCTATTTCAGCAAGCTAAAATTAATATTGTTAATGGGAAGCACGTTCCCTTGCGTAGTATTTGTGTTTCTCTTCAAGAAGGTGACAACAACTCGTCAAGGAGAACTTGAGTTCAAAGAGCATCTAGGTTGGTTTTTTCAACTTTTTAAGGACGCAGTTACAATTAGCTATGGTGACTATGGATTTAAATTACCTCGGATTGTAGGCAGTATTATTTATAGCCAAACTAACTGGGTAATATTAATATTAGGCGGATTGGTGGGGTTGGTTGTGTTCAGTTATCTATTTCATATCGTTAAACTACAGAACATTAACCTACTCAATTACACTAACGGACTGAAATTGACTTTAGCTAGTTTCTTTGTTTTTGCAGCAGGCTATTCAATATTTTTGCTTACGCAAAACGCCCAAAACTCAGCCGCAGGCATTAGCAACCGTATCGCTATAGCCTCGGCAATAGGAGTAGCATTTACTTTCATAGGCTTAATCGGACTGGCAAGCAGTTTTATTCGTACAAATCGCTCACGTAAAGTCCTTTTTTGCCTGCTAATCGCTTTACTCTGTAGTAGTGGTTTTATAATCAACAATGCCATTGCTTCCTATTGGGCTGATGCCTACCGTCAAGAACAGAATATCCTTGCTGATATTCAACAACACCTGCCATCCTTAAAGGATGATGCTACTTTGATTCTTGACGGGATCTGTCCCTATTCCGGACCAGCAGTCGTTTTTGAGTCCAATTGGGATTTAGCAGGAGCATTGCGGATAATCTATAAAACCTACACTTTGAAAGCTGATGTCGTGACGCCTAATTTACAAGTGAATGAGGATGGACTTACCACAGCCTTATACTACGGATCACTAGTGAGTCATTATCCCTACGAAAATCTATTGATTTACAATATTAAAGACAAATTAGTTCATGAGATAACGGATGCGGATGCAGCTTATCGCTATTTTCAAACTTTTAATGCTGACTATGACAACAATTGCCCCAAAGGAAGAGAAGGTCATGGCGTAAGAATTTTCTAAGCTATTATTTTCCTATTCAATCTGGTTAGCAACAATTCATTCTGAGGTCTGCTTCTCTTTACAAGCAGATGGTCAAAGTTGACGCGAAAATCCGGCTTGGACACCATGCTCTGGATTCCGTAATCGAATTGCTCTATCCGGTTGATTTGTACAAGGTAATTCTGCTGCCCAACAAGCCCCCTTTTGATTTTTTGGAGAGAAGTAGGTTACGTCATTAATTTGTTTTTCTACCACTTCTACTTGAACAACTTGGGGCGGTAAAAGGAGGCGCGATCGCACTCCTTGACTGGTTAAGCTCGTTCCAACCATGGCAGCCAACAATAGTGAAATGAATAGACTTTGGTGCTGTAGCTTCTTAAGTTGCCATGAAGACAGCGGCCGGTTAGTAATTCTCGCCAAACTAACTTGGAGTTGTGATTGAAATAGGAGAGCAGCCAGCAAAGTAGGCAAAAGAACAAAATATCCTATACCAAACCTCAACAAAGGTGCTTGCGATAAGGTGAAAGCGCTTCCAACAAACGCCAAGATTAAAATCCAACAGTAACTGAAATTCTGTTTTGCTCGGGATTCTTTGATTACATAACCCGTTGATGCAATAGATATTCCAACTAATAGCACAATTAATTTACTTGAGCTGATAGAGTTAAACCATTGCCAGAACAGCCATAGACTGGAGTTGGCTTGAGAGGGCGGAGAGCCAAACCAACTGCCCCAACCACGAGTTACTTCACCAAGCGCTTGAGCTTCGTGAGAAGTGATTGCCCAGGGCACGTCAAGACATAGTAAAGGAGAAGGATATAGCAAGCAACCAGAATTGGTTGCTCCAAAGAAAAGTATGGGTAGTAAGAGTAAAATACTGACTACACTGCCCACCAAAAATCGTCTTGAACTAAATCTTCTACCGAACAAGTACACTAGGCTAGTGACAAACAGAAGAGGCAGGGCTGTAAGCTTAATTGATGTTGCTCCAATAGCTAATATTAGGGGAATCAAATCAGCATAAAGAACTGGATGCTTCAACTGAGTAGAATTAATGGAATCGGAACTTACTAATATCACCCAAGCAACCACACCCGTCAAAAAGATAACTGGAATGTCAGGAGAGGGAGAGATTAAAACAGTTGACAAAAGCCGGGTCGCAACACTGCCCGAAATAACTATAAATAAGAAAAATACGATAAACCAGTCACTAATTTTTGATTTTTTAGCAAAGCCTTGAGTTAAACAGACTATACAATGCAAGGATGCCAGAAATATAACAAAACCATTCGTTACGGCACTAGCTCGACCTTCCAGGAAGACGGCATTGAGAGGTGCGGCAAGAGCAAACCAGGCGGAGGCAAAGCCGAGTTGCTTTGAAAGTAAGGCGATACCGGGAACTGCACCAAATTCTGATAACCAACGGATTGCACCATAGTGATAAAGACCTGTGTCAATCCAGGTCACTTGGCGTGTGGTTAAGGCGGCAACTCCAATGGACAGCGTCAAGATTCCTACAAGTACACTGGGGGTCAAGTGCGATCGCAGTATTGCGATTTCACATCGAACCTTTGGGGACAGCAAGGACAGAAAGCCTAGTATCGCAGCTACTAATCCTCCTACCCAGGACGATAAAGCAAAGATAAAAGACGTTGCTAAAAGCGCAATAGAAAGGAAAACAACGCCCAACCAAAGAGAAATAATTGAGCGATCGCCCAATCTCACAAAAATGTTTGCTTTCAAACTATTCAGCAAGGCTGTGCCAGTTAACCAACAAACAATACTTAAAAGAGTCCAAACAGCAATAAAGTAGAGCATAAATCTAGACTATTAAACACACCAAGCTTAACAAGATTAAGTGCTTTTTCTAGATAATAAAGGCTAGTTAGTAAAATATTTGTACTGGCTTAATATGACTAGCGAGAAGTGTAGAGATACTCTTTAAAGAGTGCATAAAGGCGGCGATTGTTTAACATACAGTAGACATACAAGTATTAGTATTAATTAACACGTTAGAGATATTGCCTAGGCACTATTCCCACCTCATCTACCTGCCTTATCTTCAGCAAAATTTTCTATCCCTCCCGGGTATCACGCTTCACGAGGAATGTTCAGTGCAGTCAATTTGTGGCTCAGCTCAAGCAAGGGGATTACCCATTCAAAAAATTAGAGATAGCAAATTAGATACGTGATTTTATCCGGATAGATAAGTGGTTTGTTAGTAAAAGGTCTTGGCAGAGACTTTTAAAAATTTGGAAGTACCTAGTGGCATTTTCCAGGTCCTATCTGGAGGCGAGTGAATACTTGTAATGACTTTGACCAACTCAGATGTACGTTCTTCCATAGAACCAGCAATTTCAATTGTGATTCCGGTTCACAATGGCGGTGAAAGCTTCCGCGAATGTTTGTCTAGTTTAACCAAATTTGTTCCTAACTCTATAGAAGTTGTCATTGTTGTAGATGGTGGAACGGATGATTCTTGGCGTTTAGCTGAAGAGTCTGGAGCAAAGGTCATTAAGTTCCCGACTGCAGGTGGCCCGGCCCGAGCAAGAAATGCAGGGGCGAAGGCAGCTCAAGGTGACATTCTGTTTTTTGTTGATGCAGATGTCACCATTGGTGCTGACACGTTGTCGCAGGTGGCAATCGCCTTCCAAACGTATCCCAATATTGCAGCCCTGATTGGCTCTTACGATGATGCTCCTGGCGCAACTAATTTTCTATCCCAATATAAAAACTTGTTTCATCACTATACTCATCAAACGGGTTGTGAAGAAGCCTCTACATTTTGGGGTGCCTGTGGTGCAATTCGACGAGATGTATTTTTAGAGATTGGCGGTTTTGACGAAGCGTATCGCTATCCTTCCATTGAAGATATTGAGTTAGGCTATCGACTTAAACGGGCGGGACATCAAATTCGGCTTTGTAAAAATGTGCAGGTCAAGCACTTAAAGTGTTGGAGACCCGTCTCTCTGTTGAGGGCTGAATTCTTCTACCGTGCCTTGCCCTGGACTGAGTTGCTATGGCGCGATCGCCAATTTGTCAATGACCTAAATCTCAAAACCTCAAGTCGCGTCAGTCTAGTACTGACTTATGGGCTATTGATTGCTCTGGCTGCAAGCTTCTGGTGGCTACCTGCCCTGGGTTTGGCAGGTATTCTGAGTTTGTCTTTGCTGCTGCTAAATTTTTCTGTTTATCAATTCTTTCAACACAAGCGGGGATTATGGTTTGCCGTGCGGACCGTTCCCTGGCACTGGCTTTATTTTCTCTACAGCGGACTTGCTTTTGCAATTGGCACTATTCGCTACCACATCCGCCAGTACAGATTGCCAAAGCCAAGTTCCCTCAAATCTAAAGCATCAGTCTGAATAAGCATCCACTTCTACAAATTCAGACTAGATGTTCGCCAAGGTTTTACGCTCGACGCGGGTCAACTTTAAAGGATATTGGAGAAGGATTGATGAAGCATTACCCTGTTGCAATTCTGGGAGGCGGTCCAGCTGGGTTGACTGCTGCATACCAATTAGTCAAGCAAGGTATCCAGTCTGTTGTGTTAGAGAGGTCTGACAAGGTTGGTGGAATTTCCAGAACCGAAACCTATAAGGGCTATCGGTTTGACATTGGTGGGCACCGATTTTTCACTAAAGTAACTGAGGTTGAGCAATTTTGGCACGAAATTCTGACAGATGACTTCATCAAAGTTCCTCGACTGTCCCGAATTTATTATCAGGGCAAGTTTTACAACTATCCGCTCTCTTTGTTCAACGCACTAAGTAATCTCGGTGTTGTCACCAGTTTCATGATTTTGGTGAGTTATCTCAAGGCAAAGCTAAAAGCAAAGCTGCGACCTGGAAACGAACCAGAAACTTTTGAAGAATGGGTAATTGACTGCTTTGGCTATCGCCTTTACCGCATCTTCTTTAAAACCTACACCGAGAAAGTGTGGGGCATTCCATGCGACAAAATTCGGGCAGACTGGGCTGCTCAGCGAATTCAGGGGATGTCTCTCAAAAGAGCGGTAATCAACGCAGTATTTGGCAGCCAAAACGCCAAGAGCCTGATTAAAGAATTTGACTATCCACGGCTTGGTCCGGGCATGATGTGGGAACGCTGTCAGGAAATTTTGGACAGTAAAGGCTCTCCGGTTGAGCTACACACATTGGTACTTCGGGTAGAGCGTGAAGGAACCCGCATCAAAAGTATTACAGCGCAGAGAGGCGATCAGACCTTTCAAATTGAGGCAGATCATTTTGTCTCTACTATGCCTGTCACAGCACTGTTGCATCGGCTTGATCCACCCCCGCCTGAGCATGTTCTAGAGGCTGCTAGAGGGCTAAAATATCGGGACTTTTTGATTGTATCTCTGGTCGTCAACCAACCAGATCTATTTCCTGATAACTGGATTTATATTCATAGCCCAGAGTTTAAGGTTGGCAGAATTCAGAACTTTAAGAACTGGAGCCCAGAAATGGTGCCTGATAGCAGTAAGACCTGTCTAGGCATGGAATATTTTTGCAGCGAAGGGGATGACCTCTGGGAAATGTCAGATGCAGATTTAATCAAGCTGGCAAGCCGTGAGGCGGTTGAGTTAGGGTTAGGAGTCAATAAGGGTGATGTGGAAGATGGAACGGTGATTCGCCAACATAAAGCCTATCCGGTTTATGACGGGGAGTACCGCCAGCACTTACAGGTGATTCAAGATTACTTGGAAACATTTGAAAACCTGCAGACGGTTGGTCGCAATGGAATGCACCGCTACAACAATCAAGACCACTCGATGCTGACAGCGATGTTGGCAGTCCGGAACATTCTAGGTGAAAAGCACGATCTGTGGAATGTAAATACGGAACGGTCATACCACGAGGAGTTTACAAAGCAGCAGTGGTCAAGCGTTCAGGAGCAGTTTAAGGAGGGGCGATCGCCCATTGAAGCAACAGTGGTAACTCCTAGTTGAAATCAAACATCCCTTAAATAGTTGTACTAACGATTCAAGGAGCGTAGACATCATGTCAGAGCCGCAAGTTACGATCGTAGTTACACCTCGTGAGCGATTTAGCTATACTCGTGAGTCGTTAGAGAGCATTTATCAATACACAAAAGTTCCGTTCAAACTTGTGTATGTAGACGGCAATTCCCCGACAAAAATTCGACAATATCTGGAAGCAAAGTCACAGGAAAAGGGTTTTGAAATTATTCGCACTAACTACTACCTTTTCCCTAACCGCTCTAGGAACCTAGGACTAGAACGGGTTGAGACTCCGTATGTCGTGTTTGTAGATAATGATGTCATCGTAACCTCGGGTTGGCTAGAAGCACTAATTCAATGCTCAGAGGAGACTGGTGCTACCGTTGTCGGGCCATTAGTGTGTCAGGAAGAACCTGTTCATGAAACGATTCACTTTGCGGGCGGTGAGTCACGGATTATTCGCGACATCAAAGGAAGACTTCGCTTACGCGAAAAAATGTATAAGCAAGGGCGACGCGTAGCAGATATTCGTCCTCAACTTCAGCGTACTCCAACAGAGTTATCAGAGTTTCACTGCACATTAGTGAAAACTGAAGTTTTTAGGCAAATTGGTTTTTTCGATGAAGCCATGCTTAACACTAAAGAGCATGTAGATTTCTGTATGGCAGTTGCTCAGGTAGGGGGGACTGTGTATTTTGAACCAGACAGTGTTGCAACTTACGTACCCGGCAAACCCCTAAAGTGGACAGATTGGCACTTCTATATGCTGCGTTGGAGTGATGCCTGGGAGTTAGCTAGCCTTAGCCGAATGCAAGAAAAGTGGGGGTTAGCAGAGGATAGCTATTTTAAGCAAAAGTACAAGGCACTGGGTTGGAGAAGGCGCGATACAATCCTTTTGCCCCTCATTCAGAAAATTACCTTTGGTATTAAACATCGATTTCTCCAAAAGGTTTTGATGTATGGCTTGCTTGCTCCTGTAGAAAAGAGGCTTAATCGCTATCTCACGACACAGTACGCTAAGCAACATTTGCAGCAGCAACAAGTTCAAGCTCCCACACACTCTAAAATCTTAGAGACAGCTACATCCAGAAATTAGCTACGTAGCCGAATGAAGATTCTTCTACTCCATGATTACGGTACAGCGACGGGAGGGGCTGAACTGCAAATGTTGTCTCTGCGGCAAGGATTGCGCGATCGCGGACACGATGTACGTCTTTTCTCCAGTCGAGTCATACCCGTGTCAGGGAGCCCATTACTCTCTGACTACCATTGCTTTGGCAGCAACACGCGGCTTCAAGTCTTGTCCCAAACTGCTAATGTTTCTGCCTACTTAAACCTGCGTCATGCCTTAAATACTTTTTGCCCTGACATTGTTCATGTTCGCATGTTCATGTGGCAACTTTCGCCACTCATTCTCCCTCTACTCAAATCTGTGCCCTGCCTCTATCAAACAGCAGTCTACAAGGCGATTTGTCCGCTAGGAACTAAAGTTTTACCCGATGGTCAACCTTGCCAGCATACAGCAGGAGTCAGTTGCCTGCAGCACTGTCTGTCACCTCAGGCTTGGGTGCCTTTGATGTTGCAGCGACAGCTTTGGTTACGTTGGAAGGATGCTTTTGACCTGGTTGTCGCCCTCAGTCATGCAATGAAAGCAAAGTTGGAAGCAGAGGGAATTAGACCGGTTGAAGTGGTACACAATGGCGTATCTGAGCGTCCTATGCGATCGCCCCTCATTCACCCTCCGACTGTAGTGTTTGCCGGACGGTTAGTACCAGAAAAAGGGGTGAACGTTCTACTGCAAGCTTTTGCTCAGGCTAGACTGCAAGTGCCCAATGCACGACTGTGGATTGCAGGACAGGGTACTGAAGCAATGAATTTGCAAACCTTGGCGGCACAACTCAAAGTAGAGGATTGTGTAACCTGGCTTGGACATTTACCTCACGCTCAACTTGAGAAACAATTTGAGCAAGCCTGGATGCAGGTTGTACCCTCTCTGTGGGAAGAACCTTTTGGTAATGTGTCAACCGAGGCAATGATGCGCGGAACGGCAGTAATTGCCAGTGCTGTTGGGGCACAGCCAGAAATTGTCAGCGATGGCACAACGGGCTTTTTAGTGCCACCGGATGACGTTCATGCACTCACTGCTGCACTATTGCGTCTGTTGCAAAATCCATCTCTAGCAGAACAAATGGGACAGGCTGGACGCAAACATGCATTCACTCACTTTAGTGAAAATCGACGCACCGATCGCTTTGTAGAGATTTATCAGCAGATTCAAGCAACAGGAAAGCACTCCCAGGGATTGAATCCATTCAAAGCTATCTCATGAGCATCAAACAAAAAGCGATCAAAGGTGTAGTCTGGTCTGCTATTCAAAGCTGGGGTAGCCAGGCAGGATCACTAATTGTTTTTTTGGTGCTAGCTCGTTTGCTATCCCCTGAAGCCTTCGGGTTAGTCGCGTTGGCCAATATATTTTTGGCATTTATGCAAATCTTCCTAAATCAGGGATTTGCTCAAGTCATTGTGCAACGGCAGAACTTAGAACCAGAACACCTAGATACTGCTTTTTGGACTAATCTTGCAATCGGCATCTTACTCACAGTTCTGGGGTTAACAACTGCTGATCGGGTTGCTGCCTTATTTAGTCAGCCTCAGCTCACGCCAATCGTACAAGGATTCTCTCTGCTGTTTTTAGTTACTTCTTTTGGCAACATTCAGCAAGCTTTGTTGGAGCGGAACCTAGCTTTTAGAGCGATCGCCATTCGCTGGCTAGTCGGAACTTTAGCTGGTGGCTGCGTAGGTGTAATCATGGCAGTTTATGGCTTTGGCGTTTGGAGCCTCGTGAGCCAGCAGTTGGTGCAAGACCTGGTTGGCACCTTAATTCTGTGGGTTGCGAGCGATTGGCGACCAAGGTTTAAAGCTTCACTCAAACATTTTCAGCAATTGTGTAGTTTTGGAATCAGTATTTTAGGGTTCAATCTTTTAAATTTTTTAAATACACGAGCAGATGACTTTCTCATCGGTTATTTTTTAGGTTCGGTTGCTTTAGGCTATTACACGATTGCTTATCGAATATTAGGTGTAATGACCCAACTGTTGGTCAATACCAGCAACCAGGTTGCGCTACCAACCTTTTCGCGACTGCAAGAAGAACCTGAGCTTTTCCGTAAAGCATTTTATACCGCGACTCAACTCACTAGTCTAGTTGCTTTTCCTACATTTTTAGGTGTAGCTACCCTTGCACCCGAACTGATTGTATTACTGTTTGGCAATCAGTGGCTACCTTCAATTCCCGTGCTGCAAATTTTGTGTTTTGCCGGAATGTTGCGGGCAATTAACTTCTTTAAAGGATCTGTGTTTATTGCAATGGGTAAGCCCGCCTGGACACTCTGGTTTGGCTTGTTAAATACAGCAGTCAACTTGGTTGGCTTTGCTATATCCGTGCAATGGGGAATTGTTGCAGTTGCCTCTGCCTACGCGATTCGGGGATATTTAATTTTTCCGATCAATCAATGGGCAGTTAGCCGATTAATCAGAACACCAATGCTCACTTATCTCAGTCAGTTTACGGCTCCATTTGTTAGCTCGTTAGTAATGGCAGGCTTTATTTTAGGCTCCAAACAATTACTTCAAAATTTACTCAACTCTCAAGCACTCTTAGTCGTTTGCATTCTGCTCGGAGCAATAACGTATAGCCTGAGTATCCGATTACTTTCGCCAAAGTTATTTGAAAAACTGCTGGGTATTCTTCACTTAGCTTTGTCAAAAACAAAGAGCCAAGGGGCTTAGTTAAATCTCGTTAGTTTGCTGCGTAAGTTTTGGTTATATCCATCAGCTACATCCAACACTGAACCTAGTTCTATGACACAGCATCCAATTTTCTCAATTATCATTCCCACTTACGCTCGTCCAGAGAGGTTGACAAACTGTCTGCACGCGATCGCCCAGCTTGACTACCCAGGCGATCGCTTTGAGGTGATTGTTGTAGACGACGGTAGCCCAACTTCAATGGAGGCGGTAGTTGCTCCCTTTCACGACCAACTACACCTGACGCTGATTCGACAAGTTAATGCGGGTCCCGCCAAAGCCCGCAACGTGGGTGCAGAACAAGCCAACGGACAGTTCTTAGTTTTTACTGACGACGACTGCGCTCCCGTCCGGGACTGGTTAAAAGCCTTAGAGTCCCGCTTCACCACGACCCCTAGCTGCAGCATCATTGGGGGTCGCACCCTCAACGCTCTGCCCAACAACCTCTACTCCACCGCTAGTCAGGTTCTGATTGATTATTTGTACAAGTACTACAGCGAAGGCGATCGCTCTAGCTTTTTTGCGTCTAACAACATTGCCCTGCCTGCTGACCAGTTTCGGGCCCTGGGTGGCTTTGATACGAGTTTTTCCCTAGCAGCAGGAGAAGATCGAGAATTTTGCGATCGCTGGCTGTATCACGGCTACCTTATGCTTTACGCCCCAGAAGTGCAGGTCTATCATGCTCACAGCCTCACCTTACCCAAGTTTTGGCAACAGCATTTCAACTACGGGCGAGGCGCATTCTGCTTTCACCAGTCCCGCGCTCGACGCAACGTAGAACAAATCAAAGTCGAACCGCTGTCCTTTTACTTCAACCTTTTGACTTATCCGCTATCACAAACCTCTCCACTTCGGGGATTACTAATTTCAGTCTTGTTTCTTCTGTCGCAGCTAGCAAACATCACTGGCTTTCTGTGGGAACGGGCTCAGGTGACCGGAACTCGCCCCGTAGTTATTCCAAACAGGCTGTAAATCTAGCTAAAAGGGGTTTACAACCTACTCATTCACAACAAATTTAGAACTGATTTGGCAACTTCGCTGAAAATTGACCGAAAAACCTTCAGCAGATCGGATATACTGATTGACCAACTGACAATTTGGGCAATCTATCCCTGGACAGATTTTTGCTAAAGGTAATTTCACCCTTATGGAAGACAAGCTAAAAGAGCTGATTGGACAGTCCAACGTCTGGCTTTACATTGAGAGCAGCAAAGGCTGGGTCAAAAATGCGGAGATTTTAGAGGTGGTCAATAAAACGGTCACATTCCGCTACGAGCACGAATCTGAAAGCGAGAAGCGGACTTGGGAAAAGACCACACGGATTAAGAATATCTCCGAAATCGAAGTGAAGCTGTTGTCCCTTCCCAAGGAAGACCTTCAAGTCACCGCGCTGAAAGACAGACTATCTAATCTCCTGGGTCAAGACTAAAATATGACCTCGTAGTAGCGCATCTTCGGTAGCATGGGAGGGCAATCCTTGAAACGGGGCAACTGAGCCAGTCCATGCAGCCATATAAAACCCAGCTACGGGTGCGCTACCACGAAATGGACGCACTGGGGCATGTCAACAACGCCGTCTACCAGCACTATCTAGAACAGGCGGCGATCGAACACTCAGAACACCTGGGGCTTAACCTCGATCGCTATCGCGAGCTAGGTGGCTGGTTCGTGATGCGACGAGTGGAGCTTGACTATTTGCGTCCGGCGATCGCAGGCGACATCCTCGAAGTCACCACTTGGCTTCAGGAAATGCGCGGTACCCGTGCTATCCGGCGTTACGAGATTCGTAAGCAGGGTAGTGATGACCTATTGCTTAAAGCAGAGGCACTGTGGGTCTGGGTCGATGCGATCGCCATGCGTCCACGCGCAATTCCCGATGTTCTGATTGCTGCTTTTGGGCAACTTGCTCCCGCAGCCAAGGAGTAACCCAATGCAATCCCTAGAAACCTGGCAACACGACTACATCATCAGTAACGGGATTCGGCTGCATTATGTGACTCAGGGGGAAGGTCCGCTGATGCTAATGCTGCACGGCTTTCCTGAATTCTGGTACTCCTGGCGCAAGCAGATTCCCGAGTTTGCTCAAGACTACAAAGTCGTGGCACTCGATCTGCGAGGTTACAATGACAGCGAAAAACCCACAGACCAGTCTGCCTACGTCATGTCTGAGTTTATCAAAGACATAGAAGGCGTGATTCGTGGGCTGGGCTACGATCGCTGTGTGCTAGTGGGGCACGATTGGGGTGGGGCGATCGCCTGGAACTTTGCCTATGCCCATCCTGAATTGGTAGAAAAGCTAATCATTCTGAATCTACCCCATCCCGCCAAATTTGCTGAAGGTCTACGCACTCCCCAACAGCTTCTTCGCAGTTCCTACATTTTCTTCTTCCAAATTCCCTGGCTACCCGAACTGTTAGTACAAGCCTCTGGCTACCAGATTGTTGCTGCAGCTCTAACCGGAATGGCCGTTAACAAGAGTGCCTTCTCTGACGCAGATTTAGCTGCTTATAAAGAAGCCGCCGCTAAGCCCGGTGCCCTGACCGCCATGATCAACTATTACCGCAACCCATTTCAGCAGGGAATCGTCAACCAGGAATGGGGCGTTTTGGATGTGCCAACTCTGATGATTTGGGGCGAAAACGACACGGCTCTGGGCAAAGAACTGACCTATGGTACGGAAGCCTATGTCAGAGACTTTCAAATCCGCTACATTCCTGACTGTAGCCATTGGGTGCAGCAAGAACGCCCTGACCTGGTAACTCAATATATGCGGGAGTATCTGGCTAGCTAGTCAGATCTCAGTCATTACTTCCCGTAGGTTGGGTGAAGCAAAGCGTAACCCAACGAGACCGGGGCGATCGCCTAAACTCACACCGTAGCCTCCAACTTAAATTAGAAGACCCGCAATTAAGTAGGATTCAAAAATCAAAACCACGCCGAAACCGTGGGTCAAATTTGTGTTGCTTACTCGAATTGCAGGAACAACAAAGCGTTTGCAAATTACTGATGTCATTGGAACCACCTTTGGCGAGCGGAATAATGTGATCCACCGAAAGTTTGGTACTAGAACCGCAGCTTTTACACTGGTGCTGGTCGCGTTCTAGCACATATTTTCTAACCTCTGTCGGAATTAAAATCCGGGGCATTTTACTCATCTTGAAACTAGGAATTTAGAGTTCTGATGTATTTTGGCGATCGCCCTAATCAACAATAGTTCGTCGAATATCATCAAGCGGCGATTCTGCTTGAAAACTTGCTTCATCACTGCTTCCTGAGATATCAGTCAACTCAGGTTCATCAGGACAAAACTCTAAAGACAACCTAACTTTACCTTTTTGCCAACCTTGAGTAAGACCTAAAACCTCGCATTCTACACCTTCGTAAAACCATGCATCTGATTGTCCTGTAGACTTTTGCATCGCTCTTAATAATTCAACTACTTTGAAAGTATTATTGCAAATCAGACTGCTAAGATTCCAGTTTGAGGAAATAACTGCGTTTTGATCCAAATTTTTGAAGTTACTGTTCATTCTTTCTACAGTTTCTAGTAATTGCTCACTTCGGCAGGTATGTTACAGCTTTGATCTTGTTATGTTACGCTATGCTTCACCCAACCTACTAGAGGATGGTTTGGCGGATGTCTTCTAGGGGAGATTTAGGGACATCCGGGCAGAGTTCTATGCTGACTCTAATTCTTCCTTTGTGCCAGCTTCGTTCACCAAATTTCAGGACTTCACAGGACAGTCCTTGTGAGAATAGGTGGGCTTCTTCATGAGATAGTAACCGTTGGGCGATCGCCTTCACAAACTCAGTGACTCTAAGAATTGGCGGCAAATCCAAATACTGCAAAAGTTTAGCAGATTCTACTGATAAAACTTCGTCACGGTTCAGTAGATCAAAGTTGTCTTGGTGTTGGGTTTCTTGCATAAAATTCTATTCTTTGTCTTCAACTATCATTTGACGAATGCTGTCCAAAGATGATTCTGGCTGAATAGTTTCCGAAATATCGCTTTCATCTTCTTCTAAGAATTCAAGCTCTTCTACATAAAATTCAACCTCGACTTTAATTCGAACCTTTCCTACTTTCCAACTGTCAGAACCAACCTGAAGAATTTCGCATTTTATGCCGGAATCAAACCACCTGTTATGATCATCAGTTCTATTATTGAGAACTAAAATTTTTAGATCTATTTAAATTCCTTTACTTTTAAGTTCATTGCTAAACTGGCTTGCCAGAGAACTGATAAATCTACTGCTTTCTTAAATTCCCCAACTTTGTATGTGGAATCGCCCAACACCAACACATCGTCATTTCCGCAGTTTCATTTTTCAAACTTCTCACTCATGGTAATTTTGTTCAGTTACAAATAAATGCTTGAAAGGTGAGTGTAGTTGAAGCAAATTTCTCCGGAGAGGGCGTAGCATTCGGGCGGAAATTTCTGGTTTGTTCTAGGGTTAATTTACCGAATGCTGCACCTCTACAGTTTTTTGAGCTATGGGGTTGATTTTTCAAATAGCTTTTGATGTTCTGCTTCCGCTAAAGAGGCGATCGCCCCATTCGTTTCAGCGGTGACATCAGCTTCAAGCACTTCTGAAACTTCTAATTGAGGAGATAGGTCTGGGATTGGTAGAGGCATGAGCAGATCTGACCCGTTAATTTCTGGTAGCTTTTTGCGATCGAGATGCATAGATTCGAGGCAAGTGTTAATGCCTGCGATCGCCCTGTTGTAGACCGCAATTTTTTGCTCAACCTCAGCTTGTTTACGACGATTGGTTTTAAGTTTTTCCTCTGCTTCTTTATCGAGGATTTGAGAGAGGTAAAGCCGCGCCTGATCGTACTGCTGCAGGATTGCTTCTGCCTGTTGGCTTGCGCTGGTTAGCAAGTGATAGTTGAGCGTTTGGTTGATGGTTTGGCGAAAGGTTCGCATTACCGTTTCTTTCACTTTTTGCTCAAAGTCGAGCTTGAGCAGTTGGCGAATGGCGGGTTCAGCTTCGATCATGTTTTGGTAGTCGTAACCCCGGCAAGCCTGTTGCAGGGTTTGGCGCAATTGCCACATGGCGCAGGTGCCCTCAGTGTAAAATTCAGGACGCTCACGCACATAGCGATCGCACTCCGTCCGGGCTTCGTTTACCACTGCCTTTTTCACCCGCTCTAGCAGTAGATTCAGGTTGCGCTCAATGCTGTCATCGTTTCCTAGCAGGCGATAGAGGTTGCGGTAATATTCCTGCTGTTTAACCCGATTGGTGAGTCGATGGAAGAAGTTGGTGACGACCTCAACAGCAGATTCGACCAGCACATCTTCTAGCCCATTTGCCAAGTAGTAGAAAGCCTCAGTCAAAATGCCCAACAGTGGCACAACAGAGTTGCGCTTATGGCTTGCCTGGGCGCGTTTGTGGACTTCGCCCACGGAGAAAGTGTTGAGCAATTCGTCCAAACGGCTAACCATTCTGGCTTTGAGCTTGAGGAAGTCGCGCTCTAAGGTGGAGTTGCTGGCGCTGGCGATCGCCTCATTCACTTCCCACTCAATGTCTTTCTGGAACGCATCTCCAACCTGCTTTAGCTCCTTGCTAAGTTGCCTGAGTTCCTGTTCCTTAATTGCCTCAATGTCTTGCGGTTGGCTTTCCAATTCTCGCCAGGTTTCCAGGTAAGACTTCCGCAAACTAATGCAGAGCGGCTGTAGGTCGTCTGCCAGGTTTGCCAGCAGCAGAGGGCGCTTTTCTTCAGTTAGGTAGCGAGTTACTGCAGTGCGAAATTCTTCGATGCCACTGTCTAGAATCAGTTGCTCAACCAGCGGATCTCCCTGTTCGCTGAGAATTCGCACATAGTTTTCGTTGGGCGATTCGTAGCTTTTGACATCAATGCGGAAGCGATCCGCAGGTAGCTTGCCAGAGCTGGCGCAATAGCGGTTAAACTCGCTGACAAATTGCGGTGTTTCTTCGTGTGCGTTAGTGTCCTGAACGTTCTTAGCAAAGAGGGTATCTAGTCCAAAGCGATCGCCTCTTCCTGCTGCTTTAATTTGACTGCCGTAGAAGCCCAATAGTCCACTAGTTCTATAAACGCGGCTAGAATCACGAAACTGTTCTTGAATCAGGTTATCGAGCCGTTGCCGCAGTTGGGTGTTGTACCAGGTTTCATCGACGCGGTTAAAGACGTAGAAGAGGCGATCGCGAATACCGGGATTAGAACGAGTTCGTTCTAGCAGATCGGTTTCTTCAGTGGTCATATCGCCTGCCGACGCGGGTTTCAGCACACAGACAACGGCGGACGTATCTGAGTCTTCAATTTTGCGATAGGTTAAGTCAGCATCACGCTTGACGGGGGCATCAATTCCCGGTGTATCAATCAGAATGTTGCCATCTTTGAGCAAATCATGGTGACAGTTAATATTCCACCCGCTTTAGTACAGCACTGTTGCTGCCTCGACGGGCATAGCTAGCGGCTTCCTGAAGCGTCGAGAAGTTGAAATGCTCCATTGAATAGGTCGTGTTGCTGACCGTATTAATGTGGTCGCGGTTGTTGAGCAATCCTTCGATCAGAAAATGGAGAGCGCTGGCTTGTTTCGCCCGTTCTGACTTACTCTCTCCACCTTCCTGGTGAATGATTTCCCGGCATTTTCGCCGCAGCAGATCCACCACTTCCATTTGATTGACGTTCACCGATGCAGTCAGTCCTAATCGCTGACAGAGGACGCTTGCCTGCTCTCGAATTTCTGCCTCACTCAGGAAGGTCAACACCACCCGCTCTTTGCCTGGTTCTGCATAAGCAATCTGACATTCGGTGCCAGTAGCGTGCCCTTCAGCGCTGTAGAGCAATTCTCGCTCCAGCAAAGCGTTGATCAGCATCGATTTTCCGGCGCTAAATGCTCCCGCGAACACGATCTCAAAAGTGGGGGCGATCGCCTTTCTTAAGGACGTATGAATCGCGGTCGTGTTTTGTTGCGATCGCAGCGAAGGTTCTTGGTTGAGCAATTGCAACAGTGCATCAACTTGCTCTTGCAGACTTTGGCAGGAGGGCAATTCGTCCATCGGTAGTGGAGTCCTTATGTGGGAAATGCTTGACGATAAAGAGGGATACCTTGCCCAGCATTCCCACTCCACATTTCAAGATTGAAGTGGTGGTACGGATTTCAACCCATACTGATAGAAAATTTCAGACCTCGCAGCTAGCTGAGTACTCTAAACTTGCCGCAGTACAACAGCAAACTCATGACAATACAGCTTTAATTCGAGCTAACAATTCACTGGTGTTGAAAGGTTTAGTGATGTAGTCGTTTGCACCTGCTTCTAGCCCCCAGGTTTTGTCAATGTCCTGGTCTTTGGCTGAGAGAATTACAATTGGCACATTAGAAAAGGCCCGAATGCGCCAGCAGACCTCCATGCCGCCGACTTCTGGCAGCATCAGGTCAAGCAAAATCACATCGGGAACTTGCTTATGAAACTGCTTAATTGCGGTTGCTCCGTCTGAGGCAGTTGTAACGTCATAGCCTTCTTTTCGTAAAGCGTAGCTGAGGCTATCTCTTAAAGGAGCTTCATCATCTACGATTAATACGTGTGGCATGGTTCAGATGAGTTTTTAACTTTTGTATCCTCTCTGACATTTTATCCTTAATGGTAGTTGTCACCTGCTTCTAAGGTAGTGACCATTTTGTTCCTGAGCGGCTACAGCCAAGCTATTGAGCTCGGAGGTCTGCCATCAACAGATTGATCCGCTCTGCCACATCCGCTTTTCCTTCTGGGTCAGCATTATGCAAAAAAATATCGAGAACAAACCAGCGGCAAAGAGCAGGGTCAATTTGTACCAGGTTAAGCATGACTGCGTTTAAAACTTCTGTCACCAGGTCATCAGGAAGCCGGCGAATTTCGTCGCAGATGGCGATCGCTTCTTCAGTTTTCTGGGTTTCTCTTGCCGCCACCATTACCTTAACCACTGCATTAACCAGCTTGCCTAAGTCATTTTCCAAATCGTTCATGTTGTGAGAACTGTTAATAATCGCTAAGTTGATCAAATTCAAAATAAATTTATGTAAGAAGGCGGAAACCGGCACACCACGCTTCCGCCTTCACCATAATTTTTTCGTGAATCCTAACACGGGAGTTGAAACAGTTTCCACAGCAATAAACCCCTTATCCTCCTTTTTCCGTGGAAAGAGCTGTACTAGTGAAAACAGAAAAAAACGGCATCTATCTTTTGGCAGAGATGTTTCTTCCTGTTCCTGCCCGATAATATTTGAGGAGTGAGACTTGCCCGACAAGTCTTTATTTCTCCGCGATCAACAGTGATCAGACAAGAAATGTCATTGATGTTACCGAATCAATCGAAGAACTGGAAAAGTGTCTTAGTAGGAACGCTTTCCAGTTAGCATGGGTCATTGTTGTAACCTCACGTTTCAACCTCAGGTGCATTAATCTCCTTGCTACTCTCACTTAATTTGCCTCACGTCTTAATAAGGATTAAGCCATGCCGACCGTGACAGCCAACAGTGACACTGACAATCTTGACCCCAAGCAACTTTTAAGAGTGCTGACAGAGGTAAAGAAAGGAAACTTTTCGGTAAGAATGCCTAATGACCAAACGGGCATTTCTGGAAAGATTTCTGACACGCTGAACGAAATCATCGAAATGAATCAGCGCATGGCTCAGGAGTTGGAGCATGTCAGTACGGTAGTGGGCAAAGAGGGCAAGATTGACCAGCGAGCTTCTTTGGGCAATGCCACAGGTTCCTGGACAGCGTGTGTTGAGTCGGTCAATACCTTAATTACTGACCTGGTGCAGCCTATGGAGGAAACCACCCGTGTAATCCGGGCGGTTGCTAGTGGTGACTTGTCACAGTCGATCGCCACTGAAATTGAGGGACGACCGCTGCGAGGTGAATTCCTGCAAACCGCGCAAATCGTCAACACGATGGTGGGGCAGCTCAATTCCTTTGCCTCTGAGGTGACGAAGGTAGCTAGAGAGGTGGGCACCGAAGGAAAACTCGGTGTACAGGCAGAAGTGGAAGGCGTTGCCGGAACCTGGAAAGACCTGACCGACAGTGTGAACTCTATGGCGGGCAGCTTGACGGCGCAGGTGCGAAACATTGCCGAAGTCACGACAGCGATCGCCAACGGTGACCTCTCCAAGAAAATCACCGTAAATGTGAAAGGAGAAATCTTAGAGCTGAAAGACACGATCAATGTGATGGTGGATCAGCTCAACTCCTTCGCTTCAGAGGTAACGCGGGTCGCGCGAGAAGTTGGTACAGAAGGGAAACTCGGCGTACAGGCAGAAGTCCGAGGCGTTGCCGGAACCTGGAAAGATTTGACCGATTCCGTCAACTTCATGGCGGGCAGCTTGACGGCGCAGGTGCGGAATATTGCTGAAGTTACGACAGCGATCGCCAACGGTGACCTCTCCAAGAAAATCACCGTGGATGTAAAAGGAGAAATTCTAGAGCTAAAAGACACGATCAATGTGATGGTGGATCAGCTCAACTCCTTTGCCTCTGAGGTAACGCGGGTCGCGCGAGAAGTCGGAACAGAAGGGAAACTCGGTGTACAGGCAGATGTAAAAGGTGTCGCCGGAACCTGGAAAGACCTCACCGATTCGGTGAACTCGATGGCAGGCAGCTTGACGGCGCAAGTACGAAACATTGCCGAAGTCACGACGGCAGTAGCGAATGGCGACCTCTCCAAGAAAATCACGGTAGATGTGAAGGGCGAGATTCTGGAGCTAAAAGACACGATCAATGTGATGGTGGATCAGCTCAACTCCTTTGCTTCAGAGGTAACCCGGGTCGCGCGAGAAGTGGGAACGGAAGGTAAGCTCGGTGTGCAGGCAGAAGTCCGAGGGGTAGCCGGAACCTGGAAAGACCTGACCGACAGTGTGAACTCGATGGCAGGCAGTTTGACGGCGCAGGTGCGAAATATTGCCGAAGTGACGACAGCGATCGCGAACGGCGACCTCTCCAAGAAAATTACTGTTCAAGTCAAAGGCGAAATTCTTGAACTGAAAGACACGATTAACACGATGGTCGATCAGTTAAGCGGCTTTGCCTCAGAGGTAACGCGGGTGGCGCGAGAGGTGGGTTCAGAAGGAAAGCTGGGTGTGCAGGCAGACGTGCGCGGTGTAGCCGGAACCTGGAAAGACCTCACCGACTCCGTCAACTTCATGGCAGGCAGCTTGACGGCGCAGGTGCGGAACATCGCCGAAGTCACGACGGCGGTGGCGAACGGCGACCTGTCGAAGAAAATCACCGTCGATGTGAAAGGTGAGATTCTCGAACTGAAAAACACGATCAACATCATGGTTGATCAGTTAAACTCCTTCGCCTCAGAGGTAACGCGGGTTGCGCGAGAGGTGGGAACAGAAGGAAAACTGGGTGTGCAAGCCGAAGTCCGAGGAGTAGCCGGAACCTGGAAAGACCTCACCGACTCGGTGAACTCGATGGCGGGCAGCTTGACCGCGCAAGTGCGGAACATTGCCGAAGTCACGACAGCGGTGGCGAACGGCGACCTGTCGAAGAAAATCACGGTGGATGTAAAGGGCGAAATCCTCGAGCTGAAAAACACGATCAACACGATGGTGGATCAGTTGAGCGGCTTTGCTTCTGAGGTAACCAGGGTGGCGCGCGAGGTAGGTTCAGAAGGCAAGCTGGGTGTGCAAGCCTATGTGCGCGGTGTAGCGGGTATCTGGAAAGACCTGACGGACTCCGTGAACTTCATGGCAGGCAGCTTAACAGCGCAGGTACGAAACATCGCCGAAGTGACCAAAGCGGTGGCCAACGGCGACCTATCTAAGAAAATTACGGTGGATGTAAAGGGCGAAATCCTCGAACTGAAAAACACGATCAATACGATGGTGGATCAGTTAAATTCCTTTGCCTCTGAGGTAACGCGGGTGGCAAAAGAGGTAGGCACTGAGGGAATTCTGGGCGGTCAGGCAGATGTGCGCGGTGTAGCCGGAACCTGGAAAGACCTGACCGACTCGGTGAACTCAATGGCAGGCAACCTCACCGCCCAAGTGCGAGGCATCGCGAAAGTCGTGACGGCGGTGGCAAACGGCGACCTGAAGCGAAAGCTAATGCTGGAGGCGAAGGGCGAAATTGAAACCCTGGCAGACACAATCAACGAGATGATCGATACGCTGGCAACCTTCGCTGACCAGGTAACGACGGTGGCGCGGGAAGTAGGGATCGAAGGAAAACTGGGCGGTCAGGCGAAGGTTCCGGGTGCGGCAGGTACGTGGCGCGACCTAACCGACAACGTGAACGAACTGGCGGCAAACTTGACCACACAGGTGAGGGCGATCGCCGAAGTAGCAACTGCTGTGACCAAGGGCGACTTAACCCGGTCGATTTCCGTTGCCGCAGAAGGCGAGGTGGCGATCCTCAAAGACAACATCAACCAGATGATCGCCAACCTGCGCGAGACGACGCAGAAAAACACCGAGCAAGACTGGCTCAAGACCAACCTGGCTAAGTTCACTCGCATGTTGCAGGGGCAACGCGACCTGGAAACAGTGTCCAAGCTAATTCTGTCGGAACTAGCTCCCCTGGTATCGGCACAGCACGGCGTATTCTACTTAATGGACGGTGGCGAACAGCAGGAAGCCTGCCTGAAGCTACTTAGCACCTACGCTTACCGAGAGCGCAAGCATCTAGCCAATCGCTTCCACCTGGGTGAAGGACTGGTGGGTCAGTGCGCTTTAGAAAAAGAGCGGATCTTGATTACCGAAGTACCTCATGACTACGTCAAGATCAGTTCGGGTTTAGGGGAAGCTTCACCGCTGAATCTGGTGGTTCTGCCCGTTCTATTTGAAGGGCAGGTAACGGCTGTAATTGAGCTAGCTTCCTTCCGCCGCTTCAGCGAAATTCACCTCACTTTCTTTGACCAACTCACCGAAAGTATTGCGATCGTACTTAACACAATCGCCGCCAGTATGAGAACCGAGGAACTGCTGAAGCAGTCCCAATCTCTGACCGAAGAACTCCAGAGCCAGCAAAAGGAGCTAACCGACACCAACAAGCGACTAGAGCAACAGGCTCAGTCACTCAAGGCATCGGAAGAACTGCTGAAGAGCCAGCAAGAACAGCTTCAGCAAACCAATGAGGAGCTAGAAGAAAAAGCTGAACTGCTGGTACTGCAAAACCGCGAAGTGGAGCGTAAAAATAGCGAGATTGAACAGGCTCGACAATCTTTAGAGGAAAAAGCTGAACAGCTTGCCATGACCTCAAAGTACAAGTCTGAGTTTCTGGCTAATATGTCCCACGAGTTACGCACCCCGCTAAATAGTCTGCTGATTTTGGCGCGGCTGCTGACTGAGAACAATGACGGCAACCTCACCAGCAAACAGGTTGACTATGCCCGCACCATCTACTCTTCTGGCAACGACCTACTTGGCTTAATTAACGATATTCTCGACCTAGCAAAAATTGAATCTGGCACCATGTCAGTGGATGTCAGCCAGATTCACTTTAACGATCTGCGCGACCAGATTGAGCGAACTTTTCGACAAGTGGCCCAGGACAAAAAGCTAGAGTTTTCGATTGAATTCGCCGAAAACTTACCTTCGGCACTTTACACCGATCCCAAGCGACTCCTGCAAGTATTGAAGAACCTGCTGTCTAACGCCTTCAAATTTACTGAGCAGGGGCAGGTGTGTCTGCGGGTTGGGGTGGTGACTCAGGGCTGGAGTTCTCAGCGATCGCCCCTCTCTAGAGCTAACTCAGTGATTGCCTTCTCAGTTACCGACACCGGCATTGGCATTGCCCCTGAAAAGCAACGCCTGATCTTTGAGGCCTTCCAGCAGGCAGATGGCACAACCAGCCGCAAGTATGGCGGCACAGGGTTGGGGCTATCGATTAGCCGAGAAATTGCTCAGATGCTAGGTGGCGAAATTGCTCTAGTCAGCCAACCAGAGCAGGGCAGCACATTCACCCTCTATTTACCCCAGACCTATGTAAGCCCAGAGGATAAGCCCCAAGACCCCATCACCAGAACCCTCAGAAACGCTGAGTTGGTAACCACCTCTATCAGCTCTAGCGGACTAACAAGCCTATCGCTCTCCGGCACAAGTAGCTTGCCTGCCGCCGATATCGAAGACGATCGAGGCAACATCGAACCGGGCGATCGCGTTCTCCTGGTGATTGAAGACGACCTCAACTTTGCCCGAATTCTACTCGACATGGCGCGATCGCAGGGCTTTAAGGGCATCGCCGCCAGCCGCAGCGACGTAGGACTGATGCTCGCGAAAGAGTTTAAGCCCGCTGCGATCATGCTCGATATTCGTCTACCTGTGATGGACGGTTGGACGGTACTCGATCGGCTAAAGCGTGATCCTGAGACTCGCCATATCCCTGTTCACATGATGTCGGTCGAGGAAGGGAAGCACAAGAGCTTGAAGCTAGGGGCGATCGCCTACCTGCAAAAGCCTGTCAGCAGTGAATCTCTGTCAAATGCGCTGACCGACATCAAGAGCTTCATTGACCGTCCAGTCAAGCATCTGTTGCTGATCGAAGCCGATGAAATGCAGCGGCACAGCATCGTAGACCTGATTGGCAATAGTGACGTTAGCACGACCGCCGTCAGCAGCGGCTCCGCTGCCATCGAAGCACTGCAGTCAGGGCACTTTGACTGCATCGTGCTAGACATGGGCTTGCCCGACATCTCCGGTCTAGAACTGCTGGAGCAAATCCGCCGTGAAGCCCCCAACGCCAATTTGCCCATCGTTATCTACGTCGGCAAAGAACTGTCCGCGCAAGAGGAAATTCAACTTCAGCAACTTGCCGAAACGACCGTCGTGCGAGAAGTCCGCACCCCCGAACGGTTGCTCGATGAAACGTCTCTATTTCTGCACCGAATTCAAGCAAACCTGCCTGCCCCCAAGCGGCAGATGCTAGAGCAGTTGCAGAAGTCTGACCCCATCCTCGCCAATAAAAAGGTGCTGATTGTAGATGACGACATCCGCAACATCTTTGCCCTAACCAGCGTGCTAGAGCGCTATCAAATGCAAATCATTCATGCCGAAAATGGGCGAGATGGCATTGCGTTGCTGCAATCTATGTCAGATGTTGACCTGGTATTGATGGACGTGATGATGCCTGAAATGGACGGTTACGAAACCATGCAGGCAATTCGTCAGGAAGAGGGTTTCAATGATCTTCCGATCATTGCCCTGACGGCAAAGGCGATGATGGGCGATCGCGAGAAATGCATTGAAGCGGGCGCATCTGACTACATCACCAAACCCGTCAACACGGATCAACTGCTGTCGCTGCTGCGAGTTTGGCTGTATCGGTAGGAATGAAGATGGCGATCGCAGGCTAATTTTGTAGGGGCGGTTCGCGAACCGCCCCTACCGAGGTTTGTGGCTCATAAAAGTGAGAAATTGCTGTGAATTGGGTATCAGATTAGTGGACAAAGCTTCGTTAAAGCTTTGAGATCTGCCAATGGACCTCTAAGGTTCACAAACGAAGCTTAGAGTCTAATGAATAAACCTTGGAGCTTCGCTAATGAAGCTTTGAGCTGCGTGAATGGACCTTGGAGCTTCACCAATGAAGCTTTGATGTTGGCGAATAAATCACCTCATGTTCACCAACGAATTCTTAAGCTGCATGAATGAACTTCAGAGCTTCGCGAGTAAATCTTTGAGCCTCACGAACAAATCTTTAACCCTGACCGATTAAACTTTGAATTTAGCGAGCGAATCTTTAAGCTTGGTGAATGAGTCTTCTAATTTATTGAGTAATTGAGTTGGGTGACGAGTCCTTTGACACAATGTCCTACCGTTCTGCATCCCCGATCCCTGATCCCTAGCCCCCAATTTCCGAAACTGGCGTAAGTTCATGCAGTCTGAAACCCAAGTCAATATTCTCCTGGCAGATGACGAACCGGAAAACTTAATTGCGCTAGAAGCTGTGTTGGAAGGGTTGGGTCAAAACCTGGTTAAAGCCAATTCGGGCGAAGACGTTTTGCGATACCTGCTCTATCAGGACTTTGCGGTAATTTTGCTGGACGTGCAGATGCCCAAGCTGGATGGATTTGAGACGGCGATGATGATTCGCCAGAGAGAGCGATCGCACCATACCCCAATCATTTTCCTCACGGCCTTTAGCACCAGTGATAGCCTCATGTGCAAAGGCTATTCTTTGGGAGCCGTAGACTATTTGTTTAAACCGATTGACCCGGTCATCCTGAGTTCTAAGGTGGACGTCTTTGTAGACCTCTACAAGAAAACGTTAGAAGTCCAGCGCCAGGGCTTAGAACTAGCAGCCATCAATGCCGAACTGCGGCAGAGCGAAGAGCGATTTCGCACACTCAGCGCTTGCTCTCCGGTTGGCATCTTCCTCACTGACATAGAGGGGCACTGCACCTACGCCAACCCCCGCTGTCAAGAAATTTGTGGCTTTAACCTGCAAGATAACTCCAGTCAAGGCTGGCTAGACTTTGTCCACCCCGAAGATCAGGAAAGGGCGATCGCCAACTGGCTGACTCATCTCCGAGACGGACATGAATATTCAGATGAATTTCGGTTGCAGCGACAGGACAGTACTTGCTGGGTGCATCTTCGCTCCTCTCCCATGCTTTCCAACGTGGATACCCTAGTTGGACACGTCGGCACCCTGGAAGACATCACTGAGCGTAAACAGGCCGAAGCCGCGCGTGCCCAAATTATTCAAGAGCAGGTCGCCCGTCGCGAAGCAGAAACCGCCAATCGGCTAAAGGATGAATTTCTAGCGGTGCTTTCCCACGAACTTCGCACTCCCCTAAACGCCATCCTGGGCTGGTCGCGTCTGTTGCTAACCAAGGACTTTGATGCAGAAAAAACCCTCCGCGCTTTAGAAACTATTGAGCGCAACGCCAAATCTCAGGCAGAGTTAGTCGAAGACATTCTAGATGTTTCCTTAATCATTCAAGGGAAACTGCGTCTTCAACTTCAGCCCATTGACCTGATTCAGCTCATTACAAGCGTGCTAGATTCCCTTCACCCCATTGCTGAATCCAAGTCAATCCAGTTTGAAACTGAGTTTGATGTAACTGCCGCAAATACTGCGGGAGACTCAGGACGGTTGCGGCAAATCTTACGAAATCTGCTGTCTAATGCGATCAAATTCTCACCAGAAGAGGGCAAGATCAGAGTTCGTTTGACCAAGCAGCAGAATGACGAAAAAAGCTTTGCTCAGATTCAAGTGATCGATCACGGCATCGGCATTGAACCCGATTTTTTGCCCTATGTATTCGATCGCTTCCGTCAGGCAGACAGCAGCACTACCCGCTCTTATAGCGGCTTAGGCTTAGGACTGGCGATCGTCCGCCATCTCACTGAGCTACACGACGGTACCGTTCAAGCTGAAAGCGCAGGCGAAGGCAAGGGAGCAACATTCACCGTTAACCTGCCGCTCCTCGAACAGCCAACCTAGCTCACATCGTAGATTGCGTGGATGGGTCAGCAATAGCGTAATGCATCACTCTTTTCTTCGTGCGTTACGCTGTCGCTAACGCACCCTACCAAAACTGGAAAGGTGAAACGGATTGAAGTTTGTGTCCGTGTCATAGTAATCTTCCCGTTCCTGTTGCTTAAGCCAACCCGTGAGCCAATAAGTCGCGGGAGTAAAGAGAATTTCCACGCCGCACTTAAACAAATAGTTTGAAACAATCAGCGTCAGCAGCAGACTGTTGGGAACCACGTTGGTGAAGGCAACTAGGATAAAAATGGTGGTGTCTACGAGCTGCCCGATCAGCGTAGAACTGATAGTTCTCACCCAAAGCTGTCTGCCACCCGTGAGAATCTTGAGCTTTGCCAAAATGAAAGAGTTAGAAAACTCACCTGCAAAGTAAGCCACTAGACTGGCAGCTACGATGCGAGGAGTCAACCCTAAAATTTTCTCGTAAGCTTCCTGGTTAGTCCACTCTGCGGCAGGCGGCAATGCCCCTACCACAATTAAAGTGATAGACAATAGCAAGGCTGAGATAAAGCCGAGCCAGATTACTTTGCGCGATCGCCCATAGCCATAAACTTCTGTCAGCACATCGCCAAAGATGTAGCTCAGCGGAAACAAAATCGTCCCGCCATCGAAAGTGAATGGACCCAGGTTGACAATTTTGGTAGACGTAATATTTGAAATCAGCAACACCGTCACAAACAAAGCGGTGATGGTGTCTAGATGCTTAAATGACTTGGACACAATGCTGATAATTCTCGCTAGATAGGATGCTCAGCTATTGTAATAGACCTGTTGAAACATAATGCCTGCTGTAAGGGCGAACGTCTGTTCGCCCCTACCGCTAAGCTCAGGCAACGACCTGTTTGAGGTGATCTGCTAGACGAATCGCCAGGGCTGCGAGCGTTAGTGTTGGGTTTGCCGCTGGGGAAGTGGGAAAGACCGACAGGTCACAGGCATAAAGGTTGTCATAGCTGAGGAATTTCAGATCGGTATCCACCACTCCACTGTTATCAGCGCCCATTCGCAGTGTGCCGACTTCATGGGCAACGCCACCCAATCCAGCTTGCTTTAAGTCCAAGTTGTTGTTGGGTAGTGGTACACCACCTAACGTAGCAATCACCTGATCTTTCAACGCATTTGCTTCACCTAAGAAGCGATCGCTCTCTGGGCTGCGCTGCATCTGCACCACAGGTTTGACAAAAGATGGTCCCATTTGTTGAACGGTGTTAGTCTCCATCAGTGGCACATTAAATAGAAACACCAGTTCACACAGCATCATGTTATTTCTCAACATTTGCTGTTGTACGAGAATGTCATCGTCCACATAGCGCCCCTGATTAAAGTCTGCTCCTAGCTCTAGCACCATGTTGAAGGCGTGTTGATCGGCTGAAATGGACTTGTGTTGTAACAGGATTTTGCTGGAGTCGATAGCGCTAAAGAAAGGTGAGTTTGCCGGAACAGCAAAGTGAGTGAAATAAATTGGGTGGTCAGTGATTCCCACGCCCATCTTGCCGTTGGGGTCGAGCAGTCCGCTGAGTTGAGCAATCTTAGTGCTCTCTATGGTGCCTGCTGACAGCACCACAGTTTTAGATTGGTAGGTACGATATTTCTGAGCAATCAGGTCATAGGCGACTACTCCCGTTACTGAAGTTCCGGTGGTTTGTAGCTCCACGACGGCATGATTCAGGTTAATCGAAAGGTTGTCATCACCAGCAGGATTATCCGTTAGCTTTGACTCCATCAACAGGTCAGCAGTAGAAAACATGCCGTTGGGAATCAAGCTGCCGTTGCTGTATTGCACTGCCATTGGTGCATCAAAGTGATTGAAATCAGGAAATTGAGTCCGCAGCGATCGCTTCACCTGTTGATGATAGTTTGAGGGAGCCTGCGGAACGCGGTTCATCAGATCTTCGGCCCGCTGATAACCACTGTCTTCCAGATACCATTTGATTTGGGTTGGCCACTGATCCATTTCCCAGGAAAGCATTCGGGGAATTAGCCCGCCCCAAAAGAGCGATCGCCCACCCAGGTTAAACGCCTGCCCACCAATGAAGTTAGAACCAGGTGCGTTGGCATAGTTGTCAACTTTAAACTCATCATAGAGTCCCCAAACGTGTTTATCAAACTGCCCCACGCCATGTTGACGGGGCAAGTTTGCCACATGGCTAGGAAACAGATAGCTGCCTGCTTCCAGCACCAGTACCTTCATACCTAGATCAGAAAGCTGGTCTGCCAGAATGCCACCGCCGATGCCAGAACCGACGACGATCACATCAAATAGGTCTGTCTCATTTAAATTGGGCTGAAAAAACAACTGCTGCACATGAGAGTTTTCCACTACCATTTCCTGACGGGGTGGAAAGGTAACTTGTGCTTCGGTGTAGATGTAATTACCGCCCAGCACAGGCGCTAGAAACAAGTTAGGCTGATTCATCCAGTAAGTTTGTTCCAGCACAAACTTAAATGTCATGCCGCCACCGTAACGAGCTTCGGGCAAATCAAATCGCCACTCATCATTCTCATAGATGCCGGGAATATCTTGGTCCCAGCCATCCACATTGTTGCGTAAGGTAATTTGCAGGTCAGGACGGTAGTTGATGGTTTGAAACCGAATTTGAAACATGGGGCTTTTGTCCACTAAAGTTTATGCAGCATCAACTGGAGCAGCCGAGGGCATAGGGAAGCGTTGGAGTTGCGTTTGCCGATTCTCAACTCTCAATTGCTTGTAGTGGAAACGCAGTGCTGTTTCGTCCTTCCGGAATGCGGGAAGGAAATGTCAGCGATCGCTAGGAAAGACGAGGGAAAGTTTAACCGTCCGCCAAGGATACAGCCTGCACTTTCAGATCCACGCAGTTGCACCTTAAGATAGAGGTTTATATTTTTCTATCCTAGTGCAACTTCCTGATACCTTTCAGTCTGTTCCATCGAAATTAGAGCTTGATTCTGCTTCAGACCATCCCAACATTGATGCTGTTTTAGAGCAGTTCAATCATTTTGGCGTGCAGCTTGGCTTAGAGCGGATTCAGCGCCTACTGGCAGATCTAGGCAATCCTCATCAGCAAGTACCCATCATTCATGTCGCTGGCTCAAATGGCAAAGGCTCGGTTTGCGCCTATCTTTCCTCGATTTTGACAGAGGCAGGCTACCGGGTTGGGCGCTATACGTCTCCTCATTTGGTGAGTTGGAATGAGCGGATTTGTTTGAATGAAGCGCCAATCTCCGTCGCCGATTTACACCATTTACTGTTGCAGGTGATTGCTGCAATCCAGGAGCCGGAGGAATCCCCGACTCAATTTGAAGTGATTACGGCTGCGGCGTGGCTCTATTTTGCTCAGCAGCAGGTTGATGTTGCGGTAATGGAAGTTGGTTTGGGTGGGCGATTGGATGCAACGAATGTGTGCGATCGCCCCCTCGTCAGTGTGGTCACGTCCCTCAGCCGCGAACACTGGCAGCGTCTCGGACCAACCCTGGCAGACATTTCTCGTGAAAAAGCAGGCATCCTCAAACCCAACTGCCCCGCTGTCATCGCCCCCCTGCCCTCCGAAGCCGAACCCGTGATTAAACAGCGCCTCGCTGAACTTAACTGCCCTACTGTCTACCCTCCAGCCGCGCAACTTTTCACCCCTGGTTGGGCTCTCTACCCCAACCCCCAATCCCCTTTACCTCTCAAATTCCCCCTACCCCTGCCCGGTGCCCATCAACTGATCAATTCTGCTCTGGCGATCGCCACTGTCCAAATTCTTCAGCAGCAAGGTTGGGAGATTTCGGAAGCAGCAATCGTCAGCGGCATGTCCAAAACGCAGTGGCCGGGACGGCTCCAGTGGATTACTTGGCAAGAGCAGCCCGTGTTAATTGATGGGGCTCACAACCCAGCAGCAGCGATCGCCCTGCGACACTACATCGACAACAGCGAAAAAGTGCGCCAGCCAATCCATTGGGTAATGGGAATGCTCACCACGAAGGATCATGCCGATGTGTTTAAGGCGTTGCTGAGAGGGGGCGATCGCCTCTACCTGGTGCCTGTCCCCGACCACCTTTCAGCGGAACCGGAAGCGCTGGCAAAACTAGCATTAGAAATCTGTCCCGACCTGGCAAGTTGTGAAGTGTGTGAAGATGCGATCGCTGGACTTCAAGCCGCAACAAAAACCGGGGCAACAGAATCTTTTACCCCGGTTTTGTGCGGTTCGCTTTATTTGATTGGGCATTTCTTTCGAAATGCTGCTAAGAGCGATTTTTAGCGATCGTTCCATTCCGACTCGGCATCAGCGATCGCCTGCTCAACCGTTTTTTGGTCGAGCATAGCAGCCTGCAAATTGTCGTAGATGATGCCTTGCAGTTTCTTCACATCTTTAATCTGCGGTAGCAACACCTGAGCATCTTCCATCTGGCTGGCGCTCACCACCCGTGCCCGATCGGGAGGCGTAACCTCAGCAGGCAGATCGGTGAAGTAGCCATCTTTCAGCGCTTCAACCGTTGAAGGCAGGACGTTTGCAGCCTTTGCAAAGGCAAGCTGATTTTCATTGTTGGTGACAAACAGGGCAAACTTTACAGCGGCATCTGGCTGATCGGTCGATTGCGGAATCACCAGGTTCATCACCGCAACACTCTTTGCTCCAGTTGAACCCGTGATTTGAGGGGCTACACCCGATACCTCAGCGATCGCAGGTGCATTAGTAGCGACTGTTTCTAAGAAGTGAGGACTAGAGGACAGCAGCGCCACTTCTCCCGACTGATAGAGTTCGATCGCCCGCCGATGTCCCTGAGTCAACACCTCTCTGGGCAGCAGTCCGTCCTTGTACAAATCCACCCAGTACTGAAAAGCGGCTCGACCTTCGGGCGTGTTAAATGCAGCCTGTCCTTCCTCATCCACAAGCTGAACGCCCATCTGAGCAAACGACTGCAACACCTCGGCAGAATCTTCCGGTACAAACGTCACAAAGAAAGCATACTTGCCCGTTTCGTCTTTGACCGCGCGAGCAACCTCTGCCAGATTTTCGTAAGTCGAAACTTGCTCCCACTCCGTATCTTCTGCCGCCGGAAGCGGAATGCCAGCCTGTTCTAAAAGCTGCTGGTTGTAGATCGTAACGCTCGTGGTGAGATACCAGGGAATGCCAAAGCTTTTGCCGTCCAGCGTACCCGCTTCCCAGATCTTGGGCAAATATTGCTGCTGCTGCTCGGGTGAAATCTTGTCTCCCAAATCTAACCAGGCATTTAACCCAGCCAGTTGAGCTGCGAAATCAGGGTTTAGATTCACCACATCAGGCGCAGTGCCCGCAGAAACAGCAGTAAGAATTTTGCTTTGCATATCTGCCCAGGGCACATCCACCCAACGCACCTTTGTCTCCGGATTTTCTGACTCAAAGGTGGCAATAAGCTGGTTGAAATAGTCGGTAAACTCTGGCTGAAGCTGCATCGTCCAAAATTCAACTTCTTGAGTGCCCGATTCGGCTTCTGAATTAGTTGGTCCTGCGCTGCAACTGACCATCCAGCTTAGCAGCAGCCCTAGCAGGGCAAAGATGCCCAACCGTTTCCATTTGCTGATTCTTCCCATGTTCCCACCCACCGCGACGAATTCGAGTCCAGGATGCTGACCTAGAGCTACAGGTTAAAGGTTATAGGATACAGCTCTATGTCTCCGATTTCCTACCTCCTGTTCCCAATTTGCTTTTTTGAGGGAAATGGGGTGGCGTTATGCGCCGATCCACGGACCCCAAATCGCGAAGGTAATGCCGGGGTTTTGAATATTGACGAAGAGGGTTTCACCGTCGGGGGCAAAGCAAACTCCAGCAAGTTCGCTGGGGTTGAGCGCATTGTCAGCAAATGGGTAAAGCTCTCCGTCTGGGGTAACTCCGACAATAGATTGGCGATCGCTCCCATCTTCACAAACAAACAAGTCTCCAAATGGCGACAGAGTGATGTTATCGGGGTTTTTGAGGTGATTTGCGTCAGTCGGTTCAATAAATAGCTCCAGGGTGCCGCCTTGCTCAGCAGTACTGCCCGGAACGTAGCGCCAGACCTGCCCTAACTCGGTTGCGCCGCCGATGGTGCAGCAAAAGTAAAATTCGCCATTGCCATACCAGATGCCTTCACCCCGGCTGAATTGGGCTGCGCCAGAATTCGCCCCTTCTAGCCTCACGGTATCAGTAGGGGGGGTTGGGTCAGCGATTGTCACCCACTCTGCCTGCATTGGTTGCCCCACCGAAATCGTTCGGATGCGGTTGCTGGTGTCGAGCGTTGACAGGTCGGGCAGGGCGATCGCCTGCAACACGCCACCTGCCTGCAAGTTGCCTGGTTGATCTGGAATGAAGCGATAGAACAAACCGTCTGGACGATCTTCGGTTTGATACACAATCCCAGTGGCAGGATCAACAGCGATCGCCTCGTGGTTAAACCGCCCCATTCCTACCAGCGGAACGGGATCGACGGGTTCAGTGGCGCTAGCCGGAACCTCAAAGTTGTAGCCATGAGCAGCGTCAACCGCTTCCGTGGCTGGCGTGGAAACGTCTTCTTCACAGCTAATCCACGATCCCCAAGGGGTCGCACCTCCAGCACAGTTGCGGTGCGTGCCTGCCAGAGAAACAAAATCGCGAATGATGCGGCGATCGCGATTCAAAATCAGGGTAGTAGTGCCGCCACGTCCGGTGGAGTCATAGGTTTTATGGGAAGGGGCGATCGCTGCTGGCTTATCCCATTCGCCCAGATTCATTTCATGGTTGCGAACCAGAATGATCGTGTTGTCGCGTCCAGCAAATGCCGCCATGCCATCCGGGTTGCCTGGAACTGGATGGCCATCGCTCATCACATTTCCGGTCTGCGAAAGAATCCGATATTGGAATCCGGGAGGCAAATCTAGCAACCCGTTAGGATCACGCACCAAAGAACCGTAACCCTGACTCCGAACTGACTGACCCCGAATTTCCTTGGAATACAGCGCCTTGAGCGGAGCAGCTGCCAGAATGCTTCCGGCGGCTCCAGCTCCTGCCAGGGCAAAAAATTTGCGTCGTGAAACCATCCGTTCTCCTGAGCCTAGCGGATTTACACTGCAGCTCTCTCAGCCATAAAACAGCTTTTTGGGATTCAAACCAAAATTTTCACCTCAGCCGCACAAGCGGTCGCGCGTTCCCTCGCTTGCTCGATCGTCTTACCTGTAGCAAGAGCTACTCCCATGCGACGGTTTTTGTAGCAGGTGAGTTTGCCGAATAGTCGTAGCTTTGTCTCAGGAATCTGGAGTGCACGATCAGCTCCGGTCGTTTGCGGACTCTCTCCTGCTCCCGGAGCCAAAATTACGGCAGAAGCACTGGGTTTGATCAAGTCGATGGAGCCGATGGGCAGTCCGGCGATCGCCCTTACGTGCAGCTCAAACTCTGACATGTTCTGGCTGATCATCGTCACCATGCCGGTATCGTGCGGGCGCGGACTGACTTCACTAAAGTAGACGGTTTGCTCTCCATCCGGTTCACCCTGAATGAATAGCTCCACGCCAAAAATGCCCCAACCGCCCAGAGCGTCAGTAATTTTGCGGCCAATGTCGTGACATTGAGCCAACGTAGCTTCTGGCAGGGGGCAAGGTTGCCAGGACTCCCGATAATCACCGCTTACCTGCACATGACCAATGGGTGGGCAGAAGGCAGTGCCCTCAATCGATCGCACCGTTAGCAACGTGATCTCGGTGTGAAAATCAACAAATCCTTCGACAATGACTCTGGCATTTTTAGCCCGACCACCCGTGTGAGCATAGTTCCAAGCAGGCAAAATCTGAGCTTCGGTGCGCACAGTGCTCTGTCCCTTGCCTGACGAACTCATGACGGGCTTGACAATACAGGGCAAACCGATAGCCGCGATCGCCTCCTGATACTCCGCCTCCGTTTCCGCAAACCGATAGGGCGATGTCTTTAGCCCCAACTCCTCAGCCGCCAGCCGTCGGATGCCTTCTCGATTCATCGTCAGGTTCGTTGCCTGGGCAGTTGGTATGACGCGCCAGCCCTCTTGCTCTAGCTCGATTAGGGTTCCGGTAGCGATCGCCTCAACCTCTGGCACGATTACGCTCGGACGCTCTTTGGTCACCAGCCAACGCAGCTTTGCCCCATCCAACATATCCACGACGTGAGCGTGATGGGCAACCTGCATTGCAGGTGCATTCGCATAAGAGTCAACTGCAATTACTTCTAAACCCAGACGCATTGCTTCGATTGCCACCTCCTTGCCCAACTCTCCTGAGCCGAGCAGCAGCAGCCGTTGGGCATTGGTAGTTAGCGGTGCCCCCCAAACCTGATGAGTTGAAAGAGAAGCTGGAGCATTCATGACGGTAAAAAATGATGGAAAAACGATGGAAAACCAGAGTAATACTGGACATTCTCAGGTCGCTTCATTATCATGCCTTACTCTGGAGCCCGGTTCTAGATTTTAGTCACGAGCCATACAAATGATCAGTCAAATCATCAGGCGGTGGTCATTGGGTGGGTCATTAACCAATGACACTAGCCAAAATCAAATTATTCTGACCAGAATTTGAGTCATTCTGACCAAAATCAAGCTCGTCTTTGCCAGGAGAATCGATTTTCTCAGTGTTTTTCTCAATTTTTTTCAGATAAATTTCGTTCAACTGTACTTTTTTCTCTAAATTGTGTGTAATATCGCTGGTAAATCAGTAAGTTTCACAGCAGAGAAACTTCTACCGACCGGTAACAGGGTGGCATCTTTTAAGGTTTGTATCCTTCGACTAAGACTGGCAATTCTGACTTAAATTAGGTACCATGCGCTAGCGCTAATCCCGCTGCACTGACTGTTTCTAAACTCAATTCGATTGCCTAACTTCTTCTAACTTCTGAACGAGCGGACAAAACTGTGTTTAGCAGCTTCAAGGGTTTACTATCAAAAAAGACTAAAGGGATCGGGATAGAGTTGACTCCCGAACGAGTCAACATTGCGCGGCTGAGAAAAAAAGGTCAGGCGTTTCAGCTCGTCACTCTGGCATCTGCCGAAGTTCCAGAGGGAGTTTTTCAAGAAGGGCAGATCGTAGACTCTGCGACGATGGCAGAAATCATTCAGTCAGTTGTTGCAGAAAGCAAGATCAAAATTAAGAACGCCGCGACTGCTATCCCCGGTGGACGGGACACCGTTACCCGCATCATTCCAGTACCTGCAGAGCTAGATGATCGTGAGCTGCGGGAAATGGTTCTCAATCAGGAAGCTGGACTATATCTACCATTCCCTCGTGAAGAGGCAGATGTAGACTACCAAAAACTCGGCTTCTTTGTGGATGAAGACGGGATCGAAAAGGTGCAGGTGTTGCTGGTAGCCACTCGCAAAGAGGTAACTGATTCCTATATCAGCACCTTCCAACAAGCAGGCATCACAATCAATGCGTTGGAAATCAGCAGTTTCTCCTTAATCCGAACGATTCGAGAGCAGCTCAGGCAGTTTACGCCTCAGGAAGCCGCGGCGATCGTTGATATTGAGTTTGAAAGCACGGAAATCTCTATCGTTGTGGATGGAGTTCCTCAGTTCTCTCGAACCGTGCCCATTGGAACGTTTCAGATTCAAAGTGCGCTCAGTCGGGCGATGAATTTGCCTCCTTCGCGCAGCACTGAGCTACTCCAAGGAATGACGGTTCCAGTAATGCCGATGGACAGCGTTGGGATGCCCAAAATGGGTGGAACCAATCCTGGAACGGCGGCAATGCTGAGGGTTTTAGGTGAATTGGCGGATGAACTTCGCCGTTCGATCGATTTCTACCTCAACCAAGGCGACAACTTAGAAGTAGCACAGCTTTTGTTAGCGGGTCCCGGTGGGGCGATCGGCCAACTTGATGAATTCTTCTCTCAGCGGTTAAGCTTGCCTGCCAGTCAGGTCGATCCGGTTGCGGCACTTTCGCTTGAGGTAGACCAGGAAATTCCTTCAGTTCAACGACCTGGGCTAGGGGTTGTTTTGGGTTTGGGTTTGCGGGAGGCATGGTGATATGTACAGTCTAGATATCAATTTTCTGAATGACCGGGTTGAGCGTCCGGCAGAAACTGGCAGACCCGACCCTCGTATTGTCCAGGACAGTCCTCGACCTATCTTTTTAGGGGTAGGGGTCGCAGCGCTGCTGCTAGGGTCTGTAGTCGGGCTATGGGTTTTCTTGCAGAGTCGTAATGCGGCTTTGGCTCAGCGGCAGGCTGAGCTAGATTCTGAGCTAGCTGCTTTGCAGGCTCAACTCTCTGAAGTGGATACGATTAATCAGCAAATTACAGCGATTAATACTGAAGTTCAGGCTTTAGGGTCGGTCTTTAATCAGATCAAGCCCTGGTCAGCACTGTTGCAGGATATTCGCGATCGCGTCCCGGCTAACGTTCGGATTGGTTCAATTGAGCAACTGAGTGATGAAGACAGCGCCACAGCTGCAGCTGCTGGTCAACCCTCACCTGTAGCTCAACCTGCGCCAGCAGCTTCCCCGACCGATCCCAATGCTGCTCCAGCCGATCCCAATGCTGCTCCAGTTGCCCCAGCTCCACCAACCACGTCAGTAGTTCAAATCTCTGGGCTGGCTCGTTCATTCGACGATGTGAATGACTTTGTCCTGACGTTAAAGCGATCGCCCTTCCTAGAAGCTGAAGAGACTCGCCTCTTAACCGCTGAACTCATCGACAACCCAACCCAAATTGAGTTTGGGGAAGGTATTCAGTCCAACAATATTGAGGTAGAACTGCCCCAGGTGGTTCAATATACAATTTCTAGCCAGTTAACCGATCTTCCGGCATCAGAATTGTTTCAGGACCTGGAGCGAACCCTGGCTGTCGGTTTGACGGCTAGAATTCAAGCACTTCGAGAGAGAGGAGTCATTCAGCCATGACCGTCGGTGGAGATTTCGTCCCTTCAGGGGACAGAAGAGAATATGACGCTGGGGGCAACTACCCCACAGTATTTGGCATTAGACTCACCCCATCTGTAAGTGGGATCTTGATTGCTCTTTTGGGGTTGGGTGCGTCAGCCTACTTACTGATCAACCTGGTGCAACCAACTTGGCAGCGAAACCAGGAATTGCGTCAGGATGTTGCTGCTAAGGAAAGCCAGTTGATTAACCGTGAGGAAAGTCAGCAGCAAATTCAGGAAGCAAGGGCTGAATTGGCAGAAGCTAGACAGGTGAGAGCTGATGTTGTCGCTCTATTTGCCAATCAAGAGAGCATTGACACGCTGCTACTTGACTTGAATGAACGCATCCAGGCAGTCAATGCCGGAATTCAGGATGAAGATAGAAGGGCAAACTTGACCCGGTTTGAGCTAAATGAAGAATTGTCTGGCGTAGTCACTGACAGTTCACTGGGTACAGAGGTTAACAACCGGATAGAACGACGTGTATACGATGTCGAGCTTGAGGGCGATTTTCCTCAAACTCAGTCAATCATGCGAAATATCGAACGATTACAGCCTTTGCTAGTAGTCAAAAATCTTAATTCTGAACTAGATTTTGCTGCACAAAGTATTCTAATTGATGCTCAAGGCAGACTACTGCCAAATGGTCAACCCGTCACTCGCATTACCACTGCCTTCCAGCTACAGGCGCTTGTACCGGTAGAAAATACACCTGCTCCTGCTGCTAGCCCTCCCGCAGCAGGAACGACAGAAGGGGAAGCGGTTGAGGGAGCCACTAATTAGTTAGACATCTGTGCAGAAGTGTAAATCTGCACCATCAGGGGCATGTTCGTGGATGCGTTAAACCGCATCAAGCCTAACCTGGCTCAATAATCAATTCAATTCAACGTTAAAAGGGTTTCTGAAGGAGGAGTGGACTGTGAAGCATCTTGGACTTGGTAGCGCTTTGGGCAGCAGTATTTTGACGAGTGGAGCCTGGGTGCTGTTGGCAACTCAACCAGCTTTTGCTCAAGCAACTCAGGTGACGAATGTCAGGCTCAATCCTAGTGGGCAAGGGGTTGATGTGATCTTGGAAACGCGAGATGGCGATCGCCCTCAAATCTTTACCGTCAGCCAGGGCAACACACTGGTTGCCGATGTCGTAAACACCCAACTCGCGCTGCAAGACGGCAACGGCTTCTTGCAAAATAGCCCTGCTCCAGGAATTAGCTCTGTTGTCGTCAGTCAACTTGATGCAAACAGCGTCAGAGTCACCGTTACAGGTGATGCCGAAGCTCCGTCTGGTCAAATTTCTCAAGGTAATGAAGGCGTAGTCCTGAGTGTCAGCCCTGCCGAACAAGGCTCAGTCGCACAACAGCCCAGCCCAGCCACCTCAGAAGCTGCTAACACAGACTCCCAAACGGTTGCACAACGCCAGCCCGTTGCCCAGACTCCAGACGATGTGCTAGTGCCAGACCCACAGATTGAAATTGATGGGGTTCCAATTCCAGCCCCCACTCAGCAAAACTTTACCCCACCTCTACAACCTCGTGCAGTTGCCCCACCTGTCGGTGACATTGCAGTTTCTCTGGTTGACACCTCACCCCCAGCGATCGACCTAGGAACAGGAGAATTGGTACCTCGTCTGGTGTTGCGCGATGCACCCGTGCGAGATGTGCTGTCTCTGTTAGCCCGGGCTGCCGGACTCAACGTTGCTTATATCGGGCAAGACTCATCCCAGACGGAAGATGCTGCTGCTCCCGACGGAGCTGCCTCAGACATCAGAATTTCTCTGGACATTGAGAATGAGCCTGTCCAGGATGTTTTCAACTACGTGCTGCGGATTAGTGGGCTAGATGCAAACCGTACAGGACGCACAATTTTCGTTGGGCCGAGCCTACCTAACGAAGCCCGTCAGTTAGTCACTCGCAACTTGCGGTTAAACCAGGTTCCCGTAGGAACAGCCCTCAACTTTTTGGTTGGTCTAGGTGCTGAAACTGCCGTTAGCCGCCAACGTCAGGTCACCTTCGTGAGCGCCATTCCGGTTGAGACGGGTGCTGAAGGAGGTGCAACGGTCACTGAGCAGTCAGCCCAAACGTTTACGGAAGAGAGAATTGAAACTCAGCGCGTAGATTTTGAGGATTCTACTCCTTTACTTCGCGGCTTGCAGGTAGTAGGTGACGAACGTACCAATTCCGTCACTTTGGTTGGTGCACCCAATCAAGTTGAGATTGCAACTGCCCAGCTAGTTCAACTCGATGTACGCCGTCGCCAAGTTGCAATCAATGTTCGGATTGTGGATGTTGACCTCCTAGCGCTTGACCGAGCTTCCACCAGCTTTTCTTTCGGCATAAACGATACTTTCGTAGGTGTCGGTGGCGGTCGGGGACTCACCGTCGATTTTCTTGATCCTGGTACAAATATTGATCGTAACTTGGTTGCCGCACTTGAGCTTGAGGTGGAAAACCAGAATGCTAAGATCCTCACTGATCCAACTTTAGTCGTTCAAGAAGGGCAGACGGCTGAGGTGCAGTTGACCGAAGAAGTAATTACCAACTTCGAGATTGAAACTACTGGGACAGGCGATGATAGAACTCAAACCGTAACCGTTGAGCGAACACCTGCGGGTTTAATCTTGCAGGTTCAAGTTGACCGAATTGACGACAACGGATTTATCTCATTGTCGGTAGCTCCTTCAATCTCGGCTCCTGCTGCAGTAGAGGAAGTTGAACTGGATGATAACTTGGTTGAAATTACTCTCTTAGCCGAAAGAAGATTAACGTCTGGGCAGGTGCGTGTACGAGACGGTCAGACGCTCATCCTCTCTGGTATTATTCAGGACCAAGATCGGACTGTCGTGAGTAAAGTTCCCATCCTGGGTGACATCCCTCTGCTGGGTGCCCTCTTTAGAGACACGGACCGCACAAATTCTCGTCAGGAAGTGATTGTGATCTTGACTCCGCAAATCTTAGATGACTCGGATGGTTCTACGTTTGGCTATAGCTATACGCCGCAGCGAGAGACGCAGCAGTTCTTGGAGGATCGCACTCGTCCTACCCAAGAAGATTAAGGATTAATGTGAGTTAGTTCGCGCTGTTTCAGTCGCCTATTGTGCCTTTGAGATGACAAAAAAGATTGCCGATCGCAGTGCGATCGGCAATCTTTTACGTTTAACGTAGAGGATGAATCAATACTGGTTTTAATCTACATTTAACAGGACTTACAGAGGAAAATGATGCATAATTGACGAGATCTATTTTCGCTGCTGAGATTTCCTAGTTTCATGAGCAAATTATTCTCTAAGTTTAGCCTTGCTTTAGTGGCTCCGGCAGCACTGCTGACAGTTGTTGTGAGTGCGCTTTCAGCTAGTGCCCAATCAATGTACACTCCAGTTCCATTGGATAGTAGCAACGAAATTACGGATACGCTTACAGATTCAGATATTCCAACAGGGTTTGGTGGGTTTGCACGGGATTATCTGGTTACGTTTGAAGCAGGCGATCAGGTAGCGATCGATCTAACTTCTGATGAGTTTGATACCATCATTACCTTGATTGGGCCGGACGGTGCAACATTCGGTGAGAACGATGACGGTCCCGATGGCACGACCAACTCTCTCTTATTTGCTCGGATTACTGTACCAGGTAGCTATATTGTTCGGGTTAGACCTTATGCAGGTCAAGGACTGGGTTCTTTTAACCTGAAAGTTACTCGTCTGCGTCCGATTTAAGTTCTTGGTCTGGGGCGCTGCTTTTAGCTGGAATGAACAATTGCGGTGCCCTTTGCCCTCCTGACTGAATGGGTAAGTTGTTTGTTGTGGTGGTTGAAGCGGGTGTTGATGTAGTGCTACTCGCACTACTGGGCAAAGATGATGGATGGGTAAGTGAGTGGCACAGCAGCGTTAATAGACAGGAACAAACTGCTAGTAGCCACAGGTCTAGAGCCTTACTCGACAGCCGTCGATCGCCCATTGTTAGAGCAAAATATTGGATTGAGCGGGTTTGGATTAAGTAGGTGGAGTGGGATCTAGAGCGATCGCCCCTAAGCTTGGTCATTGTTGCATTCCTATCCTTCAACATTGCTTTGACGCTTTGACCTGAAAGAGGTTCCAATCCGATTTATCAACTTCATGGCAACCTCATCAAGCAGCTTACCCAAACCAGGGTCCGTAACATAGCTCTGTCTACGGAAAGAGTAGGGGGCTTACTCCAGGTTAGATGAAACTCTCCCTCTTGAGAGGCGACTTGATTTAGTCAAGTCTGATACTTCTAGGTGAAGTTAAGTTTTCCTGGAGAGGATCTATGTCCCCTAACCCAAATGCTGTTACATCTGACTATCTGCCTGAAGAAACCCAGAAGACGGTAGACGCATTTTCAAAGCTCGGCACTGATGAAAAGCTGGCATTTCTCTACTATGTCTACACAAAGATGGGAGACTCTGTAACTCCAGCGGCTCCAGCAGCAACCGAACCCGAACTTGCGCCTCAACTATTGGGCGATGTGTATGAGATGTCAAAGGACGAGCAGCTTGGCGTGATGCGGGCAATCGTCAATCAGGAAGATACTGACCTATCTCGTGCCTACGGTGCGTTGAAAGAAAATAACCAGCTTATGGTTTGGTTTGCTTGGGCACAGGCAATGGGCACTACAATTATTGGAATGCCTGATGATTACCAAATTCCGCAAGCTATCAGCCAGCTCCTCAGCCAGATTGAAAATCTAGATTTTCAGGAGCAAATTTCGATGCTGCGCGAGGTGGCAGGCAGCATGGGCTACAGCGACGTAAAGGCAATTCCTAGTCAAGCAGAAACTGGCAAAACTGCTAGCCTATAAGCAAGTCATGTAGCAGGGTCGCACGATGTAATAGCTGTAGTTGTTGGGTGTGTTTGGCAAAATTGCAGTAGAAGGACTACCTGGGGGAGGTCAGGTTCAGGAAACTGTGAGAGAATCGGCTCAGACTTTACTCAAAGCCAGTCTAGTAAGCTAATTCCCTTAAATTTGCTCATGCACCACAGTTTTTTGATCCGAATTGCAGCCATTCCACTCGTTGCGACTGGGTTATTGGCTACTGTGTCCACTGCTCCAGCCGCCGCTGTCGGTAATGATTACCAAACTTGTGCAAATGAGTTGCTGAGTGCAGGTATTTCTGAGGAAGAAGCCGCCGCTGCCTGCGCGGCAGCTCTTAATCCTGAAGAGCTATCTGAATGTGTGATTGCCATTGATGCGGGGACTGCAGTTGAGGCAACGGACGCACTATCGGGCTGTCGGCGGGTACGTCGTCCAGATGAACTGTCAACTTGCGTGGTTGACGTCGCTTTTGATGTTGATGCAACAGAAGCCTTGAATGTGTTGGACTATTGTCGTCGCAGCCTATTACCAGAACGCTTTTCAGAATGTGTTGTGGGGTTGCGGACTGAGGTTAGGTTTCCAACAGATGAAATTCTCAATACCTGTATTGCAGCAGGCGATCGCCCCCGTGAGCTATCCCCCACCTTCATTCCTCTAACCCCAAGCCAAACTCCTATTAACCCAGATATTCGAGTCACTCCTATCCTGCCGGGGGGACAGTAGAGCGTAGCAGAATTCTATGGGGGCTTGGCAATGCCAAGCCCCTACAAAGTTTTTATCCCTGACTTGCCTCCTCGGCCCTATCTCTTGCCGCTGAGCAGTTTTGGTCTCTGCCAGTCGCGCGGGTGTCAGCACGGCAGGCTTCCCAGGCAATTTGACCGGCCAGGGTGGGGAGCAGTTGAGTTTGCCGTTCTAGTGCCTGCTGAAAGAATGTTAGACTTTCCTGATCTCTTTCCTGCTGCACCAAAATTTGGGCTTTGAGATAGAGCAGGTCGGGGTTATCGGGCGTTGCCTGCAAGGCTTGCTCAACGGCTGCCATAGCTTCGTCTTGCTGGTCAAGGTCGCGGTAGGCGATCGCAATCCCCCGCTGGGCTAAGTATTCAGGAGCCGCATAGTTCTCTAGGCGTTCAATTGCCTGATCTGGATCGGAAAAAGGCAGATTTACTGCCAACATCAAATCCATGTATCCCTTCAACAGATTTAGCTCCGGATCAGTAGGGTCAATTTCTTCGGCTGCTTTAAGGCTATCAAACACCAGTTGAAGTTTGCTTAGGGCAGAGGGCGTTCCTCTAACGACCCCTTGAACGGTTATCGTATGGGCACCTTCGAGAAAATGACCAGCAGCAATGTAGATGTTGCCCCTTAGGGGATCTGTTGCAATCAGCCGCTCAGCCGCCTCGCGGGTCAGGGTTGCATTCTCTGACATAGCATCTAGATCTTCATTCATAAAAGCCAGAGAAGCTTTCATGGCGTAAGCAAGCGGTTCATTGGTTTGGGCAGACTGGAGCAACTGCTCAGCCGAGCGATAGTTTCCTTGCTCAAATAGCGCATTGAAAGCTGCTTCGGTCTGGTCATCAATCGCCCGAGGATTGCTTTCTCTAAATGGATCGCCTGCCAGCGATGGAGTGACCCATAGGGTAGCGATCGCCATTGCTCCAGCGATCGTAGCCACAGCCTGTCTAGCAGCTACTAAAACGGGTTGCTTTTTATTGTGTCCGTGCAATAAATCAATGGAAACAGACTTTAGCCCTTTTGTGCCTCTAGATTGGAGCTTTTGTAGCGATAGAGACGTTGTAGGCGTTCCGGTCATAATTCAGCCTCAATAAAGTTGTAGTGAAGGAGTTAAATCAAGATAATTTCAACACGCCGTATGGCATTAGCACACAGGCGGATTTCACGCATCTGGGTGGATATGGATCGCACCAATTATCCACATTCAAAAGCGTATACCTCAGAGGTTAAGAGAATTTTGAGGACATCGACTATGACGCGATCGCCCTGAAGGGGTTCCTATTTGTATCAAGTTTGCAAATTCCTAGACTAGTATAGAAATCACATCGCTGCTTGCCTGACTGCTAATGCTCTATCTTAGAAATCTGGTTTATCATCCCGCTGCAACTCCAACCGCAATTCTGAAATCGATCAATTTAGAATTAGCGCCTAAACAGATGGGATTGGTAATCGGTCCGAGCGGCTCTGGCAAAAGTACACTACTCGAAATTTTGGCAGGTTTAGCGCAAAAAACATCCGGCGCAATTCACTGGCGCAGTCAAGAACTCACACCCGAACACCTTCAGCAACTAGGTGGATTAGTTTTTCAGTTTCCAGAGCGCCACTTCTGCGGCAGCACGATTCTAGATGAACTGCGGCTGGGCCATCCTGAACTGGGCAAAGAACGCATCGAGCAAGCCCTTCAGCAGGTTGGGCTGGCTCACATACCGCTAAAAACCTCGCCTCACTCGCTCAGCGGTGGGCAGCAACGGCGCTTAGCTCTGGCAGTCCAGTTGATTCGTCAGCCCTATTTGCTGCTGCTAGATGAACCCACAGCAGGGTTGGATTGGTCGATGCGCCAACAGTTAGTGAGTTTACTGGCAAAGCTCAAGCAAGACTGGAGTTTGCTAATTGTCACCCACGACGCTGGAGATTTACTGGCGATCGCCGATCAGTGCTGGACGCTCAATCATGGTGAGCTTGCTCCAGCAGATCCCGCTAAGCTGGCAATTGGTAGACCACAGCCCGTGAGATAGGGAAAAAAAGAGGGGTGAGGAATGCAAGACGAAGGGAAAGGCAAAATTTTTTTGCCTGTCATGGCTGAACTGTGGCAGGAGACAGTAGGCTGGCAGCCTGACGAACAGCAGCAGACAAAATTTCAGCGTCTCTATGAGCTGATTCTAGAAGGCAACCAAAAACTTAACCTAACGCGCATCACAGAGCCGCAGGAATTTTGGGAAAAGCACCTGTGGGATTCCCTCCGAGGCATTGCTTTTCTGTTGAAGGACAACAAAACTCCAGCGGATGAGTTAACTTCCTCGTCCTTGCAAATCCTTGACATTGGTACTGGAGCAGGTTTTCCTGGGCTGCCCGTGGCGATCGCCCTACCCCACGCAACCGTCACCCTACTCGATTCAACCCGCAAAAAAATCGCTTTCCTCGACTCTCTCATCCCTGAACTGTCTGTTGAGAATGTGAAAACGCTAGTGGGGCGAGCAGAACAAATGAGGGGCGATCGCCAACACCGAGAACAGTACGATTTAGCGCTAATTAGAGCCGTTGGTTCTGCCTCAGCCTGCGCTGAATATGCCCTACCGCTACTGAAACCGGGCGGCTCAGTGGTTCTCTACCGAGGACAGTGGACAGATGCGGAAGCAACGGAATTGGCTCAAACGGCTGAGCGATTTAACGGCAAACTTGACACAGTCGAAGAATTTACCACGCCGCTAACTCAAGGTATCCGTCACTGCATCGCTGTGCAGAAAGTTAGCTCTAGTCAAGTCAATTTGTCCAGGAAAACAGTTTCTTCACCGACTTAGCCCTACATACTTATTGCTGAGAAAGCCGCTGAACCGTCTTGCCGCCTAGAAGCTGGTGAGTTTCTTCTAAAAGGGCTGGAATTTTGTCGGCGTGGGGACTCTGAGATAAACATTGGCGCAAGTCTAGACTTTTCACTCGATCGGCTTTGTTGCCGGGAAACCAGTGACTCGCATTGCCCAGCATGTTGTAGCGAGTTTGAGCGAAATCAACCAGGTCGTAGGCGATCGCCAAATTCCTCAGCCACAAAATCGACCTAATATTTATGCCTCCTGGTGTTTCCTCTGGTTTGGGTAGCCCAATGTGCCAGGTTTTGTACCAGGTTTCGCCCAAGCGGGCGATCGCCTCATTCTCCAACCGTTTTAAAATTGGCGGCAAAACAGTATCGGTCTGGTCGAGCAGTGGCAGTGCCTTCAAATGCTCATCAAAATCTTGAGGTCTCGCCGCCCCAATGCTAAGCGTGTGAACTTGGGGATGGCTGAGGCAAAACAGATCGTTAAATACCATTGGGCTGAGCGGGGCACACAGTTCTACTAGCTTCGGGGACGGTTGATAGAGCATTCCGCCTTTGTCAGAGGGGCTGATGATGAAAACGCCCATATCTCGCTCAGTCGTCGCTTCGATTGCTGCCCAGTTGATTTGATTGATGTAGTACCAGTGCAGGTTAATGTAGTCGAACTGGTTAGTCTCAACCGTTCGCAGAATGATGTCGGTTGGCGCGTGAGTCGAGAAACCAATGAACCGCACTTTGCCCTGCTGCTGAAGCTGTCGCGCTACATCCAGACAACCACCAGGACGAATGCTTTGGTGTAGCAGTTCAGGGGTATTGATACCGTGCAACCCTAACAGGTCAACGTGGTCGAGCCGCAGGTTAGAGAGGGACTGGTCAAAGGTGCGGCGAAACTCTTTGGGGTCTTCACACGGACTCACTTTAGTCTGCACAATTAGCTGTTCTCGCGGCAGCTTTGGCAAAATTCGCCCTAGCTGTAGCTCTGAACTGCCATAGCCTCTGGCAGTTTCAATGTGGTTGATGCCCACTTCTAGCGATCGCCGAATTGTAGCTTCCAGGTTTTTCTGGCGATCGTTTGGAATGCTCCATCCCGGCACGTCTTTCCAGGAATGCTGATAGCGCATTCCACCACAGGAAAACACGGGCATCTGTAACTCTGTCCGGCCAAAGCGTCGATACTGCATGAGGTAAAGCGTCAGGGAGTAGAGAACGGCAATACTTAGAACTTAACATCCCTGAACTTAACATTTGAGTAGCTCCCGTAGGATGCGTTAGGCGCTAGCCGTAACGCATCGTCCACAATTTCAGTGCACTACGCCCACAAGCTCCATCCTTTAGAAGCTATGCAGAACCACAAAGGAGCCATGCAGAATCATTCAGCAGCTATACGGAACTGTTGAGAAGCTATGCAGAACTATTGAGGAGCTGTGCAGAACTATTGAGGAGCTGTGCAGAACTGTTGAGGAGCTGTGCAGAACTGTTGAGGAGCTGTGCAGAACTGTTGAGGAGCTGTGCAGAACTACAAAGCAGCTGTGCAGAACTACAAAGGAGCTGTGCGGAGTCGCTGAGCAGCCAAACCCTGAGCCGTAGGACGAGTCAAGCAAAGCTTATCTGTCCTAACATCAGGCATGGAGTGCATCAGGTACTGTCGTAACGCACGTTGCTGATTGCTTGGTGCGTTACGCTGCGCTAACAGCACCCTACTTTGAGGTCAAATCGCTAGATTGCTGTCTAAGTAAGTTGCTCAGGATGCGGTTACTCCATTTCCCGCACGCTCGCCTCTCCGTCTTTGACTTCACCAATCAAAACCACATCAGTTACGCCAACAAATAGCCCATTCTCCAGCACACCAGGAATGTTGTTTAGCGTCTTTTCCAGTTCCGCAGGGTCGGCAATCGCTTCAAACGTCACATCCAGCACCATGTTGCCCTGATCAGTAATGACCGGGCCGTCTTTCTTTACGCCCATCCGCAATTCTGGTTTGCCGCCCAGCGCTTCGATTGCTTTGGTGGCGGGAGTAATTGCCATCGGCAGCACTTCTACAGGCAGCGCAAAGGTAGAGCCGAGGCGATCGACCAGCTTGGAACTGTCTACCACGACGATAAACAGCTTTGCTAACGAATCCACCACTTTTTCGCGGGTGTGAGCTGCGCCGCCGCCCTTAATCAGATTCTTTTGCGGATCGACCTCGTCCGCGCCATCAATGGCGATATCAATTTGGTCAATTTCGTCCAGGGTGGTTAAAGGAATGCCATACTGTTTTGCTAGAACGGATGCCTGAAAAGAGGTAGGAATGCCTTTAATATCCTTCAAGTCGCCAGATTTTAGGCGATCGCCTAAATGTTGAATTGCAAAGGCAGTAGTTGACCCCGTGCCTAACCCCACAATGGAACCTGACTGCACGCGGTCGGCGGCAGCTTTGCCCACCTGCTGTTTCATCAACTTAACGGGATCAAGTCCTGTAGTCATTGGCAAACCCTCCTGTGAAAAGCTTCTGCGAAAAGACAGACGGTTTCTAGCATGACGTAAAGTTGTCCCAATTCCTAGCCTCTCAACTTCAAGCGTTTTCGATTGATCCAACCTTTATGAATGCAAGCTCAAATTTCGCCGCTGATGATGGGGTGCCATTTTCGCTGGAGCAGTGCCGCCAAAGGCTGCAACGCGCCAGTTCTAGTCAGGAACGGCTGAAGCTGCTCTGTCGGGAAGGGTTGCTATTGATGCAGGCGGGACACTATGAGCAAGCAATCGCCAGCTACGAGCAGGCATTGCAGCTTCAACCCGATGATGCTGAGATTCATCACTATCGGGCTGTGGCATTGGAAAATTTAGGACGCTATCGACAAGCACTTGCTGCCTACGACCAGGCAATTGGAGTGAGTGTAAATCCCAGTGCCCAACTTTGGAGCGATCGCGGCAACGCTTTGCGAAATCTCTCTCGCCATGCCAAAGCGCTGGAAAGCTATGAAAAAGCGCTGATTCTTCAGCCCGATCACGTCAAAGCACTATCCGGCAAAGGTCTGACGCTGATGCTGCTGAGGCGGACGAAACAGGCATTAGCAAGCTGCAACCTGGCAGTGGAGCTGGAACCCAACTCCGAGGAAACCTGGAGCAGTCGAGGAGCAGTCTTGCTAATGGCGCATCGAGATCAGCAGGCGCTAGCCGACTTTGACAAAGCGTTGGAACTTCAGCCTGGGTTTAATCGAGTCTGGTTTAACCGTGGCGTGGCGCTGTTGCGGTTGGGGAAAGAGACAGAGGCGATCGCCAGCTTTGAGCAAGCGTTGAGTGACGCACCAATTCGTCGTGAGGTTTGGCACTCTAGCGCCTGGGTGAGCTGGGGCTATGTGTTGCTTAAGCTGGGGCAATTTGAGCGGGCGATCGCTAATTTTGAAAAAGCGTTAGAGCTTCAGCCCCGTTCCTATCCGGCAGCGCTGTACAAACTGATCGGTTTAGTTTTATCGGGTCAATTTTTTGCCTATGCCACCCGTCCAGCGAGTCGAGGAAAGCTGCTGCACGATTTTGGTACGGTGATTCATTTCCTCAAATATCGCCTGCTCTTTTTTGTAGGTCTCATTCTTCTCCTATCTCAAAGCCAGGGAGACTGGGCAGATACCGTTCGGCAAGTAGTTCCGACCCTATTTTCCGGCGTAATCATCGCTTTGCTGATTGCCGACTTATGGAAAAACAAATCTAAGTTAGAACTAGTTTGGAAAGCCTATTTCCAAAGCGGCATCTTAACCTACTTTCGTGCAGCGGCAATTATTGTAATTACACTTGGGACGTATTCGATCGCCGATTACTTTGCACCACCCTTTATGCGTTGGGGCTGGGCAAACCTGGTGTTTGGGCAACCAGGAAATATTATTTTCCAGCCGTTTAATTTGTTCAGTTCTGCTGTTACTGAAATCAGCGATCTAACTGCTCCAATTAGTAACTTAGTGGGGGCAATCGCCCTACAGTTCGCCTCAGCTTTGACTTTAAATCTCCAATCTTTAGGAACGCAAATTACCGAAAACCAGGCAACTACTGGCTTTAACTATAGCTCACTCTTTATTATTGGATTTTGGTTATTGTTGCTTCTAGGAATTCCCTTCTGGGCAAAGCTAGAAGAGCTAATCTTCCGTCAAGGTGCCAATACCTGGAAGCAAATTCTGATTCGCTCCACCCAATTTGGCTTGGTTCATTTGTTAGCTGGAATTCCGATTTTAGGTGGGTTTGTGCTAATCGTACCGGGTTTTTTATTTGCCTGTCGCTATAAGTATGTCCACGATCGCCAGCTACGCAAAACCGCCGATCCACTTCAAGCACGAGAGGCGGGCGTGATGGCTAGCACTGCCGACCACGCCGTATACAATGCGATTTTGGTTAGCTTCGTTGCCAGTTTGTTTTTGCAGCAGTCTCTCGGCTGATTCCTAAAACCATGCCTTACCTGAAGCACATCACCATTTTTCCAATCAAATCGCTGGATGGTCTGGAGGTGACACAGGCAACTTTCTTGAAGGGAGGAGCGATCGCCCACGACCGTGAGTTTGCGATCGTCGATCAGCATGGAGAATTTGTTAACGGCAAGCACACCGACAAAATTCATCGATTGAGATCAGTGTTTGATCTGCCTGCCAGAATGGTGACAATGACCAATCAAGACAGCCGCCCAGTCCCAGAAATTTCATCTGGACGACGAGCGACAGGCACTCTCAGCTTGGTTAAGTGACTTCTTTGGCTACACGGTTGAGCTAAAACAAGACCTTCACATGGGTTTCCCCGATGATCCCGATGCTAGCGGCCCGACAGTGGTGAGTACTGCGACATTAGAGGCGATCACCTCCTGGTTTCCCGAACTGAGTCTAGAAGAAGTGCGTCGTCGGTTTCGTACCAACCTCGAAATCGATGATGTTCCAGCATTTTGGGAAGACCAACTGTTTGGCGAGGCAGGACAGCTTGTGCCGTTTCAGATTGGTGATGTGGTGCTAAACGGGAGCAATCCTTGTCAGCGCTGTGTGGTGCCTACGCGAGACTCGTTGAAGGGCGATCGCTACCCCAACTTTCAAAAGACTTTTATCACTAAACGCCAGGGAACTTTGCCTGAATGGGCTGTTCCTCAGCGCTTCAATCACTTCTTTAAGCTAACTGTAAACACGCAGGTTGCAGCATCGGAAGCAGGCAAAACCATCAAACTTGGCGATGAAGTCAAGCTTTCCTCCACTTTCTCATTGCCAGGTTCTATCTAGTAGCGCCTAGAGGCTCTGCCTCCTCACTTTTCACGAGGCAGAGCTTCGGTATAAGCATCCCCAGGTAAAACCCGGGGACGAGATCAGCAGTGAGAAGCTTGAGGTGGGAGCAGCCTAGCTTTAGCGGAACATGCTGCTTACAGAGCTATCTTCGTGAATCCGCCAGATGGTTTCACCCAGCAGATTTGCCACAGATAGGACAGTAAGCTGCTTAAAGCGATTTTCTTCAGGGACAGGAATTGTATTGGTTACAATCACTTCCTCAAAGACTCCGCTCGACAATCGCTCAACCGCAGGAGGCGAAAACACGGCATGAGTCGCACAGGCATAAACCTGACGTGCGCCTTGTGCTCGTAGGAGCCTAGCTCCTTCACTGATTGTTCCGCCTGTGTCGATCATGTCATCGACCAAAACAGCCGTTTTCCCAGCGACATCGCCGATTAGATTCATTACTTCGGCAACGTTGTGAGCCTGACGACGCTTGTCAATAATTGCCAGAGGGGCATCATTCAGCTTTTTGGCAAAAGCTCTGGCCCGAGCGACTCCACCTACGTCTGGGGAGACGACAACCAAATCAGGAAGCTGCTTGCTTGCCAAATAGTCCAGCAGCACGGGTGAACCGTATACGTGATCAAAAGGAATGTCAAAATAGCCCTGAATCTGAGCGGAGTGCAGATCCATTGCTAGAATGCGTCCTGCGCCTGCTTGAGTAATCAGGTTGGCAACCAGTTTTGCTGTGATCGATTCTCGTCCAGCGGTTTTGCGATCGGCTCTAGCGTAGCCATAGTAAGGAATAACTGCTGTTATTTGCCGGGCTGATGCCCGCCGACAGGCATCCACCATAATCAGCAGTTCCATTAAGTGGTCGTTTACCGGACAGCAGGTTGGCTGCATCAGGTAAACATCACAGCCACGAATGGATTCTTGAATTTGGACGTAGAGTTCTCCATCCGCAAATCGCTTGCGAACCATCGGACCCAAATCCATGCCGAGGTAACGAGCTACCTCTTGGGCTAAGGGCACATTAGCGGAACCCGAAAAAAGCCTCAGACGGCTATTGTCCGCGACGGGAGGTAGAGGAGGCTGAAGGGTCAGAGTTGCAGAGCGGATCACAACAAATCCTCAAGTCTAATCACCGCAATCTTATCATTTCGAGTCAAAAACATGTTCTGCTGCAATTCTAGACCGGGTTGTAGGAGTTAAATTTTAACAGGGTATAACTTCTACGACCTATTTGCCTCAGCAACAATGCAGGATTGTTGATAGTTTTTAACTCCAAGAAGGCGATCGCAATGGGTGTACAAAAAATCGACAAACGCACTCCCGCTGGCACTTGATCAAGTTCTGGCTGATCAAATTTTGGGAGTAAAGCTACCTGATCAATTTCTCAAGCATATTTCTAAACTTAACTACAAATCTGCAATACGTTCCAGAGAAACTATTGCGTACGACAAGCTCATTGATAGTACAAATAATAGCGTTGAAGATCAGCGAAAAGACTTAAAAACATTGACGAGATGGATACGATTTCCTGCGGCAGATTAAGTAGCTTCACTCTTGACTGAGATTGATCTGTACAAATGGAAAATTTCCTTAAAAAAGCACCACACCTGTATAGGATGTAGTGCCTCTAAGATTGCGAATTGTTAAACCGCGATCGCCCTACGCCACGCTTTTTCCTGAAGTGGTGGAGGGACTTTAATCCTTGTAGCTGGTGCTGACTTCTTTTGAAAGCCGAGTGATCTAGAGGTCGCCGCCCCGGAATGCCAGAAGAAAAATCACAACAGGTCCAGAGATCATAATCATTGCTACCAGCGTGAGCTGTACGATTGCTTCCCAGTTAACGCCATTAAAAACGCTAGTCAGAGCCTCCATTGATCCTCCCAAGTAAACCTAATAAGTTTATTTTCTAAACTGAAAACACAACCGATATTCTACCCGTTCTGCGTCCTCATATTTTAAGGAACTTTACAAAATTCCAAAAAGCTTGAGGTTGTTTCAATGGAGAAGCGAGTCCGTCAGGTAACAAAAATCGTTAAGCTCAGGAAGTGAACGATTTTTGGTCTAGTTAAAACTATGGCAACCTGGCGTTGTGTGCAGCAGTGCGGAGCCTGCTGTAATCTTGATCCGAGCGATCGCCCCGGCTTGGAGCTATATCTCTCACCCGTTGAGCTAGAGCTATATCTCAGCATGGTCGGGGAAGAAGGATGGTGTGTCAACTTTGACCATACCACTCGAAAGTGCAACATTTATGACGATCGCCCCCGCTTTTGTCGGGTTGAGCCGGAGATTTTTCAGGATATGTACGGGATTGAGTCGGAAGAACTGAGCGATTTTGCAATTGACTGCTGTCGTGAGCAGATTGAAGGAGTGTATGGCGATCGCAGTCTAGAGATGCTGCGATTTGACCAGGAAGTTGGAATTTAAGCAAGTTTCGGGGAAATTTTACACCTCATTTACACCCTATTAAGAGCGAACTGCTGTTCGCCCTAGTTATGCCCTAGTCACGCTCTAATCAGAATTGGGGTTAATGATTTTGTAAGCTTTAGCGGTAGGGGTTGATTTTTCAGGCAGGGTCAGGAATAAAATGAAAGGAATATGAAAAATCTCCAGAGCGATCGCCCGTGAAACTTTCTTCTCCTGCGCCTGGCTTGTTGATTTCTGAATTGGAGCCAGCCGAGCGGCTGCCGAACCCTCCCCTTAATCTCCCTAAAGATCTGATTGAGAATAACCTAGAAAATTCTCAAGCCTCCATTCCATCTAAGCAACTGTCCCGTCGTCAGGAAATTGAGATTTTCTTTTCGACCTTCTTTACGATTTTTGTAGCGGAGTTAGGAGACAAAACTCAGTTAACGACGTTGCTAATGAGCGCAGAGTCTAATTCTCCCTGGGTTGTTTTTATGGGCTCGGGAGCAGCTTTGATTTCCACGAGTTTGCTAGGCGTACTGCTGGGTCGATGGCTGTCATCGCGAGTTTCGCCCAAGGTGCTGGAAACGGCAACGGGCACCATTTTGCTGCTCGTTTCGGTGTTACTGCTGTGGGATGTAATTAGCGCTTGATAGGATTATGGACTGGAATTTACTTGGACTCAGCTTTGCGACTGTTTTCTTATCAGAGCTTGGAGACAAAAGCCAACTAGCGGCGATCGCCCTCAGCGGCAATTCTAAATCTCTGCGGGCTGTCTTCTTAGGAGCAGCATCGGCACTCTTGTTGGCTAGCTTTTTGGGCGTAATGCTTGGGGAAGGAGTTTCCCAAATCTTGCCAACTCGTTGGGTTAAGGCGATCGCAGCGATTGGGTTTGCAGTTATGGCAATTCGCCTGCTCTGGTTTGAGGCAGATTCAACCCAATCTGAAGAGGCTTAAAAATCGGGTTGTGCTAAAACGACAAAACAGGAGGCTTGTCCTCCTGTTTTGTCGTTTTACTCCTTTCCCACTAAAAGATCAGGGATGCACCCCCACGACGCGGGGGTGCATCCCTGATCTTTTAATACCTAATCTTTGGCTGGGAAGGAAGTAACTAAATTTTATGCTGGGTTGCGATAGAGGGAGGTGAGCAGCGTTCCAGCCGCAGCCAGCTTGGTCAGTTCGAGAGTCCAATAGCCCCAGTGCATTTGATCCATTGCTGCAGGAATTGCCGCAGCAGGCTCAAACAAATTGAGTTGAAGCCCTAAGGTGCTCATAGTTGGCGCTAGTGCGTAGGTATAAGCAAGAGCGATCGCGAGCAGCAAACCGGACAGGATCAGCGTCAGGCGGCGATTGCGGCTTGAGTCAGCTTGGACGTTGTAAAGTACCAGGACACCCGTTAGTACCAGGGCAGCGCACAGTAGCTCTATTCGGTTAAAGACCCAGAAAATGGAGTAACCAGCCGATGCAAAGCTAGACTGAGTCATCATGCCACCCGCGTACATTCCTGGCATGATCACCAAATCTAGAATTAGGCTGCTACTTAACCAAAAAGCCAGGGTAAAAACAGCGATCGCTTGCCATTTAGGTTGCTTGAATTTGGTGATAGAGACAGCAGTCATAGACCTTCCTTAGAGTTCTGGCTTCTCTTTCAGACTAGCGAAGATCTCTAGTAAAAATCGTGAACTATCGTTGCTAGAAAACATAAATTATCATTTCAAACTGTCTCGTTAGTTCACTGTCTTGTTAGCCTGCTGTCTCGTTAGTTCAACATTTTGTCAATCCGTTATCTCATTAGCCTTTGGTTCTGCGGATATGATCCATAATTTGCTGTTTACGCTGATCAGTCAGACGAACAGTAGGTTTAATAAAGTCGCCTGTGCTACGAGCAAGATGCTCCATCACTCGTTTCTTACGATCGGTTGATGCCATGAGAAAAATACCAGTGAGTTGTTTTAGATTGACGGAAATAGAACTTAATCAGTACCGGATTTGAGCAGGAGTTTGGCAATTCCAAATCTCTACTGAACAACGACCTGACTGCCGTGACCGCGTGGGTCGTCAACGACTGCTTTCGGCATAGCAACGGTGTTAACTTCAGAAGTTCGCCCCGTCGCTTTGGCATGGGGCAGCGGCACTCCTGCAATCAGCGCGTCCAGGTTATCGGTCATGATCGTGTGCGGCTGTTCGCCAATGGTGCTGGCGATCGCCTCCCCAGCATTATCCAAAAAGACAAAGTGGGGAATGCCGTCTACCCGATAGTGCAGCATTTCGGGGAGCCATTTGCTGTTGTCTACGTTGAGCATCACGAAATTAACGCGATCTCCATACTGCTGCTCAATTTCAGCAATATCAGGAGCCATTGCCTGACAGCTTGTACACCAGTTCGCGTAGAACTCCATTAGCGTTGGTTTGCCGCTGGTTAAAGCAACTTCCAGTGGGGTAGATTGCTCTGCCAGGGCTTCGAGTGTTCCGGTCGGCGTTTCAGACCGCAAACCAAAGAATAACGCTGAACTTAGCACCACTGCCACCAGCACAATCAGCAAATTTCTGATGCGGGCAGCAAAAGCAGAGGTAGCCTGAAACGAGGCTTCATTGGAAGAATCAGATGAATTTCCAGTCATAGGCATTTGGGTTCTTGTACAGCTGGTAGGTAATCAGTAATAGGTGGGAAAGCTGTTTTTCCTGCCTACATACCACCTACCTACCCTTTCTACACAGCTTTTTTCTGCAACTTCTACAATCTAGGAGAATGTATCTAGCTTGCACTGATTTTAGTGTAACCGAACTTAACAAAAGGCTCTGGACTGTGAAAAAACGCGTGACGCTTACCTTTCCAAAACGCTCTGTTCACATGCCCGTGACCTATCGGTTGGCAAAAGATTTTAACGTTGCTGCAAATATTATTCGAGCGCAGGTAGCACCCAATCAGATTGGGACCCTTGTTGTAGAGCTATCCGGCGATATCGATCAATTAGATGCTGCGATGGACTGGATGCGATCGCAGGATATTGGCATCTCTCTAGCGAGCCGAGAAATTTTGATTGATGAAGAGGTCTGTGTTCACTGCGGTTTGTGTACTGGCATCTGCCCTACAGAAGCGCTCAGCCTTGATCCCCAAACTTTTCGGCTTAACTTTACGCGATCGCGCTGTATCGTCTGTGAACAGTGTGTTCCGACCTGTCCAGTTCAGGCAATTTCTACTAATCTATAGGTAATATGACTTATTGCGATCGCGTACTCCTTACTCCGTAGTCAGCAACTAATGACCTATAACGCGAAGCCAACTGCGAAGAAATTCCTTCCCTGGTTGTCTCTTAGTCTTTTGCTAGCTGCTTACAGCACTTTTAGCTGGTATGTTTACCATCTCACGATTACCTGGGTGGTCTGGGTTTGTGTTATTGGGTTTGCTGTACTGCAAGCGCTATTGCTAACGACTTTCGCTCAAGGGTTTAAGGCAATGGTTGGCAGATGGTTAAGCTCTGATACGGGCTATTTCACTACTGTCCTCAGTCTTGCTTTTTTGGCCACAACTGTTCTGGTTTGGGCTCATGTCTTTGGCTATATCATTACCGTTATTGCAGCCGAAGTTTTAGCTCGATTAGATTTGCAAAACCGTGGCTTTAGTCGAGCGCAATCCCTATTCATCTTGACCCTGGTTTCCCTAACTGGACTAGTAATCGGTTGGGTTGTAAGTTACTCGCTATGATTTGCCACAAAAAAAGCAGCCTTGGAGGGCTGCTGTTGTATGTACTTGGTACATGAGGAGCTATTAATCTCTAGATTAGAGCTAACCGCATTTCAAGAGAGCCAAGTTACCGTTTTTGATACGTCCTTTATGGCAGTAGAGCTTACGCTTTTTTCTTGTTCTTCTTGCTCTTTTTTTCGGACTTCTTGGAATCGGTTTGGCTGATAGCCCCAATCACGTTTTTGGCGGTGCCTAAAGCACTTTCAACCGTCATCTCAGCGGGAGAGGCGATCGCCAGCGATCGCTGAAGTATTTCTTGGGCTACCTCTTTGAGCGAGTCCACTACATCAGCTAAGGTTGGTCTAATCTCGCCAAGCGAACTCTTTACTGCCTCAGCCGTGTCTCTGACAGTCGGCTTTACCGCCTGAACGCCATCTTGCACCTTTGATGTTGCGCCCTCGATCGCACCTTTGGAATGTTCAAGATGCTGACCAGCACCCTTAGAATCACTCGTTCCATTCTTTGCTTGAGAAGTTTTCTGAACTAATCGGTCAACAGTAGCCGCCACGATTTCAGCCGCGATCGCTGATGCAGCAACGGCACCAGCCTGCCGCAAGCTAGCTCCTAAAGTTCCTTTTTCACCACCGCTGTCCTTTTGTTTAGTCAGCTTCTGCTTATCTTTTAACTTTTTCTTAGCCATTATTCAAACTTAAACTCATACTTTCTTCGTTAAGTCTTACAATCTAACTTATCTTTTTGAGGTCGGGCTCTACACTAAGGTGCCTATCACAAGGTTGAACTTTCTGCTTTGAGATAGAGCTGCTAAAGACCGTATTCAGCTCAGACTTATCTCCTTCTAGCTAGATGGCTTTTCGCCACCTGAGCGCTAAGCTGGGCAGTAATGAACCGAGGCTGTAGTGCTGTGTTTGTGCTCTCAGGAAAATTGTTGAGTTCATTTTGTTGGCTGTTGCTTCAAAGCCAACCCATTAATCCTATTTACTCTACTGCTCCTCCGATTTGGGCACAGTTGTTCACGGTGTTAGTGATCGGATTGCTCACAGCTTTTGCATTCCAGCTCCTGTTAACAGTTTTAGGAATTGCTCTGGGAATTTCTGTGCTGAGAGTTGGTTGGTCTGAGGACGATCGCGAGGATGATCGCTCCTCCAATTCTTCTGCAATAGGGTTGTTAGCGGGTTTTGGAGTTTTTCTAACCGTCAATACTGTATTATTTGCAGCCTGTTTTTTAGCTACAAAGTTTGGGCAGGTTAGTGACCCCATTGCCGGGGCGATCGCAGGCATCGTGATCTGGTCAGCCTACTTCCTATTAATGTTATGGCTTAGCTCCACTGCGGTAAGTTCATTAGTTGGAGTGGTTTTAGATGCGCTAACGGGTGGCTTTCGACGCATTGTTTCAGCGATCGCCAATGCGCTAGCAGGCAACAAAGCAGAACCCATCACCGAAGAGCAGATGTTGAGCAGCATTCGAGAAGAGATGCAAGCTGCTCTCGACACCGTGAATCTGCGTCAAATGATCGAAGAACAATTACAGACGATTCCTCTACCATCGGTTCAAGTGGGTTCATCGTCGCACCTATCCCGGTCTATTTCAGCAGCTAACGATGCAGCACCCAGTTCGCTCAACCTGACTACTACAGAACTTTGGCAGCAGATCACAACCTACTTACAAGATGCCAGTTCCAAAAGCTTGACTCCCAAGCGAGTTGAGCGCAAGCTCCAAAACATGCTGCAAGCTGGCACAGCTAACGGACTAGCTGGCAATCCTGCCCTTGATCTGGACGCTCTCGCCCAAGTCCTCGATCAGCGAGAGGACCTGAGTGACAAGCGAAAGCAACGTATCTTGGATCAATTGGAGCAAACATGGCAACAGTTCTTGCAGGAATCATCGATCGCTGAAATGACTGAACCTGAAATCGCTGATTCTGAATCAGACACGAGCGCAGCACCTTCGTCAGAGGAGCGATCGCCCACTACAACAAAACTGCTTCAATCGGCTTTGGATACTACCGTTGATCAGGTTTTGACCCACCTACCCAAACTTTTACAGCAGTCAGACCTGTCGCTGCCCAAAGAGGTTGGACTCGCTCCCATGATTCTATCGATCGCGCTTGCCAAGGTAAAGGATTCCGTTGATGGCAATGCTGTAGTTGATACTGTAGTCGATAATTTGCCTTCCCTAAATGTACCTTCCTCAAAAGACACTGACTCAAACGACACTAACTTTAAGCAAGCACTTGAAGGACTACTCGCTTCATCCATTAGCCTGCCAAATTTAAATCAATCTTTAATTACACAGGCTACTCAGCTGCGGGAAAAGGCAATGCAGCCGATTGATTCAATTCAGCAGTCGGCACAAGAGCGCATTGATACTGTCAAGCACCAGACTCAACAGCAGTTTGAGATGACTCGAAAAGCAGCAGCAACCGCAGCATGGTGGCTCTTTTTGACAGCGTCTACAGGCGCAGTTTCGGCCGCTTTTGCAGGTGCGTGGGCAGCTGGATTTGATCCTGTAGAATTTTTCTCTTCATATGTTTCCTCATCGGCAGCAATTCTAAATGGGTTGTGAAAGCATCGATCTGTGACCCTCTTAAGGGGATTGTGAAGAGCCGCTGACCGTAGTAAAAATAGACACATTTTTTATCAGATTTTTTCAAGCTGAGCGGATAGAATTTGGATGTTTGATGGCGATCGCGCCGCCCCATATCTCTGATATGAATTCCGTAGGGCGTGGCAATGCCATGTCCCTACAGACGGGATTGAGATCCGTGAGTCATACCCATATTCAGCAACGCTTTAGATTGGCTCATTAGTCATTAACTTTGGTTGGACGGTTTTAGAAGGTCGATAACGCTTCACTAATTCACTAAAGAGGAGATTTTAGGAATGGACTATGCTGAGGCACTCAAGTGTGCACTTCTTTCGCAAGAAGTCTACAAAAATTTTTCCCAGCTTCGCTTTAGTGGATTTCCTGACATCACGCCAGATTTAATCGACCAAGCAGATACTGATACCCAGTTTGCAATGCTGTCAGACGCTACGAATGAATCTGTTTATGTCACTTTTCGCGGCAGTGAAAAGCGGCTGGATTGGGAAACAAACCTGGACTTTGAGCAAGAAGTTGTTGAATTTCGACAGGAAGTAATTGAAGGGGAGATTGTTCAGGAACGAGAACAAGTCTACCCCTACAAAGGCGCTAGCCAGTCTGGGGCAAAAATGCATCGAGGATTCTCAGAAGCTTATTTATCTGTACGAGGACAAATTCATCGCTACTTAAAAGATCGAAGTACTGTCACTCACTGTACTGTTACAGGGCATAGTCTGGGCGGTGCGCTGGCGACTCTCTGTGCAGTGGATATTCAATACAATTTTCCAAATGTAGCGATCGCCATTTACACGTTTGGTACTCCCAGAGTGGGTAACGACGGCTTTAGAGAATCTTTTAATCGTCGCGTCCCTAATAGCTCCCGATTTATCTATGGAATGGACATGGTGCCTGCCCTTCCAAGAACCTGGCAAGGTTATCGGCACGTTGATACAGAGTACAGACTGGGTCCCCGCTTTAACCTCAACTTTCTCTCTCGCCGCTTTAAGGATCACGATATTCAGAACTATGTGAATGTGCTAAAAGAGCAGGCGCGATAATACGTTAGTGGGAAGTTTAGTGAGAAGTGAGTAATTGAGCGATCGCCTCAACTAATACTGCGGGTTCAATCGGTTTGGATAAGTGAGCCTGATAGCCTGCAGTTAGCGCTCGATTACGATCTTCTTCGCTAGCATAGGCTGTCAAGGCGATTGCCGGGATGAGTCCACCTTGATTGGGGGGTAGCTGTCTAACTTGCCGTAACAGGCTGTAGCCGTCTTCCTCCGGCATCCCGATATCACTCATGAGTAGATCGGGCTGAAATTGCGGTAATGCAACCAGTGCTTCCCTTGTAGAAGTGACGGTGAGGGCGATCGCACCGGCTTCTTCTATGACAAAAGAAAAGAACTCACGAGTATCCGGATCATCATCGACAATTAAGATCTTTTTGTCTACAAGCATTGAAGAATGAGAAGTAGGATTGGAGTCCAACTCATCTTCCCTTTCTATCTCGTTTGCTAAAAGCGGCAGTTTTACGGTAAAAGTTGCCCCTTGTCCCTCGCCCATACTTTCTGCATAGACACTGCCGCCGTGTAGCTCCACCAGTTGCCGCACAATGGCTAACCCCAATCCCAAACCACCATAGCTGCGGGTAATTGAGGCATCTGCCTGACGAAAGTGATCAAAGATGTAAGGTAAGAAGTCAGGCGTAATTCCTTTGCCCGTATCGCTGACTCGGATCTGGGCTTCAGAGCCAATCGCTTCTAGCCAAATATGAACGTGACCTCCAGTTGGCGTGAACTTAATTGCATTGGACAAGAGGTTCCAAACAATCTGCTGTAGGCGATTTGGGTCACCTGCCACCAGTCCCACTAATGGACTAAAGAAAAACTGAATGTGAATTGATTTTGCTTCTGCTGCCAGACGCATTGTCTCGATTGCTGCTTCGATGCAGGTGACTAAATTCACAGGACAAACATTGAGGCTAAACTTACCTTGAAGAATGCGCGAAATGTCGAGCAGGTCTTCGATCAGTTGAGTTTGTAGTCTGGCGTTGCGCTCAATGGTTTCCAAGGCACAGGTAGTTGTAGCTTCGTTAAACTGACGCGATCGCAACAGTTTTGCCCAACCTAGAATGGCATTGAGAGGCGATCGCAACTCATGAGAAAGCACTGCCAAAAACTCATCTTTAACCCGATTTGCCTCCTGTGCCTGCTGATAAAGTTTGGAATTGTCCAACGCTAAGGCCGCGCGGTGAGCCAATTCCTCTGCCAAAGCAATATCAGCTTGAGTGTAGTGCCGACCTGACACAGCCGTAAAGCAAAACGTCAGCACCCCCAACCTCTGGTTATGAACCGTCAGCGGCACAGCCATGACTGAACAAGGCTGATAGTCTTGCATAAATTGGAGATGTTCAGGATTGAGTGCAATCGCCTGCAACCACTCATCAGAAACATAGGGAATAAAAGTTGTATCACCACTCAAAAGTACTTTAACGACTGGATGATACTCCGACTTATTAGGTGGAATGTACTGTCGAATCTGCTCAAACCACGTCTGTTTCTCCGGATCAACATGATGACAAGCAACTCGCTGAATCTGATTGTCTGCCGTGACTACATCAAAAAAGCAACAGTCTGCCAAGAAGGGAACTGCCGAACGAGCAATACTGGTGAGCGTGGTTTGATAGTCTAAAGAAGTGGCTAATACTGAACTAGATTCAGCCAAAAAGCGCTGCCCTGCTTCGACTTGCTTAATCTCTTCAATATCAGTTGCAGTGCCAAACCAATAGAGAATGTCTCCCTGGTCATTCTTCAGTGGCACGACACGGGCTAAATGCCACCGGTAAGTCTGGTCAAACCGCTTCAGGCGACACTCTACTTCATAAGCTTCTCCAGCCTGAATTGCTTCCGTCCGGGTTGCTAGGGTTGATTCAAAATCGTCTGGGTGAATGACTTCGCGCCATAGACCCACACCCAGTTCTAAAGCTGCACCTGTGTATTCTTTCCAGCGATCATTGAAAAACTCAATCCTCCCATCTGGCTCATTAATCCACATTAACTGAGATACAGCATTTGCCAAAGTGCGATAGCGATTTTCGCTCTCACGCAGTTTTGCTTCTGCCTGCAAACGCTCGGCTTCGTTACGCTTGCGATCGCTGATATCAGTTGTACTGCCAACAATACGAGTTGGTTGCCCGTCCGCGTTTCGAGAAACCACTAACCCCTGATCCTGCACATAAACATACTGGTTGTTTTTATGGCGAATCCGACACTCGATCGCGTAACGATCGCCTTTTGCGACTGCTGCGGCAAATTCTGCAGTAGCACGGGGCAGATCTTCTGGGTGGATTTGCGCTGACCACCACTCACTGGTAAGTTCAACTTCCTCTGGAGAGTAGCCCAGAATGTGTATCAGCCCATTGCTTCGCTCAACCGTGCCCCGCTCAAAATCCCAATCGTAAACCAGACAATTGACAGCAGTTGTTGCTAGTTCAAAGCGTTGATTCGCTAACCGGAGTTCTGCCTCAATTTGCTTAAGGTGAGTGATATCGATTGCGCTGACACCCACTCCTAAAAGTTGACCATCGGGCAGGCAAACAGGATAGTAGTCAACCAGGCTATGACGAAGCAGCCCAGGAGGGTTAGTCTCACCGTTGATCTCCTGATTGAGCAAAGGTTCTCGGCTTTGCATCACCTGCTGTAGAACAGGGGTGAATATGGGTGCCCAACCCGGAAGAACTTCTTCTACAGTACGTCCTAAATGTTCACGAACAGGAATGCCATTCATTGCAGCGAGAGCTTCGTTGATGTGAACATAGCGCAAATTCTGGTCCAAAAAGGCGATCGCTACAGGTGAACTATTTAACAGTGCAGTGAGTAAGGCTTCACTTTCGCGCAGGGCATTTTCTGCCTGTTTTCGCTCAGTGATATCTTCGGTGATACCCATCACTGAACCAATTGACCCGTCGGGCGCAGGTTCAGGAATAATCCTCGACTGATAATACTTTCCCTCAAAATCGAACTCTACTTGCGTCACCTGACGAGTGGCGATCGCCTCATTACACTTTGACTCAAAGCGATCGCAAATCTCAGCAGGCAGCCCAACTTCACGCCCTGTTTTGCCCAAAAAATCTTGCCAGGGTATACCCGTAATGCGCTCTACGACAGGACTGATAAAAATGTGGCGTAAGTTGCAGTCAAGCCGGAAAACCACATCTGGCAAATTTTCTACAAGGGTATGAAACTCCTGCTTATAGCGGTCTAACTCTTTCTGCAAACGTATGCATTCTTCTTTGTAATTTCTGAAATCTTTCCTAGAAAGATCAATCGCTTCAGAAGTCATAAGCTATGTTTTTCCTCTAAAGCAAATCTAGGGCATTGCTAAGTGGAGATAGTTGAAACATGGGGGCATCTTATCTGCACTTGAATACATTCTTAGATTAGGAAATACCGATCTACTCAAAATCTTGGACATGCAGTCTGCACCTCGTCCTATAGTAACGAGAATATGCCAATTGGTATAGATTCTAATGTATCAAAGGAATGATATCTATTACTAGACGATATCAATGCAGAGGTTTGCAGATCTTGACTTCCTTAGAGGGCTAAAGATTTAAGGAATTTAGTAGAAGAGAAGTGTTGGGATGGACTCTTTTTGGCGATCGCCCCAGCCAGTAACTCCTAGACCTACCCAGAGATAGGTTCACGATCAAAAGTTCAGCGCTTAGGGTACAGGAGAAACGGTTCTAGAGTCTGTCTAAATGGAGAAAAATTATGCAACTCGCCGAAAAAGTAGCGCTAATCACTGGAGCGGGTTCTGGAATTGCCAAAGCGACTTCTTTATTGTTTGCTGCTGAAGGAGCAAAAGTAGCGGCACTGGGCCACAGTGAGGATGAATTAAAGCAGACTGTAGAAGAAATTCAGGCAAAGGGTGGCGAGGCAATTCCAGTAATTGCAGATATTTCTCAGCCAGATCAGATGCAGCAGGCGATCCAGAAAATTGAGCAACAGTGGGGAAGACTTGATGTCGTATTTGCCAACGCAGGAATTAACGGAGTCTGGGCATCCCTGGAAGAATTAACCCCTGAAGATTGGGATAAAACGCTGGACGTTAATCTTAAAGGTACTTTCTTAACCGTGAAATATGCCGTTCCTTTGCTCAAGCAGCGCGGCGGTTCTGTAGTCATCACCTCATCAGTGAATGGAACTCGAATCTTTAGCAACACGGGCGCAACAGCCTATTCTTGCTCCAAAGCGGCTCAGGTTGCTTTCACCAAAATGGTGGCTTTAGAACTGGCTAAACATAAAATTCGGGTGAATGTGATTTGTCCGGGGGCGATCGAAACGAACATTGATGAAAACACCGAGCGTCGGAATCTGGAACATATTGCAGAACCAGTCGAGTTTCCTGAAGGCAAAATTCCGTTGACTGACGGCAAACCTGGCACCTCTGAGCAGGTTGCTCAACTAGTGATGTTTTTAGCCTCGGATTTATCTAGTCACATTACAGGCACTGAAGTTTGGATCGATGGTGCGGAGTCCTTATTGAAGGCATAAAAGTTGAAGGTATAAAAGCAGTGCGATTTAGTTTGTAAGTACCGCAACAAGCTTAGATTGCAACAGGCTTGGAGTGTTGGGTTACGCTTTGCTTCACCCAACCTACAGTAACTTAACTCTAGCAGGAGAAAACAGGTGGAATATCGGCATCTAGGCAAGCACGGCATCCGGGTTTCGGAGGTGTGCTTGGGATCTTGGCTGACATATGGCTCGGCAACGGAAGAAGATGTAGCGCGATCGTGCATCGAGCGGGCTTATGATTTGGGCATCAATTTTTTTGATACGGCAAATGTTTACGCTAGAGGAGAAGCCGAAAAGGTCGTTGGCAAAGTGTTGGGGCAATACCCACGTCACTCTTATGTGCTGGCAACGAAGGTTTACTTTCCGATGGGTAATGGTCCTAACGATCGCGGACTATCACGCAAACACATTTTAGAGCAGTGTGATGCCAGCTTAAAGCGACTGGGAGTAGAATACATCGATCTCTATCAGGCTCACCGCTATGACACATCTGTGCCTTTAGCGGAGACACTGATAGCGTTTGATCACTTAGTGAAGCAAGGCAAGATTTTGTATTATGGTGTGTCAGAATGGAGTGCTGGTCAAATCGCTCATGCCACTGATTTAACACGATTAGCAGGGCTCAGTCCGATCGCCTCTAACCAACCTCAATACAACATGCTTCAGCGGCAAATTGAGAAAGCAGTGATGCCGCTTTGTGGACGCGAGGGAATTGGCATCATTAACTTCTCACCTTTGGCGCAAGGCTTACTCACAGGCAAATATAAGCCAGGGCAACCGCTGCCAGAAGGTTCACGGGCAAGTGACCCGAAGCAAAATGCATTCCTCAATCGGGGAGAACTAGATCAGCAGCTTCTCACTCAGGTTCAAAAACTGGTGCCCTTATCAGAACAAGAGGGAATGAGTTTATCTCAGTTGGCTTTAGCCTGGTGTTTGAGGAACCCAGAGTTGAGCAGTGTAATCATCGGAGCAAGCAAGCCCTCCCAGGTTGAGGAAAATGTAGGCGCAGTCGGCAAAAAGCTGTCAGCAGAAACTTTGGAAGCGATCGCCCAAATCATTAAAGATACTCATCTCACCGATGACTAAAACCTGAGTGCGACTTCTCAAAGAAATCGCAGATCTTACCTCTCAATCCAGTGCCGTTTTTACTGAAGCTAACTCGCTAGACGCAATTTAGGAGAATTGGAATGCCAGAGATTTGGGGCAAAATGCCCATTAAAGAACAGCCCTGGTCAACTGTTGGAGGCGTGCAGGGAGTTGAGCAATTTGAGCGAGGTGTAGAGCTAGACTGCGGCAATGCTCGGGTCATTATTAGCATCCTTGCGGCAAATTTGGTACGGGTGCAAATGGCTCCTAATAATGAGTTTTCACCCAGGCGATCGTGGGCTACACCCGTAGCAGATGAAGAATGGAATCAGGTGCCGTTTGAGCTACAGGAAACTCCAGAGTCTCTGGAACTAAAAACAGAGAAAATTCGCGTCACAATTGAACGCCATCCAGTTCAAATTACCTGTTTTGACTCGTCAGGACGAGCTTTTGCTCAGGATGCAGAACCGGGCATGGCCTGGCGACAAGGGGCGATCGCCAACTGGAAGCAAATTGCAGAAGATGAACACTTTTATGGTTTTGGTGAACGGACAGGACTGCTAGATAAACGGAGCGATCGCCTCACCAACTGGACAACCGATTCACTCGACTACACCGCACTCACCGATGAAATGTATCAGGCAATTCCATTTTTTATGGCATTGCGACCCCAGTTAGGCTACGGCATCTTTTTCAACACCACTTTCTGGAGCCAGTTTGACATTGGCGCTGAACAATATGGAGTTTGGAAGATGCAGAGCCAGAGCAAAGACCTGGACTATTACATCATCTATGGACCTGAACCGGCTCAGATTCTACAAACTTACACTCAACTGACTGGACGAATGCCAATGCCGCCTCGGTGGTCATTGGGCTATCACCAGTGCCGCTGGAGCTACGACTCCGAAGAAGAGGTACGTCAGCTTGCTCAAGGGTTCCGCGATCGCCAAATTCCTTGTGATGTGATTCACCTGGATATTGATTACATGCGTGGTTACCGCGTGTTTACCTGGAGCCCTAAGCGCTTCCCCGACCCCAAAACGATGGTAAAAGATTTATCTCAGGATGGGTTTAAGTTCGTCACAATCGTCGACCCAGGTGTAAAAGAGGAAACGGAAGCCGACTACTTGCCGTTTGAGGAAGGTTTAGAACATGACTACTTTGTGAGAACGGCTGAGGGCAAAATTTTTCACGGTTATGTCTGGCCCGGTCGCGCTGTTTTTCCAGACTTCTTGCGACCTGACGTGCGCGAATGGTGGGGCAACCTGCAAAAGGAGCTGACAGATGTCGGTATTGCAGGGGTCTGGAATGACATGAACGAACCCGCTATGAACGATCGCCCCTTTGGAGATCCGGGTAAGAAAATGTGGTTTCCGCTTGACGCTCCTCAAGGACCTGCTGACGAGCAAACTACTCATGCAGAAGCACACAACCTGTATGGGCAAATGATGGCGCGGGCCTGCGCTGAGGGATTGGAGCGACTACGTCCGAATGCGCGATCGTTTGTGTTGACCCGATCTGGCTACGCAGGCGTGCAGCGCTGGTCTGCTGTGTGGACAGGCGATAACCAGTCACTTTGGGAATATCTGGAGATGTCATTGCCAGCGCTCTGCAACTTGGGGCTATCTGGTGTAGCGTTTGTCGGGGAAGACATTGGTGGCTTTGCAGGCAACGCAACGGCGGAGCTATTCGCCCGTTGGATGCAGGTAGGAATGCTTTATCCGATGATGCGGGCGCACTCCACGACTGCCAGCGCTCGTCATGAACCCTGGGTGTTTGGCGACCGCGTCGAAAAAATTTGCCGAGAATACATCGAACTGCGCTATCGGCTGCTGCCCTACCTTTACACTCTATTCTGGGAAGCTGCCAGCACAGGCGCACCTATTTTGCGTCCACTGCTTTATCATTTTCCTAACGATCCCAAAACCTATAACCTCTATGATCAGGTATTGCTAGGGCCGTCACTAATGGCTGCACCCGTTTATAGACCTGGCGTTGAGGAGCGACTTGTATACCTGCCTGAAGGCGAGTGGTACGACTGGTGGAGCGGAGAAACGTACCAAGGTGCAAACCACATTCTGGCTCAAGCACCCCTAGAAACAATGCCGCTATTTGTTCGGGCAGGCGCAATTATTCCTTTGGCACCCGTGATGCAGTACACGGACGAACGCCCAATGGATGAACTGCGGCTACGAATCTATCCCGGTGAAGGAGAATGGACGCTCTACGAAGATGACGGTCACTCATTTGAGTACCGCACCGGAGCTTGGGCAACCACAACCCATCGAGTACACAGCGACGGACCACAAACAATCGTCGAAATCAGGGCCCGTCAAGGAGAATGGCAACCGCGATCGCGCCAGGTGATTGTAGAAGTCGTCGGCAAAGGAGAACAACAGTTTGAGGATGATGGAAGCGATCGCCGCCTTACCTTCTAACACCTAATACTTTGAATTGAAGGGGAAAGGGAGAGAAAGGGCAAGTGCCGTTGGCTGGCTTTCATTCCTTTCCCTTTTCCTTTTTTCGGAGCACTAAAGTTTCTAACGATGTGAAGCCTCATTATTTTTATCCAAAACAAACTTGCGTCTTTGTGAAGGATCGAGTGAATTGTACTCACCATAAAAGTTGGAAAACTCCCAAAACTTCTGGATAGCACGTAGAATTACGTTCTTTTGACGCGGTTGTTCAAATGATCGAAACTCAGTCTTAATTACAGATCTCATTGCTTTTCTCCTGGCTTTTTAGTTAACAATTCAAGTCTAGACATCAACTCAAAAGTGTTCAATCTAGCAAATCAATAGCTTCTATGAATAACGTTCATACGGTTAGCAAATCAGCAAAATTCACAAACGAGAAAGCCACAAATAGTATTTTTACAAGCAACTAATAACTAATAAGAACTTGCTCATACCAATTCTCTTTAAGGCTGCATATTTTGGAGCGTGCCCCGCGTACGCGGGGCACGCTCCAAAATATGCAGCTTATGTAGAAACGGTATCAAGGCTATGTTATTCAAATTAGAAATTGCGATCTACTAAATTGTGTCGCTCCTATCCTGATTTGAACAGGTTCAATTTCAAAGAACAGTAATAGTACAGTTTCTAAAAATTCTAAGAATTGGAGCTATAAAGGAAAGGACACCCCGTAAAGGTTGAAATGCCCTTGATCCACTCGCGCGACAAACTAGATTCTGCAAGCTGCTACTCTGAACGCAAGCAAGCAGAGACAAAGCTACAAGAGCAAGAGCAATTTCTGCGGCAGATGATTGACAGCACATCCCCAACCCCTAATCCCCAATCCCCGATTCTGCTACAGACCTTTAATTGGTAAGCTATCTTAACGGTGTTTGTAGCGATCTAGACTATGGCGACTATTAACGACAACTATCTCAAGCTGAAAGCAGGCTACCTGTTTCCAGAAATTGCACGGCGGGTTAATGCTTTTGCAGAAGCTAATCCTGATGCCAAAATCATTCGTTTGGGAATTGGTGATGTAACGGAACCGTTGCCCCCAGCCTGTCGCGATGCCATGATCAAAGCGGTCGAGGACATGGGCGATCGCCAGAGCTTTCGAGGTTACGGGCCAGAGCAAGGCTATGCCTGGTTGCGCGAAAAGATTGCTGCACAAGATTTTCAGTCACGAGGCTGTGAAATTGATGCCTCAGAAATTTTTATTTCCGATGGCTCTAAGTGTGACTGTGGCAATATCCTCGACATTTTTGGCAATAACAACTCAATTGCAGTGACTGACCCAGTTTATCCGGTGTATGTCGATACGAATGTCATGGCAGGGCACACCGGAGAGGTCAATGAGGCAGGGGAATATGGCGGTCTGGTCTATTTGCCGATCACGGCTGAAAACAACTTTACCGCACAGATTCCAACCGAAAAGGTAGATCTGATTTACCTCTGTTTTCCAAACAATCCGACGGGGGCGATCGCCAGCAAAACTCACCTTCAGGCATGGGTAGATTACGCTAGAGCTAACGGTTCTATCATTTTCTTTGACGCAGCCTACGAAGCCTTTATCTCTGATCCTGATGTTCCTCACTCCATCTACGAAATTGAGGGAGCGAGGGAATGTGCGATCGAATTTCGCTCATTCTCCAAAAATGCAGGCTTTACCGGAACTCGCTGCGCTTTCACCGTGGTTCCCAAAGCTCTGACCGCAAAAGCCGCCGATGGCTCAGATGTAGATCTGTGGAAGCTATGGAATCGTCGCCAGTCCACTAAATTTAATGGTGTATCTTATATCGTGCAGCGAGGAGCCGAGGCAGTCTACTCAGACGAAGGGCAAGCTCAAACCAAAGCACTGGTGAGCTTCTACATGGAAAATGCTCGAATCATTCGAGAGCAACTCACCGCAGCCGGAATCCAAGTGTATGGTGGTGTTAGCGCGCCCTACGTGTGGGTTAAAACTCCTAACGATCTCACTAGCTGGGAGTTTTTTGATAAGCTCCTGCACACTGTAAACGTTGTGGGCACTCCTGGTTCAGGCTTTGGTGCGGCAGGAGAAGGCTACTTCCGCATTTCAGCCTTCAACAGTCGAGAAAACGTAGAGGAAGCAATGGCACGAATCACCGAGAAATTCAAGCTGTCATAGGGTTCGTCCAACATAAGTCTGGACCCTTGTAGTTCTACCGATTAGGGAGATCTCAAGAACAGGGCAATTAACTCTTGTGATGGTGCCTGATTACCACGCGCCATCAAGTTCTTGCCCTGAAGTGCCGCTGCTACACGGGCAACATTGGCACCATGATGGTAAGCACACTGGAGCATCTCATCTGTGATGCCCAGTGGCTCCATATTAGGTCCACCGCTTCTGCCATGAGCGCCCCAGTGGCTTCCAGCAACGCCTGAGCCAGGAGTGGTTTTGGGCAACGGCACTAAAATCATTCCTGCCCCTGCCATCGCGGCTAGCAGTCCCAGTTGAGCAATTTCCACTCCTGCCCCGGCATTGCCATAGCCACCACCAACAGAAAACACACCGCCAACCTTGCCAACCAGGTCATCGGTTAGCCAAAGAACTTCGATCGTGTTTTCGATAAACTGTTTCACCCTTGCATCTGCGGAACGATGGCGCAGAGGTGTTCCTAGCAATAGCGCATCACAAACACGAACTTCTTCTCTCGTTGCTTCTGTTGCTTCACGTAGAGTGACCGTCGTTGCTTCTACCGATCGCGCACCATCGGCAACTGCCTCAGCCATTTTTTGGGTGTTTCCCAATGTTGATGTGTAAACGACCAAAACGCTGGTCATAGCATCCATCCCTACACCTCGACTAGTTTGGCAAGAATTTCTTGGTACATAATAGTTTGAATCGTTTGCCCTACCCCTTCTGACCAGGAATTGGCAAGTTCTGCCATCACTTGATTAGTTGAGGTCAGTGTGACACCATGCTTTTCCATGCGTCTCAAGGCAGTTTCATCAGCTAGCGTTGTGGGTGAGCCGCCTGCATCTACCACAACCTGTACTTCAAACCCATCTTCGATTGCACTGATGACCGGATAAACAATACACACATCATTTGTTAAACCCGCCATAATCAGCTTTTTTTTGCCTGTGGCTACGACCGCGTTTTTGTATTCGTCGTATTCCCAGCAGTCTACCACTCCAGGACGTTTAATTCGCTGGTTGTAGGCTTCAGGCGCGATTTCCTGTAAATCGTCGAGCAACAATCCCTGAAAATGATCTTCCATGCTGCTTGTTAACACCAGTGGCATCCCACTTTCAACTGCTGTACGTGCTAAAGCACGAGTGTTCTGCACAATTTCTTCACGAGGCAAGTTGCGAGCAAGTTTAAGGGTACCCTGCTGATGGTCAATCAACAGCATTGCCGCCTTCTCAACGGTGAACTTGTTCTTCATTTGATTCTCCTAAGATTAGATATGCTGGCGGGTTCTCACAAAGCAGAGACTGTGCAGAATGTCTTTGAGCTGAACACGATTTACAGCTTAGCGATCTGCTTTTTTGCTGTCGCTAATCTTTAGAACCGAATGAGCCTAGCAATACAGCTAGTCTTTAAATCAACAGAAGTTAAGGGACACTCCTAGACTTCGTTGGGTGTTAATGCCGTTTCTATAAAAACGGGCTACAGATAGAGAAGCACCCGCGTCGCAGGGTGCTTCTCTATCTGTAGCCCGAATTCTTGGAGTTGGTGTTAATTCCACATACACATCAAGCCTTACAGAGACGTTGCTCTGGCGCGAGTTTTCTTCGCTTCATAAAACTGAGAAGCGCCATACCCTAACGTATAAATCAGTCCAGCATTACTGGATGCGCCTACCGCAGCACCGACAAGCGGAATCAGTTCGACAATACCCAGCCCAACTTTGAGGGCACTGGAACCACCCAGAGACAAGCCGAAAATACCTAGCACTTCGCCCCGTCGAGTTGGGTCGTTTAGCGGAAAGTCGTAGGCAGCGGCAATACGATACACCATCTCAGCCTGAAGCGTAGTGACTGCGGCGATGTCAACGGCAAATAGGGTTAGCGCTAAAGGTGGAATAAAGTTTGTCAGTAAGCCAATGCCACCTGCTTTCATAGCAGTGTCTACCATGATGCGGTGAGCAAGCTGCTCTGAAGTTTCTGAAGGATATTGCTGGCGCAGTTGATCTACTTCTTTCTGCGCTTGCTCTATGTCAACCTGTCCTAAGGCAGTCATGAGCAGATTAATTCCTGGCACTTTGGAGGCGTACTTGGTGAACGGATGCTCTGCAATGGGGGCGACCATGTGTCCCACAGTGGTGGTGCCTTGTTCAACGAACTGTTGAGCTACAGGCATGACCACGTCTCCAACAACGGTGGTAGCGCCAGCAACGCCGTCCGTTGCAAATTTGACGGCATCGGAAGTTGCTTTGGCAGCTGAAGCTCCGATGGTCATCGCGGTGGCGATCGCATCCTTAAAGGGGTCTTGCTGTGAATTCTTATCCTGGTTTGTCATCTCTCTCAATATAGATTTAGCTTAATTAAAACTCAAAATCTCTAGGTAGAAGCGATGCCCTACGCTATTTCAATCCTAAAGTCTTGGATTGCATTGAGTTCATATTATCCCAATGCTTTGTGAAGCTACATGTAACAAAGGGAGTAGTCCGAATGGCGTTTTACAACTTGCTAATTAAGAAAAGACTTGGCACAAACGTTCTGTTCGAACTTACTTAGACTCTGCAATTTGAGCTTCTGTAGTCGTTAACTTGCGAGTCATTAAATAACGTTTTTGATCCGTGAATCCCAGCTTACGATAGACAGCTTGGGCGTTGGTATTAGCATGTCACTGCACAAGCAAACTCAAGGTTTCGTGCAACTGGAATAGGCGGAAATGTAGAAATTTTCGCCAACGGAACGGTACGTGGAACGGGTACTGGAACCACTATCAACACTCAAGGCACAATCACTGAGGGACGCGTCACCAACATAGCCGATGGGGGCAGCGTCACCGTTCAACATGACGGAGGACCTAATAATGTTCCGTTTATTGTCGGTGATGCTAGCGAAAATGGTACAGCCGGAGCAATCAATACAGGTGAAGTAACCCTCACCAATGAAACCTTTGCAACCGTCGGAACAGAAACTCGCGGAGCAAGAAACGAAGTTTCTGTCACCTTTGCAAACACGGCTCCTACACTCCCGCAGGCATCGCAAATTCCTCAGATTGAACTTGGTCAGCCTATTTCATTTACATTGGCAGAGCTAAATCTGATTGCGAGTGACGCGAATGCGGATAGTACAACAATACAGATTGTAGCGATCGCCTCCGGCAGACTCACTCGCAATGGAGTTGTGCTGCGTCCAGGAGATACCGTTAGCCCCAATGACGTTTTAGTTTACACCCCGCCTGCTGAAACCTTGGGAGACTTAGATGCGTTTAGTGTGAGGGCAAGCGATCGCCTTTCTTTCTCAACGCCAGTAGTCGTTAACTTCAATGTGGTTGAGTCAGTTCATCTTCCTCCAAACGTTGAACCATCTTCCCCTAGAACCGATCTGCCCGCTCCTCCAGACGCATTCCCACTAGAACAACTTCCGCTCAACTTACAGGTTGCTACAGATCGGTTAGTGGGTGAACCCTTAGCGCAATCCCCACAGCTAACGCCACTCATCATTCTGGATGTGGTTCTGCCTGAGCCGCCACTCCTCTTTCTACCACCCAGACCATTCCTGCAAGGCATCCTCTTGAATGGAACTTCAGGAAGTGGCAGTAGCGCGGGAGTACATTCAGGGATATCAAATAACTTTACCTCTGAAGTTCCTCCTCCTTCCTTTATAACGTCAGGTGGACCAGATCCAACCAATCCTGCACAGCCGATTGAACCTAGAATACCTAACACTCCGAATCTGGCTAATCCTGAAGAACCAGTTGATCTTGATACATCTAATCCTGATCTTTCACCCGACTTTGAGCCATCAGTAGATGAGTCTATTGCTGTTGCTCCTACTGGTGGGGAGCCGTCCACATCTACATCATCTGCCAATGGAGATTCAATTAGCTCATTGTCTAATCCAAACTCTAATCAAAGTCCTGATCAAGTTGTTACATCATCCGATCGCTCAATTGAGCAACGGATGCAGAATTGTCAATCGCAAGCAGAACGAATCCAAGCAACGGGTGCAGCCGATCGCACAGAAGGACTGTACGAACTCTTGATTGACTGCTACGAGCAAAATTTAGCGATCGCCCAAGCCGCTGAGAACTTTGAGTGGCAGGCTTATTCATTGAACAATTTAGCCATCTCTCACTTTGTCGTTGGTAACTATCAGCAGGCAATAGACTATCACCAACAGCAGTTACAGCTTGCTCAGGAAGCAGGCGACCAAACTCAAGTTGGCATTGCTTTATCCGGCATTGGTGCGGCTTATGGAGCCTTAGGAGACTACCCAACTGCGATTGATTACTACACGCAAGGATTGGAAAAAATCTCGGTTACAGTTGCACCCCAATGGCGATCGCTCACTTTGCGAAACTTAGGAAATGCTTATCTGATGCAAAAGGACTATGAACAAGCGATCGAGTATCAGAACGCGAGTTTAATCCTCTCTCAGTCGGTTGGCGATCGCTATGGTGAGATGCAAACATTAGGAAATTTGGGCAATGCTTACACCGGCACAAGGGAATTTGATCGGGCCATTACCTACCACCAACAGAGCATTGCTTTAGCGCGAGAATTAACCAATCGCTTGCAGGAAGCCCAAGCCTTATTGAATTTGGGAACGACTCACTCCTATCGCCACGACTACATCCAGGCAGTCACTCACCATGAACAAAGCCTAATCATCATGCGCGAACTGAGAGCACGACTGGGAGAAGGTATTGCCCTGACTAACTTGGGGGATGCTTTGTTTAATCTCGATCGCTTACCTGAAGCAGAACAAGCCCTATTTGCAGGGATAGAAGTGTGGGAGTCGTTGCGGGCAGGGTTAGGCAACAATGATGCCTTGAAAGTATCAATCTTTGAAACGCAATCAGCAACCTACCGCAACCTCCAGGAAGTGTTAGCCGATCAGGATAAAGCTGCGATCGCCCTGGAAGTCTCAGAACGAGGACGGGCAAGGGCATTTGTGGAACTCATTGCTAGAGATGCAGCAGGTGTTGATCAGGAGCAATTCGCTGTAGAACCTCCTAACTTAAGCCAGTTGCGTCAAACCGCAATCGACCAAAACGCCACGCTAGTCGAATACAGCATTATCCGAGAACAGGCAGTAGATACCCCTCATGGCGCATCTGAGCAATCCCTGAACGAACCCCAGGAGTCGGAGTTATTCATCTGGGTAATTGCGCCAACGGGAGAGGTGACGTTTCGACGGGTTGATTTGCGATCGCTACCCAGTTTATCCAATGCTTCTCTCGCAGAATTGGCAAACGTGGCCCGACAAGGCATTCGAGGTGAAGGAGTCGCCCGTGATTCCAGCACCCATGAATCTAGAACAGGAGACAATGCTGCGCTCACCCCCGGAGACTTGGTGCGACGGTTGGGCGAACCGTCTAGTTGGCAACCTTATCAAGTTACAGCAGTTGACTTAGATGCAGGTACCGTCACCCTCAGCCATCCTGAAATCACCTTGCCTGCCCCCGTTGCTCTGGCAGAAGTGTATCCCGTCGAATCGCAGCGTCCTCAGGTTCGTCGCTCTCAACATCGTCGCTTACAGCAGCTTCATCAAATTCTGATTGAGCCAATTGCTGACTTGTTGCCTAACGACCCCAACGAACGAGTGATTTTTGTGCCACAAGAGTACCTGTTTTTGGTTCCCTTCGCCGCACTACAAGCCCCAGATGGACAATATTTGATTGAACAACACACCTTGCTTACGACATCAGCCGTTCAGGCACTAGAGTTGAGTCAACAGCGTCCTGCCAGTGCAGCCCAAACAGCCGTTGTGGTTGGCAATCCTGCTCCCATGCCCGGTTCCCTGGCCCCTTTGCCCTATGCTGAAGCTGAAGCTGAGGCGATCGCCCAACTACTCAACACCACTGCAATCACGGGCACCGATGCAACTGAAACTGCGATTAGACAACGCTTATCAGATGCTCAAATCATTCACTTTGCTACTCACGGATTGTTTAACGAAACTCATCCTTTGCAGGGGGCGATCGCCCTTACTCCTTCCACTGCTGAAGAAGATGGATTTCTTACCGCCGCTGAAATTCTAGATCTGTCGCTGAATGCAGAATTGGTTGTCCTAAGTGCCTGCAATACAGGAAGAGGCAAAATTACAGGAGACGGAGTGGTTGGACTGTCGCGATCGTTGATTGCTGCGGGTGCCCCTAGCGTCATGGTTTCCCTGTGGCAAGTTCCCGATGATGCCACGTCACAACTGATGGTCAATTTCTACCGCTATCGACAACAGTTCGATGATGCCCAAGCATTACGACAATCCATGCTCAGCGCAATGCAGACCTATCCTAATCCCCGCGATTGGGCTGCGTTTACTCTGGTTGGTTCTACACCCCAACGCTAGAGAAACCTGTCAGTTTAGACAGGGGAGAATGATGAAGAGGACTAGCTTTGATCAAAAGAATTGTCTTCCCTGACCTTATGTTTAGACTTAAAACTTCCGTAGCTAGAGATACAAAACACCTCGTTTGTCAACCTCTACTCTGAATGTGTTATCTAAACCAGTAAGAAGCAAGCCAATGAACAATCATTACTCTGTCATCATTGTAGGAGGTGGTCAGGCAGGTTTATCCATGAGCTATTGCCTGAAAGAGAGAAACATCGATCACATTGTTTTTGAGAAAAATCAGATTGGTTACTCATGGCGTTCAAAGCGTTGGGATTCTTTCTGTTTAGTGACTCCTAATTGGCAGTGCAAGCTACCTGGATATTCTTATCCGGGTGCAGATTTAAATGGTTTTATGAAAAAGGATGAGATCGTTCAATATATTGAGAAATATGCTGCATCGTTTAATCCGCCCGTGAAAGAAGGCGTTGAGGTATTAAAAGTAAGAAAAGATACTCAAGGAAAATTTGAGGTAGTAACTTCGATTGGAGAATTTACAGCCGATCAAGTTGTGATTGCGTCCGGCAGCTATCATTCTCCCAAAATACCGCGAATTGCTGAACGGTTTCCCCGACACATTGTGCAGTTGCATTCATCTGAATATAAGAATCCTCAATCTCTGTCTGACAAAGCAGTGTTAGTTGTGGGAACAGGACAGTCGGGCTGCCAGATTGCAGAAGATCTACACCTTGCTGGGAAAAAGGTACATTTGTGTGTGGGCAGTGCGCCGCGATCGCCCCGTCGATACCGCGGAAAGGATGTGGTAGATTGGCTTGACCAGATGGGCTACTATGACCTATCGATCAGCGAACATCCGCAAAAAGACAAAGTGAGAGCCAAAGCCAATCACTATGTCACTGGACGCGACGGTGGGCGGGAGATTGACTTGCGTCAGTTTGCCGTTGAGGGAATGCAGCTTCATGGCAGGCTGAAAGAGATCAGCGACGGTAAGCTCAAATTTGACTCTGATCTAAAGCAAAACCTGGATCAAGCAGATGCGGTTGCCGAGAGTATCAAGAAAACCATTGATAACTTTATCCAAAAGAATCAGATTCAAGCGCCTACAGAACCCGCTTACAAACCAGTCTGGAAGCCAGAAGAGGAAGCTGCAATTCTAGACTGTGAGCAAGCGGATATTGGTACGGTGATCTGGAGTACTGGATATCAGTCAGATTTTGGCTGGGTGGAGATTCCGGTATTTGACGGAAAGGGCTATCCGGGACACGATCGCGGCGTAACTGACGTATGGGGTTTATACTTCCTGGGGCTTCCCTGGCTATACACTTGGGGGTCAGGAAGATTTTCGGGAATTGCACGAGATGCCGTTTACCTGGCTGATTACATCACCGCAAAGAAGAAAGTTTCCTACTCCAATGCTTGGAGTGTTGTCAATGAGTTCCTAATTGGCTCTTAGCTTTTAGTTGGCCGATAGTTGGCAGAGATTCCGCTTTACCCACCCACATGAATTGAGGGACGTCGCTCAGGATCTTTCTCCGCCTTACGCAGCACTTCGCGAGTCACAACTGCAATGTCACCTTCTCCGAACAGAATGAAGCGCAACAGGTATTGAATTGGGTTTCCCTCTACCCAACCAAAATAGGCATGAGGAAGTTCGCCAGTTTGGTCACGGGTATGGAGTAAGATGGCAGCGATCGCATTCGGCACAGCAGCACTTTCAGCCCTCAGAATGCGGTAATTTCCGACGGTAGTGCCTTTCACTCGAACAATATCGGCAAACTCCGATGCATCAACAATTTGAACCTCTAGAAAGAGGACAGGATCTTCTAACGGAATATGATTATCCTCTCGGACTTCCTTTTCTTTCTGGTGGTATTCTTCGACATCTCCAACATTAAACCGATTCGCGATCAGCCGTATTGTCTGTTGGCTTGCGTCAGCGATAAAACGACGAGCCGTTTCATCCATTTCAACTTGCTCTACCCGTAGCTCAGTCGATCGCCATACCCGCGAAACCAGAGAGGTCAGCACGATCGCTCCAATGAAAAAGCCAGCAATTCTGATCCCTTCAGGTCTTTCGATAATATTGACAATAGTGGTGTAGATAAATACTAAAGTGATGGCACCAAAAGCGAATCTTGCTCGTTGGGTTCCGTGGCGACGAGAGGATAGCGTAACTGCGACTGCCGCAGAAGTCATTAACACCAACACGCCTGTAGCATAAGCTCCTCCCTGGGCTTCTACATTCGCTTTAAAGAGAATAGTTACAGCAAAGGCAATAATGGTATAGACCAGAACGAGCGGGCGAGTGACTCGCGTCCAGTTCGGTGCCATGCCATAGCGCGGTAAGTAGCGCGGCACGATGTTTAACAATCCTGCCATTGCAGATGCGCCTGCAAACCACAAAATGGCGATCGTACTCAAATCGTAGATTGTGCCAAAGCCATTGCCTAGATAACGGTGAGCAATGTAAGCCAGAGCGCGACCACTGGCATCGCCTCCCGGTTCAAACTCTGCTGCTGGAATTAGCAGTGTCGTCACCAAGCTGCTGCTCAGCAAGAAGAAACTCATAATTAATGCTGCTGTAGTCAGCAACTTCCGCGTATTGCGAATGCGCCCAATTGGATAATCCTCCCTATCGCTGCTATTTCCCTTAACCAGAGGCATTACAACGACTCCCGTTTCAAACCCTGACAAACCCAGCGCCAGTTTTGGGAAAAGCAGAACTGCCACACCTAACATTGCTAAAGGATTGCTATGACTGGCAAACAAAGCTCGTTGCCAATCCCCAATTACAGTAGGTTGCTGAACAATTTGAGACACCCCAACCCCAATGGTGATCAGGTTTAAAAGCAGGTAAGCACCCACCAAAAAAACTGCTAGACCGATCGCCTCCTGAAATCCCCTGAGAAATACGGCTCCCAGTAGGGTAATGAGTACGAGGGTAATGGCGATCGCCTGCCCGTGCAAAAAGTGCGGGGCTAGAGGATTCTCAATAATATGAGCTGTAGCATCCGCTGCTGAAAGCGTAATAGTAATAATGAAATCAGTTGCCACAAAACCCAGTAGGCAAAGCACAAAAAACTTACCCTGCCACCAGGGAAGCAGATGCTCTAGCATTGCAATTGAACCCTCGCCATGAGGGCTTTTGGCTGCAATCCGTCGATAGATAGGTAAGGCTCCAAACAGCGTTAGCAGCACCAGGATTAAGGTTGCCAATGGGGAAAGAGCGCCTGCCGCTAAAGCCGCAATTCCAGGTTGGTAGCCTAGAGTTGAGAAGTAATCAACTCCCGTAAGGCACATGACCTGCCACCAAACATGTTTCTGATGGGTTTGCTCTTTGGGGTAAGGGCCCTCTATAGTTTGCTTATCTTCCTCAAGCAACCAGCACATCATTCTGCGGTAGTACTTATTTGAGCTAACTGCGCGAACCATAACCCCTGCACCTCGCTGGATTAAACCTGTATTCAGAACAAGCTTTATCACTGTAAATGGTCTAATCCACGTTTTTACAACTCAGTTAGCAGCGGAACCTGATCTGCACAACTCGCGGACATTAGAACGGTTAGTAGCGCGTTAAGCTAGAAAGTTGGGTTCCACTGCACTTCACCCAACCTACCCAACCTGCACAAATTGTGGATATTAGAACGGTAGGTTGGGTAGAGCAGAGCGGAACCCAACGCTTCAGACTTGCCACACTACGAGTCCCATAACTAGAAAAAAGCCGCGACTTTCCTCCAATCGTTCCCAAATTTTGGCTTGAGCATCCAACATTAGACCTTGATCATGACGAAAAGGGGTTCTGTCGTGCCAAAAAGAGGTTCTGTCATCCCCAAAAGAGGTTCTGTCGCACCGAAAAGAGGTTCTGTCGTTCTGGAGAAGAGTTTTGTCACCCTGGAAAGAGGTTTTGTCACGCCGGAAAGAGATTCTGTCGTTCTGGAAAAAGGTTTTGTCGTCCTGGGAAAAGATTTCGTCGTGTTTTTTGAATTAAACCTTCCCTGCTAGGGCAATAACTCGACTGTTGACGTGAAGCCCTTCTATTTCCAGCCTGGATCTTTCTCTTTCACAAAGAAGCGGTTCGGGTTAATTAGCTGACACATCTTTTGATGTAGATGAGGTGGAACGACGTGAAGCCTAATACTTGTGTAGATTCTGTTGGGTTCCGCTTTGCTTCACCCAACCTACGGGGTGTTATTAGGTTTCAGAGTTTCATAAGACAAAGAGGTTAGGGATATCCCTAACCTCTTTGTTCCATAAATCAAGTTTTGAGCGGATGAGGTTCTAAACAGAACGCTGTTTCACCTCAGCGTTTTGAGAAGCTGTTTGATTTTGATTCCCTGTTGGCGATCGAGATTCTTGGGAAACCGTAACTCGATCACCGTGGGGCTAGTTGTAGAGGCTGCACTGTAAGGCGTATCTACCATCCGTCCTGGCAACTCAATCGTCTCAACTTGAGCAATCAGCCGTTTAGGGAGTGGGTCAGTGGAATATTGGCTGACTAACAGTCCTATTGCTGGCTTGTTGTGCCTCATCTCATCCAGGTTGTGAATTGTCTTTTCAGTCAACTCCAGACGCAGCGTGCGGGTATTGATCTCGGTTGCTGTGGCAGGGTGAAATTGCCCTTCCCAATAGATTTGCACAGCTGCGCTCACCTGTTTTCGCACCGTCACTCTGGGGTCTGGTTTGGGATCTTGGAATACCCGGAAGAGTCCCGTGATCAAAAACCTGAGCGAGCCCAACGGGTTGTCCAAGTTCTGGCGTTCTTGGGAGTACCACTGGTTAACGTCCGAGTAGAGAACCAACACCAGTGCGTCAAACTGGATTGGAGTCGGATTAACAAAGTCTACCGCTACGATGATCTGATTATCATTTTGCGGCGTTACCCGAATGATTTGCCCGTTTAGAAATGCTCGTGCGCCAAAGTCGCCCACCAGTTCTAGCTCAATCTGATCGGGCAGGTTGGGCCAATTTTCTAGCAGAATGCGGCAACCCGTCTCACTCGCATCCAGGGTTTTACCTGTCCAGGTCTGGTCTTGACTATAGATGATGGCTGTAAGCTGGCGATCGAGACGGTGAGCGCGGCGCAACTGAGGCTGCTCAAAGGCAACGAGAATTGCGGCAATCAACAGCAGCAGGTTAAACACACTCCAGGCGGCATTGATGATTACAGCTTCCTGGTTTTCGGGTCGCAAGATTAACCAGAAGGGCACCGTCATCAGGGAAACCAGCAGCAGAATGGAAACAATCACAGGCACCTGGGCAGAACTCCAGTCAAAGCTGCGTTTGTTGACCATCGTACCTTTGGCGGTCACGTTGAATTTGCCCAACTTGGGGTTGAGCAACGCCATGAAGGTAACCAGACCATCTTGAAATGCCATTGCATATTCAAAGATCTCGTTCCAGAAGGAAAAGCGTACAGTTTTGTAGGTGATGTAGTTGGCGTTCATCGCCAACACGATATGCGGCAGGGCGTAGGCTAGTGTTTCTGTACCTAAACCGCGAATCAGGTCAACGCCCAGCAGCAGGTAGAGGATGGGGGCGATCGCATACATCAACCGAGGAAACCCGAAGAAGAAGTGAGAAGTCGCCGAGAAGTAGCACAATCGCTGCGCCAAACTGAGTTTGAGTTTGGGGTTAAACAGCGGGTTCTCTAGCCGCAAAATCTGTGCCATGCCTCGCGCCCAGCGGACCTGCTGCCCCACGTAAGCAGAAAACCGCTCTGGAGCCAGACCTGCCACCATGATCTTGTCGTAGTAAACCGACTTGTAGCCTTTGGAGTGCAATCGCAGGGAAGTATGGCAGTCTTCAGTCACGGTCTCCACGGCAATGCCGCCAACTTCCTGCACATAATCTTTGCGGAAAACGGCTGCGGAACCGCAGAAAAAGGCAGCATTCCAGAAGTCATTTCCCTTTTGCAGGACTTTGTAGAACAGCTCATTGTTAACCGGGACTCTGCCCTGCGTTAGCAGGTTGCGCTCAAACGGGTCGGGGTTATAAAACCAGTGAGGAGTTTGCACCAGCGCCACTTTAGCGTCATAAAAGAAGCCAACGGTGTGCAGCAAAAACTGGCGAGTGGGAATGTGATCGCAATCCAGGATCAGAACTAGTTCACCCGTCGTGTGCTGCATTGCCGTGTTGATGTTTCCAGCTTTGGCGTGATCGTTGTTGTCACGTATCAGCATCATGCAGCCCAGTTCGTTGCAGATCTGGCGAAGCTGTTCTCGCCGCTCAGGAAATTTGCGCCCGTCATCTAGCACGTACACCCGCTTCTTCTCGGGTGGATAGTCGATCGCCATCGCTGCCAGGGCTGTTTTTCGCACAATTTCTACATCCTCGTTGTAAGTGGGAATGTAGATATCAACGCTAAACCACTGGTCTTTGGGATAAGCAGCAAGGTCTACGGGCTGGCGGTCTTTGAGTTTGAGCGTTTGAAAGTAGGCGAGCAGGAGGGTGGCGATCGCATACAGTTCTGCCCCAAACAGCAGAATACTCAGCGTTCCATTCACCCAGCTGTCTAGATTCAGCGTGTAGCTGGTGCGGTAATAGAGATAGCGAAAGGTGGTGACAATGCTCAGCCAGACCAAAAATAAGTGTAAGTATTCACTCGTCTGCTGTTGGGTTTGCCGCTGCTCTAGCCGCACCATAAACCAGCCGATCAGCATCAGTAAGATCGCCACGATGGTTTGTTGCCAGATCGTGAGTGGTGCAATAATCAGCGGCACTGACAGCACCAGCACCAAAAACACCAGCACCATCAGCAGAGAGCGACCCAACCCACCAAAGAGAACCCCAAGCCAATCTGGTAAGCGGCTGAGCAACCACAGGATTCCGGTCGGACGCGGGCTGCCCTGATGCTCATGAGAAGAACTGGTCATCTTGCACCTCCACTGGCAATGCGGTTGATATAAAGTTGAGAAATGCCGTATAGCATCAGCGCAGCTACTACGATGCCAGTGGGCAGAAGAAACCAGTTGTCTTGCAAGAAGCGAGTGGCCCGACCCAGCAGGTTAGTTTGCTCGATTCGCCGCTGGTTGGTCTGCTGAAGAAACTCCAAGTTATAGCCTGTCGCATCGTAGGGAGAAGGATTCGGTTGATTAGCTGCCACTAGCACCGTGTCTCCCTGGAATTGGAAGAACAGCGGATCATTGGCAAACATTTCCTGTACCCGATCCAAGCCCTGGTTTGACTGGGCGGTGAGAGCCAATAAGATACGCTCAGCATTCCAGGGAGAAATCACGGACTTGATTACGCCTTCCTCATCAGATAAAGTTTGCAACTGGTTATTGTTGCGCTGACGAGAAAAGAATTCGCCTAACTTCAGCCCCCCAGAATTTGCCGCAAAGGCTTCGGGAATGGGGAAGCGATCGCGGATGCCAATTCCCACCAGGTTCTTTTGCTCTCGTACCTCTGCTGGAACGCTGTTTGCCTGATAAACGTTTAGCTTCACCGAGTCAGCGCGGCTGACTCGTCCCAGGCGTTCGCTCAGCTTCAGCAGCGTCATCACTTCGTAATCGTTGGGTGCGTCGGGCAGCACGACTGCCGTGCTGGAGAGATCTTGAGGTGCAGCGAGCGGAAAGCCCGTTTGCAACAGCCGCAGGTCGGGCAACTGCACCGCATTCTGCCGATTCAGGTCAAAGCTAGTATCACCATGAACGGTACCCCAAAGCTGCTGATCCTGACTTTGACCACATTCCTCCGTGACCCGTGGCCGCAGAACAAACAACACTTCAATTTGAGAGTTGGGCTGAATCAGGCTCTCTGGCAAATTCACATTGAGAGATTCGCGTCCCCCTTCTTCTGAAGCGAGTCGCTTGCCACCAACCGTCACGCCATCAATCCGAACTTCGATCGCTGAAGTGCGAGGATTGACCTGAGGACTGTAGCTGTAGCGCAGCGTCATCGTGTTGCCGCGCATAAACTGGTCATCAGGCAACGCCCAAAAGTTAAACCGAATCGGTGGCGCATTAGAGCCATGCACAGTCGTGTCTTTGAACGGTTCGCCATCCGTACCGCGCAAACTGCTAAGGGTAAAGGTGTCTTCGGTGGGCAGGTAGCGATCCCACTGACGCGGAGGGGGAGATGAAACTTCGTCGATATTAGTAACGATTAGCGCCTGACCTGAGCCTAGCGGCTGTCCGTCAGACTGCACAAGAAACTGTACGGCTTTGGCAACCCCGGCAGCATCGTTGCCTGTAGCCACTAAAACTGGAACGCCGTTATCTTCCAGCGTGGTCATCATCAGCACACCTACATCCCCCGGCAGGGTGCTGCGGTTGCCGTCTAAAAGCTGGTTGCCCTGAAACTGGAAGGGCAGCGATAGGTTTTTGAGCACAGGCTGTTCGGTGGGAGTGCCGATGAGAATCAGGCGATCGCCCCCCTGCACCTGATCCAAATCTGTCACCATACGCGTGTCAACTGGGCGAAAGTCGGCATAGCGACCAGCAGAAGCCTGAAACCGAGCGGCAGAGGTAAGCCAGGATTCACTTAGTTCTTTAGGACGCAGGTAAACCAGGCGATCGCGATCGAGTCCTAAATCGTCAATAAAAGGATAGGGATAGCGGTTAAAGTCGAGGGCGACTGCCTGCGGTTCAAACTCAAACAGCAATTTCGAGTCGGGCAGCACCTCCGTCCACAGCATCGGGTCAGTTGGGTCGGTGCATTCCTCTGAATTCTGTTGCTGAGTGGCGATCGAAATCTCATTCCTGTCCTGCAACAGCGACGTGGGAATGTTAAACAAAACCTGTCCGACCTGAGAGTTGGGTCGATTCAGCGCAACACTGCCAATGCTCGTATCATTCACCCGCACCGTCATGCTCGACTGGGTGGGCAACAGCGCCGGGGAATGCTGAAACCGAATCAGTGCCTTAGCTGACTTCACCCCCCAACCCCTCGGACGAGTAAAGCCCAGCCGCGTTTCTGGATAAATTCCTTCTAGCCGCAAGCGATTTCCCACCACCGGACTGCGGTTAAAGGACAGCATATATTCATAGGTGGTTGCAGGCGTGGCTGGCTCCTCAGGAGATTCTGCTACAGGCGCAGCGGGTGCAGGCTGACGAGCCGCAGGCGCAGGCGCAGGACGAGGGGAAGTGTTGGAGGGTTGCGATCGCCCTCCACTACTAGCAGGTGGCGCACTCGGCGGGGCAGGGCGAGGACGATAAACCGGAGCCTGACGCGGCGCTTCGGGCAAGACAAACTCCCGAATTACCTGCTCTTCCTGTTGCTGAATTGGGCGATCGGTCTGAGCTTGAGCCAGAGTGGTTAGTCCCAACAGAGTACTCAAACAACTCAAACAGAAAAGCAAAATGAGGGAACGCCGCCACAGGCGAAATCGGCTAGAAACGCGGCGAAGTGGAAAGGAGGGAGGAGAGTGACGAGATGGACGCATAGGAAGTAGGGGTGGGGGTTAGGAGTTAGGAATTAGGGGTTAGAGAGTGTAGGAGGGTTAGAGAGTGGGGAGTGTAGGGAACTGAGGAGGGTTAGAATCTGCATCCCTAGCCCCTAGCCCCCAGCCACCTAGCCCCTAATACCGCTCCCAAGGGGGCTGAAATCCTCGCTGTTGGAGGAAGCCTTCCTCTAAAAGCTGCATTTGCTGATTCAGGTTTTCGTCTGTAATCCCTTGAGCAAGTTGTTGAACCTGAATTTGTTCGAGCCGCTGGAGCGCTTCCAGTCGTCTGCCCTGCACAGCGGTTAGGGCAATTAAGGAAGTTTGGGCGACCGGATCGTCAGGGCGGATGCTCAACACCTGGTTGTAAAGCTGGGCGGCGGAGTCGTACTGCCGCTGCTGGAACCGAATGCCTCCCAAGGCAGAAAGCGCATCGGTGTTGTTGGGTTCCTGGCTGAGAATGGTTTCGTAGGATTCGCTAGCCAGATCCAGATCGCCTAGCTGTTGCGCCAGTTCTCCCTGAACAAAGTAGGCGCTGAGGTTGGTGCGATCGCGGGCAATCAGTTCTGCGACTCTTGCCCGTGCCAGAACAGGGTCACGCTGAGCTATCACCTGCGCCAGCCGGAGTTGAATTGGAATGTTATTGGGATCAGCCTCTAGCAGCGTCAGGTAAAGCGCCTCTCGCTGAGCGTTGGCGGGCAACACGCTGACCAGGTTATACAGTTCTGGTGGTGTGTCGGTAGCGGGACGCTCTTGCAGCCAGCGACTCAGCACCGCCTGTGCTTCCGCTTCAGAGATCAGCCGTCCCTGATAGGCAAGGCTGGCGCGTCCAAGTTGGAGGGTGAGATTTTGTGGATCGCGCGCGATCAGCTGGTCGTAGAAAGCGATCGCCTCATTCACTCGTCCCTGCGCTTGCCGAATGCCTGCCAGACCTTGCAGTGCGCCATTCAACACGCCCTCATCTGCCGGATTGCTGGCAACGATTGATTCATAGCGCTGTGCGGCCGAATCCAGGTTGCCTTCACGTCGATCGATTTCTGCTAAAAGCAGGTTCGGAGACTGGTCTGCGGAACCGACGGCTGCACTGTAAGCATTTAGCGCCGTTCTTGCCCCAGCGTAATCATTCCGCTGAATCAAGATTTGGGCGACGCGGAAGTTAAGCAGCGGTTCATTCACACCTGCCGACAGCAGCGATTGATAAATCGGCAACAGTTCAGGATCGGGGGAATCGATTCTCAGCAGCGATCGCGCAATCACCTGTTGCTGGAAGCGATCGCTGGGCAGGGGTTGCAATTCTGCCTGAAGTCGCTGCCGTAGATCGGCTCTAGAAATTTGTCCAAGCTGGCTCTGCAACACCAACTGCTGCGTCAGCAACCCCTTGTCATCAGGGAACTGCGGAGTCAACTGCTGGTAAAGCTGAAGCGCGTATGCCTGTTCACTCGACACGCCGCTCAGCACGTCTGCCGCCTCACGTACCAGAGCCGGAGAAGCACTGGTCGTGGTGAGAACCTGACGATATAGCAAGGCAGATTCGGTGTAATAGGCAGTGTTGCCGCTGTAGCGCCCCATCACACTGAGGGCACGAGCTAGCGTCAGACGTGAATCACCCCGCCCGCGCAAGGGATCGATCGCTGCCTCTGCCTCGGTAAACTGCCGATTTGCTGCATACGCCGAAGCCAACGCCGCTCGGAGCTGGATCGTATCTCGGTTAATCTGGGGCGACTGCCGCAGTTGCGGTTCCAGCACTTGAATTGCCTCTGCTGGATTGCCTGTTTCCTGAAGAGCCAACGCATAGGCGATCGCCGCATTCCCAGAAATCGACTGCCCACTAGCTCGGTAGCGGTTAAATAGCTCCAGCCCACGCCGATAATCGCCCGTGTAGGTGTAAACCTGCGCTGCACCCAGGACGGCATCCGGCGTGGGATTGTTTTGCAGCACAACTTCGTAGTCGGCGATCGCATCGGCAAATCTGCCCTGGTAGCTATACAGCAGCGCCCGCTGCGCTCTCGCCTGGTTATCGTTTGGGTCAATGGTCAGCAGCGTATTCAGCGCTTCAATGCCCCGGTTTTGCCACTCCGAACGATAGCCACCCAGCAAGCCAATGGTATTGAGTGCCAATCGATTGTTGGGGTCGATGGTCAACACTTGCTCGTAGGCTTGAAATGCCTCTGCATCCCGTCCGGCTCGACGGTAGGCGATCGCCAAACCCAACTGCGCCTCGACCGATTGGGGATTTTGCCGCACCGCCTGCTGAAATGCTGTAATTGCCTGATCGACCAATCCCTGACTCAGCAGCGTGTAGGCTCTGCGAATGGCAGAACTCACCGCCTGAGCTTGAGCAGCAGAAGGGGCGATCGCCAGCGCTAACAGCGGGGTCGCACTCAGACATGCCAGCAGTAGCAGGCTAACCAGCCGATGACAGGATTTGGATAAAGCAAACTTTTTCATGGCTACAAGCTGCCCCTGGGTGTAACGTCAAATTCAGTCCGAATGCGGAATCCAGCGATCGTCTCAGAGAAACCATCGATCTGCTGGAGGGTGAAACCCAGTCGCAGATTAGGCAGCACGCTGAAGTCATAAAACAGCTCTGCCACATCAGGAATGTCGCGATCAGAACGGCTCCGCAGTGACTCGTTAGACAAACCGCGACCGTAGGCTAGCCCCAGGCGATCGTTTGGCATAAACAAGTCCAGAAATGTCACGCCACCGCTGTAGGTATCGCCACTCGCATCCAGGTCACGGTTCTCGTAACGTCCGTAACGAGCAAAAATTCCCATATTTAGCTCAGGGACAAAGATTTCAGCGTTGACTCCGTAAGACTCCTCGCGGTCAGACTCGCGCAGCCCAAACTCGCCATCGCCCCGGTCAACGTCAAAAATCTCGTTAAATCCGCTGTCATTCCCAGCATCGCTGCCTGTGGCATAGGTGCCTCGGATAATCGCATTTCCTAACCAGAAGGCAACTTCTCCAGCAAATCCGTCCAGGTCAAAGTCACCCATGTTACGGGACGATGAAAACACAGCAGCTCTAGCTTCGATGTTGTCGGTCAGACTCCAATTGACGAGTGCCGCAGGGCGAGAACCAATGCCCGTCGCGGTCAACGCTGGGTTCGTTTGAAACACCGGGTTAAAGAACTGACTTGCCCCATCTTTGGCAAAACTGTTGCGATCAAAGTAGGAGGTCAGGTCAAGTTGTCCAATCACAAACCGCAGGTTGGGTACATCTTCCAGCGATGCCGCCAGATACAGTTCGTTGATGCTCAGCCCGCCATCTGGCGAATCGGTCAGCGCATCCCCTTCCGTCAAGTCGAGCGTCGCGCCTGCCTGGAGGTTTGGTGTAATCGGATAAACTGCCCGCAGTCGCGCCCGCGCCGAAGATTCACTATCCTGAAAAATGTAAACACCTTGCAGGGTAATCGAGGGTGGTGTGAGTGCCGTACTGCGAAGTAAAGAACTTTCTCCTGAAGCCTGTGAGGTGAGCGATTCACCTGGAGGCGTTAGCTGAGCCGCTTCACTGGCAACGGGTGCAGTCGTTGGAAGCGTAGGGCTAGCAGCGACGCTGGGCAAAACTTGGTTGATTTGCGCTGCTTCAAAAGCAGAAATTGCAGCCGTATTGCTAGATTGGTCAGGCGTAAAGAGCCTACTTCCTACATCGGTTGTGGCAATGGCGGTTGAGGCAATGGTGGTTGGAGTAGCAACAGTTGGGGTAGTGGCAGTTGAGGGAACGGGAGCGATCGCCCCTGGCATAACCGATGTGGGCTCAACCCCCGTCTCTGCTGATACAGGTGGCACCATCCCAGGTGTGGGAACGGGAATGGCGATCGCCGATTCATTTCCCGTCGATTCAGTCGCAGTTTCAGTTGCAGTTTCATTCGCCGATTCAGGGGACGCTGTAGCACCCGTCATCTGCGCGATTAACTCATCTTCAGTTTGGTAGTCAGATTGAGGATCAGATTGGGAAGGTGTGGGAGATCTCCAGGCAGGCACCGTGACCGCAGCTATAGGAGCTGGAGCGGGTGGTGCAGTACCTGCTAAATTTGAGTCATTTTCGTCAGCAAATCGGTTTAGCGTCTCGTCTGTCGGCAGTGCGGCAATGTGAGAATCACTTTCTGCTGATTCGGCTACGCCTTTAGCCTCTGCAATGACCACTGCTGTTTCAGAATCAACCAATGAATCATGATCAGTTGCAGAATCAGAGCTTGACTCATCCAGAATTGCATCAGGGATGGGAGCGGCATTTGCTTTTCCTAAAGAAAAAGTTGAACCTGTGAGAAAACCGAATTCAAAGCAAACAAAATAGGCACCGGAAAACAATAAAAAGTTGAGGAGGACAGACTTAAAAAGTCCGACTTTCATTGGGGTCTTCACTCCTAAAGATCGTGTGAAAACAGACCCACTCAGAGGTAGGCTAGCTGTTTAATCTGCTGTGCAGTTTGATGGTTAAGGCTTAGTCTGTGGCTTACACAGGAAGGTCGAGGCTAGTGTGGAGATGCGTGGAGATGCTGCCAGTACCCTGTGTGATTTGGCAATTCTGTGCCAAACTTCTGTCTCTCTTGCCAAGGATTAATCTTCCATCAATACTTACGCAAATACCCTGTGTAATCCGGTTAATTTTGTGCCAAACTTCGGCTAGTTTGCTGAGGTCTTAATCAGCATTATTTGCTTGCACAAATCTAATCTGGCGATCGCTTATGTTCCTGAATCAAACTAATCCTACAATTTCCCACCAAATTCAAGCTGTTTTGAGGATTCAACAGCGAATTGTGTGTTTAACCGTAGTGCTGCTAGCAGTACTTCTAACGACTGGATGTGCTCAACCCATCAGTCGGTTTAGCCGATCATCTGAACCGGCCGCCCCACAGCTAGAGGTTGAGCGGATAGACCCATTTGGGCAACCGGGAGGATACAGGGTAACAGGCAGCACAAATCTACCTGACCAGACACAAATCACAATTTCTGCGATTCGCTATCTGCAAACCTCAGGTCAATTGATCGCTAATTCTGGCTCCTCTTACTCGGTGTTAGCCCGACAATTTGCGCCTGTTGAACAGGGAAGCTGGGAAGCCAACCTTACACTCTGGCAAGTCGCCCCAAACGGCAAGTTTCAAGAGGTTTGGCAGCTAGATCAGGGCAATTTAGGAGTGCAGGTTCAGCCCGACCCAAACGTGACTTTCTTAGTGACGCTTGATCCGACAAATCAACCTGCAACCTTACAAGACCAGTTAGAGAGCCAGGGTGAAACTTTGACAGGGAGTTTAGTGCAATTCAATGCAGATGGAGAGCTATATCTTCAGGCGAGCAAGACCCTAATTGTTGCGTTGCCCACTGGTGGTACAACTCCTCCAGTCAGTCAGACAGATGATGAAGCGAATTCAACGTCATCGAGCTTAGAAGCCACTAGTGCCAGTCCACCAGCACTTAGCCCAACTCAAACAGATGCTCCGATCTCATCCGACGCTTTTCTACGTTAACTCCATCACCACCACGCGGGCACCTTGCCCGCTAATTGTCATTTATCACTTATCACTTGTTACTTGTTAGAAACCAGTAGCCGATGACAAATGACTAACAGGCGAAGCATCTAAACAGTTGCTTCGCCCGACCATTATTAACACTAAGCAGCTCCAGATTTGTAAGACACCGTAACAGGTGAAAGTGAGTTAGCTGGAATTGCGCCAACCGTTTGCAGCTCTTCGATTTGAGCCATTACTTGCTTGAGGTGGTCAATCAACTCATTCACCTGTTTTGGCTCTGCGGCATGAGTAGACTGAGGCACAGAGGCAACCCCTTGCTTCATAGCGGACGTGGGCTGAGCATAGTGAGTAAAAGTGGGTGCCGCAGAATGAGATGCCGCTTTGGAGGCTTGAGCATTTGCGTCAAACCTGCCAGAAGCGATCGCCGTTTCTAAAGGCTCAGTCGGATCATCATCTTCCACCGTCCGAACTGGATGCCCTGAAGGAGCAGAAGCAACGGGTTGAGCATTACCCTCTTCTACTTCATCTTGCAGAAAATACTGTAGCCCAGCAGCGTTTAAGCGCTTTTCAGAAAACTGGAGGGCTTCGATTTGAGCCTCTTTTTCCTGCAAATCACGCTGTAGAGAGGAAACCTGATCTTCGACTTCAGAAGACTTGCGCGAAGACTGGCTCCAACCCAATGCTGAGATGGTAGCAACACCCATTCCAAGACTCATCACCGTTGCAATGCCTAGGTAAGGAGCAGCCAAATCTTTGACTTCACCGGAGAACACGGGTTCGTCCTCAAGGTGAATATCCACTGGTTCGGAACCTAGTACGACCAATGGCAAAGTAGCGGCGGCAAAAACTGCACCTGACAGCATTACGGCTGGTAGCACGAAGCGTTGGAGTGGTGTAGTCATAATCTAATTCCTACTAAACAGAGGGGGGAATCGTTTTTCAATTTGGCGGCAGCGATACTCGATTGAAGTATTACTGCGGAACAACAGAATTACTGAAGTTTTGTTGCCTTTCCATCCAAGTTAAACGTAATCTCCGTAAACAACCGTATAGACCTAGTAAAGTCCGACGCAGTCCTGTAAAGTCAAAATGAACTTTCCTAACAATAAGATTGCGATCGCTGAAACCTATTTCACAAACTTTTTTCTCTTCCAAAAAACTTTTCACATTCAGTTAAAGGAACAGTAAAATCAGCCTTCTAGCAGCCATTTCAGAGTGTTTTAGTACGCTTAAGTACTTAGCCTTAAATACCTTTCAAAAGAGAAATATCCAGCTTCAGAAATTTAGCTATTTCGGTACAATTACTGTTAAAGCCGTGCCTATCTGTATCACCCTTCAAATGCAGCAACTCGGAATCTAGCAATCCTGCTTATATGTCTGAGATGTAGAGGTCTAAGATATAGAGGAAGTGGCACTTTTTGGGCGATCGCCCGTCTTGCTACATAAACTTGCAGAACCTACATTTGCCAAGTTCAACAAAACTCGCTTAATAAGATAGATAGCTTCATTCGCGCTTACTTTTGGGTGCAGCTCCAGATCGATCGACCCATTCCTAAAAGATAAGAGCAGCACTCGCCATGATTCCCCCAATTCATCGCTCAACCCCAAATCGTAGCCGAAGATGGACACCCTTAGCCCAACAGATCTGGCTAGGACTTCTATCAATGGTGCTGTGGATGGGGCTATCGCTAAACTTCCATGCTCCAATGACCGTTACCGGAGCCACTACTCCAATCCAGCTACCTCTATCCACTCGTGGCGCTGAAATTGTGGATACCAGAGGACAAGCCGTTCTACTGAGAGGGGTTAACTGGTTTGGCATCGAGACTGAGATGCAGGCTCCTCACGGGCTATGGCTGAGAGACTACAAAGAGATGCTGGCGCAGATCCGCAGCCTTGGTTATAACACCATTCGCTTACCCTACTCCGTCCAGTCACTTCGGGCAGACAGCATTGCTGGTGTAGATTTCAGCATCGGCAGCAACCGTGAGCTAGAAGGCAAAACACCTCTAGAAGTGATGGATCTGGTAATTCAAGAAGCTGAGCGTCAGGGGTTATTAATCTTGCTGGATAGCCATCGTCTCAACAATCAAAGAATTCCAGAACTGTGGTACGGCGACGGCTTCACAGAAGCTGATTGGATTGACACCTGGACAATGCTCGCTAGACGCTACCGGAATCAGCACAACGTGATTGGGGCTGACCTGAAAAATGAACCGTATGGTCGCGCCAGTTGGGGAACAGGCGATCGCGACACTGATTGGCGCTTAGCCGCCGAACGAGCTGGAAATGCCATTCTGGAAGTCAATCCCGATTGGCTAATTGTTGTTGAAGGGGTACAAAACAATGTCCCCGGACAACGACTTGCCGACCACTGGCAGGGCGGCAACCTGGAAGGCGTAAAAAATTATCCTGTCCGTCTGTCTGCCCCACGCAAACTGGTTTACTCACCCCATGAATACGGTGCTGGGGTATTCAATCAGCCCTGGTTTTCAGAACCTAACTTTCCGGATAACCTCTACACTCGCTGGGAAACAGGCTTTCATTACATCGCCACCCAGGGTATTGCTCCTATCTTGGTGGGAGAATTTGGCGGACGGCAAATAGACGCAGAATCTAAAGAGGGCATTTGGCAGCGGCAGTTCGTAGACTACCTCAATGACAATAGCCTCAGCTTTACCTACTGGAGTTGGAACCCCAACAGTACTGACACAGGCGGCATTCTACAAGATGACTGGCAAACAGTTGAGACTCCAAAACAAGAACTATTGAATCAGCTTTTGGAGACTGCGACCTCAACTTCTGGTCTAGAGCCTTCTCCTGACTTGCCTGCTGGCGATCGCCCCTCCTCCCCTCCATCCTCTTTTAACTCATCTTCTAGGTCCGCTTCTCCCCGAAGCTCCTCTAATCCTACGTCCAGCCCTGCTATTGCTAGTGCAGCAGGCAATCTAACTGCCAACTCCCTCATTCAATCGGATTGGGAAACTGGTTTTTGTGTAAGTTTCCGAGTCACAAATCGAGGCAACACCAGCGCCAACAACTGGCGATTATTGTTTGAGATGAAAGATGCCGCCATTACTCAAAGCTGGAATGGCTCTTTTAGTCCCACTGGTTCAGCCTACGAGGTCATTCCCCCGGATTGGGCAACGACAATTCAGCCTGACCAGTCTGTAGACTTGGGGTTTTGTGCTAACAAATTGGGCGATGACTATCTGCCGCGGCGGACCAGAATCATTGAGCGCACCAACTGATAGAGAACAAGCCCTGCACCAAGCCGAAATCTTGTAGGAATGAACCCATAAATTTGGGTTACACCAACTCCAAAAATTAGGGTTACAGATGGAAGGGCATCCCGCCGGGCGGGATGCCCTTCCATCTGTAACCTCTTTTCAAAGAGATGTTATTAGCTTTTGTTTTAAGAATGCAATATCTTCCGTAAGAAGGATGGGAGAATTTTTTTACACTTCCCCCAATTTTGTTCTGAACCCCTGTGGCACTTTATAACAATAGTTATAGAGCAAACTTTGGCTCTATCCTTTACCTTAAGAACAATGCCAAAATTTCTGCTCAATTATATGTACGCTACTTTACATAGGCAATTAGGTTGTGAGGTTAACAGTGCGAAATTGCAGATGACAAATTGCTTTAATAGAAAACCTTCCGAAAGATAGATGCGTTCAAAAATGAGAGGTGAAGTGTAAAAGGTAATGCTTTAATTATTTCTCAGCCGCTTTATATCGATTAATCAGAATCAGTTAATTAGACCTTCAAGTTCAGTTCACCCTAATAGTAGATTTAGTTGGAGCCTATTTATGCACGTAGCGGTTTGGCCAGGTGATGTCTATCCTCTGGGCGCATATTGGGATGAAAAAGGCACAAACTTCGCCCTCTTTTCAGAAAATGCGACGGGCGTTGAGCTATGCCTATTCGATAAAGATGGCGAAGAAACACGAGTCTCTCTTACCGAAGTTAGTAACTTCGTTTGGCACTGTTATTTACCTGGGATTGGCCCAGGTCAACGCTACGGATATCGAGTACATGGCCCTCACGCACCTAGTGAAGGACATCGCTTTAACCCCAACAAACTGTTGATCGACCCTTATGCAAAAGCAATTGATGGTGAAGTAGGAAGTGGCCCAGAACTGTTCGGCTATGACTGGAACAGCCCTGACGAAGACTTATCATTCTCAGAACTAGACAGTGCCTCTCTGATGCCTAAGTCAGTAGTGGTGAATGAAATCTTTGACTGGGAAGGAGACAGGCTACTAAGAACCCCCTGGCACGAAACTATCATCTATGAAATGCATGTTAAGGGTTTCACAAAGTTACATGCTGATATTCCAGAAGAGTTGCGAGGCACCTACGCCGGACTAGCGCATCCGCTGGCGATCGAGCATCTTCAGCGGTTGGGGGTTACTGCAGTCGAGCTGATGCCGATTCATCACTTTCTCTCTCGTCCAGGTCACCTGGTTGATAAGGAACTGCGAAACTATTGGGGCTACGATTCGATTAACTATTTCGCCCCTTACTCCGGCTACAGTTCTAGCGGTGTGCTAGGAGAGCAGGTGATTGAGTTCAAGGAAATGGTTAAAGCGCTGCATCGAGCCGGAATTGAAGTGATTTTAGATGTGGTGTATAACCACACGGGAGAAGGCAACCATTTAGGTCCAACTCTATCTTTGCGAGGCGTTGACAACGTCAACTATTACCGTTTGGTTGAGGGTGATGCTCGCTACTATATGGACTTTACTGGGTGCGGCAACTCACTTTATATGCGTCACCCGCAGGTGTTAAAGCTGATTATGGATAGCTTGCGCTACTGGGTTGCAGAGATGCACGTGGACGGTTTCCGGTTTGACCTGGCTTCTGCTCTAGCACGTGAGTTGTATGAGGTAAACAGCCTTTCAGCCTTTTTTGATTTAATTCATCAAGACCCGGTTTTGGCGGGAGTAAAACTGATTGCAGAACCCTGGGATGTAGGGACAGGCGGCTATCAGGTTGGCAACTTTCCGGTGAACTGGTCAGAGTGGAATGGCAAGTATCGAGATACCGTGCGTGATTTTTGGCGAAGTGAAGAAAGTACGCTGGGTGAGTTTGCCTATCGTTTAACAGGTAGCCCTGATTTATATTTCCAGATGAATGGACGGCAGCCTAATGCCAGCATTAATTTTGTCACGGCTCACGATGGTTTTACGCTGAATGATTTAGTCAGCTATAACGATAAACACAATGAGGAAAACGGGGAAGAAAGCCGGGACGGTGAGAGCCACAATCGCTCTTGGAACTGCGGTGTAGAGGGCGAAACGGATGACCCAGAAGTGCTGGATCTGCGAGAACGCCAGCGACGAAATTTTCTCGTTACATTGATGCTGTCACAGGGCATTCCCATGTTGCTAAGTGGGGATGAACTGGGACGCACTCAACGAGGAAATAATAATGCTTACTGTCAGGATAATGAAATTTCCTGGCTGAACTGGGACCTACAGGAATCAAACGAAGACCTGCTGAACTTTTGCCGGGAGCTGGTTTATTTTCGGCGACAACACCCCGTTTTTCGTCGGCGCAAGTGGTTTCAAGGGCAAGCGATTCACGGAACGGGCGTGACAGATATTAGCTGGCATAACCCTGATGGGGGTGAGATGACGCAAGAGCAATGGGATATTGGCTATGCTAAGTCAGTTGCTGTTTTTCTCAATGGACATCGAATTCCTAGTCCTGGCCGTCAGGGTCAAAGGGTTAGCGACGACAGTTTCTTGTTATTCTTTAATGCCCATTATGAAACGCTTGAGTTTAGCTTGCCTGCCAATTTTCAGAATGATCAGTGGACGGTAGACATTGACACAAAAGAGCCTCGCTTTGTGCAAGAGCAGCGGATCTTTACAGGTGAACAAACGGTGCCTGTTGTGGCGCGATCGATCGCGGTATTACGACGCTTGGAATAAGCGATCGCAAACTAGCTAGTTGCTGCAAGATTCAGGAACCTATTCTGCTTCCATAGCAGTCCTAAATCAGTTGTAAGATGATCGGGTTGTGAGAAGCGTACTCCTGGAGGATGCATTTCTCACAACCTATTCTAGGGTGTCTATAGATTCAGGATTACTATGAAAGCAATCAAGATCTGTGACTAGCTATTACCAATCTGTCACTTACTTTATAAAGTAACTCTCTATGCGTTTTGTTCAATGTTTTTGTCTCTCCACGGCAGCACTATGGCTTTCTTTTGCTAACCCATTGCCATTAGAAAGCCCGTTTGCCATTTCTTTGGCTACAGCACAGACCGCTTCCACCCCTGCAAGCCGGACCCAAGCCGATCGCCTCTTTGAACAAGGCACTCAGCAATATGAAGCGGGACAGTTTCAAGCTGCTATAGCATCTCTAGAGCAAGCCGTTGCTGTTTATCAAAGCCTCGGCGCTCGCGCTGAGGAAGGAGCGACCCTCAACACCATCGGGTTGATTTACGGCAACTTAGGGGAGTACGCCCAAGCGCTGAACTATTACCAGCAGGCACTAAGCGCTGCCGAAGAAGTAGGAGGAGTGATTGAACAAAGCATTACCCTCAACAATCTTGGATTAGTCTCCAGCAACTTAGGAGAGCATACGCAAGCGCTGAACTATTACCAGCAGGCACTAAGCATTACCAGGGAGGTGGGCGATCGCACCGGAGAAGGCATCACGCTCAACAATATCGGACTGGCGCACAGTAACTTGGAAGAATATGCACAAGCGCTGAACCATTATCAGCAGGCGTTAAGCATTACCAGGGAGGTGGGCGATCGCGCGGGTGAAAGCATCACCCTCAACAACATTGGACTGGCTCACGATCGATTAGGAGAGTATGCACAAGCATTAAGTGATTACCAGCAGGCGTTAAGCATTACCAGGCAAGTAGGCGATCGCGTTAACGAAGGAACGATCCTTAACAACATTGGACTAACTTACCGCAACGCAGGACAGTATCAGAGCGCGCTGGACCATTATCAGCAGGCGTTAAGCATCATCAGAGAAGTAGGCGATCGCACGATGGAAGGAATGAACCTCGCTAGCATTGCTCACCTATTTGTACTGCAAAATCAAGTGGAGCCAGCCATCGACCATTATCAGCAGTCCGTCACAGTTCGAGAAGCAATTCGAGCTGATTTACAAAATTTTCCCCCAGCACAGCAGCAAGCTTTTGTAGAACGGATTGCTAGAGACTACAGAGCCTTTGCCGACTTGCTCCACCAGGAAGGACGAGCGGCAGAAGCCCAGGAAGTTTTGCAACTACTAGAAGCACAATAGCAGTAGAGCAAATGACAGGAACGTAAAATGCTTTAGTATTGCTAACTTTGAATATAGACTTGAGTGGAAGTGCTGTGCTTCCACTCAAGTCTATGCTTAGATTAAGCAACGCTAAACATGGGTATTAAGGTTAGCGATATGGAAGCAAATTATGCCTGGCTGACGCAACCTCATTAAAAATCCACTCTAGCTCCAGATATTTTTCTAGTAGAGCTAGCAGTTTTTCCAGGCTAACAGGTTTGGTCAACAGGGCATCAGAGCCTCGCTTCAGGACAGTATTTTTGGTAATGGTAAAGTTGCTGGCTGTCACAATGATCACAGGAATATTCTGGGTTTCCAGATCCTCTCTTAGACTTTGAACCACTGTTATTCCAGTATGGACAGGCATATATAGATCCAGCAGCAGCAAGTCAGGCTTGGTATGGGAAATGATGGATAGTGCCTCAGCTCCATCTTTTGCTAAAAGTAACTCAAACCCAAGCGGTTTCAGCATATTTAGCAATACCAAGCGGTTTGTCTCATCATCGTCTGCGATCAAGAGCTTGCGACGGGTTCCTTTGTAGCCAATGATTTGATTGACATTATTTGGGAAATCACCTCTGGAGTTCTCTTGCGTTGGAGTGACCATATTTTGATCTACTTGGGAAACGGTGTTTATTGTTGCAACAGTGCCTTCGGTCGATGGTGGAGTTACTGGCATTGCAACTGTACGCATCAATGGAAGCTTTAGATTAAATTCAAACACCGAGCCTTGGCCCAGCTCACTTTGGACACGAAGATCTCCGCCCATTAGTTCGACGAGTTCCTTGCTAATTGACAGTCCTAATCCCGTTCCCGCCGTTCGCTGCCGAAGGTCTCCAACCTGTTCAAATGGCTCGAAGATTCTTTCAAGGTGATCTGGACTGATTCCTACTCCTGTGTCAATGACTGCAAACTGAACAGTAGCAGTTTCAACATCGGTCGCGAGATTTTCTGGGTCGAGCCTGCTAACTCGCAGCTTTACAGAACCTTGATTTGTAAACTTGACGGCATTTCCCAATAGGTTGAGTAAAACTTGTTGCAGTCGTTTTTGATCGGCATAGACTTGAGTTGGTAAATTTCCGTGTTCTTCAAGATTAATCGGCAAATTCTTCTCAACTGCATTGCCGCGAATGATGTGAATGACATCTTGAAGAAAATTAGAAAAGTTAAACTCACTTGGCTCCAGTGTTAGAGTTTGAGATTCAATTTTGGAGAAACCGAGAATGTCATCAATTAATCCTAGAAGATGAAAACCACTATATGAAATAGCTTCTAAGCCTTGAATTTGACCTTCTCTCGCATCCGGATTAAAGCTACGTGATTGCTCTAAATCCCGCTTGATGATTTGTGCGTATCCTAAAATACCGTTTAACGGAGTACGAAGCTCATGACTCATTTTTGTCAGAAATAAGCTCTTGGCTTCATTTGCCACCTCAGCTTTATCTTTCGCTATTGCCAGTTGTTGATTTGACTCTGCAAGCTCAAGGGTACGGTCTTCTACCCGTTGTTCTAGCGTCTCAAATGCGAACTTGAGTTGGTTTGACATGCTGTCAAAGGATGTTGCCAATTCTCCAACTTCGTCTGAGCGTTCAATATCGACTGTTTGTTCCCAGTCTCCATTGGCAATATCTTTCGCGGCCCGGTTAAGACGCAAGATAGGTTGTGTGATTCCACGCGCTGTGATGTAGCTGACCAGGACAGCAACACCCAAAGCAAAAAAGCAGAGGAGAATCGTGAGTCTGGTGTTAGCGTTAATTTGTGCCATGAAATCAGCCTCAGGCACCGCTACAACGATTAACCAGTCTAGTCCGTATTGATCTTGCCAGGGTCTCACCATCACAAACTGGCGATCGCCTTCTACCTCGGCAATGAGTCGCTCACTTTCCTCAATCTGATTCAAATCACCGAAGTTTTCCAGCAGAGCCGTTCCGATCGATTGAATGCCCTGGTCAGGAGTCGTGTCCAGTTGCAACCGTTCCCCGGATTCATTTACCAGGGTATAAGGTTGCTCCAAGTTAGAACTAGCGACCAGAGAGCCATCACGCTCCAGAATGAAAATTGATCCTGACTGTGTAATGTCAATCTCGTTCAGAAACTCGCTGATATCAGACAGCAGCAGATCTACTCCCAAAACACCTACCAGCTCACTACCTGAAGTGAAAACAGGAACACTCGCAGCAATGGAGATAAATTCAGGATAGTCTTCCCAAAGATAAATTTCGCTCCAAACTGAGGTACGGGCAGCAACAGGGTCTTGATACCAGGGATAATCGCGTGGATCGTATTCACCAGGAGGCAGAATTTCTTCGATTTCAGTGGGGTTACCCTCGTCATCGGTTTCATAAGTGTAAAGTGCCCCTTCGGTTGAGTCACTAATGACTTCGATGTTATATCCATCTGTGTAAAGACCCGCCCCGATAAAGTTCCCTTCGACTCCACCAAAGTTGATGTAGCGGACGTTAAACACGTCTAGTTGCCGCCAAAACAACCGTCCTGTACCGATCGGGTCATCAAGGTTAATTTGCCCAACAGCGATCGCATCCAGGTTTGTTCCATTGATTTTGTGGGGAATGCTGAGGTATCCGTCCAGGTGAGTAGAAACGCGATCGCTAACCTCATCCTGTAACTGACCCACCAAGTTATTAACCGATGCTCGTCCATTAAGGAACGACAGGTAACCTACTGCACTGACGGCTAGAAAAAGCTGTACGACAAAAGGAACAGTCAAAATGACTTGTAGCGATGAGCGACTAGAACGCTTCAAATCAGCTTGATATGTCTTCTTTTTGGGGCTATGTCTCGCTATCTTCTGTAACATGAATCAACTCTGAAAAACTACAGGTGGATAACTATCGGAAGTCATCTCGCAAAACTAAACAGCACTCATTTCCAAGCGCAACGAGTACCTTTTTCCAAAGTCTTTAAACGAGATAAGTTGGCTCTTGCACCACAATTTCAGTTCTGCTCATCAAGGGGGAATGATGATTTATCTATGACGATAATCTACCGATATAAAAGGTAGAAATAGATTGGTGATGCACTATTTTCGTTTCCCTCAAATATCGACTTTGCTGATGCTCAAATCGAGGGAACTTTTGCCTCACTAAAATTGAGATAGTAGCGACAACACAAAGTTGCAGCGATCAACAAGCGATCGCTTGAAGGACTATTTTGCAACCCACTGACGTAAACTACGGCAGCTTTATTCACATCCACAATTTGACAGGTAATGCAACCCTCATTCAACGAGCTAGATGGCTCTCGGCAAATGCATACCGCAAAAGTGTTAAGTGAGATACAATCCTGTGATTGCTGTAAAGACTTTACGACCTTTGTTTAAAAATTCAAAGGTTCATCACTTTCAGCATAACTTAGTTGAACAATTAGGTTAAGGTCAAGGTAGTTTTTGAATTCTTCACGGTTATCTGCATTTTTCCACAGCAGATTTACTAATTTTCAAGCTGACTATGCTTTACTGAGTGGCTTCTCAAAACACTGTAAATCTTCAGGTAGTTTGCTGATTCATCGAGATTTAGCCTTAATCATAAAAACTCATGAGTTTTTAACTCAACACGAACACTACCGTCTTGCACTTAAGATCTGTGCTGCGGTCAGATGTAATTCGGGAAAATGAGGGGAAACAATTCGATCACTGCCCTGGTAGATCTGTTCTTCATACAGCCCGTCTACCCATTCCAGTACAGTCACTATTGTTAACATCGACCAGTTTATAGCGGCGGTCAGTGTCATCGCTATAGTTCAGGTAATCTTCTATCGTCATACCCGATCGGACTACAACGATTGCGATCACCTCCTTTCCTCAAGCTGTGAATCAGCAGAATCGATTCTCAGGTTAAGAAACTGAGCTTTGCACCTCTCCTTCGACGACATTCTATAGCGGCCCTAGATCATGGGAGACATAGGGAAGCCTCTCGAAATTTATTTCTCCATTCTTCGATTAGAGAAAAAGCTTTATTTATCAACTGTTTCAGCTTTTGGAAGAGGAGGCGCGATCGCGGCAACTGCTCCTTCCTCAAGAAAAAGTAAAGATTTGTTAAATTTCGTAACGATTTCGTGATACTTTGTAACAAGCAGAGAAAGCTGCACAGCTCAAGAGCTTCTCTGTTCTTTCCACTAATTGCAAATCCAGTAAGGTAGGTCTTTAAAGATGCCATTTACTATTGATTCAGCGCGCAGTATTTTCCCAAATACCTTGTCTGCTGATGCAGTACCCGCCACAATTGCTAGATTTAAGCAGCTTAGTGCCGAGGATCAACTGGCATGGACATGGTTTGCTTACCTCGAAATGGGCAAAACAATTACTGTTGCTGCTCCGGGTGCTGCCAGTATGCAATTTGCAGAAGCAACCCTGAATCAAATTCGGCAAATGACTTTTGAAGAACAAACGCAGGTCATGTGTGACCTAGCAAACCAGGCTGATACCCCAATTTGCCGTGCCTATGGCATGTGGTCTCCAAACATCAAGCTAGGGTTTTGGTATCAGCTTGGTGTATGGATGGATCAAGGAATTGTGGCTCCAATTCCAGCGGGCTACCAGCTCTCTGCTAATGCTTCCGCAGTACTGCAAGCCGTGAGAGAACTCGACCAAGGTCAACAGATTACCGTCTTACGCAACGCTGTGATCGATATGGGATTTGACCCAAGCAAGCTAGACGATTACACCAGAGTATCTGAACCTGTTGTGGCTCCAAAGGAAAAGTCTGCCAGAACTCCAGTCAACATTGAAGGCGTGACCAATCCCACTGTGTTGAGCTACATGGATAATCTCAACGCTAATGACTTTAAAGCGCTGATTGAACTATTTGCTCCTGATGGCGCTCTGCAACCTCCTTTCCAAAGACCCATTGTCGGTAAAGATGCTGTTCTTCGATTCTTTAATGAGGAATGCCAGAACCTCAAACTCATCCCCGAACGAGGTGTGGCTGAACCCGCAGAAGACGGTTATACCCAGATAAAAGTGACAGGTAAGGTGCAAACTCCCTGGTTTGGTGCGGCTGTAGGCATGAACATGGCTTGGCGGTTCTTGCTCAATCCCGATGGCAAAATTTTCTTTGTGGCGATCGACTTATTAGCATCTCCTAAAGAACTGTTGAATCTAGTCCGCTAGGTTAAAACCAAGAAGTTTCGGGTAGGGGCGAACGGTCATTCGCCCCTACCGATTGCATGGACTAAAGTATCAAATGTAGGTTGGGTGGAACAACGTGAAACCCAACGTTTGCCTAGATTCTGTTGGGTTCCGCTTTGCTTCACCCAACCCACGTTATATCAATGGTTTTTGGAGTTTTGTCAGGCAACCAGGCATCAGGATTTAAGGTAAGCGTAAAAAGGCTAGCTTCAATTTAGAAGTGAGTTTCCATAAACACATAAGAGTGCTTTTGCAAGCGGTACTCCATCATAAAATTTTGATTTTTTAGGGTTAATGATGCAAGTGAGTGATACCGACTGGTCTAAGACTGAAAAGGAAGTTGCTCAGGTGGCTTTCAAAAGAGCCTACGAGCGAGAAATTGATGCTTTGATAAAGGGAGTCCGAGAAAAAGCGAGTGCGATCGAAACCCAGGATGACATCTGGCATCTCCATGATTTTTTGAGTGCCAAAAGACATGAGATAGACGGCAAATATGATTACAGATACTCTGTTTTAATTTTTGTCTTCGCTACTTTAGTGAGAGAAGGCTTGCTGCATCTAGACGAACTGGAAGGGTTAGGGGCAGATAAACTCACCAAAATTGCAGCGCTTACTCGCATGGGCTAGATACCAACATCTGAAGGGCGATCGCCTACACTCGTATGCAGACGTGTAGGGTCAGCATAGCGGATGCAAAGGATTACTCAAACGCTGATTAAGTGGGTTCCTTCAGGAATTGGGGCGGGGGCAACGCTGCACTATGCCTTAAACCAGGAATGGACACGGGCGATCGCCCTCTCCTTTATCACCGCATGTCTGTCACTCTGGGCTAAATTCAGCGGCAAGTTTATGGAAACGCTCGAAGAAGCGGCAGCTCAGCGAGGAGCTGACTCCGCCCAATGGGTGATTAGAACAGCCGATCAATTTGCCCTAACCTTACTGTCCAACTTCCAGAGCCGCTACTATCAAAGCCTGATTTACGCCCTACGTGACTTTCGGACTCAAGGACTGAAAACCAAAGGTCCGTTTGCTCTAAATCTGGAGAAAGTGTTTGTACCCCTTCAACTTGCTCCAGAGACGACCGATAAGGTTTCTTCTGCCATGATCCCAGTTCGTCATGCGACAGAAAGCCTGGAAATTTGGGATTTTCTTGCCAAGCTAACCGAACAATCCACCTTCAAGCGAATTGTTGTTCTGGGTCCGCCTGGTTCTGGCAAAAGCACACTGCTAGAGCATTTGACGCTCACCTATGCCCAAAAAGCGCAGACTCGCCAGCATCCGAGAGCTCCAGCGTTAATTCCCATTCTGCTTTATTTGCGAGACGTTCAAGAAGCCCTCTTCCTGGACAAAACTGGTGCAGATTTGGTCGAAGTTCCACCCACACTGACAACACTGATTCAGCAGCAAAACGCCGTCCAGAAACTCAACCCACCTGCTGATTGGTTTGAGTCGAGACTGCGACAGGGTAAGTGTTTAGTTTTACTCGACGGCTTGGATGAGGTCGCAGACAGCGCTCGGCGGCAGCAGGTGAGCCGCTGGGTTGACGAGCAGATGCTCAGCTATCCCACCAATGCATTTATCGTTACTTCCCGTCCGTTTGGCTATCGCAGCGCTCCGCTTCGTCACATTGGGCTGGTGGCTGAAGTGCAGCCCTTTACGCTGAAGCAGGTTGAGCAATTTATCAACAACTGGTATTTGCAAAACGAGATCATGCGCCATCTGGGAAAGGACGACCCCGGTGTACGGCAGGTGGCACAACAGCAAGCAGGCGATCTGTTTAGCCGCATCAAACACAATCCGGCTCTAGCAGCGATGGCGCTGAATCCGCTGCTGCTGACAATGATTGCAACGGTTCACTGTTATCAAGGCGCACTCCCAGGGCGACGGGTCGAACTCTATGCAGAAATCTGTGATGTGCTGCTGGGACGTAGACAAGACGCAAAAGGCATCGTTGAATCCTTGACCGCTGCTCAGAAAAAACTGGTGCTGCAAGTTCTGGCGCTAAAGCGAATGCAGAAGAAAACTCGCGAATTTAAGAAAGTAACCGGATGTTTACTGATTCGCGAAAAGTTGGTGACGGTTGCAGGCTACGACGCAGATCCAGAGGACTTTTTAGAGCAAATTGAAAATATCAGTGGTTTGCTGGTGCGACGCCAGCCTGATGTGTATGAGTTTGTCCACAAGAGTTTTCAGGAATATCTGGCCGCCGCTCAGATTAAGGAATCAAAGCAAGAGTTTTTGCTTACTCGCAACATTGATGATCCCTGGTGGGATGAAACGATTCGCCTCTATGCCGCACAAGAGGATGCCAGTAACCTGATTTGGGCAGCGCTTGACCAGCCCAGCGTGGTTTCGTTAACGCTAGCTTATGACTGCCTGGAAGAAGGGTTAAGTGTGCAGCCAGATGTGCGGCGACAGCTAGAAGACACCTTAGAAAAAGGGCTGGAATCTGCGGATGCAGAAATCTTTAAGCTGGCAGCGGAAGTAAAACTATCGCGTCGGTTGAACAAGCTGCTGCGAATGGATGACCTGACTGAAATCGATACGGGCTACATCACCTGTGCCGAGTATCAGCTTTTTATTGATGAGAAGAATCAGTCGGGAGAAAGCTGCCAGCCCGACCACTGGCAAACGGCAAAGTTTTCACTTGGCAGAGCAATGAGTCCGATCACGGGTATTCGAGCTAGCGATGCAGAAGAGTTTTGTGAATGGCTGACGCAGCGCTCTAGCCCAATCGGGGATACCTTTTTGGAGGGCAGTTCTTCCGTATTTGTAGGGGAAGCCAGGTTTCGCTTACCCAAGCAAATTGAAGTGCAGGAGCATCCACTCCAAGCAAAACAAATTGGCTGCTGGTGTAACGCGGGCGATCGCCAACTCATCACCGGAATTGCCCCGATTCAGTGGCAACGCTGGTATAAGGCACTGGCAGAATTAGTGGAGAGCGATCGCTTCCTCATTGAAGAGTTGGATCGTGCCCTCAATCACCCTTCTGATAAAACGCTCCCTGCTTCTAGCCCACTCAATTTGCTACATCAGGCACTTGGCTTTACGGCGCATAGCAACTTTGACCTTAACCTTGACCTGGAATTTGCCCGTTCTCGCATCATTGATTTTAAGTCTGACTTTAGTTTCCAACCAACGATTCCACTAGAGCAAGATTTGCTGGATTTGATCAAGTTAGTGGGCGATCGCACCCATAGCCTCAACTATGATTTCATAGCACAACGCGACTATGACTTAAGTCAATTTCGAGCTTATACCCTGCTCACTTCTGTGCTGTTTAAATTAATTTCAGAAGCTCACGACAAAGCAGCAAAAAGCCGAGGTTTGTTGCCTACTCAAAAACCCACCCGTCGCGAGTGTGAAGAACTGAGCCGTGAGTATCTAAGCAAAAGCAGCGAAGCATTTAATCTCTTCGCTTTCTTTGTGCTAATTGACCAACGCAGAGCCGGACAACTTCCTGCTTGGGAAAGCATTCGAATCGTAAAACAAAAAATTAACAGCTAAATCTTGCAAATGTTTCTTAACTCCGTACCGCAGATTTTACAGAACCGAGCATCCGTATCATGAGAGTCAAGCCCACATCCAGGGCAAAGAAACTCCATCTGTTTGGTCGTACTAAGCAGTTGTTTAATCAAATCACCTAACTGCCAGGGAATCAGAGCAATACCTGTCAAAATCATTAGTACGGTAAGCAGTCGTCCTACTTCAGAAATGGGTGTGACATCACCAAAGCCAACTGTTGTCATCGTTGCGACTGAGAAATAAAATGCATCCAAAAAAGTGGCAAAGTCTTCTGGATTAACCGGATGCTCAACTTGATAGATGATGCCAGAGTAGACAAAGATGATGGCAAAAAGCGTGAATAAAATTCGGGTGACAATAATGCTATCTTCACCGCTGATGTAGCCAAATTTGGTTCTTCCTTCAACGAACCTAATTAATCGTAAGATTCGGAACCAGCGAAAAATTCGAATGAATTTGATATCCACTCCAGGTATAAAAAATGGCAAAATTGCTAAAAGGTCAATGATGGAATAAAGGCTGAAAACATAACGAATCTTTTTCTCAGCACACCAAAACCGCAGCAAATATTCCACTGCAAAGACAATCAAAATTCCCGTATCAATCGCATCCAGGATTGAACGGACAGGAGCCGAAATTGGGTAAGTTTCTGCAACAAAGATTGCCGAAGAAATTAGCACCAATCCAGTGATGACCAGGTTAACAACTCTTCCTGGAATGGTTTCAATATCTTCTAGGTAAAAGGCAATCGCTTGTCGTAACGACATATCTCAATTTCTATAGCTTCATCTTTGTAGGATGCGTTAGCGACAGCGTAACGCATTAATTCTTGAGGATGGTGCGTTACGGCTTCGCCTAACACACCCTACTAGGGGCGCTTCAGGGCAAGGGTTAAGCCATCGGCGATCGCCACCATACTTAGGGTCACCCGCTGATCTTCATGCAGTTTCCGATTAAACGCACGAATGGCTTCAGTTCGCGTATCCTGCACCTGACCATCCGCCACCCGTCCCGACCACAACACGTTGTCAATTAAAATTAGCCCCCCCGGACGCACAAGGTGCAACGCCCGCTCATAGTAGGTTTCGTAGTTGCTTTTATCGGCATCAATAAACGCAAAATCAAAGGTTTCTGCCTGCCCCTCAGCCAGAAGCTGATCCAGTGTTTCAACCGCTGGCGCAATTCGCAGGTCGATTTTGTCTGTGACTCCCGCCATTTCCCAATAGCGACGGGCGATCGCCGTAAACTCCTCACTCACGTCACAAGCGACAACCTGCCCATTTTCCGGCAACGCCAGCGCTACAGACAATGCACTGTATCCCGTGAATACACCGACTTCCAACGTTTTTGTCGCTCCCATCAACTGCACCAGCAGCGACATAAATTGTCCTTGCTCTGGCGCAATCTGCATCTGACTCATCGGATGGCGGGCTGTTTCTTCTCGCAGCTTTAGCAAGATCTCCGGTTCTCGCAGCGAAACTGCGAGTAAATAGTCGTAGAGGCGATCGCCCAGATTCAGACTCTTATTAGTCATCGTTTTAGGTAAATCAGCGGTAAACTTTGGACGGTGAGGCAATGGGAAAAGGCAAAATGTTGGCTATACGAGCAATCATAGCGATCGTGATGGTGGTGCTGCTCAGCGGTTGCGGCATCGGCGCAGGTCCAAATCAGACATTAGTGAAGCAGGCGATCGCCATTCAGGTAAGCCAAATCCAGCAAGCGTTAACTCAGCAGCTATATTCCAGTTCCTCTCAACCACCTGAGTTTGAGGTCGATCGCGTTCATATTACCAAACGCCAGCCCCTCAAAATTCAAGATCTGGTGTCTTACCGAGTTCAGGGTACCTATGATCTAACTCTGAAGTTTCCCAACCACCGCGTAACCCAGCGAGAAAACCCATTTGAGGTGTATTTGCAACGCCAAGTCGAGGGTAAAACCTGGCGTGTAGCTCAGCTTCAAGCAGGAGATGGGGAAAGGGGCGATCGATGGGTTACTCAACTGATTCTGACCGATTAATAGCTAACTCTTCAGGCTACGAGAGCCAAAACGGTAAACAGCTCGATGCCCAACCCGAATTACCTAGGCGTGGCAATTTACCTGCCAGCCCTCAACACCTGCTCGGCGGTCAGCTTTAAACCTGGAAAGGTTAAAGAGACGATGGTTTGACTGCCTCGAAACTGCTGAATTTCATACTCTCCATTGACTAGCGTACAGACAGAGAGAGTAGGTTGTTTGGGTTTTCCAATGTGTCGAGTCCCTCCTAACCCTGCATAGTCTGCAATCCAATATTCGGGAATTCCTAAAACTGCGTAATCCTCGACCTTACGGGCATAATCATTTTGCCAGTTGCTACTTACAACTTCTGCTACAAATTCGATCGAACTACCCAACGTCAGGATCGACTGATCAAACCAAAGCGGTTCGTTGTTCAGTTCATCTCGATTGACAACTGCAACATCAGGTCGAAATGCTGTCATGCCTGTGTTAGAAGGGCGTAATAGCCCTCGCTGGAGGACGAACCAGGGTAAGTTTGCTGTATCGATTTGGACACAAAGCTTTGTTGTAATGAAGGCTGCGACTTCTTCATGCAAACCTGTTGGTTCCAAGTCGAAAACCTCTCCATCGATCAGTTCATAGCGGTTATCGTCACCATAATGGGCGAGAAACTCATCAAAGCTGAGTGGCTTCTGTTGTACTGGTTGGTCGATCGCGATGGACATAGGTCAACTTAGCCCAATCAATGTCCTTAGTCTACCAAGCCAATCTAAGCGTAGTGTGGATATCTGCGATCGCTCATCCTTGTTCTATACAAACAATCGTTGCATTTCCGCTAGGTGAGTCCATACTGCCAACTTCTTGAGTACTGAAAATCTTGCTGTTGTGGATGCATTTTGTCTACAGACATTATTTAGACCTTCAAATACAAGATTCGTCAGTCTGCTGTACTAGAACTATTAAGCTGTGTCGCAATCGTGACTTGTGGCATCGTCTCAATTAATGCTCTCAGCACTTTATTAACTGATTCCGGTGTTGTAAAAACTTTAGCAACGTCTTCGTCCAAAACTACAACCTTTAAGACTTGCTCTCCATCGCGAGCAGCAAAGCGATTGGGTTTTGCCTTCTTGTAATCAAAATAGTACTCAGTTAGAAGCTCATCATCAGAATTTTGAGACTCCTCAAAAGGCGTTTTGCTCATAATTCTAAAGTTACTTGATGTCAAGATCAGAATACAATCTAATTAATAGTGATCTACCAAATTCAACAAGGTAATCACAATAGCTAAAAGTTGGAAAGATATTCAAAGAAAACCCTGTATGCTCAAGTAATTTGTGTTTTTTTAGATAGCTGAGAAAAGACGGCTCTATTGAGAAATAGTATGTGTTTCCAACCTCACTTACGAGCGATATTTCTTTCCCAGTCGATCTAAAAAGACTACCATTAAGCCTGTTTCCAGTATGCACAAGCAGGTTGCGTAATCCTCCAATCTTGACTAACTCTTGCCAATCAGCAGAGTTAATCTCATATTTAGCTATTGTCAATAAAATCTTTCTTGACCTTCTAATACCTTTATCATGCTTAATATTCTCAGGTGCAGAGATATCTGTTTCGAAACTTTTACAAATATCTTCAAGTTGCTGCTCTACAAATGAATACCAAGTTATGACAAAACTTGAGAGGAGAAGGTCGGGAAGGTCGCGCTCCATCTCAATAAACTTATCTGTGTAATGGTCTTTGAGGAAGTAGTATTCCTCCTCTTCCATTTCTCGCGATATTTCTTCCTCATATACCTTTTCAATCTCATCTAAATGTTGGCTAAACGCTTCCTGGACTAGGTTTAGATACTTGGACATTTGATGAAATTTGTAGTTGGTCGTAAAAACTCTAATGTTGATTCCCATAGCCATATTTTTTTGGGCATTTTCGCCTGCTAATAAGCCTTTGCTACGCCTCAACAGGAGAATTAGCCATCACGAAGAGCTTATACAGATGCAGTGAACCACGTCTGTACACAATTCAAAGCAAGATATATCAAACTCCAACTAAAACTAACTTAAACGTGCTGTACATTCCAAAATGAGTTTTTGATTTTCTAGAGAATAGGGCTGAATTTCTAGGGCTTTACGAAATGCCCAGATTGCCTCGCTATATTCTCCTAGTGCGGCGTAACAGAGTCCCATCCCGTGCAGTGCGCCGAAGTGAACTGAGTTAAGTTCAACTGCCTGCTGACAGTCCGCTAAAGACTTGCGATATTGCTGCTGAACGTAGTACAAAACTGCCCGACGATTCCAGGCTTCGGCAAAGTCTGGTTGAGCCTGAATAATTTCGGTTAATAAAGCCTCTGCTTGCTCCATTAACCCTGCTTCCATTAATGCCTGACTGCGACCCAGCAGTTCCAGCCCATAGACTCCCTTTTGTTGGAACCAGAGTTGCCAAAGCTCCTGAGTTGCCTGCTGGCGAACTGGCTCATCTGGATTTTTCAGATCTTGCAATAGCGAGTTAACCCAAGCTTCATCCATGAATTCGTATTCCTGCTGTGGACATTCTCAAAGCGATGTAAAAGCGATCGCGCAAAAAGGGGAACTGCCTCGCCCCTCTCTCCATTGTGTAATCCCCTCCGAGATTCTGCGACAATGGGGAGCGTTCTCTGCATCGCTGGATTTTCTCGCATGGCTGCAAAAATTCCCGTCACGATCATTACTGGATTCCTTGGCAGCGGCAAGACCACGCTGATTCGGCACCTGCTGCAAAACAATCAGGGTCGCCGCATCGCGGTTCTGGTCAACGAATTTGGCGAACTCGGCATCGACGGCGATATCCTCCGCGCCTGCCCCTGCCCCGAACCTACCGAAGCTGCTGAAAACGAGACAGCAGCAAATCTTCCCCCCAACCCCCAATCCCCTAACATCATCGAACTCACCAACGGCTGTCTCTGCTGCACTGTCCAGGAAGAATTTTTACCGACGATGTTGGAATTGCTGAAACGGCGAGATAGCCTGGACTGTATTCTGATCGAAACGTCCGGTTTAGCGCTGCCTAAGCCACTCGTCAAAGCCTTCCGTTGGCAGGAAATTCGCAATGCTGCCACAGTGGATGGAGTCGTCACAGTGGTCGATTGTGAAGCAGTGGCAAACGGAACGCTGGCGCATGACCTGGAGGCACTCGTTGCCCAGCGTCAAGCAGACGAAAGCCTGGATCATGAAACGCCCTTGCAGGAACTATTTGAAGACCAGCTTGCCTGCGCTGACTTGGTGGCACTCAATAAAACCGATTTAGTAGATGAGTGTACGGTGACAGAAGTTTTATCGTTGATTCAGCAGGAAGTGCCTAGGGCCGTGAAGATCGTGAGAAGCGATCGCGGACAGCTAGATCCCAGCATTCTCCTCGGCTTCAACGCAGCAGTGGAAGACAACCTGGAAACTCGCCCCAGTCACCACGATGAGGAAGAGGAGCACGAACACGACGATGAAATCACTTCCACTCATCTCGTTTGGAATCAAGCTTTTGACCCCAAAGCACTACAGGAACGACTAAAAGCACTGGTTGAGCAGCAGGAAATTTATCGCATTAAAGGATTCGTCGCCGTTCCTGAGAAACCAATGCGAATGGTACTGCAAGGCGTAGGCGCAAGGTTTGAGCAGTTTTACGATCGCCCCTGGCAACCGGAAGAACCTAGAGAAACCCGACTGGTTTTCATTGGGCGATCGCTTGACTCTGCTCAAATTGAGTCTCAATTAACATCCCTGGGCAGCCCCACTTAGCGTCCTTCCATGCACTCAAAGCGCAAATCACAACTTAGGAACAATTTGGTGCGCTGTCTTTAGCAGACTAGAAAACCGCTACAGCCGTTAACCATTTCTTTAGAATCATTAACTTTTCGCCACATTTGCCCAGCAGATGTGGTATTTTCGTGGAACCGCATCTACCCAGAGGCAGATATTAGTTTCTCAAGGACTTGAGAAATTCTGGCTAGATGTAAATTACCCAGGGCAGTCATAAGCACCATCAACACATTTGACTCACACTCATGACTCAATCACGAAACTTACAGGAATGGGAACAGCGCCGCAGCGAAGCCGCCAGTCTTTACAGACGCGGTCAACATCATGAGTATCTGGCACTGCTAAAACAAAACCTGACCCTGGCCCAAAACATTCCCGATCGCCTGCGAGAAGGCAACACTTTTAATGACATGGGTTTAGCCCACATTCAATGCTGGCAGCCCCTTCAAGCGCTAGATTGTTTTAAGCAAGCCCTTGCCATCACTCAAGAATTGAGCAACAGTCGCGGAGAAGCAATTACGCTAAGCAACATTGGCTCTGCCTACAGCCAGTTAGGTAAACTGCAGCAAGCCGTTGAGTACTTCAATCGGGCACTCCCAATCTTTAGAAAACTGGGCGATTGGCAAGGCGAAGCAGCAACGCTAAACGACATTGCCCTAGTTTATACGCGTCTGGGTGAACCCAAGCGATCGCTCCTGCTCTATCATCAAGTTTTGCCAACTCGTCAAAAGCTGGGCGATCGCCCCGGCGAGGCTGCTACGCTCAACAACATCGGCTTCACCTACATTGCACTAGGTAAGCTCCCCCAAGCAATGGAGCACTTCCAGCAGGCGCTTTTAGCGCAGCAAATAGCAGGCAATCGCCAGGGAGAAGCTACCACTCTCGGCAACATTGCTTCTGTCTACCGAGACTTAGGTCAGCCGAATCAGGCATTGCTGCTCTATCACCAGGTACTTCTAACGCAAAAAGAGTTGGGCGACTGTCTCGGACAGGCAAACACCCTTGACAACATGGGCTGCACCTGCGGCGTGTTGAACCAACCTCAGCAAGCACTAGAGTTTTATAGCGCTGCTTTGCAGATTCAGCGGAAGCTGGGCGATCGCCCCGGACGGATTAACACCTTGCTCAACGTTGGCTCAACCTACGCCAATCTCAACCAAAAAGGGCGAGCACGACTATTTTATTTTCAGGCTCAAAGACTGATTGAACAAATCAACCATCCCCTCCTGGCTGAGCGAATCGAAAATCTAATAGACGAACTTTAGCGCTGGTTATAGCGTTTCTATAAAAACAAGATACAGATGGAGGGACACCCCGCGAAACAGGGTGTCCCTCCATCTGTAGTTCTCATTTTTGGAAGTGATATTACAAAAGAATGAGGCAAGGCTAAGCTCTTGCCTTATTCTTTATTCTTTTACGACTACAAATAAAAAGACACCCTGCATCGCAAGGTGCCTTTTTATTTATGGATTAACAGTAAGAGGATTAACAGTAAGACTGAATGTCTTCACCACACTGGTCAACTAGAAAGCAAAGAGAACGAAAGCGAAGCCCAACAAACTGGTCGTATAAAGGGTTGAGCTTACACAGAGGGGGGATGTGGGCTACGGTACGACCAAACAGATTAACGTCACGTTCAAAAGGACATTGGGCAGGAATCAGCCGAGAGATGAGACGGGCAACTTTGGGGTCACGAATTTCAACGTTATCCAACCATTGACGCACAGGCTGTAAGAGATCGGAATGAGCCTTACTGCCTTGATTTGCTCTGGGTGAGATGTTCATGTTGAGAGGTACTGGCGATCGCACGATCGCTCAATTAAGTTTTCGTTCCTGTTACAAAGATACGAATGGGATCAAAATGTTTCTTAAAGGAAGTGAGAAAAAAACCGAGTTTTCACTAAAGCTCTGGTGAAAACTTCTTATCTGCAAGACTTTGGTGAGTATTTTTGCGGTGTTAGCCAATTCCAGTCCCTACAGATAAGTCAACTTGTGGAGCGAATTAATCAACGGACACGCTTGATGAAAGCAATCGTGACTGTAAAAATGAGCTTCTTGCTCGTTGTCACGGCACCCAGTTTATATAAGGAAGGTTACCCATTCCGATGGGGGAACTTACCCATCGTAGCGCCGATATCTTAACTTTTGCCACTCAAATGAGCAAGATTTCTACGCTACATTCTTATGAACCAGAATTTTGCTGATTCTCCAAATATCGGCTCAATCCGTAAGCCATATCACCCCGTGTCATCGGTCGCAGTGGACCAATCTGACTGCTGGCATCTACATTCACAAATCCTTCATACAGTGCTGTTGCCATTGACCGTCTTGCCCAGGCAGGAATGTCTGTCGAATCTGGATACTGAGCCAGAATCTCGTCAATCGTCTCATTGGGAAACTGGAATACCCCATAAGCCTGAGCAAAAATGGAAAAGGCTTCCGCCCGTGAAACTCGCTGCTCTGGGAAAAAACGCCCTTCCCGATAGCCCGTCATGATGCCATTTCGCAACACCGTTTGGATGTCGTTGTAGGCCCAGTGTGATTCAGGTACATCCTGCATCTGAATCACCATCGCTTGACCGGGATTGCGCCGATCGAGTTGAAAAGTTTTAACCAAAATACTAGCTAGCTCTGCCCGGCTCAAAAGTGCGTCAGCACGAAAGTCACCGTTAGCAGAACGACTCATCAGCCCTGCATTAACAACTCGATCAACTGGATCAGAAACTACCTGAGCTTGGGCGATCGCCGATGTGCCACACAGCACGAAGGTGAGAGAAAGGGCACTAAGAAACCGTTTCATACTTGAAAAACCTACACTCAGTTTTGGTTGATGTAGCTACTGTGTCTCAAGTTAGCCATTCTGGTGTCGATTCTACCGAAGGAAAAAAGTGACTCATTTCCATCCAGCAAAATAACTCAGTCAAATGAGTTTGACGTGTGGCGATTTAGTTAAGTTTCCTGAAGTAGGGGAGAGCAGAGGATAGTGATCGCCTTTTTCCGCATCGCCCTAACCATTCTGCTAAGAATTAATTTTCCGGTTCAATTCCTGTGGCTCGTAGCTGCGCTGCCAAGCGGTCTGCCCGTCGCCGTTCTTGCTCTGCTCGTTGCCGTTCTTGTTCTGCAAATTCTGATCCCCAGAGCAACAGCTCTCCCTGTTCATTCCACCAACGCAACCAGTAGCCTGTGCGGTTTTCTCGGATTCCCTGCCATGTGCCCAGAAATAGATTCATTTCAGCGATCCAATAGCGGTCGCCAGACTCAAGCGATTGAAGCTTGTAGCGCATTGAATCATCTAACTTATAAACTTCCAAAGCTCCGCTATTGGGTTCAAAAATGACGTAGTTAGGAACTTGTAAAATCTGCTCGTAGAAAAACCATTTTCCAGGCGGGTAAGTTGGCTTAACCGAATACTCCGTCCCTTCCGTATCAGATAAAAATTCCATCACAATCGCAGGAATGTCACCTTGAAGGTTCGGTGTATAGCTCCGCACAACCTCTTCTCGCGGCACTCGAATAGACGCAACATATCCCCAATCAGGGGCTTTAATGACAATCCGACCATTCAAGGTGGCGCAAATGCCGTAGCTAGTCGTGGTTAATGCGCTACCTGGCAGCTTCCCAGCAAGTTCCAGACTTTCGGTGAGCGCAGCAGCAAGGGATGGCTGATTAATGTTGTCCACTGGCTCATCGTCTAAAACATAGTCATCGGGCAGTTTTTCCCAGGTGACCTGATAAGGAATTGAACTGGCTAACATGATTTTTGCCATTCATGATTTGTCATTATAAAGTCACCTTAGTCAAACCAGCGCAGGTTCAGGCAGCGCGCCACGCATTCGACCAAGCCAGTCAATCAGGTTCTCAAGTTGAAGGTCGGCATTGAGAACGGCTAGTCCACGCACGGTGACTTTTCCGGGGGTGTAGACAAAGCGAGTTTGCAGATGTTCTGGTAGGTTGGCTTTGAGCAAATTCCAGGCGGGTTCCTCCATTGGTGTTTCTAAGACGACATGCTGTTTGCCTTCGGGCTTGATTCTTGAGAAGCCAAGTTTCTTGGCAATTTGCTTCAGTTCTACGACGCGAATGAGCTGTAAGGCAGCAGTGGGAATCGGACCGTAGCGATCGCTCCAATCCGCAGCAATCTGAGTCAATTCCTGCTTAGAGTCGGCAGATGCCACAGCCCGATAAGCGCTCATCTTTTGATCTAAATCTGGAATGTAGTCGGCAGGGATAAAAGCAGTCAAATTCAAATCAATTTGAGCATCATCAACCTGGGGAATCTCCTGCCCGCGAATTTCTTTAATCGCCTCCTCCAGCATTTCCATATATAAGTCAAAGCCGATCGCATCCATCTGTCCAGACTGCTCAGCACCCAACAGATTTCCTACGCCGCGAATTTCCATGTCTCGCACGGCAAGCTGATAGCCTGACCCCAGTTGAGTGAATTCCTGAATCGCCCGCAACCGCTGTCGAGCCGTATCTGAAAGCTGACTTTGCTTAGGATAAAACAACCAAGCGTGAGCCTGAATTCCAGCTCTGCCGACCCGACCTCGAAGTTGATAAAGCTGAGACAAGCCAAACCGCTGCGCGTCTTCAATTAGAATCGTGTTGACACGGGGAATGTCCAGACCTGATTCAATAATGGTGGTGCAAACCAGAATTTCAGCGTCTCCATTGCTAAAAGTAAGCATGGTGGCTTCCAGTTCACCTTCTTGCATTTGACCGTGGGCGATCGCCAATCTCGCACTAGGCACCATCTCCCGCAGCTTCCCGGCAGTTTCTTCAATTCCCTCAACTCGCGGCACCACGTAAAACACCTGCCCGCCCCGGTCAAGCTCCTGGCGAATCGCGGTTCTCACCATATCAGGATCAAGTGGCGCAAGGTGAGTTTTGATTGGGCGACGAGAAGGGGGCGGCGTAGTGATCAGGCTCATTTCCCTCACACCTGACAGCGCCATGTAAAGCGTCCGGGGAATAGGCGTAGCGCTGAGCGTTAGCACATCGACTTGAGTTCTAAGCGACTTGATCTTTTCTTTCTGGTTTACGCCAAACCGCTGCTCTTCATCTACTACCAGCAAACCCAAATCCCGGAACTTAACGCCCTTGCCCAGCAGTTGATGCGTCCCCACCACGATGTCTAGCTCCCCGGTTGAAAGTCGCTGCTGAATATCGCGCCGTTCATCCAACGTGCGGAAGCGGTTCAGCAGCCCAATCTGAATGGGGTAAGGCGCAAATCGCTCTTTTAGCGTGTGGTAGTGCTGCTGCGTCAAGATCGTCGTTGGAGCGAGCAGCGCCACCTGTTTGCCCGCCGTCACCGCTTTGAAGATCGCTCGAATTGCCACTTCAGTTTTGCCAAAACCGACGTCGCCACAGACGAGACGATCCATCGGGCGAGGGCTTTCCATATCTCGCTTCACATCCTGGACGGCTTTAAGCTGGTCAGTTGTCGGTTGATAGGGGAAGGAGTCTTCCATCTCCTCTTGCCAAGGCATATCGGACGGATAGGGGTGTCCCTCCTGTTGCGATCGCTGAGCATAAAGCTGCAACAAATCAACCGCAACCTTTTTAACTGCCTTGCGAACCTTACTCTTGGTTTTCTCCCACGCCTTGTTCGACATTTTGTTGAGCTGGGGCACCTGATCCCCGGCTCCCCGAAAGCGCGATAGAGAACTAAGCTGATCGGCCGCTACCCGCAGCAACCCATCCGCATATTGCAACACCAGATATTCCCGGATCTCATGGTTGATCTCCAGGCTTTCTAATTTAAGGAATTTACCTACACCGTGATTCTTGTGAACCACGTAATCTCCGGGCTGGAGCTTGTTGGGGTCAACCTGTTTGGAGGCAGCACGGCGGCGTTTGCGGACATAGCTGGGCGTTGCCAGGGAATGCTGTCCAAAAAACTCCCGATCAGTCACGACCACCAATCGGAAAGTCGGCAGGATGAAACCTTCTAGCTCTGCCAGTCCTGAATATTTGACCGCAACGGGAATGTGCTGCCCCTGAAGCTTGTCGATCGCCAAATAATCTCGCGGATTAGGCACAAACTGCGCCGGACAGTCATGCTCTTGCAAGAGTGACACCGATCGCGACGGCTGGGCCGAAACCAGCCAGATCGAGAAGTTGCGATCGCGCTCTTGCCTCAACGTCTCAGCTAGCTTAGCAAACTGATGCGGGGTAGCAGGCACAGGGCGACTAGCAAGGTTAAGTCCATTTCCTTCTTCTGCCAATTCTGATAAATGCAGTCGCTCAAATAGCTCCAGGTCAGCCAAAGAATCTGTAAAACTGCGGTGAATTTGCGGCAGCGGCATATCGTGATTTGCACCCACTGCCGTTTCTTGCCACTGCTCCTGGGCGTGTTCAGACCAGCGATCGCCATGCGCTCGACACTGCTCCGGCTCATCGATTGCCACCAGCGTATTTTCCGGCAGGTAATCTAGCAGCGATGCAGGCTGCTTAAATGCCAGTCCCAAAAAACGCCGCATTCCTTCAATCGTTTGGCCCGACTCTAGCCGCTCTAACTCTTCAACCGAAAGGTAATGCGCCAAGCGGGAATCAATTTGAGACGGAGCTTCCTTGCCATTCTCTAATCCCCAACCCCCAACCCCCAACCCCTGCATAATCATGGGTCCGAAGTCAGTCGTGGTTAAAACCAAACGAGTAATGCTGTCGAGCGATCGCTGTGTTGCCGGGTCAAACTCACGAATCTGGTCAAGCTCATCGCCAAATAGCTCCAGACGCACGGGTAGCTCCGAGGCAACCGGAAACACGTCAATAATGTCTCCCCGACGGCTCCACTGCCCCTCCGTTTCAACCAATGGCACTCGCTCATAGCCTAACCGCGCTAGCTGCTGGCTAAATTCTTCCAGGTTTAGCTCCATGCCTCGGTTCAACGTAAGGCAATAATGCTGAAATGTTTCAGTGGGCGGCAGATGAGGCTGAAGGGCGCGTTCGGTCGTGACAATCACGATCGGGGATTGGGAGTTAGGGGTTGGGGATGGGGGGTTGGACGGTGAAGCTAAAGTCCGTTTGCCCAGTCCTTGCAGGTCGGCAAGCACCTGAAGTTGCCCCCAAGTCATTTCAGCTTCAGAGTCAAAGGGTTCGTAAGGAGAAGCCTCCGAAGTGGGGTAGAAATGCACAGTTTGCCAACCCATTGCTTCGAGTTGAGCCGTCCAGCGTCCAGCTTCTTCAAGCGTGGCAGCGATCACCAGCAGGTTGTGCTGGCGGACTTGGGCGATCGCCGAAGCAATCAACCCTTTAGGAATGCGGGCAATGCCATTTAACACCAGAGACCGCTGCTGGCTCAGTTTGCTCAGCAGTTCGGTGGTGAGGGGCGATCGCCCCAACGCGCGAGTAATTGAAGAAAAAGCCATACGCCCTGGAATCGCAGTGTGGTGGAGCGTTGAAAAATCAACGTTTAAGGATGAGAGATTACCGTTTAAGAGATTAAAGATATCTCAAAATTTACCTATCTTAACTATTCTAAAAGGCTTATCATCTGCAGTACGCCCCGGATAACACAACTCAGGTAGGGTAATCCGATTGCAGTAATTTGTCAGATTAAAATCGATGGATGTTATCTAGTCCGAAAACAGCGCTAGTTCCCTCAAACTTAATAGCAGGTCATTCCAGGCACCCTAAGCATGTCTTCTGTCACCTTCGAAATTTTAATTATTTTGCTGCTGGTCATTGCCAATGGCGTATTTGCAATGTCTGAGATTGCCGTTGTTTCAGCCCGCAAAGCCCGCCTCCAAGAATTAGCCGAAGATGGGGATGCTAAAGCTCAGGCTGCCCTAGAACTGGCAAACGCTCCCAATCGTTTTCTTTCCACAGTACAGGTCGGCATTACCCTGATTGGCATCCTGGCGGGAGCTTTTGGTGGAGCAACCCTGGCAGGTAGACTAGCTCCCTACATTGGGCTGGTGCCTCTTTTAAAGAACTATAGTCAGGCGATCGCCTTTGGACTCGTCGTTGCCATCATCACCTACCTATCCATCATCATCGGTGAACTGGTTCCTAAACGTTTGGCCCTAGCTAGCCCCGAAAAGATTGCTGCATCAGTCGCAATTCCAATGCAGTGGCTCTCAAGAATTGCCTACCCCGTAGTCTATCTGCTGACCAGTTCTACAGATTCAATCTTGCGACTGCTAGGTGCAGGTGGGGCATCAGACGAGCCCCTCGTCACCGAAGAAGAAATCAAAGTTTTGATTCGACAGGGAGCCGAAGCCGGAACCTTTGAAATTGCAGAGCAAGACATGGTAGAGCGAGTCTTTCGTCTGGGCGATCAGCATGTCGCCTCATTGATGACTCCTCGATTCGACATCACCTGGCTAGACATTAACGACTCTACCGAAGTCAATCGCCAAAAAATGATCGAGAGCCGTCATAGTCGCTTTCCGGTTTGTCAAGACAACCCTGATCACGTACTAGGCGTGGTTAACGTTACAGATTTGCTAGCCCGGAGCCTCTTAAACCGGCCCCTTGACTTAATTGACATCCTGCGACAGCCCTTATTCGTTCCTGAAAGTACCCGTGCCTTCAAGGTGTTGGAAATGTTTAAGCAGTCTGGCACTCACATTGCGCTGGTAGTTGATGAATATGGTGTAACCCAGGGAATCGTAACTCTAAATGATGTGATGGAAGTCATCATTGGAGATGTCCCTTTCGCTGACCAACCTCACGAGTCACCTGCAATTCAACGTGAAGACGGCTCCTGGCTGCTAGACGGAACATTGCCAATCGAAAAATTCAAAGAAATCTTTGAGATTGAGGAAATTCCAGGCGAAGATCGCGGCAACTTTCAAACTTTGGGGGGATTTGTAATTACTCAACTTGGGCGTATTCCCACGTCATCCGATCATTTTGAGTGGAATAATTTACGTTTAGAAGTGATGGATATGGACGGAAATCGGGTTGATAAAGTGCTAGTTATGCCGACTCAGTTCCAGGTGCAATCAAGAAATTAACCTTCTTCAAATCTCTTTATAGAGTTTTGTTAAAAAACGTCGCATTGTATTAAACAAAAACGACACTAACCGTAACTCCACCGAAAACTTCATTGGAAATTCAATATTTCAGGGGTTAGCTTTACTCACTCATTTACCAAGCTGTGGGATTGTATTGGCGAAGAGCAGCTTGTCTGCATCCTGCTCAAACTTCTTGTAACTCAGCTAGGAGGAGCAACACTTAACTCTTTAGATTTCTAGAACTGAGCTAAAACCAGCTAGATTAGCTAAGCATTGTTTAGCATGACTATCTAATAACAATTTAGAACCTGAGAAAGAAGTTGTGCGGGAGCAAAGCGCTGTAACATTCAGCTTTGGTGCCTTTAACTTTAATTCACCTCAGGTGTTTCTCTACTGGACTTGAACCCTTTAGCCAAAGAACCTATAGAGACTTTTGGCTGTCATAAATAGAGACAACAGAATTGACTAGAGGCTACAGGGAAGCTGCCTACAGCTCGTAAGTAGCCAATTCTGGATGGAATTGAGATTGTATTTTTCAGTCTCTAACTTTTGCTGCGAAACCGCCCGTTCAAACAACGCGTTTCTTGTTGATCACTAAACCTAGTCGAGGGAGTTGCTATGTCCGAGCTGATTCAAGCGATTCTTACCAATCAGGATGAGAGAGCCGATTTACGCCAGTTTGCCAGCGAATTGAGACAGCGCGATCAGCAATATTTGCTGAGAAATGACATCATTACCGCTTTTGCCGAGTATTGTGCCCACAACCAGAAACCTGAGCAGTTTTTTCAGTCTTCTCATTTAGGCAAGCTCATTTATTACACACAGGAAATCATCTTAGATCAGGAAAGCTTGTGCATAATCGTTAGACCTAAAATTGCCAGTCAGGAGGTCTATCGATTATTGGAAGATTTAACTGTAGAGTCAATGACAGTTCAAGAGTTGTTGGATCTGCGCGATCGCTTCGTTAACCGCTTCAATCCGCAAGAAGGCGATGTTTTGGAGGTTGATTTCCAGCCCTTTTATGACTATTCACCCGCCCTGCGCGATCCCAAGAACATCGGCAAAGGCGTAGAATTCCTCAATCGCTACCTTTCCAGCAAATTATTCCAAGACCCAAAGCAGTGGTTAGAGGCGCTTTACAAATTCCTCAGCCTACATAGCTGCAATGGCACTCAACTCCTGATCAACGGTCGAATTCAATCCCAACAACAACTTTCAGATCAGCTAAAACGCGCCCTGACCCTAGTTAGCAATCGCCCCCACGATGAGGCTTACGACAATTTTCGGTTTGACCTACAAGCATTAGGATTTGAGCCAGGTTGGGGAAATACTGCAGGCCGAGTTCGTGAAACGCTGGAGATGCTCGACCAGCTTTTAGATTCGCCAGATCACCAATCCCTAGAAGCTTTCATTTCCCGCATTCCGATGGTGTTTCGGGTGGTGCTAGTCTCCCCTCATGGCTGGTTTGGGCAAGAGGGAGTCTTGGGCCGCCCCGATACAGGCGGTCAGGTTGTATACGTCCTTGACCAGGTAAGAAGCATTGAAAAGCAGCTCCAGCAAGACATTGCTCTAGCAGGACTAGAAGCCGAGTCCGTCCATCCTAAGGTGATTGTCCTGACTCGCCTGATTCCCAACAGCGACGGCACGCTCTGCAACCAACGGCTGGAGAAGATTCACGGCACTCAGAACGGTTGGATTTTGCGTGTACCCTTCCGCGAATTTAACCCCAACCTCACGCAAAATTGGATTTCCCGCTTTGAAATCTGGCCTTACCTGGAAACCTACGCCATTGACGCTGAACGAGAACTATTGGCTGAGTTTCAGGGCAAACCAGATCTGATTATTGGCAACTATTCCGATGGCAATCTGGTCGCCTTCTTGCTCGCCCGCCGCCTAAAAGTCACTCAGTGCAACGTGGCGCACGCTCTAGAAAAATCGAAATACCTGTTCAGTAACCTGTACTGGCAAGACCTGGAAGACCAGTATCACTTCTCGATTCAGTTTACAGCTGACCTGATTGCCATGAACGCTGCCAACTTCATTATCAGCAGCACCTACCAGGAAATTGTTGGAACGCCCGACAGCGTTGGACAGTACGAGTCTTACAAATGCTTCACGATGCCAGAGCTGTATCACGTGGTGAGCGGAATTGATCTATTCAGCCCCAAATTTAACGTGGTGCCCCCTGGCGTAAACGAAAGCTCCTACTTTCCCTACAGTCGGATGGAAGATCGGGTACCAGGCGATCGCGATCGCCTGGAAGAACTGCTCTTCACCTCAGAAGACCCTAGCAGTGTTTATGGCAAACTAGACGACCCCAGCAAACGCCCCCTGTTTTCGATGGCCCGCCTCGATCGAATCAAGAACCTCACGGGTCTAGCAGAATGCTTTGGTATGAGCAAAGCATTGCAAGAGCGGTGCAACCTGATTTTGGTGGCAGGAAAACTGCGGGCAGAGGAATCAAACGACCAGGAAGAGATCAACGAGATCCACAAACTTTACCAAATCATCGATCAGTACAACCTGCACGGCAAAATCCGGTGGCTAGGCGTGCGTTTGCCAAAGAGCGATTCTGGGGAAATTTACCGCGTGATTGCTGATAACCGAGGCATTTTTGTTCAGCCTGCTCTGTTTGAAGCCTTTGGTCTAACCATCTTGGAAGCCATGATTTCTGGACTACCCACATTTGGAACTCGTTTTGGTGGTCCATTGGAAATTATTCAAGACAAGTACAACGGCTTCTACATCAACCCGACGTTGCCTGAAGAAATGGCTGAAATCATTCTGGATTTCATCTCCAAGTGTGACCAAAACCCTGGCTACTGGGAAGAAATTTCTAATCGCGGAATAGAGCGGGTTTACAGCACCTACACCTGGAAAATTCACACCACCAAGCTGATGTCACTCGCCAAAATCTACGGCTTCTGGAACTATACTTCGCAAGAAAACCGAGAGGATATGGTGCGCTACATTGAGATGCTGTTTCATCTGCTCTACAAGCCCATGTCCAAGAGCTTGCTAGAAAAGCACATGCAGCGCTAGTAGCAACAAAGACAACCAATAAAGACAACAAAGAAGGGAGGCAGGACATTGTCCTGCCTCCCTTCTTTATGAAACCAAGACCGACACTCTAGCGAGAAAGTTCTAGTCGTGCGTAGAAGTGTTTTGATTGCGGCTCCAGGGATACTTTTTGCGAGATTTCTTAACTAAAGGTGCGTTAACGCTGGCGTGGAAATCTTCCTGAACCTTATGCGTCAGGCAGCGAGAAACCTGTCTAACAACCTGGTTGAGCAGGCGATCGCCCGTCGATTGCACTAACGACTTCGGCAAAGCATGAATAAACCGAGGAAACTGAACATACACTTCTAAATTGAGTTCCCACACCACTTGAGTCAGCTTTGTTGAGGCATCCACCTCAGCGTTTGCCTCAACCAGTTCTAGAGCAGCCTGAAAGTCTACATCGTAGCCAGGTGCTTCATATCCAGGAATGGAAATCGTTTTGATGCGATAAACTCCCTGGTCTTGAGGCAGTAAATCTAAGCCAACTTTGGGCTCCACCTCATAACCAAATGAGCCAAACCGTCCAATGATCAGCGTATAGCCATTCTCTCCGAGCGGCTCTGCCTTCATCGGGTGGGCACAGCGGCGAAACCAGCCATGATGTGCATCTAAATACTTGGCTACGGTCTCAGCATCAGCATACATGTCCATGCAGCCCTTGTAGTAGCCATGAAAGCAAGTCGGTTCGGCAAGGTAGGCGGACTCTTCCATAGTAGGCACATTACCATCAACCAACCCTGATGTGACGCTCAAAATAGGGTTTGAGTTCTCGATGGGCTGATGATCTGCTGAGTTGGCCTGCATAAACATACTTTCCTACAATCTCGTCTGCAATAGTGGCTATTGAATTTACTATTTGACTCGACCCGTGCCTAGATTTGGCAGAGACACAGGGGTAAACGCAAAAATCTATCTATCGAGGATTCAATTACCTAGTTCACTCAGCATATCTTTTGATCTAGAAGGCAACCATGATTGATCTACGGAAAAGATAAGGCGATATCCGGCTGTCATACTTGATCAAGATCATCGCTGTACGTGATTTCAGGTGAATCGTTGGAGCCTAGCTTAACTTAACTACATGTTGTTGTGGCTAGATTACCCATTTCTACCTTAAAGTCCAGCAGAGATCCTGTATCTCAGATTCATATTCATCAACTTATCAACGTTAATTCATCAACTTAAAGACAGACCATGAAAGCATTTGTAGCAGGGGCTACCGGTGAAACCGGACGGAGAATCGTGCAAGAGTTAGTTCAAAGGAATATACCCGTTCGGGCATTGGTGCGCGATTTAGAGAAGGGACGGCAGATTTTACCTGCTGAGGCTGAGCTAGTGGTGGGTGACGTGTTGCAGCTTGAGAGTTTGAAGGCAGCGATCGCCGACAGTACTGTACTCCTCTGCGCGACGGGAGCTAGCCCCAGCCTCGACCCAACCGGGCCTTATAAAGTGGATTACGAGGGCAGCAAAAACTTAGTAGATGCAGCTAAAGCGACTGGCATCGAACAGTTTGTGTTTGTTTCCTCTCTCTGCACCTCCCAGTTTCTTCATCCGCTCAATCTGTTTTGGCTAATTCTGGTGTGGAAGAAGCGGGCAGAGGAATATCTGCAAAGCAGTGGCTTGCCCTACACGATTGTGCGACCGGGAGGGCTAAAAAACGAAGACAATAGCGATCGCATCGTCATGGCAAGCGCAGATACGCTGTTCGACGGCAGCATTCCCCGCACGAAAGTAGCGCAAGTCTGCGTGGAATCGCTCTTTCAGTCTACCGCTCGCAACAAAATTGTAGAAATTGTGGCAAAACCGGAAGCGCCAGTGAAGCCATTTGAGGAGTTGTTTGCTAGCATAGCTTGATTGAAATACAAGCAAAAAGGTAGCCGACTCAGTGCGTCCATCGCCCTCGCAAGCTTCCGAAAAGCTTTCAGCCACCGAACGGGATCAAAACTCTGGTTCATTTTGGCACTTTCTAATTATTTTGAGCATTGTGGGCATGAGTCTGACGCTCATGTCGAAGGATTGGCAAGGGAGTTTAACTGGACTACCCCTTGACCCCAACTGGGATGGGCATCCCATTCCTCTAGCAATGCGGGGCGGCGATCCCTATATTCGGGCGCTGATGCGAACGATTTCTGTGAGCGAGTCTAGCGACCCCCAGCCATATTCGATCATGTATGGGGGCGATCGCATTCAAGATCTCAGCAGCCACCCCGATCGTTGCATTCCAATCGTCGCTGGACCTAACATGGGCGACTGTACAACCGCAGCAGGACGCTACCAGTTTCTCACAACTACCTGGCTGGAAAAGGCAAGAGAGTATCACTCTAAGCCCCCCGCGTTTCTATTTCGTAAAACCTATAGCTTTGCCCCAGAGTTTCAAGATGAGGTCGTTTACGACTGGCTTACCGACTCTCAAGCCTGGGGAGTTGACCTTTCAGCATTGCTTAGGTCAGGCAATATTGAAGAAGTTCTGCAAATTCTCTCAGGCACCTGGACAAGCCTTGGCTATGGCATCGAAACTAACGCCATGACTGCCAGCCTGCCGGAGGTTTACTATGAATTACTTGAGGAAGAACTGCAAGCCACAAGGCAATTTTGACAAGACAAACTGGCAAGAGGAATAAGCCGTCAATCACTAAAGATCTGGGTAGGTAAGCCGTCAATACTCTTCTGATTCTTGTCGTGCCAATATTGCTCGATGCCACTATCTCCCTTCTTTTCTGCCCAATTGATCAATGTTTCTCGCTGCTGCTTAAATTCATAAAGTGGCACTCCATAACCACAGGATGTTTGAGCTGCTTCAACCGTCAGCACAATGATCTGGCGTTCGCCAGGAGTGACATTAAACAACGGATAAAACTCCTGCCACTCCGGGTGCCTGGGACGAATCGCCTTGCCCTGCCCGTAGAGGCGCAAAATCAGTGGCTGCTCGGTGAAACTGCAAAACATAATCGTCATACGACCGTTTTCATGCAGATGAGCCGCTGTTTCATTGCCACTTCCAGTCAGATCTAGATAGGCAACAGTTTTAGAATCAATGCACCGAAAGGTATCGATGCCTTTTGGAGACAAATTTACTCGTCCTTCAGTTGGAGCTGATGCTGTGAAAAACAGCTTTTGCTCAGCAATGAATTCTTGCAAGGACGGAGTTAATTCACTGTAAAACTTAGCCATAAAAACTCAGCTATACCGAAGTCAATCCTACACTGACAGCATCAGAATTACGGGAGAAACCGATCTAAAGCTGACTTTAATTCTTCAATTTCAACTTCGATATTGCCTTGTTTGGCGGCTCGTCCAACGCATTCCGTCAAATGCTCGTCTAGTATAATTCGCGCAACCCGATCTAATCCTCCACGCACAGCGGCAATTTGCACTAACACATCTGGACAGGGGCGGCTCTCTTGCACCATGACCTTGATGCCGCGAATGTGCCCTTCAATGCGTGAGAGCCGATTAATAATCCGCCGTAAGGACTCTTGACTGTGAACGTGGGGATGGTTGGGCTGGTCTTCGTGAGCATGATCGGCATGGGAATGGTCGATCGCTGAATGCAAAGGTAACTCAGAAGCTGCCATGGTGGTACGATTGTTCACGTTTTCTCGATTCTATCCTAGTGCAGCTTCAACAAGGCCGCACTAGACACGGGTTTTCAGCTGGGTTCAAAATTATTCTCTCACACCTATTTCCTACAGACTGGACAACACAATAGCTAGAATTTGACTAGATAGAGCGACTCATAAGCGATAAGGGTGCGTTTTCGGGGGAACTGGTACTGCAATTCCGCTAAACGCACCTTCTCGAAGTGAGGATTGCTGTATCTCCTTTTGGGAGTTCTAGTCTTTTGGCTAGGGTGTGACCTAGTTCTTGACTCCTGATCAACCGAAGTTTGCTCAGCGGTTACAAGTAGACACTATGCAGATCTGTGATTTTTTCTCTCACTTACAACGCTTACGACCCATGATGACTCGTATCTTTGTGCTGTTTTTGGTGACAGTGTTGGCGTTTGGGACGCTTCAAGCTGCTCCTGCGTGGGCAATTCCAATCTCTCCGACTGGACAGATTCTGGCACAGGCTCCTTCTGCTGCGGCTAGCACGGAAAGTTTTGTAGCAGCGGCTGTCAATCAAGTCGGGCCAGCGGTCGTCCGGATTGATACAGAACGGACTATTACCCGTAGCGTTGATCCGTTTTTTAACGATCCATTTTTCCGCCGCTATTTTGGAGGAGCCGCACCTCAACCCTATGAAGAACGTCAAATTGGTCAGGGGTCAGGCTTCATCATCGACAGCAGTGGAATTATTGTGACGAATGCTCATGTTGTGGATCGGGCAGATAGTGTTCGGGTGACGCTCAAAGACGGACGCACGTTTTCTGGGGAGGTGCGGGGTTCAGATGAAGTGACAGATTTGGCAGTCGTCAAGATCGAGGGAGACAATTTGCCTGTTTCACCAGTGGGCGACTCAGATCAGGTACAAGTTGGAGATTGGGCGATCGCCGTTGGCAACCCGCTCGGACTCGACAACACCGTCACTTTAGGAATTGTGAGTACACTGAATCGCTCTAGTGCCCTCGTCGGAATTCCTGACAAGCGATTAGAGTTTATACAAACTGATGCTGCTATTAACCCTGGTAATTCTGGTGGTCCGCTACTGAATGCACGAGGTGAGGTAATTGGAATCAATACAGCAATCAGAGCAAATGCGACCGGGATTGGTTTTGCAATTCCAATCAACCTGGCTAAGGAAATTACCGATCGCCTGGCTAGAGGTGAAAGCGTTTCCCATCCCTATTTAGGGGTACAGATCGCCACACTCACGCCGGACTTGGCAAAGCAGAATAACGACGATCCTAACTCCAGCATTGTCCTACCCGAAGTTAACGGGGTTCTAATCGTGGGTGTGATACAAAATGCACCTGCGGCTGAAGCTGGACTGCGTCGAGGTGACGTCATTACTCAGGTTGATGGACAAGCCGTGAGGACCGCCGACCAACTGCAAAATTTAGTTGATCGGAGTGGAGTGGGTAGAACGCTGCGGCTGAGAGTACAAAGGGGCGATCGCACCCAACAGGTTTCTGTTCGTACAGCCGAACTTCAACCCACTCCATAGCTTTTGCTTAGTACCAATTCCAAAAATTAAGGCAATAGATAGAAGGGCACCCCGCGCTGCGGGGTGCCCTAATTTTTAGAAAGGGTGAGGGCAACTGCCCTCACCTTCTTACGTGATCTTTATAAGGTATGACTTCGAGTCTATTCCTCCTCGTCGTCCACCTCATCTTCAAAGTCGTCATCCAGGATGGGAGAGTAGGAGTCCTCTTCATCCTCTTCTGGACTTTCTTGGCTACCAAAGCTAAAGCCGGGGGGGCGACTGCTAATAGGCTCCAGTATCTCATCTCGTCCGCTACGCAAACCTTCTGGTGGTGGGAAGACATCAAAGCCTCCCTCTAACTCATAGGTACGAGCGGTGCGATCGTCTAAAACGACATCCTTGAGATCAACATCATCATCAAAGACGCTGCCATCAAAGCTTAGATCCAGGTCGGGGCTACCCACTTCTTCGTAAGCATTGAAGCCTGTACCCGCCGGAATCAAGCGACCGATGATCACGTTCTCCTTTAGTCCTCGTAACCAGTCTGACTTCCCTTCGATCGCTGCTTCTGTAAGAACCCTGGTGGTTTCCTGGAAGCTGGCGGCTGAGATGAAACTGTCGGTATTCAAAGAAGCCTTTGTGATACCTAACAGCATCGGGGTGTACTCAGCAGGCGCGCCACCCGTAATCGACATGGCCTCGTTGACTTGCTCAATTTGGTGCATGTCAACCAACTCACCGGGAAGCATACTGGTGTCGCCACCATCGTCCACTCTGGCTTTTGAGGTCATCTGCCGGACAATCACCTCAATGTGCTTGTCAGAAATGTCGATGCCCTGAGATTGGTAAACAGACTGAACCTCATTTACCAGGAAGTTTTGTACCCTCTCTAAGCTGATCAAGGCAGATTCGTGAACGCCCAGCGTTTCTCGATGCAGCTTGAAGAAGACTTCCAGAATTTCGTGAGGGTTAGCAGGACCATCGGTGAGGGGTTCAGCCGCCAATACTTCCTGACCATCTACAACGATGACGTTCTGTCCAGGTCCAATGGGATACTCCGTGATTACGCCGTCTGCTTCAATAATTTTGACTTCGACAGTTTCATCATCGCTGTAAACCACCTGAGCAGTGCCAGGACGAGCCGCTAGAATACAGGCTTCTTTGGGCTTACGAGCTTCCAAGAGTTCTTCAATCCGAGGTAGACCTTGAATGATGTCTCCCGTCTTCGTCCGCTCAAACACCAGGAGTACCAGGTTGTCACCCCGCTGCACCAGATCTCCATCATCAATATGCAGAACGGCACCCGGTGATACTCGATAAGGACGTGCAATTCGCAATGTCACCGCCTCGTCTGTCACTCGAACAACTTGACCAGAATCTTCTAGTCTGACTCCTGGTGCAATCTCTGTGGCTGCTACTAATAGATCACCTCGTTGCACAGTCGCCTTTTCGCCTTTCAGGTCTACCGTAACGCGGTCTACATCACGGACGACAAGAACTCGGCGGATTGCCTCCGCGCCTTCTCGAATACCGCGAATTTCTCCAGCTTCTTTACACTGAATTTCAGTACGAGCAACCACAGCACCCGGTGCAATCTGATCTCCATCTTTGACCAAGATGCGAGTTTGAGTACTGCCCTGAGTTTGGTCAGCTGATACATCTCGACGAATCACGAGTGATTCTAGAATCACTAGCTGCAAGCGCATTGAGTCTGGGTCAGATTCATCGGGAACAAGCTCGATGTCTGCTGCAAGCTGGGGAGCATCTTTGTCGATCTCTAACACCAGTTGAGTCCGCAGCAATTCTAAGCCTTCAACCGATTTCACCCGCTCTCCATCCTTGTAAGGAATGCGCTGGATCGCACGAAGCTGAATAGAGCGTCCCGATTCCTCGTTGGTCGATTCTTGACTCGGCACCGAAGGGATGTCAGGGACAGCAAACTCAGTCACGGGGCGCAGCAGCAGCGCTGGACCTTCAGGAGTTTCTACGTATTCGATGTAGCGCAAATCGCTGACAGACAGCCCTGGCATCACTTCTTGCCCTGGATTGGCGATCGAGCCATCCTTATTCATGACCGCTTCGGGATTGTCTGCCATGTGAAGTTCACCTGGCTTGATCACGATTTCGCGTAGAATATCGTTCTTCTGGGTAACTTCAACGACACCATTGCTTTGGCAGAAGATGTCTTTAACAACCTCTGTGCCTGCCTCAACGTATTGACCGTCTTCGACTAGGAGCAAAGAGATGTCTTTGTTGACTTCGTGAGATTCTTCTGGAATCCACAGCAAGGTTCCACCGCTTACGACTTCATAACCCTGCTTAGCTTTGCCCCGCTTGGCAACCTCTACGCCAGAATATTTGATAATTCCACCAGTTTGGGTGCGGTAGCGATCGTCAATCAGTTCGGCAACAACCTGATTGTTAGTCACTTTAGTGCCAGGGGTGGCAATGAGAGAAAAGCGCTGGTTGTGAGGCGTTTCAATCAGGTAGTGTTCTCTACCCTGATAGCTCTCAGCATGTACCCGTGCCTGGTCTAGCAAAACAGAGGCCGTAATGATTTCGACTTCACGCCCACCTTTGCCTTCGCTCTCTTGAGGAATCCGGACAACGCCACCATGCTCTGTAATAAGTTTGGTTTCTGCCAGGATGCTATTGGCATCAACGCGATCGCCATTTTTGACAACAGGCTCCGCTCCAGGTGGCAAGTTATAAACTTCACCTGAGAGAATCCAAACCAAGCCGCCCCTTTGAGCAATTCGGGTGGTGTTACCCTGACGGTCTTTCTTCTCCTCAGGAACCAGATCAGCAAACTTCACTTCACCTGCCAGGTCGGAGGCAACGTCTTTAGTAGCTTTTTCAGTTACCTTGCGAACGCGCCCTGCTGCAGGCATCTCAGCGATCATCTGCCCCGCTTTGACTGCAGTACCTTCTGGTGAAAAGAGAATAGAACCGGGAGGAATCGTAGTTGTTTCCTTTTGACCACTAGCCGATTCAACGCTGACATCAACCGTTGCCTCCATAATCAGCGCGTCTTCACCATGACGGGTGCGGAATGCCCGCGCTCTCAGCTGTTTGGGCTTGGATAGGCGAACCACGCCATCAAACGATGCCCGAATCTGAGGCACTGTCTCACCCGTAAACGTACCCCCCGTGTGGAAGGTCCGCATGGTCAGCTGCGTACCTGGCTCACCAATAGATTGTGCAGCGATGATTCCAACTGCTTCACCCAGGTCAACCATATAGGCATGGGCTAAGCTCCAACCGTAGCAGTGCTGACAAACCGAGCGAGTAGCCTCGCAAGTGAGAGGCGATCGCACCACCACTTCACTCAGTCCTAACTTGCCGACCAACTGAGCCAAGTCATCAGAAATAGCCTGGTTTCGAGGTGCAACGACTTCACCCGTTTCTGGGTGGATAATGTCTTGAGCAATGACTCGACCCAGCAAACGGTCTTTCAGCGGAATCAAAACCCGTTCACCGTCGGTCATACTGCGAACTGGAATACCTCGCTGGGTACCGCAATCCAGTTCTCGAATAATCACATCCTGAGAAACGTCTACCAAACGACGGGTGAGGTACCCAGAGTCCGCCGTTCTCAGCGCGGTATCGACCAATCCTTTACGCGCACCATAGGAGGAGATGATGTACTCCGTTACGGTTAAGCCTTCTCGAAAATTGGTTTTAATGGGCAAGTCGATGATTTCCCCTTGAGGGTTAGCCATCAGACCCCGCATTCCTACCAACTGACGCACCTGAGAAATGTTTCCTCGTGCTCCAGAGAATGCCATCATGTAAACCGAATTCAGCGGATCGCTAGATTCAAAGTGGCGCACCACTTCATCTTTCAGTTCTTCGCTGGTGTCGTTCCAAGTGTCAATTACTTTCTGGAAACGTTCGACCTCAGTAATATCGCCTCTGGTATAACGCGTTTCAGTTTGACGAATTTCTTCTTCGGCAGCTTCCAGTAGGCGACGCTTGCTGGGTGGAACCTGCAAATCATCTACACTAATCGACACACCCGCCTTGGTTGCGTATCGAAATCCCAAATCCTTCAGCTCGTCCGCCATTTGAGCAGTTCGTGCCGTGCCATAGTTGGTGAAAGCCCAGGCAATTAGCCTGCGTAGCTGCCCCTTATTGACGACGCGATTACGGAAAATAAATTCCTGCTCCTGCTTCTGAGTTGAGTTGTGCTCTGCCATTATTTGTCTCCGCCCCATAAAAAATAGCGATTAAGCAGTCAGCGATTAAGCTCAATTCAATAACTGAGTTGAAGCAAAACCGCTGACGACCGATTACCTCGGCTTAAACCAAGGCGTTTTGAATTGTTCGGTTGTAGATGATGCGACCGGGAGTAGTGCGAATGTATTGGGAAATGCGGTTTCCGTCTGCATCCTCTCGAATCCGGCGGAACTTGTAGTATCTCGTCACCGTACCATCTGGGGATTTTTCTTCTTTTAGCAGCTCATGACTACCTGCTCCCTCGTCCTCAACTGCCCCATCAAACCGCACCCAGACATAGGCATGGATGTCTACCTGACCCTGCTCATAGCCAAGAATTGCATCGTCCAAGGTAGAGAAGTAACGACCTTCTCCTTTTTGCTCAATTGGGTTTTCGGCTGTCAGGTAATAGCAACCCAAGACCATATCTTGACTGGGCGTGACAATAGGTCGACCCGTCGCTGGGGAAAGGATATTGTTTGATGCCAACATCAACAGTCTGGCTTCAGCCTGAGCTTCTAGCGAGAGAGGAACGTGTACTGCCATTTGGTCACCATCAAAGTCTGCGTTAAACGCAGGACAAACGAGAGGATGAATCTGAATAGCACGGCCTTCAACCAGAATTGGCTCAAATGCTTGAATACCTAAACGGTGAAGCGTTGGAGCACGGTTTAACATCACGGGGTGCCCCTCAATAACCTCCTCCAACACGTCCCAAACACTGGGATCATTGCGCTGAATCAGTTTTTTCGCTGCTTTGATGTTGTTGACCAAACCCTGGCGAATCAACCGATGGATCACGAAGGGTTGGAATAGCTCGATCGCCATCTCTCTCGGCAGACCACACTGGTGAATCTTCAACTTGGGTCCAACCACAATTACAGAACGTCCAGAGTAATCGACCCGCTTACCCAACAGGTTTTGGCGGAATCGACCCTGCTTCCCTTCAATAATGTCAGAGAGAGATTTCAGCGGTCGGTTGTTCGCACCGACAACAGTACGACCGCGACGACCGTTATCAATGAGCGCGTCTACGGCTTCTTGCAGCATCCGCTTTTCGTTACGGACGATGATCTCAGGAGCCAAAATCTCCTGGAGACGAGCCAAGCGGTTATTCCGGTTGATGACTCGGCGATAGAGATCGTTCAGGTCAGAGGTGGCAAATCGTCCGCCATCTAACTGCACCATTGGTCGCAGGTCAGGTGGGATCACGGGGATCACCGATAGCACCATCCATTCAGAGAGCGATCCCGTCGCAATGAAGTTGTCAATTACCCGCAGACGCTTAATTAACTTGGCGCGTTTTTGTCCTTTTGCCGTCGCAATCTCTTCCCGTAACTGCTCCGCTTCCGTTTCCAGATTCAGATCTTGCAGTAAGCGCTGAAGAGCCTCTGCGCCGATTCCAACTTCAATCCCTGTAAGTTGAGAATCTTCGCTATAAAGCTGATCTTCAATCTCGATCCACTGATCTTCAGTGAGAAGCTGCTTATAGGTAAGATTCTCGGCGTTGCCAGGATTCAGCACCACGTAGGCGTTGAAGTAAACAATCTGCTCAACATCCCGCAGCGGCATGTCTAGCAAAATTGCCATGTAGCTGGGGATGCCCTTGAGATACCAAACGTGTGCAACAGGAGCAGCTAGTTTGATATAGCCCATGCGATGACGGCGAACGCGAGATTCCGTAACCTCTACGCCGCAGCGCTCACACACAATACCCCGGTGACGAACCCGCTTGTACTTACCGCAGTGACACTCCCAGTCCTTGGCTGGACCAAAAATTCGCTCACAGAACAAGCCGTCCATTTCCGGCTTTAGTGTCCGGTAGTTAATAGTTTCAGGTTTGGTCACTTCGCCAACCAACATTCCGTTAGGAAGAGTCCGCTCTCCCCACTGGCGAATCCGCTCGGGTGACGCTAGACCAATCTTGATATAGTCAAACCGCTGTTCTAGCTTCGGCATTGCTAATAATTTCCTCTTTATCCTGGCAATTCATACAAACCCGTTGTCAGGTACAAGCAGTCAGCTACGTGCAAGCTTTATAGCTGACTGCTGCCCTGACCATTAGCTGCCTAATCTTCCACTTCTTCCATCTCGTCGCGAGAAATCGATTCGTAGGTGGGGCGAGATGGAGTGCGGCGGTTGCTTACGTCTGCCATCAGGTCAACTTCAACATCCCGGCTCGTTCCGTCTTCCTTGGTTTCCAGCTTGTGGGCTGCAATGTCTAAGCAAAGGGACTGAAGCTCACGCATCAATACCTTGAAGGATTCTGGAGTTCCTGGTCGAGGAATTGCCTTGCCTTTGACGATCGCATTGAGTGCTTCGTTGCGTCCCTGCATATCGTCCGACTTAACGGTTAACAGCTCTTGCAGCGTGTAAGCAGCACCAAAAGCCTCCAGTGCCCACACTTCCATTTCACCAAAGCGCTGACCACCTTGCTGAGCCTTACCACCCAAAGGCTGCTGAGTAACCAGCGAGTAAGGACCTGTAGAACGAGCGTGAATCTTGTCATCGACCAGATGCACCAGCTTCAGCATGTAGGCTGCACCTACCGTGATGGGGCGATCGAAAGGTTCGCCGGTACGACCGTCATACACCTGAATCTTGCCTGGTGTATCGGGGTTAAACACCCAGTCTTGACCTGTTGCGGCTTGAGCTTCCTGGATCTTGCCGTGAGTTGTCGTTCGAGATGCCTCTTCGCCATACATTTCGTCGAAGGGAGTCATCTTGAACCGCACGCCCAGATTGTGTCCAGCCCATCCCAGCAAACATTCAAACACCTGTCCAACGTTCATCCGGGAAGGAACACCCAGAGGGTTCAGCACGATATCAACTGGAGAACCATCTGGCAGATAGGGCATGTCTTCTTTAGGCAAAATTCGAGAAATAATTCCCTTGTTTCCGTGCCGACCTGCCATCTTGTCGCCGACTTGGATCTTCCGCTTTTGAGCAACGTAGACACGGACAACCATGTTTGCGCCAGGGGGAAGCTCGTCTCCCTGCTCACGGGTAAACTTTCGCACGTCTACAACGCGACCTTTTTCACCGTTGGGAACGCGCAAGGAGTTGTCGCGCACGTCTCTAGCTTTTTCACCGAAGATGGCTCGCAGCAATTTTTCTTCTGGCGGCTGGTCAGATTCTCCCTTAGGAGTCACTTTACCCACCAGAATGTCTCCTGCTTCGACCCAGGCTCCAATTCGGATAATGCCTTCTTCATCTAGCTGACGCAGGGCATCCTCACCGACGTTAGGAATTTCACGGGTAATCTCTTCAGGTCCAAGCTTGGTCTGACGAGCCTCAATTTCATACTTCTCAATGTGGATGGAAGTATAAACATCGTCGTAAACCAGACGTTCGCTAATTAGGATGGCATCCTCGTAGTTGTAGCCTTCCCAAGGCATGTAGGCGACGATGACGTTTTGCCCTAAAGCAATTTCACCGCCCTCAGTAGCAGAACCATCTGCCAGGACTTGACCCGTGACGACGCGATCGCCCACAAACACAATCGGTCGCTGATTTAGACAGGTGTCCTGGTTAGAGCGCTGGTATTTTTGCAGCAGATGCTCTACTTCTTTGCCTTCAGCATTTCTGACCCGAATGCGATTGGCATCTACATAAGAAATCTCCCCATCCAGTCGGCTAACGGTAACCATACCGGAGTCACGCGCTGCCTGAGCTTCTAACCCGGTACCTACCAGAGGACGCTCAGGACGTAGCAGAGGCACCGCTTGACGCTGCATGTTTGATCCCATCAATGCCCGGTTCGCGTCATCGTGCTCTAGGAACGGGATGAGGGAGGTCGCTACTGAGATGATCTGCACGGGGGAAACCGCCACATAGTCCACCTCGGTAGGCGTTGTCGTGGTGAAATCCTGACGGTAGCGAACCGCTACAGACTCACCCAAGATGTAGCCGTTCTCATCCATGGGGATATCGCCCGGAGCAACCCGCAGATCGTCTTCCTCATCCGCTGTCATGTAGAGCGGCGACTGCTCCTTCAGAACCCGTCCATTCTCAACTGGATAAAAGGGTGTTTCAATGAAACCGTAAGAATTGACCCGCGCATGGGTTGCCAGAGAACCAATCAAGCCTGCGTTTGGTCCTTCAGGAGTCTCAATAGGACAAATGCGACCATAGTGTGACGGGTGAATATCCCGCACTGCAAAACCTGCCCGTTCACGGGTCAAACCACCTGGACCCAAGGCACTCAAACGACGCTTGTGCGTCAACTCTGCTAGAGGATTGGTTTGATCCATGAACTGTGAGAGTTGGGATGAACCAAAGAACTCTTTGATTGCAGCAACCAGAGGCTTGGGGTTAACCAGTGAAGCGGGAGTCAGAGAATCAGCATCAGAAACAGTCATTCGTTCTCGAATGATGCGTTCCAAACGGTTTAGTCCGACTCTCACCTGGTTTTGTAGCAGTTCACCCACCGAGCGAACTCGACGATTACCTAAGTGGTCAATATCGTCCACACTGCCAATATCAAATTCCAGGTTGATCAAGTAATCAATCGCCGCCAAGATATCTTGAGGCGTTAGCACCCGTGTTGCTTCTGGAACGTTAAGTCTCAGCTTGCGGTTGAGCTTATAGCGACCCACCCGCCCCAAGTCATATCGCTTGGGATCAAAGAAGCGAGAGTCTAGAAGCTGCTGTCCACCCGAAACGGTGGGTGGTTCACCGGGACGCAGCTTCCGGTACAGTTCCATCAGCGCTTCTTCTTCGCTGAACTGCCCCTCTTTCTCAATTGTTTTCTGGAAATATTCGGGGTGACGCAGTGCATCAAAAATTTCCCCATCGCTCAAACCCAGTGCTTTAAGCAATACCTGAGCCGAGAGCTTGCGGGTTTTATCAATACGTACCCAAACTAAGTCATTCTTGTCAGTCTCAAACTTTAGCCAAGCCCCACGGTTAGGGATTAAACTCGCGTTGTAGGTGCGTCGCCCGTTTTTGTCAGTCTCGGCTTTGTAGTAAACCCCAGGACTACGAACAATTTGGTTGACAATGACCCGCTCTGCACCATTGATGATGAACGTTCCCCGATCGGTCATCAACGGTAAGTCTCCGATGAAGACTTCTTGCTCTTTGATCTCTCCGGTTTCTTTATTAATCAACCGGGTAGGGACATACATCTGAACGGCGTAGGTACTGTCCCGCCGTTTTGCTTCATCAACGTCATATTTTGGTCGCTTGAGCTTGTAGTCCTTCCCCAGGAAGTGCAGCTCCAGTTTGCCTGTATAGTCGGTTATGGGTGAGAAACTTTCTAATTCTTCAATCAGTCCTTCTTCTAGAAACCAACGGAAACTAGCCCGCTGAATTTCAACTAAATCTGGTAGGGCGAAGGCGGGTGCAGTTTGGGTTAGGTTAGTCATGCGTCTCCTTGAACGGGTCACGCTCAGGGCGAGTCCCAGATATTATAGTATCTGTGTGGATATGTCAATGAAAAAATCAGACCTCAAAGCAAAGAGGACTGAAACTAACTTAGAGTTAGATAGGTTTGGTTTTAGCTAAAAAGCTTGGGATGAGTTCCAATATCGGCGAGTAACTTGGGGTGGTTCGTTTGTAGCTAGAGGACAATCCACTTTGCTGAACGGTAGAAGTTTGCTTAGAAAGACATTAGGCAGAAGCTCCGCTAGCTTGGGTGAACCGTCAAGGACAAAACGGGATGTGACTCTAACTGCTAATTCACATGGCTCGACTTTGTCAACGGTTTTCAATGATTGTATACACCTAAAGACCATTATGTCGCAAGCATTTCAATTCGTGTTGCCGGTTTTCTGCTAGTACTGGACGGTTAGCCGATCGCCGAGGGACGCGTCAACTAACTAGGCACATTGACCAAAGGTCGGCTTGCACTTGACGCAGGGTAGGGCAATGACAACCCAAAAAGGCGACAAGCGTTCGCGGTGGTTTGGTTCGCAATGTCTTCTAAAGAAACTTGACGCAAACGAGCGATTTGCTCTGCTACATAACGGACATAAGCGGGCTGATTGCGCCGCTCACCGCGCTTGGGCACAGGAGACAGAAAAGGACAGTCCGTTTCGATTAAGATGCGATCGCTTGGAACCATCTGGGCCGAAGCTTGCACCTGGAGAGCATTTTTAAAGGTCACAATGCCGCTGAAGCTGATATAGAACCCTAAATCTAAAAACCACTGGGTTTCTTCGGGGGTACCGCTCCAGCAGTGCATTACACCTTTAACCGGGCCGTGCTGGTTCCAGAAGGAACGCAATAACTCTGCCATTAGAGACGCAGCATCACGGCAATGGAAGATTACGGGCAAATCAAGCTGTTGGGCGATCGCCAACTGAGCCACAAAGACAGCTTCTTGCTGCACTTGATTCTCAGCCTTGTAAAAGTCCAGCCCAGTTTCTCCAATTGCTACCACTCTGGAATCAGATTGAGCTAGAGCCAGGAGTTGACTAGCAGAGTCAGCTTCCCATTTGCCTACATCTAGCGGATGTAAACCGACAGCAAAAGACAGCTCAGGAAACTGATCGGCAATGGATTGAATTTTGCTGAACTCAGTTGGCTCAACGCAAGAATGCACGAGACGCACAACTCCGGCTTCACGCCAATTTTGAGCGATCGCTGCCAAATCAGGCTGAAAGCTCTCAAAGTTGAGGTGAACGTGAGTATCAATCAACTGCATAGTTTCTCCGAAGCCTACTTGCCCACTGCCTCAACCCAACTCTAAAAACTAAAAAGTCTTTAGGAAGCCTGGGAAACTGGTGCTTCGTGAGCTTTCAAAACTTTAGCAAGGCGAGACTTCTTCCGGGCACCGGTGTTGGGGTGAATCACACCCTTCTTCACGGCCTTGTCAATTTTGCTGAAAGCAGCCGACATGCGCTGTTGAACTTCCTCCTTTGAGTCAGGAGTAGGGTTAGCAGCATACGCCTCGACAGCAGTAAGGTAACGTTTCATCAGCGTTTTGACTGCTGACTTGTACGACTTGTTGCGGAGACGGTTGCGCTCCGCAATTTTAACGCGCTTGATAGCGGACTTAATATTTGCCACAGTTAATCTTCAGGTTAGCTTGCTTATGGGAGAGCTTATAGCGACTAATCATTCTAGCGAATGATTAGAGAAATTACCAGACAAATTAGTCTAGCATCTACTGAAACAATACATATCATCGGAAAATCCAGGTTAAGCTAGATACATACAGGTTCAGAATGGCGGCTGTAACCGCTAGAATTTATGAGGTTTAGCGACCCTCAGAACTTGTGGTAGTTGAGCGGGTTATCCCGGATTAGCATTTCTAAATTAAAGTGGCGATGCTGCGAATTATTACTCAGCGGTCTGAAGCACAAACTGAATTGCGACGGATCTGCGATCGCACCCACGATGACCAAGTTGTCCATAAAGAGGCAACGGTTCGGGAAGTGCTTCAAGCAGTCAAGCGTCAAGGGGATCGTGCCCTACTGCACTACACAGAGGAGTTTGATGGGCAACTTCTCAAGCCTGAAGAGCTGAGAGTTAGCGGTTCAGAACTCGATGCAGCCTATCAGCAAGTCTCCAAGGAGTTGCTGGACGCAATCCGATTAGCCTGTCGCAATATTGAGTCGTTTCACCGTCAGCGTGTCCCTAAAAGCTGGGTACAGTTTGGGGATCACGAGGTTGTTTTGGGGAAACGCTATACGCCAGTGGATCGAGCCGGACTTTACGTTCCGGGGGGGCGGGCATCCTACCCCAGTACGGTGTTGATGAATGCAATTCCGGCGAAGGTGGCGAAGGTGCCCCAAATCGTGATGGTGACCCCTCCTGGACCCAACAAAGCGGTTAATGCTGCGGTTTTAGTAGCCGCACAGGAAGCAGGCGTACAGGAAATTTATCGGGTAGGTGGCGCTCAGGCGATCGCTGCTCTTGCTTATGGGACTGAAACAATTCCGAAAGTAGATGTGATCACTGGACCAGGCAACATCTACGTGACCCTAGCGAAAAAATTGGTCTACGGCACGGTTGGGATTGACTCCCTGGCGGGCCCATCAGAAGTCCTCATTATTGCCGATGGCACAGCTAACCCTGCCCACGTTGCGGCCGATTTACTGGCGCAGGCAGAGCATGATCCCCTAGCTGCTGCAATTTTGCTGACCCCAGATTCAGGGTTGGCGCGGCAGGTAGTCGCAGAGGTTGACAAGCAACTGATTAATCACCCTCGTAATCTGTTGACAGAAAAGGCGATCGCCCATTACGGACTGGTTGTGATTGTTGATTCGCTCTCAACAGCGGCTGAGCTGTCGAATGAGTTTGCACCAGAGCATTTAGAGTTAGAAGTTGCCGACCCCTGGAGCCTGATTGAGGAAATTCGTCATGCGGGAGCTATTTTCTTAGGTTGTTCTACTCCTGAAGCAGTTGGAGACTACTTGGCAGGACCAAACCATACCCTGCCTACCTCTGGCTCAGCCCGCTATGCCTCTGCGCTTGGGGTAGAAACCTTTATGAAAGCTTCCAGTTTGATTCAGTATTCTCCTGCTGCACTCCAGCAGGTTGCTGGTGCCATTGACCTATTGGCTCAAGCAGAAGGCTTACCCTCTCATGCCGACTCAGTTAGGTTGAGAATGCAGGACATGAGAGAGGAAGATTTACCGTAGAGTAACCTGCAAATTCTACTTACTCTTCAAGAACTGCTGAAGTCGCAGCAGACTTAACGTTTGTCCAAGGCTCAGTGGCAAAATTGAAACCCCTGCTAAGCAAGACTGAATCCAGCCTTCTCCCCAGTACCATTCGTGGTACCCATCAATACCTTGGCTCAGCAGTAACCGTAAGCCATTAGGTTCAGCCAAATCTACCCGATGTTGAATGGCTAAAGGCCCAAGCCAACTGGTGTAAACAGTACCTGAAGCTAGCTGATCGGGAAGTCCTGCTGAAAAAGTTTGTGGAGCTAACCACTGTTGAAACTCGGCTGGACGGAGAAGACTGTGTCGAATGTCTACCTCTGACGCTTCGACTTCAATGCGGAGATTACTTTGTTGAAAGGTTCCTAGCATGTCAACCGGAGAGAGCAGTGCTTCTCCAGTATGACATCTGCAATCAGAGGATTTGAGAGAGGAATTTCTGCGTCCGCTCTTCTTTTGGATTTTGGAAAAATTCTTCGGGCGTAGCTTCTTCTACCAGTACACCGCTGTCCATTAGCACTACGCGATCAGCAACTTCTCGCGCAAAACCCACTTCATGAGTGACGCAAACCATCGTCATCCCCGAGTTGGCCAAAGTTCGCATTACGTCCAGTACTTCACGAACCATTTCCGGGTCAAGCGCAGAGGTAGGTTCATCAAACAGCATGATCTTAGGCTGCATTGCTAAAGCACGAGCGATCGCCACCCGCTGTTGTTGTCCTCCAGAAAGCTGCCCTGGAAACTTGTGCGCTTGCTCCAGGATGCCGACTCGCTCCAGCAGTTGTAGTGCAACTTCTTCTGCCTTTGCTTTGGGCCAGCGACGCACCCAAATGGGCGAGAGCGTAACATTTTTCAGGACTGTTAAGTGAGGGAACAGGTTGAACTGTTGGAACACCATCCCCACTTCTCGACGGATGGTCTCAATGTTTTTCAGGTCATGAGAAAGCTTTATGCCATCAATTTCAATGCTTCCTTTCTGGTAAGACTCTAGCGCATTAAAAGTGCGAATAAAGGTAGATTTACCGGAACCAGAAGGGCCCATCACAACAACCACTTCACCCTTATTCACACTTAGGCTAACGCCACGCAAAACGTGAAAGTTGTTGTCATACCACTTTTCAACGTCTCTAGCGATGATGACTTTTTCCGAACCAATTTCGGGCTGAACGGCATCAGTTTGAGCTTGAGTCATTTTGCTTATTCCTTGAGACGTTAAGTGGATTTGTGTCCTAATTAAAGGGATTTTTTGAAGTCGTGGAAGTTATTAGATTTTAGCGCCAGAATAGCGAACTGTTCTACTTGCTTTACACGTCAACATAACGCTGCTGCAAGGAATCAAACTGTTAGCGATTACACTTATCGGTTTTCAGTTCTGAGTTGTTTTTCAAGACGACGGCTCGCTAACGCCATTGCATAGCAGCAGCAGAAATAAATGACCGTGTCAAAAGCATAAACTTCCTGGTAGCGACCCAGAAAATTGGGGTTAGACAGGATGGATTGAGAAATTCCTAATAGTTCTGCAAAGCCGATGATAGCGAGTAAGGAAGTGTCTTTAAATAAGCTGATAAACTGCCCCACAATAGTAGGAATAACTGCTTTGAGCGCCTGCGGCAAAATGATCAGCACTGTCACCAGAGGAGCGCTAAGTCCTAACGCTTTTGCGGCTTCAGATTGTCCTCTAGGAATGGATTGCAAACCGCCCCGCACATTTTCTGCTAGATAAGCAGCGCTAAACAGGGTTAACCCCGCGATCGCTCGAACCACCCGATCAATCCGCACATTAGGTGGCAAGATCAGCGGGACCAGCAGCGAAGACATAAACAGAATTGTAATCAGCGGTAGACCTCGAATAATTTCAATGAAGCCAATCGACATCCAGCGAACGACGGGTAAATTGCTCTGTCGTCCCAGTGCTAACAAGATTCCAATTGGGAAGGAAAGGACAATGCTGACAATTGCAGTAAGTAGAGTCAGCAATAATCCGCTGAGGTCATCGAGTCTGACCTCTCGAAGAAACAACCCGCCGCGAATCAGACCAAAGACGATGAAGAAAATTCCTAGCCAACCTAATGCCAGCCAGGAAACCAAAGTCGGAAAGCGTTGTCCGATTTGTTGACCAGCAAAGGCAGCGGCGACGCTAAGCCCTAATATCGCTAAGAGCAAAAGACTCGTGTTGAGACTAACGGGAACGGACAACGCGACGAAAAGCACCGCGAGCACACCCAAGAAAATCAACCCCGTTCGATTAAACAACCAGGTTGAGCGAGCTAAAATTCCCCAGGTTAGCCCAGCTGAAACGGCAATAATACCCAATGCTGTCCAAGGTCGCCACATGAGTGGAGCAGGATATCGCCCTACAAAAAACAGTCTCAAGTTGGCTGGAACAACCTGCCATTGAGCCTGAGTAAAGATCCAGGTGAGCAGCCCGTAGCCTAACCAGGCGATCGCCCCCAAGCAAACAATTGTCAGAATAGTGTTAAACCAATCGCTAAACAGGTTTTTTTTAACCCATGCTCCGGGGCTGATCTGGGTAATCGGGGGAGCCGCAATGACACTTGGCTCTGGATTTGTTGTGGTCATGGGAGGTCAAAGGTAGAAGAATGCAGACAGCAAGTTAACGCTCTTTCATTTGAACGGAGCGGTTAAATGTATTCATTCCTAAGGAAATGATTAGATTAATGGTCAGGTAGGTTGCCATCAGAATCAGGATCATTTCGATGGTGCGTCCAGTTTGGTTTGAGGTCGTAAAAGAAGTAGCATACACATCGGCGTATCCTACAGCGATCGCCAAACTAGAATTTTTTGCCAGATTCAGGTACTCACTCGTCAGTGGTGGAATCATCACCCGCAATGCCTGTGGGAAAATTACCAACCGCATAGCTAATGTAGGTCTTAGTCCCAAAGCTCTAGCGGCTTCCCATTGCCCCTTGGTAACAGATTGAATTCCTGCCCGAACCACTTCAGCAATAAAAGCAGCCGTGTAAAAGATCAATCCAAATAGCACCGCTCCAAATTCTGGAGAGAGGTTTAGTCCATCAGTAATTGCTCCTTCAGATAGGTTTGGGCGATCCCACTGAAGCCCGAAGATCAGAGCTAACAGAGCAAGAACGCCAATGCCGATCAAGATCATCTGGAGCGATCGCCCTGACTCTCCGCGCTGCACCATCGCCGTGGTGCGCCGTCGCCAGATAATAAAGGCTAAAACTGCACTAATTAGCAAAAATGCCACTGACAGCCAGGTTTGCAGCGTTCCGTCTGGCCAGGGCATATCAACTCCACGCTGAGTCAGAAAAATAGGCCCTGGAAGGCGCGGTGGATTTTCAAGGTCGCCAGGGAGATTAAGAAAAACCGCAAAGTACCAGCAAAATAATTGCAGCAACAGAGGTGTGTTGCGGAAAAGCTCTACATAGATGCCAGCAATCTGTTTGAGCAGCCAGTTGTCTGAAAGACGGGCAACTCCTACAGCGATCCCAACCACAGTGGCTAAGATAATGCCCAGGATCATCACTCGCAGTGAGTTGACCAATCCAACTAAAACAGCCCGCCCATAGGAATCACTGGGAGTATAGGGAATTGGCGTATCACCAATACCAAAAGAAGCGGCTCGTCTTAAAAAACCAAATCCGAATGTAATGCCTAAACTTTGAAAGTTACGGGCGATATTGCTTCCCAAGATCAGCATGACCGTGACAAACACGACCACTGCTATCACTTGTCCGATAATTTTAAGGACGCGATCGTCACGCCAAAACGGAATCTTTTCATCCATTGATCGAATGACCCAGGGCTAAAAACTGGTGTTAGGAACTAGGAGATTGTCCAGACTTTCAGAAGATCGATTTAATGACGACTGATTTGTCACGCAAAAGTACATGACAAATCAGTCTTGCGGCAAACTCTAACAGCTAATAGTCCAAAAGGTGAGCCTAGCTACTAGCTCCTGAGCATTAGCGGAAAGGAGGAGCGTAGAGCAATCCTCCGTTCGTCCAAAGTTCGTTTGGTCCACGCTCTAGTCCAAACGGTTCACCGATGTTGCGTTCATAAATCTCACCATAGTTGCCCACGGCTCTAATCGCACGAGCTGTAAAGTCATTTGGTAAGCCCATATCCGATCCCAAACTCCCTTCTAAACCCAAGAAAGTCCGAATGCTTGGATCTTCGCTATTTTCAAACTCGGCGATATTTTCAGAGGTAATGCCGAACTCCTCAGCCTGGATCAAAGCATAGGTAATCCACTTCACAGCGTCAGACCACTGCGTATCCCCGTTAGCAACCGCTGGTCCAAGTGGTTCTTTCGACATCACCACATCTAACACCACATGTTCGTCGGGAGCTGCTAGGGTTTCACGACGAGCAGTAAGCTGAGAGCGGTCAGAGGTTACACCCTGGCAGCGCCCTTGAGCATAGGCTGCATAAACCGCATCTTCGTCGTCGAATACAATTGGGGTAAATTCAGCGCCAATCTTCCGCATCTGATCGGTTAAGTTCAACTCTGTTGTAGTACCCGACTGCACACAGATAGATTTTCCTGCTAGTCCTTCCAAATCTTCAACGCCACTCGCGACGGGCACCATCATGCCCTGACCATCGTAAAAGGTGGTAGGTGCAAACTCCATACCAACAGATGTATCGCGGCTGATTGTCCAAGTTGTGTTGCGAATCAACACGTCAATCTCGCCTGATTGAACAGCAGTAAAACGCTCTTGGGCACTGAGGTTACGATATTCAACAGCCTCAGGATCATCGAACATAGCAGCGGCGATCGCCTTACACACGTCAACATCCAGTCCCGAATACTCGCCTGTCTCATTGACGAAACTAAACCCTGGTAGCTGACCGTTTACACCACAAACTAAAGAGCCTCGCCCTAAAACAGTGGATAGGTGACCACTAGCGCCTTCGCCCTCTTCGGTTCCTGCCGTATCGGATGAAGAACTACAAGCCGCTATTGGTGCTACGGCGAGCATCATTGCCAATAGCAGAGAACCCCACTTACTCATATAAATCTCACTCACTATGTCAACAAACAGAGATTAGTATTGGCACAATAGCAGATTGCCTGGAGTAGCTGCCCAAACGCTTAACAGGACTCAACCTATACAGCAGACACTGGACCGACGAGCCTCAAGCTTCGCCTCTGCTACACAAGATAAGAGTCTGAGAAACAGGAACAACCTAGACTCCGGTTGCTGCACTGAACTGTACTACCATCCAACGCTTTTAGCTTTCTGTTTGTATCTAATTGCACAATTCTCCGCCCATAAACAAACGATAAATTGCGTAGAAGGGCTGAGAGGAGTGACAGGTTACATGAGTGAAACAATAAAAAATACTTAAAGATTGAAAATTAAATATTAAATTTAGCGCCCTTGGGCCAAGTCCCGAATCAGCGGTAGTCTGGATTGAATATAAGCACTGAGCGCATCAAGTTCATGATGGTCAAGCGATCGCTCGGAGCGCACCTGACGTAACAACCACTGCACCAGACTAGAATCATCCAAACTTAAGAGAATGTTGGACTGAGTTGTCTCAACTAAAGCCCAGAGTTGTCTCAACATTAGGGGAGTCATAGCGACCTCTCGTTCTTAAGCTTTCCTTTATGTTTCCCAAGATACTCGGATTTTATGGAGACTGGGACTCGGATCATACAAGACGAAACAAGAGTTACAAAACGCTTCACAAACTGATCGATAACTTGACCAAGAGGCAGTTAGCTTAAGGAAAGCAGAGTATTCAGATCAAAAGAAGCAAGGCTGTATGCCAGTCAGGGTCTTGTACAGACGCAATCAGCTGCGTCTGTACAAAAGCTGTTGAGGAATGTTAAGAAGGCAGACTAAAAGGCAAACTGTGCCCGTAAGTTGCCAACGTAGATAGTTGGGTTGTCGCTAAAGTTGTTAGCGTTGCCAATTATATAAAACGCAGGAACTAATGCAATGTTATCGGTCAGAGGGTAGTAGTACGTTGCTTCAAATTCATACTGCACTCCACCATCGCCACCCCCCGAGACCAAAAACTCACGACCGTCTAGCACTGAGAAAGGAATCATGTATGAAAGCGTTGCCAGAGCCCCCTCTTTACCTAGATCAGGGAAAGCCAACCCTGCCTGAAATGACTGAGCGTCTACATCTCCTGGCTCGATGTGCGTGATGCCATAGGTATATCGGCTGAAGATTCCGATACCAGGCGTAATCAACCAGTCAAAGTTGATATTGAAGGTATCGGCAGTCGCGTCATTCAATCCGCCACCTGCTCCATCATCTAATAATCCATAGATGGGTTCTCCGGGTGCTCCACCAACTTGTCCAAATACGGCATTCAGATTAGAGCGGTTGTACAGTAGTCGGACATTAAAGGTGCTGGTAGGAGAATAAGTCAGCTCAGCAGTCAGGGTATTGGTTCCACCAAACAAACCCTCGTCCGGGTCCGAAGAAGTTCTAAATAGGCTAGCTGGAAGGAATTCGTTGTTCTCGCCCAAATAGCCTACGCCCAACCGGAATTGGTCACTCAGTTGCCAGAGCGCTACCGCACCTGAGCCTCGGTCAATGGTATTCAGCAGTGTGCTGCCAATTGAGTTGAAACTGCTAGTGCCGTTGAGGAAGAAGGTGAAGCTGTTGTTGTCAAAGTATCGGTACCAGTTAACTCTAGGTCCAACGATCACTTGAACATCGTCGCCTACCGGAAACTCATAAAACAGTTCTCGAACGACTACGGTGACATCGCCAATGTTTACTCCACCCGTTTGGTCAGTGTAGGGAACTCCGAACGTGTTGTAGAGACCTGCCGAAGCGAAAACATTAGCAGGGGAGTCTCCATTACCCACCGCCAACTGCGTCACCAAATTGTCCCGCCCTGTAAAAGAAGTGTTGAGCGTTATCCAGGCCAAGTTGCTAAAGGTGATTTCTGGATCATCCGTAACTTCTGCAGTTAGGGGTCTACCTGTAACGGGATCTCGTCCTGCCGGTCTAATTACAGGAGGGGCTGTGATATCAGACGTTTCTACTTGAATATCTCCGTCCGCGAAAGCTCCAGTGAGGTTAAACCAAACCAAGCCACTTAAAGTTGTTGTGGTTGAAAACTGGTTTGCTTCCAGTTCGGCGGTTCGAGCTTCCAGCGTATCGACCCGACCGCGCAGGCTAGCCAGTTCTGCTGCAAATTCTTGTTGCAGTCGCTCAATTGTTGCTAAGTCTTCACGGGACACTGCATCCGCCAGACCCTCAGCAATTAGCTCATTGACCCGATCGAGACAGGCATTTAGCCCTGCTGCAAATTCGTAGCGAGTCAGCGATCGATTGCCGCGATAGGTACCATCAGGGTATCCGGCAATGCAGCCGTAGCGCTCTACGAGAGATTGCACTGCCTGAAAAGCCCAGTCCGTGGGCTGAACGTCAGATAGCTGGGAAACTGAGCTGAGCTGAGACATCGCTCCCCGAAGATCGGGTGACGAAGCAGTGTGTGTGACAGAGGAAGGTGATTCTATTTCAGCTATGGGAGAAATGCGATCGCCATTCTCCATACTTGATTCTGCTGGGGTTAGTTCTGCTGGGCTTGGTTCTGCTGAGAATATCTCAGTAGGCTCTATACGGGTAGTATTTGGAACCTCTGTTTGAGCAATCTCCAACCCACTAGGCGATAGGGCTGAACGATCGATGTTCTCAAACTCAACAAAAGATTCAAGCGCCTCAACAGAAGTGAATGCTGCTTGCGGTTCAGAGTTTTGAGAATCAGAGTTTTGAGAAACTGGGCGAATTTCGGTTTCGCTAGCGATCGCCTCCCCTGCACCGACCCAATAAAAAGCCAAAGCTGCTACATTCAGCAGCAGCGTTCGCCAAAGGAACTTACGCATCTAATCCTCACACCAAAATTTATTGAATTCGAGGATGAACTTAGCAAAGGCTCTCAGCGGGAAGATGTAATCTTAGATACGGAGAACAGCTAAAATGAGGAATGTTACAAACAACTCATACGACCCTGAACTAGCCATTTGACCGGCGCATCAAAGGTTTTCTAAATCTTGCCCCGTAGTAGTAGGGGAAGCAGATTTTCCTTTGGGCTTTTGATCTAATTGAATTGCCTGCTGTAAAGCAGCCTTTTCTCTAGCTCTTTGAACATAGGGCTGTAGCTGTGTAGCAGTCCAACCGCTGAGAATACTCAAATTTTCCAGGCTAATTCCCCTCAGCAACATCTCCACACACCAGGTTTGCCGTGCCTGCTCAATCCGTAGAGGTTGTCCCGATAGCGTGGTCAAATCTTCTACCCAGACCTGCCAGCGCAGACGAATTTCCACTTCTGAGATCGGACTTCCTGCCTCATTTAGAAATAGAGCAGTTCGCTCATCCTTACGAGTTTTAACCCACTGCGTTAAAGGATTACGAGTCACAGAACCGTGGCGTTGCCCCATAATCCATTGGTTGAGGGGCACTTGACGAGATACCCCTTGATTGACTTGAAGCAAATGCTGCTGCGTCTCTTGAAGGTAGTGCGATCGCTGCAGTCCGACAACTTCTACAGGACTCAAACCCGCCCCGAATAGAACATAGGCCAAAGCATAGTCTTGAACATCCAACTTTTTCGCCCGCTGCAAAATTGTTTGAACCAGGCTGGCAGGTAAATCCGCTACGGCTGGCTTTGAATCTGCTAAAGCAGGCTTAACCTCTTCTGCGTCAATTGAGTCGGCGGTCGCTGAAGGAATACTGGTTTGTTCCGAAGTCAATACAGCACTCCGAAGCAATAATTCCACCAGGTCAATGACAAAATCGTGGCGATCGCTCCAAAGGTCATGAAACTCACTAGTCAACTCAAGCGTGGCATATCCCAACAGCGACAAGTTGAGAAATCCAGCCAGCTTCTCTACCGAAAAGTGAGTTAGCGGGTGCCCTTGAAGCACAGTTGCTAAATATTGCGCCGTATAGTGATTGACTTGAGCTAACCCATACCCCAACGCCTGCCGATTTTCTAAAGAAAATTTTCCTGCTTCCCCAATCAGCGATCGGACAAGCTCTGGCATCTGGTCTAACTTCTGCAAACATTTTTCGCCGTAGGAATTGAGCGCATGAGTAATATCATCAGCATTATTGGCTGCTTGCCCCAAAGACTCTCCTAAACGAGTGAAAATTCCCGTGTCTTCAATCACCGCCAGGAGCAAACCCTGCTTATTGCCAAACTGCCGAAATAGCGTTACTTCATTCACATCTGCCAGTTCAGCAATCTGTCGAGTGGTCGTCTCAGTGATGCCTTGAGCCGTAAATAGCTGAAGCGCTGCTCGGATTAAACGCTGTCGAGTTGAATTAGATTGAAAACTCATGAAAATATGCAAGTGCTACTTGCATTTAAACGGGAACGTTGTTACGCTAAGAATGTAAGTAGCACTTGCACTCCCCTTTTACTTTAACGGTATTCCTAAATCAGCGTGAAGCCAAATCAACAAAAGGAAAACTTAAGTGTTCCAAACGGCTTTCCTGAATGGGCTGGATTGATGCAAGGCATTTTTTAAGGAAGATTTATGACTTCTAATTCAATGCAAACCGTCACTGCAGGCGGTCAGCCCCTGGTGCTGAACTGGGTAAATGTGGTCTTTTTTGGATCAATCCATCTTCTTGCACTGTTGGCTCCCTGGTTTTTCTCCTGGTCTGCTTTAGGTGCCGCGATCTTTTTGCACTGGCTACTGGGCAGCATTGGCATCTGCTTAGGCTATCATCGCCTCCTAACGCACCGCAGCTTTCAAGTCCCTAAACCGTTGGAATATATCATCGCTACGATCGGTGCTCTAGCACTCCAAGGTGGTCCGATTTTCTGGGTTTCTGGACATCGCCAACATCATCTTTATACTGAAGACGCAGATAAAGACCCCTACGCTGCCAGTCGTGGATTTTGGTGGAGCCACATGCTGTGGTTACTCTACCCTCGCGCTGAATTCTTTAAGCGAGAAACTTACCAGAAATACGCGCCTGATTTAGCTCGTGACCCTTATTACCGCTGGCTCGATAGCAACTTTCTGCTGCTGCAAATTCCTCTAGGACTGTTGCTCTTCGGCTTGGGTGGCTGGTCTTTTGTAATCTATGGCTCAATCTTGAGAGCAGTCATACTCTGGCATAGCACCTGGTTGATTAATTCTGCTACTCACATGACTGGCTATCGCTCGTTTGAAGTAGAAGACGGATCTCGCAATCTCTGGTGGGCAGCTATTCTCACCTATGGGGAAGGCTGGCACAATAACCATCATGCTCATCCTAATGTGGCAAAAGCAGGTTGGAAATGGTGGGAAGTAGACGTTACTTGGTGGGCAATTCAAGTTTTAAGAACACTGGGTTTAGCGAAAAAAGTAGTCATGCCACCTCAGTCATCAGCTTCCGCTCATTAGTAGACGTTCTGCGTGAATGGTAGCGCAGCAGAGTTGCATTACCATTCACGCTTTAGAAACTGAATCTATGGGTGAGGTCTAGTAATTCAATTACTCCCGTCCACAGATTGGGTACTAAAAGATCAGGGATGCATCCCCGATCTTTCAGTGGAAAGGGAGTAAAAAATGCCCCACCTAGCAGGCAGGGCATTTTTTATTTCTAGGGATGTAACGCTGTACAGATTAAGGTTTTTAGGCTTTCTGAGGAGAGACAGCTTTTTTCCGTAATAGCCAACTTAGTCCAGAGAAAGCAAGCCCTGTAAAGTTAGGGGTGCTTTGTGTAGATGCAGCAGCTTCCCGCTGAACGTAATTAACTTGACCTTCACCCTCGCCTGCAGCCACGTCATAGGTAAAAGCACTTTGGTTCTCATTAGACTGACTGCTGAGGTGAAAGATAAAGTCAAATGGGGCATATTTCAGCCCAGATAATTCTCCGTCTTTGAACTGCAAAATGGGTGAGTCAGGAAACCGAACATCATCTGCTTCACTGTATTTATAGTTGAGAAAGTTGAAGGAAACTTTTAGCCCCTGAGCAAGGCCAATGGTTTCAAATCCTTCTCCAGATAGGGTAGAGGCATTGTAGCTGAAAGAACCCTCAAAGGTTTTGCCAGTTAATGAGCCGGAACTGATTCGCACTTTGAAATCGTAGGTAGTAGCACCCTTTCCCCTTTTTGCATTCATAAAAGCGGGTTGTGAAGGTGTTTTGGCGATCGCCACTGTCTGTTCCAAGTCAAGGTCAGTACTCATTTTTGCCCCATCTTTGCCCTATGCGATGAAATCGTAAGTGCAACTGCAAACTTGCTAGCAGCCCCATCCAGGTTCTTTATGCATCGCGTTACTTATAGCAAGTTGAAGATCAACACTCTATTAACAGCGTATTTATCGGCAGAGCATTAGGCTATGGGCTTAATACGGACTTCGACAAAATGATACATTGTATCTCTAAGCATATACACGGTGTATTTTAATACAAAAACTTAGCAGGGTGGCTAAGAACGGTCGATAGGTTTTTGTAAGCGAGAATTTCCTTGGCAGGTTTGCGATCGCCATTGCAAGCAATGCGTCGAGGGGCATCTAGCAGCTTAATGGAAAAGCCAAAATCGCTGTATAACTCAATGATGCGATCGGTTGCTTGGTTCGAGGCAACAACCGGTCCATTGTGACGGTTGAGCCATTCTACTAGGCGAATCTGGTCTTGCCACTTGAAGTCATTTGCGCTGTATTTGGTAAATTCCACATCGTAGGGCGGATCTGCATAAATAAAATCATTGGAATGAGTCAGCAACTCGGTGAAATCCATAGAAACAAACTCAAAGTCTTTTAGAGCATGAGTGTAGGGTAGAAAATTTTCAACATAGTGAATAGTTTTGTACCGACCAAAAGGAACGTTGAACTGATTGCTGTTATTAAACCGACACAATCCGTTGTAGCCAGTACGATTCATGAAATAAAACAGCTTAGCTGCTTCTAAACCTTCTGCCTGGTTGTTGCGAGTCAGTTCATTGAATCTCTGCCGACAAAGGTAGTAGTAGTCAGAATCGTTTCTTAAGGGAATGTCAATTAGTAGTCCTTTTTGTAGCCATTGATAAAAGTTGATCAGGTGCGAGTTTAAATCGTTGAGAAGGGCTGATCTAGGCTGCAAACCTAGTGCAACAGCCATTCCTCCTACAAAGGGTTCTACTAATCTGAAGCTTGAATGCGATCGCCAAACTTCCCTTAGAGTCGGCACTAGCCATCGTTTTCCACCCGCCCATTTCAAAGGAGGACTCAGAGCTTCCTTTCTTGTCAGTAAAGCTTGAGTCACAGGTTTTCCTCGTATTTAAAAAACTCAATCCCCAAGAAGATCTGCAAAGTATCAGACATTTTTACAATGATTTTGCCTTTCCTGATTGGGTTGGCATTCGCTTCCTTTAAACATTATTAATCTAGCTTACTCACTGATCTCAAAGCAATCCTATGCTATGAAACTAACTGCTTAAAATTTGTTCTTAGTAACCGAGATTTTCAGCAAATTCAGCGACGAAACGCTTGATCTTGTGTTGATAAATTAGTTATTACCCCACATCTAGGTTGGCGATCGCTCTATCTAGTTTTGCGTTCCCTTGTAATTACTTGCAGGCTACCCCTTCAAAAGGGCAACTTAAAGCTGGACTTCGGGCTATCCATATGAATTAGGAGGTAAATAACTACTGTTTTATTAATTGAGCATCAGCTTATCGACATACTCTTTAACCTGACTAAGCCTCGCTCTCTCCACTACCTTGAGCAGCAGAATTGGCGATCGCCCACAGCTACATCCCAACAACTTAGAGGTCAGTAGCCATTGCATCACTAATTGGAGTTGCCTTAGGATGGGTAGTTTTTTAGGGGCGATCGCCGAAATTCCAGTTGTGATTCTTAGCGAAATTTTCTTCAGCAAATTCTGTATACGCTTAGCACCCGGAGAATCAACCTTTAAGGTAGTTTTAAAGCACACCCCAAGGACTGGGGATTAAGGGCGGGAAGTCAGTAGAAGTCTACTCATTCCCTCCCTTACCTCCTCACTCCTTTGCCCCCTCACTCCCTGATGAATTCATGAATTCACCTCACTTTATTGGTGTCGATATAGGCACAACAAGTACTAAAGCAATTGTGTTTTCTGCTTCAGGCGCAAGTAAGGGAATTGGTAATCAAGGCTATCCTTTGCTTACGCCTCATCCATCTTGGGCAGAGCAAGAACCAGAAGATATCTTCGCGGCTGTCATTACTGCGGTTCGCGATGCGATTAACCAAGCCCAAATTTCAGCATCAGAAGTGGCTGCGGTTGGCTTTGGTGCTGCAACCCATAGCCTGATTGCAATAGACCCTAAAGGTTACCCCCTGACTCATAGCATCATCTGGGCGGACAGCCGTAGTGAGCCCCAAGTGAAGCGCTTAAAGGAAAGTGGTAAAGGACACGAACTCTACCAGCGCACGGGTGCACCTACACATCCCACTTCTTTAGTGACAAAGTTGCTGTGGATGCAGGAACAAGATTCAGAGACATTTAGCAAAGCTGCAAAATTCGTATCCCTTAAAGAGTACGTTCTTCATCAACTCTTTGACGAATATGTAGTGGATTATTCTATTGCCTCTGCCACAGGCTTATTTAACCCTGAAAAGTTGGATTGGGATGAGGCAGCACTGGCGATCGCAGGGCTAAAGCGAACTCAATTAAGTCAACTTGTACCAACTACCCATATACTGCGAGGTCTGAAACCTCGTTATGCAGAAGCAATGGGTTTGGCAATCAATACGCCTGTAGTAGTTGGCGCAAATGATGGAGCGCTAGCAAATCTGGGGGTTGGGGCAATTACACCAGATCAGATGGCAATCACCATTGGTACAAGTGCTGCCGTGCGGACTGTTGCTCACAAACCGCTGATTGATCCAAAAGAACGTACCTTCTGCTACGCACTTACCCAAAACCATTGGGTGATTGGTGGCCCGTCAAACAATGGGGGAATTGTGTTGCGATGGCTGCGAGATCAGTTTTGCCAAGCGGAAGTGGCTCAGGCGAAACAGTTGGGACGCGATCCCTATGAACTTATGATCGAGGCGGCGGCTACCGTCTCTGCTGGGGCAGAAGGGTTGATCTTTTTGCCATTTTTGTCGGGTGAGCGATCGCCTTATTGGAATGCCCAAGCGAGAGGCTCATTTTTTGGATTGGGATTACACCATCAGCGATCGCACTTAATTCGAGCGGTTTTAGAAGGTGTACTCTTCAGTGCGTACAGTATCTACCTAGTGTTGCAGAGCTTGACAGGTTCAGCTCAAGTCGTTCGAGCATCGGGTGGCTTTGCTCGGTCAAAAATTTGGCGACAAATGATGGCTGATTTGTTTCAAGCAGAGGTGCTTGTTCCAGAAGTGTATGAGGGTAGCAGCTTTGGTGCTGCAGTGCTAGCAATGTACGCTGTCGGGGCAATAAAAAATCTTGAGCAAGTTCAACCTCTCATTCGCATTACCTACCGCCACCAGCCCAATACTCAATATGCATCTACGTATCGTGAGTTATTTGAAATTTACGAGCGTATTTACCAAAACACAGTTGAAGAAGCTGCTCGTTTAGCTGCCTATCAGGTGAAGTAGGCATGGCTTCTTGAGGATTGTTTAATTTCCGATTATTTGGAACTGTTCTATTTATGATTACTTGGAACTGCTCTATTGCTTTATAAAGATTAGGAAAACTACGGTTCCTCCAGCTTAGTTACCTTCAAGCAGGTTTTGCGCTAACGGAAGTAAGGGATAAAGTTTCCCGTATTTTCAACTAACTAAAGTAGTTTTCCACACCAAAATTGCCACTATTTTTCATTGAATTCTTGTCCAAATCGCGTTTAAGTTTATTCATTCTAGTCATTGACTTTTCTAAACTAAATAACAGGCAGCAGCAAAATTTGTTCCGTTGAATGTACTGCGGTGTTTAATTTTTGGCTGACTGCTAAAGCGCCCTCATTCTGCCCATCATTGTAGTCGTGAGACAGTACGTTATTCGCCCCATAATTCTGTATCTCGGCTGAAATCCGTTAACACAACTTGGATAAATTTGGAGACATTCAGCATGGTTAAGGCTCTCTCACGAGTTTTATTCGGAACTGTTGCGTGCCTGAGTGTAGGGGCGATCGCCAGCCCAGTTCACGCAGCCGTATTCACCCCACAAAACATTACCTTTAATACGTCTAACTACAAAACCTATACGGGTGGATCGAACGGTACTTTCTCGGTCAATAATGTCAGTGCAGCTATAGCAGCTTTACAAGACAGTGACTCTACTTCCAATGTAGAGTTGTGGCATTCTACTGAAAATCCTACTTCTAATGTTGGTTTTAGCAGCACCCTTGGCAACCATAATGTAACTGTGCAGAGCGTCACAGTGGCTGACTGGGCAGTATTCGGCAATCAATGGTTGAATGATTTCATTGCCTCAAATAGCCAAATGAGTAGCCTCTGGTCAACCCTAACCCCTACCCTCCAGTTAGCGGCACGGTCTTCTATCACCACATCGGGTTTACCTAGTTCTGGTGATCCCAACGTAGGTTCACTCACCTTAGACAATGTTACAGGAGAGCTGAAGCTAGATCTAATCGGGCACTTAGACTTGAAACCTAGAATCTTAGCAAGACAGTACAGTACTGGAAACTCAACTTGGGACTCTATCTTATCAGGATTTGCCAGACAGACTCCAGGTTCAATTCAAGCTAGTGAAATTGCCAAGGTAACGATCGGTGATAGCACTTACTATGCCTACGGGTTTAATGCAACTTCAACAGGAGTTTCTACCAACGATGGCAGTGAGTCTTACACAGGTCGTTATACCTGGACAAAGACCTTGGCAGTTGCTCCTCCACCTGCATCCACACCAGAACCGTCCTCTGTTGTAGGATCTGTCGTTATCGCTGGTACTCTTGTAGCTCTGCGAAAGCTGAAAAGCGTGAGCTAGATACTCAGTGAAGTATTAGGGAGCTTTTGCCCTTCCTAATGCCCATCAATTCAGGTTATCGCTAATAAGAATAAGCAACTTGAGCAACTTGAGTGCGAGGCATTGTCTTCGCGCTCAAGTTTGCGTATGTTCCTGGGAAACTGTAGCCAACTTTACAAATGCTTTTCATAAGCAAACAACCAATGAAGAGTAAGTAAAATCGCGGGTTAACAAATGGTATGTCGGCTTACAAATTCGTTAGCTTATGCCGTGAGGGAATTACGCAGAGTAACGTCCGCAGTTTAGGCATCGTGTTTGTGTAGGCACAGTTAGGAGAAATTATCATGGCTTCGACTCGAATTGAAGCAGAGCAGTTATCTTTGTTGGGATACAGCATTGAGTCAGGTAGTTTTGCCTCTGGAAGTGGGTTAATCGCGCTAACTGACAGCATCGGAACTGCTAGTGGTATTTTCTCTGGCACTGCTGGCACTTACGATGTGGTAATCGGTTACTACGATGAGAGCGATGGTATCGGTCAACTGACGGTAAATGTGGCCGGCAACCAAGTTGATAGCTGGAACCTCGATAAAAACCTGGGAGATACTCGTGCTAGCAGCAAGACATTCGTAAGACGCACTGTTGCCACGGGCATTACCCTCAGCCAAGGTACTTCCTTTTCGATTCAGGGAACGCCTGACGTTGAGCAACGAGAGCGCACCAGAATTGACTATATTGAGTTTGTTCCGGTCATTTCTTCCACTCCTACCCCCGCCCCGGCACCTGCTCCCGCCCCGGCACCTGCTCCCGCCCCTGCACCTGCACCTGCACCTTCTCCCACTCCCACTCCCAGCCCAACACCTGCCCCTGCCTCTACCTTGCGAATCGAAGCAGAAAACATGACTCGCTCAGGGTACAGTGTTGAATCGGGGAGCTTTGCTTCTGGTGGTAAATTCATCCGAGTTGATAGCACCACAGGCACCGCTACGACTTCATTCTCGGGTATTTCAGGCACCTATAACGTAATCATTGGATATTACGACGAAAATGATGGCGTCTCGCAGCTTTCGGTTTCCATTGGCGGAAGCCAGGTAGATAGTTGGAGTCTCAATCAGGAACTAGGCAATAGCCGTGCCAGCAGCCAGACTTTTGTTCGTCGTACCGTTGCTAATGGAATCACGTTAAACCAGGGAACCTCCGTTCAGATTCAAGGCAACCTAGCTGGTGGGGAAGCTTCACGAGTAGACTACATTGAGTTTGTCCCAGTAGCTTCTCCAAGCCCGACCCCGACTCCCAGCCCAACAGCAGGGGATTATAGTCAAGCTGGCAATGGTGTAATCGCGGATCTGTCCAAAGAGCTTGGATTGGCTCCCGCTTTTGGTACAGCAACCAATCTTAAAATCATGCCGTTGGGCGACTCCATTACATCTGGACAGCACACGGTTGGCGCGGTACCTGGAGCTTATCGAATTGAGCTTTGGGAGGATTTCACCAATGATGGCTTAAGCATCGATTTTGTTGGCTCACAGTCGAATGGGCCTAGCAGTTTGGGAGACAAAAACCATGAGGGTCGCCCAGGCTGGACAATCAATCAGCTTACAGGATTGGTAAACAACGGCTTGCTCAACACCTATCAGCCGGATGTGTTGCTGTTGATGGCTGGAACCAATGACGCTAGCGGAGACACAGCGAGTATGATGTTGTCTGACATCAGTACGCTGATCGATAAGATTTCGAGCAACTCACCCAATACTCAAATCATTGTTTCTTCGATCGCCCCTATCAATAGCTCAATTAAAGGCACCACTCGTGCCCAGCGAGCAAAGGACTTTAACGCACAGCTACCAAGCTTGATCTCAAACAAGGCAGCCGGAGGTAAGAAAGTCAGCTTTGTTAATGCAGGCGGCAGTTTGAGCTTGAGTGATATAAATTCCGATGGTTTGCACCCTACTGCCAGTGGCTATGACAAACTAGGCGATGCTTGGTATCAGGGATTGGTCAAGCGCAGTTCTCTCGCTGGGGTACAAGATCTGACTGGCTCTTCCTATGACGACGTTTTGATTGGCAATACTAGTGCAAACAAAATTACGGGTGGAGCAGGGGATGACTTGTTGACGGGTGGAGCGGGAGATGACTTGTTGACGGGTGGGAGTGGTGCAGATACGTTTGGCTACAAGTCTCACAATCATGGTGGCGATATGATCGCAGACTTTAGTAGTGATGACCTTTTCCAGATTTCTGCCTCTGGGTTTGGCGGCGGCTTAGCAGGTGGTGTTGATTTGAGCGCTGGAACAGCTTCATCCACAGGAGTTTTTGTTCAAGGCAGCAACGCCATTGGTAGTAGTGCTAACTTCCTTTACCACGGTGGAGCACTTTATTTCGACATTGATGGCATCGGTTCGCAGGAAGCTATCAAAATTGCTGCTCTGACAGGTTCACCTACACTCACTGCTAACCAGTTTTCTATCGTTGCCTAAGAATGGGTGAAACCTGATTAGATGAAGATTGACATTTAAGTTAGAGCAAGAAATGGATGGGAGCTAAGCTTCCATCCATTTCTCACCAAGAGGCTTATCCATGACCCACTGGATAATAAAGCTGTTTCAACAGATCGAGGAAGGCGTAGGCGGCGGGAGTTAACAAAGCATCCACCAGAACAGATACACAGATAATTCGATGGGCTGGAACAGGTAACTCATAAACTTGCACTCCTGCTGGTACAGGTTCAGTCGCTAACTTTGGACTGAGGGCAATCCCTAATCCTTTCGCCACCATATTCATGATGGTGGCATCTGATCGGATTTGATAGGTCGGGCGCAAATTTACTCCATGCTTCTCACAATGGGCATACATCATTGCATCACAGCTATCTCCATCAGGAGCCATGATTAAGGGGTAAGCGGTTAATTCTTCCCAGGTGAGGTGAGTTCCTTTTAGCTTAAAGCTGGGAGGAAACAAGGCAACAATTTCATCTCTCATGAGTTCCCATGCTTTAAACTCATGACTCTGAGGAAAGTAAGTGATGCCAATATCTGCTCGTCCTTTGCGTAAGTCTTCTTCAACATCGGGACGATCATCATAGTCAGCAATGCTGATGGCGATCGCCGGATACAACCGACAAAACTCAGCAATCACATCGGGCAAAATGTGGGTTGCAGCACTGCGAAAGGAAGAAATTCGTACATGCCCACCGCTCAGCCCTCGCGCTAAATTTGCCTGCTTAAAGATGTCATCTAACAAATATTTAACCTGGCGGGCACGGTCTACGATTTGTTCGCCGACAGGAGTGAGTTGTGCTCCATAGCGACCGCGAGATAGCAGGACTACACCCAAATCTTCTTCTAAACTGGCGATCGCATAGCTGACTGCTGACTGCGATATCTGTAGCTGTAAGGCAGCTTCACTAAAGCTGCCACAGTCGGCGATCGCAATCAAAACTTGTAGTTGAAACAGCTTGAGCTGATTTTGACGGTCATGTCCCATAGAACTAACCTACCCATTGGCTAAATTGTCGCAAAGATAAGCGTTTGGGAAAATCTTTATCCATCAAATTCACTGATAGATGAGATTCGATTTGTGGTTTGCTGCGGTTAGCGGAAGGAAATAGAGTAAGGCATCCAGATAAAAACAGACTGGAACTCTTTATCAGTCCGACATCATGACAGCAGCTAAAACGCTTCACAACAAAGGCATTCTTCTACTTTTGATGACTACATTAATTTGGGGAACGTCCTTTCCGTTGCTCAAACAGATGATGGGTAGCATCTCTCCCTCAGCAATCCTCGCTGTTCGGTTTGGGGTAGCAGCGATCGCTTTTCTCCCCTGGCTGCGTCGGCTGAATATGAGTTTAATTCGAGACGGGGTGTTGTTAGGGTTCGTCTATTTTGCTGAATGTACCTTTGCCTTGATTGGACTAGAAACTATTTCTGCCAATCGTTCTGCCTTTGTTGTGAGTTTAAATGTAATTTTTGTGCCAATCCTTGCTTCTCTGCTGGGGCAACGCTTGCCCAGTCGGATTTTGGTGGCGGCTGGAGTGGCGATCGCAGGCATCGGCATTTTGTCTTGGGAGGGTGGCGGCTTAAACCGAGGCGATTTTCTCACTTTTGGTTGTGCTATTGGAATTGCCATTTACATTCTGCTGCTTGAGTGGATTACACCACGTCACCCAACCCAACCTCTAGTCGCTGTTCAACTTTTGGTCATGGCGCTGTTGAGTGGTGCATGGGCACTGCCACAGTTGACTACACAGATAGGCGAAATTGCGAATCACTTCTATGTATTGCTCTACCTTGGTTTGGTAGTGACGGCTACTCCAATTTGGACTCAGACATTAGCTCAGCGTTGGATTTCAGCCCATGAAGCGGCTTTACTTTACACCTTTGAGCCTGTGTTTGCTGCCATTTTTTCCTTTTGGTTATTGGGAGAGGCATTAGGGGTTAGAGGATTTTTGGGTGCAGGCTTTATCCTGTTTGCAACCTTCCTTAGTCAAAGCCAGCACAAGTTGCGTTAAGTTGAAAACGTGCTGATTCCGCAACGTGTCATGAAACTACCGGCTGGTCCGCAAACACCTCAATCCATCCGATTGATTCGCTCCATTTTCTATCCTTCAGAAACCCTAGAAGCTTACGCTCAAAGGTACGGCGACATGTTTTGCCTGCGTGCGCCTAGTGATGTGCCAATGGTGGTGTGCAGCAATCCTCAGTACATTCAAAAGATATTCTCCAATCCGGGGCTGTTTGACTCTGGCAGCGGCAACCTGCTGCTGAAGTTTTTGTTGGGAGATCAGTCCCTTATTTTGCTAGATGGCGATCGCCACCAGCGGCAGCGACAACTGCTCACCCCTCCCTTTCATGGAGAAAGAATGCGGGCTTATGGGGAATTGATCTGGGAAATTACAGAACAAGTCATTGACCAATGGAAACCTGGTCAGCCTTTTACCGTTCGGATGTCGATGCAGTCCATCACGCTACAGGTGATTCTGCGAGCGGTATTTGGACTGGCAGAAGGAGAGCGATTTGAACAGCTCAAACAGCTTTTGACTGAGTTGCTGGAATCTATCAGTTCACCCTTGAGCGCCAGTCTGCTGTTTTTCCCAGTGTTGCGAAAAGACTGGGGTGCGCGGAGTCCCTGGGGCAAATTTCTCCGGCTCAAACAGCAGGTAGCAGAATTGCTCTACGCCGAAATTCAAGAACGGCGCAGCCAGCTCGACTCATCGCGCACAGACATTCTCTCCCTGCTGCTGGCAGCACGAGATCAAGAAGGTCAACCGATGAGTGACGAAGAGTTACACGATGAGTTGATCACGCTGTTGGTTGCAGGACATGAGACAACCGCATCAGCACTCAGTTGGGCACTGTACTGGGTGTTTACTCGACCGGATGTGCTAGATAAACTGCTGCAAGAGCTAGACGCTTTGGGGAATGAGCGTAACCCAATGGCGATCGCCCAACTCCCTTATTTGAATGCAATTTGCCAGGAAACCCTGCGGCTCTATCCAATCGCCATGTTTGCCTTCCCGCGCATCGTCAAAGCTCCACTAACTTGGGAAGAATACGAATTTGAGCCAGGAGTTTGGCTGGTTCCCTGCATTTACTTATTGCATCAGCGCCCCGACATTTATCCAGAACCCAAGCAGTTCAAGCCGGAGCGGTTTCTAGAGCGACAATTTTCCCCCTTTGAATACTTGCCCTTCGGCGGCAGCAACCGTCGTTGTATTGGCATGGCGTTTGCACAGTTTGAGATGAAACTGGTGTTAGCGGCGATCGCCTCTCGCTTTCATTTGACTCCATTGCGCCAGCACCGAGTCCGCCCTGTCCGTCGGGGATTAACCCTTGCACCACCTGCCAACTTGCAGATGGTGGTCACACCTTGAGCTAGGTTTGTGATGGAGGAGTTAACTTTTTGAGGTACGTTGCACCAAAAAATTAACTCCTCATTTGACTTACACAGTGCGATGGTTAGAATGTGTTGGGCATAAGGGAGTGCATCATTTCCTCTAATCCCCTATCCCGTTACAATCGGCTCAGCAGATGAAAAAGCTTCTGATCACTGGCGCAAGTGGCTTCTTAGGCTGGCATCTCTGCCAGCTTGCTCAAGCTAATTGGCAGGTCTATGGCACCTATCATCAGCATTGTGTTGAGATTCCAGGTGTGACTTTGCTACCCGTTGATCTAACGGAATTTCAGGCACTCCAACAGCTTTTTCAACAGCTTCAACCTGATGCAGTGATTCATACTGCGGCTGCGTCTAGCCCTAATTTTTGTCAAACTCATCCTGAAATTTCTCATGCAATTAATGTGAGTGCTTCTTGTAATCTGGCTGGACTCAGCGCTGATGCAGAAATTCCTTGTGTGTTTACCTCTAGCGACATGGTATTTGACGGGCGAAACGCACCTTACCGGGAGGCTGATCTGGTATGCCCCGTGAATCATTATGGTGAGCAAAAAGTGGCGGCCGAAGTGGGCATGTTAGAGCGCTATCCCAAAGTTGCAGTTTGTCGGATGCCGCTGATGTTTGGAGCGGTTGCCTTTGCTCAGAGCTTTATCCAACCATTTATTGAAAAGCTCAGATCAGGAGAAGAGTTAAATCTATTTATTGATGAATTTCGTACCCCAATCAGCGGTACAGCCGCTGCACACGGACTTCTGCTAGCTCTAGAAAAGGTTCACGGGTACATTCACCTCGGCGGTAAAGAACGGATGTCGCGCTACGAATTCGGCTGTCTGATGGTAAAGGTTTTGGAGCTTTCGATGGCAAAAGTTAGCGCTTGCCGTCAAGCAGATGTGAAAATGGCTGCACCCAGACCCGCCGACCTTTCTATGGATAGCTCATTGGCATTCAAGTTAGGATTTAACCCGGCATCAGTTGAAGCTGAGTTACAGACTTTAAAAGAACGACTGTAAGGGGGAAAGGGGCGATCGCACTGCCCTATAAATAGGTTAAGCAACAGCCAATGATCTTCCAGGCTTTCATCCTCGCGCCCATACAATTCCTCGAATGTGCTTTCCGCAAAATATTGCATTAAAACTTCTCATGCAAATGATGAAAGCCGCTTTTTGTAGCTTTTGTAACAGTTTTGTAAATTAGGAGTATTGAAAGCGATGTAAGGAGGGAACGGCATGAAACCGTCCACGAAACCATCTATGACCTGGCAAGAATATCAGGAAGTAGAACTAGTCTCTCGTCAGTCACCCAACGGGAAACAACCCAAGTTTGGGACAAAACTGAGTAGCCTTTGGCAAACCATGCTAGCGCACCTCAAAGTATCCTCTGAGCCACAAGTTTGGCAAACTCGCAACACAGCAGGGGAAATCGTCTGGAATGCCTACAATCCCACAACAGGGCAATCCCTTGATCAGGTTTCTGAACAAGAAGTGCGAGCTTGGCTGGAAGAACGTCACTACCAATACAGCCTCACTGCTCGTGAAAATCTCCAGCAGCTTAAGATGCAGCAGCTTTGCCAAATGCCGTAGCCCGCGTGCCCTGATTAAAGTCGTCGTTATGCAGAAGCCCCCGCACAGCGAGGGCTTCTGCATAACATGACGAGAATGACTACAGCTATTCCACGGCTCCAAGTGCTTTTAGGGTTGCTTTTTGAGCTTCTGTCAGCCCCACTACATCTGTAATGACCATTCCTTCATAGGGTCGCGCAGCTCTTAAAGTTTGTAAACACTCGGCTGTTTCAACATTCCAAAGTTTGATCCGTTCGTCAAAGCTGCCGCTGAGCAGGATGGAGTCTGTAGATTCGTCACTCTCATCTTCTGGAATTGTTTCGAAAAGAGATTGACTAGAGGCAAACCCCAGTGCAGAAACTAGGTTAGTGTGTCCGCGTAAGGTTTGAGTGCAGGTTTTGGTAGGAAGATCCCAAATTTTAATGGTTTGGTCAAAGCTACCGCTAGCCAATTTGTCTGCACCACTGAACACAACAGAAATAACGGGTGCTGTATGCTCCTGAAGTGTGGAAATACAGTTCCAGGTGGAAGTGTCCCAAATTTTGATGGTCAGGTCATAGCTACAGCTTGCAAACTGCTGTCCGTCGGGGCTAAACTCTCCTGCCCAAACTGTGTTGGTATGTTCTCGCAGAATATGAACGCATTGCCCCGTTTCGATATCCCAGACTCGAATGGTGCGATCGAACCCAGAACTCACTAACCAGCGCAAGTCGGGACTAATGTTTACAGATGTGACAGGGGCAACGTGTCCCTGCATGACGCTGATGCATTTGCCAGTTTGCACTTCCCAGAGCCGCACGGTTTGGTCGTAGCTGCCGCTAGCTAGCAGTTGTCCGTCGGGGCTAAAGGCGATCGCCCACACCCAGCTTGTATGTCCTTTCAAGGTTTGTAAACACTGTCCAGTTTGCCAGTTCCAAAGTTTGATTGTGCGATCGGCACTACCACTGGCTAAGACAATTTTTTTGTTCTGCTCTGCATCAGGATAAATGCTAATCGGGATAGGGGAAAAGGCAACTGACCAAACCCGATTGGTATGTCCCTGCAAAATCTTGTGAATCTGACCCGTCTTTAGATTCCATAGCTTGACGGTCTGATCTTCATGTCCAGCCGCCACAATAGACTGCGTTGCATTCAGGCTTAAAGATAGAATGGCGTTGGTGTGTCCTTTCCAGGTTTTGGTGCACTGCCCCGTTTCAACATCCCACAGTTTCGCAGCATGATCATCGCCGCCACTGGCAAGCAGCCGTCCATCGAGGCTAAAGGCAACCGACCAAACGCGATTGCTGTGTCCCTGCAGCGTTCTGATGCACTGCCCCGTTTTCAGATTCCATAGTTTGATCGTCTGGTCATAGCTGCTGCTGGCTAACTTCTGTCCATCCGGGCTAAAGGAAACGGAAGTGACTGTACTGGAGTGAGCTTGCAGTGTGTTGAGACAATTACCTGTCTCTGTATCCCAGAGCTTCACCGTTTGGTCAAAACTGCCGCTAGCTAGCGATCGCCCATCGGGGCTAAAGACGACGGATTTAATCCAGTTGGTATGTCCTAAAAGGGTTTGCTGACATTCTCCCGTGTTGGCATTCCACAGTTTGATGGTTTTATCTTCAGAACCGCTGACTAGGGTTTTGCCGTCAGGGCTGAAGGCGATTGACCAAACTCGGCTTTCATGGTCGGTAAGGATGTGAGCGCACTCATCCACAATTCCTAGCAGGCTTTTGTCGGTGTCAACCTGAAGGCGATTAACGGGAGCATTCACATCCCAAATGCGGATGGTCGCATCCTGGCTGGAGGTCGCAATTCGCTGTCCGTCGGGGCTAAAGGCAATCGCGTTCACCGAATACGTATGTCCCCGAAATGTCTTCAGGCATTCCCCGGTTTTAACCTCCCAGAGTTTTACCAAATAATCATCGCTGGCACTCGCCAAGAATTCACCATTCGGGCTGAAAGCAAGGGCCCACGTCCAGTGAGCGTGACCGCTACAAATGAGTAACTGCTTGCCCGTAGCAATCTGCCAGATATGAATTTCGCCGCTGGTGTCACTGGTGGCAAGCTGCTGTCCATCTGGGCTAAAGGCGACGGAAATCACGCCTCCAAAGGTTTCCGCAAACACAGATTTAGAGAGATCTGAGCCAGCAAAGTTGACCTGACTCAAGTTTGTTGCAGGTAGATACGCCTGCCAAATGCTGAGGTGAGAAAAATCTGCTCCCGTCAAATTCACCTGAAGCTGGCTCATCAGGTTGAGTACGTTACCACCAAGATATCCAGCCGATGCCCCAGACTGCCGCAGCGATAATACCATCTGATTTAGCTGGTCTACCACGTCTTGCTTGCTGTCATAGTGAGAGATCAGACGGTCGATCAGCGGCTGCAAAATCATTCGGGTCTGGCTATGACGGACATAATCTTTAGACTGCGCTTTGATCAGGGCATAACGATTGAGCAAAGCGATTTCGGTTCTGGCGATCGCCCAACTCATCTGCTCGATCAGTTCATCGGTCATGTATTCCATCACCACGGGCTGCTGAGTAAAGCTAGCCAATCCTCGTCCCATCAAGACAGGCGAGCTTTCAATCAGCGATCGCTGCTGCAACAACTCCAGCACTGCCGCCAACTTTGCCTGCGGAATTTGAGGCACGATGTCGGACTGAAGTTCTGCTAGTGTGACAGGTTCCCGGTTTATGGCTAACCAGTACATGACCTGAAGCTCCAGAGTAGACAGCCTGTTGATTTGGTGAGACAACAGATCGCGAATCCCGTCAAAGATGATGTTGCCTTGAGTCAGAAATTCGGCAATGTTGCCAGATAGCGAATCTTTGATTGAGGTAGCAGCAATTTTCAGCGCAAGGGGATTGCCGCGATAACACTCCACCAATCGGCTGGTTTCATTCTGCGACCCGATTAGCCCTTTTGCTTGAAGGATTTTTTGTCCTGCTGCCTCGTCTAGCCCACCTAACTGGAGCACTCGCACAGGCAAAATGTCCCCTTCCAGGTAGGCAATTTCGGGTGGCTTTTCGCGACTGGTGATGACCAAACAGCTCTGGTGGGCAACTTCACCCACTCGCTGTAAAAATTCTCCGTAGTCCTCATAGTTGACTCGATAGCGGCTTGAACGCTGACGCAAATCGCTATCAGTTTCCCCGCGCAAAACCGTGTCAAAATTGTCTAGCACGATGAGACAACGGTGCTGCTGAAGATAGGGAAGCAGTTGTGAAAGCTGTCCCTCAACGGTATCCGCCAAGTTGATTTCCTGATGGTCAGAAAAGAACTGAATCAGCATTTGCAGCAGTTCGCGCAGGGGAGGTGCATTGCGGAGCGATCGCCAAATCACATACTCAAATGCATCCCTTTCACTCGTTACTAGCTGTTGCGCCAGTTTCACCGACAGAGCAGTCTTACCTACACCACCTAAACCCAAGATGGCAACGAGGCTAGAGCGCTGCTGCCCCTCTACCGCCTTATCCCCGACAATCCAGTTTTCTAGCCGCTGCAGTTCTGCTTCTCGACCATAAAACACCGCAATGTTGAGCGCTTCTCCCCAATCGGTCTTGGGTGAAACAGGCAGATTCGGTTCTAACGCAACCAGGTTAGGAAATTGACTGCTTCCTTTTACTTCAGGGACTTCCTCCTGCCACTGCGATCGCTTTAAGACACTTTGAAAGTTATGTTTGGTTACCTTCTGCCCCAGCGCATCGGACAGCAACTGCCATAGTCGAGAGCCTGTGTCCTTGATGTAGCCAAAATCGTATCCCGATAATCTGGCTATTTCCATATATGACTGTCCTACCCAGGACTGCCGAAACACCAACTCTTGAACTTTTGTTAAGCGCCCTTGCTCTAAAAGCCGCTCAACCCGATCTAACGCTTCGTCAACTGTCATCAACTTCAAGGCTTAGGGGCAACGTTGAACTTAATTAAAAGAATAAGAAGTGGGGAGTAAGAAAGAATTTAACTTAACAGATTGTCAGAGAAGCAGTTTGAAAGCAAGGTCTGCTCGAATTCAAGCTGTTACAAAGATTACAGAACGCTTGTTAGAGCTATCTGGGTAGAAGAAAAATAATTACAGTACAAAAACTAGAAACTCCTCTTAATTCTGAAGTGGGACAACGTTTTCCGCACCACCCAAAATCAGGGTTTTTACCAACATTTGCAGATTTTGTTCTGTATCAATGAAATCTAGATCAACAGGCGCTTAGGTATGTTACCGCACTTTTACCTAGATTCTGCTTGACATTATCAGACCTTTATCAGACCTTTTGCCGACCGACAACCGTAACCTTAGCCAGCTAATTTGGGAACGATAGATGTGAGGGCTGTAGTATATCCAACTCCTTCCCCAACCCTGCATCCATCCAAGGATATGTTTGGTTCAAGCCTTACTAAGAACCTGTGGACACCACCACAACGGTTACAGCTAATAACAATTCTCTTATCACACACCTATGGACCATAAAAACGCTGGTAAAGGTTCCCGTAAATCTCAACGCGATCGCTTATCCGATAAACCGAATGCGCTGGTTGTAATCGATCCAACTGCTCAAGATCAACAAGCTTTAGCTTCAAAAACACTGCCACAGGCAGAAATTCTCCTGCTCGACCCTCAGCGAGACGGAGTGCAGCAAATTACTGAAGCTTTACAGCAGCACCAGGATTTAACCCAGGTTCACATCTTCTCGCATGGCTCCTGTGAAAACCTCAGCCTGGGCAGTGCCCGCTTGTGTTTGGATACCCTGGAATATTACGCCTGGGATTTGCAAGCCTGGTTTCCTGCCCATGCCTTTGCCGCACCCTCAGTCCAGCTACACGGCTTTGGTGCCGCTAGAGGAAACGCAGTTGAATTTCTGGAACGCCTACACCAACTGACTGGTGCTAGCATCGACACTTCAGATTTAGCGAGTTGCGTGTAGGAAGTTATAGCGTTTCTTCAAAGAGGAGCTACACATGGAAGAGCACCCCACGAAGCGGGGTGCTCTTCCATGTATAGACCTAATTCTTGGAGAGTAATTTTTTGTGGGCTTAGCGCGCAAAAAATTACTCTCTAGAGTTTTTAAAACCTACTCCCCCACTTCCGTCAAAATTCGTCGTAGCGGATTCTCCACCCAATCAGGACGGCTATTGAGTTCACAACTGAGACTGTACAGCATTTTTTCGAGCAGGTAGCTGTCAAGCAAAACCTGTAGCTCTTGTTGAGATTTGGGTAGGAAGGTAGAACTGTTAGCCGTATTCAGGTAGGCATGGAGGAATGCAGCGCTGACCCAACGTTCCCAGAACTGCACCCACTGCTCCATCACGGGCAACATTTCAGGGCGAATCATGCCGTTCTCGACTTCGTTTCGTAGGGCTACATTAGCCGCATAGCCAAAGGATTGCAGCATTTCGGCTACGTCGCGTAGGGGCGATCGCTTCATCCGCCGTTCGCTCAGGTTGCGACTAGGTTCTCCCTCGAAGTCAATGATGACAAAATCTTTGCCCGTATAAAGCACCTGTCCCAAATGGTAATCTCCGTGGGTGCGAGTCCGCATCGCGGTAATTTTTTGGTTAAGGACAAGCTGAAATCGGCTCATCAGATGCTCCTGACGGTTGAGGACAGTTCGTGCTAGCTCCTGCGTTTTGGCTGGCAAGAATTTGAGCCGTTGCTTCAGCAATAGCAACGTTTGTCCAGACAGGTTTCGTGCATATTGGTAGATTGAGCGCTGATAAAAGGACGAAAACGGCTCTGGGGCAAAGTCAGGATTTTCTGCATCAGAAGCCAGTGCAATGTGAAGCTCAGCCGTACATTGTCCTAGTAGCTTGGCGTTGGCAAGGTAAGAGCCAATCACCTGAGAGGCGAGAAGCTGAGTTGAGGGATCGAGGTTGTGAGAAGTTTCCGGAGAAGATGGATAGGAGCGGGAAGCCATCGAAAAGGCGGTAGAAGAGTTTCCATCCCGGTGTTTGCCAGTCTCTGAATCCTCAAAGTTTTCTACCAAATCAAAGCTGGACTGCAACTCTAGCAATGAACCAGACGGTACAGGGACCTCGGTCATACCGGAGTGCTGCACCATGATGTGTTCAAAGTAGTCGCGCAAACTATCGAGGGTGTAGTCCCAGGTGTTGCGGGCATCCAGGATGTATTCCTGCAAGATGCCGACGGTCATGGTGTCTGTCTGAGGACGACGATATTCCAGTACGCCCGCAATTCGGGTGAAGTGCTGAATCTGTTTTTTGTCGCTAAGGAAGCGTCGCACTTCCAGGTCAGGGTTGCTACCAACTTCAATTTTGCGGAAGAGCTTTAGGATCAGATGATCCCCATAAATGATTGAGGTGTTGCGAGTAGCCGAACGCAGCAAGGTTGGTTCAAACTGGGTTGCACCTTCCATAAGCTGAGGGAACAGATCCGTGACGCTGGCGCTGAGTTCGCCCAGTTTCCCCCGATAGGAATGGTTGTGGACGATCGTATTCAGTAAAGAAGCCAAAAAGTCTTTATCGGCGATCGCATCATACAGAACCTTAGTTTCATCCTGCCCCTTGAGCTCAAGTTTTGCTACAACGGTGTAGGACAAGTCTGTTAGCAGGTGTTGTGCCTCTTTGCCCTCTGCATAAGCAAGCAGCAAAATGTACGTTTGAGGCTCTCCCTGAATGTATTCCACCTCTAACCAGACAATCTGAGCTTCGGTATTTTTGTAGGGCACCGGCACGATTTCGGTGATGCGAGCAGCCTGTATTGCCCGACCGTTGCCGATGTACCAGCGACAATGATTTAAGTAGTCTGGTAGGACAGACTCCAAAGCACCTCTCAGTTCTCGCTGGGCAAACACGTTTTGCCAAGGCGCATCGGACACCAAAACAGGCAGTTGGCTTTGTGGTTTAGCAAGCTGAGTATCACTAGGCTGCAATTTTAAGGTGAACCAGTAGAAAGCATGGGGTCCGATGCTGAGGAAGTAAGGAGCTTCGGCGATCGCCGGAAACTCGGTGCGCCCAAAGATCTCAACCGGCACCATGCCCTTAAACGCAGACAGGTCTAGCTCTACCGTCTGGACAAAGCGAGACAGGTTAGCGACAACGAGAATATGCTCATCCTCATAGGTGCGGGTGAAGGCCAACACCTTCCGGTTTTCGGGATGCAGTAGCTCAAAGGTGCCACGCCCCATTGCCTTAAACCGTTTGCGAGTGGCAATCAGACGCTTCATCCAATACCAGAGGGAGTTAGGATTTGCCTGTTGCGCCTCGACGTTAACTGCTTCGTAGTGATATTCTGACTCGACGATTACGGGGAGATAGAGGCGATGGGGATTGGCGCGGCTAAAGCCTGCATTACGGTCAGAGCTCCACTGCATCGGGGTACGAACGCCATTGCGATCGCCCACATACACGTTATCGCCCATGCCAATTTCGTCACCGTAGTACAGCACCGGAGTTCCAGGCAGGGCCAGCAGCAGACTATTCAGCAGTTCAATCCGACGGCGATTGTTGCCCAATAGCGGAGCCAAACGGCGACGAATCCCCAGGTTCACCCGCATTTCCTGGTCTTGGGCGTAGACCCGATACATATAGTCGCGGTCTTCATCTGTCACCATTTCCAGCGTTAGCTCGTCGTGGTTGCGTAAAAACAGCGCCCACTGGCAGTTGTCGGGAATCGAAGGAGTCTGCTGAAGAATGTCAAAAATTGGGAAGCTATCTTCCATCCGCAGCGACATGAACAGGCGAGGCATCAGCGGAAAGTGGAAGTTCATGTGGCACTCGTCGCCTTCTCCGTAGTAGGCGGCAGCATCTTCGGGCCACTGGTTTGCTTCAGCCAAGAGCATTCGGTTAGGAAACTTGGCGTCAACCTGCTGTCGCAATTGCTTGAGGAAGTTGTGAGTTTCTGGCAAGTTCTCACAATTGGTGCCCTCTCGCTCATAGAGGTAGGGCACAGCATCCATTCGCAAGCCATCTACGCCCATTTCAAGCCAAAAATCGAGAACTTCAAATACTGCCTGCCGAACTGCGGGGTTGTCGTAGTTTAAGTCTGGCTGGTGAGAATAGAAGCGGTGCCAGTAATAGGCTTTGGCAAGAGGGTCCCAGGCCCAGTTGGAGGTTTCAAAGTCCTGGAAGATGATTCGGGCTTCCTGGTATTTTTCGGGGGTGTCGCTCCAGACGTAAAAATCGCGTTCGACGCTGCCTTTGGGAGCCCTTCGGGCCCGCTGAAACCAGGGATGCTGGTCGGACGTGTGGTTGACGATTAGCTCAATGATGACGCGGATGTCTCGCTGATGAGCCGCAGCGAGAAATTCTTTGAAGTCGTCCAGGTTGCCATAGATGGAGTTGACGCTGGTGTAACTGGAAATGTCATAGCCATCATCTCGCAGGGGTGAAGGAAAGAAGGGCAGCACCCAGACCGCAGTAACTCCCAGGTCTTGCAGGTAGTCGAGCTTTTCGGTTAGCCCCCGGAAGTCGCCAATGCCATCGGCGTTGCTATCGGCGAAGGCACGGACGGGCACCTCATAGATGACAGCATCCTTAAACCACAGCGGGTCTTCTTGGAGGACTGAGTTATGTACTGCGTTTTGTGTTGTCTGCACCATTCAGTTCAATTCCCTCTATGCGTCCTTCGCAAACTATGTAAACGGGATGCGTTCAGATTCCCAGGTCAGTTATTCCAGCCTAATGAGCTATTCCAGCTCAATGAGCAACTGATGTCATCTGCAAAAAGCAAAGCCCGATACACGTGTATTTTACGAGAGAACTGGGGGCGATCGCCTCCGACTCCCGATGTAAACTTGAGGACTTTTGCTATATCTTGATCGACTGCGATCGCAGCGATCGCAACAGCAAACAGAGCCGCATCTGCACCGCGTCATCAAATCGATGAGGATCTAACCCAGTGAGCGAAGCAATCTTACCCAAACGATAGCTGAGCGTATTTCGGTGAATTGAAAGCCGTTTTGCAGTTGAGGATGGGCAACAGTCTTCGGCAAAGAAGGCATCCAGTGTAGTTAGCAAATCTGGCTCATGGTCAAGTGGACTGAGCAAATATTTAGCCAGATCGATTTTGGTTGCTTCGTCTGCGACACCAACAAAGGCAGCAACGCCCAATCGCCCTAAACAATGAACTTGGTTTTGTCCCTGCAAGCGGCTTCCCAGAGACAGAGCCGCCTGAGCATCCTGATAAGACTGCGCTAACCCCCGAATGCCCGGATGATAGCGACCAATTCCCAGGTTGATCGACGCTCCGCCTGTATCGCTTCGCAGCCGCGCTAGCAGCGCATCTGCCGCCCGCCTCAACGCCGTTAAATTTGCCCAGGAAGAGTTAGTTGAAGGATCAGAATCATCATGACTCGCCCAACTGCCTAAGTTTTTGGTGTTGCTTGCTTTCAGGACAGCAACTTCGCCTCCGCCTAAGTCGGCGCAAATCGTGTCATTGGGCAAATGAAAGAAACTCACAATGCTGCCGATGACTAACTGTGTGCGTCGCCGTTTGTCTGCCTCGCTGACCGTTTCTCTCACTCCCAACTTAGAAACATAATCAGTTGCGTCCACCAGAATGACTGCGCGGGGAGGCGACAAATCCATTCCCAGGTCCTTAGCCTGACGCAAGGCAACTTCGTCTTGAACCCGACCATGCAGCAAATCATAAATCAGCTGATTCTTAAACTTCTGTTGATTGGGTAACTGATCGAGGATGGCAGCCTGATTGATCACCAATTCCACTAGAGCTTGAGCTAACCGAGGAGAAATCGGTTCTCGATTCAACGATTCTCCAACCACCACCTCTCCCACTTGCGTATCGTAATGGAGAGGAATGCGGAGATGCTGACTAACCGTTTTCCATTGATTCCAATCAAAAGCAAGTCCCACCAGATAAGGATCGCTACTGGTGAGAATGGTGCCCTGGTCATCGATCACAAAAACGGGGGCACACAAAAGCTCGGCAACCCTAGCGGTGACGATGTTAGCAAGTTGGACAAAGCGAGTAGAGGCAAGCGATAAAGCTCTCATCGTTGGATAACTGCCACAAAATTCAAAGTAGTGCCCCAGGTAAAATACTTTGATTAAAGATGACAGTATCCGTGAGTCTTCGTAGGGCTGTCATCTTTCCAAAGAGGCAGACGGAAAGTGCAGCATCCCCCTAAGTGCAGACTACTCGAACCGAGCCTATTGTAAGTTTTCTGCTAGCGCTTTGCGGGCGAGGTGGGTGGTGTAAACGGTGACTGCAACAGTTGCGAGAAACCCAATGATCCGAATTGCCCATTGAACACTCAAGTTAGTGGGTTGGTTTTCGGTACCAATTTGGGCAAGGTTACCTGCCAGGGAACCAATGTAAACATACAGAATGGTGCCGGGAATCATGCCGATCGCCCCCAACACATAATCTTTGAGTGAAACGCCGGTAAGCCCAAAGGCGTAATTCAATAAGTTGAATGGGAAAATCGGGGAAAGCCGAGTGAGCAAAACTATCTTTAAACCTTCTGCGGCGACAGCTTTGTCAATTGCTGCAAATTTCTGATTGCCAGCAATCTTTTGGCTAACCCAGCCTCGCGCCCAATAACGTCCGATTAGGAAGGCGGCGATCGCCCCTAAAGTTGCCCCAATAAAAACATAAATCGCTCCCAGCACTACGCCAAATACGACCCCTGCGCCTAAGGTCAGGATAGAACCGGGAAGGAAGGCAACAGTCGCCACGACGTAAAGGGCGATGAATGTGATGCCGCCCAATATACCCAGGCTCTCAATCCATTCCAATGCATTCTGAAGCAGGTTTTGAGGATAAAACCCTGGTGATGTGGCACTGTTGGCTAACGCTGGAGATGTGATTAAGAGAAAGGCGAGCGCTACTCCTGCTAACCCATACACAAATTTGAGCATCCAATAAAACATCTGATTGAGCAGCATAGTGGAATAGCAATGACTAAAAACGGAGTCTGCTGCCCAGATCTGCAACTTCGTTAGAGAAGTCACAGATCCTCTTTAGGGCATGAGTTTTTTTAACAGCATCCACCACCGGTGTAATGCCAGGTAGACTCTGTAATGATCACGTCTTGCGAAAACTGGTGACTAAACTGAGCAGCGGTCTTATCACACACTGCCAGGGGAACTCCTCGCTCTAACCTGTGACCTGCGCCATCATTTAACTCAGGTTCAGCACCGCTGTAAATTGCGGTTTTGCCTGTAAAAACACAGGCTCCATCATCAGGCACCGGTACTTTAAAGGAAACAGAATCTAAGCTTTCTAGCAATAGAGGAGTATCCAAACTGTAGCTCTGAACATCTAGTAACCGATAAGGACGACGGGCACGAATTTCTACCTGTCCAAAGCCGACCGCGATTAAATGTTGAATGTATTCGTCATAAGTGAGTGCCCCAGATAAGCAAAGGGCGCGTAATCGATCGTCTTGCTGAAGGTGGGACGGAATTGGACGGGTGGCGATCGGGTCACTCATGATCAGTCGTCCACCCGGTTTTAATACTCGATATGCTTCGGAGAGGGCTTGCTTTAGGTCGGCTGGCTCGAAGATGTTAAACAGGCAGTTTTGCGCCACTACGTCTATTGAGGCATCGGGTACGGGTAGCGCAAAGGCATCTCCTTCTAGGATTTTGACGAAGTCGGGGGTAAACCAGTCGTTTTCTTGAGCCGCAAGCTGTAGGTTACGAGTCGCGGCGAGTCGCATTTCGGCGACGGGGTCAACGGCGACGACTCCTGCTGGTTGGCGACAGAAGTAAGCAAATTGCAGGGCTTCGAGTCCGCCTCCTACGCCGATGTAAAGTACGGTGGGGTTGCCAAAGAGTTCGGTGGGATGCACCGTCGAGCCGCAGCCGTAGTTCATCTGCTGCATAATTTTTGGGATTTTTAGCCCTGGCAGTCGGGAGGGGGGTGTACTGACGCAGCACAGCCCAATTTGAGGGATTTCGGCGGCTTCGGCGTAGAGTTGGGCAGTGGTTTCGAGATAACTCATGAGGAGAGGGGGAGTCTTATATTTTCCAGGTGATCATAATATGTTTTCTTGATTTCACATTTGGGTGGGGTGGGTTAGGCAATGCCGTAACTTACTGTGGATTTTATTTGTTTGTTTAGCGGGATTTGCTGCTGGGGGGTTCCCCCAGACCCCCGTTGGGGGACGGGCGCGTCCCCCACGCCCCCTCCGCAAGGAATTGGGATGGGTGGCAGGACGCGCTTCGCATCGGTGAGTGGCGAGGGGGTTGCTTGGGGGGAAGGGCGATCGCCCTTCTCTTTCATCCTCAGCCTTCCGTCCTCATTCCCTACTCTTGGCAGTATCACAGTGTTAATTTCAAATGCAAAACTTTCGGTGCTTTTTCAGACACGATTACACTAGATGTTGATGGGTGTAATACGCTGCTGCTCAAATTGATTGGATCGGGCCATTGGTCCCCAACGAATTTCAACTGAACGGGTGATTCTGTCAAACCGGATCGACCCGTTAGCATCAGGAAAGATGTGAGTAGAACAGAATTTTAATCAGGGTGTATGGGTAGGGGCGAAGCGTTTGGTAGATAAGCTCTGAATTAGAGTAAGGATTTCTGCCCGAACGCTTCGCCCCTACGGAAATGTTTGTACGCCGTTAGCGATCGCCACCTCCCCAGCAAAATTAACAGTCCAACCCACCCAGCCATAGCGCCGCCCTATGGACAGCCAAGCTCCACTGCTGAAACGAGGCAACCGCGCCCTGGCCGCTATTGTGATTACCGATAGCGTCGGTTTTAGTGCCCGCATGTCAAGCGACGAAGAGCATACGCTGAACCTAATTCAGCGTGACCTCCAGATGATGCGACAGATTTGCCAAAACACCGAAGGGCAGGTACTCAAATCCACTGGAGACGGCTTGCTAATGTATTTCGTTAGCGCAGTCCAGGCCGTTGCCTGTGCCACGAAAATTCAGACTACTATCGCTGAGCAGGCAGACCAGCGATCGCCCGAAGACGTGCTAATTCACCGCATTGGCATCCACCTGGGCGACGTGTTTTTTAGCGAAACCGACGTAATGGGCAACGGGGTCAACATTGCCGCTCGTCTGCAAACTGAAGCAAAACCCGGCGGCATCTGCATTTCCCAAACCGTCTACGACGTGGTGAAAGATCGGCTAGTGATGGAAGCGGTCTATGCTGGGCCATTGAAGCTAAAAAACATCCAGCAGCCTGTTCCCGCCTACCAGATTTTGCCTGCCCGTCATTCTGACGCGACTTCCGTCCATCCTTTGGACACTTCAGCCCCTTCTAATCTGCTCGGCTCTGCCTCCGAAGAAACGCTCCTCGACACGATCATTGACGGTCGCTACCAAATTCATCGAGTTCTAGGAAGAGGTGGCTTTGGGCGAACCTACTTAGCCTCAGACATGCAGCGCTTTGGTGATCTGTGCGTTCTCAAAGAATTTGTGCCAACCAGCCGCGCCGACTACACAGTACAAAAGTCGCGCCAACTGTTTGAGCAAGAAGCCAGAGTCCTCTACGAAATTCAGCATCCGCAAATTCCTCGCTTCCTCGCCTGGTTTGCCGAAAAAGGGCGGCTGTTTCTCGTACAGGAATACATTGATGGCAAAACCTACGCCACCCTCTTGAGAGAAAAGCTGCGCCAAGGGGCCGCTTTTTCCGAAGCCGAAGTGACTCGATGGTTGGCTGATTTGCTACCCGTTTTGGAGTATCTGCACAGTCTAAACATTGTTCACCGAGACATTTCACCTGACAACGTAATGTTGCCAGATGGTCAAACACACCCGATGCTGATCGACTTTGGCTTGGTCAAGCAAGCGGTAAATCAAATTTGGGCAGCTTACGCAGAAGAGGGTTCAACCGTGAGCCAGGCTTCCTTTGTCGGCAAGCTAGGCTATGCGCCTCCAGAGCAGATTCGCATGGGGCAGTGTTATCCCTGTAGTGACCTGTATGCACTGGGCGTAACGGCGATCGTTTTGCTTACGGGGCAAGAGCCGAATACCCTCACCGATCGCGATTCCTTAGAATGGTGCTGGCAGTCCTATGTGCAGGTGAGCGATCGCCTTACCCAAATTCTCAACAAAATGCTGTCTGAAAAGCCCAAAGATCGCTATCAGTCTGCCGCTGAAGTAATGACAGCGCTGGGACTAACAGGCGCAGCCAGCAGCCCTCTTCCCAATCCCTCTGTCCGCTCTAGCCGACCAACAAGCAATGTCACCCAGCAGCAGCGCTCGCCTATTCCCCCTCCTAAACCCTTACCCGTCCTCGATCCTAAATTTGTCGAACGCTGCCGCACCGAGCTAGCCCGCTGCATTGGACCGATGGCAGACTACATCGTGGAAGACATTCTGTCCCAAACGCCGCACCTGAAACCTGAACAGCTGGTGCAGGCGATCGCTGCTGAAATTCCCAATTCCAAGCAAGCAGAAGCATTTCAGCAGAAATTGCGATCGCGTTGACGCGATTGAGCAGTTGTACCGCGCATCATTCGTCATAAAGTATAGGAAAGTTTGCTTAAGTCAAACAGCTGTTGCCTACGCTCAAAAAACTTTATGAATTCGATGAACACAGTTAGCGATAAAACAGTGGATGACAAGGCGGTTGTCCAGGAATACTTTAACGCCACAGGCTTTGATCGCTGGCGGCGCATCTACGGCGACGGTGAAGTCAACAAAGTTCAGCTAGATATCCGCAAAGGGCATCAACAGACCGTTGATACCGTGCTGGCATGGCTCCAGGCTGATGGCAATCTAGCAAACTTGACAGTTTGCGATGCGGGTTGTGGAGTCGGCAGTCTCAGCATTCCGCTAGCAGCAGCAGGTGCAAAAGTTTACGCCAGCGATATTTCTGAAAAAATGGTAGGAGAAGCCCAGACCAGAGCCACAACGGAATTGGGGCAGTCAGACAATCCCACCTTTGCCGTGCAAGACCTGGAAGCGCTGAGCGGCAACTATCACACCGTGATTTGCCTCGATGTGCTGATTCACTATCCCCAAGATAAGGCGATCGCCATGATCGATCACCTCAGCAACCTGGCAGACTCTCGCCTGATCCTCAGCTTTGCCCCTAAGACCTTTGCCTACAGCCTGCTGAAAAAAATCGGCGACTTTTTTCCCGGACCCAGCAAAGCAACCCGTGCCTACCTGCACAAAGAATCCAACATCGTCAAAGGGTTGGAGGCAAGAGGCTGGAAAGTACAGCGCAACGCCATGACAAAAACCAGCTTCTACTTCTCTCGGCTACTAGAAGCCACTCGTTAAGCTCTACATCTGGAATAGCGAAAGGCAAAAGGGTGAGGGATGAAATGGACTTTCATCCCTCACCCTTTTACCTCCCTGTAACCTTGTTCACGAACGATAAGGACTCATACCAATTCCAAAAACAGATGGAAGGGCACCCCGTGGAGCGGGGTGCCCTTCCATCTGTTTTTGGAGAAACGTTATCATACGGTTGACGCAATCATGGACTAGCCGTTTGAATAGGCAGGCTAGGAGAACAAATTGGCGATGGCCCGGTCTTCTAACTAAGCCTTCTAACTCAGGCTGTAATTCTGACCCCACTCCAGCTAGAGTGATGCGAACAAAAAAACTTTTGGCAGGTCTGTTTCTCGCTGCGGGTTCCGCTATTGTTATCGCCTTCGCCCACAGTGTCATCACCGGAGACACTGGAACTAGATCCTCCCGACTAGTGGGAGGACTCCTATTTGGGGCACCCCCGATTGCCCTGGGAGGCTGGCTACTCGTTAGCGCATCCCGTCCTAACCCACGCCACGATCACATTAATTTACGTTCTATTTTTTACCGGTTGCTCAAGCAAAACAGCGGATATTTAACCGTGACGCAATTTGCTGCTGCTGCCAACCTGCCCAGAATGACTGCGCAATCCTATTTGGATGAGAGAGCCAAAGAATTTGATGCCAAATTTGCCGTCAGCAAAGACGGTAGCCTTGCCTATCAGTTCTACGTGCAAGACCAAAAAGGGGCGCATCTCACTGAAACTTTACGCGAACGACTCGCTAACTCTGACTTTAACGACATCACCATCATGTAAGGTGCTAGCTCTAAGCAGTTTGTGAGAACACCTTACCGCCGGACAGGTGTTCTCACAAACTACTTATGAAGCCGACAAGCATGAAGCCAACAAGGTTGTGTGGCTAGCAAGAATTGTCGCGTAAGAATTTTTAACAAAATCTCTCATCAAATCGGATTACTCTAACAATTTGGGAAGCTTTTTAACATTGTTTCTTAGCATTGTTAAGTAGCCTTGTTAAGCTTCGGCACTCCAGCAGGCAAATTTAATGTTGGGATTAGTAGGACTTTAATAATGACCAGTAATTTAGCAACCAAGCTGCGAGAGGGCACCAAAAAGGCCCATACAATGGCTGAGAACGTCGGCTTTGTGAAGTGCTTTCTCAAAGGAGTTGTAGAAAAGAACTCCTACCGAAAGCTGGTCGCCGACCTCTATTTTGTCTACTCGGCAATGGAAGAAGAAATGGAGCGCCATCAGCAGCATCCAATCGTTTCTAAAATCCATTTCCCAGAGCTAAATCGCAAGGAAAGTCTGGAGCGCGACCTGCACTTTTACTACGGAAACAACTGGCGCGACCAAATTGCTCCGACCCCTGCGGCTAAAGCATATGTAGAGCATATTCGTCAGGTCTCTGCAACGCAGCCTGAGCTACTCGTAGCACATTCCTACACCCGCTACCTGGGTGACCTGTCAGGCGGTCAAATCCTCAAAGGCATTGCCCAGCGTGGCATGAACCTGAGCAACGGTGAAGGAACCGCTTTCTACGAATTCAAAGACATTCCTGACGAAAAGCAGTTCAAAGCAAAATATCGTCAGGCAATGGATGAATTGCCCGTGGACGAGGCGACTGCCGATCGCATTGTTGACGAAGCAAATGCCACCTTCGGCATGAATATGAAAGTCTTCCAGGAACTTGAAGGCAACCTGATTAAGGCGATCGGTCAAATGCTGTTTAACAGCCTCACCCGTCGTCGCGGTCGCGGCAGCACCGAGTTGGCAACTGCTGACTAACTCATCAAGCTCTAAGCTCCTATCCTAAAAACTATTTGGGGAGGTTAATTTTTCGTAGACTAGCCTGCGAAAAATTTAACCTCCCCAAGTTGCTTTAAGCCTGGTGGTAAGACAAGCTACAAGCGGTGTCTGCCGCATGATAGGATTAACTACTGGTTACGGACTTCCGATCCCTGTCTCTAAACATTTGAGTGGCTAGATGCCTTCGTCATTTCGCTGAAGCATGACTTCCCAGGGTGACTCGGAAAAGTTTGTCTCGCCTGACCCTCACCCGCTAAAGCTGGAAGATGCGTTTTTCCAAAATTTTGATTGCCAACCGTGGGGAAATTGCCCTTCGCATCCTTCGTACCTGCGAAGAGATGGGAATTGCCACCGTTGCCGTTCACTCCACAATCGATCGCAATGCGTTACATGTTCAGCTGGCAGATGAGGCGGTCTGCATCGGTGAGCCTCCCAGCAGCAAAAGCTATTTGAATATTCCCAATATTATTGCCGCAGCCCTGACTCGCAACGCTACTGCGATCCACCCGGGCTATGGTTTTTTGGCAGAAAACGCCCGTTTTGCTGAAATTTGCGCCGATCACCAGATTGCCTTTATCGGTCCTTCCCCTGAAGCAATGCGGGCAATGGGCGACAAATCAACTGCAAAAGAAACGATGCAGCGGATTGGTGTGCCTACTGTACCCGGAAGTGATGGGCTGCTAATCGATGATCAGGAAGCCTTGGCGATCGCCAACAAAATTGGCTATCCCGTCATCATTAAAGCAACAGCGGGCGGCGGCGGTCGCGGAATGCGTCTAGTTCGAGATGAAAGCGAATTAGTGAAATCTTTTCTAGCGGCTCAGGGTGAGGCGGATGCCGCTTTTGGTAACCCCGGCGTTTATCTAGAAAAATTCATCGAACGACCCCGTCACATCGAGTTTCAAATTCTTGCTGACAGCTACGGCAACGCCATTCACCTGGGAGAGCGAGACTGTTCCATTCAGCGACGGCACCAAAAGCTGCTAGAAGAAGCTCCCAGCGCTGCTCTCACCGCAGAACTGCGCGAAAAAATGGGATCTGCTGCTGTCCGGGTCGCTCAAGCGATCAACTACACGGGTGCAGGCACTATCGAATTTCTGCTTGACCAATCGGGACATTTTTATTTCATGGAGATGAACACCCGCATTCAGGTTGAGCATCCCGTCACCGAGATGATTACTGGCTTAGATCTAATTGCTGAGCAAATTCGCGTCGCCCAGGGAGAAAAGCTACGTCTGACACAGGAGCAGGTGGTATTTCGCGGACATGCGATCGAGTGCCGCATCAATGCTGAAGATCCTGACTACAACTTTCGTCCGCACCCCGGACGCATTAGCGGCTATTTGCCTCCTGGCGGTCCCGGCGTGCGAATTGATTCCCATGTTTACACCGACTACGAAATTCCGCCCTACTATGACTCGTTGATTGGCAAGCTGATTGTCTGGGGACCCGATCGCCCTGCCGCAATTCAACGAATGAAGCGAGCCTTACGAGAATGCGCGATCACAGGTTTACCCACCACGATTGGCTTTCACCAAAAAATTCTGGAAACTGCCGAATTCGGGCAGGGCAAGATCTACACTAACTTTGTTGAGCAAATGATGCGTCCCCCCGAAAAGTAAGTCTGTAGATGCGAAGCATTCGGTCAAGATTCCGTGCAATGACCGAAATCTTGTTGCCGAATACTTTGCCCCTAACCCGCTAAAACGCAAGCGTTCCCAGTTGTGCGGTAATTTCTGCCTGGAAATTGCCTCAGTAAGCCATCATCGTCAGTAGCCCCTGCTGCCCCAGCAAAATTTCACGCAGCAGACTAAAAATTCCAACCCAAATAATAGGGGTGATGTCTACTCCACCTAAAGGAGGCACAAGCTTACGCAGTGGGATCAGAAAAGGTTCTGTGGGCAAAGCCACCAGAATGAATGGCATCCGATTCAGTTCGGCTTGAGGATACCAGGTCAAGACGATGCGAATAATGAACAACAAAATCAGTAGCCCCAACAGAGGAGCCAAAACCCAATTGGCGATCGCAACAGAGGTCATAGGTGCTAAAAATTAAGCTTTGTAACCGAGTCTATTCATATTCTACCGCCCCTCGAACGCGGCTTTAGACCTGCCCCAACCTAGAATTGCAGTAAAATCTAAAGTCAAATAGACTTCTCAAAGGATTAACAGCCCGATAAGATTATTAATGAAATAGCCTTCCAAATTTGGGGATCAAAACTCATGACACCATCTTTAGCAAATTTCCTATACAGCCTGCTTGCAGGAGCAGTCATCATCATTATTCCAGCAACCGTTGCCCTGATCTTCATTAGCCAAAGAGACAAGATCCAGCGCTCTTAGTCGGATGAGGTTATTTGACTCAGGTTTGTGAATTGAGCAGAGCCAGAGATTTTCAGAGTAGAAGTCATTTGATTCTGAAAATCCCTGGCTTTGTAGATCTAAGCTTCCGCATGACTTTTAGGACCGTTTAGATAAGCTTCTAACCCAACTCCTGAAGTTTTAGTGTCTAGTTAGTCTTGACACAGAGCAGTATCCTCATTTAGCTTGGCTAGTTAATGCTTGTAGCGGTTTGGCTGAAAGACTTAGGTCAGTCAGCGATTCGGTTAGAGTAGAGATCATTACAAAATCAACAAGCGAATTGGTTAAACAAGCAAATCGATTTAACTAAAAGTCGCTTAGGATTAGGACATACTTACGGAGAACTGCAATGGTGGATGCTGGGCTGGGTTTGAACAGCATGATTACCCCGACGCTAGCAACGGTTAACATCATCTCAAACGCAAGTAGCCTTGTGGGGGTTGGTTTGGCCCTCTCAGGCGTAGGGCTTTATTTCCTGCGTTCGGTGCGCCCTAACCTGGCGCGAGATCATGACATTTTCTTTGCAGCAGTGGCGCTGGTTTGCGGTGGCATTCTGTTCTTCAATGGCTGGCGGCAAGACCCGATTTTGCAGTTTGGTCAGTTTATGCTGACGGGTTCTGCCATTTTCTTTGCGGTTGAGAGCATTCGTCTGCGGGCTGTCGCTACAGAGCAGGCAAAGCGTACAACGCCTGTTGTCGATGATGATCGTCCTGTGAGCCGGGTTTATCGGGCTGAGTTAGACGAACTGGATGCCCTAGATGAAGAACCTCGGCCTATCACTCGTCGGATCAGAGGCACACGCGATGCTCGCCCGAATGACGAGTACGGTGAGGAAGTGCGTCGTCGTCCATCCAGCCGAGGCAGCAGCGATCGCCTCGGTTCTGGTGACCCTTACAGTGATGCGTCAAGCCGCCCTCGTCGCCGTCGTCCTCCCTCTAGTGGAACCGAGCGTCCAGTGTCCCGCCGTCCTGATGTAGACGAGTACTGGGGTGATACAGAGGACAAACCGATTCGCAGCAGTCGTCCTAGCCGCAGTTCCGATTCTCCCCCATCTTCAAGACCCAGAAGAACCCGCCCTCCTCAAGATGCGCCTCGCCGCAGTCGAGTTGAGTCAGAGCGATCGCCCTCTGACTACGTTGACTATCAGCCAATTGATTACACCAGCGAAGACCAGGATAATCCACGTGATTATGATTAGCGACAACTAAACGCTAGCTCCTCAAGTGGTCAGGCATTTTGGCATTTTCAAGCGCTTTCAGCAGTGGATAGGGTTAAGCATTGGCTTGATCCTGTTCACTTTTCTTATTAACTGCCAACAAGACGTAGCTTGGGCTGATGACTCCTTAAACGGTTTGAACAGCCTGTATACCGATGAGCAACCAGCCTTAAGCGGCAATGGGCAATTTATTGCTTACGTATCTAACCGAAACGGTACTCGCAGTCTTCTGCTGTTTGACTTGAAAAGTCAGGAATTTGTCGATTTGCCTCGGTTAAATCGCCCGGATGCGATCGCCGAAAACCCCGGCGTTAGCAACACAGCCCGCTACATTGTGTACGTTGCAAGCGATCGCGGTAGAGCCGATATTGAGTTATATGACCGCGTTACCGAACAAGTCCAGGTTCTCACGGCTGGCTACCGAGGCTGGGTCAGACATCCCAGCATTAGCCCCAACGGACGCTACATTACCTTTGAGACGGGCAGCAACGGACAGTGGGATATTGAAGTGATTGATCGAGGCACAAGAGTTGAGCTAGATGTTCTGTAGAGTGAAGTCAGAGAATTAAACCGCAATTCCTCCTTGTCCCGCTCCGCCTTGCCCCCTCCGTCTTGCTCCTGTGAAACCTGCTGCTGTGAGATCTGTTTTAGCGATTTTAGTTTTGGCGATCGCCCTGTCTGCTCTGCTGATTGGTTGTTCAGGCCCACACTATCTCAGCTTTCCCTTTGACCCCAACGGACGCAGCCTCAACAGCCCCTATGCAGAACTATCTCCTAAAGCTGCTAGCAGACATCTTGTTTTTGTCTCAGACCGAGCAGGCAGTCAAGATGTCTATGTGTATGACCTAATCGGGCGGCAATTGCTCGACTTACCTGAACTCAACAGTCTAGATATGACTGTTGCCGATCCAGACATTTCTGAAGATGGTCGCTACATTGTTTTTGCAGGGAATCGGCAGGGCGAATCTAATATTTATCTGTATGATCGCCAACTGTATCAGCTTCGCAGTCTCACCAACGCTCTTAAAGCTGAAGTTCGTAACCCCAGCATTAGCGCTGATGGCAGCACTATCGCCTTTGAATCCAACGCTCAGGGGCAGTGGGACATCTTAATTTATACCCGTGCTGGCGATCCCCTAGACATTCCCATGAATCCCCGCTGAGGTTAGAGGAGGTTCGAATTTGATCTGTACGCTAGCACTTATAACATTTCTCTAGATGGGAGGGCACCCCGCGACGCGGGGTACCCTCCCATCTGTAACCCTAATTTTTGAGTTGGTATTACGCCTCAAAAAGTGATTCGTGCTGGAAGATTATTTCTTATTTAAATCTTCATTGCAACAGCGATAGCTGTCACACAAACCCTACCCAACCCTATCCCGGATAGCCAAAATAGAAGGATGAAGAAGGTATCGGATAAACGGAATCGGCGATCGCCACCAGGTATCTCCTGAATAGCTCTTTGAAATCTGTTCCCTAGCAGTTGCACCACAATTCCAGCATGAACATCAAACTCCTCAGCCGTGTAGCCACATCAGGAATCATCGCAGCAGGAACTGCAATTGGTCTCACCACCCTTGATGCATTTGTTCCGGTTGACCTGCTGAACGTTACTAATTTGGGTCAGCCCCGCTCCAACCAAGCGCTGGCTCAAGATGTGGAAGAAGATACCAACGTTCGGGTCTATGAAACGGCAAGTCCAGCGGTTGTTTCTGTAAATGCAGGAGACGGTTCAGGTAGTGGCAGCATCATTAGCCCAGACGGACTGATTCTGACCAATGCCCACGTTGTGGCAGGTAGCCGTACGGTGACAGTGCGTTTGTCGGACGGTAGAGAGGTTCAGGGCGATGTTATTGCGTTTGGGGAAGAGGGATTAGACTTAGCCGCAGTTCGGTTACGAGGACAGAGCAATTTGCCCTACTTAAGGTTGGCTAACTCTGGCTCTGTACGCGTTGGGCAAAGAGCCTTTGCGATCGGCAACCCCTTTGGACAGTTTCAAAATACTTTTACAGTGGGTATTGTCAGTCGAATTGACCAGGATCGGGGACTGATTCAAACTGACGCAGCAATTAACCCCGGCAACTCTGGTGGACCCCTCCTGAATAACCGAGGAGAATTGGTTGGAGTTAACACCTCCATTTTTACAACGGGTAGCACTGCGGGAAATATCGGCATTGGGTTTGCCATTTCAGTCGATCGCGTTCAGCCATTCCTCACAGCAGTGCGAGAAGGAAGTGCCCCCACTGTTGCTCAAACCAACCGCCCACAAATTAATCGTCCGCCTGAGGCGATCGCAGTCAATGGTCCAATTGTTAGGGGTAATCTAGGCGACGGCAGCAACGTCTTACCAGTAGACAATAGCTACTTCAACCTTTACACCTTTGAAGGCAGAGCCGGACAGCAGATCGAAATCACAATGAGTAGCAACCAATTGGATGCTTACCTGATCTTGCTGGCACCCGATGGTAGCGATCTGACTCAAGATGACGACAGTGCTGGCGGTACCAACGCTAGGCTAGCAACGACTTTGCCAGCTAACGGAACTTATACAATTCTGGCAAACTCCTATGCCGCAGGGGAATCGGGAGATTATGAATTGCGCGTAGCTTCGGCTGGGTCAACTCCTCAACAGCAAGCGGGTCAACCGCCTGTCCAAGGACAACAGCCTCGACAGCAACAGCAACCCACCCCATCCGGCGTAATCTTGCAAGAGCAAGGGGTACTGAGCCCTGGTGGACCAACGCTATCTGACAATAGCCTCTACCGCGAACATGTTTTTCGCGCAACGCAGGGGCAGACGGTGACAGTCACGATGGAGAGTACAGAATTTGACACCTATCTGATCCTGGTGAACGAGCAGGGCGAACCACTCGAACAAAATGACGATCGGTGCCAGCAACAAACGCCAGAGTGCCGCAACTCTGAAATTAGAGTTACGCTACCCCAAACGGGTACCTACCGGGCGATCGCTAATGCCTACGATGCCAACGGTCAAGGGCGCTATACCCTCACAGTGCGCTAGCGTAGCCCCAGCCAGGTAAAGAAATCTTCGCGAGTAAGCAGCTCCAAAATCAGTAGCGCAAAGAACCCGATCATGGCAAATCGCCCATTGATCCGTTCAGCATAGGGTGTCCAGCCGAAGCCAGGCTCAGGCTGGACAGCCGTTTCGGCTGTGGAATCTGGAGTAACTTCGGGTGTGGGTGTGATTTTTTCAGAAGTCATAGGAATTGAGTCATTCAGAATAGGAATTTTGAGCATTCGTAAGAAATGCTAATCCACTAAAGGATTCTAAAGGGCTGTTGCTAGTTTGACTGCGACTCCAGATTTTGCACAGATTCGATTAGCGATCGCACCTCTGCTGCCCCTTCAGATGGCTCAAATTCTAAAGGAAACTTTCCTCGAACTAGCATCCGCAAGCCCAAAGGCCCAAGGCTAGCTAAACCTCGTAAGTCCCTAAACGAATCACCAACTACTTTTAGTCCAAACTGGCGCTCGTCAATCCAGCCGCCCTGCTTCACCAAATCAATCAAAACCTTACGGTGTCGCACCGAACGGCTACTGCGCTCATCCTTGCGGTCTAAAATTTCCTGTTTGATTTTGCCAATCTGATCCATTGGCGCAACGTCCATCGGGCAAACCGCATTGCAATAATAGCAGCGTGTACAGCCCCACACTCCATGAGTGCCCTGGTTGTAGTTTTCTAGCCGAGCTTCCGTCTGGTCGTCCCTGGAGTCAGCTACCATTCGAGCCGCTTTTGCCAGCGCATGAGGTCCAACAAAATCTGCATTCACCTCGCGCGCATTACATTCGGAATAGCAAGCTCCGCAGAGAATGCAGTTGCCGTTTTGATTCAGGCGATCGCGCTCTTCTGGGGTTTGCAAAAACTCACGTTCTGGAACCTGTCGCGCCTTAGTGCTGACATACGGCTCAACCGCCTCGAGGTTATCCCAGAAGCTCTGCATATCCACTACCAAATCTTTAATCACGGGCATATTTCCCATGGGGGCAACCGTGATTGTTGGAAGTTCAGACCCATGATTCGAAGTTGCAGACGCTTGGATTTGTTGCAACCGAGCAATTTCGCTACCAATATTTTCCTTACAGGCTAGGGCAGACCGACCGTTAATTCGCATTCCACAACTGCCACAAATCGTGTTGCGACAGTTCTTCCGAAACGCCAAAGTACCGTCCTGTTCCCACTTAATTCGATTCAGACAATCTAAAACCGTATTGCCGGGGTCAACTTCTAATTCGTAAGTTTGGATTCGTGGAGTGCCGTCTAACTCCTGCCGAACCACTTTAAACAAAACTTGCATAGTCAAAGCAAATTCCAGACTATTGATACTCAGCACTGATGCAATCTTTTGTAGTGATCAGTCAGTGCTTCTATATCTATAGTCTAAGCCGAAACTCCTTGAAACTCCTTTGACAAGGAGAATAACTTCACCTAATGCGCGGCGGGATAATGAAAGAGAGCAGCCAAAAACGCCTTGACCACAACCTCCCACAATCGTTTCCTAAAGGATCACTCTTTCGTATTTATCACTACCAACCGCAAAACAACACCGATACAATCCAACTTAGGTAGCGAGATTAGGGTAGGGATTGCGAGTGTCTAGGTAAAGATTACGCTACTTACAATCACCGCTTATTTAGAACTAACCCCTACGCAATTTCTGAGTCAGATGGTTTGTGAAATCACGCCATTGGAGAGCGAATGCCTTGATAAACTTTCCAGGATTGCTACCAGCATGAGGGGAAGTAAATGAGTACAACATCTAGTCTTTACATGGCTTTTTTGCTTTTTGGAGTTGACAGTTCTCAGCAATCATGTATCGACTTTCAATCCTAAGAGCGATTGAAATCAACTATCTGATCTACTTCTGATATTGATTAACCTCCAAATTTTGCCCCATGGATTTGACACACAGATCTCTATGGCTGAGATTAGGAAGATCGGCAATAAGTACCTTAGCTTAATTAGCAATGCACACTGCTAAGAAACGCGATGAAAACTCCAACTTAGCAATATAGGGTTAAGCCAATCCCGATACTCCTAAATTAGGCTTTCAGATTTTGCATAGGCTTTAAGCAGAGCATGATGTTTAACTAGTCTATTGTTTAGGTTCTTCAGTAAATTCTTGTCATATCAGTGACCTTTAGGGCTATATTTTTATATAGAAAAGGTTGGCATTAGCTCTAATTTGCTATCTTGAAGTCTGAAAGGACACCTTAAAGAAGATGACTGAAACTGTAACGGCTCCTTTAACCGGAAAAGCGCTACTTCAAAAAGTAAAAGAACTTTCCCACTTGCCTCGTCGAGAAAAAGCGAGACGGTGCGGATACTATACAGTTGGCAAAAATAACCAGACCCGAGTTAATCTTGCAGATTTTTTTGAAGCCGTACTAGCAGCCAAAGGAACTCCCTTGAGTGCAGAGGGCACAAAAGATGGACGGGGTCGAGAACCAACCTATCGAGTCAGTGTTCATAAGAATGGGCAGATAGTTATTGGTGCAACTTACACCGAAAAAATGGGATTAAAGCCGGGTGATGAGTTTGAGATTAAGTTAGGCTACAAGCACATTCACCTCATTCAGATTGATAGTGATAGAAATGGTTCGATTGACCTGGATGAGGATGAAGATCTCTAGAAGGCGAATGCTTTGATCGTGGTTTGTCAAGACCAACTTTGGGCTGTAATCCTCTCAAGATAAATAAGTAGATAAGTAAGCTAATCATTAATACTTGGAGAAATTACCGTTCAAATCTAAATCTACGCATGACCGTTCACATCAGAAATATGCATGAAGGCTCATGCCGTTGAGCAATCTGTATCCAATTCGTCTTGTTTTGGTACATCCTTTCCCGACTTTTGCTCAAAAGTTCTAGGCTGTTCGGTATGAGCTTTGCAGTTTTGACTAAAGCCCCTGCGCTGTTAAAGATCTTCATTTTCTTTCTCACCTGGGCGATCGCTTGGCTACCCATTGCGATACTGCTAGCGATCGCGCTTCATTGGCATCCTCCAAAACCCCTTGCCCCCTCGCAAAAGCTGCCGCTGCTAGCCTCGCTTTACCTGTTAGCACCTGCAATTTTGTGGGGGGCAGCCCATTTAGAAGGGACATCATTCACTGATTACGGCTTGTCCTGGAATCCATCGGTACTGAGTTCAGTCGGGTTAGGGTGGCTGCTGGGGGTATTGGGTTTAGCAATTCTGTTTGTGGTTCAGCAAGCTCTGGGTTGGCTACGCTGGCAGCGCCCAATTCAAACTAAGGCGGAAGGCAGTCATGCTGCCACTGCTTTGCTTCAGCTATTGCTGCCGACTTTGCTCCTGGGATTGTGGGTGAGCGTTACAGAAGAGTTAATTTTTCGCGGGTTTCTGATTAACCAGCTCCAGCAGGACTACTCTGTCTGGGTGGCAGGGGGGATCGCCAGCTTGATTTTTGCGCTGCTACATCTAGTTTGGGAGGGCAAAGAAAATATTCCTCAACTGCCAGGACTGTGGCTGATGGGAATGGTGCTGGGGCTGGCGCGATGGGTGGATGGCGGCAGTTTAGGCTTAGCCTGTGGGCTTCATGCTGGATGGATTTGGGCGATCGCTAGCCTGGATGCAATGGAGGCGATCGCTTACACCGGAAGCGGTTCAACCTGGCTTACTGGGTTAGGTGGCAAACCGCTAGCTGGAGCAATGGGTATTTTGTTTCTATTAGCCACAGGGGCTATTCTGTGGGAGTTTGGCTTAGCGTGAGCAGCGTCACCGGGTTGAGTGGCGTAAATCGGGTTAACGATCCCACTGGCACCGAGCGAGAAAGCTGCACCTGAAGCAAATGGTGCTGCCAGCGTTTGGATTGGGGAAGCTGATCCCGCCATAGCAAAGCCGTAGTGAGACGTTCTAGCGTCGCCAGAGCAAGCACCAGAATGCCTTTGGGGGCTATCCGTTGGGCGCAAAGATCAAGAATTTCGCTCAGGTTGCCGCCACTGCCGCCAATAAAGATACGGTCTGGGTTCGGCAAGCTTTGCAGTGCATCCGGGGCGCTGCCGTGAATTGAAGTAATGTTTTTCACCTGAAAGCGATCGCAATTCTGCTGAATCAGGGCAGTTCCAGCGGCGGTTTGCTCAATTGCGTAGATCTGCGACTGCGGAAACAGGCGGGCAATCTCGATGGAGACAGAGCCCGTGCCTGCGCCAATGTCCCAGACTACCTGCCCCGGTTGCAGTGCCAGTTCGCCCAAAACCAGCAGCCGAATTTCACGCTTAGTCATCAATCCAGGGCGATCGCCAAAGCTGAAAAAACTCTGATCGGGCAGTCCCAAGGCAGGTAACTGTTCCAAAGTTAGAGCTTTCTGTCGATCGGTGCGGAGCAGCACAACTACATTCAGGGGCGCAAAATCCTTCTCAGCTAACTCGTTTGCGGGAAAGGTTTGAATGCGTTCCTCGTTGCCTCCCAGGTTTTCACACACCCAAATCTGATACTCGCTGGGCAAGTCCAGCGCTAATAGCAAACGGGCGATCGCCCCAGGCGTATTCTTAGGGTCGGTTAGCACAGCAATTTTGTCTTTGCCCTGCTGCAATGCCTGGGTGAGTTGCTCAAGCGATCGCCCATGCGCGCTGATCAATTCTGCGTCCTGCCAGGAAACTTTGACCCGACTAAAGGCAAGCTGCACGGAACTGAGATGCGGGTGAAAGGTAATTTGGTCGGGCGGCAGTTCTGCTAGCAGCAGGCGACCGAGCCCGAAGAAGAGGGGATCGCCGGAGACGAGGATGGCGATTGAGGGGCTAGGGGCTAGGGGCGGGGGGCTAGGGGGAGAAGAGGGGGAAGGGAGGAGGGTGCGGAGGGTTGCGATCGCCTGATGGAAGTCTCCCAGCATGAGACGCTGGGCGGGGTGGTGGGGGAAGTAGCTGAGGTGGCGATCGCTGCCGACTAGCAGGGTGGCTTGTTGGATCAGCTTTTGCACTGAGTCAGGGAGTCCTGCTGAGCCGTCTAGCCCGATGCCAATAACCTGAATAGGTGTCATGTCGAATTACACTAACCCCGATCGCAATGCGGCAACCGCTGCCTTGATCCGGTCATCTACAGCTAGCTTATTCATGATGGTGCGAACGTGAGCTTTGACGGTACTGAGACTGAGATAAAGCTCACCTGCAATTTCAGGATTGCTTTTGCCGTCTACAATCAGCCGCAATACTTCAATTTCTCGCTCTGAAAACTGGGCATTGCTCACCGTAGGCGGAGCGGGCTTGAGATATTCAACCACGTGGTGGGCAATTTGCGGATCGAGATAGGCCCCACCTTCACGGGCACAGGCGATCGCCACCTTGAGCTGGTCTAAACTCGTACCCTTCACAAAATAGGCATCTGCCCCACTGGAAAGGGCAGCAATCATTTCGGTGTCATCTGTGTGAGAAGTAAACATGACGATTCGCATCTCAGGCAACTTTGCTTTAATTTGCTGAGTTGCTGCAATGCCGTCCAGATAAGGCAATCCAATATCCATCAGCACCAGATCGGGGTTGAGCTTAAATGCAGCCTCCACCGCTCGATAGCCATCTTCTGCCTGACCCACCACCGTGAACTGAGGGCAATCCTCCAAAAACTGCTCCATTCCTAGCCGCATCACCGGATCATCCTCAACCAGCAAAATCTTTAACGGCTGCAGATCGGGAACCGACTTCCCGGAAACGTTTTGGGCAGGAGGCATAGGTGAAGCTCCTCAAAGAACAGGCGTAGCACTCATTCAAATTCTCCCAGTTCTAGCAAAAGAAGGGAGAAACCAGAGTCCTACTAGTAGGCGATTTTAACCTGCACCAAATTATGCTCAAGAAGACGCACCTCCCCACCCTGGTGATGAGAACCTCGTCGTTTAGGATAGGGCGATCGCCATTTCAAGTGAGAATCATCTCACTGAGAACTGCATCATTCCAACTTGGAGTGGGAATCACCTCACTTTAAGTTGCACCATTGTCATTTCAAGTAGGAATGATGTCCCTTGAAACTACATCGTTGTCACTTCAGATGAGAATGGTGTCCCTTAAAACTGCATCATTGCCGTTTCAAATAGGAATAATGTCACTTGAAACCGCATTACTCCTACTTCAAATAAGAATTGCGTTAGCTGGGGCCACAACTTAGCCCTATCAATGCAGCTATTAGCCGGTAAGTTGGGCAAAGCAGATATGTAAACCAACAGAATTTAGGGGAATGTTGGGTTCCGCTTTGCTGCACCCAACCTACTGGGATGGCAGGCTTAGTTTGCTGGCTTAGGAGTTTTGCAGTGACGCAGAGTCAGCGATTTCTATCTACTGAGCTCTGAGTCCTCCGTTACCAGGAAGTCGTCTGGGTTGCTCAACCGAGTCGCGGAATTGCTCAACCGCTTCGGTGTAGGCGATCGGTAACACACCTTCCACGTTTTCGTGGGGACGGGGAATAATCACCCAGGATTCTAACGTACCGCCATAGCACTGCTCCGCGGCTACGATGCCCGCATCCATTGCAGCTTTGACTTCAGAGACATCTCCGCGAATGTTAATCGTAAACCGGGCACTTCCTGCCCGCAGGTAGCCGACTAGCGTGACCCGCCCTGCTTTCACCATTGCGTCTGCCGCTGCAAGCACCGCCGGAAAGCCTTTTGTTTCTAGTGACCCAACCGCAACTGGCATCGCTGATCCCTTCCTCGTAGATACGTAAATGAATGACTGTAATTCAAGATTAATTGTACGAGCCTTCGCTCTGAAATTGCTGAGGTGAAGTGATCAGCTTCAGCTTTGCCTGGACGGGCTAAACGCGGAATTGCTCGACTTCATCCGTAAAAGCGATCGGCAAAACGGACTCAATGTTTTCGGGTGGATTTGGCACAATGTAGTGCGAAAGGACGAGACCGTCCTTAACCTTATTTCCAGCTTCAACCCCAGCGGCGATCGCAGGCTTCACCTCAGAAACGCTGCCTCGAATTGCCACAATAAACTGTGCCCGTTCAGCCAAACCATAATAAACCAGCGTTACCCGCGCCGCCTTAACCATTGCATCGGCTGCCGCTAGCACTGCCGGAAACCCATCTGTTTGAATCACGCCGACCGCCATTGGCATGGTTTCAGCCTCCTCGAAAGCTTGCGACCCCGATAATAGCAGAGATCTAGATGTTGCAGTCCTACTTTTTTGGCAAAGCTAAGAAACTTGAATCAGATGATTCAAAACGATTTAGTTGAAAACCTCTACAATAGGTGGGATTTACCAGCCATGACCTTTCTGGTGCCCCTATGCCACGCCGTAACGACTTACACAAGATTCTATTGATTGGCTCTGGCCCGATTGTGATTGGGCAAGCCTGCGAATTTGATTATTCTGGAACTCAAGCCTGTAAAGCCTTAAGAGATGAGGGCTACGAAGTTGTGCTGGTAAATTCAAACCCAGCCACGATCATGACTGACCCAGAGACGGCTAACCGAACTTACATTGAGCCGCTCACGCCAGATCTGTTAGAAAAGGTGATTGCCCGAGAGCGTCCTGATGCACTGCTGCCGACGATGGGCGGACAAACGGCGCTCAACTTGGCAGTGACGCTGGCAAAAACTGGAGTCCTAGACAAATATAAGGTTGAGCTAATCGGTGCAAAGCTGCCTGCGATCGAGATGGCAGAAGACCGCAAGCTGTTTAAGGAAGCAATGGGGCGGATCGGGGTTGCGGTCTGTCCGTCTGGGTTGGCAGAGACGATGGCTGAAGCAAAGGCGATCGCCCTTGAAATCGGCACCTACCCCCTAATTATTCGTCCCGCTTTTACGATGGGTGGCTCCGGTGGCGGTATTGCCTACAACCAAGAAGAATTTGAGGAGATTTCTCAGTCTGGTCTGGATGCCAGTCCCGTTTCCCAAATTCTGATTGAGCAGTCGCTTTTGGGCTGGAAGGAATATGAATTAGAGGTGATGCGCGACTTGGCAGACAACGTCGTGATCATTTGCTCGATCGAAAACCTTGACCCGATGGGCATTCATACGGGTGACTCGATTACCGTTGCCCCGGCTCAAACCCTGACCGACAAGGAATATCAGCGATTGCGGGATGCCTCAATCAAGATCATTCGGGAGATCGGCGTTGAAACGGGTGGCTCCAACATTCAGTTTGCGGTGAATCCGGTCACGGGTGAAGTGATCGTGATTGAGATGAACCCGCGAGTATCCCGCAGTTCTGCCCTTGCCTCGAAGGCAACCGGATTCCCAATTGCCAAAATTGCAGCAAAGCTGGCAGTGGGCTACTCGCTGGACGAAATTCCAAATGACATTACCCGTAAAACGCCTGCTAGCTTTGAGCCGACGATTGATTACGTGGTCACCAAAATTCCTCGCTTTGCCTTTGAAAAATTCCCTGGCTCCAATCCGGTCTTGACGACTCAGATGAAGTCGGTGGGTGAAGCAATGGCGATTGGTCGCACCTTCCAGGAATCGTTCCAAAAGGCACTGCGATCGCTCGAAACGGGTCGGGCGGGCTGGGGCTGCGATCGCGCCGAAAAGCTACCTAGTCTGGAGCAAATTCGCGCCGGACTGCGTACCCCCAACCCTGAACGGATTTTCACCGTGCGCCATGCAATGCTGATGGGCATGGGCATTGAGGAGATCTACGAGCTAACCTGCATTGATCCCTGGTTCTTAACTAAGCTCCAAGAACTGCTAGAAACGGAGAAGTTTTTGAAGCGATCGCCCTTAAAAGACCTGACTAAAGACCAGCTTTATGCCGTTAAGCAACAGGGCTTTAGCGATCGCCAAATCGCCTACGCGACCAAAACCACTGAAGACGAAGTGCGTAGCTATCGTCAGCAGCTTGGCGTGATCCCTGTCTATAAGACAGTGGATACCTGTGCCGCCGAATTTGAGGCGCTCACGCCCTACTACTACTCCACCTATGAGAGTAGCTTTGAGGCACTGACGCTAGACGAAGCGCTAGCCAATCAGCTTAAAACCCATAACACTACCCTCAACACCGAGTCAGAAGTGCTGCCCTCTGATCGGCGCAAGGTGATGATCTTGGGCGGCGGCCCAAACCGCATCGGTCAGGGAATTGAGTTTGACTATTGCTGCTGTCATGCCTCCTACGCTCTGCGTGCCAAAGGGTTTGAAACCATCATGGTGAATTCCAACCCTGAAACCGTTTCGACTGACTATGACACGAGCGATCGCCTCTACTTTGAGCCACTGACCAAAGAGGATGTCCTTAATATCATTGAAGCCGAGCATCCCGAAAGCGTAATCATTCAGTTTGGCGGACAAACGCCGCTGAAACTGGCAGTTCCGTTACAGAGCTACCTGGAATCGACTGACGCAGAATCGATAGAAGGGAAGCCATCTGTTCCCACAAAAATTTGGGGTACTTCCCCTGACTCGATCGACACAGCAGAAGACCGCGAAAGATTTGAGAAAATTTTGCGCGAACTGGGTATTGAGCAACCCCCTAACGGACTTGCCCGCAGCTACGAAGAAGCGGTACGCATTGCTCAGCAAATCAACTACCCGGTTGTCGTGCGTCCTAGCTATGTGTTGGGCGGACGGGCAATGGAAATTGTCTACTCTGATGCTGACCTGGAACGCTACATGACCTATGCGGTTCAGGTTGAGCCAGATCACCCCATTTTGATTGACCGATTTTTAGAAAACGCGATCGAAGTGGATGTGGATGCGATCGCCGACCAAACCGGACAGGTCGTGATCGGCGGCGTGATGGAGCACATCGAGCAAGCAGGGATTCACTCTGGCGACTCTGCCTGCTCTATTCCTACAATCTCACTCCACCCCGTTGCCCTGGATACCATTCGCACCTGGACAGTGCAGCTTGCCAAAGCCCTCAAGGTAATTGGCTTAATGAACATTCAGTTTGCTGTGCAGGGTGAACAGGTTTACATCCTGGAAGCAAATCCCCGCGCCTCTCGCACCGTTCCCTTTGTCTCAAAGGCGATCGGTGTACCCCTGGCTAAAATTGCGGTGCAGGTGATGTCAGGCGAAACTCTGGAATCTTTGGGCTTCACAGAAGAAGTGATCCCCAAACACATTTCAGTCAAAGAAGCAGTGCTGCCGTTTGAGAAATTCCCTGGCACCGACACCATTCTTGGACCAGAAATGCGATCGACAGGAGAAGTTATGGGCATCGACACCGACTTTGGCAAAGCCTTTGCCAAAGCTGAACTCGGTGCAGGTCAACGCCTTCCCCTCAGCGGCACCGTCTTTGTCTCAATGAACGATCGCGACAAAACTGCGGCTGTGCCCGTTGTCCGCGATCTGATGGAACTAGGCTTAGAAGTGGTCGCTACCGCAGGCACCCGGCAAACCTTGCAGGAACACGGACTGGACGTAGAGCTAGTGCTAAAGCTGCACGAAGGTCGTCCCCATGTGCTGGACTGGATTAAGAACCAGAAAATTCAGCTGATTCTCAATACGCCCGCGGGGGAAGCTGCTCAGTTGGACGATCGCCTGATTCGTCGAACTGCTCTGTCCTACAAAATTCCTACGATTACCACGATTGCTGGAGCCAAAGCAACTGCTTCGGCAATTCGTTCTCTTCAGTCGCAACCACTGGACGTAAAGGCGCTTCAAGACTACAGCGCTTGAGGATGTTTAAGAAGGCGCAAATGTCTTGTAAGGGCGTAGCATTCGGGCAAGAATCTCTGATTTATTTCAGAAACTACTTACCAAATGCTACGCCCCTACGGGATCTAAGGTTTTAGATTGAACTTTGCACTCTTATCCCTCTCCTCGTCCGTTCCATTGGATTGGCAGCATGGGGGTTGAAGGATGACCAGAATAGCTATTTTGCTCTGTAGTTTCTGAGTCGAGGACTTGAATTACCCGATTGTAGATTTCCTCAGCTTGTTGGGGCGAGTTGCCGATGCTGGTCAGTCCCACTTTGCCGAACTCTGACAAGCAGCCCATCAGGTGAAAAACGGTGCCTGTCTCGGTAATGCTGTTAAAGTGCAGACGATGGTGGGCAATGATGTCCATCAGGTCGCTGGGCAATAGCCCCCGATAGCGGTCTTTTTGCAGGTTGTCAGTAGCAATGTAGTATTTCGGCACACCCTGCTGATTGTAAAACTGACCCGTGGGGCGATCGTAACGCCCGTTAGTCAACAGTTTTAGCGTCATAAATGGATGGGTAGTGCCACCTTTTCGCAGGTTGATTTCGATCGCTTGAAATTCCCACTGTTCGCCCGGAGCGGCACCGTCGCCAGCCCGTCGCACGGCAATAAAGTCTACACTGTAGCGCTCTAAAGCTCCCCGTGCTGCCAGGGCTTTGCCGACTTTCCAGCCCCATTCCTGCAAACGCAATCGATAGGATTCATCAGCGGGGAAGCTGCATCCCAGGAAAATTTGTCCGTCTGGGCCACCCAAGATCTGATCATGAGTAGAAAGGATCTCAACTTCGCCGCCAGGCGTGATACGTCCTTGAACGCTGGGCGATCGCTTTTCCTCACCCTCGATAAAGGCTTCAGCGATCGCCCCCAATTCTGGAATGCGACTGCTAAAGTTATCCCAAGTTTCAGTGTCCGATTGGAAGCTGAGCGACTCAAAGCGATCGCGTATTTCCTGAACCCGTTCTGCAGTCGAGGCATTTCCGGGGGCAAGGTGCTGAATCGGTCTGAGGTCAAGCAGTGCATTCCCCTGCCCTGAAAAGCCTTCGTTTAGCTTGATGACCATTCGCTTTAGGTCAGGCTGTCGTTCCCAAAGCTCGACCGCTACTTTTGCTAAGTCTGCCGAGTTCCAGACCAAATCACTCCCATCAGGATGCGGCACTTCAGCTTCGGCAAAAATTTCTCGACTGCCGCTCTTGGTGCCCCAGTAGAGCAAACTTGGATCAAGCCCTAGCAGCGGTATATTTAGCTGTAAAGCCAGATCCCGTTCTAGCGTCGTGGCATTAAAACAGGTCATATAGGACCGCTCTGCACGAATTGCCTGCCGAATTCGCTCGACTAACCGGGGGCGCTCTAAAATCTTTTCGGTCAAAGAGCGGGGGGAGGAATCGTAGGCGCATAGAAGGAGGAGGCGATCGCGGGCTTGGGAAAACGGCACCCCTGGCAAAAGCTGGAGGTAGTACTCAATCACACTAGGGTGAATCGGCTGTGAGGTGACGTAGATCAGCCGAGTGCAAGGATTTTGCAGTCGAATCAGAGAAAACAGCAGACGTTCTTCATAGTGATGCACTCCCTTGATCTTGAGAAGCTCCCGCTGATCCAGGCTGAGCGAGGGAATCACCAAAATATCGCAGTCGTTATGGTCGAACTGCTCTACGGCTTGCCAGCGATCGCGTAGCTGAAGCTGAAGCTGCCGAAACTGCTCCAGGTCTTCGCTATACATTGTCGTCGAAGGAATAGTTAAACTTTGCATGACTCCCCCGCCTAGTTGCACAGATTGAAATGAGATTCGAGCTATGAGCGATTCTATCCAGGTATTGTGTTGAATATATCCCTGTCCTGCGGTAGAAATATCCAGGACGGCACCCTACTTCTCAACGGGGATCAACAGTTCGGCAGAGATCAAACTAACGCCAAAAGGTTGCTCAAGTTCCCTTAACCCAGGGCTTAAAACTTTCTCTTTCGTTTGGCAGAGAAGGTTGAAAGCAACCTATACGACGCAAAAGATTAATAGTAACTATGCGTAAGTCTTGACATCTCCTACACTGATCATGTCTCATCCTTAGGATTTCTAGGGAATCTAGAAAAAAGTCTTATTGCATTTGCTCGTTTCTGGTTTTGCGCTTATTTACACAGCAGAGTTTGTTACTTTTCTGGGAATCACAGACTCTTTTTGAAATTCCCTACTGTCTAAATACTCTTTGGCGTTGCTTAATTTTGTGGAAGTTTGGAATGAATCAAAAATACGGCGTGTTAGTAGGAAACTGCTGTATTCCGTACTGCACAATTGCAATGGAGTCAGATTGCCTCCTGTAAGAGGATGTTTCAAAAGTCTAATCTGTAACCAAAAGTTTGTAGGGGCGTGGCATTCGGGCAAGAATTTTCGGTCTATTTTAGAGTCTATCTGCCGAATGCTGCGCCCTTACAGAGGACATTTGCTACTTTTCAAATACCCTCTAAGTTCTGTGTAGAAGAAGTTGGGATTGTGATGCTTATAAGAGGGCTTTTTCGGGTTGGGTTGGGACTAGTAGCGATCGCCATTCCACTTAGCATCGCTTCGGTTAGAGCACAGACTGCTGCTCAAATCCCCGTTCCTGTAGCTCAAGCAAACTCTGAGACGAGTTCAGAAATCTGTCCGACTAAGTTGGCAGATGAGTTGCAGGCGATCGCCAACCGTCCCGAACTTCAACGCTCACGTTGGGGTATCTCCATTCAGACCCTAGCAACAGGTGAAACGCTGTATGAGCAAGAGGCTCAGCGCTACTTCATTCCAGCCTCTACAGCTAAACTGTTGACGACTGCTGCTGCGCTACATCAATTGGGTAGCTCCTTTCAAATTCGCACTTCTGTGTATCAGGCAAACGATTCTAACGAGATGGTTTTGCGAGTTGTGGGACAGGGTGATCCTAGCTTCACAGATGCAGAACTGCGACAACTGGCGCAGCAAATTCGCGATCGCAACATCACTCACATCGATCGCCTGATTGGGGACGACCAGTACTTTCAAGACCCAATTCTTAACCCCAACTGGGAATGGGAAGACGTGCAGGCAGGTTACGGTGCTGGGGTTAATAGCCTGATTCTGAACTTGAATGCGATCGCCCTCACCCTTTCACCTCAAGCAGTAGGACAACCCCTCCAGCTTTCTTGGAGCGATCCGGTAGAAGCGCAGCGTTGGCAGGTTGAAAACAATTCCATCACTACAGCAGCCGAAGCGCCAGAATTTTTGCAGCTTGAGCGAGAGTTGAATCAGCCGAGTTTACGAATTTCAGGGCAGCTGCAGGTTGGGGGAGAGCCAGAAGTTGAAGCGATCGCCATTCCTGATCCTAGCCAGTATTTCTTGCGTCGCTTCCAGCGCATTCTAGCTGAAGCGGGAATTACGGTTGGGCAGGTTGCAGTGGCAACAAGTCCCGCTAACGGAGATGAGCAAGCGATCGCCACCGTCACATCTGATCCACTGTCGGAACTGCTAATTCAGGCAAATCGGGAGAGCGAGAATCTTTATGCCGAAGCGCTGCTGAGAATCTTAGGTGCGACTCCGACAAACTCAACCGATTCCACTTTGGAAGCCGGAATTGCTACGGTTGAAACGACCTTAACCGAATTAGGCGTTGATCCTGAAAGTTACGTGCTGGCAGACGGATCGGGATTGTCTCGCCACAATTTGGTCAGTCCAGAGGCGCTGGTGCAAACTTTAAGGGCAATCGCTCAATCCGCCGAAGCAGAGGTTTATCGAGAATCATTGGCGATCGCTGGGGTCAATGGCACTCTGCAAAACCGCTTTCGAGAAACTCCGATTCAGGGCAGGCTGTTTGGCAAAACCGGAACGGCAAGCGGCATTGTCACTTTATCGGGCTATCTCGAATTGCCTGATTATCAACCATTAGTTTTCAGCATCTTGGTGAATCAGTCTGACCAGCCCGTGCGAATCATTCGACAGGCGATCGATGAAATGGTACTGAAGCTAGCTCAGCTTCATTCCTGCTAAAAGAATTACCTCACTAGATAGAGTTGCTATTCAAACAAATCAAACTGTTGACGTACTTCCATTTCTACTTAAAAGAAGGCTGCCAGAGTAGAACTTTCTAGATAAACAACCGTAGGGATATGTAGACGTAAAATGTTTTGCCTTACAACAGGGGCTAGGTGCTAGAGCCCCCCATTCACGGAGGTTTTAGCTACTGATCTAGTCTCTTTTGTGAAAATTGAAATAGCTAAATTCATCCGCAAAAATACAGATAATTCCTCCTTTAATCCTTCATCAAAAAATTAAGAGTTTCACTAATTCCTGCTAAATCTGATTTCTTCTTTCTACTAACCCTAAGAATGATGTTGTGCCACTAGAAAACTTCCTAACATAGCTGACAAAGCCAAATAACTTAACGAAGAACGAAGGAGTTTTTTTATGGGTTGGTTACAAAGACTGTTTGGTAAAGAAGAGCAAGAGAAAAAGCAAAGAGCCCATGGTGGACAGGGCAACAGAGCTGCTCAAAGCGGTGGTGGTGTTGCTCAGGCACCTGCTACAACTCGGCAATCCAGCACACAGTCCATTCCGCCAGAGCGGGTCGGTTTGGATGGACAGTATGACGAGAGCGGCTTGGCTAAGCGAGTCGCGGCGGCGTTTGATGATGATCCTTCTCTAGATGACATCGACACTCTTTATGTCGCCCAGACTGGCGGCACTGTTGTCCTAAAAGGTAAAGCGCCCAGCCAACAAATTTTGAGCAAGATGGCAACAGTTGCCAAAGGCGTTCGTGGAGCTAGTGCAGTTGATACCAGTCAAGTCACGATTGGCTAGTTTTATTTCCGATTACCTAAGTAAAGGCAATCACGACTTTTAATGGGGTAGAGCAGGGGAGAGGGTACGAATTTGGTAAATTGCCGAATTTTGCCCTCATCCCCACTTTTTCACCTCAAGCAGACTAAGTTGAGTTTTGAGATTGGAAGATTTATGGGACTTTTTGATCAGGTACTTGGAGCAATCGACAATCCAAATCAGCACGCTAGCTCCAACCAAATTAGCAGCATTTTAGGTGCAGTTCAGCAATTGTCGGGCGATCGCAACGTACCTCCCTCGACGACCCAAACTGTTTTATCCATCGTCGGTCGTCATGTTCGCTCTGCCTTGCAGCAGAAGCGCTCTGCTGGACACAGCGACGAGGCAGAAACGCTAGTCGAACAGTTTAGCGGTACTCATGCTAATTCCGCTGCGGTTCAGTCGCTTTTTAACCGGCAGCAGGAAGAGGAAACGGTACGGGATACTGCTAGGCAAACCGGACTGGACATGAACACCGTTCGAGCCATGCTGCCGATACTAATTCCGATTGTGTTGAATCTTCTGCAATCCGGAGCCAGCAACCAAAGAACTCAGAACAGACGCGGTTCCAACTCGGTACTGGACACGTTTTTGGGTGGGCAAGACGGACAAGTTGATATCGGAGATGCGGTCGCACTGGCGAGCCAATTTCTCAACCAGCGATCGCGTTAAGCGCTTTTAGGCAAAATCCCAGAGTGGGTCTGGTTACGACAATGCAAGCAAAGACGGCTAAGGTTCAAAAGAAAACAATTCACAAGCAGCTAGAGGCCGTGCTGGTTACAGACCCAGTCAAGTCTGCAAAAGTGGCGGGTCTGCGTTACGTTTGTGACGATAGTCCAGGAATTCGGCGCAAACGGTCTGGCAAAGGCTTTAGCTATGTCGATGTGAATGGCAATCGCGTCCAGGATGCGGTGGTGCTAGAGCGAATCAAAGCCTTAGCCGTTCCCCCAGCCCTCACAGATGTGTGGATTTGCCCCTTGGATAACGGTCACCTTCAGGCGACCGGACGCGATGCCAAAGGGCGCAAGCAATATCGCTATCATGCCGACTGGCAAAAAATTAGAAGCCAGACCAAATTCAATCGAATGATTCCTTTTGGTCTGGCTTTGCCGTTGATTCGACAAATCACCGAAGAGCATTCCAAACTGCGAGGAGTACCCCGTGAGAAGGTCTTAGCAGCAGTTGTACAACTGCTAGGAGCAACTTTCATTCGGATTGGTAATCCTGAGTACGCGGAAAAAAACAAGTCCTTTGGCTTAACTACCCTGCGAAATCGCCACGTTGAAGTCTCAGGATCTACAATTCGGTTTCACTTTCGCGGCAAGAGCGGAGTTGAGCATGAGATTGAATTAAATGATCGCCGTCTCGCCAAGATTGTCAAAAGCTGCCGTGAACTTCCTGGATACGAGCTATTTCAGTACGTCGACGAAGAAGGACAGCGACAAAAAGTTAGCTCCGAAGATGTCAACGACTACCTGAGGGAAATTACAGGCGAAGAGTTTAGCGCTAAAGACTTTCGCACTTGGGCAGGTACCGTTTTAACGGCAATGGAGCTAAGCGAAATTGGACCCTTCGAATCAAAAACTGCTGCCAATCGAAATATTGTTCAGGCGGTCAAGGCAGTTGCAAAGCAACTTGGCAACCGACCTGCAACCTGCCGCAAATATTACGTTCATCCCGGTGTGATTGATGCTTACCTGGAAGGTTGGCTGCTGCCAATTATGGAGAAATCCCAAACAATAGAGCAGGCTAACCCGAATGATCTCCGTCCGGAAGAGCAGGCGGTATTAGAAGTTTTAGAGCAAAATTTTGCAAATACAGGTGGTAAGAAGTAACTATCCCATGCCCAGTGGGGGGATGTTACTCTAAGGGAGATACCTGCTCAGGCAGTAGGGTTTCCTGAGGTGATCTGCACCAGATGGTCACTTCAATCAAAAAAACAGAATTTATCAAACGAGGTGCAAAGAGTGGTTGCTACTCCTGAAAAATTGCAACAGCCGACCTTAGAGCAAGCTGCCGGTGGTGATCGGGTAGCTGTTTTGCTCATGGGTTATGGCGAAGTCGAAAGTTACGAAGATTTTGCTAATTACAACGAACAGGCGCTAAATCTGCTCACCGCTAAGTTTGCGCCTGTGCCAACCTGGATCTATCCCCCGTTGGCAAAGCTGCTGGCTGTGTTTGATCTGCACGAATGGAGCCACCAGCACGATCACTTTATTTCACCTCACAATGCCATTTTTGAACAGCAGCGGTTGGGCATCGAGCAGAATTTGCAGGCAAAATGGGGCGATCGCATCCAAGTTTTCAAAGCCTTTAACTTCTGTGCTCCCTTCCTGCCAGAACAGGTTTTGACGGAAATCAAAGCCCAAGGTTTTGACAAGCTTCTGATCTATCCGCTGCTGGTTGTAGATTCCATCTTTACCAGTGGTATTGCCGTTGAGCAGGTCAACAAAGCGTTGGTGCAACTGGCAGACGGCACAGAGCATTGGGTCAAGGGAACCCGCTACATTCCCTCCTTCTACAACGAGCCTGCCTACATTGATTTGATGGCTAAGCTGGTTGAAGACAAGATCGCGAAGGACTTAGCAGTGGCTCACCTGCCTTCCCAGACAGGCATCGTGTTGATGAATCACGGCTGCCCCCACAAAGCAAAAGGCTTTACCTCTGGGATCGATGAGAGTCAGGCGCTTTACGAACGGGTACGGGAAAGGCTAATCCACCGCTATCCGCTGATTTCGGTAGGCTGGCTAAACCACCAAACTCCCCTAATCGAATGGACTCAGCCCAATGCAGATCTGGCTGCTAAAAATCTGATTGACTTGGGTGCAACGGCACTAGTGTTCATGCCAATTGGCTTCGCCACCGAAAACCATGAAACCTTGCTGGATGTAGATCACATCATTCACGGATTGCGTCGTAAGCATCCTGAAGTCACCTATGTACAGATGGCTTGCGTCAACGACCATCCTGAATTCCTGCAAATGGCGGCAGATTGGGCAGATCCCCAGATCGAAGCGTTGCTTTCAGAGCAGGCTTTGGCGGTGAATCCATCTTTGGCAGCAGCTCAAGCGCAGTCCTATCACACTCATAGCCATGATCACAACCATGATGGACATCATCACCATCATGACGATCACCACCATCACCACTAAGACTTTCTAAAGAAAGTAGTTTAGAAGCGATCGCCTCTCAAGGGGCGATCGCTTCTTCATTTCCGTACCATGCTCCGCCGGGAACGAGAAAAAACTAAGGGGAAATGAGGGAAAGGCGATCGCCCCACTTATCCCATCAAGATCACCCGATCCAAAACATGAATCACACCATTGTCCGCCTCAATATCTGCGGCTAAAACCGTTGCATTCTTCACCTCAAATCCATCAGCAGTGTTGATGGGAATGGTAGAACCTTCCACCGAAGTGAGTGAATTGACCTTCTCCAAATCCGCTTTCATCAGCTTGCCTGGAACGACATGAAACGTCAGAATTCTGGCGAGCTGAGGTGTGTTTTGTACCAGGGTTTGCACGGTTCCAGGTGGCAATTTGGCAAAGGCATCATCATTTGGCGCAAATACAGTAAACGGGCCAGGGCTTTTCAAAGTTTCTACCAAACCTGCCGCCTGAACTGCTGCAACCAAAGTTTGGAAAGAGCCTGCACCTACTGCAATGTCAACAATATCAGCCATTTTCACCTCATAAATTTGTTAATAGATTGCGTAGGATGCGTTACGCTACCGCTAACGCATCCTCTCTTGATTCTTCGGTGCGTTGTGCTGTCGCTAGCACCACCTTACTTATCGGTAGTCTGGGTCTTGAATGCTCCGCAGCCTTGCTTCGGGACGCTTGAAGCGATCGAGCTGTGATTCAAAAAATTCTCGATTTGCCTGAAGGTGCTTAGGATTGGGGTCATCCAGTGGATAAAGCAAAGCGGTTCTAAGCGCCTGAATTACGGCTGATGTAACGCAGTACATCGATCGCTGAAAGCTAATCCCCAGCTGAATCAGCATGTCGTCCTCGCCCCGGCAATACTGTTTGTAATAGTCCAGCAGGTATGGGGGCAAGAAGTGCAGCATATCCTGCATTAGCAGTGTCGGTGGAATGCCTGCGGTGCCAACGGGAAATACATCAGCGTAGAGGATGCCGTAGTGGAAATCTTTCTGGTCGTCAGGCACCTGTTTTGCTTGAGCGTTGTAGGATTTGGTGCCCCGGAAGGGAGAAGTGCGGTAGAACACAGCTTCAACGTAGGGCAGTGCGGCTTCATACAGCCAGGTAAAGCCTTTGGACTTCGGAATGATTTCGTAGCATTCACCTCGAATGTAGACGTTGTGGTAGATAGGGCGACCGGCGATCGCAAAAATCCCGTTCACCAAAAAGTTCATCGCTTCTGGGACGCTGGTGAGTTTGCCCTCGTCGTACAGGTCTGACATTTCAAAGAAGACGGGAGCCATCACTTCCCAAAACAGTCCCAGGTTGCTGTAGTAGGACATCTGCCGCACCTGTTCGATGAACATATCGGGAAACATCTTGTACATCCCCATCATCACCGGGTTGTATTTGAAGTAGGCTTTGATGGCGCGATCGGCGTTAGCAATGTATTCTTCACTGTCGAGGTAAGGGTCAAAGCGGTTGATCGGAGCGTACATGTTGCGATGCCAAAGCATCACCCGCATACACTCCTCGGCGAATTCCATGTTGACGCGATCGTGCCATAAGTGGTGCAGCAGTTTAGGCAGCTTACGCTGAACTTCGCCTTTTTCGATAAATTCCAGCAGTTCAGGGTGAGCAGTAGCTTCGCCGCGCCAGATGCGGAGATCAGCATCGTCCCCGGCGTAATGATTATGCAGTTCTAAATATTCTTTGGGTAAAAAGTATTTGAAAAAGGGCAGCGGTTCGAGGAAGACCCGCTCGGCAATGTAAAGCAAGTCACGCCAGTAAAAGTCCATTGGCACGGCGTAGGCTTTGTAAATGCCGATGATTTGCTTCAGGTTTTCAGGGCTGTCAGGCAGCATTGCTTCACCTGCTTCGAGCCGATGGATGATGTCGGCAAATTCGTGAGTAGAGGGGGGAAGTTTGGTTTTGGGGGTGTCGAGAGTGGTAGTCATGTTTCGGGAGTAGGAATTTTCTTAAGGGGAGTTAGGGGCTGGGGACTAGGAGCTAGGGTGTGAATTAAAACCTTCTTAGCCTGCAAGTCCCCCATTCTGAACAGCTTTTTGAACCGCTCAAAGTGCCCCAGTATGGGGAATTTAGGGAGCGAAATGCAGTTTACTCAAGGTTCCAGGCTGGGAATTGTTGCTACTGGTGCAAGCTCTTGATTGGCTGCAATGGAGCGATCGCTTTCAACTTTGCCCAGCACCCCATTCTCAATTGGAACTGCAGCTACCATCGCGTTGGTAGTGGGTTCGCTCCAGCGCACCAACCAAGTCGGTTGAACGCCCAGGAAGAAGATTAGGGCAGCAAGAATAAAGGCAGGGACCTTTTCGGAGAATTCAACTTTGGGAAAGTAGGCGATCGCATTGTCCAACTTTCCAAAACAGGTGCGGTTCAGCAGAATCACAAAGTAAACGGCGGTTAGACCTGTCCCCGCTACGCACAGTAGCGTTTGTGCAGGGAAGGCAACGAAGCTGCCCTGGAAAACCAGGAATTCAGCGATAAATCCAGCCATTCCAGGAATACCTGCACTTGCCATTGCGCCTAGAACGAGCAGAGAACTGACGGTGGGTAAGCCACGAATCGGATTCATCAAACCGTTTAGTACATCAAGTTCGCGAGTACCAACTTTGGCTTCGATAATACCGACCAGGTTAAATAGAATTGCCAGAATCAAACCGTGTGCCACCATTTGGGAAACGGCACCGACTAGGCTCAGTTCTGTAACGGCAGCACCGCCCAGCAGAACATAGCCCATGTGACCAATGGAACTGTAGGCAACCATGCGCTTGATATCTTTTTGGGCAATGGCAGCGATCGCTCCATACAGTACGCTCACTGCTGCCCAAGTTGCCATCCAGGGAGCTAGCACGCTCCAAGCATCAGGAAATAGCCCCAAGCCAAACCGGAAAATGCCGTAGGTGCCCAGTTTTGCTAACACGCCGCCCAGCAAAATTGCGACAGGGGTAGAAGCTTCAACGTAGGTGTCAGGGAGCCAGGTGTGCAGCGGCACCAATGGAATTTTGATGCCAAACCCGACCAGCAGCACACTCAGCAAAATCACCTGCAAGCCTAGCGGCAATGCCTGTCCCGCAAGGGATTCGTAGGCAAAGCTAGAAGCACCCGTTAGCAAAACCAGTCCGAGAAAACCCGCTAGGATCAGTGCACCAGAAGTAGCCGTGTAGATCAGGAATTTAGTCGCGGCATAACCCCGCTTCGCTCCTCCCCAAATCGAGATCAGCAAGTAGAAGGGAACTAGCTCCAGTTCATAAAACAGGAAGAATAGCAGCAGATTTTGAGCAAGGAATGCTCCAGCAACTCCGCCACTAATCAGCAGAATCAACGCATAAAACAGTCTCGGACGTTCAATTTCCGCTTTATTGCTAAATACAGCAATCCAAGTGAGCAGGCTATTGAGCGCCAGCAGAACGAGGGAAAGTCCATCTACGCCAAGCTGATAGTTCAGTCCTAGTGTCTCAATCCAGGGCAGATATTCCTGCAATTGCAGCCCAGAGAGGCTTGAGTCAAACTGGGTCATCAAGAAGATTGTCCAGGCTAAAACTGCGCCAGTAATGGCTAAAGTCCCGGTGCGAACCTGTTTTGCGGAAAAGATGCCTGGCAGAAATCCGATAATGGCTGCCCCCAAAATAGGGAGCCAAATTAATACGCTAAGCATTGATTAAGTCTCCTATTTATTGAGCAAGGGGGAAGGGTAGGCTGGTTAGCAGTGACCAACCCATCAGGACGGTGATTACCACAACTCCTACCGCAATTGTCAGCGTATAAAACTGGGTGCGTCCAGAGTTGCCGTACTTCAAGGTTTCACCACCAAAGATGGAAGCAACGCCGATGAAATTCACAAAGCCATCAACGATATAGCGATCGCCCCAGTCCACCATTCGCGATATCACATCAACGCTGCCAACAATCGTGGAGCGGTAAATTCTAGGAGTGTAAAAGTCATACGCCAAAAGGTCACGCAATGGTTGCCAGAGAATGCCAACCGGCTTGGAGACGGTCTGACCGATGTAGATGAGTCCGCCCAAGCTGATGCCAAAAATGCTCGACCAGATCAGCAACAGCGCCATGTCTTTGTTTAACACTGCCCAATCAGGTAGGAGTGAGAGACTCTGTAAAATCAGCGGCAGGTGAAGCGTAAAACCAACCAAAATCATCATGGGCAGGACAATCGTCCACAGGTTCTCGGGCGATCGCTCCGTCATCTGCTGCCGCTTGCCAGCAAAAATCAGCCCAAACACACGAGTCACGCTGAACGCTGACAGAGTATTCACCACTAGCAGAATCGCGACCACAACCGGACGAGTTGCCCATAGTCCATCCGCCAATTCCAACATTGCCCAAAAGCCGCCCAGCGGAGGCAGCGCAATCAGCCCCAGTGCACCCACAATAAAGGACAGTCCGGTAATTGGGCGGCGGCTCCATAGCCCACCCATCTGAGTCAAGTCTTGGGTGATGTTGTTTAGCACAATGGAACCCGTACTCATCACCAGCAGCGCCATTGCCAGAGCATGAGTCAATACCAGCAGAAAAGCGGCTTCAGTTTGCTGTGCGCCGACCGCGATAAACACCAATCCCATATATGCGCTGACCAGGTAGGATAAGGCGCGTTTGATGTCGATTTGGGCGATCGCAATCAGCGTTCCGCCGATCGCCGTCACCGCTCCAATAGCAATCATGGCCGTCAGTGCAAATGGAGACAGCGCCAGCACAGGCTCTAGCTTCACCAGCACCCATGCCCCTGTTGCCACTACCACCGAGTTTCTCAAAATCGTGCTAGGCAGTGGGCCTTCCATCGCCTCATCCAGCCACAGGTGCAGCGGAAACTGAGCGCACTTACCCATTGGTCCAGCAATCAGAGCGAGCGCAACCAGGGTCGCGACTTTCGGATCAACCTGCGCGGTCTGCGCCCACTGTGCCAACTCATTAAAATCCCAGGTGCCTGCCAGCGGATACAGTGCCAACACGCCCATCAGCAAAAACAGGTCGCCCACCCGCTTTGTCAGGAACGCATCTCGTGCGCCTGTCACCACCAGTGATTGGTTTAGCCAGAATCCCACCAAAAGGTAGGTTCCCAGCGTCAAAACCTCTAGCAGAATGTAGCTAAAGAACAGAGAATTGCACAAAATCAGAGAACACATTCCGGCTTCAAACAGCGCCAGCAGCGCATAAAACCGTGCCCAGCCCCAATCCATTTCCAGGTAGCCAACGGCGTACCACTGCGCCAGAAAGTTAATTCCCGTCACCAGAATGGTTCCGCCAATCGTAATTGCCGAAATCTCCAGCGGAATTGTCAGGTCTAAATCTGCTACTTGCAGCCAGGGAATGAATTGATACTGAGCAGGCTGATTCCAGACTGCCGAAAACGCCAGCACCGCATGAAAAAACGCCAGAAGCGTCATGATCAGGTTCACATAACCCGCTGGTCTAGGGCCCGTGCGTCGAATCACTGAAGGAAACCAGGCAATCGACAAAAGCATCCCCACCAGCGGATAGCAAGGAATGAACCAAGCTGTTTGAGCTAGGAACTGAAACATCTTTACTATCCTTCAAAGCTTAAAGTTCGGAAACCGTCCCCCCTTTCTAAGAACTCCCCAGGCAATTTGGGCATATAGGGATTTCTATAAGAAATGGGATAACCATCACTAAAAATCTATTGAAAATTAGCTTAACGTAGAAACCTAAAGAAAATGAGAATTGTTTGATAGAAATTTCTTGATGTAAAGTAGAGGTTCTACTTATACCTTGCTGCGCTTTGGGGACGTAACCTGGCGTTGCATGGGCTAAATAGCCAGCAGATGTTGCCGTAGGTTAGGTTTACTTAGCAGGAATTAGTCCCCGACAAAGGTGATCGCCTCTCATCCCAAACCCGTCTGTAGAGTAGCGGCATCGGTAGGGGCGAACATTTGGTTACAATCCTTGCAACCGAAGCACAATTCTTTTGCCGAATGCTTCGTCCGTACACCCAATGGTGCTTCCTTACGAAACGGATTCTGTATTAGAAATCATCAAGCGTATCGCCTCAAGCAAACATGCTGGGCTTGGACAACAAAAAGACCCTCTTCCAAATTGGAAGAGGGGTAAAAACTGAAACATTACGGCTCAAGCCTAATTGCCTACTTGTTGGGCTGAGGCGTTGTGCGTAGGTAAGGCTTAACTTCGGTAACGCCTTTGGGGAATTTTTGCTTTGCTTCTTCGGTAGAGATCGTAGGAACGACCACTACATCATCGCCATCCTGCCAGTTTGCGGGGGTTGCAACGCTATAGTTATCAGTCAGTTGCAGTGAGTCAATCACGCGCAGAATTTCGTCAAAGTTGCGTCCTGCACTGGGGGGATAAGTCAACGTCAGACGCAGTTTCTTGCTGGGGTCAATGACGAAGACTGCCCGAACGGTGACTTTTGCGTTGGCATTGGGGTGGATCATGCCATACAGGTCAGCTACCTTTTTGTCGTCGTCTGCCAAGATGGGGTAGTTGAGCGTTGTGCTTTGGGTTTCTTCGATGTCGCCAATCCAACCTTTGTGAGATTCAACATCGTCAACGCTGAGGGCGATCGCCTTGACGTTGCGCTTGTCAAATTCGGGCTTAAGCTTGGCAACTTCGCCTAATTCTGTGGTGCAGACAGGGGTATAATCCGCAGGGTGAGAGAATAAAATTACCCAGCTATCGCCAGCCCAGTCATAAAAGCTAATGTCGCCCTCGCTGGACTTTTGAGTGAAATTGGGAACCGTATCGCCGAGTTGAAGTGCCATGCTAACTTCCTGTGATTTCTAATACAGATGCAAAGCGTTTACTCTGCTTATCATGCCATACAAACTCCGGTTATCCGATCGGAGTTTAGATCTTATTTATGATTTTAGCGTGACCAGAAATATTATTAGCCGTGGCTGGGGTGAAAGTACCCATAGCCCACAGTTAAGCATACAAGAGAGCTAGGGCAAATTTAACGTTTGACTATTTGGGTCGGCTTTAGAGCTTTCTAAGAAATGAATAGCTTATCAGAAAAAGATTATTCTGACAGAATTTCATGCTGAATTTGACGCAACGTTTGCCTGCTGATCCAACGGTGGTGGCTGAGTTTACTTTGGCTCTGACGGCTGAAGAAAGGGTGCGATCGCGTCACTACTTTCACACGGATGAGCAAGATTTTTATCTCAACCTACCCAGAGGCACGGTGCTACAGAACGGCGACCTGTTGCAAACTGAAGCTGATGGTCAAATAGTTCGTGTGAGTGCCAAGCCAGAACCTGTCATGACTGTGACAGCGCCATCAATGCTCGATTTGCTCCAAGCCGCCTATCATCTGGGCAATCGCCACGTGCCCCTAGAGGTGACGGCAACTCATTTACGCTTTTCGCCCGATCCGGTGCTCAAGGCAATGTTAGAGCAGCGAGGGCTGCATGTGTCCGAAGATATTGCCCCATTTCAACCAGAAGCCGGAGCGTATGGACACAATCACGCCGCCAATCATCATGCCCATCCCCCATCCGTTCCGGCTCAAGCCCACCACCATGCCCAATGAAACGCAGCTAGATCCAACTATTTCTCCTCCTACCCCTTCGTCCCTGCACTCCTCCACCTCCTCGCTCCTCCACCTGATGCAGTTGGTCAGTCCAGCACTCCCTGTGGGAGCCTACAGCTACTCTGAAGGATTGGAAACCTTAGTACAGTCCGGTAACTTGCCCGATGCTGAAAGTCTACAGCGCTGGCTGGTTCAAGAATTGCGCTATGGGGCGGTCCGCTTGGAGGGAGCGGTAATGGTGCGAGTTTACCAGGCTGCGATCGCCTCCAACCCATCCAACCTAAACTATTGGAATCAATGGCTCTCAGCCTTTCGCGAAACTGAAGAGTTGCGGCAGCAAAGCTGGCAAATGGGTCGCTCCTTGAGCCGATTATTGCTAGAGCTACAGCCGCCGCTAGATGGTTTACTCCAAGCCTGTGGGGAACCTTGTAATTTTGCAGTTGCTTTTGCGATCGCCTCTCATTTCTGGCAGATCAACTGCAAAACGATGATCTTGGGTTACCTCCACAGTTGGTTAACTAATTTGGTGAATGCGGGAATCAGACTAATTCCGCTAGGGCAAACAGTTGGGCAGCGTTTGTTGCTGGAGCTTTACGCTGAGATTGAAACTGCAACGACCTCCATTTTAGAAATGAAGGACGAAGATTTTGGCAACTGTAGTTGGGGGGTGGCGATCGCCAGCATGAACCATGAAACCCTCTATTCCCGCCTGTTTCGCAGTTAGGTTTGCAGTTAGAAATATTGCGTTCCCATAAGCTATCATCTGCAAATTCTCGGTATAAGGGGGAAAGGATGCATACATTTCGAGTAGGAATTGCAGGTCCAGTCGGATCGGGCAAAACTGCGCTGGTAGATGCGCTCTGTAAAACAATGCGCGATTGCCACAACATCGCCGTTGTCACCAATGACATTTATACCCAGGAGGACGCGCAGTTTTTGGTGCGGAGTCAGGCATTGGAGCGCGATCGCATCGTCGGCGTAGAGACGGGTGGCTGTCCCCATACGGCAATTCGGGAAGATGCCTCGATTAACTTAGTGGCGATCGAGCAACTAGAACAACAGTTTAGCGACCTGAATCTAGTCTTCGTTGAAAGTGGGGGAGATAATCTAGCTTCTACCTTCAGTCCAGAACTGGTTGATCTGACTATTTACGTCATCGACGTTGCCGCTGGAGACAAAATTCCCCGGAAGGGTGGTCCAGGAATTACCAAATCCGATCTCTTAGTCATCAACAAAATCGATTTGGCATCGCTAGTCGGAGCAGATCTCACGGTGATGGAACGAGATGCCCGTAAAATGCGGGGCGAAAAGCCCTTTGTGTTTACAAACCTCAAAATCGGGCAAGGACTGGAAACGGTAGTCGATCTGATTCAGCTTCACATGGGTAAGAGTATCTCGGTAACAGCGAAATAAAATAACCATAAAAAAGTAGGGTGGGCACATTGCCCACCCTACCCAATTTGGTAACTCTGCTTGTGATAAGCAAAAGTTAGACAGATAGCGATCGCCGCTTGGAGATCAGACGGTAGGTTTCAATAATGTCACCGACTTCCCAAGCATTGAAGTTGTCTATGCCAATACCGCATTCATATCCAGCATTGACTTCTTTCGCGTCATCCTTCATCCGCTTCAGCGAATCTAGGTTGCCCTCAAAGACAACACTGCCGCTGCGACGAACCCGCACTTTACAGTTACGGATTGCTTTACCCGACTGCACATAACAGCCTGCAACTGCACCACGGCCCACTGGGAAGACTGCCCGAACCTCCACTTGACCCAGAGGTTCCTCCACCATTTCTGGCTCCAGCAAACCTTCCATTGCGCCCTGGATGTCTTCCAGCAGCTTATAGATGATGTTGTACTCACGTACATCTACGCCAGCACGGTCTGCTGCTTGCCTCGAACCACTGGCGAGAGTCGTGTTAAAGCCAACAATCACCGCATCACTCGCAGCCGCCAAATCAACGTCTGTTTCTGTGATTTCACCTGGAGCAGAGAGCAACACCCGCACCTGAACCTCTTTCTGAGGAAGCTGCTGTAGTGCTCCCAAAATGGCCTCGACTGATCCCTGTACGTCTGCCTTCAAGACCAGGTTTAGCTCTTTCAGATCGCCTTCCTGCGCCTTCGCCGAAAGCGTATTCAGGCTGACCCGTCGGGATGCCATTGCCTGCTGTAGGCGAGACTGACGCTGTTGGTCCGTTCGGCTAGAAGCAGTCGATCGCGCCTCCTTCTCATCCAGGAAGACCTCAAACTCGTCACCCGCAGCAGGTACATCACTCAAACCCAATACTTCCACAGCAAAGGAAGGTGAGGCACTGTCTACCCGCTTACCTCGATCGTCGATCATGGCGCGGACTTTACCAAAGGCAGAACCTGCCACCAGGACATCGCCGACCTTCAGCGTTCCGTTCTGAATCAACAGAGTTGCTACAGGACCTCTAGCTTTATCCAGGTTCGCTTCGATGATTGTTCCTCTAGCCGGACGGTCTGGGTTGGCATAGAGGTCTTCCACCTCTGACACCAGCAACAGCATTTCCAGTAGGGTATCCAGGTTTTCACCATTGATCGCGCTCACTGGAACCATAATGGTTTCACCACCCCATTCCTCTGGCACAAGTCCAAACTCGGTTAGCTCCTGCTTCACCCTGTCTGGCTGAGCTTCTTCTTTATCTACCTTGTTGATCGCGACTACAATTGGCACTTCCGCTGCTTTTGCGTGACTGATTGCCTCAATGGTTTGAGGTCTTACACCGTCATCTGCAGCGACGACCAGCACAGCAATGTCTGTAACCCTGGCTCCTCTTGCCCGCATCGCAGTAAACGCCTCGTGACCTGGTGTATCCAGGAAGACGACCTGCTGCGTATTGCCCTCATGCTCGACATCGACGTGGTAAGCACCAATGTGTTGCGTAATGCCGCCTGCTTCGCCCTGAGCCACTTTGGTTTTGCGGATCGAGTCAAGCAGAGTGGTCTTACCATGATCGACGTGTCCCATGATCGTGACCACAGGAGGACGGCGCTGGAGGCTTTCCAGGTCGGTCGCATCGATCATTTCGGTGACTTTCTTCGCCTCAGCCTCAGCCTCAGCAGTCTCTACTGTCACGCCCATTTCCTCTGCCACCATAGTCGCAGTGGGAATGTCCAGAATCTGGTTAATGTTGGCGATGATGCCCTTGAAGAAGAGCGCTTTGATAATCTCTGTTTCAGGGACTACCAGCTCCTCAGCCAAGTCGTGAACAGTCAAGCTGCCCGTCAGAATTAGATGCTCTGGACGCTCAACTTTTGCTTCTTCACGGCGATCGCGGCGATAGCTTCTAGAAGATTCCCGCCCTTTGCTCTTTTGAGTTGGGCTAGAAACTGCTACAGGCTTCACCTGTCCTGGACGACCTTTTGGCTTAGGTGGACGTGCCAAAGACAAGCTAACCTGTACGGGAGAGTCCTCATCATCCGCGTTCAGAACATCTTCCAGTTCTTCTTCATCCTCATCCAGCACAGGCTGGGCGCGGCGCTTTGCTTTGGTTGCTTTTGCCGCTTTTGGTGTTTCTTGCTCTTCCTCTTCTTCCTCCCAACCCTTAGTCCGTTTGGGAACACGGGGCAGAGTGGGTCGCCTTAGCTCATCTAGCGGTCCGGCTACAGGCTCAGTACCAGTTTTGGCCGTTTCAGTACCGTCAGCGCCATCCGATGATCCAGGCGCACCAGGACGAACCGGTTTACGCCGTAGTTCGATAACAGGCTTTGGCTTTGGAGCAGCTTGTTCTTCAGTTTCCGTGATTGGAATCTGCCTACCGCGATCGCCTCTCAGAGCAACCCGTTCTCCTCTCTCAGAGGGGGCTCTAAGCTCAGGTCTTGCTGAGTCAGATGAGCGAACTTCAGGTTGATCGGTTCTAGCCCGTTTTAGCGTTGGTCGATTGGCCGGATTAGATTGCGGCGGACTCGAAACCTTGGCAGCCGGTCTAGATGGAGGCGCAATGAGGTCAGGCACCTCTTCCTCTTCAAGAGATATCACGACGTCGTCGATCGGCTCAGCAGAAATACTAAGCTCACTAGATTCAGGCACTTCAACTTCTTCAGAAATGCGATCGCGCAGATCCTCTTCTACCTCAGCTTCTTCTACTACAGCGGCCGTTTCAACAGTTTCAGGACTATCCGGCTGTGAACGCTGTGGTCGGCTAGGAGGTCCTGCTAGACGGTTTACAGGACGTGCAGGAGAGCTAACAGGCGGCGCTGCTACGTCATCGAATGAGGACGGATCAGAAATTGGTGCCTCAGCTTCCGCTTCTGCTCGCTTGGGAGGAGCCGCTAATGGACGATGACGACGAATTTCAAGAATCTGTTGCTTTTTAACGGGTGGCTGCACGCCAGATTTTCGAGCTTGAGAACCACCATTGTACTGAGCCGACGAATTAGGCTTATTGGCAGAAGAGTGACTGGTGGTGTGCTTCTCGGCAGCGGATCGAATCTGAGCGGCTTCAGCTTCTGTAATAGTGCTGCTGTGGCTTTTGACCGCAATGTTGAGCTGATCGCAAACTGCCAAAATATCCCTATTGTCCAAATTCAATTCCTTTGATAACTCGTAAATTCTCACTTTGCCGTTGTTCATCCACGCTTCCTCTTCGTACCGGACTTGTTGTCACATAGTGTTCTGCCGCTCTTTTGATGAAACTACGCTAAATCTACTCAAGCCGTGCATTTAACCTGAAAAGCTACAGATTTTGCTATTTCCATGATCCTACAGATGAAGGATTTTGGGCATATCTTGTAACTTTCTCCCATAGTTCAGACGGCTGCCCTGGAAAAATAAGCAGCTTCTTTTACTATCTTGCCTGAACTTTCAGAAAACTGGTGGCAGCCTCCAACCAGATCGTTAGCAATGAAAAGGCATAGCTATACTAATACTACACGGTTACTACAGATTACCTCCAACTGTCTCCGCATTGAATCCATCTGAAGTTAGCTGTAAGTTCAGTGTAATTACCCAAACGAATCTCTACTAGGGACAGTATGTTACTCAATACATTGCTGATACTGCACTCAAAGCAGATATCACCTAGGACGGGGAACTGGAAGCTAATAGACGTTTCAACAATATTTGATAAATTGTCTCGGGAACACAAGCTTTGAGCGATCGCCCCAGTCGGTTTTTCTTTTGAGCTGTCCGCAAACAGCTTTCCTGCGGACACAGGTAAACTGATCGCCCTTCACCCTGATCTAATTCTACCGTACCAGATGGGTGTACTCTGACAATTCGCCAGAAGCCTGACTTTAGTGCAACCCTGCGGCAGCTCACGCAGCGGCGATAGTTTGGCAACATAACCCCTACCAGATCAATGCAAATAAATTTGCTCACTCCCGGATCATCTGTGCCAGATCATCTATGAGTGAATGAAGGCACATGCTTTGAATAGCCCTAGCGGCCGGGCATATCTATGGTCTAAAATCCGCCTGAGGCCGCTTGATTGCATTATCTGCTTCAACCCCGAATCCGTCTGCTGAGACAGTAGTGGGTTCAGGGGAGGGATCAAATTCTGGCTCTTCCAAGTCAAGATTTTCAGATTCCGATTCTAGTTCTGACTCAAATTCTGATTCCAGTTCCTCATCTTCCTGCCACTCCTCTTCCTGAGCTTGACGGCGTTCTTCGGCTAGAGCTGCCATTTTCTGGTTTTCTGCTTCATAGTCATATTTGGCTGAATCTTTGATGTCAATCTTCCATCCAGTCAAGCGAGCTGCCAAACGCACGTTTTGCCCCTCTTTACCGATCGCCAGACTCAACTGATCTTCTGGAACTAGCACATGCGCCTGCCGATCTTCTGGGTTAATGAGGCGTACCTCGTCTACTCGTGCTGGACTGAGGGCATTAGCAATATAAGTGGCGGGGTCAGGCGACCAACGAATTACGTCAATCTTTTCGCCGCGAAGCTCATTTACCACCACCTGAATGCGTGAACCTCGTGCGCCGATGCAAGCTCCTACCGGGTCAACATCTCGCTCCAGGGTGTCTACCGCAATTTTAGTGCGAGGTCCAACGGAACGAGAGGGTGGATTGGCTTCTCGGGCGACTGCGACAATCCGCACAACTTCATCTTCAATCTCGGGAACTTCGGTAGCAAATAGGTCAACGACAAGTCCTGCATCTGCTCTAGATACCAAAAGCTGTGGTCCCCGGTGTGATCCTTCCGAGACGCGCTTGAGAAAGACCTTAAAGACTGCGTTTGCGCGATAGTTGTCGTTCGGCAACTGATCGCGTTTGAGCAGTTCTGCTTCTACTTCAGGTTGCCCAAAGCCGCTGCTGACTGCCATGATTACAGACTGCCGCTCAAATCGCAGCACCCGCGCTTGAGGTAGAACGGTTCCTTCAAGATCCTGGAATTCTTCTTGAACGAGCTTGCGCTGCTGATCCCGCAGTTTTTGAGCGAGTACCTGTTTCGTTTGGATGGCTGCCATGCGCCCAAATTCGCCTTGATCAGGTGTGACATCCAGTACAACCGTGTCACCAAGTTGCGCTTCTGCTGCGACTTCTTGCACTTCCTGAAGAGCAATTTGGTGATCAGGTGTGGTCACTTCTTCCACAATGGTTTTTGCAGCAAGGACGCGAAACCCTTCATCCTCAATGTCTAATTCGACTTCAAAATTGTTGAAATATTCTTCGTCAAAGCTGGCACTGTCGGGGCGGTGGGTGCGACGATAGCGCTCATATCCTTTGAGTAGGGCTTCTCGCAGGGCAGCTTGAACCGCGTGTTTGGGCAAGTTGCGCTCACGGCTGATGCCGTCAATCATGTCTTGAAGTCCGGGTAAGCTGACCATTGACATAGAACTAACCTCCTGCTTTCCGAGTTTTCGGTTTTGTATTTTGTTTAGTGATGGTTCCGTTAGCTTGTTTTAGGTTTCGGGTTCTAAACGTTGGAACCCAAAACTTAAAAGACAAAGCTCAAAACGATTTAAGGACTTTCGTCTAGCTGCACTGTGTCAATCAAGTGGCGTGGAATAGCGATCGCCCGTCCTTTTTTGTTTAAATAAAGTGCTTCTTCATCGCGCCGAATCAACTTCCCAGCCCAGGATTTGTGTCCTTCATGCGGCTCTGTTGTCGTCACAACTACAGGGAAACCCTTAAAGGAAATGAATTCTCGATCGGTCGTCAGGTTACGAGGAATTCCAGGGCTGGAAATTTCTAAAACGTAAGCATCAGGAATCACATTTGCCTCGTCTAAGGCCGCTTCTAGCGCTCGACTCATTTGCTCACAATTTTCCAAACTTACATCGCCCTGAGAATTACGGATATCTACCCGCAAAATGGGCGGATGTTGATTAGTATGAAAAACAGCCGTAACGACCTCTAAGCCCAAGTCTTCGGCGATTGGGGCTGCTAGATCAACAATTTTAGGAATTAAAGGATGAGCCATCTTTCTCTCAAGATGCTGTACAGATATTCTTAGAGTGCTGTACAGGTAAAAGTTGCCTGTAATTCATCAAACCGGATTGCGTTGCAATAAAAAAAGTGGGGTCTGGCCCACTTCCACCGAAATGATGTCCAAAATGTGACGAAACGCAGGGTTGCCCTTCATCACTGATAAGTCTAGCGCATTCAGTTCAGAGTTGTCAGAATACGCTGCTGTAAGGAACTATGGGTGATCTGAGTGGCTCGCTCATTTCTGACGGCTTATTTCCTGCCGCCCGTTTGAGTAATTTGGTAAAGCATCTGAGTTTGTTCGCGCAGCTTCTCTACATCTTCTTCGGCAATCCGTTGAACGTAGTTGATCTTGACTTCATCCAGCCAGACAGCTACCAGAGCTTCAATTTCCTCTAAGGTGTGCCCTTTTTGAATTTCAGCTCTAAAAGCTTTGACGGTGTTGTCGATCAAGGTTTGAGTCAGGGCTGACCCAGCTGGGTCTTCCTGTAGTGAATCAGCGATCGCCCCGTACACAGTTTGATAAAGCTGAGCAATCACCTGCCGGGTCAGTTGGTCGGGGAGATCGCCAATTCCAGGCAAGTGCTTGACTCCTTCATACAGCGGCAACTCTTGTAAAGCTTTGCTGGCGTTGTGGTGCAACAAAGCTTCAACATCCGGTCTGACTTTAGGCAAAACCTGGCAAACCAGAGTTGAAGATAGCCGCCTGGAAATCAGGGTAACTTCATCGACCTCGTTCAGGTTGATGTAACGTGGACCTACTTCCGGCTTGAGCAGCGTTCGAGCAATATCTCCCTGGCGAATCAGATTTTGAAGTTGCTCAATTACGCGAATCACGACGATCTCAGTCAACTCGACCGCATAATTAGCGATAATTCCTCGAATAATGCGATCGCGTAGTGGATCAAGGTTAATCAGGTTAGATTGATTGATCCGCGTAGTTAAAGGAATAATTCGCAGGAAGCGCCAAAATGGCAGCAGCAGAAGCACGTCATACCAGCGCCATAGCATTGTATCTAACCAACTGGTGCCTTTATAGCGGCGGCTGAGGTACCACGTTCTAGCTAGAAACTCGATCCCAAACAGGGCAATAAACCAGATATCGATTTTGATAAATTCATCGGTGGGTCTACCGTTAAACCCGATGCTGCGATAGTAGTTGCTTTGAATCAGCGGCTCAATACGCTCGTCGAAAAAGCCCATCTGTCGAGCAAAGCCGTTTCTAGCAAGATATTCAGGGCTCCAGAAAATAGTAAATGCTTGTTTTGAAGATTCAATTTCCTGTCCAGTCTGGTCTTCAACGTGCCTTCGCATCCGCTCCTTGATTCGTTCCAGAGTGCCTGACTTGTTGGCAATTTCAAACGGATCTTCGTCAACCATCGCTTCACTGCGGCTCTGCAACTCCGACAGAATAGGCCGCATCTGTGGCGATGAAATAGACTGTTCTCCTTGCTGGCGTACCTGCCGCTCTAGCTCATCCACGGCAGCCAGATAAGCTTCGGTAGTGCGGTTTGGCTCAATTCCTTTGAACTGATGACCGTACCAGTCAATAAACCGTGAAGAGTTGATCTGGCGATCGCTCCAAAGCGTAATCGGCGGAATTTGCCTCAGATAAAAGTCTCTTAATGGAATGTAGCTGTAATCAAACAGCACCAGCGAAAAATTTAACAGCGCGATCGCTGCCATGATGCGTTCAAACAAACGCGCTCTGCGCCGAGCTTTAGTAACTTTAGAGCGTTCTAAGGCTGCCATGAAGAGACTCAATTGAAATTTCACCCATTGTGTTCAAATATGCTGTTTTATGAGCCAAATTACTATCTGCAATCGGTGGGATTTCAGCGCTGCGATAGGATCAACTAGGATCATTTATATTGCTTCACACTAATTCTCAGAATCGCATTTTTCTAAAGTACGCCTAGCTTATGCAAACATCGACCGAAACCCAAACAGGAGCCTATTGGCAGTGGCGAGAACAGCCTATTTACTACGTGCGAAGTGGCGATCGCCATCCTCAAAGACCACCCCTGTTGCTAATTCATGGGTTTGGTGCCTCCACCGACCACTGGCGCAAAAATATCGAGGGGCTAAGCCGTGATTTTGAAGTCTGGGCGATTGACCTACTAGGCTTCGGACGCTCCGCCAAACCTGACTGGCAGTATAGCGGTGACCTCTGGCGTGACCAACTGCACGAATTTATCACTAACGTGATTGGTCAACCTGCGGTGCTGGCGGGCAACTCTCTTGGTGGCTACTCAGCCCTGTGTGTTGCTGCCCAACGCCCTGAATCAGCTGTTGGGCTAGTCCTGCTTAACAGCGCCGGACCATTTACCGAAATGCAGCTTACCTCCAAGCCTGACCCTTTCAGGCAAACAATGGGCACGCTGATCCAATCCTTTCTGCTCCAGCCGCTACCCAGCTTCTTGTTGTTTCAGTATGTCCGACAGCGCTGGGTAATTCGTCGAACTTTGGAAAGCGTCTATTTAGACAAAAGCGCCATCACGGACCAGCTTGTTGAAGATATTTACCGTCCTTCTTGCGATTCGGGGGCTGCAAAAGTCTTTGCCTCAGTGTTCAAGTCACCTCGTGGCGAAAAAATTGACGTTTTGCTTAATCAACTGACCTGCCCACTGCTACTGCTCTGGGGTGAAGGTGATCCCTGGATGAATGCTAGAGATCGAGGCGCTCAATTTCGGCAGTACTACCCGCAACTGATGGAACATTACCTACAGGCTGGACATTGCCCCCACGATGAGGTGCCCGACCAGGTAAATACGCTATTGCGAGAATGGGTGCTGAATCTAGGCGAAAGGTAAAAGGCGATCGCTTTTCTCTCTTGCGAAGACCCGATTCATTGCGTCTTTAAACCTTGTACTGATTCCCTTTAAGGCTGCATATTTTGAAAAGTGCCCCGCGTACCTTTCAAAATGTGCAGCCTTGTGTAGAAACGGTATTACAAACTCAAGCTCAAGAAGTAGAGAGCATTTGCAGAATTTTAGCCGCGTCCTCTAAGTTTCCGGCAATACGTCGAACTGGCTTCGGCCAAACCTTAACCAGGGTTGGAGTAGCCGCAACTTGATCTGCTTCTGCCTGCTCAGGGTGCTTGTAGATGTCAACAACCTTCAGCGTGTAGGGTTGCTGAAGAGATTTTTCTAAGAGCTGATGCAGATTTTGCAGAATACGTTCTGTAGCGGAATTATGTCCTGCAATAAACAACCGCAACACGTAGCCTTGGGAAGGCGGATCTAATTTTTGAGGTGACCAGGAAAGCGCTGTGTGTCTGCTTTCGAGTGAGTAGGAGTGAGGTTCTGCTTGAAGCCGAACGACCAGATCATGCTCCTCCCAAAGCTGGGGAAATTGTTGGCGATAGCTAGCTAAAACAAGCGGGTCACAGAGTTCTTCCTGCCGAGGATCTGTCTCCCAAACCAAATCTTCCATTGCAAAAATCGCATTAAGCAATGCTTGATGCGATAAAACTCGGGGACAAGCCTCTGCAGAGATTTGAATTTGCTGTGTTTTAGGGTCAAGCCAACGGTCAATGGTTGCTGTGTAGCAGGGCAACAAAAAATGGGGAGGCTCAACCAACCCCAGCATCTCCTGCAATACTGAACAAAGTTGCAGATGCCAACGGCTCTGCTTGTGGGGATCAATGCAATACACCAAATCCCCACCTGGCGTAAATAAAGCAATTCCCTTAAAGAGACCTGGGTTCTGAGTTTTGAGTGCTGAATCGGAACTGTAACTCATGACTCAAAACTCACAACTCAAAACTCCCTAAACGCGACCGCGCAAGATTTGTGCCATTTCATTGGGTTTAGGCGACATTTCCAGAGCCGTTTCTTCAGTGATCCGCCCTGCTTCGTATAGCTTGTAGAGCGATTGGTTCATTGTACACATGCCGTCAAAGGTACATCTAGGAATAATTGCTTCAACTTCGTCAATTTCCCCACGCCGAATGTAGTCTTTAATTGCGTCTGTGTTGATCATGATGTCGTGGAAAGCAGCCCGTTTGCCGTCCGTGGTGCGACATAGACCTTGAGCGATGACAGCAACCAGAGATTCAGCGATCGCCACCCGCATGGGAGCCTGCTGATCTGGCTCGTACAGGCTTAGAATCCGCTCAATCGTCTTCACAGCACTGTTGGTGTGCAGCGTTCCCATAACCAAGTGTCCGGTTTGGGCTGCTTTAAGTGCCGTGTTCACCGTTTCCTTGTCTCGCATTTCACCAATCAGAATCACATCTGGGTCTTCCCGCAAAGAAGACTTCAGTGCCCGGTCAAATTCGAGCGTGTGAATTCCGACTTCCCGCTGTTTGATCAAAGCTTTGCGGCTCTGGTGGACATATTCAATTGGGTCCTCAATCGTGATGATGTTTTTGGGCATCTCCTTATTGATGTAGTCCACCATTGCTGCCATCGTTGTGGACTTACCAGAACCCGTTGGACCTGTCACTAACACTAAGCCTTTGTGATAGTGACAAATGTCTTTAAATACCAGGGGCAGATTCAACTGCTCAATGGTCAGGATTTTCAGCGGAATCAAACGCATAACCAGCGCCGGACCCCTGAGCGAATCGAACAAGTTTACCCGTACCCTGGCAAAGTCGTATTGAGCCGCTCCGTCAAAGTCAAGCGTTTCCTTAAACCGCTTGATTTCCATGTCCGACAGGATTTCTTTAAGCCAACTGAAAAAGGTTGACTCATCCGTAACAGGGTAATCCGTAAGGTCCATTTCACCCCGGTTGCGGAAGCGAGGAACCTCACCCACACCTGCATGGATATCAGAAAATCCTTTATCAAAGGCTTCTTTGACAAGCTGCGCCAAGGTAGGCGAACCAGGCGTGACTTTATTAACCCGCGAACTCTGCACTGGAGGGGGTGCAGCAGGTCGATGTCCTGCTGGCGGTGGCGGCGGTTTCACAGCCGGTGCAGTAGCCTCGTGGGTCATAGGAGCGGTGTTCACCGAAGTAGCTGTAGGGGTCCCCAAAGTTTGAGAAGGCACCTGCGTAGCTCCGGCAGATGCATGGGGCGCAGCCTGTCTCGGGGGCGGGGGAGGGGGAACCCGATGAGCAGGAGGAGGGGTGAGCGGACGCTGTGCTTCTGTCATAAACTACTTCTCAGTGAAAGAGTTTCAGGATGCCTCAGATTTGGTTGAACCAAAGCCGAAACCTACTCTGGGCAATTGAACAAGATGGAGAAATTGAGTGGCTTGCGAGAAGGGAATGCATAACTTCCCCCCTTTATACCTGGTTTTTTACAAAAACTTCTAGAGTCTCAATTTCAGTTTATATATGATTGCCTATAGATTGCCCAAAGCTTGAGTGATTCTTGCAGCTTGTTACTGTGATTTCTAGAGCGATTCAATCAAGCCAACTCAATCAAAAAGTGAAGCCAGGGCAAAAATTTCTTCCTCATTTTTTCTAGCTTTTGTAAACCCTGTTCTACAGCTATACGGGCTGCTGAAGCTGCTGACGATGTAGCTCTAGGGTCGTTTTAACTCTCTGATACTCCGCTTCAAGACTAGTCAGCTTTTCCTGGATTTCGGCTTCGCTGATGCTTGTTTTGTTGATTTGATCAGGATGTTCCATCGTCCAGCGTTCTAGTCTTTGGCAGATATCCGCCAGGTGGGTGGCTCCGACGGCAGCACTGGTTGACTTCAAGGTGTGAGCAGCTTGCTGCAAGGCACTAGGGAGATCAGCAGTTCCTGCTTCGCGCATAGCCCGCAGTAGGCGAGGTGCATCTTCCAGGTAGATGTCAATGATTTCAAACAGGACGTCCCGATTTTGTTCTCGCCCGATCGCCTGCAGCTCTTGTAAAACTTTGAGGTCAATGGCTGGCGATAGTTCGTTTCTGGAGAGCGGTTGGCATTTTTTTAGCGCTTGGACTAGTTTCTCGATCCGAATTGGTTTGCTGAGATAGTCATCCATGCCTGCGATGAGGCATTCTTCGCGATCGCCCGTCATTGCTCCTGCTGTCATCGCAATAATGCGCGGACGATTTGCAGGTTGCCAGTCCTGACAGATCTGGCGAGTTGTGGCGATGCCGTCCATTTCTGGCATCTGCACGTCCATCAATACGACATCATAGGCTTGACGATGTAGCGACTCAAGCACTTCCCGTCCATTGCAAACGACATCAGCTCGATACCCGATGCGTTGGAGGAGGTGCAAAACAACTTTTTGGTTGACAACGTTATCTTCTGCTAAGAGGATCTTCAGCGGCAACTGTTGAGATAGGGGTAATTCAGTTGGGCTAGTAGCAGGTTGAGATGGCTGCATCTGAATCGGTTGTCTACCCAGAATGCGAACTAAAACATCATGAAGTTGAGCTTGCTTAACAGGTTTGTGAAGCAATGCCTTGAAGCTGGCGATGGTTGTTGCATGGGCATCTCGTTCCAGGTTGACCATCGAGGTTAGCATGACGAGCGGCAAACGCAGGTAACTGGGTTGCCTACGAATCGCGGTGGCTAGGGTTAGCCCGTCCATGTTGGGCATCTGCATGTCGAGAATGGCGATGTCAAACAAATCGGGCTGTGTTAGCCAACTTAAAGCCTCTGCGCCAGAGGCAGCAGCGCGACTAGACATGCCCCATGCCTGAGCTTGAAGGGTGAGAATTTGGCGGTTGGTGGCGTTGTCATCGACGATCAAAAGCCGCTTTCCGACGAGGTAGTCTGCATGAAGGGAGCGATCGCCCGTTTCAAAGTTAGGCGCTACCTGAGTCAGGATCGTGAAATAGAAGGTGGAACCTTGACCGACCTGGCTCTCAACCCACATTCTGCCGCCCATCATCTCACTCAAATTTTTGCTAATGGCAAGTCCTAGTCCGGTCCCTCCATAGCGACGATTAGTAGACGAGTCTACCTGGCTAAACGACTTAAACAACCGATCCATGCGGTCTGCCGGAATTCCAATGCCCGTATCTTTGACTGCAAATTGAATCTTGTAAACCGGGCAAAACTCGTTATCTAGTTTTTTGTCTGCCGATTTTTGAATTGACTCGACGGAGACGATTACCTCACCTGAACTCGTAAATTTGACGGCGTTGCTGATCAGGTTGACTAGAATTTGGCGCAGTCGGGTGACATCTCCCACAATGAATTGAGGGGTTTGAGGCTCGATCAGGTAGCCCAATTCCAGACCTTTTTCGGCAGCTTTAGGTGCCAGTAAGTCAAGGGATTCTTCGATGCATTCACGCAAGCTGAAGGGTTGGCGTTCTAAATCGAATTTGCCAGATTCGATTTTAGAAAAATCCAAAATGTCGTTGATGATAGTGAGCAAAGCATCGCCGCTGGTGCGAATGGTTTCAACGAAGTCTTGCTGCTGCGGGTCAAGCGGAGTGTCTAACAGCAACCCAGTCATGCCAATGACTGCATTCATAGGGGTGCGAATTTCGTGGCTCATGTTTGCCAAAAATTCGCTTTTTGCCCGATTCGCAGCTTCGGCTTCTCGTTTTGCTCGTTCTAGAGCAAAGTTTTTAAGCGCTAGTTCTTGGCGCTGAAGCTTTTCCTGCTCTAATAGGTGAGCCTGCGTGAGTGCGATCCCAACTTGGGCAGCGACAGCTTCTAGTAGCTCGATTTCATCATCTGTCCATTCGCGGAAGTGATCGCACTGATGTAGCTCGATGATTCCGTTTGGCTCGTTGTTATACGAGGTGCGGACTGCTAGCAGCGACTTTAAGTGAGCTTGATGATAGATTGCGAGTGCAGGAGATAGAAGTGGTTCTGCGTAGACATTAGGGAAGGCGATCGCCTGATCACGAGCTAGCAAACCCTGCATGTAGGGATTGGCAACAGCAGGAATTTCCAACTTTAGAACTGACTGATATTCAGCTTCTAAATATTCAGCTACGCAAGGAGCTTTGGGCACTGGTGCAGCAATGTAAGTGCGGATTACGCAGTGGTTTACTTCAAATGCTTGACCAATTTGTGTTGCTGTAGTTTGAAAAATCTGCTGAATGTCCAAACTTTGGCGAATTTCCTCGGTGATTTTCTTCAGTAGCAAGGCCCGATGGATTTGGTGCTGGAGACTATCTTCTGCCTGCTGTCGCTGTTTCAGGGCTTTTTCTACAGTTTTCAGGTTATGGCGCAGTTCCAACTGAGTGACAACTTGACGTGCTAAAACTCGCAGAGTTTCTTGTTGCTCAAGGCTTAAGTTTCGCGGCACAAAGTCAATGACACAAAGTGAGCCTAATGTGAAACCATCGGGCGTGACTAACGGCGCACCCGCATAAAACCGAATATGTGGATCTGCAGTCACTAGAGGATTGTTAGCAAATCGTGGATCTGCCAGAGCATTAGGTACAATCAGCAAGGCTTCGGGCTGAAGCACCGTATGAGCACAAAAGGCAACATTTCGTGGGGTTTCTGATGCGTCCAGCCCAACTTTTGACTTAAACCACTGTCGCTTAGCATCGACTAAACTAACCAACGCGACGGGAGTTTGGCAGATCTGGGCGGCCAGCCGAGTCAAGTCGTCAAAAGCAGCCTCAGGAGGAGTATCAAGAACTTCACATCGGTTAAGTGCTTGCAACCTTAAAGCTTCATTTTCTGGCAATGGAGCGACTTGCATAAGCGATCGCGAGATTCAGATTAAGATTCAGTCATTAATTATCAGCATTCCCGGCTCAATTATGTCTTGCTCACTTGGATAAATATCAAGAATGCCGCTCTCATTATATAAACGATACATATATCAAGACTTTTGCCTTACAGTCCTACAATGCTGTGGTGTACGGGATATTTTCTGCTCTTTGGAGATGGGTATGTCAACTACCAAAGATAAGAAATACTGTTAGCCCCGAAAAGTAGTGCTAATCACAACCCTAGATTGGATTAGAGTGAGATAAGCAATAAGCACCGTTAAAAACTTAAAAGGTATAATCCGTATGCATCTGAGTGAATTGACTCATCCCAACCAGTTGCATGGTCTGTCGATTCATCAACTTAAGCAAATTGCCCGCCAGATTCGAGAAAAGCACTTGCAAACAGTGGCTACCAGTGGCGGTCATCTTGGTCCTGGCTTGGGTGTGGTGGAGTTGACTCTGGCTTTGTATCAAACTCTAGATCTTGACCGAGACAAGGTAACCTGGGATGTTGGGCATCAAGCTTATCCTCACAAGCTGATTACCGGACGCTATGACCGTTTTCACACGCTGCGGCAAAAGGACGGCATTGCAGGCTATTTAAAGCGCTGCGAAAGTAAATTTGACCATTTTGGTGCAGGTCACGCCTCTACCAGTATTTCTGCGGCATTAGGAATGGCGCTAGCACGGGACGCAAAAGGGGAAGACTTCAAGGTCGCAGCGGTGATTGGAGATGGTGCTTTGACAGGGGGAATGGCCCTGGAAGCGATTAACCATGCTGGACATTTGCCCAACACCAATTTGCTGGTCGTGCTGAATGACAATGAGATGTCAATTTCGCCTAATGTGGGCGCGATTCCTCGCTATCTCAACAAAATGCGACTTAGCCCTCCGGTGCAGTTTTTGGCTGATAACTTGGAGGAGCAGTTTAAGCATCTGCCCTTCGTGGGTGACTCTCTTTCCCCAGAGCTAAACCGAATCAAGGAAGGGATGAAGCGGCTAGCTGTTCCTAAAGTCGGTGCAGTGTTTGAGGAACTGGGCTTTACCTACATGGGTCCGGTTGATGGTCATAATTTGCAAGAGTTGATTTCAACCTTCCAGCAGGCTCACCAACATCCGGGACCCGTGCTGGTGCATGTAGCCACGGTAAAAGGGAAAGGGTATGCGATCGCCGAGCAAGATCAGGTAGGCTACCATGCTCAGTCGCCATTCAACCTGGCAACCGGAAAGGCTCTTCCTGCTAGTAAACCCAAGCCTCCCAGCTACGCCAAGGTGTTTTCCCATACGCTGGTTAAACTTGCTGAGAATAACCCAAAAATCATTGGCATCACGGCAGCAATGGCAACGGGGACTGGGCTAGATAAGCTGCAAGCAAAATTGCCCAAGCAATATATTGACGTGGGAATTGCCGAACAACATGCAGTGACGCTAGCAGCAGGACTTGCTTGTGAAGGAATGCGTCCTGTTGCGGCGATCTACTCAACCTTTTTGCAGCGTGGCTACGACCAGATTGTTCATGATGTCTGTATTCAAAAGCTGCCTGTGTTCTTTTGCTTAGACCGGGCAGGCATTGTGGGTGCAGACGGCCCAACCCATCAAGGGCTATATGACATTGCCTATCTGCGCTGCATTCCTAACATGGTACTGATGGCTCCCAAGGATGAGGCTGAGCTTCAGCGAATGGTGGTGACAGGCGTTAACTATACAGAGGGGGCGATCGCCATGCGCTATCCTCGGGGCAATGGTCACGGTGTTCCCCTAATGGAAGAAGGCTGGGAACCGTTACCCATTGGCAAAGGAGAAATTTTGCGCCAGGGCGATGACGTTTTGCTAATCGGCTACGGCACGATGGTTTACCCAGCTATGCAGACTGCTGAAATCTTGAGCGAACACGGGATTGAAGCAACAGTAATCAACGCCCGCTTTGTGAAACCGCTTGATACTGAACTGATCGTTCCGTTAGCGAAGCAGATTGGGCGCGTTGTCACCCTTGAGGAGGGATGTTTGATGGGCGGCTTCGGCTCTGCCGTTGCAGAAGCCTTGCTCGATCAGGATGTAACAGTGCCAATTAAACGCATTGGTGTGCCAGATACGCTGGTCGATCATGCTAAGCCGGAAGAATCCCTAGCGGCTTTAGGATTAACTCCACCTCAAATCGCTGAGAGCATCTTAAAAACCTTCAGCCCTCAACCCTCAGCTGTGAGTGTCTAATCGGAGTTATTGATGTTCATAGAACGTGCCTTGCGTGCAATGTGAGGCACGTTCTTGTATTGCCGCGTCGTGTTTCTTGAGGAACTGACCTGGGTACTTTGGGAGTGGGAGATAGGGAATCCCAAACCTGTTCTGTCGTGAAGTTCTGTAAGTAGATGCAGCAACCCTCTTTTCAAGGAGATATGAATTTTGTAGATTCTGCGGTCGGCGAACAGGATAAACCGTTGATTCTCTTGGTCGATGACGATGCGGTGATTCGACTGCGGCTGCGTCGTTTTTTAGAACAGGAAGGATATAAGGTTGCTGAGGCGCAAAACGGCATAGAGGGTTTGACCGCATATACCTGTCTACATCCCGATATTGTTTTGTTAGACGCGCTGATGCCAGAAATGGATGGCTTTGGCTGCTGTATGCATCTGCAACGCCTGCCAGGTGGTGCCCGCACCCCTGTGCTGATGATTACGGGGCTGGAAGATCGAGAATCGGTTGATCAAGCCTTTGCAGCGGGTGCGGCAGATTTTGTAACGAAGCCAATTCACTGGGCGGTCTTACGTCAGCGAGTACGGCGGTTAATTCATCAGACTCAACTTCAGCGTAAGTTAGAGGCGGCGAACCAGGCATTGCAGCGGTTAATTTCGATCGACAACTTGACGCAGGTAGCCAACCGTCGTCGATTTGACGAGTATTTGGGTCAGGAATGGAAATGCATGGTGAAAGAGCGATCGCCCCTCTCCCTGATTCTTTGTGATGTTGATTTTTTCAAAGCTTACAACGATACCTATGGGCACCAGGCAGGCGATCGCTGTCTTCAGCAAATCGCTAAAGTGCTTGAAAATACCCCCAAGCGCGCGACTGATTTGGTTGCTCGTTATGGAGGCGAAGAGTTTGCGGTGATCTTACCCAGTACTCCGATTGAGGGAGCAGTGCAACTAGCTGAGCTAATACGGGCGGAGGTCAAGGCTCTGTCTATTCCCCATTCCTACTCGCCCAGTCAGATTGTGACGTTGAGCATGGGAGTTGCCTTTGCGAGTAGCTGTAGTGATACAAACTACGAAGCCTTGATTGCGGATGCGGATGCAGCCCTCTATAAAGCCAAGGCTTTAGGACGCGATCGCGTTGTTGCTGACGAGTAAATTTGCTTTAACCCTCTTGCAGGTTGGACTGAGCGGCTGAGGAAATGGCTAGTGGCAGTGTCAGCCAAAAAGTAGAGCCAACATTGGGAGCGCTGTGAACCCCAATTTGACCGCCGTGAGCGGTAATAATCTGGCGGCTGAGATAAAGTCCCAAACCAATGCCGGTGGAATGACGTGATTTTGGACCCCGAACATAGCGCTCGAAGAGGCGATCGCTGACTTCCTGACTCATGCCAACGCCATTGTCTTGAAAGTTAAACCGAATCATTTCCTCTTCAACGGTGGCGCTGACGGTCAGGTCTACCCCTGGAGGATTGTGGTTAAGCGCATTGGTAATCAAGTTCTCGAACACTCGTCGTAGCTGCAGAGGGTCAGCCGTGACGAGCGGCAAGTCTGGCGGCACCAAGTTTTTTAGTGTGGCTTGATTTTTTAGCACCAGTGGTTCCAGTTCTTCTAGAATGACCTGCGTCAGGAGCCCCAGTTGCAGCAGTTCGCAGTGTAGAACAACACCTTGGGTTTCACCCGCATGGGCTTGCAGCAAAGAATTGATCAGTTGAAGCTGGTGTTCGCTGCTTTGCAGCATTCGGGTCACAATTGAGCGAGTGATGGGAATGATCTCTCCAGACTGATTCAGCAAATTCTTCAGTACCAGCGACACGCCCATAATTGGTGTACGCAGGTCATGAGAGAAGGCATTGAGAAATTCGTCTTTAAGCTGATTGAGTTGTTGCAATTCCTGCATCTTTTGCTGAAGCTGGGCAGTGCGTTCCTCAACCTGCTGTTCCAATCCAGCGTTGAGGGACTGCACCTGCTGATAAAGCTGGGACTGCTGGATGGCGATTGTCACCTGGGTAGCTAGGCGGTCCATCAGGTCAGCTTCAAAGGGTTGCCATTCGCGAGGATTGGAGCATTGATTGACCACGAGTGAACCAAAAAATCGACCGTCTGGCATGATAGGGACGGCAATTCCAGCCCTGATCTGATATTGCTTGTAGTATTCCTTCAGGTATGGAGGAGATGTAGCTTGTTCCGTGTCATTGAGGATGTAGATGCGATCGCGCTCAAAAATGTCTCGGACTTCCTCGTAAATGGAGCTGTCTGTCACCGAGCCTAAAGTAGGCAGAACGTTTTCAGCGACCGATTCAGCAACGACGATGCTGATCCCAGCTTCGTTGTAATGGCTGATTGAAACTCGGTCAGCTTTCAGCAGATGTCGTACTTCTACGGCTGCTGTGTTGAGAATTTCGTTTAGGTCGAGGGATTGGCGAATGCGAAGTGCGATTTCTCCCAAAAGGCGATCGCGCTCTGCCGAAGCCCGTAGCTGATGTTCTGAACACTTGCGTTCTGTGATGTCACGTACGATCGCCAGCACTTCATCCTCACCGCTGACCACCACCCGCGCTTCATAGTCCCGTATGTAAAAGATCTCAGACGGCGCAATTTGCTCTGAAGTCATTTGTCGGTAGAGCTGGTTAGCGCGGTTGTTGCTGAGGCGCAACTGATATTCAAAAAGTTGAATCTCACCTGTTTTCAGCGCTTGCTCAACATAATGCATCCGCTGCTCAGCCAGATCGGGCGGCAGCACTTCATACACCGTTTTCCCGATCAATTGGCTGGGCGGCAACAAAACATCTCCGTCTCTTTCCGCTTTACAGTCCAGGTAAGTGCCGTCTCGGCTGATTCTAAACATCAAATCGGGAATTGCATTAACCAGTGCCCGGTTTCTGGCTTCACTTTGGCGAATCGCTGCCTCGGTACGCTTCCTCTCTGTAATATTGCGAACCCCTGCAACCCGCATTGTTTGCCCCTTATACTGAATTGCTTTCACGCAAACAGCAGCGAAAAAGTGGGTGCCATCTTTTCTAACACCCATCGCTTCATATTCGTAGGGCTGATTAGGCGAGGTGAGCGATTGCCAGGTGCGTTTTACCGCTTCCTGGTAACTGGGTGCAACCAGATCCATCACGGACATGCCAATCATCTCAGCGGCAGAGTAACCCAGCAGTTGTTCGGTAGCAGGGTTAACGTCAATAATCTTGTTGAAATCGTGAATGATGACGGTTTCAAAAGTGGCATTGAAGAAGCTTTGGAGTCGATCTTCGCTGTCGCGCAGTTCTTTTTCGACCCGCTTGCGATCGGTGACATCCTGCACCACTGTAAGAACTTCATCCTGCCCGCTAACCACAATGCGAGCCTCGTAAGCATGAAGCCCTGACTCTTCTGGGAGGGAATATTCACAGGTTCGCAGTTCACCTGATGCTAGAGTTTGTTGAATTTCACGCCAAAACATATCCGCCACGTCAGCGGGGAGCACGTCATGCAAGTAGCGTCCGACGATCGCTTCACGGGGTACGTCAGCCGACATTGCATTGCCCTTGAAGTCAAGATATCGACCGTTTCGGCTGAGGCGAAACATCAGGTCGGGGCTGGCGTCTAACATTGCCCGGTAGCGAGCTTCGCTGTCGCGCAGGTCTTGCTCAGCCTGTTTGCGATCGGTAATATCGACCAGAACTCCATCCCACAGCAGGTCGCCGTTGTCTTGCCGCTCTGGGCGAGAAAATCCTTGAATCCACTTCAGTTTGCCGGACGGCGTGATGATGCGTCCTTCCCAGTTCCAGGGTTCCAAAGCGGCGGCTGAATCAGCGAGCGCCTGCTCAAAATTGGCTCGATCGGCTGGATGACAAAGGTCAGCAATCAGCGAAAAATCTGCCTGGACTGCCTCCGGATCTAGTTCTAGTAACTCCTGACAACCAGAACTGGCATAAAGCACCCGACGACTGCCGTCGGCACGGCAGAGAAACTGGTAAATCATGCCAGGAACGTTTGCCGCAATCTGTTTGAGCCTGGATTCGCTCTGCCGCAAAGCTGCTTCAACCTGTTGGCGAGCGATCGCCCCACCAATGCTAGCTGCCACCATCGATAGTGCAGCTTTTTCGTCCTCAGACCATTGGCGTTCGCTCTGACAATCATCGAAGCCAATAAAGCCCCACAGTTCGCTATTGATCCGAATGGGGACGACCAAAATCGCTAGAATGCCCTGGGTTACTAAGCATTCCTGCTCTTCGGGAGGCATCTCTCGCGTCACCTCACTGACAATTTTTCCAGCAGCGATCGCCCGATACCATTCTGTTGCGCTGGGGCTAGAAAACGAAAAGCTCTGGAAGGCGGGGTCATGAATGTGGGCTGTAATTGACTCTCGTACCCATTCCAGCTTTTGATTGGCGACAGGCTCTCCCGTTTCTGGGTGAGGCTGAATGGTAAAAATATGGACGCGATCGACCCCTGTCGTTTTGCCTAAAATTGCTAATGCTCTAGTAATTGCTTCACAGTAGTCATCTCCCATTAACAACTGGCTGGTAGCTTCTGCTACCCCTTGAAGGAGGTGAGAACCTCGTGATCGCGACTGGTTGTGACAGCTGGAATGAGCAGAGATATCTGTCGGGACAAGATCTGTTGGGACAATAGCAAGATCTGTTGAGGCAAGCCGATGCCCAAAGCTACGGCTGGATTGGGCGATCGCCAAAACCTTCTGTAGCCGGATGAATGCAGCTTCATCCGCACAGCAGTCTCGCAGAGCTTGAAGGCGATCGATGTCGAGAATCATAACACTCCCGATGGCGACAGTACGGTGGTTTGGAGGGCTTCGTAGATACCTATATATCTCATCAAAACCTGAACTTTTAGTCTTTCTTAATCATTAAAATAGGTCTACTTTTCCCGCCTGTTGTAGTCACGACAATCCTATCTGTAGACGAAGATAAATCGCTGGTGAAGACTGGTGAAACCTGAGAATCTTCATGACTTATCTAAGCTCGTTCTTAGGTTTCTAGTACTTCAGCATGAATGAGCAGTTTTACGGAAACTGCATAACTTTTTTCTCACTAGGATGAAGAAGGTTCCAAAGAATTTAATCGGATACAAACTATCTTTCTGAAAATTTTTCCTGGAGAAGGTAAGGGGGGTTGGGAATATGACTCTAGAGCTGTCAAATTATTCCTCAGTTCTGGTTCAAATGTAACTAGCCATATCTCCAGGAATTCACTGTTACTGCAACAAATCTTTAGGATGTTCGGGATTCTTAGGGGCAACTAATTTACGCAGATTTCGTCGTCACCGTTGTAAATCTTGTAACAGCCTCCTGATGAGATATTGAGAGAAAAAGAAAGTTAGCACGAGTGGCGATTGCCGAAAAACGTGTAATAAAAACCTTCTACTCACTTTTTGAACAGAATTAAGAGCTTTTCTTGATTGAACCAACTGAGGAACTTTTTATACCTCTATAGGGTCTATTAATTCATCCAGTTCAGCATTTTTTGGAGAACGCTCTCCCATGTCTAGTTTCAATTCTTGGCGATCTGGTACCGCCTTATTAACAGCACTTAGCCTGACCGCGGGAGCCGCTGCACCCTTGGTGATTCAGGCTCCTGTGCAAGCACAAACTAGCTTTTTTGATGTCCAGTCAAGCTACTGGGCAGCACCCTTCATTCAAGAGCTAGCCAGACGAGAAATTATTAGTGGTTTTCCTGATGGCAGTTTCCGTCCCGATGATCCGGTTACTCGCGCTCAGTTTGCCGCAATGGTGCGTAAGGCCTTTGATCAAGCTCAAGTCCGCAATTCTGTGAACTTTGTCGATGTTCCCAGTAATTACTGGGCTTATGAAGCGATTCAGAAAGCCTATACCATTGGCTTTTTGACGGGTTATCCCGGCAATGTGTTCAACCCCAACCAAAACATTCCCAGGGCGCAGGTGTTGGTTTCCCTAGCGAATGGTTTGGGCTATACGGCCAACGGTTCTGTCGGCAGCGCCCTGCAAATCTACAGCGATAGCAGTAGCATTCCTGAATATGCTCAAACCAGCATTGCTGCTGCGACTCAAGAGCAAATTGTGGTGAACTACCCCAATACTCAGGTGCTAAACCCTAACCGACCCGCAACTCGTGCAGAGGTGGCGGCGTTTATCTATCAGGCGCTGGTGAGTTCAGGCGACGCAGTTGCGGTTTCTTCACCCTACATCGTGGGTCAAACTCCAGTCGTACAGCCTGCTGTCAGGATTCCCTCTGGTACAGTAATTCCAGTGGGGTACGGGGATGCTGACAAAATTTATGTCTCGCCAGAGGAGCCAGATCCCGTTCCGGTGACACTGCTGGTTGACCGAGATATCATTTCGGCTGACGGTACGGTGTTAATTCCGGCTAATAGCCAAGTGATCGGTGAGGTGCGAATTGCTGGGGATGGGGCACAGTTCTACGCTGAAGAACTGGTCTTAACCAACGGTTCTCGTCTGGCGATGGATGCTACTTCTCAAGTTGTTACGACAACTGAAGTGATCCGCCGAGGGGCTAGCGTGCGTGAAGTCATTACGGGCGCTGCTTTAGGTGCGGGTGCAGCAGCGGCTGTGGCTGGTGTGACAGGCGATCGCGCGATCGCCACTGAGGAAGTCCTGGGTGGTGTGGGTGCTGGTGCGTTGCTCAACTTCTTCTTAGGTCGCGATCGCGCCACATTGATTTCGATCGATCCCAACACCGATCTAGATCTAACGCTCAATTCACCTCTAGCATTGCGCTAGTGCTGAGCTAGAAACGCCATTTCAACCCGACACATTTGCTGAAATGGTACGAGAAACGTGCTATCGCAACCTTAAAAGGCACGTTTCTCTTCAATTAAAGTCGGGAGGGGATGAGGGCAAGACCTTTATCCCTTTTATCGATTGAAATTACAACATTTCTCTAAAAGCAGATAGAAGGGCAACCCGCGAAGCGGGTTGCCCTTCTATCTGTAACCCTAATTTTTGGAATTGGTATTACTTGAGAATTGCTATAGCTGGATGCTGCCTTGCCGTAAGATTTTCCATTGGTTGTCCTGCCACCGGATGACAGTAGAAGGAACTCCCTGAGAGGTCGCTGGATCAAGCTCAGAAGGTTTTGCAGGAGACAGCGTTTGTTCCAGCTTGTCTAGTTCTGACGAGGGGAGGGTGAGAACTTCTGGAAACTGGGCAGCGATCGCCTCCATTGTCTGCAGCGGAGGTTCTCCCGAGCGGTTGGCACTGGTGGTGGCGAGCGGACCTGTTTGCGACAGAATGTGACGGGCGATCGCACTATTCGGCACTCTAATTCCAATCGTGGTTGGGTCAGCTGGGTTGACTGCGGCGGGCAGATGACTGCTCGCAGGCAACACAAGCGTCAATGCACCAGGCCAATACTGCTCAGCGACTTGTTGCCAAATTTGTTTTTCCTCAGCACTGCCTGCTGTAAACTCCCACAGATCTGCACTGTTAGCCCCCATTAAGATTAGCGGTTTGGTCTGGCTGCGCTGTTTTGCCGCAAAAATTAGCGCTGCCCGGTCGGGTCGCACTGCCAACGCCGGAACGGTATCCGTGGGGAAGCTAACAAGGCGATCGCCAGAACGAGCCGCAGCAATCAGATCGGAGAGGGAGTGCATGGAAAGGATGAGAAGTTCTTGTAGGATGGGTTACGTGCTAACCCATCCTACAAGAACTTCTCATCCTTCACCCCTAACTTCTGGCTGCCAGCGCAAACCGCTCAATTCCTGCTAAGTCTGCGTGAATTTGAATGTCTTGATAGCTACCGTGTTGGTGGAGTAGGGCCGCAACGGTTTGAGCTTGACCTGCCATCATCTCAATCAGCCAGATACCGCCAGCTTGTAAATAATCGGGTGCCGTGCTGATCAGGTGACGAATGCTATCGAGTCCATCGTCACCACCATCCAAAGCTAATTGGGGTTCATGTTTGGCGACTTCGGGTTGCAGTTCAGACATCATTGAGCTGGGAATGTAAGGCGGGTTAGAAACGATGCCGCTGAGGCTGCGCTTGAGTGGCACAAGCGGCTGAAACCAGGAGCCGTGGTGAAATTGAATCTGATCGGTTAAGTCATACCGCTGAGCATTGATTTGAGCGATCGCCAAGGCTTCAACACTGAAATCTACTGCGTGAATGGTTGCCGATGGAAAGGCAGTTGCCAATCCCAAGGCGATCGCCCCGCTTCCCGTGCCCAGATCTGCCCAGTGTCCTTGCCTTAGCTTGGGATTTGAGACGGTAGCGGCGATCGCCAAATCAATTAAAAGCTCGGTTTCAGGTCTGGGGATCAAGACAGCGGGGGAAACGGTCAGAGAAAACTGTCTCCAGGGTGCGACTCCTACCAAATATTGGACAGGAACGCTGTCCTCTAACCGGCGCTGCCAAAGTTGCATTACTTCTTCTAAAGGCAGCTTTAACGGTACCTTTTCTTGATTACGGATAGTTCCAGAATATAGGTGCAGCCGATCCAGACCTGCTGCTTCTCGCAAAAGCCACTCAATTTCAAAGCTGGGGATGTGAGCGATCGCCGCCTGCTGTCGAGCATCTTGCCACCATCGCCAAAGCTCTTGGCCAGATACTTCAGCTAGAGGTTTCGTCATCTGCACTTGTAGCTCAATACGATATAGGGGCGCTTCACGAACCGCCCCCTACGCCATTCTCACATCAAACACAAAACCAACAGCACTCAAACACTTACGTTGTAATCCGGGATCTTACAATTCGTGAGCCTATTGAGGTCGAGCAGGTTGCCCTTGAGCAGGTTGCCCTTGAGCAGGCTGTCCTTGAAGCGATCGAATGAATTCAATAGTCTCCCTAGGAGGAACCAGCAAAATCTGATTTAGCTCTGGGTTATCGCTATCCTGCAAAGTTTGAATCAGACTTTCCAAATTGACTACCTGAATCGTCATTGATTCAGCCAATTCCGGTTGGCTTTCTCTCAGTTGAGCCAGGAGGTTCTGCAACTCAGCCTGATTGAAGAACATGGGAACAACCTGATTTTGTCCCTGTTGAATGGTCAGGTAACCACCATCTTCGGCAGTCGAGCGAGCCAGGAAAACTGGCACACCGCTAAACTCCTCAGGATTTTCGCCACTCTGCTGAAGCACAGAACGAGCTGACTCAACCTGCTCCGTCGTGGGTACAAACGTAAACTCTAGAGGCTGCTCCTGGTTTTCGTTAGCCACCGCTAGCTCATAGACTTGGGCTAAAGAGACAGGCACAACCTGCACATCCGTAGCAAGCTCTGGATCGCTTTGACGCAGATTGTCGAGAGAGGCTTGAGCATCTTGGCGGCTAATGAATACTCCTGCAACGGCTGGTGCTGCCTCTTCATCTCCCAAAACGGCAACTAGAGGGACACCTTGTGCATTGGTAATCATAAAGACGGGCACGGACTGTAGTCTTTCTACAACCTGTTCTGGCGTCAATGCCAATGCTCGATTGGCTCCACCTAGTAGGGAACCCAGTAGAATACCCCCGACTAGGCTGAGTGTCGTACTCCAGCGAACTAATGACTTCATAACTGCTCCTGATAACAAAAACTGCAACGGGATTCATCCAATGCTGAGTGATTTAGCAGCATCGTTTTGCAAGGTCAAACCCATTGCCCTGTAGATTGACCGCCTAGTTAAGCATCTACCGGACGGACAACAGCAAGCCTTTGACCTTTCAACATAACATCAGACCTTTAAATTTACTTTCGATGTATCCAGGACAAAACCAGGACTGATTGAAATTTGAGCTTTTAAGGTTTTCCTGAACTGATGTCTTCTCGACTCGATGACCTGGACAACGCAGAAATGGTTCCGAGCGCAATGCATGGAAGACAAGGTTTCACCATATTGGTGTAGCCAAGCCATCGTACTAATCGCAAAAAGCAATCAGGCTAAAAGCTGCTAACTTCACCCAATACTAGAGTTCGGTAATCGGGATGACAGGATTTGAACCTGCGACATCCTGCTCCCAAAGCAGGCGCGCTACCAAGCTGCGCTACATCCCGTTAATGTCACACATCAGTATAACCTGCTTTGCAAAAACCAACCGATTGATTTTTGGGGCAAACTCTTTATAAGGAGTCCCATCACAAACTATAAGATGGAGGAAGCTCCTGAATTTCATTCACCCTAAGCAAGAATTATTATGGGAACTGCTCAGCGTACTCGCCACAGCACCATTCAACCCGCTGATTGGAATATTGCTCAACTGCCTGGGTTGAGTAAGGAGGATTGCGATCGCCTAGCTGCCAGTGGCATTCACACCACGCTACAGCTACTCGAAACGATCAAGACGGTTCCTGAGAAGCAGGCTCTGGCAGCGCAAATCCAAATTCATATTCAACACCTCAACAAGTGGCTAGCACTGTCTGACCTGGCACGTGTGCCCATTGTTGGCTGTCAGTATTGCGGCATGTTGCTGCACGCCGGGATCAGTTCTGCTACCCAGCTAGCGCAAATGTCTCTGCCCAGGCTGCATCAGCAAATTTTGAAGCTGCACGTCTCGACCCTGCACAATCAGGACCACTGCCCGTCTTTAGATGAATTAGCAAATTGGATACGACAGGCGCGATCGCTAAACATTTAGCTAAATATTTAAAGGAATGAGGGAGGATGTTCTCCCTCCATTCCTTTGATCGAATTACTCTGGATACCAAAACATTCCTTTAATGCCTTCTGGGTCGGGCATAAAGCCTAGACCCCGATAAAAGTCTACGACTTGAGGATCAGCAAACAGCGTGATGTTGCTAATATCTTCACTTCGCAGCTTCTTAATCACCTGCTTCATCAGCGCCTTCCCCAACCCCTTTCCCTGAAAGTCTGGATGCACAACCACATCCCAGATGGTTGCATTAAACGCATGATCAGACGTAGCGCGGGAAAAGCCAATCAGCCGTCGCTGAGTGCCTCGATGTTCCCACATTGAGACAACCAAGAAGCTGTGTTGGATTGCCTTCTTCACTTTTCGGAGCGGACGGCGCGACCACCCTACGGCATCGCACAGTTCCTCCAGATCGTAAAGATCAATTTCCCGCTCAGTGCTAAAAAAGATGCGACCGTCAGTGGTCGTGGCACCTTGAGCGGTATACCCCTCTCCTGGAGCTGGTTTTGAGGGGGTAGCTGTGTCAGAGGCGCTAAATAAGCTTTTCCAAAAACCCATGCAGGCGTGGTTAGAGTAGTGAAGGTTAAAGAGTGGTACTTGCTAGTATATCTCCCGCGCTCCATCATCGTTTCAATATGATCAATACCATTTCCATTTCAGAGCCACATGTTTAGGAGTGTGTTCCGCAGAGACAGGGCATGCCCCCAGATATGTAGCTTTACGGAGTGGGTTTGCTAACAACATTAATTGAAATGGGGTGGTGCAATTTGTCGGAGATTGCCCTAAAGTTAGGGTTTTCTAGTAAAAGACTCTTAGCCCTTTCGCATCTTACCTCTTGACCGGGCAGGCAAGGTTTACTCCCAATTATGGCTGCGGGCTTGAAATCATCGACGCTGGAACTGCTAAAGCGCTTTAACCGAGCGTTTCCTCAGTTTTATGAGCAGTTTGTTAGTAGTGAAATCCAATTGCAGAACCTGCGACTAGCCTATCAGCTTTACAAAAGTAAACAGGCAGTGATTGAGCTGAAGCCGGAGGGTAGCAAAAGTGCCTTGCATTTTGCTTATCGCAATCAGTCTTTTTTGCTCAGCGATATTTTTGGTGTGCTGGCTGCCTACGGTCTAACGATTCACAGCCTCAGCCTGTACGGGCAAATTTATCCGCCGATGCTAGTGTTCATTAAGCTGGTGGTGTCGCGGGGCGGCAAGGCATTAGCTGACAAAACGGCTGAAAACGTTTGTCGGGCAGTGCGTGAGGCACTGGCAGGGCGATTTGAAGTTGAGGAAATGCTGGCGGTAGAATTCAACCTGGATGCAGGCTTAGAACAGGTGGAAACAGAGTTCTACGTTGATCCAGTCTTTCACTTGCCTGCTTTGCTAATTGAAGCGGACAACCAGCCGGGTTTATTCTACAAGGTGATGTACTCCATTTGGCAGGAAGATTTGCTGGTCGTCAACGCAAATTTGCTAGTCTGGCGAGGAAGAACGCGCCTGATCCTGTACTTGCTGGGTCCTAATGAGAGCTTGATTCCAGAATATTTGGGGCAAAAGATTGCTGAAAGCGTCAGGCAACGGCTGTTAGGCAGACGCTTTTAAAGTGCGTGCTACTACGACTTTATTCTCGACGCAGAGTTTGGGGAACTCCGACGGGGGAGAGTCCGGCGATCGCCTTCAGATTTTGCACCCGCAGCAGTTCGGTAAAATCGAGCTGAGAGCGGCCTTCGATGTGGGAAACAGATTCGATTGCTGCCATCAGGTGACGGGCAGCATCGGTTTCGCTGTAACCTCGGCGAACGGCAACCCGTACAGCTGCTTCATCGGCTTCGAGTTCACGTTCAGAACTGTAGTTTTTGCGCCAAATCTGAGTTCCAGCAAGGCTGGTTAGTCCGCCTGCGGTGACAGCGCCAATAATGTCACCCTGCACCAATTCAAAGATGGTGCCGACGACCCCGGCTGCGACTAGACCCTGGTAGATGTTGGGCTTGAGCCAGTTAACGCTGCCCAGCCAATTGACGGTTCTCAAGATCAGCAAATCTTGCTGGGGTTTGGGAAGCTGGCTCCAGAGGTCAAAGTTGATAAAAACCGGACGAGTCTGATCCCAGGGTTTGGGAAGTTGGGCGGCAATGACAGTGGGCTGTTCCGGTTTGCTCTTGATTTTGGCAAACATGCGACCGGATGCAGGCAGCAGATCCACAAGTCGATAAATTTCGGAGTCTGGATTCATCATGGGTGAGGAAGGGGCTGCGCTAGTTTACACAAAATTTTTCCACACAGCGGACAAAGATTTCTACACCCATTCCCAAGACGGTTTCGTCAAAGTCAAAGCGGGGATGGTGATGGGGATAGGCTAAATCACGCTCAATGTTGGCTGCGCCCAAAAAGAAATAGCAGCCAGGAACCTCTTGTAAGAAGAAGGACATATCCTCACCGCCCATGGTCTGGCATTCTGGGACGATGCCTAGCGGGGTCTCGATCACGGTTTCAGCGACGGAGCGGACGAGGGAGGCGATCGCCGGATTATTCACGACAGGGGGATAAATCCGCTTGTAGTCTAGCTCATAGCTTGCGCCGTGACTCTGGCAAACGCCGCTAACGATTTGTTCCATCCGCTGTTCAAAAAATCCTTCAAGTCCGGGATCAAAGTAGCGTACCGTGCCTTGAAGTTTAGCAGTGTTGGCAATGACGTTGCGGGCATGTCCGGCATGAAAGCTGCCGATGGTGACAACGCCTGCCTTAAGGGGATCAACGTTGCGCGACACAATCGTTTGCAGCGCGTTCACGACTTGAGCGCCAACGACGATAGAGTCAACGGTTTGGTGAGGCATTGCGCCGTGTCCACCTCTGCCCTTAATGGTGCAGTCAAATAGCTCAACAGCTGCCATCATTGCACCATCGCGAACCCCAAGTGACCCCAACGGCAGGTTGTTCCACAGATGTAAGCCGATGATTGCGTCCACATCAGGATTTTTTAGGACTCCCGCTTCTACCATCGGTTTGGCTCCACCGGGACCTTCTTCAGCAGGTTGGAAAATCAGTTTAACGGTTCCAGCAAAATCGGGATGTTGAGACAAATAATAGGCGGTGCCAAGGGCGATCGCCGTATGTCCATCGTGACCGCAAGCGTGCATGACCCCATCATGCAGCGAACGGTAGGGCACCTGATTAAGTTCTTGAATCGGCAATGCGTCCATGTCTGCCCGAATCGCCAGCACAGGTCCAGGACGATTGCCAGGAATGATTGCCACAATCCCAGTTTCGGCAATTCCGGTTTGATGCTCGATGCCCCACTCTTGTAGCTTTTGGGCAATCGCTTCTGCGGTTAGCCGCTCTCGAAAGCCTAACTCTGGGCGCTGATGAAAGTGTCGTCGCCACTCTACCAAACGCGGCTGTAGGGCTTGAATTTCTGGACGAATTCGGGATTGATCAACGTGGAGTGGCTTGAGAGAAGTGGCGACCATAATTTTGAAGAGACTCCAGGCGGTGAAGAATTCCTATCGTGCGGGATATTTCTAAGGTAGCGGATTCCCGTACATTCAATTGAGTTGAATTATGATTCCAAAACGTCTCAATTAGGAACCCCACTGCCGGGTCAGAAGGAAAAGGGGGAGAAGGGAAAAGAGCCCTGTTAATCGAAGTTAATCGCGTGGACGAGGAACGCGAAGGCGAGGCACTTGCGGGGTAATCATCAGCTTTTTCCACAAGTTCTCGTAACTTTCTGTCATGGCTTCGACGGTGAAATGGGCGATCGCCACTTCTCTTGCTCGTCGTCCTAGTTGCGATCGCAGAGCTGGATCATCTCGCAATTGCCGAATTGCTTGAGTGAGTCCATTCACATCATTTTTGTCGATCAGCAGCCCAGTTTCCCCGTGCCATACCGCTTCTGGAACGCTGCCTACGCGAGTTGCGATGACTGGACGTGCTGCTAGCATTGCTTCAACAATCGCCAGGGGAAATCCTTCTGAGCGGGAAGGGAGTGCGATCACATCAAACCCTGGTAAATACAAGCGGGGATTATCTACCCATCCCGGTAGGCTGACGCGATCGCTAATTCCCAAGTTAAATGCCAGTTTTTCCAGGGCAGTTCGCTGTTCGCCTTCGCCTAAGATGACGACTTTTACCCCTTCAAGGGGAGCGATCGCCTGCAACAGCACTTCATGCGCTTTCATCAGGTCGAGCCGTCCAACACTGCCAACGACGAGCTGTTTATTTGTCTCAAGAGATTCGGGTTCGCCGAAATCGGGCACCCCATTGGGAATCGATAGGACAGAATCTCGTCCAAGGGCATAGAAGTCTTCCATGCGCTGAGCGCTTGCCTTACCCACAGCAACATGAGCATCGACTCGCAAGGAAATAGCTCTAGTGCGCCAGAGGGCGATCGCATCGGTTGTTCGCAGTGGCAGTTGGTCAACTCGCACAACACGAGCATGAGGCAGCATCAAAGCAGCCGTTAAGCCTGTTGCACAAGCCCAGGGCGTACATAGATTAGCGTGAACGATATCGGGCCGGAGCCGCGATAAGGTATGCAGGTGGGCAGCAAAGGCTTGAAGTCCACGAGGAGGCAAGATGAATCGGTCTGCTTGGGGACGGCGATGGGCGATCGCCTCCACCACAGTCTGAGAAACGCCCATTACGGATATCTGAATCTGGTCTGAAGCAGTAGCGACTAAATGCCCCAGGCTTATCTCTGCACCGCCAATCCCAGCCGCATCCGTATAGGCAACCACTCGCAGCGGTCGATCAGTCCCAGCTTGGACAGTTGTCATGCAGACGGACCGTTTGAAATTTCAGTTGGCTCGCGGTTGCTCAATCTCCTCGATTTGCAACCGCACCAGAGAGCTATCCTAATTTCACAGCCGTCATGTTGTCATATTCCCCTCGAAAGAATTGTACTAATTCCAAAATTAGGGTTACAGATGGAAGGGTACCCCGCTCTGCGAGGTGCCCTTTTTTGAGAGGGATGTTGTTACTTTTTGCTTTGCCTATGAAGTTTGAATGTAGTGCTGCCTTTGTTACGCTGGCTACGACTCGGCTAGAGGATCTGGTCAAGTTCTACGCTCAGTTATTCGGTCAACTGCCACAGCCTCATCTTCCCAATCGCTATGCCGAGTTTCAGCTTCCGGGTCTGCGATTGGGCATTTTTCAGCCAAAACAGGAGAATGAAGCAGAATTTGCAGGAGAACGAGGCAAAATCAGCCTGTGTTTGGAGGTGAAAAGCCTTGAGGAGGTAATCGCCCACCTCACTGCACTAGGCTATTCACCTCCGGGTGAAGTGGCGATCGCCTCGCATGGCAAAGAAATTTACGCCTACGATCCCGACCAAAATCGACTCATTCTGCATCAGTCTTGAACCCGACTCGCTCTAGCGTTGTGCTAAAGCGCTCCAGGATTGAATTGCCTCTTGCGTCCAGAGCCAGTTATTGCTTAGCGCTTCCGCCTGGAAATTAGTCGGGTCACTCATCATCACCATCTGGTAAAGTTTGACCGACTTACTCTCCAGGTTGCTTTGCTCATTAGCAGATCGCTCAGATGCAGCCTGTTGCAGTGCCAGGGCAATTCCTGCGTAGGCGTTAAGCGCTTTCTCCCCTTGCAAAAGCTGCTCAGGAAGGGGCAAATCTGCATTTGCAGTCTGGCTACTCGGCTGAGCCTTCAGATTAGCTGCCTGCTGCTCTTCCAGTAGCGAGAGGGCTGCGACCCATTCTTGAATCGCCTCACTGGGTTGGCTCTCAGCATAGTAGGCAAAACCTAGCGCAATTCGGTAATCTGCGTTGTTTGGCTGCTCTCGAACTGCCGCTTCCCAATAGCGACGAGCATCGTTGATGCTAAAGTCAGCCTCTCCAGCTTGAACTGCCTGCCACGCCAGTCGCCCATGCAAGAAGTTGATTTGAGGCTGATCGATCTCAGCTTGTGGCACGGTAGCGAGGGCCGCGGTCGCTTGCGGTAGAGCATTGCGGTCGAGCAGAGCATTGACGGCTTGTCCGCCTTCAGCAAATTTCCCCTGGTTAAAGTGCTCGATGGCGATCGCCGTCACGTTTGTCGTATCCGCAGAATTCAGCTCAGCCTCACCTACGTCGGGTAGCTCTGTTCCTTCTGTTTCTAGCGTCTCAGAAATGCTTGACCCTGGCGGCAGCAAGTCATCCGGGTTGGCTCCTCCTGAACTGAACCAATCCCTAGGCACGACTAAGAAGCTAATTAAGGCGATCGCTGCAATGCCAGCTACCCCAACTAGCGGTAAGACAAAGCGAGGAAGCCGCCGAGTCGGGCGCGCAGTCCGGGGTTGGACCGCGGGCTGAATAGCGGTCGCAACACCCGTAGAACGGGGCTGAGGTGCAGTCTCTTCGTCTGGTTCAAGCGATCTGATCGAGATTGAGCCAGAGTGTGGCGTGACAGGAAGTCCATCGTAAATCCACTGGTCAGACTCGGTCCTAGATTCGGTTTGAGTTTTTGCTTCGCCATAGGTTAACCCTGAACCGGGTGCATCTTTGACATGAACAACTTCTGTATCTAAACCCTGCGGGTCTTCCTTACTAGAAAGCTGTTTTAGCAAACCGGCTACGACAGACGCCTCATCCTCATAATCTAGGTCTGTTTCGCCGTCTAATTCCTCGTCAAGCTCCGTTTCATACTCTGAGTAGTTTCGATTTCCGTCCTCTGTCAGGTCGCCCAAATCGTCATCGAGAACTGATTCCCAGTCATCAGGACCGAGATAGCGAGAATCTGGAACTGCATCAGCGGGCAGTGGAGGGGTTGACCTTGCCGCAGCTTGAGAAACGTCATAGCCCTGCGGAATCAGCATCAGCCGATCGGCTGGATTGTCGAGGGTGCGATCGCCCTCCGTCAAATAGCCATCAAACTCTGAGTGCAGATAAAGAATCGGCAACGCCCAATAAAGCTGATGGGAGCCATAGGCAGAAATCAACCCCTGTCGCGCCCGACTAAGGCTGAGGTCAATTGGGTAGCCCTGCTTTAAATTGCGGTAAAACAGGCGGCTCAATGTCAGTGCCACGTCATCCGGAATGCGCTCTGCCATCGCTAGCACCGCCGGAATGCCACGTCCCACCAGCGCCTCCGCTAGATTGCGCTCACCCACATCTGACATAGGGTCAGCCGCAGCCGTGTAAGCGCCACGACACGAGTTAAACACCGCCATACGGATGCCATTGTTGACCAGTAGCCCTGCCAGGTCATCTCCTGTCAAGATTTCGGTCAGCCCCGTTTTATTGTTAACCAGATACAAATTGCCGCCAGAAGCACCCAAGTTGCTATGCCCCGCATAGTGCAGAACCTGGAATTGCCCCTGTTCTAACGCCTGGGTCAGTTGTTCGCGACCGGGCTGATCGAGAATCGTCAATTGGATTTCGGGCAAGGTTCCTGTCAGGCTTTCTGGCAAAGAACCGCTTTGATGGCGCAACTCCTGCTGAAGGTGCGTGGCTTCTCGCTTTAGCTCTAGCCGCTTTTGGTCAGTCGGAGCCGCGATCACCATGAGGATACGCAGCGGTTGGTCTGGCTCCTGGGGAAGGGGTGATACAGGCAGCGTCAGGCTAGTGCCCGGTTGGTAGCGAGAAAAGACGACTCCAGTCCCCGTTGCTACAGGCCGAGGCGGCAAGCTTAGCCCATCGCGCTGGCGCATTCTCTCAGCGGGTGAGTCAGTTTCGTGCAGCACTTCCCAGGGTAGACGGGGCAGACGTGAACCCTTTAGCCCTAGCCGCAGCCGCAAAACCTCACCGCGATGTTGGGCGATCGCCTGTGCTGTCATCCAGCTATCGCGCAAAGTGCCTTGAAACAAAGCGCCATAAAGCTGCTGCCCAATTTCTGCCAAACTGAGGGGCGGCAGTGATGATTCAGCATCAGCAGAATGGTCTAAACTGCGGGACAGTTCAAATCCACCAATGCGATTAACTCTATCTCCTTGCAATACACCCAGCAGAGGATCGTTCATTAGCTGCCGTGCCTGAGCTAGCCAATCTTCAACTGCCCAAGTGACCTGCTCTTCTGCCAAAGGTACACCGGGTGCGACTCGCTCAGTCCGCACTAAATATTCTTCATTCCCCACCGGGGTCACAGAAATGTGAAACTCCTGGGTCACCGTTACCGTGCTCTCCTGACTTCTGATTTGGTAGTTCTGCTCGATCGCTTTACGGGAGGAAGGTCGTACTCAACCGGACGAATCAAAGGCTCAAAAAGTTACCTGCTGTAGAATCTTTTTCTCTACAGCAAACAAACTCCCAGCGGAATTTCTCTGAAGTGAAATGAGCAACAGTAAACCCGCATCTCGTTTCAAACCCCAAAATGTCCGACTTAACCCCAATTTATTCCGGATGGCAACCCGCTTCCCAGAACAGTGGAATGGTAGATGCACCCTGATTTAACTCCCTAGCTCACTTGTTTGAGTTGGGGAGTTTTCTTTTGCATAAACCAATCGAAATGCTGCTCACTCAGCGACGACTTGAACTATTAGATTGAACTATTTGAATGATTACAGATCAATTACAGCTTCAGCTTTACGAATAATCTTAAGCAGGGTAGATACAAGACCTATCCCTACAATCCTCAAAATCATCCTGTTAGAGATGAGGGGTGATACCCCCCACGATTGAAACCTTAGATAAGGAGATAAGTGAAATCCACAGTGTGCCTCTAATCCAGCAAAACTACGGAGTTTTTAAAGATTTAGTAATGCGGGTATAAAGCAGATGTGAGGTACAAATTAAGTTTGCTGAGTGAATATACGACAACCCCAAACGGGTTGTGAAAGGCATATTTTTCATCTCACAAACAAATTTTGTAGAACGTCAAGATGAACGTTTCACAAGATACCAGTAGGGTCAGTAGCAACAAAGCGGTTGAAGTGCCAAAGCTTTGACAAGCCCTGCTCGCCCAGAGGATAAATTTCCTCTCAAAAATTTCTTAGCGGGTTGACTGAACTCTGGTGGAGCGATAGGACAAGGTTCCAGCAAGCAGCAATAGCTGAATTTGCCAGGGAGCAGAAAATAAGCTGAAAACCAAACTGAGGATCGCCAATGCCAGAAGAGCGATCGCCAATTCCTCAGAAAACCTCTCAACCTTGTCGTAGAACCAGACGGCTGCAACTGCGGCAATCAATGAAGCAATAAACCACATTTTTTTAACCCAGACGAACGAAAAGTTCATATTTAGTAAAATACGCTACTTTCTGTCCCGTTTTATCGAGCAGTCGGTTCACCCTAGTGGGCGATTTACGCAGCGTACCCGCACCCGCTCGAAACTCAGACCTAAATTCCAGAGTTTTAGTTGCCTGTCGCGAAGTGGAGCAATCTCAAGCAAAATAGAGTATGCACTCAAACGGGGGTGAACTATGCTCGCACACATCCTGGCGTTGACTATTGGTTTTGGCAGCTTTGGACTTTATATGTCTGCCTTCTTCTTTCCAGAAGTTCATCGCAAAAATGACTTTACCTGGAGCGGGGTTGGGCTGTTTTATGCCCTTGTCCTGTGGGTATGTGCTGGACGAATCACTGGTGGAGTGCTGCTGGGGCAGACCGCCAGCGTTGCGCTGCTGGGCTGGCTAGGCTGGCAAACGCTGGCACTGAGGCGGGCGCTTACTCCCCGTGACCAACAAACTCAGCTACCCGGCTCAGCCAAATCTTTGGGTGAAGCATTCCAGAACGGGTGGAAGCAGCTTCAGACGACGCTACCGCAACGATTGCAACGATTGCCGTTGCTCAATGGACTGGTGCAGCCGATCGCGGGTCTATTTTCAGGGCTATTTGCGGCAACCGCCACCTTCATCCAAAACTTGCTCAAGCCCAAACCAAAGCCTAAGCGATCGCCCAAGAACCGTCCTGCTAAATCTAGTGCCACTCAGCCTGCATCGCCAGTTGAAGGGAGTGAGGCAGAGGCAGAAGTCATTCTTGAGGCAACGATTGCTGAGCCGAGTGGAGCCGCTGACTTAGATGAATTTGATGAGCTAGATGAGTTAGATGAATTTATTGAATCAGTAGACGCTACAACGAAGCCTGCTACCTCTGAACCGACTCCTCCAGCAGAAGTTTCAGAAGCGGTTGAAACTTCTGAAGCTTTACTGGAATCGCCAGTTGAGGAAGTCCCGTCTGTTGCCACTCCAACAGCTGAATCTCCGGCTTCAGAAAACTTAGGAGAATCAGAGAGCTCAGGAGAATCGGGAGAATTGGAAGATTTAGATGGGGCGATCACTTCTCACAACAATTCTCCTAGCTAAACAAACCCTCAGATCAAGGCACTGTAATCCCACTAGACTGAGCAGTCTCGATCAAAATTTGCTCAATCTCATTAGGGGTCAAACTAGGATTAGCGCTGAGCATGAGCGCCACGACACCCGCAACATGAGGTGTTGCCATTGAGGTGCCAGACCAATCAGTCTCATAGGCACCACCTGGAACTGTAGAGCGAACCCTAACACCAGGAGCTACAAAAAAGGCAAGGGGTCTTTGCCCAGCAGGGGTAGAGAAATCAGCCACTTTACGCCGAATGTCGATCGCCCCTACACCGATTCCCAAATGCTTCACCCCCAGCAGCGCAGGCTCAATCGGCTGGGTTGCCCCAAAACTCTCTCGCTCATTGCCAGAAGCCATCACAGCCACTACACCTGCTCGTCTCGCATACTTCAGCGCCAATCTGGTTCGGAGCATAGCTGGGTCACCAGGATAGTTGCCCAAACTCATGCTGATTACCTTTGCGCCATTTTGCACCGCATAGCGGATGCCCGCTGCAACGTTCGCATCAAACTTGCGGAAAAAATTGTCCTCCTCGCTGTCAATCACTCGAATCGGCATGATTTTGGCGGCGTAGGCAACCCCCGTAACGCCAAACCAATTTCGGGTGGCGGCAATGGTGCCCGATATATGCGTTCCATGCCCATAGAAGTCCCTGACATCGTTGCTGTCACGTCCTGCAAAATTCCAGCCATGAACGTCATCGATAAAACCATTGCAGTCGTCATCTAACCCATTGTTTGGAATTTCACCCTGGTTCTTCCAAATGTTGGACTTCAAGTCAGGGTGATTAATGTCAACGCCAGTGTCTAGTACAGCAACGGTCACGTTCTGCCCTGCATATCCCTTTGCCCAAGCTTCTGGCGCTTTGACTAAATCTAATCCCCAGTTGCTGCCGCCCAAGTTTTGCACCGCTTTGAAAGGTTTTTGCCCCGCAGCACGGGCAACCGCTGCCGCTGCATCAACCAATCCATAGCCATAGGAAAAATTGAATCTACCCACTGAATCTGGGAAATTATTCAGGCTCAGCCTATACCGCCCCATTTCTCCAGGATAGGCACTGCTGACCCGAATTAAGTAATCTTTCCCTGGCTTGACGGTAAAGGTCAGGCTAGAGTTGGTACCCCGAACTGTAGCATTGTCGTTTACTGAAATGATGCGATTTGTGTGAGCATCCAAGAGTTCCAGATAAGCATCAAACCGCAAAGATTTAAGCTGAATGTGAAGCTGTTGCCCTTGCTTTAATCCAGCTAAGCGATAGCTGTCTGCGTAAAAGCTGGGTGAACCTGGATAAGGCTTATCGCTGCGGCTGAGTCTACCTTGAAGCTTTATCTTTAAGCCTGCTGAGGTTGAGCCTGCTGAGATTGGATAGTCAGCAAATTTAATTTCGGGGTAGCTCTGTGAGAGGCGAGCGGTAGAGGCGATCGCAGTGGAACAAGAGTCCCTACTTCTAAAAAATTCATTGCGGCGGGTTGTGAGATTAGCTGACTGTTCCGTCAATCCGTTTGCCGATTGAGAGGAATGCTGCCGCAGCTGATGAGATTGCCAGCTTTTGCGAAGAAACAGCTTTTCAGATAGCTGCAAATTTGGAGATTTTGGGAACGGAGACATAGGTGCTTGAGGTAAGGCTGTGGTTGGCTTCCTAGCTGGTTTTAACCAAGTTTTGATTACTTCTGACTGCCAGGATTGGGAGAGGTAGATGCAGCTACAGTCATGCACTCCGAGTTTTCGACCAGGTTAATCCAGGATTGCAAGTCCATGCTTAGAATCGGGGTCAAGAAACCGTATCAAGAAAGTTGAAGCTTGAGGAGCTTCTAGCTCATAATGGTTCGATAACTCACAGTTCGATCTTTTATCGTTCGAGCGTTCACTTAGTTATTCCCCTAAACTATCCCCCGGCGATCGTGACAGAACCAGGAAGCTACAAAGATACCGTTAACCTGCCCAAGACTCAGTTTGATATGCGGGCCAACGCAGTCAAACGAGAGCCAGAACTGCAAAAATTTTGGGCAGACCACCAGATTTACGAGAAGCTTTCTCAAACCAATTCGGGGGAGCCGTTTATTTTGCATGACGGGCCGCCCTACGCAAATGGGGCGCTGCATATTGGTCATGCGATGAACAAGACGCTAAAAGACATCATCAACAAGTATCAGTTGCTCAAGGGGCGCAAGGTTCGCTATGTCCCGGGTTGGGACTGTCACGGGCTACCAATCGAGCTAAAAGTGCTTCAAGCGATGAAGCCAGAAGAACGACGGAATCTGACCCCAATCGAATTGCGCCATCGCGCTAAAGAATGGGCTTTGGGGCAACAGCGGCAACAGTGTGAGAGCTTCATGCGCTATGGCGTTTGGGGCGACTGGGAGCATCCTTACCTGACGATGACTCCAGAGTACGAAGCGGCTCAGATCGGTGTATTCGGACAGATGGTGCTGAAAGGCTACATTTACCGGGGACTGAAGCCGGTGCATTGGAGTCCCAGTTCACGCACAGCCTTGGCAGAGGCAGAATTAGAGTATCCAGAGGGGCATACCTCGCGTAGTATCTATGCAGCGTTTCCAGTGGTGAGCCTGGCGGAGTCGGCGCAGGTGTTCTCCCCCTACCTTCCAGAATTGGGCGTGGCAATCTGGACGACAACTCCCTGGACAATTCCAGCGAACTTGGCGGTGGCCGTGAATCCGGAGTTGACCTATGCGGTGGTTGAGATCAGCGAAAAGGATGTGATTGCCGATGACTTAGGGGCGATCGCCCAACAAGCGACAGAAACAGGCAAGGCTTCCGGTATCTTTTTCCGCTACCTGATCGTCGCCAAAGAACTGGTTGAGCGATTGTCTAAGTTATTGAATGTCTCGCTCACCGTCAAAGCCGAACTGCCCGGAAAAGCACTGGAGCTTTCCACCTATCGCCATCCGCTGTTTGAGCGGGAAAGCCCGATTGTGATCGGTGGTGATTACGTCACAACGGAATCTGGAACGGGGTTAGTCCATACGGCTCCCGGTCACGGTGAGGATGACTTTAGGGTCGGTCAACAGTACGGGTTGCCCATTCTTTCACCGGTTGACGATGCGGGTAACTTTACCGCAGAGGCAGGACCATTTGCTGGACTGAACGTGCTGAAGGACGCAAATGGGGCAGTGATTGAGGCGCTGATGGAAGCAAAATCGCTGCTCAAGGAAGAAACCTACGCCCACCGCTATCCTTACGACTGGCGCACCAAGCAGCCGACGATTTTCCGGGCAACAGAGCAGTGGTTTGCTTCAGTGGAAGGCTTCCGGGATGAAGCGTTGAAGGCGATCGCCCAGGTTCGATGGATTCCCGAACAAGGTGAAAACCGGATCACGGCAATGGTGGCAGATCGTTCTGACTGGTGCATTTCCCGTCAGCGCAGTTGGGGTGTTCCCATTCCCGTGTTTTATGACGAAGAAACGGGCGAACCGCTGCTGAACGAGGAAACGATCAATTACGTTCAGTCCATCTTTGCTGAAAAAGGCTCCGATGCCTGGTGGGAACTTCCAATCGAGGAACTGCTGCCCGAACCATACCGCAGCAACGGCCGCAGCTACCGCAAAGGGATGGACACGATGGATGTCTGGTTTGACTCCGGTTCCTCTTGGGCAGCGGTAGCTGAACAGCGCGAGGGCTTGCAATATCCCGTGGAGATGTACCTGGAAGGGTCAGACCAGCACCGGGGCTGGTTCCAGTCCAGCTTGCTAACTAGCGTAGCGACGAATGGCTGCGCTCCTTACAAAACGGTGCTGACTCACGGTTTTGTCCTGGATGAGCAGGGCAGGAAAATGAGTAAGTCACTGGGCAACGTTGTCGATCCGAGTGTGGTGATTGAAGGCGGCAAAAACCAGAAAGCGGAGCCGCCCTACGGTGCAGACGTGCTACGGCTGTGGGTGTCGTCGGTGGACTATTCCTCGGACGTGCCACTGGGTAAAAACATCCTCAAGCAAATGTCGGATGTCTACCGCAAAATTCGCAATACGGCGCGATTCTTGCTGGGCAACCTGCATGACTTTGATCCGGCAAAGGATGCTGTTCCTTATGAGCAACTGCCTGAACTGGATCGCTACATGCTGCACCGGATAACGGAGGTGTTTACGGAAGTGACGGAGGCATTTGAGAGCTTCCAGTTCTTCCGCTTTTTCCAGACGGTGCAAAACTTCTGCACAGTTGATCTGTCTAACTTCTACCTCGACATTGCCAAAGATCGGCTGTACATCAGTGCAGCAGATACTCTCCGTCGCCGTAGTTGTCAGACTGTGTTGGCAGTGGCAATCGAGAACCTGGCACGGGCGATCGCCCCTGTCCTTTCCCATATGGCGGAAGACATCTGGCAATTCATCCCCTACTCCACTTCTCACGAGTCAGTATTTGAGTCGGGTTGGGTGAAGCTAGAGGACGAGTGGAAAAATCCTGAACTGGCAGCATCCTGGCAGCAGCTTCGGCGCATCCGATTTGAGGTGAACAAAGTACTGGAACAGGCGCGGGCAGAAAAGGCGATCGGTTCTTCCCTGGAAGCAAAGGTGCTCCTATATGTACCCGACCTGGAGCTACGCCAAAAGCTGCAATCGATGAATCCGACAGATAGCCTCAGCAGCAATGGGGTTGATGAACTGCGCTATCTATTCCTCACCTCTCAGGTTGAACTGCTACACAGTCCGGCAGCGTTGGCTGACCTGAAGTATCAGTCACAGTCTGATGCGCTCGGTGTGGGTGTGGCAGATGCCGACGGGCAAAAGTGCGATCGCTGCTGGAACTATTCCATTCACGTGGGTGAATTTAAGGAGCATCCGCTGTTATGTGAGCGTTGTATTCCGGCTCTGGCGGGCAAGTTCTAGAGCGGGCAAGTTCTAGAACAGAGGCAGCAAAATTAATTGGCGTAAAGTTCTTCTGGTCCGTCGTGAGTGCAAATGTCTTTGACAAACTCGGTCGGCTCAGGACAGCGGTAGGCTGCTTCCAGATGAACCAGAGCAATGACCCGACCATTCAACCTCAAAACTCCCCAAGAACTAGGGGTGGTGTTGCGGATGAAGACTCCAGTTAAGGCAGCAGTTGGGGCAGCGGCTTGCTCAGCAAAAAGTTGGTTGACTGCTTCAGTTTCTAGCTGGGTTGGAAAGCCAAAGTAATACTGCGGTTGCAGGAGAAATCCTCGTTCTTCGTTGTAGGCGATCGCCTCCGCATCAAGTCTGTAATATCGGTAAGGCTGCTGAGCGGGAATCAGCAACGCTAAGGAAGGACTGTGCGGAAAGGAAACGCTCACCGCTTGAAATAGCTGTCGCAGTTCACCCGGCGAAATTGTATTGGTTTGAATCGAATTCAACAGAGACGGGGTAAACAATTCCAAAACTTGAGGCAACGCTTGGTCAAGGTCTTGTTGAATTTGGGCAAACTCAAGGCTTGCCTTCTCAAATGCCTCTCTTTGCCTTTGTTCGGTTTGCTGTTGGTTGAGCCGCACTACAACGTCTTGCCGGACTCGATTTGCGGCTTGCAATCCAAAAAACAATAAAATAGCTGCAATTCCGGTTACGGGCACCAGACGGTTTAGCTTACGCTTTAGTTCAGGTGAAACTTGTACGTCGGGCAGCTTGGCACGGCTGGCACTGGCTTCAGCAAACAGCGTGAGGCTGAGCAGAACGTGGATCACGATCAGCGTAAAAGTGACCCATGCGATACCGATCACTAACGCCCGAACATAAATGCCTAGTGGGTCAGGAAGAATGTCCCATCCGATAAATTCGTCAATTGTCCATAGCAGCACGCCAACGCTGGATAAAGCTAAAGCACAAACGACTAGATTTGTGATTAGTCGAAGCAAAAATCGATGATTGAATAACATGACAACACTCACAGGAAGTTAGCGGTTGAGTGAAGTCGATTTTTGGTCATTGATCAGTAGCTGTTCACAAATGACAACGAACAAAAATCAGAAAAGTTACTGCACTCAACCAGCAGTCGCTATAAGTTATTCCTGCTTTTGCTTCAGTTTTTGGAGTGTATTCTCAACATCTTGATGGAAGCTTTATAAAAGCGATTCAATGGCTGTAAGGACGTTTCACAGAAATAGTCGATTAATCAGCAAAAATTGTAGATTGAGTTAGACACGGAAACCTAGTGTTTACAAAAATTTTGAGTTGGGTTGCGCTCTGCTCCACCCAACCTACGCGATACTTTTAAGCCGCATTTGAAATTTGGCGCAGTCGGCAAAAACGATGTATTGAGTCAGATTCTTGTCAACGAGCATCAGAGAGGTACCGTTTCATTGGCGATCGCACGGGCATGGGCAACTTCGTCAAACCAATTTTTGTCGGTCTAACCCGGTTAGAACCATTCTGAGGATCAGCATCATATCACAGCGCCTGCCTCTCCAATTCAGCGCTAGCTTGAGCAATACTTGATTAACAAACTATTTGATGAACGTTGCCCTAGACGATCATCTACCAGTTAGAATCGTCTGCGTATTGCTTTGTATTGCTTTGCCCTAAATTCCCTGTTGATCAAGTCCCAAGGTTCTCACTTTCTCTATTGCAATCTTAGATGGCTCGTGACAGACGCACCCAGACGGCATGTGCCTCTCATGACCCGCTAGTCGTTAGGACTGGCTTGGAACTACATATGCCCCAGGATTGGAGATTGAATTTACTCTGTTTTTTGGCAGGAGTGCGGCTTTGCCGTAGAAAAACAGCTTGAGTTCAGTCTGGGTCCTCACCTAGAAAGCGGATGCGTGCTGGTGTTGCTGAAACGTTTGATTCCAATTTTTCGAAGTTCCTATAAAATTCCTCTCCAAACTGCTCTGGTATTGCCTTTTACACTACAAGTTGGGCTTGCGGTTGGGCTGACCTGCTACTTTTCCCTAAGAAGTGGTCAGAAAACGGTTGATCAAATGGCCGCCCACTTAACTGACGAAGTTTCCATGCGGATTCAGCAGCAGGTTGCTGTCTTCATGGAAACGCCTCACCTCGTTACTCAAATCAATATAGATGCGCTACGGCTAAGGCAAATTGATCTACAAAATGCAGCCCGCCTTGAGCGTCATTTTTGGAAGCAGATGCAGTTGTTTCCTAATTTACGCCCGATCGCCTTTGCCAACCAACAGGGAGAAATTTATGCAGTCGATCGCCTGAAGGACGGCACGATGGTGATTCGTGTCATGGATGAATCAACTGGCAATCGCTACCATACCTACACAACTAATGAAAAGGGCAAGCGCGATCGCCTGGTTGAAACAGATAATACCTTTGATCCGCGAGAGCGTCCCTGGTACGTTGCTGGTGTCCAAGCTGGAGGACCCACCTGGACTGAAATCTATCCCTACTTTTCTTCCTCAGATCTGGCCATCAGTGCTGCTCGCCCAGTCTACAGTGAGACGGGTGAACTTTTAGGCGTTACCAACGCCACCCTGTCTCTCTCTCAGCTTTCCAGCTTTTTACAAGAGCTGGAAGTTGGTCACTCAGGGCAGACCTTTATCATCGAGCGAACAGGAGAGTTGGTAGCAAGTTCAATTTCAATGCGGTCTTCTTTGCCTGCTCAAGCTAGGCAACGGCTTGCAGCGGTTGACAGCGAAAACAAAACTATTCAAGCAACGGCAGAGCATTTGCTCTACCACTATAGCGATCTGGATGCAATCAAACACCGCGAGCAGCTTGATTTTGAAATGAACGGTGAGCGACAGATTGTACAAGTTACTCCCTTCAGCGATCGCTACGGTCTCTCCTGGCTCGTCGTGGTAGTCGTGCCAGAAACTGATTTTGCTCCCTACATTGCTGCCAATATCCGGTCTACTACGCTGTTGTGCCTGATCGTTATGGTAGTGGCAACCGTAGTCGCAGCACTTACCTCTCAATGGATTGCCCAACCCATTCAACGTCTTAGCCGATCGTCTAAAGCATTAGCAGAGCGAACGATGTCCTCGTGGCGTTGGCAAGAGTTAAGTCAGCCCACCCAAGCCACAGGCATTTATGAACTAAGTGTTCTGGCACAGGCGCATAATCAAATTGAGGCTCAGTTAAAAGACTCTATCACCGCACTAGCCAAGGCAAATGAGCAGCTAGAAATGCGGGTCGAGCAACGAACGGCTGAACTACAACAGCGTACCAATCAACTCCATCAAGCCTTGCAGTTTGAGGCGCTGCTCAGGCGCATTACTGACAAAGTCCGGGACAACTTGGATGAAGCACAGATTTTGCAAACCGCTGTGCATGAGCTAGGGCAGGAATTATCAGTTGCTTGTTGCAATGTTGGAATGTACGACGCTGACAAAACTGCTTTCACGATTTGCTACGAATATACGACCTTGCCTGATTGTCGGGGAGCCACTCTTGCGATCGCCGACTCTGCCAGTCCCGCTGTTCATCAACAGCTTTTGTCGGGGCTGTCCAGCCAGTTCTGCTTTAATACCGCAGATCCTCTCCGATTAAGAGAAAAGCCTTATGCCATACTGGCGTGCCCGCTTCTAGACAATCAGGAAGTTTTTGGGAATTTGTGGTCGTTCAAGCCGAAGGAGCAAACATTTACTGACCTGGAAGTGCGGTTAGTTGAGCAGGTGGCGAATCAGTGTGCGATCGCCATTCGTCAGTCTCGCTTATTTCAATCGGCTCAAGCTCAAATCGAAGAATTGAAGCAACTGCATCAGGTTAAAGATGATTTCCTGAATACGGTTTCTCATGAGCTTCGCACGCCGATCTCAAATATGAAAATAGCCATTCACCTGCTCAGAATTGCTGCTACGCCAGAGCGAAACCAGCAATATCTAGACATTCTGCAAGCCGAATGTGCGAAAGAAACAAACCTGATTAATGACCTGCTAGATCTACAGCGCCTAGAGTCAGAACATTACTCCATCACCCCTGAAACGATTGTTCTACAAGACTGGATACCAGACGTGATTAGCCCGTTTCTGACCCGATCGGGCGATCGCCAGCAACATCTTCAGGTTAGAGTTCCAGCTGACGTGCCGCCAATCACTTCAGACCCGAACGTCCTCGAACGGATTTTGGCAGAACTGCTAAATAATGCCTGCAAATATACCCCATCGGGTGGTGAAATTTGGCTGGAAGTCAGTCACGCTGAGAATTATACTCATGTCAATTCTGTCCTCGCATTTACAATTAGCAACACCGCCGAAATTCCAAAGGCTAACATTTCTCGCATTTTTGAAAAATTCTACCGAATTCCCAACACTGACTTCTGGAAGCAAGGAGGTACGGGGTTAGGACTAGCACTCGTGAAAAAGCTCACAGAACAGCTAGGAGGAACGCTCACGGTAGAGAGCCAGCAAGGGCAAACCACGTTTACTGTTTTGTTGGCAGGAACGAGCGAGGAGAATGGCTCAAGAGAGATAAAGGATGAGGAGGTCCGAGGAAGTAGTCTCTTACCCTAGCTCCTAGTCCCCAACTCCTAGCCCCTCTTTTCTCTCTTGCGGAGTAACTCTCGTGGAATTTTTTGCAGCAAGAGTTTCATTAGTATGGAGGGGAGCATTTTCTGAAGGATGAAGGTTAATTTGAGATAGAGAGCAGGTTCTACCGCCCGATCGCTTTGCCTTACCCAATGTTGTCTATGGTTGCTGTGCTGTACCTCAATGGTTAGCCTTTTAGCACAGAGATATTGCTTGACAATGGATACCTTTACACATGAATTTTGCTTCATGTTCAAAAGCATCCTATAAAACAGCAGTCTCGTATAGCAATGGGAAGTAATTAAAGCTGTTAACTGTTGAATTGTGTGCGATCGCCCAACCCTTGATGAAAGTACCAGTGCCAGGCGATTTACTAGACAGGCGTTACCGAGTGCTTCGCACTTTGGCAAAAGGGGGATTTGGGCAAACCTATGTTGCTGAAGACACTCGCTTACCTGGCAACCCCTGGTGTGTGGTGAAACAGCTCAAACCTGCTAGCGATGACCCCAAAGTTTTAGGAAATGCCAGACGGCTCTTTTTGACCGAAGCAGAAACGCTACAAAAGCTCGGCAAGCATGACCAAATCCCTCAACTACTGGCCTACTTTGAAGAAGAGGACGAGTTTTACCTGGTCCAGGAACTCATTGAAGGGCACACGCTAACGTTTGAGCTGCGCCAAGGCAAAAGCTGGAGTGAAATTCAGGTTTGTCATATGCTGCATCAGGTGTTGAGTGTGCTGGCATTTATCCATCATCAGGGGGTCATTCATCGCGACATTAAACCTGACAACTTGATTCGGCGGCGGCATGACCACAAGCTGGTTTTAGTAGATTTTGGCATCGTCAAGCAGGTAGTGGCGCAGGGGCAGCCCAAGACGACTATTGTTGCGGGTACACCGGGCTACATGCCAACAGAGCAATGTTTGGGAAAACCACGCCCCAGCAGTGACCTTTATGCTTTGGGAATTATTGGCGTGCAGGCACTGACTGGACTCAGCCCATCTGATTTGCCAGAAGACCCTGACACGGGTGAACTTATTTGGCAACCTCTGGCTCCGGTAGGTGATGAGCTGGTGGCAATTCTCAGACGCATGGTGCGGTTTCACTTCAAAGACCGTTATCAGTCAGCCGAAGAGGTTCTGCAAGCAATTGAGCCGTTTTACAGCCGCTATAGAGCTGCAACCCTACCTCCCTTAGTTGAACAGTTTGATGCAGTTCCCAAGGAGTTGGGGCAACCCGATGTACTTTCTCCAACGGATGCAGTAGAACTACCTCCGCTGCCCGTACGAGGGGTCTTTTCAGCGGTGACAGACCCAGACTCTACGGTAGTTTGGCAGGACTCGGTGGGATCTGATGTCTTACCAGAATCACCCGCACTTGAGGAGCCAGAGTCTACAGCGTTTATGCTGCCCGTTTCTCTCAACGATTCGCCGCTGTCACCCCCAGAGGATGTGCTTCCGGTGGAGCAAACTGATAGGGCAACGATGGCGATCGCCCCCCTCCCGACTTCCGCCACCCCTCGCTGGCAAGCGTTGGCTCCTTCTCAGCTGCGTTCCGCTCCTCTAAAGATTGTGGTGGTGGCAGGTTTAAGCGTGATGATTCTAGCTGCAGCTGTGATCGCTCATTTTGCCAATATTGGCGCTGAGCAAACTGCCCGCATCACCGACCCAACACCAGACATTGACTCCCGCCCAATTCCCCTCGTGTGTGATGAGTCACCGCTGCCGCCGCTGCCCTCAGGGGAGCCTGACTATGAATATTCTGATGGCGTAGCTTATTACGGCTCGGTTGGGGATGGTGATCTGCCAGCCGACGGCAGAGGCACCATGATTTTTCCAAATGGCTATCGTTATGATGGCGAATTTCAAAACGGCAAGCGTAACGGCTGCGGCACGCTCACCTTTGAGAATGGCAGAAAGTACGTGGGGCAGTTTGAAGACGACCAGTTTAGTGGGGTAGGAGAGTGGATCTTAGAGAGTGGCGATCGCTACATCGGCGAGTTTAAAGACAATCGCTGTGATGGTAAAGGCAAATTTATCTTTGCCAATGGTGAGACGGCAGAGGGAATCTGGCAAGACGGCAAACTGCAAGGCAGTGACCTATCGTGCGATCGCTAAAGCAACGTTTTGCAAAAGAGTGAGTGGACTGCACTCTTTTAGAATCTGCATTTGCTCTGGGTTTCGGACCAGCAGTGCGCCTGCAAATCCTAGCGAGTTAACTTCGATCGAGTTGAAACTGGATTGCGATCGCGGCACGATCAACATCCACTCTCGCGTCGCTAGTAAGTTATAAGGCGCTGATTGTCGCGTTCCTGTGATTTCACCTTCTAACAAGCCAACAGCCCGCAGCAATGTGTGATAGCGTTCCAGTGTCGCTTTAGCGGCATCCAGTGGAGATGCCATCTCACCTTTCCAACGGATTAACGCATGGCGAAACGGCAGTTCTGGAATCGTGCCAATTGGATGCTCACTCCCCATATGCTCAAACTGAGCTGCAGCAAACAGGGACTCAATTGGCACTCCCATTCCATCGGGTGCAAACGGCATTGGCACGAGTTGCAAATGCTTGTGCCGCTGGCTGGCCCCTGCCCTCTGCCCTGCGTTGTAGAAGACGAGTCCATCGACCTCAGCCAGGGTGATCCACATTGCTTCAAAGTCCTGTAAGTTGAGCCAGTCCTCCTGCTCTTCAAACGCCCGCGTAATGATCAGCAAATGATGGTCAACTACATTGAATTTGTTTAGCAAACACAAGTGAGTTATAGAAAGATTGGCAACAAACAAATCCTCTTCGTAGGGCAAGAACGGGTTGAAATCCTTGTTGGAACTTGCTTTTGGAGTTTTTCTCTGCGCTTCGTCTTTGCGAACTAGATTAGCTACGGTGCGAACAATAAACCGAATGCCTGCTTGCTCAATAAATTCGCACGCTGTGGGAATGGATAGAAGTGCTTTGTGGGCGATCGCCCACTCAGTCTGTTCTCTCACTCGTTTCCATAGACTTCCAGGCTGCAACAAGTCTGTCTCTCTCGCTTTTTTTGCGTTGACCATAGTTCGGAAATCGACAGTTCGAAGATTGATGTTCGGAAATTAGCGTTCGAAGATTGGCGATCGGAAATTGGAAGATTGAAAAATGAGCGGCAGTTCTCAGTCACTGACCAAGCGACAAATTTTGTTAAAAATCTTTAGCAATCAACAATTTGATCTCATTTCACAGTAGATTCTGTTCTAACGGCTTTTTCTAATTAGGAAACTTAGTTATGGCAGCCTCATACTTACCCTCGATTTTAGTTCCCATTGTGGGCTGGGTCTTTCCCGCTGTAGCAATGGCACTGCTGTTCATTTACATCGAACGCGAAGACTCCCCCACCTGATAATAGCTGCATCGCTAGCTGTATCAGATTTTTCCTCGCAAACGAGATAGGCATTACAGAAGAACACTTGGAGATACCTAAATATGACAACAGAAGTAGTCAAGCCTGCTGGTGATCCTCAGATTGGCAACTTGGCCACCCCGATTAATTCCTCGGATTTCACAAAAGCATTCATCAACAATCTGCCCGCTTACCGAGCAGGTCTGTCTGCTCAGCGTCGGGGATTAGAAATCGGCATGGCTCATGGTTACTTACTGTATGGGCCATTTGCTTTCACTAGCCAATTTCGCAACTCCAACGTTGCCGACATCGTTGGCTTAATTGAGGCAGTGATTTTGGTAGTGATTCTGACGATCTGTTTGTCGCTTTATGGCAGCGCAGGCGTGAAGAAGCCAATTGCTACCGTCACCACGCCCAATCCTCCTGAGTCTCTAGGCACTTCAGAGGGTTGGAGCGAATTTGCAGGTAGCTTTTTGGTGGGTGGAATCGGTGGCGCAGCGTTTGCTTATCTGATCTTCCAGGTGTTTGAGTCTGGAGTGCTGCAAACCTTCGGCAACTTGGTTGGTTAGTCTTACATAACCATCCTAAACATAGCCATCCTAAATGGTCTTTGAAAGCACCCGCTCCCTGAGTGGGTGCTTTCAAAGTTTATGAAGCAAATCAATCAATAAAAGAGGCAGGGTTAAACCCTGCCTCCCTTTTGTCTTTCTAAAAGCTGACTCAGTTCTTAGATTGAAGAACCTAAACCTGCGTAAGCACCGTAGAAGAAAAGTCCTAAAATTGCGAGTGCGCCTAAGCCAGCGACTGTTGCGACTACCCACAAAGGAATTCTGCCAGTTCCAGACATTGTTTTACCTCCTAACTCACACGAAACACAGCACGAAAAATAGAGTCAAACTAATTTGAAATTCTCCTTAATGGAGAACTATCTTAAGCTAGTTGAAAAAGTAGCTTGAAAACAAAATGCCAAGTACGAAAACCAACAGCAAACCCAGGTATAGAGAAGTTCTATTTAACTCGACTGGTTGCTTGTTGGGGTTTGAACTTCTGGTTGGTGGCATGGACCCTCCTAACGGTGAATAAACTGCATTGATGCGATCGCACCCAAGAAGAAAATCGTCGGAACCGCAAGGGTGTGAACGGCTATCCATCTAACGGTGAAAATTGGATAAGAAACGGGTTGATTAGGGCTGTTGCTCGTCATAGTCTATCTTTGTCACTCGTGAAACTGTTGTGCAAAACTGCTGTCCAATAAATCGCTTAACTTATTGGCTGCCATCAAATAGGCTGTCTGCTTTAAGCTGGAGTTTTAGTTGGAAACCTGTACCAACTCCTGCCATTAATTTCTATCGGATAAACTCTTCAATTTGCTGTTTACCTTCAAAACGGTCTTGAACGATGGGCACTTCTTGGCGAGTTTGAGTGTAGTATTCGTTAGGTCTAGGTGTGCCAAATGCATCATATGCCAGACCTGTGCTAACAAATAGCCAACCTGCAATAAACAGTGCGGGAATGGTAATACTATGGATTACCCAGTAGCGAATGCTAGTAATAATGTCAGAAAACGGACGTTCTCCAGTAGTACCTGCCATTCAAGTTCCTCCCAATAACAACTGAATCCTGATCTATATCATACGAGAGTAAGCAAAGAGTCACAAGCAAACCTAGTCCTAACTGCAAACCTAATTTAGATTTGAGAAGCGTTCAAAACCACTAGCTTTGTGCTTCTAGGAAATAGTTTGCTCTAGCTTCTAAGCGGCTTGCGATTGAGGTTCATACCTCAACAGCGTACCGCGTTGACCTAAGATGAATCCGCGATCCGGTGTAACAAAAACAATCCGGTACAGATTAGATGGAATGTTCTCTACACCCCGATCTTTTTCCCAAGTCACACCACCATCGGTGCTGCGGAGCAAGTTGCCACTGCCTCCAGCCACCCAAACTTCTTCGGGTGTGCGATAAGCCAAGTCGAGCAATCCCCAACTGGTCGAAAATTCTGGGTTGGTTGCTTCATCCCATTCTTCAGTGCTGTTGGGTTCGCTGAACTGGACGATTCCACCTCTAGCCAATAGCCACAAGCGACCGTCTCGGCTAAAGCCCATATTTTGCAGCTTCCGAGAACTGGTGCGGTTGTGGGGTTGCCAAGCTTCTTGTCCGGGTTCCCAGGTTGAGTAGAAGTTACCACGGGCTGAAACGGCAACGTACTTACCATCGGGCGATCGCGCAATATTCCGCAATACCCCGACTGCCTCTTGCACCATTGCCTGCCAGGTTCTGCCACCGTCCTCAGTTTGATAAATCGCACCGATGTCGGTGGTCATCTCAGCCGACTGTTTCGCCAGAGCGGTAATGGTGTTGGGTGAACCCGGCAATTTATCGCTGAGGGGCACCCGTAGCCAGGTCTTACCGCCATCCGTGGTGTGTAGTAGGATTGCAGGTTGACCCACGACCCAACCTTCCTGTCCGGAAAAGCTAACCGAGGTGAAGCTATAAACTTGCCCCTCATCGAGTTCCAGCGCACGAGGTTGCCAGGTTTGCCCACCATCAAATGTTTCTAGCAGTGTAGAACTCTTTCCAACCAGCCAGCCATGCTCCAAGTCATCCGTGAAGGAAACGTCAGAAAGGGTGGCTTCAGTAGAAAGCGCAACGGGCTGCCAGGAGTTATAGCTAATGGACGGTAAAAAGGACCTGGTACAGCCAGTACAAAATAAGACCGCTGCCAATAATATTACAATTCGTTTCAAAGGTTTCAGGATCGGGTGCATCAGAATTTGGTTCAACGGTTTTCAAATAGCTTGGTCAAAAGAGTTGGAAGGGCGATCGCCCTACTGCAACCCATAGAGGCTGAGGAAAAACAAAACGCCTAACGCCAAGGCACCAAAAATTAAAAGGTTCTTTTGACCAGGCGTTAGAGTATTTACACCTAATCCGTAACGAAGATTTTCCTTGAACCCAGAGGGATTTCCCACTGGTCCAATATTGCTAAACTGCCGGGTAGAAGCATTGCACACCGGGCAGCGCCAGTTTGAAGGCAACGCTTCAAAGGGTGTGCCTGGAGAAACGCTGCGCTTGTCGTCCCCTTTGGCAGGTTCATAGATGTAGCCACAAGCGCCACATTCATGGCGATCTAGCGGCTTTGGCTCAGTAGACTCGACAGTGTCAGGATTTTTTGGATCAGCTTCAGTACTCATGGTTACGCATACCTAGAGGTGGACTGGACAACAGCCAACACTAGCCAAACTTAAATATCTGTTAAAAATCATTCTATACAGAACTTAACCACAAATCTAATTTTTCTCAGATTTTCCTGGCTTCATTTCTCTGTTTTGCCACTTGAGCGTGGCCCGTTTGAGCGGGGAGGGTTATAGAAAACAGCGATGAGCAGACAAACAATGCCGATATTAATAAAGACATCCGCCAGGTTAAAAACAGGAAACCGAACCAGGCGGAATTCTAAGAAATCTACGACTTCTCCAGCGGCAAAGCGATCAATGCCATTTCCTAAAGCGCCTCCCAAGATGAACCCGTAGCCTGCCTGTTCCCAGCGATTCATCACAGGGCCAAACCAGGCGAGCGCCATCAGTCCCAGGCTTACACCCAACGACAGCCAGCGCAACCAGCCACCTGATTCGCTGAATAGGCTAAATGCGGCTCCGGTATTTGTCACGTAGGTGAAGTGGAACACGCCATCCACAACCGGGATAGAGTCATTCAATTCCATTGCCTGCACGACCCAGTATTTTGTGATTTGGTCTAGCACCAAACCCAGGAAGGCAGCAACCCAGAAAAATTGGTTCTTAATATTCATGAATGCAGACTAGAGGGTTGCCGAACAAAATTTCTACAGTTAAGTAGCTAACCATAATAATTGAACATCTTTACCTAGTAGAACATGAGATGTCGCAGTGCAAAGGCGAGAACTGTGACGGCACACACTACAGCAAGCTGTCCCGGAATCGGATAAATAGAGAAGTTTAAGACTGCTTGAGGAAAGGATAGGGCGTTAATGTCAACCCAGCGCAACATATAGGTTGCAATCAGATATCCCAATCCCGTTGCGTGAATGGTGAATAGCCCAGACAGGCAGCTAAAGGCGAGAGATTCCAGGCGTGACGGCAACCGAAATGCGAATGACCCACAGACCCATGCTCCCGGAATGAAGCCCAACAAGTAGCCGAAGCTGGGCTGATAAATGTAGTCCAGCCCACCCCCCTGAGTAAACACTGGAAATCGGGTTAAGCCCAGAATCAGATAGGCAATTTGTGAAAGGGCTGCTGCCCGCTTCCCGCCCAGACATCCAACTAACAAGACGGCTCCTACCTGAAAGTTGACTTGCAGGGAATAGGTTTGTACGCCGTCTTGACTCCAGTTCCAGGGGAGGTTGGTGGTGAACGCTTCTAGGAAGGTGCCACCGATGGTGAGAATCAGACCGATTAAGGCCCACAGGAGTTCGGTGGGAGGGGTCACTTTCAAATCAGAGGAAGGGGCTAGGAGCTAGGGACTGGGGGTTAGGGGTTTGAAGGTTAATTTTTTGTGTGAGACACAAAAAATTAACCTTCTTCAAATGCTGGAACGGGAGCTTCGCCGCCCTGGAGTCCGAGTTCCTGGAGCATGGCTTGGTCTTGCTCCGGGGGTTGTCCGAGGGTGGTGAGGTAGTGCCCGACTAGCATAGCGTTGATGCCTGATCTTAGACCAAGCGTTTGCAGTTCGCCCATGACGGCTTCGCGCCCGCCTGCGTAGCGGATAATCTGCTGAGGCAGGATCAGACGAAAAATAGCGATCGCCTTCAGCGCTTCATACGGATCAAGTTTGGGGCGATCGCCTAGAGGAGTGCCCGCTCTGGGATTGAGCAAATTCAGCGGCACCGATTCGACTTCTAGCTCACGCAGAGACAGCGCCAGGTCAACTCGATCTTCCCAGCTTTCGCCCATGCCCATGATGCCGCCCGTGCAGGCTTGAATGCCAGCGGCTTTGAGGTTTTTGATAGTTTGGACGCGATCGCGCCAGCTATGGGTGGTGGCGACATTGGGAAAGAAGTTTTCTGAGGCTTCCAGGTTGTGGTTGTAGCGGGTGACTCCGGCTTCTCGCAACGCTTCAGCCTGTTCGGGGGTGACTTCACCCAATGCACAGCAGGGCTTGACATTGGTTTCTGCAATCACTTGTCGAACGGTTTCTAGAACTTGCTCGAACTCGGCAGATTTGCTGTATTTAGGCCCACGCCCCTGACTAACCAAGCAAAACCGTCTGGCTCCGGCGGCTTCGGCTGCCCTGGCTTGAGCCAAAATTTCCTCGGTTGGCTTTAGTCCATAAACGGGTGAGTCTTCTCCAGGATGGTGAGCCGACTGAGAGCAAAAGCCACAGTTTTCTGAGCAGTTGCCAGATTTAACATTAATAATGCTGCACAGGTCAACGATGTTGCCACAGCAAGCTTGCCGCACGCGATCGGCTGTCTCGCACAGCAACAAAATGTTCTCTTGACCTTCGATTTGAGTCAGGGCGATCGCCTCTTCACGACTGAGGCGGTGTCCGGCAATGATGCGATCGCTCAGTTCTCTGAGCTGGTTGCTGAGAGGCTGCTTGTTCGGAGACAGTGTTGCACTATCGGAATGCTGCTCCGAATCTACAGATAAAGGAGATAAAGGGGTTTGAACCACGTTCTACCTTCTGGTTACAATGCTGAAATTTTACGTTCTAGAGATTGTCCCACACAAGCTATTCGTTACATCTGTTACTTGCTTAAGACCAAAGCTGTGCTGGTGGATCGTTAATAGGAACTTAGACAAAAGAAAATCGGTCAGAGTAAATAACATTTCGAACCGTTTGAACTGCGATCGCCACCCTTTTTGATTTGTAACCCTAACTCAAAACTCAAAGTCTAGAAATTAGAACTTGAGTTGTTTTCGTCACCTCTGTCCGTCTCGAATTTTCGTCACCTTTCACCCTAACTTACGCCACAGATTCTTACAGCAATTTCTACTTGGATAAACCACAAATCCCTGTAGGGGCAGTTCGCGAACTGCCCCTACGCTAGGGCTCGCTGCCTTTGGATAAGGCGCTTGAGCCCCTGGTTTTACTTGTTCTACAAACAAGGGCGTGATCTCTGATTTTGAGCAGGTCTTCCTGTATAGTTGGCTGATAAGATCTTTGCTTTAGTAGAGACAAACAGTTTTACTGTTTTGCTAATTCACCAGTTAAAGCGGAATTTTATCAGTTGGTAGTTTCATTACTTGATTTGAGAAAGGCAAATTGAGTCATTTGGGCAATGGGTGAATGAGTTGGGTTGAGACGCGAAGAAAAGGGTTGAGCGATTGAGTCCGGAGATTTCAATGAATTTCTAGAGTTGAAGCTGCTATGCGTGTTCCTGTTTTCGCGTTTTGTACTTTAGCAATGCTGTCGGTTGGAGAAGTGAGGGCGATCGCCACCCCCAACTCAACCGCACCCGAACCGAGTCCCTCAAGCCAAGCTCCACAGCCCGCCATTCCAGTCATCGTTCCAGTGATGGAAGGGGCGATCGCGCCTCCAGAGATGCTGATGGCTCAGGAATTCTCTCAAACGCCTACCGAGGCTGCTCCAGGTAGCCAAATTCCTTACTATCAGGACTACCAGCCAGCAGCCAGCAGTGCCCCGATGGCAACGCCTGCAGCTGCTAGCCCAACTGCGGAAGCAATGTCTGACGCTTCTCCAGCATCCTCGTCAGACAGGACTGCTCAATCTCCTGATTTTCCTAGCCCAGTTTTGCCGTCCACTCCGCCTGCCATTGCTCCCGCGCAAACCAGCCCACCTCGACCAGTTAATCTGTTGCCTGAAGATGTCGTGGTGACTGCGACTAATGTTCAGGTTGTGGGTGTAGAGCCAAACCTGCGACAGATCGTTCTAGAAAACATCCAAACGCGACCGGGTGGAGCAACTAGCAATACTCAGCTTCAGAGTGATGTGGCGGCGATTTTGGCAACGGGACTTTTTGCCGACGCGAATGTCACCAGTTTTGAGAACCCGGATGGGTTAAGTGTGGTGTTTTCGGTAGAACCAATTGTGGTGCGATCGCTCCAGCTTTCGGGGGCACAAGTGTTGCCGCTAACCGTGGTCAACCAGATCTTTCAACCGCAGCTAGGGCAACCCGTTGACCCAACCGCGTTGAGACAAGCCGTTCAGCAAATTAACCAGTGGTACGTTGAAAACGGCTACACCCTGGCGCAAGTGTTGGCGCTGCGTCCTAGCCCTCAAGGGGTTGTCACCGTTGAAGTGCTGGAAGGTGTGATTAGCGATATCAACATTCGCTTTGTGAATGAGGAAGGCGGCACTGTTGATGAGGATGGAGAACCGATCGAAGGACGCACTCGCGAAGACTTCATTCGCCGTGAACTTCAGCTTCAGCCCGGACAGGTATTTAACGAGAATACGGCTCGGCAGGATTTGCAGCAGCTCTATGCCCTGGGTTTATTTGAAAATGTAGACATTTCGCTCGGCGGCACCGCGCAACAAGTGGATGTCACCTATAACTTGGCGGAGCAACTGTCTCGTTCATTTAATGTAGGTGGCGGCTACAACGACGATAGTGGACTGTTTGGCACCGTCACTTATCAGGATCAAAACTTTGGCGGTGTTGGTGAACGCATCAATGCAGATGTGCAAATCTCTGCCGAAGATTTTCAGTTTGGCACAAATTTCACCAGTCCCTATCGAGCCAGCAATCCCGATCGCCTGGGCTACAGCGTCGATGCGTTTCGTCGCCGCACGCTTTCTCGCACGTTTACCGATGAAGTGCTGTTGCCGAATGGCGATCGCGTTCGAGAAGGACGATTTGGCGCGGGCGCTTCTGTCTCACGTCCCTTAGGGGAGTGGGATGCCGAATTGGGGCTGAACTACACCCGCGTCAGTTTGCGTGATGGTGATGGCGAAATTTCTCCTCGTGATGAGGAAGGGAATCCGCTCAGCTTTAGCAATACGGGCATTGATGACCTGACGACCCTAGAGTTTTCAATGACGCGCGATCGCCGCAACAATCCAGTGAACCCCAGTGAAGGAAATGCCTTAACGCTCAGCACTGAGCAAACCATCCCCATTGGCAACGGCAGCATCTTTGGCAATCGCCTTCAGGCAAACTACGTGCAGTATGTTCCCGTCGATGTTTTGGAGTTGGATGAGGCAACCGATCGCAACCCTGAAGTCTTAGCGTTTAACCTTCAGAGTGGTACAGTGCTGGGTGATTTGCCGCCCTACAACGCCTTCAACCTGGGTGGAGCAAACTCAGTTCGCGGCTACCGGGAAGGCAGAGTGGGTACGGGTCGCAGCTATGTCCTGGCATCAGCAGAATACCGTTTCCCCGTCTTTGACCCGGTTGGGGCAGTGGTGTTTGCTGACTTTGCTTCTGACCTGGGAACAGCAGATGAAGTCTTAGGAGAACCGGGCAATGTGCGAGACAAACCCGGATCGGGATTTGGCTTTGGAGTTGGCTTGAGAGTTCAGTCACCTTTGGGGCTGATTCGGGCTGACTATGGAATTAACGATGATGGAGAAGGAAGACTACATTTTGGTTTTGGTCAACGGTTCTAAAGGGCGATCGCGAGGTGTACAGCAATTTCCACTTGTGTAAGCCACAAACTCCTGTAAGGACAGTTCGCGAACCGCCCCTACACTAACGTGCCTTTCCACTTCTCAAAAAGTCTATAACTTATCACCTTGACTAAATACCGTTCACTCAGATATGCTCTCACGTTAAGGTTGTCTTTTTCACTCACGGCAACCCACTAAACCCAAAGATCTAGCGCCGCTCAAAGCTGTGTCCAGCAGCAATGAGCGACTAACCCCCAAACTGGTAACAGCAGTCTGGCGGCTAATGGTGAATTTTAACACTCCCTTAGCCACCCCGACTTGTCATGTCAAAGAAAGCGTTGCTGATCCTTTAAGACATGAAAGTGAAAATAAACTCACTTTTAGTTCTCTCACTCACTTATGCAACGTGTGAATTAGTGCGGGGTGGCTAGGTTTTTGGGGTTTCCTCAAAAACCTCAAGGAGTTACAACTCATGTCTCAATGTTTCTTGGAATCTCCCAACGCATCCCCTGTTGAGGGAGAAGTTGCCGCTATCCAAAGTAGTGAGCGCGATCGCCTGCGAGTTCTCATCATCGGTTCTCGCGATGGTGTAATCGAAACAATTCACGACTTATATCATCGAGGCTTTGCTGAAGTGAATGCGTGGAGTCCACTGTTACCTGCACCCAGTTCTGGTGAAGTGATGAGTATTTTGACACGCGATCGGAGAAAGGGAGAGTAGAAAGAGAGGGAGGAGGGGGCAATCGCGCCCTCTTCCTTGATTCATTTAACGGATTCTGCACCTCAAGCTCACCCAATCTGATGCACAGATATGAATTCAGAGTAGTCTTCACATCTTTATGCCCCAGTAGTCATGAGGTGCTGAGATTCTGAATTTATGCGGAAAGTTTCTATATAACCTCCGCGAGCAGAGGTACTATACGGCTTTCAGTTACCCATCGGGAGTGTACTTTGGTACTGTTTAGGGGTGGTAAATAATAAGCAGGTGCTAAAGATTTGAGGAGGCGGGATGGCATTCTACGATGTGATTGGTAAAACCTATGCTCAAACAAGAAGAAGCGATCCACGCATCACTAAAAAATTGCTAGAGATTTTGGCATCCTCACCAGCTTCTACGATTGCGGATATTGGTGCTGGAACAGGTTCTTACGCAAGTGTTTTGGCTGAGCATGGGTATCGTGTTTTTGCAATTGAGCCATCAGAAACTATGCGGAGTCAGGCGATCGCTCATCCTGCAATCGAATGGATGGATGCATATGTGGAGAACTTGCCGCTATCCGATCAATCTGTGGATGCAGCTATCATCATGCTTGCTTTCCACCATTTTCCAGACTATCGGCAAGCATTAAACGAGATGCATAGAGTTGTAGGAAACGGACAAATGATATTCTTCACCTACGACCCAGAGATGATCTCCAGCTTCTGGTTGACTGAATATTTTCCCTCATTCATTAGAGATGTTGAATCCACATTTTTGCCAATTCCAAAGTTGCTAGAGGAGATTCAATCGATTACGGATAGTGTAGCAAATGTGATTCCCTTTCCTTTGCCAAATGACCTATCAGATTCATTTGCAGCAGTGGGTTGGGCGCGACCGGAACTGTACCTAGATAGTGATATTCGCAATGGTATCTCTTCGTTTAGCAAGATTGATGATGATGAGTTAAATAGTGGTCTATTCCGCTTAAGCGAAGATTTAGAGAGGGGCTGGTGGGATTGCAAATATGGGCATCTACGCCAGCAAAGCGAGTATGATGTCGGCTACCGCTTTTTTCATCGCTCAGCCGTATAACAATTTGGGTGCAACGGATCGAACGAAGTCAATAGGTGAGATGCAAAGATCCCTGCAACCGCTGACCCGAACCGTTAGCCTGTGCATTCAGGCGATCGCTCCCATTCTATTTCTCCCAACCGTTCAATTTTGAGAGATGAGATAGAAATTAATGGCTATGTTCTAGTGTTGGCGATTGAAGGAATGGGTAATCGGTGTAACCCTTCTCAAAGCCGCAGTTTTCAATTGAATCATTGCAGGGAGGTGCATAAAACGTGGCAGAATCAGGTGCGTTGAGCGGCGCGTCAAGACGAAATCGCTCTGGTAAATCTGGATTGGCAAGAAACAAATTACCAAACGAAACCAAATCAGCATTGTTTTCTGACAATGCGGTCATTGCAGTTGGTTTGGTGTAGCCACAATTGACCATGAGCGTACCTTTATAAAGCGGTCGGAACAGGCTGGTAGGAATTTTCTGTCCACCGTGACGCAAATCGGCTTCGCTGGCTTCCATCAAATGCACATAGGCAAGGTCAAAGGCATTGAGAACATCAATCGCGTAGCTGAAGGTTTCAATCGCATTGGAGTCTGCCATACCGTTGTAGGTGTTGCTGGGAGAGAGTTTGATGCCTACTCGTTTTGCACCCCAGACCTGAGTAACCACTTCCGTAATTTCCAGCAGAAAGCGAGTGCGATTTTCTAACGAACCGCCGTAGCGATCGCTCCTCTGGTTGGCATTATCCTGCAAAAACTGGTCGATGAGGTAGCCAAACGCTCCATGCAGTTCCACGCCATCAAACCCTGCGGCTAAAGCGTTTTCCGCACCCTGCTGAAATTGATGAATAATTTCTGAAATTTCATCAAGTTCTAACGCCTTGGGTGTTACGTAAGGCTGCATTCCTTGAGGCGTGAAGGTTTGTCCCTGAGCGGCGATCGCGCTGGGACCAATCGGTGTGGCTCCTTCTGGATGCAAGAGTGGATGAGCAACCCGTCCAGCATGCCAGAGTTGCAAAAAAATTCGCCCACCCTGCTGATGGACAGCATCGCTCACGAGTTTCCATCCGGCTGTTTGCTCAGCGGTAAAAATACCTGGTGTGTTGGCATAAGCCGTGCTGAGCGGCGAGACTTGGGTCGCTTCAGTAACGATCAAACCTGCCGATGCCCGTTGAGCATAGTACTCTGCGTTCAGAGGCGTAGGAATTTTCTTTTCCCCCTGACCCGCGCGGCTACGAGTCATGGGAGCCATCACCACTCGATTGGGTAGTGTCAAAGAGCCCAATTCAAAAGGTGTGAACAGGTCGATTGTTTTGCTCATCGTAGGTTATTCCTGATGGTACTTCTGTGTTTATGGGCGATTACCCCGCAGGGGGAACTGCTTCGCATCGCAACTACTTGTTAATCAATTTGGCTAGAATTTCTTCGTACATAATGGTCTGAGTTGTTTTTCCAAAATCATACGACCATGAAACCGCTAACTCTGCCATCACCTGATTGGTTGAAGTGAGCATCACTCCATGCCTTTCCATTCTCCGCAGTGCTGTTTCATCTGCCAGCGTTGTTGGCGATCCACTAACATCCGACGACCATCTGCACTCCGTAAACATCTTCCACCGCACTAATTGCCGGGTAGACAATGCAAACATCATTGGTTAGCCCTGCCATAATCAGCTTTTTCCTACCCATTGCCTCCACTGCTTGCTTGTAATCTTCGTACTCCCAGCAATTCACCATACCAGGACGTTTCACTCTCTGCTCGTATGCTTCTGGCGCAATCGTTTGCAAATCATCTAGCAGTTCATCTAGCAGTAACCCTTGAAACTGTGTTTCCGTACTGCTGGTTAAAACCAGGGGCACCCCAGCTTCTTTTGCCGTTCGAGCAAGGGTGCGAGTGTTTTGGACAATTACATCATGGGGCAAATTACGAGCCAGCTTAGAGGATGCCTGAGAAGTGTACTAGGCTAAGCGATGAAGCATGATGGGAATATTAGCAACATAGATAAAAGCTTCTGAAGTTTGTGGAAGGACCTCGTAGTCTCTACTGAGGCGACGACACCAGTTGAACCAGCCAAAGGTGCGTTCTACTTTCCACCGCTGTGGAACAGGAACGAAGCCTTTGATAGCATCTTTTTGCAGCACAAGTTCAACAATCGGGCGGTACGTATCGGTGACAAAGCTTACTCGCACCCACTAATACAGTTTGTGGTTGATGCGTTCCTAAGTTCCATTGACTCGCTATACCCGGAAGTAGTGATAGACCGTTTTCCAGCAGGGGAAGTCAGAAGGTAACATTCGCCAAGCACACCCGGCACAGAGAATGTACAGAATCGCGTTGACAACTGCTTGCATATCGACTCTGCAAGGACGACCACCGGGCTTGGCAGCGGGAATCAAGCCTATCAGTAGTTCCCATTGTGCTTGAGTCAGGTTGCTCGGATACGATGTACTCATAGCTCTCGAAATGCTGTCTTGATTTGCTATTGACAGGTTATCGTTTCGAGAGCTTTTCTACTTCTCAGACATCCTCTGAGACGGAAACTTTCCAGGTAATGCACTCGAAAAGCACTCCATCCAGAGAGTTTCGAGAATAATAGCCTGGGGTAGGGGTTATACGGAAAATTTCAGTACAATAAATTGTCGTACAGCAGAATTTGTCTATGAGGTTGTACCTAGAGACTGCTTGTTAGTAGCAAAAGTCTGTCAAAGAAGTTCTCATTCAACATCAATGCTATATCTGTTGTTATGTGAAGCCATAAAGTGAGGCAGCCTATGGAGAGATATAACCCGCTGACCCCCGCTGCATCGTTAGAGGAGAGGAAACAGCAAGCTCTTCATCAGTGCGATCACCTTAGCAAAGATTTTGCTAAACGTGCTGACCGTCACAAAGCTCGATATAAGCGGCTTCAAGTTACTAGTATTACGCTAGCTGTCTGCACAACCATTCTCTCAGCTTTGTCTGCTAGCAGAGTGCTTGTACAGTTGGATTGGATTGTCCCCGTTGTAAGTGGTTTAGCAACACTTTCAACAACGTTGTTGAGCCAAACAAATACACAGAAAATGTGGGTGCAGTCTCGTAATATTTCTCAGCAGTTTCAGACACAAAATTTTCTTTATTTACAATGCAGTGGGGAGTATGCAAATGTACAGGATGATTCAGAAAGACTTCAATTGTTCTCGAAGCATTTAATGGAGATTTGGTCACAGGCACAGGAGAATTGGTCACAGCAAGCATCTTCTGGGAAGTAAACAAGTCTTGGTTCGTAGGTTGCTGCACAACAATTCTGGTGCAGCGGATCGACTGGAAACACCCATGGTGTTGCAAAGGTATTGGAAACCGCTGACCGGAACCGTTAGAAAGCGCCAATGAACGAATTCTTCCTTTCCGCACTCTCATTCGGGTTAGCTGCGGGTCTCAAACCGGGACCACTGGGTGTAATTGTAATTCAACAAGCTTTATCGAGAGGGCTTTTCGCCGGAGTCCGAGCAAGCCTTGCCCCATTGATTACCGATGGCCCAATCATCATCGCTGCACTTTGGTTTCTCTCGCAATTCAAGAGTATTGAACTATTTGCCGCTGCTCTAAGTTTGGTTGGAGGAGCTTATCTGCTTTGGCTATCCGCGAGGATGTTTCGCGTCAACAACATTTCGTTAACCGGAAAGCTCGAATCACAAAGCTCCCTCGCAACAGCAGTGAAGGTGAACCTTCTCAATCCGGGTCCCTATCTCTTTTGGTTCACGGTTGGCGGGAACTACATCATTCGTGGCTCTACCGCCGAGAGCGTTGTCTTCGTCGTAACCGCTATTGGAACCCTGATAGCTTCCAAGGTTGCTGTTGCCATTCTTGCCGTCCGCTTCTTCCCGTCCTTGGAGAGTCGTGGCTACCGCCTAACGATGAAATTACTTGCTAGCACATTGGTCTGGTTTGGTCTCGTGTCCATTGTAAGGGCAGCTGAACTTGGACTCCACTATGCCCGCGCTTTCTAACTCTTCATAGCAGCGGACAGCCAAAAAGCCTACGCTTTTGTCCGTCGCTGAACTCCAACGTTAGGACGGACTTGCTTGTTCCAGTCTTTGTCAACTGAGGTTAATCGCAGTAGAAACGTCAGCGCTCTTGCCATTCTTCTTCAATCTCACCCTCAAAGGTCTGCTGTTTTGTTTGCTTCATCAGAATTGGTTCGTTCTATCAAGCCAGAGATGGAAGTGGAGGTGTTATCCTTTGCCAAAATTATTTCCTAATATCAACTTCCAGAAGCTAGAAACCCACTTTCGCGGCACAAACCGAGGCAGCGTAGCCAGAATGGGATTAACCAGACTGCCAGGAATCACGATCGGCTCTCGTTTTTCAAATGCTTTTAGGGCATCTCGTACAACAGTCTCAACTGGCATATCGATTTTTTCAGCTACGTTAACCAGGAACGATGGAAATCCCGCTTCTTTGAAGAACTTAATGCCCGCCGGTCCTGGGCAAACAGCTAGCACATGCACTCCATAGCTGCGATTTTCTGCCCACAACGCTTCGCTAAAGCTGAGAATAAATGCTTTTGTTGCCGCGTAGATCGAGAAATAGGGCATAGACTGAAACGCAGCCACCGAAGACAAATTGATTATCCCTCCCGTTCGACGCTGCCGCATTCCAATCAAGAAGCGATGGCTCAAATCCACAATTGTCGCAATATTAAGCTGCACCATTTTCAGCTGCAGGTCGCGATCGCTTTCGGCAAAATCACCGTAATCTCCAATCCCAGCATTGTTGACTAATAGGTCAATCGATCGTCCAAGTTGTTGCACAGTTTGAAAGATAGTTTCTGTCGCGTCTGGTGCTGTCAAATCCTGAACAATAATGTCTACTTGGATTTGATGTTGATGTTTGAGGGAATTGGCAAGTTCCTGTAACTTGTCCTGGGAACGAGCGACCAGCACAAGATCGGTTTGACGTGCTGCTAATTGTTGGGCAAATGCTGCACCAATGCCAGCAGAGGCTCCAGTAATCAAGGCTGTCGTCATGCAAACTTATCTCACTTTACTAAAGTAGATTCGGCTAAGTTCATAGTTTCTGCATCATTCCGAAGAACTATTACTACAGTAGACTTCCTGCGTGAATGGTAGCGCGGCGGAGCCGCGCTACCATTCACGCTTCAAAAAGTGATTCATGCAGGAGGTCTAGTAAACAAGGAAGTAGTAATACGGTTAGCTGTGTCTAATGAACCAACCCGTTATCTCGCTAAGTTTGTCGGTGGGGATGCAGCCTTGAAATTTCGGCTGAGCCAGCAACATCAGAAATTAGCTTTTCAGGTTGAGTTGACTCGCTGTCTTTTTTGTTTGGGCTAGGAAAGCATCAAGGAGTGGTTTGCCAAATTGCATCAAGGGTTGCACAATTTCTTCCCCCGCTGTTTCAGGTGTGCCTGCATTAAAAGGTGGTTCAGGGGTGTACTCCATCATCAATTGAGCCATCTTTGCAACCTTCTCTCCACAAAGCAGTCCCAGCAGCGTTAAGCCAAAATCAATTCCTGATGTAACACCAGCCCCTGTGATGCGATCGCGGTCAACAACAACTCGTTGAGGCACAACTTCAACTCCCATCATTGCCAGCTGATCACGAAATGCCCAATGGCAGGTTGCTTTGTAGCCTTGCAGTAAACCAGTCGCTGCCAGGAGCATTGAACCTGTGCATACACTCGTCACATATTGAGCAGATTTTGACTGCTGTTGCAGAAAGTCCAAAATTTCAACGTCTTTTATGATCTCGATTTGTCTCATACCGCCACCTGGCACGCAAATCACATCCAGAGTTGGACAATCGGCAAGTGTTACGGTTGGCGTCAGGGTCAGACCTTCGTTGCTAAGGATAGGGGTCAGATTTTTCCAGACCAAATGCACTTGTGTATTGGGTGGAAAGGCTAAAACTTGGTAAGCTGCCATCACGTCAAGCTGAATTACACCCGGATAAACGAGAAAGCCAATTTGTAGTTGAGACATTGCCCTCAGTTGTTTAATAACGTCTGGTTGTGAAACGATTGTAGGGAAAGTCTGCTAACGCCAATAGTCCTCAAGTGGGTACACTTTTAGCCTATGCCTCGTTCTCTTTACCCTTTGTTTCAAGCGATCGCTACTGCACCAACTGAACAAGGCCTGCGGTTTAGGGTGATGGATAGTATCAGCGAATATTTTGGAGTGCAACGCTGGGGGACTTATCTTCTAGATGAAAATAACGGCTTAGCCAGTGTTGATGCAAGAGGGGTTTCAGATACGTTTGTTGAACAGTATCAAAAGTTTGGTAAATCTGTTGATCCAGTTTTGCAGTACGTTTTGCAGTACCATGCTCCGGCTCATGAAGAATTAGTTCTGCCGAAGGGAGCCTGGAAACAGAGTGAGTTGTACAAAAGATGCTGTTCTAGCTACGATCATGAGCATATTATGACGGGTCCCATTGTTGGGCAAGGTCAGTTAGTTGGTACAGTAAACTTTGCTCGTATTGGTCATGTGCCTGCATTTAGTCAATTGGATCTGGCTAGTTTGGGAGCCGTTTGCACTCACCTTTCTGCACGTCTTGCTGAACTGCGGAAACAGCCCTGGAGTACAAATCCATCCGTCAAGTGTCTTACACCTAGAGAAGTTCAAATTGCTGATCTTGTTGCAAAAGGGCTGACCAATGCAGAAATTGGTGCGGAGTTATGGATCACTCAGAATTCTGTGAAACAAGCTCTAAAGCGTATGTTTCGGAAGTTAGAAGTTTCTGCTCGGACAGAAATGGTAGCGAAATTGCGTATGTGATAGGCTCCAACCATGGAGGCAGTTGAATAGAGCAAGATAGCAATTGTAATGTGTGATGCAGTAGACATCACAACACCCCTAGTTTTGAGTTCAAGGTTTTGCTGCCGCTCATTTAAACCATTCTGCTGGAAGTCGGCTTTTCTTCGCGCACAATTTTACAAATAGATTATATTGCTTCGTATGGATATGTGGGCACTTCACAAAGAAGATTGGGAAGCTCTTGAATCTTTAGAGGTTCCAAGGTGCGGTCGTAGATTGGATGTGGCAGGATTTGTCTTAGGCGATTCATTCGAGACGATTTTGCGGAACATCTCAGAAAATTACCTGAGTGCAGCATGGGCGCGCGTATCAGAATGTTTGAAGCAAAATCATATTTTTGCTAGTGATTTGACTTGGGGATGGATGCACCCTGGGGAAACAGGACTTCCTGACACGCTCGACACACCCGAAGCTTCCATCGTTATACCGACCAATTTCACAGGGTGGACAAGTTGCGAACTGTCAGAAATTTGGCGAACTGGAGAATGCAAACGCCTTGATGCACAGTTGAAGAATGGCGTCCCCTCAATCCGTTGCACAGCAACCTGGCGGTCACTCAAATGGAACATTGCGCCGCAGGACTATCAGTTAGCGTTGAAGCTCATTGAAGTGAATTGCACTGAAGAAGTATCAGATTGGCATCCCACCTATGTGTTACAAAACATTGATGAACCAATTGAACTCTGGCGGCAGATAGGAAGGTCCATACAGGATAATAATCAGCCGCAGGTTGATACTCTGTTAGAGGAAGCAAGACACTTATATACATCATTAGGATTTCGGATTCTCCTTCGAGGGTATAAAACGTACCTTTACAGCGGTGCTCATGAAGTCCAAATCGCTTTGCCAGATTTGGTGTAACGGCCAAAATTCCAAGACATCGCGTTGCAGCAGAACAGGTCACTCCACTCGGCTCATGTATTACGCCACTATCAGTACCGAATCATTCGTGATAGCACAAACATCACAATTGATGCCAGCCATGCACCTACCACAATGCTGAGAATGGCTACATCAAAACTACCCGTTGCTGCCACGATTGACCCTGGAATTAGAGAGCCACCCACCCCTCCCAACAACATAGATAAACCGTTATAAAGTCCTGTTCCTGCACCCACTTGATTGGCTGGCAAGATGCGTTGAATGATTGCGTATTCTTGAGCCGCATAAGCACTTTGGCAAAACACTGCGGCGGCAAAAAACAGCACCAAAAGTTCTACTCTATTGGTAGTGGAAGCAATATAAACCATCCCACCTGCTATCAGAAAACCAACTCCGGCAAGTTTTGTCCTTTGCTGCAACTTGTCGCCTAGATAAGCCATCAGTGCAATGCCAGCGATTCCGGCTGAAAAAATTAAAGCAAGCGGCCATCCCAGTTGTGCAAAATCGATCGCCTTTGCACGATTAAAATACGTGGGCAACCAGTTCAATACACCAAAAGCACAAAAGGCATTGAGGCTACCTCCTACAACGGCAAGCCAGAATCGATGATCTCGACGATATTGAACCGACGGTCTTTGCTGACGCTGATCGTAAGCGGTCGTATCCACATCAGATTGGACTGAAGACGGCTCATCCGGCACTAGAAAGTAAACTAATGGAATCGAGAGCAGCATTCCAGCAACGCCCAAAACCGCAAAGGTAGAACGCCAACCCCAAACCTGAATCAACGGCACCACAATCAGCGGTGCGATCGCCGTAGACAGCAAAATGCCGCTTCCCCAAATCGCATTAGCACGCGATCGCTCCCCCGACGAAAACCATTGACTGATAATCGCACTCAACATCGGAATGTGAACCCCTTCTCCCAGTCCCAAAAGCAAACGTAGGACAATTAGAGCTGTAAAAGAGTATCCAAACGGTGCGCTCAAAATCGTAACGAGGGAGAAGGCTGCGATCGCTGCTATGACGCTTCGTTTTGCCCCAAATCGCTCTGCTAAAGGACTCAGCAACATGTTGGACAGAGCGTAGGATAAAAAGAAAGCAGCCAACAATAACTCGCCCTTTGAGCCTACTTCGCGATCGCTCCAATTAAAGTCTTGAGCAAGACGAGGTATCGCTAAAGACAGGTTATTGCGGTCTAAATAATTTACAAAAACTGTTACAGCAAGTACGGCAGGAATCTGCCAGCGAGTTTTGGAGTTAAGGGTTATGGAGGTTGGCATCAAAGGCTTTCTAGATCAACCTCCTCAGTTTACGGAGATGTATCCATTAGCACAAGGTAAGATCATCTGGAACCACATAGGGACAATCTTGAAATCGGCTAGCATGGGTTATGAGAACATAGTTTCTTTACGAACTTATCTACCCAGTCCTGAATGCGATGAGCCAAACATTCGGTTAAAGATGAAATATTTGGGTAATAATGAACCCGCCGCAACCGTGATTTGTTGTCAGCTCCTGAAATCAAAGTGGAAGTTAGCAATCGAAGCTGTCGCCCAACATAACAAGTCATTGAATGCAAGGAACAGCCTAGAGAATTTGTACGTTTTATTTCAAATCGTTGGGAGGAGCGATCGCCTCTGGCTAAACTCTAGATTTCTAGCCAAACCTTATGAATTCGTTGCTAACGAACCTCCGGCTGAAATGGTTTTTAGCCACTAAAGCCATGAATTGCAGCATTGATTTCGTCGAAGTTCTCTATAGAATTTACCTGAATCACAACAAAGTCATCCATTTTCGCAACGGCTACCCGGTTTATTCCCTCTCGACTCCCGCTTTATTTAGCAAACCCGCTGCTAATTTTATTGCTCGTGCCCTCTACCGCACAATTCAAAACAAGAATCTGCCCAACATGATGAGTTTTGCGGTGAATGATAACTGCAACGCTGCCTGTCAGCATTGCAGCTTTTTCACAGCCGTAGAAGAACCAGGTCGGGCAGTCCTGACACTCAATCAGGCACAAAAATTGATTCGAGATGCTCAAGATTTGGGCGTTTCTGTGATTAGCTTTGTGGGGGGTGAGCCTCTGATGCGATCGGATTTGCCAGAAATTATTCAATCTGTAGATAAAGGCTTTTCTACCACCGTTCTATTCACAAATGGTTGGTTCTTAGAAGAGCGAATTCATGAATTGAAGTCAGCAGGTTTGGATAGTATTTACATCAGTATTGATTCAGCAAATCCCGCAGAGCACGATCGTTTTCGACGTAAGGAAGGTCTGTTCGCTCAGGCAATTCGAGGAATTAAACTGGCTCAAAAGCTAGGTTTCTCAACCGGAATTTCGACCACCATGACACCTAAAGCTTACGAACAAGGTGAGCTCAAAAAAATTGTCGAATTGGGCAAAAAAATTGGTATTCACGAAGTTTTAGTGTTTGATGCGTTGCCCACAGGACGATACAAAGATCGAGAAGATCTAGTCGATAACGAGGGTTGGGTTGAAGCCATGATTCAATCTGCACAACGGTATAACCAAAATTCAGACTACCCTGGCGTCACCTTTTATGCCCACTTCACTAGTCACAAAAGTGTCGGGTGCTCCTGTGGAACCAGTTACTTTTATGCTTCTCCCTATGGCGACATCATGTCCTGTGACTTCAACCACAGTAAATTTGGCAATGCATTAGAAGAGCCGCTATGGAAAGTGTGGGAAAGACTGACAACTTTGCCGGAATTTTGTCAGGCAAAATGGGGCGGCTGCAAAATCAAAGATTCAACATTTCGCGAGATGACGACGGTTTCTGATGGAAGCTGTAATGATTGTGGCGCTGTCAGTAAGTGCTGATCAGTGAATGATGTATAGGGTGTTTTAAGCAAAGCTGTAGCGCACCATCTTGTGGAATTGAATTGCTGTGCGATCGCCAACCCATCCTTAAAGAACTAGCTGGAGAAATTTCTTTTGCATGAATGGATTGACTAATAGCTTCCTTTCTCATCTAGCCTGCGGTTTTGATGCAAGACTAACCCCGCTAACTCTATTATTTGAACTGTTCGTTTTTAGTGGAGTTGCTGCTGCATTTTTGATTCTTCCTAAAGTCAAAGACAAGGTCGGACAGCGCTTTCTAATCCTGAGCGTCGGTGTGCTGATCTTCGAAGTCTTTACGGCTCCCATGTGGCATAACCATAGGCTGGGCTGGTGGGCGTATGTATATCGAGACGTGAGTTGGGTGTTGACGATTGGCTGGGCAGCAATGATTTTATCCGTCGTGCTGCTAGTTGATCATTTTTTGCCTCGCTGGGAGGAATGGCATCGGTTTGCACTTTACTTAGCAACTCTGACTGTTCTAGTTAGCATTCTTGAAATCGTTGTTGTAAATATTGGAATTCGAGGTTATGCCCCGGAGGTATTGGATTCCGTAATTGGCATTTTCGTTTGGGATGTACCCATTATTGAGGTGATCTACTACACGCCAGTTTTTACAACTTTAGTGATTAGTTTCTATAAGTATTGGAGTTTTGCAATTGATGAACAGCTTTTAATTCCAACTAAGCGAAGAAAATGGCTAAGAAGTTTTGTCATTGCTTTAGTCGGCATTCTTTTGTTTGAAGTGATGATTGAACCAATGGCAAGAAATCAGAATTTGCTCGATTGGTCTTACATCTTTCACGACATTAGCTTGCTCATGACTGGAACCTGGATTCTGGTGATCTGGCTAGCAATGAATATTGTGAACAAACTGTTCATCCACTACAGCATTCCCCAACGGTTTCTAATTGCCCTACTCGTAACAGGAGCGATCGCCCTGCCGTTAGAGTCCTGGTTTATCATCAACGGCTATCGAGTCCATGGTGAAAGTGCGATCGCCAACTTCACTGGTTTCACCACACCTTTCACCCATGTGCCTGTAGAGGTTGCCTTTGCCATTCCCTGCTACATGGCTTTAGTGATTACGTTTATCCGCTACTGGGAAACTGCAATTGACAACAAATTATGAGCACTCCTATCCGATCATTTAAATCTTTTGCCGTCGGGTTTCCCCTGGTCTTTCTTTGTCTTGCTGCATTCACAGGCGGGTTGAGCAACGCCTTTTGGCTGCTAGCCGCTTCAGTCGTGTGTACAGCTGGAATTGGTTTAATTATCTGGATTCCTTTGTCCCTTGTGACAGGATGGGCAGCACTCACTTTAGCGAAGGAAATTGCTAACACTACAGGGATATCTAGCCGCGACGGAGCAGTCAGAAATGCAGCAGAGCGAACTGAGGCATCCATTCGTCAGCAGGCGATGCGAAGCAGTTCCCCTCAAGGGGTAGTCGCCCGCACCGTTTCCCAAAACACAACTTCCCAGGAACGCATTGCGCTAGACGAATATATCCGGCGGGCAGTCCGACTAGGACACACTTACGAACGAATTCTCACTACCCTGACAGAACAAGGATGGAAAGAAGCAGAGATTCATCAGGCGTTTCAGGTTGCCACAAATCACTGATAGAGATAAACGCTATCTCTCTTTTTTGCCAACCAATAAATAAGTCGTCATCTCACCTTTACCTTTGACTACAATCTTGCCACGTTTTTCAAACAGGTAGCGATCGCGCAACAGTTCATAGGTTGCTTCTGTCACCTGAATGCTGCCAGATGAGGCGTGAGATTGCATTCGACTGGCTACGTTTACTGTGTCTCCCCAGAGGTCATAGGAGAACTTTTTGGTGCCAATGATACCAGCAACAACTGAGCCTGAATTGATGCCAATGCTAAGCGAGAGGCGATCGCCCTGAGAAGTGCTGAACTGTTGAATGGCTTCCTGCATCTCTAACGCGATATTAGCGGCGGCTTCTGCGTGATCGCGGCGGGGAACGGGTACGCCACTGGCGACCAGGTAAGCATCTCCAATCGTTTTAATTTTCTCTAAATCATATTTTTCGGTGAGTCGGTCAAACACAGAGAAAATTTTGTTTAACAGAGACACCAGTTCATGGGGAGTAATCTGGCTAGAAATGTGAGTGAAATTAACCAGATCAGCAAACAAGATGGTCGTTTCATCAAAGCTGTCCGCGATCGCTTCTTCTTCGATTTTGAGTCGATCGGCGATCGCTTCGGGCAGAATGTTCAGCAACAAATGTTCAGACTGCTCCTGCTGGTAGCGCAACGCTTCCTCTACCGTTTTGCGAACGGTGATGTCGTGAATAAAGACAGAAATTCCTCCAAAAGAGGGGAATGCTCGAACTTCAATCCAGCGTCCCAAGGGGTGAGAAAATTCCTCAAAACTGACGCTGGTTTGCTGGTCAACCGCTTTTGTGTATTCTCGTTTAAAGGTTGAATTCGCCATTTCGGGCAGCACTTGCCAAATTACCTTGCCTAGCAGACCTTCGCTCGATCGCTGCAAAATTTGCTCTGCTTTGCGATTGACAAAGGTAAAACGGCCCTGCCGATCGAGCGCAAAAAAGCCGTCAGTCATCCCTTCCAACAAATCCACCACTTGCTGATCTGAAGCCCGCAGTTTTGCTTCTGCCTGCTGATAGCGAACGATTTGCCGCTCTAGTTTTTTTACGGTTAGCCGCAGTTCCATCTGGGCGATCGCCTGTCGGCTTAAAGTTTGCAGTGCCTTTTGCTGCTCTGGCGTGAGGCTGCGCGGCACCCGATCCATTACGCAGAGCGTTCCCAGGGGAAAGCCATCTGGTGTAACCAGCGGTGCCCCTGCATAAAAGCGAATGCTGGGGTCGGCTGTGACAAGTGGGTTATCGACAAATCGCTCATCCTCTAGCATGTTGGGTACGATCATCAGATCGTCTGGATTCAGGATTGCGTGGGAACAGAAGGAAAACTCTCTCGGTGCGCTAGTAGCATCTAACCCAACCCTGGACTTAAACCACTGCTGATTGGCACTAGTAAGGCTGAGCAAGGAAATGGGGCTACCGCAAATGTAGGCTGCTAGCTCGGTTAGATCGTCAAACTCTGCTTCAGGCAAAGTATTAAGAATCTGATATCGTCGCAGCACATCTAGCCTTTCCTCCTCGTTGTCAGGAACAGAATAGGGGGCGATCGCCGGATTTGAAGAAAGTTCAGACGGTGAAACGGTAACACCTTCTAACGACGGTTTAGCGAATCTGCCAAACCGACCGACGAGCTTGATGACGCTGGCGATCGCGCTGTATTTTTGCTGCATTGCCTTCAAATCAGAGAGGAGTTTGTCCCAACCCCCTTAGGTTACCCAGACTGCAACTTACCTAACTTGGCGAACAGCCAACCCCAATGCCGCGTCTAGCTGGCACACTAGAAGTATTCAGCGCCAACAGTTACTGTGTCGAACTCATCGGGAAGATATCAAACTGCTGCGGAGAAGCCCCCCAACCAGTCTCAGGGGAATGCTCAGGCTGCGCCACCGATTGAGCCACTGCAAGGGGTGGTGGAGCGGTTGACCTACCATTCTCAGGAATCGGGCTATACAATAGCGCGGCTGAAAGCGCCTCGCACCAGTGAGTTAGTGACGATCGTTGGCAATTTTGCCAATATTCAGGCAGGACAGACTTTACAGCTTCACGGTACCTGGCGAGAGCATCCTAAATATGGGCAACAGTTTCAGGTTGTTCAGTACCGAGAAACCAAACCTGCGACGCTCACAGGACTTGAAAAGTATTTGGGCAGTGGCTTGATCAAAGGGGTCGGTCCGGTGACAGCTAAACGCATTGTGGCACACTTTGGACTGGAAACTTTGGAGGTGATTGAACATCAGATAGAGCGCCTGGCAGAAGTTCCGGGAATTGCCAAGAAGCGAGTTAAGTTAATTCAAGCGGCTTGGGAAACGCAGAAGGCAATCAAAGAGGTGATGCTGTTTCTGCAAGGGCACGGAGTTTCGACCACGTATGCGGTGAAGATTTATAAGCAGTATGGAGATGAGTCGATCGCCACGGTAACCGGCAATCCTTACCAACTGGCGACGGATGTATATGGTATTGGCTTTGTCACGGCGGATGCGATCGCCCGTAACTTAGGAATTGCGCCTAATTCAGAGTTTCGCTATCGCAGCGGCACTCTCCATGTATTAACAGAAGCCTCTGAAGAAGGGCACTGTTTTTTACCCAAAGATGATTTAGTGAATCGAGTGGTGAAACGTCTGGAAATAGACGATCACCGACCTGAACCAACACAGGTATCATCTATCATTCAACTGATGGTGAGTGATGGAGAACTGGTTGAGGAAGAGATACCCGACACAGAAACACGAGTTTATTATGCTCCTCCTTTTTTTGGGGCAGAGAAGAAACTGGCAGAGCGATCGCAACAACTGCTGAATCAACCCCTCACCGTAGATCTGCCACGAGTACAGCGCTGGATCGATCGCTTCACCGAAAAAACTGGCTTACAGCTTTCAGACCAGCAGCGCCACGCGGTCGAAATGGCTGCTACTCAGCGCGTGTTGATTCTTACGGGTGGACCAGGCTGCGGCAAAACCTTTACGACGCGCACTATTGTGGCGCTGTGGAGGGCAATGGGAAAGGCGATCGCTCTTGCGTCTCCCACGGGACGGGCAGCCCAACGACTAAGTGAAATGACCGGACAACCTGCCAAAACGATTCACCGTTTATTGGAATTTGACCCCAAAACGATGAAGTTTAAGCGCGATCAGGAATATCCGATTCCAGCGCAGGGGATTGTTGTGGATGAAGCTTCCATGCTGGACTTGTTTCTGGCAAATTCTCTATTCAAAGCCGTTCCTCCAGATGCTCAACTGTTACTCGTGGGAGACATTGACCAGTTGCCCAGCGTCGGACCGGGTGCGGTTTTGCAGGATTTGATTGCGTCAGAAAAAATTCCGGTGGTGCGACTGACACAAGTTTTTCGTCAGGCTCAAACTAGTCAGATCGTGAGTAATGCTCACCGAATTAATCAGGGTCAGTTCCCTCAACTGGAGCCTGTGTCTAATGTGCCTGAATCGGACTGTTTGTGGTTAGGCGCACCAGAGCCACAGCCCGGAATTCAGGCAATCCATGATTTGATCACCGATCTGATTCCGCAATTGGGCTTTGATGTGGCGCGAGATGTACAGGTGTTATGTCCGATGACACGCGGGGAAGTCGGGACGCGCAACTTGAATGGTGTACTGCAATCTTTAATTAATCCGCCCAGTTCCACAAAGGCACAGATTGAGCGGGGTGGAATGATTTTGAGGGTGGGCGATCGCATCATCCAAAAAGTGAATGACTACGATCGCGAAGTATTCAACGGAGATTTAGGAGTGATTACGGCGATCGATCCAGAAGAACAAGAAGTGAGCGTGCAATTCGCAGAAAGGATCGTGAGTTATGACTACGCCGACTTGAACGAAATTACTTTAGCCTGGTCAGTCACCATTCACAAAAGCCAGGGAAGTGAGTATCCGGTGGTGATTCTGCCGCTCTATATGCAGCACTACTTGATGCTGAGCCGCAACCTGATTTACACCGGACTGACTCGTGCTAAAAAACTGGCAATTCTGGTGGGACCACAAAAGGCGATCGCCCTTGCCGTCCGGCAGGTCAAAGACCAGCAGCGATACACGCTTTTAGAGAAACGCCTGAGCGGACATCTGGACTTTTAGGAATAGATATCGACTAAATCTGCTTTAGCCGATATCCCAAGCCATGCACCGTCTCAATCAGGTCTTCAGGCGCGCCAGAGACTCTTAGCTTTTGGCGCAAACTTTTGATATGTGCCTTGACCGTGTCTTCTTCGGGTGGCTCCTGCAAAGACCAAATGTGCTCAATCACCGCGGCCCGACTGAGAACGCGGCGACCGTTGCGGACGAGCAATTCTAAAATAGAGAACTCTTTGGGGGTGAGCCGGAGGGGGCGATCGCCATACTGCACCTCATAGGTACCGGGGTTTAGCTGCAAACTGCCCCACTGCATTCCTGGAGAGGAACCAGAACTGCCGCGACGCAGGAGGGCACGAATTCGAGCCAACAGTTCTGGCAGGTCAAACGGTTTTACCACATAGTCGTCGGCTCCCGCATCCAGTCCAGCAATTTTGTCAGCGCTAGTGTCACGGGCGGTGATCATCATCAGCGGTTGGTGATAGCCTTGAGTTCGCAGACGTTGGCAGAGGCTCATGCCATCCAGCTTGGGCAACGTTACGTCCAGCAAAATCAGGTCATAGGGCAAGGTTGTCACCTGCTGCCAACCTTTTTCCCCATCCTTAGCAACATCTACAACATAGCGTTGGTCAGTCAGCGCCTCGGAGAGCGCTTCGCCTAACCTGGCATCATCTTCAACAAGCAAAATTCGCATACGCACAACCGACCCAGCGCTATCAGTAAGCAGTTCTTGGATCTCGTAAAATTTAGATTCCCTTGTGTTGTAGGTAGGGGTTGTGTTAAAGGATACATTTTAGAGTGAGAGTCAGGATTAGAGTACTACTTTTGGCATAACCAGGAATGAATTTTGTAGTATATGCTACAAAATTCATTCCTGAAAACCTGTTCACTAATGCCATCTACCGGAATTTAAGGAGCTTCCAAGCTCGGCCTTGCGTATTCATACGTAAAACTAAGAAATCTAAAGCATCTACTGTTCCCTTTGTCCGGTTTTGCGTCTTGATCACGTAGGTTCTAGCCCTGAGAAAACTCCTTAAGCACGGGTGTAGGAGCGAACTAGGAGATAAAGGTGAGAAAAAAGCAAGGTTTTCGGCTAGAGCGACCTGTAGATCAGATTCGTTCAGGCATCAGCTTGGTCACTGAAACAATTAGAGGACGCAGTCGCCGGTTTCGCAGGTTGAGATTGACCGCAGGTGTGACTGCGGCGATCGCTCTCTCTCTGTGGGCAATTGTAGGGGGCGTGTTTCCTTCTCCAGCAACGGCAACTGGTCAGACCTATGAGGTCTTGTCTACTCCTGAAAACGTGATTTGGGGAGAACTGTTTAAGCCAGACAGTGAGCCGATTTTGCGAGTGCAGTCGGGCGATCGCTTGGTTATGCAAACTGTTTCTCACGAAGGCATTTTGGCTGACCAGGGAGACACCATCGAATTTCTCACAGGTAGTGGTATTGCTGAATCAGATATTTTGCCTGACCAGTTGCAGATCAAGGCAGAGGTCGAGAAAACTGGCCCTGGCCCACACGTGATCACTGGTCCCATCTATGTAGAAGGGGCAGAACCGGGAGACGTACTGGAAATCAAGACCCTCAACATTGATTACCGCGTACCCTACGGTGTGATTTCTAACCGTCATGGCAGAGGTTCTCTCCCAGGGGAATATCCTGAGAATGGTGAACCGATCTACACCAAAGTTATTCCCATTGACCGCGAGAATGACATCGGTATCTTTAAGCCAACGAATGGACTGCCTAACTTAAACATTCCGCTGAAGCCATTCATGGGACTGATGGGCGTTGTTCCGGCTGATCCTGAAGATGCAGTCAATTCAGTTCCGCCTGGTTTATACGGCGGCAACGTAGATATTAAGCTTTTAGGAGTAGGCAGCAGCCTTTATTTACCCGTTCAAGTGCCCGGAGCGCTATTTTATTCTGGCGATCCTCATTGTGCTCAGGGTAATGGAGAGGTTGCGCTGACAGCGATCGAATGCTCTCTCACGCCTACCTTTGAGCTCATTGTTCATAAAGGTATGACGCTAGAAGCGCCAGTCGGTGAAACCGAAGATGCCTGGATTGCAGTTGGTCTCGACCAAGACTTGGATGAGGCAATGAAAAAGTCGGTGCGTGAGTATCTACGAATCACCAATGAGGAATATGGCTTGACTAAGCCAGACGCGCTTCTCTTTGGCAGTGCAGCAATCGACTTTGAGGTTTCTCAGGTTGTCGATATCGTCAAAGGAATTCACGGAGTGATTCCTAAGGAGCTATTTGCACCACTAACCCAAGGAAATTAGGGATTAGGGGTTGGGGGTTAGGAATTAGGGGGGATGCGTCGCCCCTAATTCGCCTGTAGATTATGGAGCGATCGCTATCAGTCCACAAGACGCGATTTATTTCGTTTCTCCAAGAAGACTACCCTCAATCCCCAACCCCTACTCCCTAACAACCGCCTATGCCCCTAGAAGCTGACTTCACTGCTCAACTCCGATCTGCGGCCGATCGGCTTTGGCAACTTTTAGAGAATTTTGGGCGATCGCAAGTCCTGGTAGTCGGCGATCTCACCCTGGATGAGTTTCTAACAGGACAAGTTGAGCGAGTTTCGCGGGAAGCTCCCGTGCTGATCCTGCGGCATGAGACGACGCGGCAGGTACCGGGTGGGGGAGCCAACGCAGTTTACAATTTGGCGAAGCTAGGAGCGCAAGTCAAGGCTGTTGGGCTGGTCGGGAAAGATGACCAGGGAAATGCGCTAAGGCAAATTTTTGAAGCAGCAGGAATTGATACGCAAGGAATTTTGGTCGATCGGGATCGACCCACCGTGACCAAAACTCGCATCTCTGGTCATGCTCGCCAATCCGTAACCCAGCAGATCGTGCGAATCGATCGCAAATCAGATAGCTTGCCCGATCTCAGCCTGCAACTTCAGCTAGCAGAATACATTCAACAGCAGGCAAAGGATGCTCAGGCTGTAGTCTGTTCCGATTATGGAGATGGCGGACTAACTCAACCTGTAATTGAGGCAGCTCTGTCTCATACTCAAACTGTGGTAGATGCTCAAACTGAATTGCATCGCTACGCTGGAGCCTTTTTGTTTACGCCAAACTTGCCGGAAGCAGAACTCGCGGTGGGATATGCGATCGCCTCTCCTGAAGCACTCGAACGAGCCGGACGTGACCTCTTAGCGCTAACTCAGGCACAGCATGTCCTAATTACCAGAGGCGAGGAGGGAATGAGCCTGTTTGACCGCAATGGCAACCATTCCGTGATCCCCGCGTTTAATCGCACCGAAGTATTTGATGTTACAGGTGCAGGCGATACAGTGGCGGCAGCGCTCACGATTGCTCTGACAGTCGGCGCGTCTGCCTGGGAAGCAGCGGTTTTGGGCAACCTGGCAGCCAGTATTGTGGTGCGGCAGTTTGGCACTGCTACGACTACAGTTGAGGAGATGAAAGCTGCACTACAAGACTTGCTGGATGAGATGCCTAACTAAAAATTTCTGCAAACCGCATCGCTTCAAAATGCCTGTACTTGTGGCCAGGTTGAGACAAGGAAGACCACGACGACAGCGATCGCCAGCACGCCCTGAATCAAGTTACCAATCAGCGAGCCGACGACGATGCCAACTCCGGCTTTGACTGCCAGGTTCAGGTCTTTTCGATAGAGATATTCACCGATGATGGCTCCGGCTAGTGGACCAATCAGAATTCCCAACAGTGGGCCGCCAAACGGCAACGCTGGAAGCAGTCCAAAGAAGCCCAGGAACAAGCCCACGATCGCTCCAATTTGTCCCCACTTGCTCGCTCCTGCTTTTTTTGCGCCCCAGTAGGTTGCCAGCAGGTCAACGCCAATGCTGAGCAGCAGCACTGTAATCGCGACGGCAATGGGAATCCAGAGTCCTGTAAATCCTTGAGCGAAGCCCCAGATGGCGATCGCCACTACAATCAGGCTAGTTCCAGGAATGCCAGGAACCACCGCCCCAATCACACCGACAACCATTAGCGCGACCAACGACCAGTACAGAACTGCCATTAACAATATCTCCTCACTGTGGGTTTGATTGAGTTGAACTTTGGTTAGGAGCGCAACGATGCAGACAAGAATTTAATTAGGGGGTTTGGGGTAAGGGCGATTCGCGATTCGCCCCTACAAGCGGGTTGAACTTCCACAATCGCGTCTGGATAAGAAGGAATGACGAAGTTACTAGGCTTCAGAGGATACTAACGGAGATCGGCTTAGAGTATCTGCCAGCTTATCGGCGATTCCAGCGATCCAGGTTTCGTCTTGCTGCGTGTAGCTTCTGGGGGCATTAGCTGCCAAAATCAGCGCCCCTTCGCTGCCCATGGGCTGACAAATCACTCCTTGAGTATTCTCTGGCAAATAGTCAAATTCGACTCGCCCCGGATAGATTTTGAGGTTCACCAGGTATACAGGCTTTTGTTTTTCCAACACTCGCTTCAGGATGTCTCCTGGCTTAACCGCTGAGTTGGGAGCCAAGATACCACGTCGCAGCAGCACTCGCCCCTGATAATAGACCACGAGCGATCGCGTCACGGTATTGGTCAACAGCAGGTGCGAAGCCCAGGCTAATTCTGTTTTGACGGGATCTGGCAAATCTGGCGCTAACTCAAAGCCTTCTTCGCCAATTAGCTCAACGGCTTCGGGCGATCGCGGCTGCACCTGTTGCCACAGCAAGCCCGTTAGAATCAGTAGGGCACTAACGATGATCCCCAACGCATCCGATCGCGCCTGAAAACCACTCGGAGCCGGGGTCAGCAGGCGATTGATCATCAGTAGCGTACCTGCCAAAACACCTACCACAATGGGCAACTGCCGCAATACTTGATTTTGGTCAGGTCTAGCCATAGATTAGGTCTGGCTGATAGTAAAAACTAAAGCTAATCAAAACTGGAACAAACGCCTCAGAAGTTAAGTCCATTCCCATTTTATCGGGTTTACTCCAAGTCCTTGAAGGAAGACGACGCGTGCTAGAGCTGTTGATCTCAAACTTTTTCTCAACGTGGCTGAATACGGCTGAAATTCAGACTCTCAAGTCAGCTAATTGGTCAACCTGGTTAGATGCGATCCAGGTGCAGGTTTTACTTCAACCTGAATTTGCACTAGATCCAAGAGCTGAGTCTGTCGTACAGCAGCATCTTGCTCAACTGACTCAGCAGGATTTACCCGCGACGGAGCAGGGAGTATGGATTCAGGAAGGAAACCAAGTTCTGGCAGAAAATCAGGGAAACGTTCCCCTACCTGCTGCCTCGCTGACGAAGATTGCAACAACTCTCGCGGCGCTTTTAACCTGGGAACCCGATCATCAGTTTGAAACGCTGGTTAGCACCACGGGACCAGTTGAAGCAGGAACTTTGCAGGGGGATTTGATCGTACAAGGTAGCGGCGATCCGCTGTTTGTGTGGGAAGAAGCGATCGCCCTCGGTAATGCTTTAAATCAAGCAGGTATCAACCGCATTTCCGGAAATCTGGTGATCACAGGCAATTTTGCCATGAATTACGAAACCGATCCCGTGACGGCCGGAAACTTTTTGCGGCAAGGCATCAATTCCACGCTCTGGTCTGGCGAGGTCGAAAATCAATATCGAATGCTGCCGTCTAACACTCCTCGCCCTCAAGTCGTTGTTGCAGGCTCAGTGCAAGCTGCCCCGTTGGAACAGGTTAACAGCCGCAGTCCCCAACCCCTCATTCGGCACAGCTCATTGCCACTGTCTCAGATCCTCAAGGCAATGAACATTTACAGCAACAACGTTATGTCTGAAATGTTGGCAAACTCTTTGGGTGGGGCTGAGAAAGTAGCGCAACTCTGTGCCGACACCGCAAATGTGCCAATTGAAGAAATTCAGCTCATCAACGGCTCTGGGCTGGGCGTTGAAAATCGGATTTCTCCACGGGCAGTTGTTGCGATGCTGACAGCGATTCAGCGCAACTTGCAGCCCAAAAGCCTAAATGTAGCTGACTTGTTTCCTGTGATTGGGCGCGATCGCGGCACCCTGGCAGGTCGCCGCATTCCCATTTCTTCGGCAGTCAAAACAGGCACGCTAGCAGACGTTAGCTCTTTGGCAGGGGCAATCTCAACTCGCGATCGCGGCTTAGTCTGGTTTGCCATCATCAACCGAGGCTGGAATCTCGACGAACTCCGCAATCAGCAAGACGTTCTGCTGCAAAACCTGACTACTCAATGGGGTGCACAATCCACAATCCCTCCCACGCTCACCCCCGGTGAACTCAGCCGTCTGGAGAGCAATCAGCTAGGAGCCTCTAGCCGCAACGAGATTTTGTGATCGATAAACCTCGACCTCTTATCTTTCACCTGAACACCACTGCTCTAAAGCAATTTTTGAAGCTGCTTTGACGATTGGGGAGAAGTCACAGTAGTAAAGAGCTGAGCATGAGAAAAAATTGATTTCGAGTACATAAGCTGATCCTTTTGACCAGCAAAGATCAAGAACCCAAATTGAATCGGGTTGCCATTCCTGCTGAGCGATCGCCACTGCTAAATCATGAATTGACTCAGGCATTCCAAACTGATAGTAAGGTTTGCCAAACTGCCTGTATTGGGAAGCACTAAGAATTTGCCCTTCAGCAATGAAAACTCTCCATTCAGCTTCAACTTGTTGTTCTGGTGCAAGAACGACTGGCAGTTCTAAATCAGCCAAATAGTGACGATCGCAGAAGTTTTGTAAATCAGCCAGTTCAGTGTAGGAGTAAACGCTACCTGGGAAAGGCTTCAGTGGGCTATCGGGACGGACAAACAAGCGACGAGCAGAGTGATCTGGAAATAGTGAATCTGGATCAAGCGCGATTCGTTGAGAAGCTTCTCTTAACGGTAGAATGTAATGCTGTAAATTGAATAACCACTTATTTAGATAAGGGTAGTAATGGGAGCAAAAATAGTTTTGTATTGTACCTATCACACCAGGAACCCAGCTTTTCTCAGCTTGCGTTTGCTGTTTTAGAATCTGCTCCGCGATATGTAGCGATCCGTAGAAGAGAATGCATTCGTCTTCATGAAAGAACGATTTGTAATCCGTGTTGCCTTTGATATAGTCAACCGCTTTTGCTTGATGTCCCTGAGACTGAATCTCGTCGATTAGAGGGGCGATCGCACTTCCAAAAACTCCATCTTCTATAATCCAGTTCATTGATGTAATAGTCTTAAGAAGAGTTTCAGTGTTTCCAAGTCTAGTTTCTTCCAATTCCTCTATATCTGAAATTGTATGTCTGACCTTTGGCCTAGTTTGGCTCTTGATGCTTGGCAGGACACCTACACGACCTTACACATGTGGACTCAGGTTGTAGGCAAGATCCGGTTGGTGCAGACCCCCTGGATTAACCATTCCTGGCACGTCCCGCTGTATTTGACAGCCCGGGGACTGACGACCGCAACGATTCCTTACGGTAGCCGTGTTTTTCAAATTGACTTTGATTTCATCGACCATCAACTGCAAATCAGCACCAGCGAAGGACAGCAGCGAATTGTTGAATTAGCTCCTCGCTCTGTTGCAGACTTTTACCGAGCAGTGATGCAGGCTTTGGCTGACCTTGATATTTCCATCAAGATCAATACCAGTCCGAATGAAGTCACTGATCCCATTCCTTTTGAACAGGACGAAATTCACAAGTCCTATGATGCAGAATATGCCAATCGTTTCTGGCGAGTTTTGCTACAGAGTGAGCGTGTCTTGCGTGAGTTTCGCTCTCATTTTGCGGGTAAAGTCAGCCCTGTACATTTCTTTTGGGGCAGCTTTGACATGGCAGTAACACGCTTTTCAGGGCGCTCTGCACCAGAGCATCCGGGTGGTGTTCCTCACTTACCCAATGCTGTTGCTAAAGAAGCCTATTCTCAGGAAGTGAGTAGCGCTGGATTTTGGCCGGGTGCAGGATTGGGCTATCCTGCGTTTTATTCTTACGCTTATCCTGCTCCTGATGGGTTTGGGAAGGCACCCGTTCAGCCTGAGTCGGCCTTTTTCCATGAGGGGCTGGGAGAATTTGTTTTGCCGCTTGATGCCGTACGCGAGGCTAACGACCCCGATCGCGCACTGATGGCGTTTCTCCAAAGCACTTACAGCGCAGCAGCAACCTTAGCAAACTGGGATCAGGATGCTCTCAAGCAAACCTGGTTCAAGTAGCAGCAGTACAGTATTAGGGCGATCGCCACCTAACTTTACCTATATCCATTTATACTTGTTTGCGTGTAGAATTACGGTCTACTCAAATTTTGCTGTAGGGTGTCATGCCGCAATCAAAATGGCAAAATCTGCTGATTGGAGAACTCAGTTGGAAAAGGCTGGGGCGATCACTGGTCTTCATTTACACCTTTTTTATGGTGTATGTCTTTTTTGTGGCAGATAGAATGATTTTCTTGCCTCAGCCTGCCAGCTATCAAGACACAGAAAATATTCTAAAACTGCCCGTCAGTGACAGTGAGAAGATTTCAGCCACATACCTGCCTAACCCAGAAGCAGATTACACCTTGCTCTACATTCACGGTAATGCGGAAGACCTGGGAGACATCCAGCCGGTGTTAATTCGCTTGCAGAGCTGGGGATTTGGCGTTTTTGCGTATGACTATCGCGGCTATGGCACCAGTGACGGCAAACCCAGCGAACGCAATGCCTATGAAGAGGCTGAAACGGCTTATCAGTATCTCACCCAGCAGCTTGGGGTCTCTCCTGACAAAGTTATCCTTTATGGGCGATCGGTGGGAGGAGGGTCAGCCGTTGAGCTGGCGACTCGCCATTCGGTAGCCGGACTGATTTTGGAGAGTACGTTCACCTCTGCGTTTCGAGTAGTGGTGCCTATTCCCATCCTGCCGTTTGACAAATTTCCTAGTGTGCAAAGGATTGCTCAGGTCGATTGCCCTGTACTGGTGATGCACGGCGAGGCAGATGCAGATATTCCGGTAGAGCATGGGCGAAGTCTGTACGACGCCGCACCCGAACCAAAGCTTTCACTGTGGGTAGAGGGCGCAGGGCACAATGATTTCACTTGGGTTGCTGAGGAGCAGCATCAAGCAGCTTTGGTAGAGTTTCAGCGGCTGATTGAGCAATCCACTTCACTGAGCCGTCCCTAAACGTGGGATAGTGAAGGGGACTTGACCGTTTGTGCAGTCTACAACTGCTTTAGCGATCGCCCCAACTCAGAGGACACAATCATGGGAACCGCCGCTTATATTCAGGACAGTGACTTTGACACACTGCTGGCTGACGAGAAGCTGGTAGTCGTTGACTGCACGGCTAGCTGGTGTGGTCCCTGCCGTAAAATTGCCCCTTTGATCGATCAGTTGGCTGAAGAGTATGACGGACGGGCAAAGGTTGTAAAGCTTGATTTAGACCAGAACAAAGAAACTGCTAAGAAGTACAGCATTCGCAGCATCCCGGCCGTTATGGTCTTTAAAGATGGCGAACTGGTAGAAAACCTGGTCGGCGTTGCCCCCTACGAGACATTCACGACTGCGGTTGAGAAGTATCTTTAGTCTAAAGTGCTGATTCCGAGTCGAGATCGGCATCTGGATCAATCCCAAGCGATCGCAATCTTTGCTTCAACTGCTCAACCTGCAAGGCAGCTTGCTCAGCCCGTTCTTCGGCTTGCTGTCTAGCTAGCGTTTCTGCTTGTAAGGCTTCGGCCAATTCACCAGGAATCAGCAGTTTCTTGCCTGTGTCCTCCCGATAAAAAGCGAGCAATTGCCCATCAACTTCTACGCGAAGCTGTAGTGGTTCGCTGCGACCATCGGTGATCGGCTCATATTGCTCTCCCCGCAGGCGATAGCCCTGCAACTGCTGTTTGATCCACTCGCCCTTCGGATCAAACAGCCAGTATTCTTGCACGCCCAACTGTTCGTATAGCGTTTTCTTGAAGTGCTGATCCTGATTTTGAGTGCCCTTGGAAGTCATTTCAAAGATGACAAATGGCACCTGTCCTTCTTCCCAGGTCTTGTAGTTGTCCCGCCCACCCGGAGCAACGTCAAAAATTACCATTACATCAGGCGCAACCCGCAGTTTAGGAAAACCCTGAGCATAGTAAAGAAACTGATTTCCTAATACTGTTGCCTGACGACCCTCGAGGTATTGTCTGAGAACTTCTAGCGTGACCAGCAGAGCATAGAAATGAATGTAAGTTTCTGCCACAGGTTCACCGTCGGAACTGGGATAAAAAATTTGAGCTGGTTGGGTGGTGGGGGCGATCGCCATACGGCACAGGCAACAAAAGGTGCAATTTCATCTTAAGCCAACTCAAAATTCAAAACTCAAAACTGTTCATCCCAAAGTTCGCTGTTAAGTCTAGGGTAGAGATAGATTAAACAGCGTTAGGCAAAGCTTTAGAATTTTGGCAGGAAAAGAACTCAGGAATTTGGGCATGGATATTAGAGATGGATTTGTGGGAGCAGTTGGTAACACACCACTCATTCGGCTGCACAGCTTTAGCGAAGAAACGGGATGCGAAATCCTGGGGAAAGCCGAGTTCCTCAATCCGGGTGGGTCGATTAAAGATCGGGCAGCTCTGTTCATCATTCAGGATGCGGAAGAGCGAGGCTTGTTGAAACCAGGCGGCACCGTTGTAGAAGGCACTGCGGGTAATACGGGCATTGGGCTAGCACACATTTGCAACGCCAAAGGTTACAAGTGTCTGATCGTAATTCCTGATACGCAGTCGCAGGAAAAGATCGATATGTTGAGAACACTAGGTGCAGAGGTGCGAACCGTTCCAGCAGTACCTTATCGTGACCCGAACAACTATGTGAAACTCTCTGGCAGGTTAGCAGCAGAGATGGAAAACGCAATCTGGGCAAACCAATTTGACAATCTGGCAAATCGGCGATCGCACTACGAAACCACTGGTCCCGAAATCTGGCAGCAAACCAACGGCAAAATTGATGCCTGGACTTGCGCGACTGGCACAGGCGGCACCTATGCCGGAGTTTCAATGTTTCTCAAAGAAAAGAATCCAGAGATTAAGTGCGTCTTAGCAGACCCAATGGGCAGCGGACTGTACAGCTATGCCAAAAAGGGTGAAATCAAAATCGAAGGAAGCTCCGTCACTGAAGGAATTGGCAACAGTCGCGTCACCGCCAATATGGAAGGCGCGCCGATTGATGACGCAATTCAGATTCACGATCCGGAAGCACTAAGCGTGATCTATCAGCTTTTGGAGAAAGACGGCTTATTCATGGGGGGCTCAGTTGGCATCAATGTTGCCGCAGCAGTGGCGATCGCCAAACAACTTGGCCCAGGTCACACAATTGTCACCGTTCTTTGTGATGGCGGTAACCGCTATCAATCCCGCTTGTTTAACCCAGAATGGCTAGCATCGAAGGGGTTGGCATGATGAGGTTGGAGTTTTGACTGTTACGAGAAATGTGTTGATTTGCCAAAACAAAACCTGTCGCAAGCAGAATGCTGCAAAGGTTCTAGCAGCATTTGAAGCACATCCGATCGCCGATGTGTCAATTACTGCGTCTAGCTGTTTAGGGCAGTGCGGCAACGGTCCAATGGTGTTGGTGTTGCCTGATCAGGTGTGGTATGCCAAAGTGCATCCTGACGAGGTGCGAGCCGTGGTTGAACGCCATTTTCGTCAGGGACAACCTGTTCAGGCAATGCTTTATCGCAAGCTGAATCGGCAGTAGGAATGTTGTAAGGTTACTCTGACTCTGAGAGGACTTGTTTTGCAAGTTGAATTTGCTCAGGGCTGAAGGCAGCTCGTTTTAAATCAAGGTCGAGGAAGGGGCGATCGCCAAATCGCCCATCCAAACTCAACACTTGCTGATACGTCTGTTTTGCTTCGGGTTGTTCACCTTTGCTCCAGTGGGCGATCGCCAGCGCAACCAATGGATGAGGATTCGTTGGCTCTAGCTCGGCGGCACGGGTAGCAGTTGCGATCGCCCAGTCATGCTGCTGCATCCGCTGATAGGTGAGGCTGAGGTTATAGTAGGCAATTTCGTTATCGGGCTGCAGCGCTGCAGCCCAAGCGTGAGTGATAGCGGCAGCGGTCAGGTCGCCGCCCACCAGGTAAACAATTCCTAAAGCATTGAGGGTAGGAACATCTTGCGGATTTAGGTAAAACGCCATCACCAGTGCATTGGCGGCTTCCGTCTCTTGCCCTGCCAGGTGCAGTGTCCAGCCTAACAGTACTCGACCGGAGACGTTTTGGGGTTCCAGTTCGACGGCTTTTTGGAGAGCGGCGATCGCCTCTGGAAACCGTTCCTGCTGCCGATAGGCTAAGCCCTGCTGCCGATACTCACCTGCTGAGGCAGCCCAGACAGGCGACGGGAGCCAGCTAACCGCTAAAACCAACAACGACAGATGTTGGCAAGTTAAACGGCGAATGGTTGAGCTTAAGGACATTGTTGGCGCTGCTTTGAAGGAATTCGTTTGTACTCCAATAAGACTATGCCTCGAAACGCCTGGTTGACTGACAAATCTTCTGATGTAGGTTGGGTGAAACAACGTGCAACCCAACACTCACCCAGATTCTGTTGGGTTACGCATTCGCTTCACCCAACCTACGAGATAACTTCTCAGAACCCAGGACGTATCAATTGTTAGCCTGTTGGCAGGTGCTCAGAACATAAATTTGCAATCTTACTGAAGATAGCTTCGAAATTAAGTTTTGCTTGATGAAACTCCGACACATCCCAGTCAGGAACATAGTCTTGGTCAAGCTGTGTCTGCTTTAAATATGTGGGGTATCGAATCTCAATCTGTAAAGCCTCAACGTGAGGCATTTGCCCATAATGCTGCGTAATATACCCGCCACTAAAAACTTTATTACGAACAACTTGATAGCCACTTGCAGAGAAAGCAGATTCAACAGTAGAGATTAAAAATTCGGAACAACTTTGCCCATTGACATTGCCTAAGCAGACTTCGTCAACAATCAACCCCAAGAAACTGTGTAGATCTAACAGATAGACTCGACCAAATTGGTCAATCATCTGATTGAGTAACTCTTCTAGCTGCCTATGGTATGGATAATAAAACTGCTCAATTCGCTCTTCAATTTGCTTTCGAGACGGAGTGTTCTGGTAGAGCAGTGTATTGAAGGCAGTTTCTTCAGGAATAACCGATCGCCAAAAACTACCAAACAATGGATTTCTAATCGGTCGATTTAGATCAACAACGTAGCGGCTACAAACAGCTTTTAGGACTGTGATACCTAGATTAGGCAGAAAATCATACAATCTATCGAGATGCCAATCCTGATTAGGAAGATAGCTCTCGAAACTTTTGTTCAAAGCTTGTGCAACGTCCCTTGGTATCACTAAACCACTGTGAGGAAGACTCGCCACAATAGGGCGGAGTTTAGTTTTAGGTGAACAAAGACGAAAAGCTTCTGTCATTAATATTACTAATACCTAGTACAATTGCACCCTTTCTTGGAAATTCCATGAGCATTGCGGAAAGGCTGTGCTAATTCAAAAACGAAGCAAGTTAACAATTCCATCGATAAAATCAAAGCGTTTGGAAAGACAAGGAGTTAAAGTTAGCCCATTCCTCCTTAATCCACCTCCTAAACGATGCGATCGCGCGTTAGAAAAGGCAAATCCACAACCTCCCCTGTTCCAGCCCCAACATTAACCGTTAGCCCTGCCCCTCCTGCTTTGGTGCGAACGTAGGCTAGTCCCAACAGTCCTTGCTCGGTTTCAATCAGACTGGTGAGTTTTCCGACTTTCTCCTCACCCAGCAGTAGCGGTTCACCGGGAGTTGCAGATTGGCTGAGTCGCACTCCCCAAAGCTGCTGTTTTACGCCTTTGTAGGTGTCAAGGCGGGCGATCGTCTCCTGCCCAATGTAACAGCCTTTGCTAAACGAGATAGTGCGCCACAGCCCTGCTTCCAGAGGATTGTAGTCTTCAGTGAGTTCAGAATTGGGCATGGGGCGGCCCTGCTCGATTCGCAAGCGTTCCCAGGTCTGTTCGCCTAGCGGAACTGCGCCTGCTTCGGTGAGTTGTTGCCAGAGAGCCGCTGACTGCTCGGCATTCACAATTAGCGTGTATCCGGGAGTTGCTAGACCGCTACCCGTGGCGATGCGGGTTTCTATCCCAGCAAGATTGACTAGATGGTGAGTCGCGTGAGGCTGTGCAATCGCCTCATCTAGCCCAAGTTTTTGCAACAGCGCATCACTTTCATTTCCCAGCAAACTGAAGGCGGCAGTGGTGTCCGTGATGTCCTTCAAGTCTACTTTGTCAGCAAAAAAGATAAACCGATCCATCCATTCGATCAAGTATTCGCGGCGGTCGGGGGAAGTCAGCAGCAGCACAGCATCCTCTAGGGCATAGGCGGTTACGAGGTCGACAGTGCGTCCGGTAGAGGTGACAAATACGGTGTCACAACCTTGCCCAGGTTGAAGACGATTGAAATCGTTGGTGGTCTGGTTGTGCAAAAAGCGAATGCGGTCATCACCAGAAACTAGAATGCGTCCCCAGTGGGAGCGATCGCATACTGCCACGCCCGTTTGTGCTGCCTGAAGTGCTGCTGCTTCGTTGCCAAAGCTACTCGGAACGGAAGTCCCTGTAACCTCAACAAATACTGCACCTGCTGCTGCCTGGAGGTTTCGTAATTCCTGATTCATGCTGCTTTTCTTGCGCCTGCGGTCAAACTATCTGTCCGGATCTTACCGAGTTCGGACCCTTATGAGTTGGCGATCGCAGACAACTCGTCAAAAACCCGTCCAACAAACTGCTGTGCTTTTGCGTCCAACTGCTGCCAATCTACATCGCCTGTCTCGTCGATCAGGTTAGTGTCAATTTCAACGACTTCAGTTTCGCCTGACTCCAACTGAGCATAATTTCGAAAACAGATCTGATAACACAGTTGCCACAGATCGACGTTGATTTGATGATCGTGCTTTTGGAGACAGAGTTCGTAGCCAGGGTAAGGTTGAGGCAATCGAGCTAACTGTTCTTCGATATCAGCAGCTTGTTCAGGTGTGGCATCAGCGAGCTGTTGTTGGAGGTGGAGGGCGATCGCCTTTGTTTCTTCGGGAATCCCCTCAGCCCAAACCTGCACATCTCGATAGGTGCCTTTCCAGGAAGACTGCTCTAGCTGTTTGCGAATATTGTCGATGACCCGAATAAAAGCAGGCTGCATTAATAGCTCAGCCTGTTGCCATGTTTCAGGATTGGCAAATTTTGGCATTACTTTAGCAGGACAGTAGATAAAAACAATTCAGAATAATTCGGCAAGAATTTTTCTAGAAGGATACTCTCATAATCCAAGCTCAATTCCCAAGCAGGATTAACATATAGCAACTCTGTTACAGTTTATTTGCCATAATTCCTCTGCTGTAGGGCGTGGCATTCGGTATGCGAACCCAAGAGTAGATCAAGAGCTTTTGCTCCAAATGCTACACCCCTACATGAGAATCAGCAAAGTGTTAGAAAGTTATAATCTCATCCAAAAAGATGAACCAATAAACTACAACAAGTAACGAACATTCCTAATCAACTTTACCCACAGCTTTGTTTACATCTGCTGGTGTTTCAAACTCTTTATCTGGCAGTTGATTCAATACCGAAATCAACTTGTCATCTGCTCCATGACCTTTAGCATGTTTAATTAGGTTCTCTTTATCGACTGGATAATCGATCCCTTTAAGGTGCTTTTGTAATTGAATTGGGTTGACAGAAGCCATTTTTTAACTCCCCTTAAATGAAGTAATTGAAGCGATAACCAGATCAGATCGTAGACTGGTCAGTTACGCCAGAACCTCGTACTCAAGAACCAGCTTCAACCCCCACTTGCTCTGCCTGAAGGTGGAGGCAAATTTCAAGGTTTAGTACTGGAAAGAAGTATCAGAAAGATACTTCTTTTACTGAAAGGTGAGATCTCAGAAAACTCTCCCAATGTTAGAGGTTGATGAGTGCAGTTCTTTTTAGGGTGAAGTCATAGTTTTTTGCAGTAATTGAGTAGAGCAATGAATCCATCTGTTTTAATGGTTTTGGTTTTGGCGTTGGTGTTGCTGAGCGTGTTATCTCCCTTTTCAGCGCTGGCACTGTTGATGCTTGTTTTGTTTGTGCCGACGCTGCTCTGGGCTGTGTGGACAGTGGTACAGAGCTTTATCCGGGGTGAGGCTGAGGGTTGAGAATCTGACTGAAAATTGAGCGAGAAGGGGGTGGGGGGGATTGCCACGCATTCCAAATTTAAAGTTTTATGATGGGGATGCCTGAAAGAGCTTGAGTTTTGAACGGTCAAGCTTATCTTGGATGGGCGCTACCCAATCAGAAGGAAAGTACATTACCCGTGATTAGCCGAGTAATTCGAGGAATCGTTCTGCTGTTAGCAAGCCTTCCGCTCGCAGGACTTGTTGGCACCAGTCAAGCTCTGGCTCAGGTTACGTCTGCTCAAGATGGTGCAGGAACACGAGTAACCCGGGATGGCGATCGCTACATCATCAATGGTGGCGCACTCTCTCGTGATGGGGAAAATTTGTTTCACAGCTTTGATCAGTTTGGATTGGATGCTGATCAGACTGCCAATTTTCTGACTAATTCTCAAATTCAAAACATTCTAGGACGCATTACGGGGGGGGATGCGTCTATCATCCACGGCTTGATTCAAGTCACAGGCGGTGACTCTAACCTGTATCTGATCAATCCTGCTGGAATCATTTTTGGAGCAAGTGCGCGGTTAGATGTATCAGGTTCCTTTACCGCAACGACAGCAGACGGAATTGGGTTTGGCAATCGCTGGTTTAGTGCGATCGCCGACAACAATTACGCTTCCTTAGTAGGTAATCCTAGTTCCTTTGCTTTTACCAGCACCCAGCCCGGCTCAATTTTGAATGCCGGAAGTCTCCGAGTTGGTGAAGGGCAACAGCTTACCCTGCTAGGTGGCACCGTGATCAACACGGGCATTCTAACTGCACCAGGCGGACAGATCACCGTTGCGGCTGTACCTGGAGAAAATCTGGTACGAATTAGCCAGGAGGGAAGGCTGCTTAGCTTGGACCTGGAGACAATTGGGGCACGGGTTGGGGGGCGATTAGGGTTACCGTTTACGCCACTGTCGTTGCCGGAGCTATTGACAGCAGGAAATGTGGAGCACGCGACAGGGGTAACTGTGAATCGGGATGGCACCGTTAGCCTGACGGGTTCTAACTTATCCCTTTCCACCGAACCGGGAACGGCGATCGCCTCCGGCACCCTCAACGCCTCCCACCCATCCTCAACCCCTAACCGCCAATCCCCCGAAATTAACGTTCTGGGCGATCGCGTCGCTCTTCTCGATGCCACTCTGAATGCCTCTGGCAATAGCGGCGGCACCATTCGCATGGGCGGTGACTATCAGGGAGAAGGCAGCGTTCCCAATGCCAGCGTCACCTTTGTAGACGAAAACTCTACCCTCAGCGCGGATGCGCTCAGGCGAGGAAATGGTGGTCGCATTATCGTTTGGTCAGAGGACACCACGCGGGTTTATGGCAGCTTGAGTGCTAGAGGTGGGGTACGGCGTGGAAATGGTGGTCTGGTAGAAACCAGCAGCCGCGGTTTTTTGGACGTGAATGGCGCACCGGATGTCTCTGCTCGCTATGGCTTGGCTGGAACCTGGCTAATCGATCCTTACAACATCACGATTGTTGATGCGCCAACGGATGGCGTTGATGCGGTGAACGATCCGTTTGCGGCGATCGATGACAACGCAGTGCTAGACGTAGACGATCTGATCGCTGCCCTCACCGGAGGCGCAAACGTGATCGTCTCCACCGGAACGGCAGGAGCGCAGGTCGGCAACATTACCTTGCAAACAGCACTGGACTTTGATGGAACGGGCAGCAATACCTTGACGCTGCAAGCCGCAAACGACATCAACATCAACGCAGAAATCTTTGACAGCGTAGCGGGTAGCGATTTGCTCAACCTGGTTTTAACTGCTGACAGTGACAACAGCGGTGTGGGTACGTTGCGAGTTCAACCCAACGGACGGCTTGATACGGGCGGTGGCACAATCGTCGGTAGCGGTAGCAACGACCAAACTCTGGGCGGGATAGAGCTATCGGGGAATATTTCATCCGATGCCAGCAGGATTACTTTCACAGGTACCAGTTTTCAAAATGGGGTTTCGCTCACCAATGGCACCTTCTCGTTAACGGGCAATGGCACCCTGGAGCTAGCTAGTCCTAACGCTGGTACGGCAGTCATCATCAATGGGACTACGCTACAACTGGGCGATGGCAACCTGATCGTCACGGCAGATGCGATCGACTTGCCCAACAGCACAATTTTGGGGACGGGTTCGGTGTTGCTTCAGACCGCCAATCCCGAATATACGATTCAAGTAGGAGGAAATGCGGCTGGAGGTCCACTGTTTCTTGATCTGTTCGCTACAGAGTTGGCTGTATTTCAAGATGGATTTGACAGCATCACAATTGGACGGGCTGACGGCAGTGGGCAAGTTAATTTGCTTGGTGATCTCACCTTTAATGATCCTGTAACGCTGCAAGCAACCGGAACGGGTGGCTCGATCAACACTACAGGCGGCACCATCACCGGGCAGGGGAATGCCAGCGTGACACTACGGGCAGATCAAAATGTGGTCACGGGCAATATTGCTACGGCAGGTCAGGGAATCACGATCAGCAGCACAACCGGAGGGATTGATACCAGCGCTGGCACCGTCACAACGAATCTAACGGGTGGAGCAGGAGGGGCGATCGCCCTCACGGCCGCAGGCAACATCACCACTGGACTACTCTCGTTTGGTGCGGCTCCTGGAACCAATGCTCTAACGATTGACACACCCGGTGAGGTTGACCTGAGAAACGGGCTATCGTCCACGGGCGGCGAAATTGTCATTGGTGGAGTGACTCGCCCCAGCAGTGTCCTGCTGCCCGAAAACCTCGATACCAATGGCGGCGGCTTTAGTCTGTTTCCCAGCGGTGACATTAACCTGACGGGCAATATCATCACTGACGGCGGCAACTTCACCATCAACGGCAATGGCAGCACGACATTTTCTGGCGCAGTGCAAACCGTCGGTGGCGACTTTACTATCCTCAATTCAGGCGCAACCTTAGTTCTTGGCTCCGTCAGTACAGGAAGCGGCAATTTTCGGATTGAGAGTGGTGGTACTACCTCGGTCTCCAGCCCAATCAATACTGATGGTGGTGATTTTACAATCGATAGCGTTGGAGAAATTCTGCTTTCGGGGGCGATCGCCACAAATAGCGGCGACTTTACCCTAACCAGTGAAGCGACCACTTCAGTATCTGCCCCGATCAGTACAGGCAGTGGAATTTTTCTGGTGACCAGTCAGGGGGATGTGAGCTTTACGGAGGCGATCACGACCAGCGGCGGCAGTTTGAGCACAATGAGCGAGGGGGCGATCGCCTTCTCCAGCCCAGTCACGACCAGCGGCGGCAGTATTCTGCTGGACGGCAGCCAGATCAACACAGCCACCTTAGATACCAGCAACAGCACAGGGGCAGGGGGTGCAATTAGCCTCCTTTCGGATACTGCAATTACAACGGGTGACCTCAACAGTTCTGGCACTAGCGGCGGCAATATTTCGGTCAACGCCACTACGGAGATCACGACGGGAGCGATCACGACCGGCGGCGGCAGTTTGAGCACAATGAGCGAGGGGGCGATCGCCTTCTCCGGACCAGTCACGACCAGCGGCGGCAGTATTCTGCTGGACGGCAACCAGATCAATACAGTCGCCTTGGATGCCAGCAACAGTACGGGTGCAGGGGGTGCAATTAACCTCTTCTCGGATACTGCCATTACGACAGGTAACCTCAACAGTTCTGGTACCAGTGGCGGCAATATTTCGGTCAACGCCATTACGGAGATTACTACAGGGGCGATCGCCGCAACGGGTACCACAGGCGACGGTGGCAGTGTCACCCTTGACCCTACAGGCGATATTCAAGTTACCTCCATCAACACTTCTAGCCAGCTTGGACGTGGTGGTCAGGTTGACATCACGACCGAGAGATTCTTTCGCGCAACTGGTCTAGTAGAAGGCAATTCTGAGGGAGTCAGCATTCTCAGTTCTGGCGGAGCTGGTGGCGGCGACATCACCATTCGGCATGGCGGTAATGGAGAAACTCCCTTCATCGTCGGCGACGGTACCACCAATGGCACGGCTGGAACCATTACCAGCGGTGATTCTGCCATTTCTTCTCCGCCTAACCGATCTTTTCGAGGTAGCGTCACGGTCGGAAATATTCGAATCATTACCGATTTTGTTGATCCGGGTGTTGATCCGGGTGATCCTGATGGTCCTGATGGTCCTGACGGTAGAGAAGATCCCGATGAACCTGGTATTGGCAACCCGATCATTCCGCGACCTGAATGTCAGGTGAATTGCGAACGCCCCACGCCTGAGCCACAATCCGAGCCCGACTCCAACACGGGCAGTAGTCCTACGACCCCACAACCTCTGGTAACAGCTCGCAATACCTTGCTAGACATTCAGCAGGAAACTGGTGTAAAACCAGCGTTGATCTATGTCGGCTTTGTTCCCGTGGAAAGCACCTTTAACTCTGGGTTTGCCGAGCGAGAGGCAACCGCCAGTCAGCAGTTTGAGCAATATTTAGGACGGCAGTCGAGCCAGTCTGAAAGCGTTGCCCTCTCATTCCAACCTCAGCCCACCGACGAACTAGAACTGTTGCTCATCACCTCAAGTGGAGAACCGATTCGTAAGCGACTGGCAGGCGTAACCCGTGCCGAAGTCGAACAAGCCAGACGCAAACTAGTCAGCCAAATCACAGATCCTCGCCTGCTAGGAACGGGCTATCTGCCCCCAGCTCAGCAACTTTACCAGTGGCTTATTGCTCCCCTGGAGCAAGACTTGCAGGCTGAGGAAATTGAAAACCTTTCCTTTATTTTGGATACAGGATTACGCTTCATTCCTCTGGCGGCACTGCATGACGGCGATCAGTTTCTGGTCGAAAAATACAGCGTCGGGTTAATGCCCAGCCTGAGTCTCACCGACACCCGCTACACCAATATGCGAAGCCTAGAAGTTCTGGCGATGGGTGCCTCTGAGTTTAGCGACCAACTCCCTCTGCCTGCTGTGCCAACCGAACTCCGAACCATTGTTCCAAACCTTTGGCCGGGCGAGATTTTGCTCAATGCTGACTTCACGGTACAAAATCTTAGACAGCAGCGAGAACAGCGTCCCTTCGGCATTCTGCATCTGGCAACCCACGGAGAATTTAGATCCGGTGGACTGGGCGAGTCGTACATCCAGTTCTGGAATCAGAAATTGCGGCTGGACGAAATCCGCCAGCTCGGGCTGAGCAATCCTCCTTTGGAATTGCTGGTCTTGAGTGCCTGTCGGACGGCGCTAGGGGACGAGCAAGCTGAGCTGGGCTTTGCCGGATTAGCAGTACAGGCAGGCGTGAAGTCAGCACTGGCTAGCCTCTGGTACGTCAGTGATGAGGGAACATTGGCCCTGATGACCGAGTTTTATGGACAGTTACGCGAGGTTCCAATTAAAGCAGAAGCACTGCGTCAGACCCAGATTGCTATGCTCAACGGCGAAGTCCGACTGCAGGATGGCGAAATCTACACCTCTCGCTCAGGCGCTATTCTTCTGCCGGATGGGGTAGTGAGAAATGAAACCCAGGACTTGTCTCACCCCTTCTACTGGGCAGCGTTTACGCTGATTGGCAGCCCTTGGTAATGCAGCAGCTACCAGGGCAATTTGCTGCCATCCCAGGAAAAGAATTCGCCGCTGTCACTTTCCTGAAGCTGATCGAGGACAGCTAGCAGTTGGCGAACGGTGCGATCGCAAGAAAATAGCTTTTCGGGCGGCACACTCCGCTGAAAGGGTTGGGATAGCTGAGTGTCTGTGGTACCAGGATGTAGCGTCACCACGATCGCCCTAGGACAAGTGCGTCGATATTCGATTGCGGTAGTTCGCATAAACATATTCAACGCTGCTTTGGAAGCCCGGTAGCCATACCATCCGCCCAGTTGGTTGTCGCCAATGCTGCCTACCTTGGCTGAAATTGTGGCTAAAATGGCGCGATCGCCATGCTTCAACAACGGCTGAAGGTGTTTTGCTAGGAGCACGGCTCCAATGCTGTTGACCTGAAAGTAACGCATCAACTGCTCTGAATTCAGATGTCGCAAACTCTTTTCGGGCTGCATCGCCCCATCGTGCAGCAAACCGACGCAGTTGATCACGCTGTGAAGGGCGGCTGTCTCGGTTTTAATTTTGTCGGTGATGGTGGCAATTTGAGCTTCTTCTGTAATATCTAACGGTAGGCAGCGCAAGCGAGGATCGTTGATGGACAACAGTTCTGATTCTGGGTTGCGGTAGGTAGCAAAGAGGCGAGCGGCGCGATCGCCCTGCAAAAACTGCCGCACAAACTCCAATCCAATTCCCTGACCCGCTCCCACGATTAACGCAGCCCGTTCAGGTTTGCGTTCAGACTCATCGGTAAAACTACTCTGCATTTCAGGCAAATTGACTACGTATGCCTGATTAAACTTGGAATCCCATTTCCTGTAAACCCTGGCGCAATCGCTGCGCTTCAGTGGGGTCATGCTGTTGGTGCAGGGCGATCGCCCGCTCAAAGGCGGCTAGGCTCTCCGCCACCTTGCCCAGTTTGAGCAGCGTTACCCCCAGGTTTTGGTAAGCCTCAGCATAGTTTGGGTTAAGCTGAATGGCTTGCTGGTATTGGGCGATCGCTTCCCCCAGTTGCCCCATCGCCTTGAGCGTCATGCCCAGATTGTAATGACCCATTGAGAAACTGGGATCAACCCTCAGCGCCTGCTCGTAGACGGCTTTTGCTCCAGTTAAATCGCCTGTGGCTTTGCGTAAATTACCCAGGTTGTTGTAGGCTCCCAACTTTAGACGAGGCAAAATGGGCTGCTGAATCGCTAACTGATAGTGCATTCCTGCCTGGTCGAGATGCTGCAAGCGGCTGTAGGCAATGCCCAAGTGATAGTGCAACTCATAGCGAATTGGGGGATCAACCTGCGCTGACTTTAAGCCGCGTTCTAGCAGTTCAATCCCGTAGCTAACTTTGTCGATTTGCACATATAGTGCTCCCAACTTACTGCAAACATAGGGATCGCCAGGATGCTTGACCAGAAAACGCTCCATCGTCATTCGAGCTTTTTGCAGCTTATCGCGACTGGCGATCGCTCCCGCCTGATAACCCTCATGCAAAATCGCCACATCTGGCAACTCCACCACCTGCCACTGGGGTTCTCGCTGAAGAATTGCGGCAACGCTATCATCTACCATTGCATGGTAAGGACGCAAAAACTGAATCTTAGGATGACGGCGAAACAACCGTGACACCAGTGAATAGGGCGATTGTGTTGCCCCAATTTCCTGACGCACCAGATTCACTACCAGGCAAGTGTTTAGCTGCATCACTTGCTTGAGTTGAGGCACAATTCCAGTTTCCAGCCGTTCGTCTGCATCTAAAACCAGCACCCAATCACCAGTGACGTGCTGAAGCGCGGCATTACGGGCGGCTGAGAAGTCATCACACCAGTCAAAGTGATGCACTTGTGCGCCAAAGGATTGGGCGATCGCCACCGTCTCATCTGTTGAACCTGTGTCCAACACCACCATTTCATCCACGGCTGCTTTGACACTATTCAAACAGGACGGTAGATTCTCCGCCTCGTCTCTTACAATCATGCATAGGCTCAAACTCATCGCTGCCCACCCCTGCAAAGAGAATATTTTTGGGGCGTTTTAACGAAAGGAAATACCCGATATGTCACCCCAAGCCCAAGAATTTACCCTCGGTGTCGAAGAAGAATATCAGATAATCGACCCAACCACACGAGAACTGTGTCCTCACGGCACCCGTATTTTAACAAACGCCCAGGAAACCCTGGGTGATACCGTGCAGCCCGAAGTGTACCTCTCGCAAATCGAAATTGCCACAAAAGTTTGTCATACCCTTGCAGAGGTTCGTTCAGAGCTGATTCGCTTGAGAGGTGCGATAATTGCCGCTGCCGCCAAAGACGGAAGCCAAATTGCCGCCGCCGGAACGCACCCCTTTTCCAAATGGGCAGACCAGCAGGTGACACCTAGAGAGCGCTACAAAGGCTTGATTGTGGACTATCAGCAGTTGATGCGCGACCTTATCATCTTTGGCTGTCATGTACACGTCGGAGTGAGCGATCGCGAAATTGCCGTCCAGGTGATGAATCGTGCCCGTCTGTGGCTGTCTCCCTTGCTGGCACTAGCATCAAGCTCTCCTTTTTGGCAAGGCGAAGACACAGGCTATGCAAGCTATAGAACAGAACTTTGGAGCCGCTGGCCCATGGCCGGACTTCCTTTAGCATTCAAGTCTAAAGCAGACTATGATGCGCTCATCCAAGACTTGATTGCGACCGAAACGATCAAAGACGGCACCAAAATTTACTGGGATGTCCGTCTATCAGAACGCTTTCCTACCATCGAATTTCGCGTTACTGATGTCTGCACCACCATCGACGAAGCCGTCATGGTCGCTGGGCTAACCCGTGCCCTGGCGCAAACCTGCTATGGCGAGGTGACAGAAAATCAACCCTTTACAGATGTTCGTCCTGAGATTTTGCGGGCTGCTCACTGGCACGCTGCCCGTCATGGCTTAACAGAACATCTGATTGATGTGATCGATAAACGGGCCCTTCCGGCTCGTGAAATGATTGACAAACTGCTGAACTTTGTCAAACCTGCTCTTGAGGCTCAGGGAGATTGGGACGAAGTCTCTCAACTCGTCTACCACACTTTGCAACATGGAACGAGTGCCGATCGGCAACGGCAAGCATACCAGCGCCGAAACAGCATGGAGGATGTAGTCGATCTGCTCGTGGCAGAAACCGCAAAAGACGTAACTTAGTCCAGGTAGCCCATTAGCTCATCTGGGTTGTCAACATCGTTGTCGGCGATCGGTCGATTGTTAGGTAACGGGTAAAGCTCGGATTTGCGATAGATAGAAAGCTGTTGACGCTCATCCTTTGCTGGCTTTGCAGATTCTGACTGAGCCTGAAACCCTTTAGAAGGCTGAGTTGGAACAATATTTTTTTCGTCTGAAGCCATAGTGACCTTTGTATTAGCTGCATCAATTGTGACCTGAACTCCATCCTATCAGGAGGGAAGGGCAGCGGCAGCGGCAGGGAGAAGGAGAGATAAAGAGTAACAAGACCCAAAACTAAAACAGACTGAGTTGTGAAGGGGGAGGAGCGATCGCTTCCCAGGGTAAAGCTGGAACGGGCGCACCGTGTTGTTCTAATAGCTGCTGAAAGTGACGAGCATTGGCGGGCGATCGCGCCTCAACTGGGCAATGCACAAAGAAATAAGTCTGTGTGCCCTGACGCAACCACTGATCCACATGAGTTACCCATTCTGCTAGAAACCGCTGATTCATCTCCTGTTCAGGGTGGCTGATGTAGCGAATCAGGCTAAAGTTTGCCGTCACGGTTGGCTGCAAGGGCACTCTGGGTTTACGTCGTTCGGAGTTGAGTTGCGGATCGCCAGGACACTCATAAATTGGGCGAGAATCAAGCAAAACGCGCCCAACGCCAAATTTTTCTAACACTGCGTTGAGCTGGTTTGTGTGAGAAGGCTGAAACCAATCCGAGTGACGCACCTCAACTGCTAATGGTGTTTTGGTCGCACAGGCAGTGAGAAAGCTGCTCAAGTCATCCAGGCTGGCAGGGCTGTAGCTGGGTGACAGTTGGGCAAAGATGGGACCGAGGCGATCGCCCAATCCTTTCATCTGTTCCAGGAAGGCGATCGCCCTTGGAATTTGGGGTACCAGTAAACCTTGATGGGTAACATCTCTCGGCAACTTCAGGCAAAACTTAAACCCTGGTGGTGTCTCCGTTGCCCATCGCTGCACCATATCGGCACTAGGAACAGAGTAAAACGTGGTGTTGCCCTCAACAGCCGTAAACCGTCTGCTGTACAACTGCAAAAATTCAGCTGCACGGCTTCCCGGTGGAAACAGGTCGCCCACCCACTCCTTGTAAGCCCAAATCGCGCACCCTAACCGAAAATTCATTCCCCTATCGTACCGCAGTGGAATGACATGCTAAGATGATGCAAATTCTGTACGGGCTAGCATTCGGGCAAAGCGCTACCCTAGGTTGGGTGAAGCAAAGCGGAACCCAACAGAATACAAGCAAAATGTTGGGTTTCACTTTGTTCCACCCAACCTACATCTGACTATTGAGGTTGAAGCTGATTAAGCTTGTTATTTGCCAAGAGTAGCAATTCTTGAGCTTCCAGATAGTCCGTTGTGCCTTCCTCAACTTTTTCCAAATCATTAATGATTGACTGCAACTCGCTGGCGATGTAGCCTATATCTCCATCAACATAGTTATTCACCCAAGCAATTTGGTCTTTTGCACGTTGTAGAGCAGCTACAGAAATCCGTTCATTTTCCTGACGAACTCGGATTTGACCTAAGTTAGCGTTGTACTCTGCCAAAAGCCGCTGTGCTTCTGCATAACCGATTAAGTCATCATCAGGAACTTGCTCTAATCCCTGAATAGCTCTCAGCCAAAGGTTTTCAACTTGTTGCCATTGTTCAACTGAGTGGGGTGGGTTCTGTCCCGCTTTGGCTGCCTCCCATGCAAATCCTCTCGCTGCTTCGATTATGGCGCTGGTTCGCTCATTGCCCGCAGCAACTCCAACAGTTGTGGCAAAATCACGTTCACCGGTTACATACTTCTGCTGAGCCATTCTGCCTGCAAGGGTTTGACCGGGGATTGTAGCAAGCTGGTCGAGGGCAGATTGCCATGCGGCGATCGCCACTCCCTTATCAACAGGTGTAGTTGCATGCTGATACTGCTGTTTTGCTGCATTGAGGGACTGTTCTGCATCAAATAAAGCGACCTGAGCATTTTTCTCTTGAAAGACAACAGCCTCTAACTGTGCAACTGTGGTGCGGGCATCGTAGAATCGGCTGCTGCTAAAGCGCCAGTCATACCACCAGTAGCGGTATTCTGGAAAGTCGTTGAGGAACCCAATTGGCAATGCGTTGAGGCTCTTCTGTGCCTGCTCGACTTTTTGCTCTCCCAAGTCAATGTCGGCGGGGCTAGTGGGGTTGTTGATTAGCTGCTCGGCTTGTTCTAGAGAGGCGATCGCCTGCCGATAGTGGTTGTCCATGCTGATGTAGCTGGGCAGCAGCAAGATAGGAGCAGCCTCCGCCACTGGACGGCGAATCATTGGGTAAGGCAGGTTCACAAACCAAACCATGCCAGCCGGAATACCAAGCAAAATAACAGTCCATTTGATTTTGTTAAACGTCCGCCCGATAGGGTTAGGGGAATGCCGCATCGGTCGGGTCGGTAGAACTTGTGCCTCGGCTGCCATTTCCTGCTCTAGCTGAGCGAGGGTTTTGGGTTGCTGTGGCGCGGATACTGGCGGCTGTAGTACCGATGATGTGGGATTGGGAGTGAATCCTGAAGCTTTCTGAGTATTTCGGTTCAGGAAGCTGAGCGGACGTTTAAAGACTGGCATAAGGTGAGTGAAGTAATTTACCCTTAAGCTTGCCCAAAGGGAGGTGGCTACTGATGATCTCTACTAGTCTGGTGAGGGCTGTTTCGCAGACCGCAAAGGTTTTTGAACTGCAAGAATTCAATCTGTAAGAATAAAAATGTTGAAGGCTTGCCAATGTGCAGAAGTATAAATAGTTGCTTAGCTAGCGTGAGTGATTTCGATCAACATCGCAGATCATTCCACAGTAAAAGCGGCAACTCAGATATAGAATCTGGACTCAGATTTGAGCATTTCCAAAAATGCAAAAACGGGGGGTGGAAACAAAGCATCTGCCAAAACTGCCACTTGAACCATACGAAATAGCGGTACAGGTAAGCTGAATACCTGAATGGTATTGGGAATTGGTTCGGCTGCGAGACGAGGAATAATGGTCGCTCCTAACCCCTGAGCCACCATGCTGACAATGCTGGAATCTGCCTTGACCCAGTAAGCGACTTTCAAGAATGTATCAAAGACAGAACAGTGAGCAAAAACCTCTTCGTCATGCTGATCGCCTTCTGAGAACATCACAAAGGGATAATTGCGTAAATCGTCCCAATCTAACCCAGTTCCCTTGACCTGAAAGGAGGACGGCAACAGGACAACATACTCATCTTGCAACAGTTCCCAGGTGTCAAACTGATCATCCAGCGGATGATCAATAATGCCGATGTCTGCCTGCCCCTGACGCAAAGCACTGACAATGTGTTGATTGTCCCATTGTTCCAAAATAGTCACGCCAATCTGGGGAAACCGTTGCCGAAACTGAGCAATCACGCCCGACAAAACATGAGTAGTGATGCTGCGAAATGAAGTAATACGAACCTGCCCGCCCTGAAGCGTTTTGGCGAGGTTGACGGTTTTGTAAATCTCTTCCTGAAGCTGCATCATTTGTCTGGCGTAGGCTAACACTTGTTCACCCACAGGGGTCAAACTGGCACCCTGACGACCCCGGACAAATAAAATGACTCCGAGTTCGGTTTCGAGAGTGGCGATCGCATTACTCACCGACGACTGAGACATCTCTAACTGCAATGCTGCTTCGCTAAAACTTCCATAAGTAGCGATCGCAATTAAAATTCGCAGTTGTGTCAGTGTGAATGAACTTTTGGGGTTGGGTTTCATTCGCCTGACCAAAACAACACATGGGTATTATCCATCGATTTTACTGATGGCAACTATATAGAGAGCATTTTGATCTTAGAAAATTAAATTCCTAACGTGAGATTAGAAACCATATTTTGTGAGAGGCAGTGATCGTGAATCATTCTCCATCTAATTCCAAGTCTGATGTAAGGTGTTACTCTTCCGACCACCCAGCCGCTAATTTCCCCCAGGTTACTACCAAAAGTTGGGCAGAAAATATCCAGCAATTTCTGATTCATTTACTAATTGAGAAGAAGCCGGAAGTTCAGGCATGGCAGAACTTCCAGCATTCTAAGACACATGTCGAGGATGCTTCATGGAGTGCTTATGATCCCGCTACCGGGAAAGGAATTTACAATGTTTCAGAAGCGGAAGTACGGCGGTGGCTTGAACAACGGTAACGGCTCATTCCGTATTACTTTCAGCATTCTCTGCTGTAGTTAAATTGGCGATCGCCCCCACCAGTTCTGAAGTTTCCACTGGCTCCATTAAATGAAGTGGAAACCCTTGCAAGATAGCGCGATCGCGCTCATGATCATTAGCAGTCAAAACAATTACTGGAATTGACTTTTGAGAATCTGTAGCTAATGTTTTAAGTGGATTGTGGAGCAGACTAAAATCCTCGTCAACACTGAAATCAATCAACACAATGTCGGGGCTAATCTGGTTGAGGGTGTTGAGGGCGATCGCCAGTGAAGTGATTGTTAAATTTGCGCCGCGCAACTCACCTAATTCAGCTTCTAGTCGTTGGCGTAGGAGTGAGTTGGCGATCGCCAAAATTCGCAATCCACGCAAACACATCACGCCAAACTGAAACTCTGGAGCATTTGCCTTGCCCCAGTTACACATCAATTCTGTGATCGGTCGCAGTGTCTCGCCGTATGCCGTCAGCGAATACTCTACACGCGGCGGTGTTTCCTGAAACACTTGACGACTAATCAAGCCGTCTGCTTCAAGTTCACGTAGTTGAGTGGTTAATACTTTTCGGCTAATTCCTGGCATCAACTGCATCAGTTCACCAAATCGCTTTGTGCCCCGCCGCAACCACCAGAGAATCACACATTTCCACTTGCCGCCAATTCTATCCAGCGTAAACTCGACCGGGCAACCATACTGCTTTTCGAGCATAGTGACGAAATCCTGCTAGCAACCATTTGGTAACAATTAATTGTGCATGATACTACTGGTACTGGTGCAGAAGCATTGGAGAGTTACACGCAGTACAAAACAATTTGGGCAAATCTGGTCTAGTCTTTAGCGATACTAGAAAGTGGACAAGGAAATATTTGCATGACTGACTCACCGGGATTACCTCCCCTTTTTGCGGAAACGCCAATTGCTCTGGTTCCAGCAAAGGCGATCGCAGAATTTCCAGTCAATACCTTCTTAGAAAGCATTGCTGTTGATGCAAACAATACCCTTTTCGTCACTAATCACTATGAAGGTAGCATCTGGCGAATTGAAGCAAACAACCCGCCCATTCTCCATGCTCAAATTGCTGGTAAAGCAACGGGACTAGCCTTTCTGCCGGATGACAATCTGCTGCTGAGTGCCTGGGATGAGCAGAATATTTCCACTGTGTACAATGTCTCGTCAGAGGGAGAAACCAGTGTTTTAGTGACATTACCAGATGCTGTTTTTCTTAATGGCATGACGCTTTTAGATGGCGATCGCATCCTAATTGCTGACTCCTACCGGGGAGCCATTTGGCAACTCACAGTATCCGAAAAAAAGGCTGAGATCTGGCTTGAGCATCCTCACTTAGCCCGCAGTTCTTCGGACAGCGAATTTCCAGCGGTCAATGGGTTAAAGATTTTTGAGGGAGTGCTTTATGCCTCCAACACAGAGAAAATGCAGCTCGTCAAAATCCCCATCGCAAACGGGCAACCTGGCAAACCCGAAGTGTTTGTGGCTCCGATTAATCTGGATGACTTTGCTTTTGATCAGCAGGGAAATCTCTATGGCACCACTCACATCTATAACAGCGTAGTGAGAATTTCACCCGTGGGAGAGGCCACAATTATTGCTGGAGCCGCAGAAGACATGACGGGTAGCACAGCGCTTGCGTTTGGGCGGGGAGAAGCTTGCACCAGCATTTACGTTGTCACCAACGGCGGCATGTCTTTTCCGCCTTCAACAGGAGTTGAGCCTGGAAGGGTAGTTTGCCTTGAGGTGGGAATTCCAGGATTGCAACTGGGAGAGTGATCAGCTTGAATATCATAGATTCCGTCAACAATGCGGATGATCCACCAGTCACCGTCGATGTGCTGCAACGGGTTAAACCAGGCTGTGAAATGACTTTTGAGCAAGTTCTTACCGATCTGATTGCAGCCGCCCGTTCCTTTAAAGGACATCTCGGCGTAAATGTATTTCGCTCCGGCAGCACCAGTCCTGAGTATCGAATTGTGTTTAAATTCGATCGCGTCAGTCATCTCAAACAGTGGGAGGCTTCGCCTCTGCGACAGAAGTTACTCAAACGCGCCAGCCAACTCACCGTTGATACGGGACAAATCTCTGTTCTCACTGGACTAGAAACCTGGTTTACCCTGCCCACTCAACCCGGTTTATCCCCACCACCTCGCTACAAAATGGTTATTCTTTCGGGAATTGCCATTTTCATTCTACTTAACTTAGCCACAACGTTTATTGTGCCATTACTCCTGCCACTCCCTCCTTTACTGCGAACTTTGGTAGTCGTCTTGTTAATAGTTTCAATCATGACTTATGTCGTTATGCCTCGACTGACCAGGCTATTTGCTGGATGGCTATATCCAAAACTACATCCATGATTGCCGAAATGAGTTAAAACTTTTCAAGAACAACACTATGAGAAGAACAATGAAAATTGGCATCATTGGCAGCGGTAATATGGGCCGATCGCTCGGCATTCTATGGGCTGAGCAGGGGCATGAAGTATTTTTTGGTGCCCGCGCTGCGGAGAAGGGTCAGGCAATTGTGGCGATCGCAGGTGAGAATACCCAGGGAGGGACAAACGATCAAGCTGCTGCCTTTGGAGATGTTTTGCTGTATACGATTCGAGGTGTTGATCCAGCAGAAGTGTTGACTTCAACAGATGTCCTTGCAGGCAAAATTTTGATCGATTGCAACAATCAGGAAATCCCAGAGGGCTTCGCTTATCTACCAATCACTCAATCCTTGGCTGAGAAACTAGCTGGTGAGGTGCCCCAGGCAAAAGTGGTAAAAGCCTTCAACACTATGGCACAAGAGTTATTTGAACTGGCTCCAGAACCACTCAAATCTCACAGCGTATCAGTCTTTGTAGCAGGAGATGACGAATCTGCTAGACAAACGGTAATGCAGCTTGCTCAAGATATCGGATTTAACCCACTTGATTGTGGTGAGTTGCGTCGTGCCCGATTAATTGAGGGGTTAGGAGACTTCATCCGGTTGCTGATTATTGGGCAACAGATGGGATCTTATGCCACGATCTCAGTTCATTCCCTTCCACCCGCTCAGGAACAGCGGTTAGGTGGCAGACAAGCTTCTAAGCTTGGGTAAAAGATGTTTGTGACGTGCAACTTCTGAAGCCTTTGTAGAATGGGCATCTTGTCCGTTCAAATTAGCAATAAAGCGAGTCGTTAGGAAATACAACCGGGAGTAAAGCGATGAAAATTGGCATCATTGGCGCAGGCAACATGGGTACGGGTATGGGTAAATTTTGGGCAAAAAATGGACATCAACTCATGTTTAGCTATTCCCGTAGCCCAGAAAAGCTCAAAGCAGCCGCAGTATCCGTGAGTCCAGAGACGTTGACCGGCACACCTGCTGAAGCGGTACAGTTTGCCGATGTGGTGGTGCTATCAGTTGCCTGGGCAGCGGTTGAAGATGCACTTCAGCAGGCAGGTTCACTGAACGGCAAGATCTTGTTTAGCTGTGTGAATGCGCTCTTGCCGGACATGAGTGGATTGGCAGTTGGCACTACTACTTCTGCGGCGGAAGAGATCGTTAAACTTGCTCCAGGTGCGCGTTTAGTGGAATCAATGCCCTTGTTTGCAGAGGTGCTGCATTCCCCTTCTACGCAATTTAATGGACAAACTCCAACAGTGTTTTACTGTGGCGATGATGCAGAAGCAAAGGCGATCGCGGCTGACTTGCTGCGTGAAACCGGATCTGAACCCATTGATGCTGGACCACTGCGAAATGCCCGCTATGTTGAGCCTACTGGAATGTTATTAGTTCAGCTTGCTTACGCTCAGCAAATGGGACAGGTGGCAATAAAACTGTTGCAGCGTTAGGGTGATGCGATCGCATTTCTCTGTAAGGGCGTAGCGTTCGGAGGGCATAGCATTCGGGCAGAAATTCTCGCTCTATTCCAGAGTCTGTTTGCCGAATGCTGCGCCCCTACGCCTATTGGGACTTAGGACTACTCCGTAGCCTCAGGCGTGTGATGCGGCGGAAGAGACGGTAGCCTGCACGAACCAAATCCAGGACAAAATAGGGTACTCGCAGCCGCAATCGTGAGAGAACAGGTAGATAAAACCAGTAATAGGCTTTCTTGAGATTATCCCAGGCTGAACAGTCCTCTTGATGCAGGAAATCTGAGATATCGACGACTAAACCTCTGCCGTCAAGCATCATTACATTGCGTCCGTGAACGTCGTGGGGATAAAGTCCGCGATCGCGCGCATACTCCAATGCCTTATCAATGTCTTTAATCACCTGTTCTGGAATTCGCAAACCCCGGTTCATGCAATCGTAGAGCGTTACCCCGTACAGACGTTTGAGTACCAAAAAGTTCTTTTCGGCGTAAAAACATTCTGAAAAAGCGGGATGGGAACCCAGGCGACGGTAGACTTCTTGCTCTTCCTCAAACCCAGGTCGTCCAGGGGCATAGATTTTCACCACCTGATTGGGATAGTCAGGATGGTAAAACACTGCTGCATAGTTTCCGGCTCCGAGTCGCTGCCAGGGAGCAGGGACATGGCGAATCACCACGGGATTGTGTGGATCAATGCTCTCAATCCGCACCTCCGGGAGCAATTCCTGGTAGATTTTGTCGATGAATGGGTTCATACGTTTATCCACGACATTGATAGCGATCGCCCAACCCAGGCAATCAGCAAACAAAAATCAGGCGATCGCTTAATTTCACTAAACCTACCAATAAAATAATAAGCAAGCCTCTAGTTCCCTCGCATCTTATTTTAGAATGAGCGATCGCTCCTATCAGGCAAGTTGAGCAAAAACTGTGGGGGGCGCTGATGCTTAATCTGAAGGAATTCCCGCCTGCCGCACGAATAGAATTTCGACCTGGATCGTTCGCTCCGTTGTTAGGAAGGGCGATCGCTCTCCAACTTGGGCACTCTAATGAGGAAAATTTTCAGTCCAGGGGGACTTCTACGATGAATGCGACTTCGATTAGTGCAACGTTGAGCCAAGCAGACCGAGATGCGGTGATGGATGCGGTAGCGACGATTAAGGCAAAGCTACCGTTTTTGGTGGATTTGAGTGCAGATGAGCGGAAGGCTCTACCTAAGATGGGCGATAAGAGTCGCGCGTTTGTGAGTAAGGCGTTGGAGGTGGCGACGCAGAACCCGAACTTTTTGCCGCGATCGTTTGATCTGGAGGAGTTGCGGAAGGATGTGCAGCTATTCGAGGCATTGTATCCGCTGTTGCTGGCGATGACGCAGCTACAGGAATTGTTGGATGATACCTGTTTGGCAGTGGGCAGTGAGGCGTATGCGGCGGCGTTGCAGGTGTATAACTATGCGAAGGCGAGTGGAAATGTGGGTGGGATGGATGCAGTGGTGGGTGAGATGGGGCAGCGGTTTGCCCGGAAACCCCGGAAGGTGAAGAGCCAGGAGGCAACGGTAAGAAGTGGAGAGGCAACGGTTTAGTCGAAAGCCTGACCATTTGACTTCCGAAGACGACAACTGAAGCTCAGAACTTGGAAACTGGAGCAATTTGCTCGACGTTTCGGGTTCTGAGCTTAATTTTTGGAGCAGAAAGACGGAAGTTTTGAGTTCAGAGGTTGGAGTTCCAAGTTCAGAAGTCGGAGTTCCAACCTTTTTGCTTGGAATTCCGAGTTTGTAGGTTGAAAGGTGGGGGTTTGAGGGCGATCGCCATATTTCTAAAGTTAGTCAAAGCTCTTCATCAATCACTCGATCGCACTCATACCCTATTTGCCTTAAAAACTTGGTATGGGTGTCACTCAGATTTTCATCCAGTTTGATGAGCATTGCAATTCAACGCAGGGTCAATAACTCTTTTTCCCTTGCCAGTACAGCAGCGTAAGCGATCGAGGCTCAGATATCGGTCAAGCTAAGGGGTGGGTAGGATGCGGGTTCCAGTAATACAGAGTTTACCGTGACAGATATTAGGATTGGTGCTAATCCGTGCTTGCCAGTTGTCTGTTTAAAGCCGCAAGTGATTAAGCGGGACACTCGCAAAGGTCGTTGTTAAAATCTGAGGAAAAGTTAGATGGGCTTGTAATTCCCCGTTCTATTCCTCCATGCTCAACAATCGGAGCTGCTTATGTCTTTGTCTCTGCTTGCGCTGAAAATTATCGGGCCTCCGGTTGCGAAAAGGCTGCTGGAATTATTCAACATCAACTCCAGCTTGACGAATGCTGTGTTGGAGCAAGCGATCGACGTTGGCGTAGATGAAGTGTTGAGTTCTTCCGAAGCTAGGAAGACGCTATCTCAGCAGATTGATCAAGTTGCTAAACAACTCGCAGCAGATCTTCAACCTCTATTTGAGTATGAAGCTAGGGATGTAGAACACAATAGCCGAACCGCAATTTTGCTGGGCGTAGCTGAAACGCTAATCAAGGCGAGGCTGTCGTCAGATACGTTAGCAGAGCTGAATTTTGATGCTGCAAGACTAAAGCAATATTTGCTACAAGCCAATCCAAGCACAACTCGGCTGTTTTCGCAGGGTGAAACAGCTCTATATCATCAGGCGATTGAGGTCGTCAGTCAACGCTTGATTGAAGCTGCACCAGAGGTCGAAGGCTTTGAGTTGAGTAGCGCATCAGTTACCTTACAGCGGTTATCAGAAATAGTCAGGCATATCGAAGATCAACGAGAGCAGGCAACTCGCGCAGCAGACAATTTTGCAGTTCGGTATCGTGGCATCGTTCAGAGTGAACTGGATCGCCTAGAGGTGTTCGGGTTGCAGCGCATGGATCGGCTAACGAGCCGTCAGAGTCTTAGTACAGCATATATCACGCTATCGGTGAGCGGTCCACGGGATGAAGGGGAAAAAACAGCCTTAACGCTGATGGACGATGAGCGATCGGAACGAGACGCAGGGCGACGATCGCGGCAGGTTGATGAGGTGCTTTGTGAATGTCGTCGATTAGTGATTCGTGGAGGAGCGGGAGCTGGAAAAAGTACCCTACTGCAATGGCTAGCAGTACGGGCCGCAACGCAGGATTTTCAAGGAAAGTTGCAGCACTGGAACTATAAGATTCCCTTTTTTATTCGGCTACGAAATCTGGTTGACAAGGCGTTTCCTACGCCTGAAAAATTTCCAGCTTTGACTGCACCAAATTGCGCTGCCCTGATGCCCTCCCCAGATTGGGTTCATCAATATCTAGATCATGGACAAGCACTGGTGTTAATTGATGGGGTTGATGAGTTACCGAGACAGGAACGGCAAGATTTCCTCGAGGCACTGAAAGATTTAGTGCGAGATTTTAGTGAGGCGATCTATATTGTGACTTCTCGTCCGTCGGGCTTAAAGGATGCCCAGGGGGAAGTGTGGCAGGAATGGGAAGATTGGGTCGAAGCACAGGATTTCGTCAACTTAAATATGGAACCCATGAGTCCCACCAATATTGAGGAATTTGTCGTGCGCTGGCACTCCGCTCTACCTGCCGATACTTCCTCAAGCGATCAATCCATTAACCCCACTCAGATGGCAGGGAATTTAAAGTCTCAGTTGCGTCAGCGATCAGAACTGCGGAGGTTAGCATCCACGCCATTGCTTTGTGCCATGATTTGTGCCTTGCACCGAGAGCGACGCGAAACGCTGCCCAGCGCAAGGCTACAGCTTTACAGGGAATGTATAGAGATGCTGCTGGATCGACGGGATGCAGGACGAGGTATCCCGCTAGACGAAACTTATCCAATCGGGCTAAACGAATTACAGAAAACTGATTTACTTCAAAGCCTTGCCCTAAAGCTGATGCGCTTAAACCGTTCAGACTTAGAAGCTGACCGAGTCGATGACCACTTTGCAACTGAGCTGAAAAATACGAGCTTGCCACCATCCGTCACCGGAAAACAAATTCGGGAACTCTTTGTCGATCGGGCGGGATTGCTGCGTGAACCCATTGTTGGACAAATTGATTTCGCCCACCGAACCTTTCAGGAGTATTTAGCAGCAAAAGCGGCTCTCGATGATGACAGCCTGGAGGAGCTATTGCAGAAGGTCATGGATGACCAGTGGCGAGAATCGATTATTGTAGCGGCAGGGTTGGCACGTCCTAAAGAGCGAGCCAAGTTGCTGAAATTCCTGCTTGATCAAGGAGATAACCAACCTGACAACAAACATTATCTACATTTATTAGCAGTAGCTTGCTTAGAAACAACAACCTCAGTTGACCAGGAAATTCGCGATCGGGTTTTAGCCTCTGTTGAGAAACTGCTGCCTCCCCAGGATGACGACGAAATAGCAATGGTATCCAGAGCAGGGAATGAAATCGTTCCGCTGCTCAAATACGAACGGCACTATTCTGCTGATGAAGCTTGCAATTGCATTGGGGCACTGGTACAAATTGGTACTCCTACTGCAATGCAGCTTCTCGTGGATTATGCAAAAGCCACGTTTGAGTCAGAGGACGATCAACATTCAATTGGTCGTGCAATTGGAAGGGGTTGGGATATTTTTGATCAGAACACTTTTCTACCTAACGTTCTAACCCATTTGAAAATATTAGATTTAGGGGAAACTCAAATTTCAGATGTCAGTCCATTGAAGAATTTAACTCAACTGACAAGGCTAGATTTAGATGAAACTTTAGTAACGGATGTATCGCACTTAAGCGGACTAACTCAGCTAAAAGAATTATATTTGTTTAAAGATCAGGTAATAGACCTATCAGCATTAAGCGGATTAACTCAGCTCACTCTATTGCATCTGTCTGAAACTCAGGTAACAGACCTATCGGCATTGAGCGGACTAACTCAGCTAAAAGAATTGTATTTGTCTGGAACTCAGGTAACAGACCTATCCGCACTGAGCGGATTGACTCAACTCACTCTATTGTATTTGTCTGAAACTCAGGTAATAGACCTATCGGCATTGAGCGAACTAACTCAGCTCACTCGACTGGATTTGTCTAAAACTCAAATAACAGACCTATCAGTATTGAGCGGATTAACTCAACTCGCTTTACTGGATTTGTCTGAAACTCAGATAACAGACTTATCAGTCTTGAGCGGATTAACTCAACTCACTCTATTGTATTTGTCTAAAACTCAGGTAACAGACCTATCAGCCTTGAGCGGATTAACTCAACTCGCTCGATTGTATTTGTCTGGAACTCAGGTAACAGACCTATCAGCCTTGAGCGGATTAACTCAACTCGCTCGATTGGATTTGTCTGGAACTCAGGTAACAGACCTATCAGCCTTGAGCGGATTAACTCAGCTAGAAGAATTGGATTTGTCTGGAACTCAGGTAACAGACCTATCAGCCTTGAGCGGACTAACTCAGCTCATTCTATTGAATTTATCTGAAACTCAGATAACAGACGTGTCATGTCTAAAGCATTTACACAGTCTCACGATTTTGGGGAGAGGACGACAAACTAAACAAAGAGGTCGTTAGAATTGAAGGCTCTAGCCAATTGTGAAATGACAATCAACTGAGTTTTTGCAAGAGAGATAGGGCGATCGCTTGATTGATACTATTGTCTACAGGTTATATAGGTTGACTGAAGCGGAAGTGGCGATCGTTGAAGGCAAGTAAATTGATACGGTTTACAATTAAATCAACCAATGTCTCTCATTCTACCTATGCGTGCAATTGAAACCACAGGTATTCTAACTGCTCAAGGGCAGCTTCAGCTTGATTACCCCCTTCCGCAGGAGAAATCAAGTCGAGTGCGTGTTATTGTGCTGATGTCAGAAGAAGAGCCAAACGAAGAAGCCTGGTTGAGAGCCGTTTCCAGTAATCCAAGCTTCGCATTTTTGAATGATCCAGAAGAAGACATCTACACCCTAGCAGATGGAAAGCCTGTGAACGATGAGGGGTAAAGTTGTTCTAATTCTGTTTCCCTTCGATGACTTATCCTCCAATAAAGTTCGCCCTGCCTATTGTTTGACAGGAGCAATGGGTACTTATCAACACATCATTTTTGCCCTCATCACAAGTCGTATTCCTGAAATTCCCCTAAACACAGATATTATTCTGCAACCAAACCAACCAGACTTTATTAATGCCGGTTTACGACAGGCATCAACCTTGCGTCTTGATCATCTAGTAACGCTGCGTCGGTCTAGGATTCAGCGGGAATTGGGATCTCTAACCTCAGAAACTCAATCTTTGATCACAGATATTTTGTGTCGTCTCCTTCGTGAATAGATCAGCATACTACTCACCTTCAACTTAAGAAGCGATCGCCCTTCAACCCTCACCCCTCACCCTCAGAACACGAAACTTTAAGTTCAGAACACAGAACTTCGACCTCAAAATCTGAAATTCCGAGTTCAGAACACGAAACTTTGACCTCAGAGCTTGAAACTTTGACTTCAAAGCCTGAAACTTTGACCTCAGAACTCGAAGCTTTGACCTCAGAACTCGGAATGTCGAGATCAAAGCTGCACAAGTCGTGATCAGAAGCCCAAGCCTGTAAACCTGTATCAAGAACCACTTGCGAAAAGCTTCATTCTCAAGTAGTCTGGTTCCTCAGTACAAAAACATATCCGAAATCAAAGCGTCACCTGAGACTGTTTGCACCAGCCCCAGGCGACTAACCCTCAAAACTGCGTAAACAGTTCGGAGGGCTAGAGGGCAGTTTATCACTCCACTAGCCACCCTGACTTTGCTATGGCAAAAAAGCAGCAGGGTGGCTTTGGTTTTAGGAGACAAATCTCAGGAGTTAGGGATTGGGGACTTGGGGCTAGAGGTAATCTGCCCTAGTTCTCAGACTCTAGCTCCTCGTCCCTCAACCTGGAGTTTTAAATTGCTATGACTGATAGTGCTTCTCTGATTCAAATCAACCCCGATCCGCGCATTCTCACCACGCTGGTAATGGGGACTGAAGATAACGTAAAAGCTTACATTCTCAGGCAACATACACTCGGCGTTGCTGAGGCAGGCGCGTGGAGTAAACCGATTCCGGTTCCCCATCATTCTGATAAAGTCATGTGTGTTCTCAACCGCGTCATGGTGTAATCCAAGTCCACGCCATAACGTGATTAAAACGCTATTGATTCACTCACCAACAATAGGAAAGCTATTACAGGCTGCTGCAATAGCTTTCCTATTATTAGCGAACTGTTGACTTTGCTATTTCGTTGCTTATCCCTTAGCAACCGCTACCGCACTCACATCGATGTTTCGGTCAAACAATACACGCGGTCTAAATAAGATTTTAAACAGCAACAGAAATGAAGCAAACTCGCTGGGTGTGTAGTGAGTTTTCCATTGTCCTGGACGACAAAACAGCATTTCGACGAGCGATCGCTGCTGCTTTAAACTCACTTGCTCAAAGCTAATCCGTACAGTGGGAAACTCATCTCTAAAGCCCGTGCGGGTTGCCTGTCCGTGTAAGGTGACTCCTTCTTCCATGATCTCTAATGTGAGCGGTAGAGATTCGCCCAGAGGGATTGCTGGAAAGCCTGATTGGGTGAGGGCAACTTCTGCTCCGACTTCAGACATCATGGTGGTGACACCCCAAAAGGTGCGATGCGAAGCAGTTTCCCCTTTGGGGTAATCACCAATTGTCAGACGCACCGTGCGGCGCAGATCAAACCATTCGTAAAGGTTCGGTCGGGGCACATCCAGCAAAATCAGTAACGCGATGCCCAACATGATCAGATTGTAGCCACTCCAGATCCAGCCTAAGCCAATTCCTTTAACCTGTTCGGCGACTTCTGGTGGTACAGTCTGCTGCCATGCGCCTTTGATCATACAAATTCCCAGGTTGACCCAAAGACTCACTGCCGTTGCAACAAATAGAGCAATTAGCGGAGCCGCCAGTCCCCAGTTAAAGGTGTAGCGATCGCTGGCGGTACCTTTTGGCGTGACATTAAAGCCCTTCGAGAATGGATTGAGCATCGCCTGAATCACCGTCAACGCCAGCGGAAAGCACAGGACCAGCGAATAGATATCCGATAACAAAGCTGAGCGAGAGCGGTAGTTGAGCCAAGAAAACACCGTCAACTGCACAATGTAGTAAGGCAAGAAGAAATAGAGCAGTTCGGCGGCTGTTGCTCGCAGCGGAATCACACCCAAAAAGGAGTAAGCCAGCGGCATAACTAGGAAACCAACTCGCGAGATGCTGGTAAACCAGTGCAGCAGTCCTTCCAGGTGGGCCAATCGCTGAAGCGGGGTGAGTCCAGGAATAGTCAGTGGATTGGCTTTGATGAAGAAAGCCTGGAGCGTTCCCCGTGCCCAACGAAGTCGCTGAACTGCCTGAGCCGCAATGTTTTCGGCGGCTAACCCTGCACTCAACTTTTCGTCGAGGTAAATCAGCCGATAGCCTTGAGCCGACAGTCGAATTCCAGTGAAGTAGTCTTCGCTAAGTGAGTCGGTGACAAAGCCGCCCATCTGTTCCAAAGCGCTGCGTCGCAAGACAAAGGAAGTGCCAGAGCAGATGACGCTGCCTGCTCCGTCGCGAATCGGCTGAATTTGACGATAAAAGACTTCTTCTTCTGGGGTTAAAACATTTTCCAAACCCAGGTTGCGGGCGATCGGGTCGGGGTTGTAGAAGGTTTGAGGAGTTTGCACCAGGGCAATCTGGGGGTCTTGAAAGAAGCCCACGGTGCGGGTGAGAAAGTTTTTGGTAGGCACAAAGTCGGCATCAAAGACGACGAGCAGTTCTCCCTGGGTTTGGGCGATCGCATGGTTCAGGTTCCCTGCCTTGGCATGACGATTATCGGGTCGGGTCATGTAGTGGCAGCCCAATTCCTCAGCTAGTGCTTGAACTTCGGGGCGACGAGTATCGTCGAGCAAGTAAATGGTTTTGTTGGCATACTCGATCGCCTGACAGCCCATCACCGTGCGCTGCAAAATAAACGTCGGCTCATTGTACGTAGGAATAAAAATGTCTACGGTGGGCGTAAATTTCTGATTCAGCACATCCATCGACAGCACGTCGGCTTCTCGGCGGCGATCGCGCACTCGCAGCATCAGAAAAAGCTGAATCGTGCCGTTGCTTAGCATCAGCAGTTCCAGGAGAAACAAACCCAGGCTAAATACTCCATTGAGCGGGTCGGAGAGATTAAGGGTGGAGAGCGATCGCCAGGCCAGATAGCGCAGCGTCAGCGCAATCAAAATGCCAACCACAACTAACCTCGACCAGGTACGCGGTTGGGGAGACACCTTCATCACCACCAGCACCAGCACCAGCAGCGCCACCGTAGGAAACAGCAGATACTCTCCAGTCACCATAGGCACTTCTAACCAGAGTGGCGGATTTTCCTGTAGAAGTTCGAGTTGATCAAAGATGCGATTGATGGTGCCCTGACCAGCAAACCACCCACCCACCACTACACTGGCAATTCCAATCAAGCTCAGCATGGCCAAGGTTGCTGTTTGCGGTCGCATAAACCGTGAAGGTTTGCGCTGATCTAACTCCGTCTTACCCAATTGCGAAGTTGTCATGGCTGCCGTCTCCTACCGATGCATAGCTGGATTGACATAAATGTCCTACCTGAATAGCGGTCTTTCACGGTCTTTTTATATATACGCAGAACAAACAGTGTTTTGCGTCTAGGTCGGCATTTAATCTATCTATAACCTTCCGGTCTGATTTTAGTGGTTTAGTTTTTGAAAGGTAACATCCTAAATTAGATCTGCATTGAAAATAGATTGTCATTTGGGGTTGTGAGCGCGATCGCGCTCATGATGTCTCCTGCGTGAATGGTAACGCGGTGCAGCTGCGCTACCATTCACGCTTCAAAAAGTAATTCATTCAGGAAGTCTATTCTTTAGTCACCTTAGATTAGAAGTGACTGAGAATTGAATGAGTGGGACTGTAGGAGTTAATGCCTAAATTCTCAGCCCGCAATCATTCTCTACTGATGATGAAACCCTACAGTGTGTTGAGTTGTTGGTAAGGAATTGTACAGTAATGAAATTGATTGCTCTGGTTTCGTTTGGTGTCGTTTCTCTCCTGGTTTTAGCTAGCACAAACGCTCAGGCTGATACTCAAACTGCCGCCCCATCTCTAGCAGCACAGGTTAAATCGTTGCCTATCACTGCTGAGGCTAGTCCAATTCAGATTGCTCAGGCTACCGCAACAAAAACTGGAACTTTTGTTGCTGCGGAGCATCCACCAGAGGGAATGGTACAGATTGTGATTGAAAATGGCGATCGCTACTTAGAGTTCGACGAAACATTTCGTAGCGACAGCGGCCCTGATCTATATGTAGTTCTCCATCGGGCTGGTGAACCTCCCGTTAGCGGCATCCAGGAACAGGACTACATCACGCTCGCCCCGCTGCAAAGCACCGCAGGAACCCAACGCTACGCCATTCCTGCGGACGTGAACCTGGATGACTTTAACTCTGCTGTCATCTGGTGTCGGATGTTTAACGCGACTTTTGGTTATGCAACGCTGGGCAGCTAGAGAATTAAGGATTGGAGAGTAGGGATTGGAAGTAATCATTACCTAATCCCCAACTCACAACCCCTCTCATAAATTTGTTTACTGATTAACACCCTTCTGGAATCACAAGTTGTAGGATAATAGCCTGTTTACCTGAAATGTTGCTTGGCTAGAGTTCATCTCATTGCAGATTTAGAAATGAATTGACTGAGGAGGTTTCCCTAAGCAATTCATTTCTAATCTGCAATGTTTTGAGCTATCTGAAGGTGCATCTTGTATAAAGACTTTAATTCTGAAGCGAGGTTTTATATCCAGATCTGGGTAACTAACCGTAGTTTCCGTAAGAGCAGGTTTTGCTGTTGAATCTTTGCTCCATCCAGGTCTTGTCTAATAAACCTACCCGTACAGAGTCGTGCTTATCTGCCAGAGTTTGGTATTAGTTTGTGCTTAAAATTTGTGCTGTTATGGAGAGTTTCTAATGGGAGTTAAAGATTTTTGGGCATTAATCCATCCGGCGATCGCCGTTTTCTTTGTCTTTCCGCTAATTGGCATGGTCGTCAACTTCGCCTGGCAAACTCGACAACGACGGCTTCAGGCTAAAGAAGGCGGCAAAAGCAAAATTTCCCCAATTGTCGGTAAGGAACACCTAAATCTGGGGCGTTGGCTTACAGGTGCAGTAGTCGGAGTTACGCTGATAGCACTAGCCTATTCAGTCGTGTTCGGATATAGCGGATTTATCACTCAGCAACGAGAAGGTACGCTTGAGCCGCTTCAGGTCGGCTTCATCGTCCTGATGTTTATTGCCACCATTGCCTCCCTGATAGTGCTATATCGTGCGAGAGAAGCACATTGGCGAGGCATCTTTGCCACCCTTACAGGTGCCGGATTAGTAATTTTGGGTTGGCAAGATGGGGTTTATCGGCGTACAGACGAGTGGTACGTATCGCACTTCCACTATGGTATAGTCGCCGCACTACTAATGATTTTTTCGCTGGCGATCGTCCAAGACATTTATAAAGATCGTTCCAATCGCTGGCGTGTTGTTCACACAGTGCTAAACTGCATTGCGCTACTTTTGTTTGTCGGACAGGCAATGACTGGAACACGAGATTTGCTAGAAATTCCGCTGAGTTGGCAAGAACCTTACATCTATAGCTGCGATTTTGAGAACTTGACCTGCCCGGCTCCCGCACCACCACCTGCCTCTCAGATTCCTCAAGTTTCTACACCTGCCGCTTGATGGAGTTAAGTCTGGTTAATCTTCCGCTTTATCTGAGAAAAAGTTTGAGCGAGAAGTTAGGTTTGGCTTCTCTGAATACTGCTTAATCTGTTGGACGGGAATTTCAATCCGAAACTCTGTGCCCTGTCCAACTTGTGACATGCAGCAGAGGGTGCCGTTGTGCCGTTCTGTAACAATTTGGTAGCTGATAGATAGCCCCAGTCCGGTACCTTTGCCAATGGGCTTGGTTGTATAGAAGGAGTGAAAAATCTCTGCTCGAACGGCTTCGGGCATTCCTGGTCCATTGTCAGCAATACAGATAATGGCACGCGGAATGTCATCTGGGTAACCGTGTGCCACTGCTGTGGTAATCGTGATCTGGTTGCGCCGAGAAGAATTGGGCGGAGCTAAGTTGGCAAGTCCGTCTGATGAGGTTTCGGTCGCATAGCTTTCTGAGGCTAGATTTTCTGAGGTGAGGTTGGCGAGCGGCTCCTGAACGGGACGATTCAGAGGACTCCCAGATTCATATAGCGCGTCGATCGCATTGCTCAAAATATTCATGAATACCTGATTGAGCTGGCTGGGGAAGCATTCAACCAACGGTAAATCACCATATTTTTTAATCACCTTAATGCCAGTGGTTCCGGTTTTTGCCTTGAGCCGGTATTGCAAAATCAGTAAGGTGCTGTCAATTCCTTCATGGATATCGACGAGTTTGACGGATGCTTCATCGAGCCGCGAAAAATTTCTTAGCGACAGCACGATTTGACGGATGCGATCGGCTCCAATTTGCATCGAGGTCAGCATCCGAGGCAGATCTTCGACTAGAAAATCTAGATCGATCAGGTTGGTGCGATCGCCAATTTCGGGGTGAGTTTCTGGGTAATGTTTGCGGTAGAGTGCAATCAGATCGAGCAAATCCTGAGTATATTGACTGGCGTAGATCAGGTTGCCATAGATGAAATTCACCGGATTGTTGATTTCATGGGCAACACCTGCAACCAGTTGCCCCAGGCTAGACATCTTTTCATTTTGAATCAGCTGCGTCTGCGTCTTTTGCAAATCTTCTAGCGCCTGGGCCAACGCCTCAGACTGATGCTGTGTCTGCGCCAAAAACTCTGCCTGCTGAATCGCAACTCCCAATTGCGCTGCAATCTGAGTCACAAATTCAATCTCCGAAGCTTGCCAGCGTCGCGGACCAATGCACTGGTGAATGCACAATAGCCCCCAGAGGCGATCGCCCTGAAGCAATGGCGCAACCAGACTGGCTCTGATTTGTAGTTTCTCTAGTGCGATGGTGTAGCGTCCATCTGTCCAGGCACTAGAGGTATCTTCTATCACCTGGACATAGCCTTTGTCGTACTCAGTAGCAAGCTGTTCGTCAAGGTGATGATCGTGAATTTGGGTAGACAAAAGCGATTCAAACTCCGGTAGTACGGCCTCTGAGACAAATTCGCCTTTGTTCCAATTAGAGTCTGGGTCAAACCGAAACACACCGACACGACAGGCATCCAGCAACTCACGCACTTCAGTCGCCGCTGACTTAAAGATGGTACCTAAATCTAGAGATTCTCGAATTTTGGCAATGACCCGAAACAGCGCCTTTTGCTGATCAACTTGAGACTGCCCAAACTCTGCTGCCAAGACTTGTAACATTTTTCCAAAGGCTGCTTCATCACGACAGCAATCTCTCAATTGCTCCAATTGGTCAAGGTTCATGTTAAACCTACTCAAATCCAGGGATCAGTTTTGGGTGTAGCTGCTGCTTTCTGGTAGATGCGGTTCGCCAAAACCTTTATGCCTGTTTACATTCTCGAATTGAAGTATAGACAAAAAGAATCATAAGCGTAAACAAATCCTGACAGTAGCATCAAGGAATCAGTTTTGAGCGATCGCCAGGATTGCGTTTCGTTCGCAAGCAATGCTCCAGGCTCTATGGACATTACAGCTATTAGCAAAATGGACTAGCATTGCCAACTAGAGCCTGGATTCATTTAAGCAAGCGGCTGAAGAAAACAGCTAACTTCTAGCACAACGGTTCTTAGTCCTAAAAGTAACGACAGAATAGTATGTCTGATACTGCCCTATCTCAGTCTGCGATCGCCATTACCGTTAAGCTTTTCGCCGCCTACCAGGAAGCGTATGGTGTGCCAGAACTAACGCTAGAAGTTCCCGTTGGGACAACAGTGGCAGAAGTGCGCGATCGCCTCATTAGCGAGCATCCAGAGCTTGCCCAATGGCGCGACCTCACTCGCTTTGGGATCAATCTCCAGTTCGTTGAAGCAGATGCCGTTCTACACGCCGGAGATGAAGTAGTACTCATTCCGCCAGTTAGCGGTGGATGAATCAAGCAAGATTCTGGGATTCGCCAGAATCTTGACAAACTTACAAGAAGTTCCCGTTGTACTAGCAGTTGCTCCTGAAAAAACTGGACTGTTTCGCGTTAGAAGCTAAACGTTCTGTCTTGGGCTAGTTTGGGTAGCCTGGATAAAACTTGCCCAACTTGATAAAGGTAGACACTCAGTTGCAAACCGTTATCATAGTAGGCAATCGTTGATGTTTCTTAACAAACCCAGGCGTGAATGGTTGCACTCTCCCCCAACTTAGCTAAAGTCAAGGCATCTCTGACCGAAAAGGTGCTGTTTGGTAACGAACCCAGCCCTGAACTGGTCGCGATTCTGCTGGTTTACTTCGTACAAGGCATCCTTGGGTTAGCGCGGCTGGCAATTAGCTTCTTTCTAAAAGATGAGTTGGGGCTGAGTCCAGCAGAAGTATCTGCCTTGATGGGAGTTGCAGCCCTGCCCTGGATTATCAAACCAGTATTTGGCTTCGTTTCAGATGGCTTGCCACTGTTTGGCTACCGTCGTCGTCCTTATCTGATTCTCTCTGGACTGTTAGGAACTGCCTCCTGGTTGGGACTGGCATTCTTCGCTCATTCCGCTCTGACGGCGACTGTGGCGATCGCCCTTAGCTCCCTTTCTGTAGCGGTCAGCGACGTAATTGTAGACTCCCTCGTGGTCGAGCGTGCCCGTGCAGAAGATCTTGCCAAAGCGGGTTCGCTGCAATCCGTTTGCTGGGGAGCGTCCGCCTTGGGCGGGCTAATGACGGCTTATTTTAGCGGCTTTTTGTTACAACACTTCAGCACTCATACCGTCTTCATTATCACAGCGACCTTTCCACTGATCGTCTCCTTAGTTGCTGGATTAATTGCGGAGTCAAGAGTTGACCACACCTCCGAATGGTCGGCAGTCCGGCAGCAGGTAAAGCAGTTGCGTGGCGCAATTGGTCAGAAATCCATTTGGATGCCGACGGCGTTTCTGTTCCTGGCGCAGGCTACACCGACGGCTGAATCTGCTTTCTTCTTCTTCACGACCAACGAACTGGGGTTTGAGCCAGAGTTTTTGGGACGGGTTCGACTGGTGACTAGTGTTGCTTCACTTGCCGGTATCTGGATGTTTCAGAGGTTTTTCAAGACTGTTCCCTTTCGCGTAATTTTTGGCTGGACGATGGTGATCTCCGCCGTCCTGGGAATGACGATGCTGCTGTTGGTAACTCATGCAAATCGGGCGATCGGTATTGACGATCGCTGGTTTAGCCTGGGTGACAGTCTGATTTTGACGGTCATGGGTCAAATTGCCTATATGCCAGTGCTGGTTTTAGCCGCACGTCTATGCCCTCCGGGAGTGGAAGCCACCCTATTTGCTTTGTTAATGTCTGTAACGAACCTGGCGGCTCTGCTGTCCTATGAGTTTGGGGCGGTGATGATGCATTGGTTGGGCGTAACTGAGACAAATTTTGAGCGTCTCTGGCTGTTGGTTGTCATCACCAACCTGAGTACGCTGTTGCCTTTACCCTTTTTGGGGTTACTGCCCAATGCTCAAGCTGAGGAGTCAAGTATGGATTTATCAGAAACCGTTGCTCTGCCTCCATCTTCAGCTCCTAAAGTGGAAGCCGATGCGACCGACCTACATCCCGTAAAAAAGCAGTTGATTCCGCTAGTTTCTCAATCTAATCTGCCTCAAACCGTTGAAGAGGCGCTCGAATGAGTACGGAGCAATTTCATTTATGCAAAGTTTTCAGCTTCACGAACACGCGACTTCTGTTCCAGTTAATTCATATCAGCTTGAAGAGTGGCAGAAGGGGTATGAGTCTCTTCGGGAGGAATTTGACTACTGGATCGATCAGGTTGAAGGAGAAATTCCGCCTGATTTAGAAGGAACCCTATTTCGTAATGGCCCGGGCTTGCTGGATGTCGGTGGGCAACCCTTGCAGCATCCGTTTGATGGCGACGGCATGATTAGTGCGATCGCCTTCTCCCAAGGAAAAGCCCATTTCCGCAACCGCTTCATTCGAACTGAAGGCTTTTTAGCAGAACAAAAGGCACAAAAAATTCTTTATCGGGGCGTATTTGGCACTCAAAAGCCAGGAGGCTGGCTAGCCAACGCCTTTGACTTTCGGTTGAAAAATATCGCCAATACTCAGGTAATCTACTGGGGTGGCAAACTACTAGCTCTGTGGGAAGCCGCAGAACCGCACCGACTTGATCCCCATACGCTCGAAACCATCGGAATTGATCACCTAGACGGAGTGTTGAAGCCAGGCTCAGCCTTTGCTGCTCATCCCTGCATTGACCCATCCTGCGCTGAAGATGGGGGTGCGCCCTGCCTGGTCAACTTCTCGATTAAGCCGGGGCTTTCTACGACAATTACCATCTTTGAGCTGGACGAGCAGTGCAAAGTAATCCGTCAACACGCTCACGCAGTTCCGGGTTTTGCTTTCATCCACGACTTTGCAATTACGCCAAACTACTGCATCTTTTTCCAAAACCCGGTTCACTTCAATCCAGTGCCATTTGTGGTGGGATTACGGGGTCCTGGGGAATGCATTCAGTTTCAGGGCGATCGCCCCACTCAAATCATTGTCATCCCGCGCCACGGCTCAGCCCCTGTGCAGACTTTGTCTACTCAGTCAGGCTTTGTATTTCACCATGCCAATGCCTTTGAGCAGGATGGCTATCTGTACGTCGATTCTGTTTGTTACGGCGCGCTTCCGTCGGTCGAGCCAAATGCAGATTACCGTCAGGTCAAATTTGAGGAGCTAGAGCCGGGGCAGCTTTGGCGCTTTCGACTCGACCTCAAAGCTAATACCGTCGAGCGACAGTCAATCGAAAGCCGCTGCTGCGAATTTCCCTTTGTGCATCCTAATCGGGTTGGACGTCCCTACCGCTATGTTTATCTTGGCGCTGCCCATGCTGCTGAGGGCAACGCGCCACTTCAGGCAATTCTCAAAATAGATATGGTTTCAGGTAAGCGGCAAGTATGGAGCGCTGCACCGCACGGCTATGTCGGCGAACCCATCTTTGTGCCTCGCCCACCCGCTACGTCTGCGACCGAACAATTTGAGGCAAATGGTAAAGCATTAGACGATGAAGATCGGGGATGGGTGCTTACACTGGTCTACGACGCGAAGATGGAGCGCTCTGAGTTGGTCATTCTGGATGCTAAAGATTTGACAAAGGAACCTGTGGCTCGACTGCAGTTAAAGCATCATATTCCCTACGGACTTCATGGTAGCTTTACATCAACTTGTTTTCTCTGATAGCCTCAGCCTTCGGGCGGGGGTGACTAAAGGGAAAATCCCGTATACTACTGGTGGAATTCGTCAAGTAAGGAACGTCTAAAGGAAACAATTCTTAAAAGCTAGACTTTAAAGCGAAAGGCTGCAACTCTTTCTTGATTTTGGGAGTCATAGAAGTCTAGCTTGAGTAGGCTGAAGGTAATCAGGGTAGCCAGATCGGGTTCTCCAATGTCATCTCAAATGTGCCGGTTATGCTTTGAGCGTCAGTAAGCGCCTCGGTTTTGCAAATTGAGTGCAGCTCACCCCAATTTACCTGCGGTACTGTTTCAGTTCATCTATTTTGGTAACTTGATGGAAAGTTCTTATACGACCTTACTGCTTGAATCTCACTAGTTTAGGGCTCAGGCTACTTATCTAGTTGAGTTTTTCACGGAGAAGCTCGATTAGTCGACTAGTAGCTTACGTTGTTTCAGTAGGGCATTCTATCCTCAATACCTCGCCAAGGAGTGAGATCTAGTGTTGAAGTTCACGATTGTGATCACCACGTATAATCGCGTCTCTTTACTCAAACGAGCAGTCGAATCAGCATTAGCTCAGACTGTACCTTCTGAGGTCGTGGTTGTAGATGACTGTTCAACCGATGAGACTGAGGCATATGTCACCAGTTTGGGCGATCGCGTTATCTATCATCGCAACACTAAAAACGTAGGACACTCAGCTTCCATCAATATTGGAGTCAAAGTAGCTCAGGGAGACTGGGTCAAGCTGATTGACGATGATGACTATTTAGACTTGCAGTGCATCGCTGAGATGAAACGAGCGATCGCCATGCGTCCCCAAGCGGTCATTTGTTCTTGTCAAGCGATTCAGGTAGATGAAAACGAGGTCGAACTGAGTAGAACTCGGCAGACTGGACCTGGTAGATTCTTTTACGTTCCCCAAGAGGACATCCACTACGGCATGTTATTGGAGAAAGTACCCTTTGGAACACCCGTTCAGGTTGCTTTCCGACGCGATGCTTTCCTTAAATCAGGCGGTTGGGATTCGAGCCTAGATGCTAACTGTGACGATATTGACTCTTGGATCAAGATTGCTCAGTTTGGTGATGCAATTTTTATCAACCGCTACTTAAGCTACCGCACGATTTGGCAAGGGGCACAAAACCGTAAGTTTTCTTTGCAGAAGCGGTTGGATACTAACATTTTGATGAAGAGCAAGATTTATTCACTGGTGAGTGAAAAACATCAGGCTAGTATTCCTTCTCTGTCCGCAATTCAAGATTATTTGAAGCTGCATTGGGGACTTGTTGCTCTAAAGCAGAGAAAACTGTTGGTGGCCTTAAAGCTAGCTACACCCGCATTTCTTTCTCCGTCAGCCTGGGGCATTTTGGCACGAGCCATGTCTGCCCGCAAACAGCCCACTAAAGCTAAAGAAGTCCGAAAGCTAGTGCTCACTGAGCTTGAGGTTTGACCAGCAGCTAGACTGCGTCGTCTCTATGTTTTTGGGGTTCTGCATCTGTTTGAGGTTGAACTTTGAGTGGAACAGGATCATATCCACCCGGGTGAAACGGATGGCACCGTAGAATGCGTTGGGCTGCCAGCCAGCCTCCCCGTAGTGCGCCATGTTGAGCGATCGCCTCAATCGCGTATTGGGAACAAGTCGGCTGAAACCGACAGGTCGGCGGAAAAAGCGGCGAGATCAGCAGCTGATAGCCGCGAACGAGAAAAATTAGCAGGGTTTTCATTGGGGATGGAGGTTTGGGAAAGCCTTAATTCCTATTATCCAAAAGCTGCCGCAGCTTTGGGTAATCGACTTTAGCATTGTGGCGTTTGTCTACTGGGATTTTTTTGACGATTTTGTAGTTTTGGATTTGTGCCCAGACAAGAGTTTTGTGGAGTGCATGGAGGGGCGATCGCTGATCGTCTACATTCGTCCAGCCTTTACTCGTAACGCCCGACTTGGGCTCAATCACTAACACTCTCTGCTCATTCTGCTGCACCACTGCCGTTCGGCGAATGGCTGGATGCAAAGAGGCGGCTGTCTCAACAGCGAAAGGATAAAGAATACCCAACTTGTCCTGAATTCGGGCACTACAGCGCCCTAGCAGCCACACCCGTCCTTGAGTATCCAGGTAGCCTTCGTCGCCGGTGCGGTGCCAGATGACTCCATTCACCTGGAATTTGGTTTCTTCATTGCCTCGTCCGTGCAGGTAGCTAGACAGAACGTGCGCGCCCCTAACGACGATTTCCCCTGCTTGCTTTGGGGGTAGACAGACTGCATCAAATTCGGTTTGAGAATAGGCACCGATGGGATTTCCCCACTGATGCGGCAAGATTCGCAGTTGAATTTCGGGTACGGGCAAGCCTGCAAGTAGTCCCTGTCCCTGAGCCATTTGCTCCAGGTCATGAGGCTGGATTTGCTGCCGCGAAATGTGGGCGATCGGCTCGGCTTCGGTGGAGCCGTAGACAGCGGTAACTTTAGCTTGAGGGGCGATTTGCTGCAATTGTTCTAACAGTTGCGGAAAGACAGGCGCACCCCCACTGAAGATGTTTTCAAAGCTAGGCAGGGTTAGTTTTTGGGTTTGGCAGTGCTCTACCAGACGCGCCAGAAATGCAGGAGAAGCAGCGGTGCTGTGAGGCTGGTAAGTTTGAATCTGCTGGACCACATGACTGGCATTCACCTTGCCTGGAAAGCGTAGGTTTGCATTGGGGATCAAGCTGGTTACGCCAGATGCCAAATTCGCTAGAGCAAAGATGGGCAAGGTAGTTAGGTCAATTTTTCCAGCGGTTAGTTCCAGATTTTTCTGGAGAACTCGATGCTGAGCAATTAAGAATCCGTGCGATCGCACTACTGCCTTGGGTTGCCCGGTGCTGCCACTAGTGAAGGTCAACAGGGCTGGCGTGTCTGCCGTAATAGAAGCAATTTGGGTCAGCGGTTGTAACCTCTGAGCCGATTCCCAGCGTTTCGCACCGGGAACGGGGAAACCGATTGAGTATTTAACTGAAATTTGCTGGAGAGCAGGCGATCGCACCCTCAGCAAATGCGCTTTAGAACTGGCAATGAGTGCCTGAGGCGGATAGAGGGCGCAGCACCGTTCCAGATGTTCCTGTCCGGCAGATGGATCGAGGAACATGGCTACCATTCCCAGTTGGAAGACTGCCATCAGCGCCACATAAAGCTGTGCTGACATGGGCTGGAAAATCAATGCTGCATCACCGGCCCTCAGTCCTGACTGCTGCAACAGCGCGGCAGCCTGATTTGCGAACTGTAGCAACTCTGCAAATGTTAGAGAGCCAAATCGAGGATCGATGATGGCTACTGTATCAGGTTGAGTTTTTGCCTGACTCTGAAGGATTTCAGCAATATTCATTGAGCCATTTTATGGAGTGAGCGACTTGGCAAATAGGGTGTAGCCACGAATCGTCTGAGCATAGTGGCGGCTCAGGCTACGAGAATTGTTTTCATCGTGCATCAGAGCATGAATGGCGCGGCTGTAACCTCGTTGGTGGGCGATCGCCTGACATTCAGCAACCAAAAAATTTCCCAGTCCGGCATATTGGCGATCGGGCAACACCGCTACTGTTTTGATGATGACGGTACTAATTTTCTCGCCCCGCTTTGCCTGGAATAGATCGGGGATCGCAAACAAAAAGCCAACCAATCGCCCCTCATGCTCTGCCATCAGCACCAACTCAGGCTGAAGGTGGGGAAGTATCTGACTGTACTGAGCGGCGAACTCAGGGAAAGCAATCGGCGTGTAAAGAAAATTTTGGCGAAAACTGGTGAGACAGAGGCGATAAATTTTTTCTAGCTCTGAGCCAAACTGCTGGAGGTTGAGCGATCGCACCCTTACCTCCAATTCTTCTAGCCGCCCTGCAACCCGTTCCAATCGAGGATCTTGCTGAGTCAAATCAGAATTTATGGCAGAGCTATAGTGAGCCAACGTTGTAAACTCCTGTGCCCAAAACTGATCGCACCATTCATCTGGATTATCCGGCTCCAAAAAGAAAATTGGCTCACTGCCCCGCTCGCTCAGCAACCGATAGCGTCGCCAGGTATTGCCATCTATTGGAGCGACTGCCATTGTGCAGCCCTGTTCCAACAACTGCTGGCAGGCATGGTCGAGCAGCCGATGAGCAGCGTCCGCATTCCAAACTGCGTAATGCCCGATTAATCCTAGTTTCTGCTCAGGATAAGGGGGAACATTTCTCCACCAAAGAGAGCAGCGCCCGGCAATCGCTCCCTCCTCGACTAACACCCAATGAGCATCCGGCGAATGGCTCACAAAACTTTGAGCATCCAAAGCAGACAGCCCACTCAACCTGGATAATTCTGTAAGCTGATTTGAGTTCTCAATCTGAAGAAATTGGTACATTGGAGCCAAGCTCTAAAACCGCAACAGATATGGAACTAACCCCAAAATTGAACCGATCGCTGTATACCCAGCACGACAGAGCCAGTTGAGCGTATCGGTAGGGCGTTTTCGCAGAAAAGGTTGGGTGAAATAGTAGGCGATCGCAGGTAAAGCAATGCCCACCAGCGACACTAGTACACAGAAGACAGACGTAGGGGATAGTCCTTCTAATAACAGCAACGGAGCAAACATGAGTAGCCACCCTTTAACCACATAGGTGGTTAGCAGCGTCAGGTTAGTGGGTTTCCAGTAGTTCAAAGGTGACATGCCAGCGATGCCGATGATGGCAAGGTTTGCAGCAAAGGAGAGGGTGTAGGGGTAGAGAAATTCGGGGCGATTGAATGTGCCAAATAGAAATAACCAGAACAACCCCGCAGCCGCAACGCTCAACACCGCATAGATGTTATGAATTCTCTCCCAATGGGCATTCGGACTTTTGGAATCACTTTCTGACGGTAGCCAGGGCATTGCCTGCCGCTCTTCTAGCGTAAGTGGGATTTCTCGCTGCTTAATCCAGGAAATGAGCAGTGGATAGGTGAGAAACAAAATGGCCGGCGCCAGCAGCCATTGCCAACCGCCCAAGGTCCAACTGAGATAGCCGATGAAAGCAGTTCCCAGCAGCGCACTGTCGTTGAGCGTAGTGCGCTGTCGCCAGCACAGCACAAACGTAACCAAAATCAGGGTGACGATGAGCCGCACGAGTAGCGTCAGTGCATCCATTTCCAGGTAAAGCTTGAGCAAAATGAAGCCGCCCAGAGGAATGAATAGGTTGTCTAATCCCTGCCAGGCGATCGCCTCAATTAGCATCACCAACAGTCCCAGAATTAGCGCAATCAGCAGGGTTTCTGCCCGTCCAATATCAGTCAACAGCAACAGCGGAATGTGAACACTAAGAAAGGCAATTGTGAAAAAGGTGATAGAACCTTCTGCGCTCTTGTATCCATCCGTAGTGGTGTAGTGAAACTGCCCATAACGCACGCCAATTACTGCCGCAACGGCATCTGCCAGGGTCAGAATCAGCATGGGAATGCAAAATAGCAGCGGGTCGCCCTGCGACAGCAAAAACAATACGCCTACGGAAATGGGAAAGTAAATTTCACCGAGCGATCGCCTGCCCACGCCGCCTAAGACGCTGCCTAGTCGGATCGTTAGTGGTTTGTAGAGTCGCAGTGCCAGCAACCAAACAATAGCGATCCCGGCTAGCACCAGCACGGGCAGCGTTTCGCTAAACAGCCAGGGAAAGCTGAGCGTGATCAGCCCCATTGGAATGTGCAGCAACTTCCGCACCAGTTCTGGATGAGGGGAGAAGTGGTACTGATAAACTCGCAGTCCAACCATTAGCCCGACCAGCGTAGATAGAACTAAGCCCATTGCAAGCCAGGGGTTCAGTGAGGCGGAGAGAGGGAAGAGGGACAGAGAGGAAGGGGTCATTTGATGATTTCCTCTACGATGAAGGCGCTGTAGAAGAAGGCTTTATCCTGAGCGTGGAGGGATTGTGCTAGTTCGGTCAACGGTTGGAGTTGGTCTGCCATTGCTGCAGGTCTGCTGCGAGGCACAAGCATATTCCAATAGGCTAGCCGTCCGCCTGGGCGACCTGCTTTAACCAGGCGTTGCAGCAGTTGGTGATAGTGGTCAGGCGAGAGATATTCAAAGATGTCACTGAGGTTGTAGTGGTTGATGACGTTCTCGCCAACGGTGTCTAAGAAGTTCTCCAGGGAAGTGCAGTGCCATTCCAGGCGATCGAGGTTATTGCGAATTGCGTCAAAGTTTTCTGGACGCAGGGCGTAGGATAAGGCGGTGAGGTGCTGCCCGGTGAGAATCCACTGGAGGTAAGGGTTCTCGGCTGGATCTAAGGCAGTGAGGGCATAACGGGTTCTTTCTAGAATGCGATCGCCCACACGACCTTCCACATATTTGAAAAAGCTGGGATCGCGTCCCAGTCCCATCACAAAGCGCGAGAAGAACAGGCGAAACAGCGATCGCCAGCGCCAGGTGTCCCAGTCTTGCTGATAGAAAGTTTGGCGTTGTTCGAGAGTGCCACCTTTGAGCAAGCGATTCACTTGTTCTCGGTGATGGATCAGAGGCAAAATGTAGCGACGAAAGATAGCGAAGTAACGTTCAAATCGTCCAGCCTCACCGATGCCTTTGCGAATTGCGGTACTCCTACGATCCCAAAACTGCTGCACATCGCCCGAAAGCTGCTTACGACAGCGTTGATATAGGGCTTCTCGGTCTTTACCCGATCGAGACCCAATCAGAATCAGCAGTTCATCATGACTCAGTTCTCGGTAGGCAGCGACTCGCAGTTCCAGGCAGGCAAGCTGAGCGGAACTCAGATCCAGAGCTATCACCCGCTCTGGACTGCGGCTCAGCATTGCCAGAGCGTTATCCCCGGCTGAGGCGATGGATAGACACACCTGTCCTGGCTGAATGTCTAACGCTTGCAGCAAGATATCGGCATCTTCCCAAACCTGAGCGTAGCGAATTTGAGAAAAGTCAGCGCGGGCTGCAATTTCACTGTCCATTGCCGACCTCCACCAGAGGTGAGGCAGAATCAGACGAATTGGGGGAAGGGGTAATTTCTTGGGAATAGTCCTGGGCGATCACCTCCACCGCGATCCGTCGCACGATCCCCGTGCTGCCGTCCATCTCTACCCAGTCGCCATCTTTGAGCCACTGAGTCACCTGGGGAATCGAGACGATCGCCGGAATGCCCATCTCCCGTGCCACGATTGCGGAATGAGACAGCAAACTACCCCGCTCAACCAGCAGCCCTGCTGCTGCCGGAAACAGCATAATCCAACCGGGATCGGTGCGTTCTGCAACTAAAATGCTGCCTTGGCGAAGAGTTGCCTGTCTGGGATCAGTGATCACCTGCACGGGCGCACGAACGATTCCAGGACAACAGCCTGTACCTTTCAAAGAGTCTCCGCTGGCAGGTTTCACTGTAGCTTTAGGCTGGAATGAGTTTTGGTAGACGATGCCGTGAGTTTCAAAGCGATCGCCCGGAGCAGGCAACTGCCGATAGCGCGCAAATTCTGCCTGTCGTAGAGCGACCAATCCTTTTAAGTCAGTGCAGGTCGCAGTACCGTCAATGAAACTGAGGATTTCGTCCAATTCCAGGTAAAAAATATCTCTGGGTGAGTTTAGTACGTCCTGCCCATAGAAACATTTGCCCAGTTCTACAAATACCTGGCGGGTACGACCAAACAGGCGAGTGCGTTCAAATCGCAGGTTTTCGCGATCGCGCACTCGTTCTCTGGCATTTTTCAACACCCAAGAGAAAATCAGACGGCGTAAAGGATGTCCTTGGAGAGATTGTTTTACCGTTGCCTCGGCTTGTTGTCTTAGGGAAGTGGTTGCGTTGAGCTCCTTAAATTCCCGTTGAAAAGGGAAACTTTGAGTTTGAGACTGCGCCAGTTGTCCCACCGATCGCAACAGCACTAGGGGATCATCATAAAGAGTGGGGCTTTCGAGCTTGAGTTCTTCTAGACAGCGATCGCCAAATTTCTGCAAATATTCCTGATACGGCTGATGAAAAGCTGGGATCAGTTCTATTTGAGGGAGAATCTGATCGAGCGATCCCGTGCACAGCAGTTGTACAAACGTCTGATCTTGAGTTGCGATCGCCGCAAGCTGCTGCACTCTATGGGCGGGTTCTGCGCTGATCATGCCCCCCTCACCGCTGACCAGATCGTTTTGCAGCGTTCCCTCCGTGTCGCTACACCACTGAGTCGTCAGTTTTCGCAACACGCCGTAAAAGATCATCGCGAAGAAATCGTTGACTAGCGGTGCATCCCAGCGGGTGAGCAGTTGTCTCTCCAGGCTGCGGTAATAGGTTGCCAGTTCATTGGGTCGCATTTCCGCTAAACCAGCCGGAAGATGAGATAGGTTTAACGCCCGTTCTAGCCGTTGATAAAATAGTTGAATTTGCTGGGGCAGGGTGAAATAGTTTTTCAGCAGCCCTGCAATGCTGCTAACTAACCGAAAACTGTCCTGTAACCGGGCTTTCCAGTTTGCTCCGGTTAGCTCTGTCAGAATCTCGGCAGGCAGTTCTTCCCGAACGCCCATCATTTGCTCCATAAAGCGGCGGTTGACGGTGAATCCAGGCAGCAGTGCCAGCACCCGATACCAGCTCAACAGGTTGTAGTAGATGCGTCCCTGCACTAAGCCCAACATGCGGCGGAAGGTGCTGTCGTGCTGGGCGATCGCCCCTTCTGGCACGCCCATGATTCGGCAAAACTGACGATAAACTTCCTCATAGGCGCGACGGGCAAAGGAAAAAGTCAGCGGAGTAGTAACTCCGCCATAGCTTTCAGCAATGTTGCTGTTGTCCCAGAGATTTAGCACTCCGTCAGGGTCGGGCATCTGCGCCAGAGCGGTAATCGGTCGGGCTTGTAGCAAATACAGCTTGCCGGATGGGTCGATCGCCCATTCGATATCCTGGGGACGACCAAAGTGCGCTTCAACTTGACGGGCAAGGTTGGCGATCGCCCGAATTTGCTCATTGGTGAGAGCGGACTGCCGTACCAGCACTGAATCCACTTCGACGGACGCAATTTCTTGACGGTTGGGAACATAGCGGTGCGCCGATCGCTTTTCTGCGATCTGCTGACTCACGATTTCACCCGCCCGATTCACCTGATAGCTATCTGCATCCACTTCTCCCGATACCAGGGCTGTTCCCAGTCCATAAACGGCTGAAACTAGGGCGATCGCTCTTTGCCCAGTCACGGGATTGGCGCTAAAGGCAACCCCCGAAACTTGGGCATCTACCATTACCTGAACCAGCACCGCTGGAGCCGTAGGGAGATCAAGCTGGTTTTCCTGACGGTAGGCGAGCAGGCGATCGCTAAACCCCGAGCGCCACACGTCCACAATCCGTTTTGCTACATCTTGCGGTTCGACAAACAAGAAACTATCCAGTTGTCCTGCAAAGGAGTACTGCGCTCCATCTTCGTCAATGGCTGAAGATCGCACAGCAAGTCGTTCGCCTTTAGGGCAAAGTGTAGCTAGAGCAATTCTCAATTCTGCTTGAACAGATTCACTGAGGTGAAGGTTGTCAAGGGCTGTGCGAACCTCTTTTTGGGAAAGGGGCGATCGTTCAGCCTCAATCAAACTGTGATCAGCTAAACCGTGATCAGCTAAACTCCGGTCAAAAGCAGTTGGAGTTACGACAAACCAGCCAGGAATTGATAATTTTTTTGGGGCTAATGCTGACAGTGCACCAGCCTTGCCCCCCAGCTGATTAGCCGCGTTTGCATCACTGGCTTGAAGAATAAAGCTCATCGAACCCTCCTAGATCGACTTAGACCAGCCTTAACTGGCAAATTCCCGCAGCAGTACTGGAACAATTCCCAAACATAGATAAATGGTTAACGCCCAAACCCCAGATACCAGATCAATTCTCGTTGCCCACTGCCGCACGGGGTGATACCAAAACCGCCACGCCACAAACACTGCTGCTGTCAACAACAACAGCAAAACAATGGTGAATAGTGGAGCAAAGCGGATATATAGCGCTGCCAAAAGAGAGGCAAGTGTGGTCAGCCAAATCGCACCCAACCAGGCTCTAACTGCGTTCTGTCGCCCCCACAAAGCAGAATAGGTTTCCACACCCCGTTCCTCATCCTTGGGAGCACGAATTTTGCGCCCAATCTCAAGCACCAACCCAATGAAATAGCTGACGACGGCAAACCATATTACCCCTTGCGATGGCGGAACACCTGCTGACAGCCAATCACAAGCGGTCGCAGACAGCGCAATCAGCGGCATAATCACCATGTGGCTCAGCATATACGCAACGGGATGAGCCTTGAGCCAGGTGGGTACAAAAAACTCTTTGGTCATTAGACCGAGATAGCCCCACACCAGCAGCAAAAGTGGTGCCAAAAAGGGAGACAGCGCCAGTGTTAACCCTAGCTGAATAAAGGCGCTGCTAATGCCAACAATGCCCAGTTCCTTGAGCGACACTAGACCTCGCGGTACGGCACGGTAAGGGCGATAGCGGAAATCATCGGCATAATCTTTAAATTCGTCGGCAATGCGTAATTGGAGAAAAAATAAGAAGGTAATTAGGAAAGCAATGCAAGCTGCTCCAAAAGTTTGTAGAGAGGTTCTACCTTCAATTGGTCCGCGCAGCAAGGCTGAATAGCTGACTGCAGAAAAGCTAAAACAAGCAATCAGCAGTCCGTTTTTTACTAAGGGGAACCGTTCTTGTAAATACGTCCACCAGCGTCCCAGAATGTTTTGCAATCGTTCGAACATGTTTACGGATTTGATCAGGTTTCTTTAGGTTGAGCCACAGATTGAGCTGCTTTGCCACGGGCAAGCCGTTGATGGGCACGGGTAAACTCACCGGAGCAAAGCGCTCCAATGATAGACAGCTCTCCTGCCAATAGCAGTCCTGCACCGACTTCAGCAAAAGCCTTGGCATTACCGGCTCCAGCTAGCCCCAAAATTTCTAGACATGCCTGCTGGCTAGGTAAGCTTGTGCCTCCTCCCACCGTGCCCACAATCAGATTTGGTAGTGTCACCACAGCATAGAGTGCCCCGGTTTCGGTAACTTCAAAGCGGGTGACTCCAACGGCAGATTCAGCAACACAGGCAGCATCTTGCCCACAAGCAATATACAGTGCAGCTAACCCATTCGCGTAGTGCCCCTGAATGCCAATTGTGCCCGTTAATGTGCCACCGATCGCCGACATCTGCCAGTAGTTGACCATCTGCTTTGGGGTCGTGTGCAGCCGCTTTTGCACCAAGTCTGCGGGGAGGGTGACTTCAGCGGTGACTTTTTTGCCACGCACTGAAAGAAAGGATTGGGCACTGGCTTTTTTGTCTCCAGATAAATTCGCTTCAACAAATGAATACTGAGGCTGAATCGGAGAGTGGGCTTGAATGTAGTCCAAAATTGCCTGAGTCGCGATCGTCGCCATGTTTTGTCCGGCTGCATCACCCGTAGTGAACTGGAAGTCGAGATAGACGTGATTGCCTTCAACGGTGATTCGCAAGTCAGTGAGTTTGCCGTAGCGGGTTGTGGATTCGGCGCATTGTTTGAATTGAGGCTGGTGGGCGATCGCCCACACCATAAACTGCCCCACTTCTGCCAAGTTGCAAAAAGCAAACCCAGGCGCACGGCTAACCCCTTCATTCAGCAAGACTGCGGTACAGCCTCCTGCCTCGCTAATCAGTTGACTGCCGCGATGGTAGGAGGCAACCAATGCTGCCTCAGTCGTCGCCAAGGGAATGTAGTAGTCACCCTGAGCAAACAGCCCATTAACCCGCAGTGGTCCAGCCACCCCTACTGGAACCTTGACTGTACCGATGAAGTTTTCGATATTGCAGCGATAGCACTCCATTTGCTGTAGCGTCTGAGCATCGGCTAAAGCTGCCTGAGTCATAGGCTTTGCCTGAAGAATTTGCCAACGCCGCGCAATGGTTTCGGGAGTTAAGCGTGACCCACCGGGTATCTTGGGCGATGGATGGGTTTGCTTAGCTGCAAGCTGTTGCTTCAGCTGTTCAAGATTGGTCTGCGAGGGCGGCAACCCATCTAGCTGAGGTTGCAGCAAACATTCCAGATATTCACTAGCGTGGCGATAATGAGTTGACATTGATCAAGCGCCTTTTTGCCCAACCGCGCTGATGGCTTTCTGATTGGGATGATATGCACAATTTATGCTGTTTTTCCTGAAACTAGCTTGCAATCTGTACCAGTCTGGCTGGCTGGAACAGTTGACGAAAGAATTTTAGACATTCCTCTACATCTATCTAAAGTTTAAAGTCCTTGCACAGTAACCGGGATGAAACCTGTAGAAATTCACTTTTGCTGATCTGTAGCGGAAGTAGGTAGTTTGGTTTGATGCAGCAAAACCCTTGTAAGCCCTAGGTTTCGCTTTGCTTCACCAACCTACAATAGAGATGGAATAGAGATGGCACGTGCAAAAAACTACTTAATATGCCGATCAAACCATTAGTCCAACCTTGGCAGACTCAGATGGGCTTTCAGCGAGATTGGGTTTGGCGAGGCTGGCAAACTCGCTATACCTACATTCGGGCTGCTAAAACGGCTAACCCAACTGCGCCACCGCTATTGTTTTTACACGGTTTTGGTTCGGCGATCGCCCAGTGGCACTCCAACCTTGTTCCTCTGAGCCAGTCCCACACCATTTACGCCCTCGATATGTTAGGCTTTGGGGCTTCTGAAAAAGCAGCAGCGCCCTATCGCGTCGATTTGTGGGTCGATCAGGTTTACGATTTCTGGCGCACCTTAATCGGGCAGCCAGTGATACTGGTTGGACACTCTTTAGGAGCATTAGTGTCCTTGACAGCAGCTGTCGCGCACCCAGAGATGATTCGGGGATTGGTGCTGATTACGCTGCCCGCCGCTCGTCAGGAAACGCTTCCTGAATGGCTTCAGCCGATTGTAAATACGCTGGAAGGAGCTTTTTCCTCACCCTTGCTGATTCGACCGCTATTTAACCTGATTCGTCGCCCCAATGTTTTAAGGTCAATTTTGCGATTAGCCTATATCAATCCCGAGAATGTAACGGAAGAGGCGGTTGCCAGTTTTGTTGCGCCAGCCTTAGATAGGGGCGCGGCTCAGGCATTTTGTCGGCTCTCTCAAGCCAGAACTAAGACGAACTTTAGCCCTCAAACAAAGCTATTGTTGCCACAGCTTCAAGCTCCTACTCTAATGCTGTGGGGAGAGCAGGATAAGATCATTCCTCTTGCTTGGGGAAGGCAGCTTCCAGCGCTTAATCCGCTACTGCAAATGGTAGAAATCCCGGAGACGGGACATTTTCTTTATGAGGAGCGATCGCAGCAGGTCAACGATGAAATTCTGACCTGGAGCCAACAATTCTCTAAAACTGCTTCCTAGAATATCTGAAGACTTAGCTGCGATAGCCGTTAGCTAGACAGTTTCCCAGGTCAAGGTTTTGCTTATGCTCCTTGTCCTGCAACCGCGTCCGCCAATCTCGGATGGCTGCGGCGGTGCGAGAAATCGGAGAAACATAGCCATCTGAGCTAGTAGCTTCCTCCTGCTCTGGATTAGCCAAACGCCGCTGGGTGTTCATGCAGTCGGCTAGCTGATCGAGATGGGGTTCTAAGTCAAGTGCCCGGAGGATTTGCTTAGCAGAACGGTAGCGATCGCGAGGAGAAATTTTCAGCATCTTGCCCAGGATGACAGCAAAGTGGTCGCTCACCTGCACGAACTCCTGCCAGCAAATCTCAGCCGTTGCCGGATCGTAGTCAAACTCTAGCGGCGGCTTGCCCGTTAACAGATACAGACACGTCACCCCAATCGCATAAATGTCACTGGCATACAACGGTCTCAAAGAAAGCTGCTCTGGAGGGGCAAAGCCAACGGTACCGACAAAATTGGTAGTAGTTGCTTTCTGAGTCATCTCGCTAGCTTGAGCAATCTGTTCCTTGACCGCGCCAAAGTCAATTAGCACAAGACGACCATCATCCTGACAGCGAATGATGTTGGGGGGTTTGATATCGCGGTGGATTACCTTGTGGCGATGAATGTAGTCTAGAACGGGCAAAATTTCCCGTAAAAACTGCTTAACTGCTGCCTCAGACTGAACGCCGCCATTTTTTACCTCTTTGGCTAATGTACAACCCTTGATGTATTCCTGAATCAGGTAAAACTCGCCGTCTAGCTCAAAATAGTCCAAAAGCTGTGGCACTTGAGCATGGCTACCCAACTGGCTTAGGGTCTTGGCTTCACGCTCAAACCGCTCTTTAGCTCGCTCAAGGATGGCTGGATTACTAACCTTGGGGCAAAGCTGCTTAATCACACACAGGGGTGTACCTGGCAGAGTCATGTCTCTTGCAAGGAAGGTCACTCCAAAGCCGCCTCGTCCTAACGCACGAACGATCCTGTAGCGATCGCGAAACAGCTTTCTAGAACCGCACAGCTGACCTAAATGGGTCTGATGCTGAGCAGAAGAGCGCAGATTAGACAGCGTTGCAATAGAACAATCCATTCGGTTGAAGCAAATTGGGTGGATCTAAGGGGATCTGCTAAGTGGATCTAGGGAGACAGATAGCTTCAATATTAGCGCCAAGTGCGACTTAATGTGATGCTATTGTAAAGCCCTAATCCTGAAATTAGGATCAGAACTTGCAGATTCAGAACTTGCAGATCTCGAAAGGTGCTTTTGTAGACTCTTGTCAAACTTGTGATAAACCATAACTCTTCTCTCGGAGCAAGTTTTCTTGGAGCCAGTTTTTCTCAGAAGTGTCTGAACTAGAGTACTTCAAATTTGAACGTCTGGTAATGCATTGCCCAATTTGATGCAATTGTCGGTCCTCAAGAAGGTTTATGCATCAGTATTTTTGAGGATTAGTGAAGAATTAGCAAAGACAACATTGAAGGGACAAATCCTAAATTGGCAGAGTTGTGGGTTCTTGTAGTCTAAAGTTACTGCCAAAAGTCAACAACGTCGTAACCAAGGTCTCCTAACATCTGTCGTAGCAGCGGTAAGCTCAGTCCAATCACGTTAGTGTGACAGCCTTCCAGTTTTTCAACAAATAATCCCCCTCGTCCATCAATTGCGAAGCAACCTGCACAATTTAATGGTTCTCCAGTAGAGACGTATGCCTCGATTTGGCGATTGCTTACCTGAGCAAAGAAAACTCGCGTTACCTGACAGCGCACCAACGTCTTCTGCTGAGTTTGATCAATCAGGGCGTGTCCGGTGTAGAGTTCGCCGACTTTTCCTCGCATTTGCTGCCAGCGGGTGATCGCCTCTGCTGGATTTGCAGGCTTTCCATGGATCTCACAATTTAGCGCCAGCACCGAATCGCAACCCATCACCAAAGCATTGTTAAACTTTGGAGCAACGACCTCTGCTTTACGTTGAGCTAGAAGCTGCACAAATTCTGCTGGGTTCGTTGCCTGAACCTGCGATTCGTCAAAATCACTGGACTGGACAATGGGCTCAATTCCAGCATCTTGGAGCAACTGCCGTCGTGCTGGGGATGCAGAAGCCAGCACAAAAGTGGGGACACTTCTCATTGGACTAAAAATAATATTTTTTGTGGAGAGACTAGGCGATGTTTCACGTCCTGCACCCTCCATACAACCCGACTCAGGTTAATAGACTGAAAAAGAACTCACTACATCCTGAAACAGGGCTTTCATCTTGGGCCAACGCCCTTCTGTAGTAGAGAGGTTCAACGTAAATAGCTGTCCTCGTCGAACAGCAACACTAGCTAAATTGTGGCGCTCTTGCTGGTTGGGCAGCTTCACCGCATACTCCAGCCAATAGTAAATTGTGTCACCAATCTGCTTTGACTCAGCATTGACCAACTCTGCTTCTCGACCTGAATCAGGAGGGGCGATCGCATTTTTAGAAAGCTTGTAACCCACCTCACTGGGAGTCCCTAATTCCTGTAACGTCTTGCCAGCGGGCACCGGGCTAATCACAACACTGACATTCTCAGTTTCTTGAATTAAGTCATGAAATACAACATCAGGACCGTCTTCAACGCGAACCGGGACCCAACCATTGGGATATAAGAACTCGTAACCATCAGAGCTATCGACATATCCCTTCAAACCAGCCGCCGCCGAAACGCAGCTCTGCAAGCTCAGGCTTAATACAACTAGCAGGACGACTGCAATTCGCTTCAGCATTTTTCTAAGTTTCCTCAAAACTTTGGGGTAACACCACCAAAAAAACTTTTGGGACTTTTCCCACTTTTGTATATGTAACTTTATTGTCTCATCAACCGATGCATCCGTTGTACCTCAATCAAAGCTTCATTGCTTCAAGCAAAAAGCGCCCCCTTTGGGGAGCGCTTTTGCTTGAGCTGTGACTAGAGTCTAGCCAACAATGCTAGGAGCCTTCACAGAAGCAAGGTCGAGCGGGAAGTTGTGAGCATTGCGCTCGTGCATCACTTCCATACCCAGGTTCGCCCGGTTCAATACGTCAGCCCAAGTGCCAATCACACGACCCTGTGAGTCGATGACCGACTGGTTGAAGTTGAAACCGTTCAGGTTGAACGCCATCGTGCTGATGCCCAAGGACGTGAACCAGATGCCAATCACGGGCCATGCACCCAAGAAGAAGTGCAGTGCACGAGAGTTGTTGAAGGAAGCGTATTGGAAGATCAAGCGACCGAAGTAGCCGTGGGCTGCAACGATGTTGTAGGTCTCTTCCTCTTGTCCAAACTTGTAGCCGTAGTTCTGAGATTCGGTCTCGGTCGTCTCACGCACCAGAGAAGAGGT
>JACJOC010000059.1 GCA_014695345.1 Cyanobacteria bacterium FACHB-471
CAGGATGATATTGGACTGGTATTGTCGCCATTTGAACGGAGCTTTAGGATCAACCACGGAACGTCAATTTTCTCTCAATAGGCTCAAACTCTATCATCTTTTGCAACAGAACCCTCTAACGTGGTTGAGGCTTACATTTGCCGCCTGCGCGTCAAGCTAAAGCAATGCAGCCAGGAGCGTTTAATTCAAACTGTATACGGTGTTGGATAGAAACTGTGCTGCAAGTAAGTTGCTAGAGGAACATTTTACTGGAATATGCCTCTGACAGCTTTGCTTATCTCGCAACTAATTTAGGATTGCTACATCAGTCTTAACTTCGTCATCATCTAAGTTTAACTGCGAGTTTTTAGAGTTAACATTGAGCGTAGAAAAAGGAGCAGGTAGGAACTTGCAGGTTCTAGAGATTGCTATCGACTCTTCTTGAACTAACTCTGTGTGAGGAATAGCTATGCGTTTTAAAGTGTCGTGGATGATGTTGCTGACAACACCCATAATGTTAAGTGTGTGGCTAAGTAAGTCAGTGGCGATCGCCCAGAATCTACCAACTACCACAGAACCTATAACCACAGATTCTGTATCTACAGATTCTACAGCCATAGATTCCGCAGCTACTTTAAACCAGCTTGAACAGTATACACAAACAACCAGCGATATAGCTCAGGTTACCTCCGTCTCACAACTCTCAGACGTTCAACCAACTGATTGGGCTTTTCAAGCACTTCAGTCCTTAGTGGAGCGATATGGTGTAATTGCAGGTTATCCCGATGGCACCTATCGAGGCAGCCGAGCCCTAACTCGCTATGAATTTGCAGCAGGTTTGAACGCGGCGCTAGATCGAGTCAATGAATTAATTGCTGAGGGTCTAGGCGATATAGTAACCAGAGAAGATCTGGCAACGCTGCAAAGGCTCCAAGAAGAATTTGCGGCTGAGCTAGCAACTCTTCGAGGTCGGGTAGATGCTTTAGAAGCACGCACAGCCGAGCTAGAAGCAAACCAGTTCTCTACGACAACTAAGTTGGAAGGTCGAGTACAGTTTCTTGTGTCCAACGTGTTCGACGAAGACGATCGCTTTGACGACCAAGCCATCTTTGCTGAGCGGGTTCGCTTAAACTTAGACACCAGTTTTACGGGAGAAGACCGCCTCAGAACTCGTCTTCAGTCTCGTAATATCCCCCAGTTTGAGGGAGACCCAGTTGGGTTCCAAGCTGGCGGCAGCGATAACAGCAACAACATTACCCTAGACGACTTAACTTATTCTTTCCCAGTTGGAGAGCGAATCGAAGTTTTAATTGGGGCCAACGGTCTTGACATTGATGACCTGACCGAAGGCATCATCTCACCTTTGGGCGAAAGCTCGGATACTGGCGCTATTTCTGAATTTGCTGACCCCCGACAGTACGAGCAAGGTTTTGCAGGAACGGGTGCTGGTGCCGGTGCAGTGTTTCGGTTTATCGAGAACGATGATTTCAGTCTTGGCATCTCCGGTGGTTATGTGGGGGACGAACCTGAAGATCCTGCAGCAGGCAATGGGTTGTTTAACGGAGACTACAGCGCCATTGGACAAATTACCTTCCTGAGTGATTTTGTGGATATTGCCTTAACCTATGTCAATGCCTATGATGACTCTGGTTTTGCTGATATCTATGGTGCTGATGAGTTTTATGATATTGCGGCAGTGAGCAATGCATCAGTCGCTAATACCTACGGCACCCAGGTTAATTTCAAGCTAGGTAACGTTTTTGAGATTGGGGGCGGTATCGCCTATACAGACGTAAGCGGACTGGGAAATAACCCCGACTATGAGTTGTGGAGCTACCAAGGGACTTTGGCAATCAACGACTTAGGTGGAGAGGGCAACCAACTAGGAATCCTGGCTGGGGTTCCAACCTATACGGCTGATCTGCGCGAATTTGGGGCAGAAGATGACACTGCGTTTCTAGCTGAGGTTTATTATCTTTACCGTTTGAACGACAATATTAGTTTCACGCCAAGCTTGATTTATATTGTCAATCCTTTCAACAACCAACAAATTGATGACACCTTTATTGGAACATTACGGACAACATTCAGTTTCTGATTAGAGCAATCGTTTACTCCGTCCTGCGTAAAAGTTGAGCAGCTATTACCGGAAAGGTGGGAGCAAAAAGTGGAGTAGGGGATTTCATCACTCCACTTTTTGTCTTCAGGACTTACGCCAAGGACATTGAAACGGATGGATGCTTGAGTTGCTCAATCAAGTAGTCAGAGAGCATCCCATGCTTATCCCTCTCTCAAGAAACACTTTCGACCATAGGAGATTGGGGTACAACTTCAAAGCCGAGAGACTGAGCTGTTTTCTTGGTTCTGTTGCAAAAAATGATAGAGTTTGAGCCTATTGAGAGAAAATTGACGTTCCGTGGTTGATCCTAAAGCTCCGTTCAAATAGCGACAATACCAGTCCAATATCATCCTGCTGAATGTGCGCTGGTATTGTCGCTATTCCTTAAGCTACCGGGATTTAGAGATGATGGCGGAGCGCGGCGTGACAGTAGATCACACGACAATTTATCGGTGGGTGCAGGATTATGCACCCACCGATAAACGCATTCGTCCCTTTCTCAATCCCGCGAATGATTCCTGGCGGGTGGATGAAACGTACATCAAAATCAAAGGAGAGTGGAAATACTTGTAGCGAGCAGTGGATGCGGAGGGCAATCCCTTGGATTTTATGCTGAGTGCGAAGCGAGACGGGAAAGCAGCGGCACGATTTTTCCGTCAAGTGTTGAAAGCC
>JACJOC010000006.1 GCA_014695345.1 Cyanobacteria bacterium FACHB-471
TTTGTTGCATTTTTGCTGTCTTCTGCTGAGTCAACACCTCTTGCAGTGTGTCCACGGTTTCCGATATCTCTATCTTCAGCACCCCTGACATAACCTACTCTTGTTCCACAACGACTTCTCAACTATATGTAGCATTCTTTTTACTAATTGATATTAGTAAGGTATAACGTGAATCTTTGTCTAAGTAAAAGATATGAATGGCTTCTTTGCGTCGTTCTACTCGAAGGTGCAAAAACTCCGGTGGTTCTTACAAGGGAGTGACTGACCAATCCGAGTAGCCTCTTGTAACCACTGCACTCAGGTTTTGGACTCCATCTACATACTCAATGCCAGTTTTGATCCAATGGTTTTCATCAGCCCGAATCATGATTCCAGCTTGGTCATACAAGTCTTTGTAGTTGCCGTATATCTTCACTTCAACCACAAAATCGGTATTGACTCGCTGGAAATAAAAATGCCCATCATCTCGAATAAATCCATAATGGGTAATGCGCCAAAAGTCCGTTTTGGGTGCAGTTGTGACCACAATTTGGTTGCCAGTCTCCGACCATTGAGCAGGTTCATTGAGCCATTGCATCATTTTTCTATCTCATTGAGTGATACGAGAAACCTTCGTAGCAATTTGATGAATGTCTGAGTTTCGGTCTTGGTGAATTGAGCGAGGAACTGGTTTTCTTTCTCAAACAAAACAGGCATTACAGTATCAGTAAGCTCAATTCCTTTGGGTGTAAGTTGAACACTGACACTGCGACGATCGTTCGGGTCACGAATCCTTTTCACCACGCCGTCTTCCTCTAGGCGATCGATTCGGTTGGTCATGGCTCCAGAAGAGAGCATGAGCAAACTATAGAGTTCGGTGGGTTTGAGTTGATAGGGCGGTCCTTGTCGCCGCAGCGTTGCCAGCACATCGAATGACCAGACGTTAAGACCATAAGGAGCCAGCACAGTTTCCCGATGCTTCTCCAGCAAACGGGCGATTCGCAGCACGCGCCCTACTACAGCCAATGCTGAAACGTCTAACTGAGGCGACTCTTGTTGCCACTGTTCCAAAATTTCGTCAATGCGATCGTGTTTCATAGGGGCATTATATCTTGACATCAAGATTCTTGACATTTACCTTTATCTTCATTATCTTGATATCAAGATAAATAATTCCAAGTCGATTCACCTTTGGAGGAGCGATCGTGAACGTTCTACTGACCAGCGCAACAGGTTATATCGGCAGTGCAGTGGCAAAGGCATTGCAAACAACTGGGCATCAGGTTATCGGTATTGCCCGCTCTGAGGCATCTGCACAACGGTTAGTCGCTTCAGGTATCCAGCCGTATCGAGGTGATTTGACGGATGCAGCGAGCCTGCGTCAAGCGGCTCAAATGGCAGATGCCGTGATTCATACGGCTGCAACCAACGATGCAAACATGGCGAGTGTTGATCGCTGTGCTGTTGAAACGATTTTGGCGGCTCTAGAAGGGACTGAGAAACCTTTCGTTTACACGAGTGGGATTTGGGTGATGGGCGATACAGTAGGACAAGTTGCAGATGAAACGTTTCCTTTGAATCCCTCACCGATTGTGGCTTGGCGACCTGCGATTGAAGATTTGGTGCTGGCGGCGGCTCAACAGGATGTGAGATCGCTCGTCATTCGTCCAGCTTTGGTCTATGGGCAGGGAGGAGGATTAGTAGCCATGCTGATGCAGGCAGGACGCGATCGCAATTCTGTACCCGTTGTGGGGGATGGACTGAATGCCTGGTCATTGATTCATGTGGAAGATCTGGCAAATCTGTATGTCAAGGCGATGGAACAAGCCCCTGCTGGAACGTTGCTGATTGGAGCAAGCGGTGAGTATTTACCGTTACAAACGCTCGCTTTAGCAGTTGCTCAGGCGGCTGGAGTGGGCGATCGCCTTCACTCCCTGACCTTAGAAGAAGCGCGTGAAACTTGGGGATTACTGGCTGACGCGATCGCACTCGATCAAAAAGTTTCTGGCGAAAGGGCAAGACAACTACTCAATTGGGTTCCTTCAGCACCATCTGTTCTGGAAGAACTGAGCAACGGTTCTTACAGACAATCGGCAATTGCAGCTTAAGCCTAAATATTACTTCTACTCAAAGGAAATTTCAACATGGAACGACGCATTATTAATCCCTGGAACTGGCAAGCCGAGCAGGGATGGTCTTGGGCGATCGAGACGAGTGGGGCGCAGCGAGTTCTTTACTGTGCTGGGCAGGTTTCAATGGATGGTGACGGGAAACTCCTTCATGTCGGAGATATGCGTGCCCAAATTAATCAGGCACTCGACAACCTTGAAATTGTTTTGACAAAGGCAGGCTATCACCTTTCAGATGTGGTGCGAATTGATTACTACACCACCGATGCCGATCACCTCATGGCAAATTGGGACGCGATCAAAAACCGATTGGTAACCGCCGGATGTCATGCGGGAGGCGTACTCCTGGGCGTATCACGTCTAGCCTTTCCCGAATTGTTGATTGAAATCGAAGCAACTGCGGTTCAGTAATCGCACATCTCACCCATCAACTTTCTAAAGGCACTGAACATGATTGATATTGGGCTGACGCATATCGCCTTGCCGGTTTCAGAGCTTGAAAAAAGTATTGAGTTCTACGCCACTTATGCTCAAATGCAGGTTGTTCATCGTCGCATTGATGCAGAAGCAGGAGTTGCAGTCGCTTGGCTAACGGATCGCACTCGACCGTTTGCAATTGTTCTGATTCAAACTGATTCGGTGCATCCCGTTCTCTCTCCACTTGCACATCTGGGAATTGGCTGCAAAAGTCGTGAAGCAATGGATATGCTTTGTGACAAGGCTCGTCAAGCAGGGGTACTGGTTGAGGAACCCAAAGATTCTGGGTATCCAGTTGGGTATTGGGCGTTCTTGCGAGATCCCGATGGACACACACTGGAACTCTCCTACGGTCAAGAGATTGGTCTGACAGTGGAGCAGGCAAATACCTAGAACGGTTTGTAGTCGCAGCGCGGTCGCCAATCAATGGGTGATTGCCGGATGTCGAGTAGTACGCCTACTGAGAAGCGACCTTGCCATGAACCGCAGAACTCTGATTTAGCCTGGGTGAGTCTGCGTACAACATTGAGCTAAATTATCAAGCTGATCGAAAATTCCAACTAATTCCTGCCCTCTTTCCGTTAATCCACAAGTTACTTGTGGCGGCATTCATATAAGTGGTAGTGCTAAACAGGTAAGGATGCATTGTAGTGGTGAACGAAGTACCAAATTGCCCCGATATGGTTCTCCAACTTCTTAGAAAACGATAACGTCTTCCTCACTAAACGCGAT
>JACJOC010000060.1 GCA_014695345.1 Cyanobacteria bacterium FACHB-471
GTACATCAAGGAACCGGCAACAGGCTCACGGATGCCGTCGATGTCAACCGGAGGAGCTGCGATGAAGGCGATGATGAAGCAGATGGTGGCAGAGAGCAGGGTGGGGATCATCAGAACGCCGAACCAGCCTACGTACAGGCGGTTGTCGGTGCTGGTTACCCAGTTGCAGAACTGCTCCCACAGTGATGCGCTCTCGCGCCGCTGTAAGGTCGTTGTCATGATTAATGAGTGCTTGGTTTACAACAAATGATTTAGATGTATGGGGTGAGGATTCCTCTCCCTTATCTATAGTATTTACACCTATTCTGATTTTTTGCAAGGTTTTTTGTAAATTTGTGTAAATAACTCTTATTTATAGGTTGCTCCGGTAGTGTTCTATACTCAGTGCTATTCGGTTTTGCCTTGAGTTAAATATGCTTCCTGGGTTTCCTGTCCGACTGGCTTGGAAATTCTTAGTTATGATTTTCTCCTGAAAGAGGAACTATGAGCAAGTTTCGGTTGACTGTTTCGCTAGTTATTCTTTGCTCGATGTTCTTCCCACAAAGTACGGTTGCCCAGAGTATTTGGGGTGCTTCCTCCAATTCAACTTATGCTCAAGCGGCTCCTGCTACAGTTAATGCGTTAGATGCCGTTGTAGAAGGCAGAACTCTAGCAGCGCGAGGACGGCTGAATGAAGCGATCGCCGCCTACCGTCGAGCTATTCAAATTGATCCTAATCTTGCTGTTGCCCACAACAACTTGGGTATCGTCTTAGCACGTCGAGGACGGTTGCAAGAGGCTGCGGATGCCTACCACGAAGCAATTCGGCTTGATCCTAATCTGGCTAACGCCTACAACAATCTGGCTGAGGTGTTGCAGGATTTAGGGCAACCCCAGGAGGCGGAGCGGGCTCAGGAACAAGCCAGGGCTGTTCTCAACAGCGCCGATTCTACCAACGTGATTGCCTACATTAACTTGGGTCGGGCTTTAGGTAATCAAGGCAAACATGAGGAAGCGATCGCCGCCTATAGGTGTGCGATCGCACTTAACCCAACCCTGGGCACAACCTACAATAATCTGGGAAATTCGCTGCGTAGCCTGGAACGGTTAGAGGAAGCGGCTGTGGCTTACCATCAGGCAATTGAGCTAACTCCTACGCTAGTAGTGGCTTATAACAACTTGGGGTTTGTGCTAAATCAGCTTAGTCGCCCTGAAGAAGCACGGGAAATCTACAATCGCGTTAACGCAATTGATCCTAGATTGATCGCCTTGAGAGATCCGGACAGCGCCAGCGTAGAAGACTACAACACACTGGGAAGAGTTTTGCGTTCTCAGAATCGCCGAGAGGAAGCGATCGCCGCCTACACCAGAGCGATCGAGCTAGACAACCAACTTGCTGCTGCCTCCAACAACCAGGGGGTTGCCTATACCCGACTTGCTGCTGCTTACAACAACCGAGGGGTTGCTTACGCAGAGCTGGGACAAATTAATTCCGCGATCGAAGATTACCGAGAGGCAACACGTCTTGACCCGACTCCAACTCAATACGTCAACTTGGGCAATGCGCTCAGGGCAGAAGGGCGACTAGATGAGGCGATCGCCGCATACCTGGGGATTGAGTCGGTATTTGCTGTGATTGAGCAATTGCCCACTCGAGTCAACAATCAAGATTTGCTGACCGCGCTGATTTCAAACCAGGATAACTTTGAGTTTTATCGCGATCGCGCCTCATTCTTTGCCGAAAATCAGAGCTACTACGCTTCCTACATCAATATCTTGATGCAGCTCCATCGGGAAAGACCTGACGATGACAAGCAATTTGGTGCTTTGGCTCTGGAAACTAGCGAACGGGCACGGGCACGTAGCCTTTTAGAAATCTTGACAGGAGCAGGAGCTTACCAGAGTGTAGGCAATCGTGCATTGGCGGAGGAAGAACGGAGACTGCGACGACAATTTGAGAGGCTGGAAGCAGATTGGGAACAGCTTAGAACTGAGCAACAGACCTTAAACTCGCTGCGGCAACTCTCAATCGAGAGCCCTCCAGAAGTTGCAGGTTCTACAGAGGTGATCGAGGCTGAGGCGATCGCAAATCCTGTAGATAGCACAACTAGCGACATTAGTAGCCTGACTGACGAACCCGGTACTGATATCACAGCAGTTCTAACTCAGGCACTTGCAGCGCAGATCCAGCTAGACCAGCGACAATCTCGGTTAGATCAACAGCAAGTTGAGCTTGAGCACCAGATCGACCAGATTTTGACCCAATACAAGACGGTTCAAGAACAGATTCGCGCCAGCAACCCAGGCTATGCAGAGATTACGCAGCCAAAAGCGTTGAGTGTGCAAGACATTCAAACCCAAATTTTGGATGACGATACGCTGTTACTGGAATATTGGCTGGGAGAGGAGCGCAGCTATTTATGGCTGGTTTCTAATACTGGAGTTAAAACTTACGAACTACCGGGACGGGCAGAAATCGATGTAGCGGCGCGACGGTTTTATAACTTCTTGACTGTTCCTAGTGAAAGAGTTAAGGCTGTTCGTACTGCTCAGGCTGGGATGGAGTTGAGCCGCATGATTTTAGGCCCCGCTGCCGATCAGCTTAAAGATAAGCGACTGTTAGTTGTAGCAGATGGCTCGTTGCATTACATTCCCTTTAGCGCCATTCCAATTCCGCAAGCTGAGAGCATTCCCGTTGACCCAGAAGATTTGCCAGAACCACTGATCGTCAATCATGAAATTGTGAATCTGCCATCGGCTTCTGCACTAGCAATTGTTCGAGAGAGATTGGGTAATCGCCCTCCTGCTTCCAGACAGTTAGCAGTGATTGCCGATCCTGTTTTTAACCGCGAAGATCCGCGTTTCTTAGAACTTGCAGCAGGGCAAGCCTCCGCTACTGGAACAGCTTCAAATCCTCCTACGGAAGCCTTCGCACGGTTACTCGGTACCAGTCAGGAAGCCAGCGAGATTATCGAAATTGCTGAAGATGAAGGTGAAGATTTTCTCTTGCTGACTGAATTTGAGGCAAATCGGGAAAGAGTTTTGGACGAGGAGTTAAGCCAATATCAGATCTTGCATTTTGCGACTCACGGGCTTCTGAACGATCGCTCACCTGAAAAATCTGGACTGGTGCTGTCGCAGATCAATCCACTGGACAGAGCCAGTTTTCTCAGCCTCACGGATGTTTTTGGGCTGAGGCTTTCGGCTGAGTTAGTCGTGCTAAGCGGCTGTCGCACAGGACTGGGAGCAAACTTGAGAGGTGAAGGACTGGTTGGGTTAACTCGTGGCTTTATGTATGCCGGAGCAGAACGAGTTTTGGTTAGTCTATGGAGCGTTGATGATGAAGCAACCGCCGCGCTGATGAGTCGGTTCTATGATGAGTTAATTGACAAAAACAACTCACCAGCGGAGGCACTGCGGGCAGCCCAGCTTCAACTGTTGCAGGATAGTGACTCGACCTGGCAAACGCCCTATTATTGGGCAGCTTTCACGCTTCAGGGGGAATGGCGGTAGTCACGTAGTAGCACAGCAAGTTTGGAGTGTTGGGTTCCGCTCTGCTCCACCCAACCTACGGGACTTCTACGCTTCAGGGGAATGGCGATAGGGGCGATCGCTTTCGCTAACAGCACCCTACAAACTAATCAATTGCAGCGCAGCACAAAGTAACGGGGGCTGAGGCTACAGATTCGCTTAACCCAGAAGTGGTTAAAAATTCCTTCCAGGCAGCTTCAATTTCTGGGTCGTCGGGCTGGTCGCGGCGCAGTTGGGCTAGCGTTGTTAGCATTTCGTACCACAGAGCGTTCTCAGAATAGAGCAGCAGTTCACCTTCTAAGGTTGTCGATGCAAGTTGACCATCCAGCTCCCGATCGACCCGCTGAATCCAGCCGTTGACCGTTGCATCTCCTGAGCGATTGCCAGAATTGCACATGACGGAGATAACCCAGCGGTAGGAGTCCCCGGCTTCTAGCGCAACCTGCTCTGGAATTTGAATGCTGATGATTCCTGGCTCTGCGGGTAAGGAAAAGTTTTGCTTATAAACGTCGTTTTCCTCAGCGTCAATCAGGACAAACTCTGTCTCGTAGTCCTGAGGTGAGGCGTAGGGAATGTAAAACCACAAAGTAGGATGGGCATCAAGAGTTAGCCCCAAGTTGGTGTCAGGCACTAGGGCTGTGAGCGGAGTTGAGGTGGGTGGACAAAGGTCACGACTTGCTCCTGCAAACTGCCGTCCCGACGCTGTACCACTGTTGCGATTTCTGGGTGGATTAAAGAGATTCAATACCCGACGTATCAGACCCGGTGAAACAGCCGACTGAGCCAGTGCGGGTGGAGTGCTCAGAAAAGAATTGGCGATCGCCAACACTAAAGCCCCTACCAGTATGCTGCGAAAACGCCGTTTCATTGGTTTGCACTTTGAATCTGTACTGAAATTGTAGACATAAACGCTACCAGGCTTTACGCAACCTGTAAGTGATATAGCCGACGCTCGAACCCGCTAGCAAAAAGGCCAGTGCAGGCGGTATCAGCGGCAGCCACAGGGCTTGAGTAATGAACAATAGGCTGCAAATGGCATAAAGACTGGTCATCGCCACCACTCCAACCAAACTGAGGGAGAGGAGCCGCTGAAAAAACCAGGCAACAAATCCGCCCAATACGCCCCAGCCTAAAATCCACAGCGCACTTGCCCACAGGGGTAACCAAGAAATAGTCGCACGTCCATCTAAAACAGCACTCACAATCTGACTAGTCATTTGCGCTTGAATGATTACACCTGGAACTTCACGCTCTCCGTAGGGCGTAGACCAGGAATCATTGTCTCTGGTCGTGACATCGGTGATTCCAATTAACACAATGCGATCGCTAAATTGTTGCAGGTCTTGCTCTGTAGGACGATTCTCCAAGATATCAGCCAAACTTACTCGTGGGGCAAAGTTGGCAGGATCGCCTTCGTAAGCCCGATAGTTGAGCAGAACCACATAGCTAGGAAACACATAATGGTAAATGCTGCCATATCCGATCCGTTGAAAAGCGGACTCGCCCCATTGCCACTTCCAAGGATAGGTGCCGTCTGGAGAAGCGATCGCCTCACTGTTAGCACTTTCTGATTCCAGGTACTTTTGGGCAATGAGCAGGCTAAAAGCAGTGTTCGTATCGCAAAACTTAGGATCAGCACTTTGATCGAGAATCTGGCGACGTACCCGGTTGCCGTCCGCTTCGAGCAAGAAATCACCGAAGCCAATGCGATTAAGGGAAACTTCAGGTGGAGGTTTGGTGCCGTCAGCAATGATTTCGCCCTCAAAGTTTGTCTCACTACTTTTACAAATGGCAACTAAATTCTCCGCTTGCTCAAGCTGAGGCGCTAGCTCTGCCTGAGCCGCACCAGGACGATATAAATCTAGCCCAATTACTCTGGGCTGGTAGGGCTGCAATTTCTCTAACAGCTCCGCCAAAACAGGGTCGGGCAGGGTGGCAGTTCGGCCGGCTCCATACTCTGCATCCAGCCGCCGCGAGGTTTCTTCATCCACTTCTACAATCAGGAAGCGATCGTCCTGCGGCTCACTGGGTCGAATTCTAAATAGATGATCATAAGCAGCGAATTCTAAAGGCTGCAAGCCTCCAAAAAAACTCACCACAATTGATAGTGCAGCCGCCGCAGTGCTAATCAAAACTACATTGCGCGGCTCTAGTTTGCGATATTGAACGGTGCGACTAGCGGTAATATATTCGACCTGAAGGGGCGTTGGTGCAGGTTGCTTTAGCTGACCTTGTTGTAGCCATCGCTCCGAAGCAGCCAGGTCTTTACCACGCAGTAAAAAACTGTTGTCTCGCTTTGCTGCTTCCCATTCCACTGCTCGCACAGTGAGTCGAGTATGCGCGCGAACGTATTGTAAATCGGTGTCGATCGCTTGGAGGAGACGAACGAACGCCGTATCAAAATCGTCGCTTTCCCGCATGAACAACCAATTGTGGGCACTCAAAGCAGGATGAACTTGCTCCGGAGCAGTATCCCGACGCACAACCGGAATCAGCCGCTTGTTGTGTTTAATTGCGTGTTCAATTTCATCAGCACAAACTTTAGAAGTTGCCGAATCGGGGCTGATCACAAACACAAATGCCTCAGTGCCCTCAATTCCTGCTTCAATTGCCCTCCACCACTTCTCGGTAGGCAAAATATCTTGCCAATCTACCCAGGTATCGCGTTTGTGACCCAATAGTGCTGCATGGAGCTGCTGCACAAACTCCTTGTCTCGACGCGAGTAAGAAATGAAAACATCGGTCACATCATCCTCCAGAAGTCACTGATTTGCCTTGAGTGACCTGAACCGTAGCTTTGGCTTGAAGCAAGCATGACACGGATGATGACAATGTTCAGTATCTTTTAGGAAAATTTGATGCTGAGGTTAGGGAAGGGGTTAGGGGCTAGGGGCTAGAGGCTAGGGATTGGTGAAAGATTTTGACTACTGATGGGCAGAAGAAACACCAGTCTTTGGATAGCAGCGATCGCTCTCAAAAGCAATTTAAGATGAATGGCACTGAAAAAACGCCAACTCCTAGCTCCCAGCTCCTCCTCATGCTCGACCTGCAACAAAAAGTCCTTCTCATCCACGATCGCCTTTGTGCAGAATATGGCTGCCCGATTCCTTACTTTCACAATCTTGACCCATTAAGTGAGTTAGTTTCCTCACTGTTGTCTCACCGCACGCGCAACGCAGATTCAGGGCGTGCTTTTAAGCGATTGGTGAAACAGTTTCCCACCTGGGAAGCTGTGCGAGATGCGCCGACGCAAGAAGTAGAATGGGCGATCGCTGCCTGCACCTGGGCAGAGCAGAAAGCTCCCCGCATCCAGCAAGTGCTGCGACTAATCGGGGAGCGTCGAGACGGTGACTTATCTCTCGACTTTTTAGCCGAACTCTCAGTTCCAGAAGCAAGAGCCTGGTTAGAATCACTGCCCGGAGTTGGACCTAAAACCAGTGCTGCTGTCTTATCCTTTAGTCGTCTGCGCTTGCCTGCCCTGCCTGTAGACAGTCATCATCACCGAGTGGCGATTCGTCTAGGACTCATTCCCGCTAACGTTGCTGTCGGTCCATCTCATGCACTGCTCGAAGCCCAGCTTCCTAAGGAGTGGACGGCACAACAAATATATGACAACCACGAAATACTTATGCTGCACGGGCAGAAGTGTTGCTATTACAAGAATCCAGCGTGCGATCGCTGTGTTGTTCTGGATCTATGTCCGTTTGGGCGATCGCGAAAGGATTCGTAGGTTGGGTGCAGCAAAGCGAAACCCAACATTCTAAAGGTTGTTAGGTTTCATTCTTAAACCCAGCCTGAGCGAGCTAATCAAAAAGGACTTGTATAAGCTTGTCATGCTTGAGTTTGCTACTGCAACTCTTTGATGTCATAGTTGACTCCGCTAGATTGTCGCGTCGCATCTGCTTACTTACTCCTCTTCCTCCCTCACCTCCCTCAACATCGGATTTTGCTTTTCTGCCCAAAGCGTCAATACTTCTGTTAAAGCACTTACTCTTTCTTCCTCGCGGCAAAGCCTCAAGGCTCTTAGCACTTCTCCCCAATCTCCTAACTTGGCATAAGTCACTGCAATAGAGCTTAAGGCTTCAGGTTCACCTGATATTTCTGCTGACTCAAGTGCTTCTGTCAAAATTTGTCTGGCAGTATCGGTATTTTCTAATTGTCCGTACAACTCTGCCATAGTATTCAATGCATCGGGTTTAAGAGAGTCTCTTTCGATAGTTTGAGCAATTTTTAGTGCATCAGCTAGAACCTGCTTTGCAATATCAGGATCTTGGAGTTGCCAATAGGTTGATGCAACGGTGTACTCTACATACGATCTATAGTTGGGATTTTGAGACGTGCTGATAGTTTGTAATACAGCTTTCAACACATCTCTAGCAGCATCTCTATCTCCCAATTGTTGGTCTAATCGTATGGCTGCTTCTGCAACAGCGCTCAACACCTCAGATTGATCAGAGTCCTCTTCGAGAGCTTGGGAAGCTTGCGACACGCCTATCAACAGGTCTTTGGCGATGATTGCAGAGCCTATATTCTGAACTCCTTCTATAATCTCAGTTAGTGCATTGGCATCATCTGTGCCCCATCCATCTGAGGTTTCTTCGGAGTTTTGAACAATTTGCAGCGCTCTTTCTAGCATTTGTCGAGCTGTGTCTGGTTCCTCTAGTTGCCCGTAAGCTATAGCCATTTCAATCAATACATCAAACTGTTCAGAAGAACCTTCAAGAGACTGAGCAACTTGCGATACGGATGTCAGGATATTTCTAGTGGCATCAGTGTTTCGTAGTTGCCCCACTACTTCAATAATTTCAATCAATGTGTCAGATTTATCTTCTGAATCCCATCCACTAGGTTCTCTAGAGGAGTAATCAAGAGTTTGAGTGATTTGCAGTGCATCTGCTAACAGTTGATTGGCAATATCATCATTTCCTAATTGTCCGTATGCTCCTGCAACAGTGGTCAATGCATTCAGGCGATCGAAAGGGGCGTTAAGAGTTTGAGTGATTTGCAGCGCATCTGCCAGCAGTTGATTAGCGATATCGCCATTTCCCAATTTTCCATATGCTTCTGCAATAGTAATCAATGCATCAAAACGATCAGATTCATACGGATTTGAGACATTTCCCAGCGTCTGAAAAATCTGCAATGCATCTGTTAATATCTGCTCAGCAGTAGTTATGTCTCCTGATTGCTCATAGGTAGCAGCAACAGTAATTAATGCATCAAATTTTTCAGAGGGATCTGCGAGAGATAAAATTTCTTGCTGTGCTGTTGTCAATATCTCTTTTGCGACAACAGCGTCTCCTAGCTGGCTAGATGCTTTCGCAACAGCAATTAGTATTTCAGATTTGTCATTCTGTTCCCGCTCATCAGAAGTACTGTCAATAGATTGAGCGATTTCTAAAGCTTTTGTCAGCATCTGTCTAGCAGCGTTAGTATCGTTGAGTTGTGCAGAAGCAATTGCAACAGCACTTAGTGTCTCAACTCGATCAGAAGGATCTTCGAGGGTTTGAGAAGCTTGAAGTGCTGCTGTCAAAATTTGCTTTGCGGTATTGGTAAGGTTTAACTTAGTAGACATTTCAGCAACATCGCTCAAAAATTGAGCACCTGCACTAGAATCGCTGACGTGCTTCTTAATCAGACTGAATGCATGTCGCCAGCGTTTGTCTTTAGCAAATGCAACCGCTGCGTCAACAACCTGCCCATCCTCAACTCGATGCAATGGACTTGCTAGCTCCCAGCGGACACGTTGAATCTGTCCTTGAGGGGTATAAAGAAGCCAGCTATTGTAGCCTGTAGTCATCAAGGCTATTACTGTTACAGCAACTATAATTCGATAAATTTGGCGGTAGCTTTGGCGCAGTAGCTGCGCTTTTTGGCGCTGTTGAGTACCCCAAACCAAGTAAAGCTTTTGCTGCTGCACCATCCACAGTTCACGCCAGGTGAGCAAGTAGCGAGAATTGCGCTGGTTTCCTAGCCACTCGTTGACGCGGCGATCGAGCAGTTGATTGGCGCGATCGGCGGCTTTGAGTTCTTGCCCTGCCAGACGCATCAGCGCAGGGATGATGCGTTCGTGAGCCAGTTCATAGCCTGTAGTATTATCTGGAGCACCGCTCTGTTCGGTGGAAGTAATCAAGCGCACGTCGCTGCGAGCAAGCCACGAGGCAGCTTCCTCGACTTCTTCGGGTTTGATGGTGTTCTGTAGCTTTGTCTGAAGTTGGCTGAGAGTCAGCACTCCAGCGCGGACGTTGCGTTCCAGGTCTGTGAGTGCCAGCAACACTTTCACAGCGGCTTCTCGCTGAGTTTTGATCATCCGTGCGTCTAGCGTTCGTTCCAGGAAGCGGGTCATTAAGCCCTCAACACCACCAAATTTCTGAAAGGCAGCGCGGTTAAACGCCCGCAGTTCTTCGGCGGTTTGCCGCTGGATCATCCAGGCGAGAATTTGCAGGTCTACGGGGGAGATTAAACCGTCTTCGCGGTTCGCCAGTTCTTGCTCTGCTAGCTCTGCGACAAAGCGATCGTCAAACTGCAAGTCTTCGGTGTCAGCAATCACGCGCAGCACTTTAGCGGCTTCGGTCGGCGTAAACTTCTCTAGCCGAAACACTTCCTGTGGTCCAAGGGAGTAGCCGATCGCCTGATGCAGTTCGACTAGGCGATCGCACATATCCCCGCGAATGCACACCACAATCTTTACCGAAAGTGACTCTGCGTGATACCAATCTGTCAATGCTTGGATGAACGGTTGGCGATCGCTCCTATGCTTGTGATGCACAAAGAACTGTTCAAACTGGTCAAATAGGAGGATGAGTGGTTTGGCGATCGCTCTCTCCGCCGCTGCCAAAAGTGTCAGAAGATCAGCCGTTGCAACCGTTTCTTTGGGTAATTTTAGCTGGTCTGTTAGGGCAGAGCGAATTGTATCAATAGGGTGGCGATCGGCAAACTTGATGTAAACGGCGCGATGATTGCTTGCTGCTGTCGAGAGTTTGGGCAACAGACCTGCCTGCAAAAACGAAGTTTTGCCGCTACCCGATTCGCCCATCAAAATCCCAAAACGAAACGTGTTGTTAGTAATCGATTCCAAACACTCCTTCAGGCTGCGGTTGCGCTGAAGCTGAGCAAAGATTTCAGCATCTTCAGTGCTAAACGGTCGCAGTCCTTTAATCGCTTTGCGTTCTGTAAAATCAGTTGCGTCTGCTGCGGGTTTCGGCATCGTTCTCACGGCCACAACCAACGCTACAACAAAGATTAGCCCCAGCGTCAGCCAAAACAAACCGGGATACTGTTCTGGTAGGGTTTGCTGCGGAAAAAACGTGGTCAAGAGTTTGCCTGCAACACCCGGATTTGCTGCAAATAGCAAGACCACATCCAGTAGCAGCAAAATCGTAAACCAGTTGCGACTTTGAATCAGTTGAGCAATCCACTGCACGAAGGTAGCTAGTTTCTCAGTCGTCTCTTTAATCGCATCCGTTGGGGGAACAGGTGCCGGGGACTGATTGCTCATAGATGATGGGGAAGAAGGAGAGGCGATACGTTTGTGTATAAACGCAGGATGAGTGAAGTATACCGTGTAGATTAATTCCTACTTTCCCTAGTAAGGATGAGAGGGCGATCGCTAGGTAAGGGGTTGTATTCTTACTTGTGAACGTCCAGTCTCGTTACCAAACTGGAGTTTGGTAACGAGACTGGAAGCTGAAACTGCTACTTATGGAGTTTTAAGTTCCTGAGAAAGGACCAAGACACGATGATACAACTGAGGACTAATACGAAAACCAGCTTGGTCGATCAAGGTATCCATGACAGGCTGAACTTGGAGGATGATTCCTCTGTGTTTGGCAAGGAGCAAAATGCCTAAAATGCCAATGATAGAGAGTCCTAATCGAAGAACTTCTTGCCGTCCTAAACGTTCATCAATGAGTAGGTCGTCAGCTTCCAGTTCAAGCGCCAGAGCGATTGCATTGGCTTCTCCAACATCCAGTCCTCGTTCTTGTTGAAGCTGGTCGGCGAGTTGTGGATTGTTTAGGGATCTAGTTTGAATCCAATTAAGTTGAGGAATGGTTGGGATTTTTGGATTGCTGGCTGCTGCCAGTTCGTTAGCAACAGCATCAGGAATGATTACGGTTTGGTAAATAGCTTTCAGCAACCAGAGGTGATCAACGAGAGCAAGATTGGAAAGAGCAGAGGTGTCGCTGACAACGATCACAGCCAGCCTCGATCGCGTAGATGCTGGACATCCTGCTCAAAGTCCTCCACATCGTAGTGAACACAGATACCACGTTCAGCAAGGAGCTTTTGAAAGTCAATCAACTCGATGCCAGCAATTTTGCTAGCGCGGCTGAGTCCAATGCGCTCTTGCTGAAACAGGGCGATCGCAATTTCCCGTAACCAGTCGCTTTGGTTAAAGGTTTGGGTTTGACTGAGGCTATCAGGCAGGTTAAGGGTTATTTGCATAAAGTTACCCCAATGCAGCACCTCTATTTTAAGGCTCCAGTTAGTCGCTTTGTATGCTCAACTGATTGACGTGAGCAATACTATTCAGATTAACCGTGGTTATAGAGAACTAAAAGTGAGTTTAAGCTTTTCACTTTCATGTCCTGAAGGGAAGCAACACTTTTTTTGACATGACAAGTCGGGAGGGAGTGTTAAAATCCACCGTTAGCCGACAGACTAGCTACATCAGTTTGGGAGTTAGCCGCTCAGGGTTGCGCGAACAGGCTTGAGTGGCGCTAGATCTTTGGGTTGACAGGGTTGCTTTGTGTAAAAAAGACAACCTTAGCGTGACAGCATATCTGGGATGGCAGTCTCTAGTCAAGGTGTTGAGCTACGGATTGTTTGAGAAGATGTTGTCAAACTGCCTTCATCTAGGAGGATGATTCCAACAAAAAAGCGCCCATGTTAAGGGCGCTATCATCGTGTTGTCAGAATTCAGTTTCGTTTCAAGCACTCACTATGACTGGTTAAACTGACAACCGAAGCTTTGAAAAGTTTGGGTTAGCTGTGGATGCTGGGAGCGGCGATCGCCACAGGTTCAGCTTCCCGCATTGCTAGGTCAAGCGGGAAGTTATGAGCATTGCGTTCGTGCATCACTTCCATACCCAGGTTCGCCCGATTCAACACATCTGCCCAAGTGTTAATTACACGCCCTTGCGAGTCCAACACCGATTGATTGAAGTTAAAACCGTTTAGGTTAAATGCCATCGTGCTGATACCCAAGGACGTGAACCAGATGCCAATCACAGGCCATGCACCTAACAGGAAGTGCAGGGTGCGGCTGTTGGCACGAGTTCCCAGAATTAACTCATTGGTACGACCTACCAAACGACCGAAGTAGCCGTGGGCTGCAACGATGTTGTAGGTCTCTTCCTCTTGTCCAAACTTGTAGCCGTAGTTCTGAGATTCGGTCTCGGTCGTCTCACGCACCAGAGAAGAGGT
>JACJOC010000061.1 GCA_014695345.1 Cyanobacteria bacterium FACHB-471
TAGATTCAGCCATCACTTCTCCAATGCTCGTTCAACTCAAAAGGCTTGTGTCACTTTAGCTTGAGCCGATGGAAATTGAAGCAGATAGAGGCTTCTAGACAAATTCACCCAAGTGGGAAAACCCGCAACCAGTTGTAACCAATACGGTCTTTATCCTGAAATGCCCCCTAGCATGGCAATCAATCCGCCAGCAGCAACTACTGTGATCGCGCCCCATTTAAACGACGGGTTTCTATCTAGCCAATCCGTGAAGCTGGGTACGCTCAACTTGCTAAAGTCGCCCTCTACGGTGTCGTAACCAGAGATTGAGGCATATAGGTTGTCGGGAGCATCTGCCGATTTTGGCTCACCGGTCAGTTGAGCGGTGAAGCCAACCTGGAGAAATAAGCGATCGATAATCGACGGGGCAATGCGTTGCAGCATCTCTAATATTCGCCCCATATCACCCACAACAAAGTCACGGGTAGGGTGCTCAGCGGCATATAAAATGGCATCGGCAACGGTGCTGGGTTTGTTGTAGGGCGGTAATCCAGCAGGCGCGACTCCCATCTTCGTCCGAATTTTGTTGAAAATGGGGGTATTCGTGATGGCAGGCATCACATTGGTGACACTGATCGGCTGTTTTTGGTGCTGCAATTCAATTCTCATGGAATCTAAAAAGCCTGCTACGCCGTGCTTGGAAGCTGCATAGGGACTTTGTAATGGAAACGGAACTCTTGCTGCTAGTGAGGAAACGTGAATGAGTGCGCCACCTCCCTGTTTTTTGAGGTGCGGGAGAGCGACCATTGCGCCATAGGCTTGCCCATTGAGGTTGACATCAATGACTCTGCTAAATTCTTCCGGTGTGACTTGGTCAAATGGGGCAACAACGCTGGTACCAGAAACATGCACCCAGGTATCAAGCCGCCCGTAAATGGCAATGGTCTGATCGGCGATCGCTTTCACCTGTTCAAATTCGCTGACATCGGCAAGGACGGCGATCGCGTCTCCACCCAACTGTTTAATCTCTTCCACCAGCGTTGCCAACCCAGACTCGCTACGAGCAGCAACAACAACCTTTGCGCCTTTTTTGGCAAACCGCAGGGCTGTTTCTCTGCCAATTCCACTAGAAGCGCCGACGATGGCGACTACTTGCTGGCTGATCGGCTTTAATTTCATGGGTTCTACTCCTAAAATTGAATCTCTTTGAATACAGGTCCCACTGCTTGCGGCGAATAATTGCCAATGCTTTCACCGGGGTTCATGCCTCTGAGAAAGATGTCTTACCGCAACGTCTGGTGTCAGTCCTTGAGGAACGATAGAAGGTCGTTGTTGAGTTGTTCCTTGTGCGTGTCGGTTAAACCGTGGGGTGCGCCAGGATAGATTTTTAGGGTGGAATGCTTCACCAGTTTGGCGGCGGCGATCGCGGCGGCACCGATTGGCACAATCTGGTCATCATCACCGTGAATAATCAGCGTTGGCACATCAAACCTTTTGAGGTCTTCCGTGAAGTCGGTTTCAGAAAATGCTTTGATACTGTCAAAGGCGTTCTTGTGTCCCGCCTGCATTCCCTGAAGCCAAAACCAGTCATCATGCCCTGCGAAACGTTGGCACCCGGACGGTTGAAGCCGAAGAAGGGTTCGCTAGCAAGATCTTTGTAGAGCTGCGATCGGTCAGTCAGAGAGCCAGCGCGAAGCCCGTCGAACACCTCGATCGGCAGTCCATCAGGATTATTTTCTGTCTTCAGCATCAGTGGCGAAACAGCGGAGATCAGTGCAGCTTTTGCAACTCGTGCTGTGCCATGGCGACCGATATAGCGGGCAACTTCACCGCCACCTGTAAAGAAACCAATTAAGGTAGCTCCGCTCAGGTCTAGCGTTTCAATCAGCGTCGCGAGATCATCAGCATAGGTATCCATCTCGTTTCCGTTCCAGGGTTGGCTCGATCGCCCATGTCCCCGGCGATCGTGAGCGATCGCTCGAAACCCGTGATCTGCTAGAAACAGCATTTGAGCTTCCCAGCTATCAGAATTGAGAGGTCAACCGTGGCTGAAGACAACGGGTTGTCCTGTACCCCAATCTTTGTAGTAAATCTGTGTGCCATCTTGCGTTGTGATTGTGCTCATGGAATTTTTCCTTAATCGGTATGGGTTAGGTTTAAAAGAACGAAGGTGCTGACTCGAAATTCACCTCGTTGTTCTCATTCTTCGAGTGATTTCAAAAAGATCATTGACCCGACGTCGGCTGCGCTTCTGGCTGGTTTTGCCAGTCGTGGTCGCGCAAATAAGATTCAAAGTCGGTCGGTGCAGGAAAATCGTGTTTCAACTGTGCTAAATCCGCTGCGTAGCCGACGCTCTCAAACCAGCGATACATGATGGTCAATTCCTCTCCAATTTGCTGCTCAAACGCTTCAAACGGGATTTGTTGGTATTGGACGGTTTTTCCTAAAACACGGCTGAACGCAGCAGCGATTTCCGGCATGGTCATATCCACACTGGCAAGTTCAATTTCGCGCTTCATGAAGTCTGCGGGGCGATCGAATACATCAGCAACCATCTCCCCATAATCTTCTTCAGAAAGCTGCTGCACCTTCGTCTCAGGGCTCAATGGCTGAAAGAGCGTTCCGGTCTCAACCATTGGGCGCATCGTGTTGTAGTTGTAGAAGAAGAAAACGGGTCGCAAGATTGTGTAGGGCAACTCGCTCGCTCGGATGTATTCTTCAACTTGAAACTTGCTGTCGAAATGCGGAATACCCGTGTTGCGTTCGGCGCTACCCACAGAACTGTAGACGAAGTGCTGGATGCCCGCCGATGAAGCCGCGTCTGCAACCGCTTTGCCCTGGCGGATTTCGGTGTCTAATCCATCTTGAAAGATCTGTAGCGAAAAAACACCGTAGGCACCTTGCAAAGCGCGATCGAGGGAAGCGCGATCATTGAGATCTCCGACTGCGAGTTCTGCACCTGCTTGTTGAAGAGCTTGAGCAGCAGGCTTGTTAGGGTCACGCACCAAGGCGCGAACCTTGAAATTGCCACGTTGCAACAGATGACGGGCGATCGCGCTTCCCTGATTGCCTGTTGCGCCCGTTACGAGAATAGTTTGAGTTAAGTTTTCCATGATTATCTTTGTTACAGATGGGTTATGGTCGAGGGAAAAATTGATGAGTCCAAGGTTTTAGCTTTCAATCTCAGACAATGCGATCGCCATTGCTATGCAACAACTTGGACAACAACTTTACCCTTCGCATGTCCGGTTTTATTTAATTCCAGAGCTTGTGCCGTCTCACTCAGCGGAAAGATGCGCTCTACGATTGTTTTTAGCTGACCCGTCTCCAGTAACTTGCTAATTTCCAGCAAATCCTCGCCTTTGGCTGCCATCATTACCATTTCGCTGTGCAACCCATCTGGTGCTTGAGGAGGTGGTGGAACCATTGAAACAAGAATCCCGTTCGGCTTGAGGACTTGCCAAGACCGCGCTCGAGTCTCTCCACCTAAAACATCAAGCACCAAATCCACTCCACTCACCTTCGTTTCAAAACGGGTAGTGGTATAGTCGATCACTTCATCCGCACCTAACGATCGCACCGTTTCTAGCTTGCTTGTGGAAGCTGTAGCAATCACCTTTGCACCTTTCCACTTCGCCAGTTGAACTGCAAACATACCTACGCCACCAGCGGCTCCATGAATCAGTACCGTTTGCCCCTCAGTTAAGCTGCCTTTGTCAAATAAGGCTTGCCAAGCAGTCAGAGCAACCGCAGGAATCGAAGCAGCTTCGACGTAATTGAGTGATTTCGGCTTGGGTGCGATCGCATCTACGTTAGCGATTGCAAATTCAGCAAATGATCCACCCCGTGTGCGCTCTGTCGTACCGTAAACGTCTTGCCCCACTTGGAAAGCCGTTACGCCTGCACCAACCGCTGCGACAGTTCCTGCGACATCTAAACCAAGGATCATCGGCAACTGAAAACTAAAGACGCGTTGAAGTTCGCCGTCACGAATTTTCCAGTCAATCCCATTGACTCCCGCCGCATAAACTCGGATTAACACTTCGCCTGCTTGCGGCTCTGGTTTTGGGGTATCTTGATAGATCAGAACTTCAGAGCCGCCATAAGCTTTCATCTGCAAGGCTTTCATTGTTGCCATTTTTTAACTCCTTAAGTAGTCCATAAATGCAAAACTCGGATGTGTATCTGAGTAGCAAGGCTGATTGCCTGTCCGTTGATTTCATTGTTCAACCTAAACCCAATTCAGAACACTCAAGTTCGGTGCGTTAAGCAATGAGATAAGCTGAGATGTTTTTTCTATACCCAAAAGTAGATCTTTGGGTAGAATCACCCTGGGGTACATGCTAGATTCCTAAAACCTGGTATCCTCTCCGTACAATCTCACTCTTCTAAGGAGGTTGATCCCTTCTATCTTTCGCTGGTTAAAGCATGGATGCTAATCGCAAAAAATCCAGTCGTAATGGAGCGCCCTCTGCGCGGGTAAGAGGAGTCGTTCTGTCACCACCTGGATGGCAACGGTTTCAGGCGGCAAAGCAGCAGGTAGAGTCAGAGGAGAACTGGGATAAGCGGTTTACCCAGGAAGATTTGAACGCACGCACGGGGCTATCCCTCAACACCCTTGCCCGAATTCTGAAGCGTGAACTGGGGGTCGATCGCCAGTCGTTAGAGATTCTCTTCCAATCCTTTGAACTGGAATTAACAAAGACTGATTATATTTCTCCGATCGCTGCGGGGGAAGCGTCATCCAGTCAACGGGAAAGCCCACAGCAGGATTGGGATAATGCGGTCGATGCTACCGTGTTTTATGGTCGTGAAACGGAACTGGCGCAACTGTGGCAGTGGATGGTGGCGGAACGCTGTCGTGTAGTTGGGCTGCTCGGAATTGGGGGGATTGGCAAAAGCACGACCGCCGTCAAAGCAGCTCTACAAATGCAGTCTGAGTTTGAGGTTGTGGTGTGGCGATCGCTGGCGAATGCGCCCTCACTGGATGACCTCCTCATCAGCCTTCTGAAATTTCTGATGCCGCTTCAATGTGACGATCCGATCATCCCTGCAACACTGGATGAAAAGTTGTCGAAGTTGATGCAGTATTTGCGATCACAGCGGTGCCTGCTGATTTTAGATAACGCCGAAACGATTTTGCACAGTGAACAGGTCGGGCAGTGGCAGCCTGGTTATGAAGCCTATGGACAGTTCTTAAGAACGCTAGGAGAAACGCCTCACCAAAGTTGCTGCTTGCTGACCAGTCGTGAGAAACCTCGCGAAATCGCTCTGTTGGAGGGCGACCAGAGTGTAGTGCGATCGCTTGCTCTAAATGGACTCACCCCTAATGATGGAGGCGCTATTTTTCGACAAAAGGGAGCATTTACAGGGTCAGAAGCCGAGTGGCAAACCTTGACTAACCACTATGGTGGCAACCCTTTAGCGTTGAAATTAGTGGCATCTGCCACGCAGGATTTGTTTAACGGAAATATTGCTGAGGTAGTCAACTATCTCAACCAGGGAACGTTTGTTTTTGAGGATATTCGTAATGTTCTCGATCGCCAATTCAATCGCCTATCGGTAGAGGAACAGAAAATTCTCTACTGGTTTGCTATTCACCGAGAGCCGGTGGCGATCGCAGAGATTCGCGAAAACGTGATTGGTGCAGCCTCACAGCAAACCGTTCCCCAACAAGTAAATTCACTGCTCCGGCGATCTCTAATCGAGAAGGCAAAGCCTACGCTACTTGAAAAAACAGATGGATTATTTTTCTTGCAGCCCGTTGTGCTGGAATATGTCACACAACGGTTGATACAACAAGTCTGTACAGAATTTACAACCCGACAGCTTGATGTATGGCAAAGTCATTCATTGATTCGAGTACAGGCAAAAGACTATATCCTCAAGATGCAATTACGATTCATCGTACAGCCTGTAATGGAATGGCTTTTATCGTCTTACCAAAATCTGTCTCAAGTTGAAGATAGAGCAAGACTGCTCCTGGCGCAACAGCGACAACAGCCAGAATATGGCACAGGATATGCGGCAGGGAATTTGATCAATCTGCTGGTGCAGCTCAAAGTAGATTTGCAGGGTTCCGATTTTTCTGAACTCGTAGTGCGGCAAGCCGACCTACGGCAGATTAATTTGGTAGGGGTCAATTTTCAAAATTCTGATTTAGCAACATCCCTGTTTTCAGAGACCTTGGGGGTGCCAACATCGGTTGATATCAGCCCAGATGGACAAGTTTTTGCCGTAGGTGATATCAATGGTTTTATATATTTGTGGAATGTTGCATCTCATCAACTCATTGCGACGTTTGAAGGACATTGCGGTGGAGTTTGGGCTGTTGCCTTTAGTCCCGATGGCACGACGCTGGCGAGTGGCGGTAATGATGCGACAGTACGGTTGTGGAATGTGCAAAGTGGTCAGTGTTTGTGGATTTCGACAGGGCATACGAGTCGAATTTGGTCTTTAAGCTTTAGCGCTAATCATCAATGGTTAGCCAGTGGTAGTGATGATCAAACCGCAAGAGTGTGGAATTTACAGGGTGACTGTTTGCACGTTTTGAAAGGACACACCAAAAACGTTTATTCCGTTCACTTCTCACCCAATCATCCAATTTTAGCCAGCGGCAGTAAGGATACCTCGATTCGGCTTTGGAATGTTGAGACTGGAAAATGCCTAAATGTGTTGCAAGGACATTCTTCCGGTATTCGCTGCGTGCGCTACAGCCCGGATGGTCAACAATTGGCAAGTGGCGGTCTCGATGGCTGCATTCAACTATGGAGTCATCCGCCTAGTTCTAAAACTCATTCATCTAATCCTGAATCATCGCTGCAGGGGCACACTAACTGGGTTCGGAACATTGTATTTAGTCCAGAGGGTGACACTTTAGACTGGGTTCGAAACATTGTATTTAGTCCAGAGGGTGACACTTTAGTCAGTAGCAGTGATGATGGCACCCTTCGGCTTTGGAATGTCCAAGATGGATACTGTACGAATATTCTGGGCGAGCAGACGGTATCTGCTCTGGCGCTCGCCATCAGTAGCGATGGTCAGGTCTTGATCAGCGCCAATCAGGATCGAACCGTGCGGCTGTGGCAGATGCCAAATGGGCAAAGCCTCAAAACGTTAAGCGGCTTTACCTATGGAGAACAAGCTTTAAGTTTTAGTCCTGTCACAGTTACGGCAGCTCAAAATCAGAATGATTCTGCCTCAGCGGGAACTGGATCGTCGAATCAACTGCTTGCTAGTAGTAGTAGTCAAACGGGAACGATTCATCTATGGCAATGGTCGGTTGATAGAGAGCCATTAAGTTCGCCTCCCTACAGAACCCTCTACAGAGAAACCAGCCTAATCTCAAATCTAAGCTTTAGCCCCGATGGTCAAACCATCGCCACCAATGGGGAAGATGGCTCCATTTTTCTATGGGATGTGCAAACAGGACAGGGCGATCGCTGGATTGCTCACGATGCTCCTGTATTGGCGGTACTGTTTAACCCCGTTGGGCAAACCCTGGCAAGCAGCAGCCGTGACCGAACAGTGCGTTTGTGGGATGTACAAACTCGCCAATGCTTACACGTGTTACAGGGTCATCAGAGCAGCATGCGGGCGATCGCTTTTGATCCCTCAGGTCGAACGCTGGCAAGTGGTAGCTATGATCAGACGATTCGGCTATGGAACGCGCAGACCGGGGAGTGCCTGCGGGTGCTAGAAGGACACAAGGGCGGAGTTTACGCGCTAGCCTTTCATCCAACCGAGCCGATTCTAGCGAGCGGCAGTTTTGACCAAACGATTCGATTGTGGGATGTGCAAAGCGGAGCCTGTCTAAGGACATTACAGGGGCATACCAGCATCGCGTTTACCATTGCGATGAGCCCGGATGGTCAACTCCTTGCCAGTGGCAGTGATGATCAAACCGTTCGCCTCTGAAATCTGAAGACGGGGGAATGCCTTCATGTGATGGATGGACACGCCAGTTGGATTGCATCCGTTGTCTTCAACCCCGACGGTCAAATGCTATTGAGTGGGAGCTTCGATCGCATCATCAAACTGTGGGATGTCGCTACAGGACGCTGTATCAAAACGGTGAGAGGCGATCGCCTCTATGAAGGCATGAATATTCAGGGTGCAACAGGGTTGACGATGGCTCAAAAAACAACGTTAAGAGCATTAGGAGCCATTTCACGTTAGGTTCTCCCGTGCAGCATCTTACAGAAAAGCGATCGCAGACAACAGAGCAATGCGGATCACCTTAACTAACGCTTAAATTGCAGATTTTGAGTGGTGAAATGTCGAGCCATCCTACAAACTGGACACATGTCGAAGCACCAAGAAGATCCCGGCATGAACAGGTTCATGCTCAGGAGGGCACTGTCAACTTGACCCAAAGGTAGAATAATCGTACTGATCTCACGCCGTTCGTAACATCTTGCTCATGTACTCCCGTCATCGATTTCCTGGCGAGATTATTAGTTATTGCGTCTGGCTGTGTTACACCTTTCCTTTGAGCTACCGAGATATCGAGGAAATGATGCTGTATCGGGGCATTGAGGTAACCTACGAAACGATTCGGGAATGGTGCCAGAAGTTTGGGCAGCAATACG
>JACJOC010000062.1 GCA_014695345.1 Cyanobacteria bacterium FACHB-471
GTGGTTTGTGCTCAAGAACTGGATGCGACAACGATGGAGTGAGTTTGAGAGTTTTCACAATTGTATAGATGCAGCTTTCAAAACGTGTCCTAACGTGCTCCCGTAGAGCTATATTTCCACTCCCTTTTGATTTCGATGTACGTTTCGTCCACGCGCCACGAATCGTTCGTCGGTTTCAAACGAGGGCGAATTCGTTTATCCAATTCTGGAGCATATTTCAAAACCCAGCGGTTGATTGTGGAGTGGTCCACCTCGACTCCGCGCTCTGCCATCATCTCCTCCAAATCTCGATACGACACTGCATAGCGACAGTACCAGCGCACATTCAACAGGATGATTTCGGGGAGAAAGTGTCGCCACTTAGAGAGATCGGAAGCTGCCATCGGGTTCAAGCCAAAGAAAAACTGGCTCTCCGATGATATGCTTAGTTCCTATTTTTGCGACGGAACCCTCCAGCTTACCTCAGCCGTTATGGAGAACCTCAAACCCTCAACGAATTGGAATCTCATCAATGCCTAAATTTTGTCATGCCTCAAACCGGGCGAGTGCGTGATTGGATCTTTCAGCAAAATGGATGCAGAGTGGAGATTCCTGTATCCGGTCGTTTCTCCTTTGATCATCCAGAGGCGTTAGTCGAAACCGCAATTGCAGGGGGAGGATTGATTCAACTGTATAACTTTCTGGTTCAACCTGCGATCGCACGAGGAGACCTTAAGCCTGTTCTATCTGCGTTCGCGCCAACAGGTTCACCAATATCTATTTTGTATCCACAGAAGCGGTATGTCTCTGCCAAACTAAAAGTATTTGTTAAGTTCATAGATGAGCTAACAGCAAAGCTGAAACAGCAGAACATTATCGAATAGAAGACAAAGTTGATAGCTAGTTGCAGGTTTCTACGGTCTAACATAAATCGGCTGGAGCGGACTGTTAGGTGCGACGAGGCACTTTGATGAACGAGTGGAGGTAACTCCCTGTGAATTCTGTCCCACAGTCCCCCCATAAAGCATTGCAACGGACAAGCCGCTGAATGCGGCGTCATGCCGCTCAGATTGTTGATGAGGACGTAACCAAGATCTTATTTATTGGTGTTCGAGATTGAATTAGCGTGAGCTTTTAGCAAGACAGTGCTTTAGAGGCAGTGGTACGATCGCTATTCATAAAATTAGGCTATGTTTCTTGTGTTTTCCGTCTGTAGATAGATATTAGATTTAGATTAGTATTGTCAGCATTATTAGGAATAATTTCTCCTACTTGAGTACCAGAAGAGGCAACAATGGCACTCGGCAGCGACATGAATCTCAAGGCATCGTTTGCACCTCGTGTCGCTTGTGTTGAAGGCGCAACAGTTGAGTTTAGCCGACGTGAAGCACCAGAAGTAGATATTACCGTTCCCGATTATCTGCTCTGTGTGAACTTTAACCCTATCCGCAATGCTGTTTATGCTTACAGTGGGGCAGCCGAGCGGCGGGGCATTCGTAAAGTTGGTTTTGCTCACCTGATTGATGCGAACCACAATATCAAAGGCTACACACCCGAGCCAACCAATCACGTTGTCTTCACCCTCAATCCTAAAAAACTTCGACAACTTGCTCTTAGCACGTTTGAGGACGATCGCTTCAGCCTCAGAACGGAAGGAGTTCCCTTTTTTGATCCACAGATCTATCAGCTTGCACGATCGGTGAGAGACGAACTGTGTGCAGATATGCCTGGTGGCTCCATCATGATTGATTCCCTTGCGACTATGTTGGGAATTCATTTACTGCGGCAACACTCTGACCTAAAACGACCTCGCGAGCAACACGTTACACTTGCTCCTCACAAGCTAGCTGTGATTACAGATTACGTTCAAGCGCACTTAAATCAAGACCTGCGTTTGAATGAGTTAGCCAATCTTGCTGATATGAGTCCGTTTCACTTTAGCCGCTGTTTTAAGCAAGCTACAGGTCAATCTCCAAGTCAATATGTTTTGACTAAACGCATTGAATTTCTCCAACGAGAATTGATCGATACCAGACAGTCTTTACTTGAGCTAAGTTTAGCGGCTGGGTTTAGCAGTCAAAGCCACATGACAAAAGTGTTTAAGCAGACTGTCGGATTGTCTCCTGGTGAGTTTAGAAAACGCTACCTTTGAAGCATTCAAACAATTTCCGCAAAAAAATGACAACCCGCGCAAATTCTTGAAAGACTGCTCTCTTTGAAGATTTGTAAGATACTCTCGTTACACTTCGTTGAGAGAGTACTTCTGCATGAGCAAACAATTACAAGGTGTGAAAGTTGCTGTTCTTGCAACAATGGGTGTTGAACAAATTGAACTGACTGCACCAAGACAAGCGTTAGATGAAGCAGGAGCAACCACTCATCTTGTTTCACCCCAAGCAGGAACTATCAAAGCATTACAGTTTCCAGACTGGGGCGATGAGTTTTCGGTAGATGTATTGCTGAATGAATCAGATCCTGCTCAATATCAGGCGCTTTATCTTCCAGGCGGCATTATTAATCCTGATCTACTTCGGATCAACTCGGATGCCGTCCGGTTTGTGAAAGCGTCTTTTGAGGTAGGTAAGCCAGTTGCAACGATGTGTCATGGACTCTGGATGTTGATCGAAGCAGATGTAGTTGAGGGACGCACCGTAACGTCATGGCTCTCTCTGCGGAAAGATTTAATTAATGCAGGAGCAAATTGGATTGATCAAGCAGTTGTCATTGACAACGATTTGATTACTGCTCGCAACCCAGGCGATATCCCAGAATTTGCACCAAAGGTTGTTGAACTGTTTGCATCGAAGGTTATTGGAGTAACCGTATAACTTGAGCAATTTTTACTCATACCTGATGACAAGAGGAGTTTGACGATGCAATTGAATCATGTAAATCACGTTGGCGCTTCTGTTCGTAACCTCGATCGCTCAATTGAGTTTTATCGAGATATCACAGGTGGTGAATTAGAGTTTGTCAATGATATGTATGGTCCTGGACTGGCAAGAGTCACCGGAGATGAGGGTGTACGGGTACGTTTTTGTCTGATTAAATTGGGTAATACTGTTCTTGAATTGATTGAGTGGCAACAACCGCAAGGTGCAGACAATACACGAGCAGGTGCAGATGTTGGTTCAATTCATATTGCCTTTGAAGTTTCAGACATCCATGCTGTTTATCAGCAGTTGACGGCAAAGGGCATTCAGTTTCTTGCCCCACCCCATACATTCACAGATGAAGACGGTTCGCCAGGGATCAAGGGTGCAACCTTTGCATATTTCACAGATCCTGATGGCATTGGTCTAGAACTTTTTCAGCCAGCAGCTTAATGTTTACGTTGCTGTGAAATAGCATTGCTCGATCGCTTCCTGATTTCGCCAAAGCGTTCGCGGCATAACAAGTTGATGAGGTTCTGTCGCAAAAACTTTAGGAAACACTATTTGCAGTGTTGAAGTATGCATAATACAACTCTGTAGGTAGCGTTAAAAAGATTTTTTGCGACAGAACCTTGTAAAGCCAATGATGGGATTTAAGTCGTTCAATAGTGCTAGGAAAACTTTGAGTGGGATTGAAGCGATGAATATGATCCGCAAAGGACAAGTGAATGGAATTGATCAGGGGGATAGTGTCTCTCAGGTCAGATTTATCGAAGCACTCTTTGGAGTAACTGCTTAAGACGATGAGCTGGATGGAAATCGTTTGCCTTTAAAGGTTTTTGCGACACAACCGTGTGTGATGGGTTGGGAATTGAGGGAGTGGGAACCCATAGCTTCAGAAGAACGGCTCTGACTGCCATGAAGGATGCCAACACTCCAATCAAGAATATTGCTGCCATCTCTGGGCACAAAAGCTTGAAGGCGTTGCACAATGGGTGAATGATCATCTCAAAGCAGGCACTTGTCGATGCTTCAAGTAGTAAATTAACAAGCGAATCGATGCCTGAAGCATCTCAATTGACTTGGAATAGCA
>JACJOC010000063.1 GCA_014695345.1 Cyanobacteria bacterium FACHB-471
TGCTGAATCAAGGTATGAAACGAGGTGAGACAGGGACATCTCCAAATTTGAGGTAGTGCAGTAACAGCAGAGCAAGTTAGAGCGGTGTTGGAGGGCCTATCAGAGGGCGATCGCCCAATACTGCCAATCCTGAGTACTGGCTGGACATCGAAAAGTGCAGAGCACGAGATTCTGTCATTCCTGCAAAGTGATCGGCTTAACCTTGGAGAAGTTGCTTCCCTTCAGTTGGTTGAGCAAAACAACGAAAAGCAAAGCTTTTTGTGGGAATATCAAATTTCCCCTACAAATTTCATTAAGGTTTCTGATCCATGTCCTCCGATGCTGATCTTAGGCTGGATGGTTTGAAGGTGCTGCTCGTAGATGATGATGTTGATAATCTCCAATTTCTCGCTTTCCTATTCGAGGTTTACGGTGCAGAGGTAGCAGCAGTTATCTCTGCTGATTATGCATTCCAATCAGTTCTGGAATGGCGACCAGACGTTTTAGTTAGTGACGTGAGTATGCCTGGCGAAGATGGTTACATGTTAATCCGTCGAGTTAGAGCCTTGACAGTTGAGCAAGGAGGGCAGGTGCCAGCGATCGCCCTAACAGCTAATGTTAGAGAATCAGATCGAGAGCAAGCGTTTGCGGCAGGTTACCAGCAGCATTTAGCTAAGCCTGTTGAGCAAGATGTGTTACTACAAGCTGTGCTGGAAATGGCTGCCAGTAGAATTTGATGGCAGCAAGCAATCGTTGGGTAAAGTTGGTCAAACGGTCAATCTTTCACGGGAATGGCTTCGCAAGCGGGAGAGCAATGACTTTCAGCCCGACGGCGAAGCTGGGCTGAAAGTCATTGTTGATTCGTGAGCAAATTGCTAAAACAGTTCTAGATTGCACACGCATCAAAAAATGAACGGATACCAAGCATTGCTCGAAAAACTCACCTCCCTCCAGTCGCAGCAGGCAGGGATTAGAGCACAGGACGATGTGTTGCTGGATTGCTCAGTCAAAGCCGTCTGGAACTGCCAGAACTGACCATGCACATGGCAGTTAAGGAGCCGTAAAGCCCAGTTTGGTGGGAAGAAATCTAAGTATCTAAAGGCTTCTGAGGTTGGGCAGTATGAGGAGGCGATCGACAGCATTGAGGAGGACTTCAAGAGATATGGAGGACAGCATACAAAAAACCAGCGGGACGCTAAATAGTTCCCGCTGGTTGATGTGATACAAAAGAAGCCTGCGTGCACTATGAGGCTTGTGACTCCTGGTTGTAAATAGCTGCCGTGCCAGGGTCGCTAGCCCTCAAGCAAATCTCGCTGTACTTATCGACCGTGATTGACCTGGAGCTGGCAAAGCCACACCCCTCAATCAGTCGCTTAAAGCCAGCCTCGGTGTATCCGCCATTGTTAGTGGCGATCGCCCACAACCGCTTGCGCTGCGATTCTGTGATGACAGACTTGGTGCTGGGTGCGGGCTGTCCAAAGGGACGGCTGGGAGGGTCAACACGTTTTGGCGTAGGCGGCTCACCTCGCTCTAGGCGTTGGTTTTCCTGATAGTTAACTACTGCCTTACCGTTGCCATGCTTCTGCATATAGCGAACAAAGTCAGCCTTGGTCTTGTCATCAACCTGTTCATCCAGGTAGGCAGCAATGCCAAAAGCCTCAGCAGCATTTTTGAAGGCATCGGCGATCGCTCGTTCAATAGGCGTTCCACGGGACATGTCCTTGCCCTTACTGCTAATTAGCTCGATTGGGGCATTGCCGATTGCCTGCCTACTTACACCGCAAATAGTAATAGTGCAGGAGATGACGCAGTACTTGTCCAGATAGATAGGCTCACCGTAGCTGACCTGCCAATCAGGACACACTTCATCCAGCCTCGCTCTAATCGATTGCCAGGGGACATAGTACCAACGTCCACCGCCTGGGAGGTCGCGTTCTTTGTGGTCTGCGGCGGGAAACCACGCTTTGAGTTGGGGGAGAATTTCTGAGAGGTTCATACTTCAATTTTAAGAAATTAAGCGATGGACCACCAGACAACATCTACAGCGATTGCAATACTTTCAAGCGCCATTTTTACGTAAGCGTCCGCAGAGCCTTTGTCAGCAACCTGATGGAATGGTGCAGCAAAAAATGCTTTTACGCCTGGAGAGCATTGGTCTAAGTCTCTTTTTAGAGAGTCGTGCGACACGTTCAGAATTAAACCTTGGTGTTCGTCGTCATGCGCCGTAAGCTTGCTCTGGGTTCTGGAAGGGGTAATTGAAGCGTTGAAAGCCGAGACAGAATTACGACAGAACCAGTATTTGAACCATGTCATTGAGCAAGACCATCGCAATGTGAAGCGCAGTGTAAAACCGATGATGGGAGTTAGATCGTTCTTTTGCATCTATTCATCCGACTGTGGCTCAGCCAAAACGCAGACCACAGCTGCATCTTTCCTAAACGGACTGTCGGTAAATGCATCAACTTGAACAATTGCCTGTCCCATCAGTTTTAGTGGCAAACAACAGCAGTTAGATTAACGCGATCGCTCAAACTACAGAAGGTACAAATAGGGGGCAATTCTGCTAAAACACTGCTGCTCAGTCTTCGAAAATAGAAAACTCTTTTGCAACACATTTGGTACAACAAAGACCAAAAGTTGTCAAGAATTCAGATGTGATTTCAAATTCAGATGTGATTTCAAATCGTCTAGGCAATGGGTCGATGCTCTACTAGAGTAGTAAGGGCAATCAAAATTGTGCGAATTCGACTACTAGCGTTACGTTCATATCGATCGCATCAGCATTGAAAACTCCTTGCATCAGAGCATCAGATAATGTCCAAATATCCGCTCAATCTTAAAGTGCTAAATCGCCAACAAGCTTTTAACGGGTTTGTCTTTTTGCTTTTAGCGCTGATTATTTGGGTTGCTTACTTTCAGAACTTTCAGCAGTTTTCGATATATCGAGAAGATTTCACCAGAGTTCCGCTGATGATGCAGTGGAAGTGGACGCAAGTTTGGCAATATTGGCTGCCAATTTTTGAGGTTATAGCAGTCGAAGAAGGACGACCACTGCACACCGGACTGATTTATGTGTTTGCTCGTTTAGGCGTTCAATTCGGTGGTCTACCCGCCATGTATGTAATTGCCTATTTCGTTTATCTAGTTCATGTTTTATTGTTTCACAGGCTGATGCAGCGAACGACGCAAAACGCTTTTTTTGCACTCACTAGCGCTTTGGCTTTCGCCTTATTTCCTGCCAATACAAATCATGCTTGGCTGACAAGCGCTTTTGGCATCTTACCCGCATCTATCCTATTTCTGGTTGCCTCACACTTATATTTATCAGGTGACAGAAGAAATCGCATTTTTTCATATTTACTAATTTTTATTTCATTGTTCTGCTATGAAAAATTTCTACCGCTATTTTGGATTGCTCCACTGCTGAAGCCGACCTGGAAATGGAATGGGCGATCGCGGCAAGAGTTATTTAGACATGCTGCGATTCTAATCGCATTGATGCTCGTTGTTTTGCTGCTTCGTACACTGGTTGGTGAATCGCGTATCGGTCGGCTGATTCAGATTAATGATGATAAGAATAGTGTCTTACAGGTGCTGCTTTCAATTACAGCAGGACCAGTTGTATCGATCGCTGCTTTTATCATGAAACCCATTCAGGCTTTCATGGCTCTAGAGGTACAATGGATTATTCCACTGAGTTTGCTGTTATTGGCAATTGCTTACGGCTTGCATTTTTCGGGACTGAATCACCAGACAAAGCGACCACCAACTGAAGAAGCATCAAAGCATTTTCAGCGCCAGTTTTCCAGTCTGTGGCGATTGCTGATTACCGGATTTGTCGCACTGGTGTTAGCGTATGTTCTCACCCTCACTGGTGATGAGGACAACATTTATCTAGTAAATGGTAGAGCTTCGCTTGTGCATCTTGCTGCTGCTTTTGGAGCTGCAATTTTGTGTGGTTGCGCCTGCTGTGCGATCCAGTTTGCGGTGAGCCACAGCCGAAAAAAATCAATTGCTACAGTGGGGCTAGCCTTGTTTTTTACGCTGCTGATTGCGAGTGGATTTAGAGTTCAGCAAGAGTTTGTGGCGATCGCACAGTATCAGCGAACATTTTGGACAGATATTGCGCAACTCTGCCCCGATATGACCAGCAGAAGCATTATTTTAATTGACTTCAATCAAGATCCAGTAGGACTAGAGCGAGTGCAAAGTTTCAACAGCCGATTTCCGCGTTTGTTGAGCTTGATTTACAAATTTCCGCTGAGCTGGATCAATGATGAAGATCCGAATCTATCGATTCAGCCGAAGGCGTATCGGTTAGATGATGACTGGCAAGAGTATATTGCACTTGAGGATAATTTTCTACAAATCGATCGAGAGGTTGCGCTCGATCGAAGAGAGTTGCCAGGAAAAGTTGGCAGCGATCGCGTCATTTTCCTGCGATCGCATGAAGAACGATTATCTCGACAATTTGAGCCGCTCGTGGTGGGCGATCGAACTTTCCCTTTGAAGCAGAATCAAACGCAACTCAAAGAGCCACCGTTCCGTCCTAACCTATTATTTGATCTGCTGATGTCTCCGTCTAATTAACGTGAGTCTCCAACGGAGGGACTGCAAGAAGGAGGAAAAAAACGGAAGTTAAAAGATAGGAGAACGAGCATCATCTAACAGTGGGGCAATCTTTATGAGCTAAAAACGCAAGAATGCTGGTGCGGGCTGGCCCGTTGTGAGTCTAGCTCTGAAATCTCAAGCGCAAGACGGTGGTGAAAAGGGGCAACTCTTTATCCCGTTTAGGAGAATTTACCGAGTGCTACCTTTACCCCAATTAGTGTAGTGAGATCTCATAGATGTAAACACTAATTGACAGTTACTGCAAGCTGTGGGTCTGCTGAAATCTAATGGGCTAGAAACAATTTTATGTAAAGATGGTTGTTCTATTTCTGAGAGTTTGTGGCTTGAAGCTTCAACTGCAAAAGCTTATATACAGTTAACTCTAATAGAAATTTCTACTCAATCTCAGCAAATTCCGCATTCCCAAATCTACTAGGGTCTTTATACTCAGCTTACAAAGCCTATCTAAAGATAGATAGCCTAAATCCTCTTCTTCTGCCTGCTATTTCTCTGCGCCTCTTGATCCTGAGTAAGCCGGTCCTTCAATGAATCTCTCTATTCAAACTACTAAACCAACTGTCGCTGAACCGCATTCGCTATCGCACTTACAGTCCATGAGACGGCTAATTACGGTTGTGCAAAAGCCTTCTCTTGCCCGTAGCCTAGAAACCATCATGACGATTGTGCAAGTAGCCGCGCGCGAATTGACTCATGCTGATGGTGCCAGTTTTGTTTTGCGCGACCAGGATCAATGTTTTTATGCGGATGAAGATGCGATTGCACCCCTGTGGAAAGGGCAACGGTTTCCGCTGAAAATCTGTATTGGGGGATGGACGATGCAGAACCGTCAACCCGTCATTATTGAAGATGTTTATGAAGATGAACGGATTCCCTTTGCTGCTTACCAACCCACTTTTGTTAAGAGCTTAGCAATGGTACCCATTCGGGCCCTTGCTCCCATTGGAGCCATTGGGGTGTACTGGGCGCAATGTCATCAACCCACTGCATCAGAGGTTGAGCTACTCCAAGCATTAGCAGATACAACATCCGTTGCGTTAGAAAATGTTCAAATATATGCCGAGCTTGAGCAACGGGTAAAAGACCGCACGCTTGAATTAGAATTTGCGAACGCCCAACTGCGTGAAGAAGTGAAAGAACGAAAAAAAGCAGAAGAAGCCGTTCAGCAACTGTCGATCACAGATGAACTAACCAAGCTAAATAATCGACGTGGCTTTCTCCTACTAGCGGAGCAACAACTTAAACTAGCCCATCGCGTCAATACGTCTGTTTGTCTGCTATTCATTGATCTGGATGGATTGAAGCGGGTGAATGATACGTTAGGGCATGAAATGGGCGATCGCTTGATTATAGACGCAGCTAAAGTATTGAAACAAACCTTTCGTGAATCAGATGTAGTAGCTCGCTTGGGCGGAGATGAATTTGCCGTATTCGTATCAAGCTGTGGAGCAAAAGATGGTGTTGTATCTCGTTTGCAACGGAATATAACCCTCTTCAACGAAACAAGGAAGAATCCCTATCATCTATCCATGAGTATTGGTTTAGCTATTTGCCAGGTCGATGTAAAGACTTCATTGGAACAGATGATGATCCAAGCTGATCAACAGATGTATGCCAATAAACGGATTAAACGCACGTAAAGATTGCAGGAACAACAATTCTGGATAGAGGAAAACAAGATAATTCTGCTGGAATTGTTTTTGTAAAATTACTCAAAGAAAAGAATCGGTTCAGAATTCCCACAAAACCCTGCTGGTAGAGCCTCAAACCCTTGTAAAACCTGGACGGGACTGGGCGGATTCGAACCGCCGACCTAGCGCTTAGGAGGCGCTTGCTCTATCCATCTGAGCCACAGCCCCAAGTTCATAGCAATGATAGCAAGAGATGTAGGACAGTTAGGCGGGTTTGACAAAAAGCTCTACCTTCTAACGTTGAATTTCATCCCAATGGCGAATTAGCTCAGCAACTGACCAGGCTTGTGCGATCGCTCCTTGAGGTTGGTGCGGCGAATCACCATCAAAGATTTCTGAAATCGAGCCAAGGCAAGCCTGCTGCTGGAAATGGTCCAATAGTGGCTCCCAGCTAAAGGGAAGCGGTTCAGCCTCATAAAATCTGCGCCATGACCGAACGAAAGGACCAATCAGCCAACTCCAAACGGTGCCGCGATGATAGGCGCAATCGCGCTGCCAGAGATTGCCTTCATACCTGCCAATATAGTCTCTGTCTGTTGGTGAAAGTGAGCGTAAACCATAGGGAGTGAGCAGGCGATCGCGAGCCACCTGCAACACCCGCCGCCCCTGATGTTCTGGAAAGCCGCAGTGATAGAGCGAGAGCGCAATAACCGCATTTGGACGAATTTGAGGATCGGGGCGATCCGTCGGTTCGATCACGTCATACAGATAGCCCTGATGTGGATTCCAAAACTTTTGTAGTGAGGCTTTGACTTGCTCCGCCTGCTGAGCATAGCGCTTCGCCTGGTTAGTGAGGCTCACCGAGTCTGCGGTTGATACCTGGCGCAGACGTTCTGCCCACTGGTGGGCCCAGCATAGGGCTGAATACCATAGCGCGTTAATTTCGATAGCTTTGCCCTGTCGAGGTGTAACAGGCTGCCCATCTATTACTGCATCCATCCAGGTTAGCGCCACACCGGGAGCCTCCCACGACACTAGATTGTCAAACGCATCCACCTGAATGTTGTGTATAGTGCCTGCTACAAAAGCTTTGTAGATGCGCCGCACGATAGGATATTGCTTTGCCAGAAAATCCCAGTCTTGAGTGGCTTCCAGATACAGTCCCAGCGTTTCAATCCACCACAGGGCTGCGTCAATGCTGTTATAGAAAGGTCTTGCCCCCGCATCGGGAAACGCATTGGGAATTAGACCGTCTGCACAATAATGCCCAAATGTTTCGAGTAGCCCTCGTGCTAAAGAAAATCGTCGCGTTGCCAGTGCCAAACCGGGCAGCGCAATCAGCGTATCGCGTCCCCAGTCATTAAACCAGTGGTAGCCCGCAATCACGGTCGGACCTGAAATCGAAGCACGATAAGCAATGAATTGATCGCCCGCATGGAGAAGCTGCCGCCAGAGCGCAGCTTTCTCTTTAGAAGTGGCGATCGCATCTTGATAAAGTTCTTGGAAATGGTGATCGAGGCGATAGTATTTTGCCTGAATCGTTCGCTCAAAGGTCTGGGAATCTAGCTGGACAGCAGACTGGACCGTGTCAGGCAAACAAACGCTGGCTGCCAGCGTTAGCGTCTCTTCAGGTTGAAGCTCGACCGTCAAATAGCCAGGACTGTAGAGGTCTTCACAATCGCCCAAACCTCGTTTCGTTTCCTCGGTGTAGCGGTAGCTCCAGTACCACACGCCGTTGGGCTGGTAGGTTCCGTGTGACCAGCAAAGCTGCCAGGGTGTTCCTACCCAGTCAGGACGCAAAGCCTGAATCAACACGCGATGTGGCTCAATCAGTTGAGAGAAATTTAGGTTGGGGTCTTCTTGTTGCTGGTGGTGAAAGTTGCGATCGCCCACCAGGGGACGCAGCTTGACTATCGCAGGCTCTTCTCCCTGATAGCGATAGCGAATCAACACCTGATTACGAAACGAGGGGGGTTCCAGATTCTGCTCAGGCGGCAGCAACCCGTGGGGCAAAATGATTTGACGCGAAAGCTGCCAGTCAGCTTGACCCCACACCCAAGTTGGCACTGGCTCAAGCTGAAAAGATTGCAGCAGTTGATAGCCTGAGGGGGCGATCGCCCCACTCATCCAAAAATTGGTGCCCAGGTCAAAGCGTCGTCCCGGTAGCTCAAGGGTTGCGTCAATCCGAGACAGCAACAGGGTCCGTTGCCCAGGTGGGTCGAGTGCCGCAACCAGCCAGCCATGATAAGTGCGCGTGTGGGCATCGCAAACTGTCCCGCTGGCAAAGCTGCCCAGCCCATTTGTCAGCAGCCATTCTCTCGTATCTAATTCACCCATGCCCACATCACTAATAGACCAACACCCGAAACCAGCAAGGTTAAGATCGCCTGGCAAGAGATGCTTAAAGTGTGAAACCGAAGATTCTAGCCTCAAAGCATCCTCAGATCCAACAGCTTCAAAGATCAACGAAGTCCAAAGGCTTCCCAGACTTAAACTATCTTGATACTGGCAGTTTAAACCGACTCCCTGTTCTACAGGTTGCTACCGCTACAGGATTCACTATAAATTTGCACAGCAAAAAAATTGATAGTTTTCAGTGAAGTCTTACCGTTTCCTTTCGAGGTTGCTAGGATGGCGTTGTTACTCAAAATCGTTATGACTATGATATAGTCGTAACAGTTCGTAAATAAAGCGGTCGTTGCCCAGTGGGCGACTGTCTGACTAGCTTCTTATACAAACGAACAAGATACAAACGAACGTAGACGCATGTTCATTTTAAGGAGAGTAAATTCATGACTTATCAGACAGAAGGATGCCTCCGGGTCGGTCAATCTGCACCCGACTTCACTGCAACCGCTGTGGTCGATCAAGAATTCAAGACCATTAAGCTGTCTGACTATCGCGGCAAGTATGTCGTATTGTTTTTCTACCCACTCGACTTTACCTTTGTTTGCCCCACTGAAATCACTGCTTTTAGCGATCGCTTTGATGAGTTTAAGCAGATTGGCACCGAGGTATTGGGTGTTTCTGTTGACAGTGAGTTTTCTCACCTTGCCTGGATTCAAACCGACCGCAAATCAGGTGGTGTAGGCGACCTCAACTATCCTCTGGTTTCTGATATCAAGAAAGAGATCAGCATCGCTTACAACGTATTGGAGCCCGAAGCAGGAGTCGCGCTACGTGGACTGTTCATCATCGACAAAGATGGTGTAATTCAGCACTCCACCATCAACAACCTCTCGTTTGGACGGAGTGTTGATGAGACGCTACGGACTCTGCAGGCGATTCAGTACGTACAATCTCACCCCGATGAAGTTTGCCCCGCTGGTTGGAAGCCTGGTGATGCAACCATGAATCCCGACCCCGTTAAGTCCAAAAACTTCTTTGCAGCCGTATAACTGTATAGACGTTTTTAGGGTCACTTACAGCCATTTTCAGATGGGTAAGCCCTAGCGTAGGGGCGGTTCGCGAACCGCCCTACAGAGGTTTGTGGTTTATACAAGTGGAAATTGCTGTAAGTTAAAAAAAATGGAAGAGCTTAGCTCTTCCATTTTTTTGATGTAAATAGTGAAACTTTCAATTGCTTAAGCCTCTAAGATCTTGCAAAAAACACTTCAAATCTCTGTCAAGCAGCGGTTTAAGCTGCTGTGCCTTAGTTAAATTGCTCTGAAGCTGAGCAAAATCAATTGGAACGCCATAGGCATGACGAAAAAAATGTCGAAACGCTCTCAAAGCATTCAGCAAGGCGTAGCTCTCCGTTGAGATAGCCGCAGGGCGAACTCCCTCCACCGCTTGTGTCATTCGCAGTAACAGCAGGCTATGCCATCGCGCTGTGTCTGAAACGTTGTTTTCAAAATAAGTTGCAACGATCTTGAGTAACTCTTCGATCGCGCCATAGAAGTTGTGAAGCTGATAGGCAACGCTCTCTAAGCGCTCAGGGTAATCAGGCTTAAGCGCCTCCGCCCGCTGCTCTAACATTGCAAATACTCGCTCAATAGCTTGCTGTTGAGCTGTAATATCCGCCGTGAAAACTGCTAAGTTTCTCGCCTCCATACCATTCCCTGCTGACGAATACGATGGGCAAAATGGCATTTGGATAAGTCTACCAAATCTATGTCGCGCTCCAATGTTTCAGACAGTGCAGCCATTGCAACAAAGAAATCTTCTGGGTTGAACTGCTCTACTGCAACATCTACATCAGAGTTATCGGTGAACCGATAGGGACGAGTTACTGAACCAAACAGATAAGCCTCATTGATTCCATATTGCTCTCCCTCCGTTTCTAACCAGTGGATTGCCTGTTCTATTGTTGCAAGTCGCTGTGCCTCGTTGTCTTCTCGACGACGAGCTAAAGCTGCATCCAGTAAATTTGTCTCAAAGGGAACCATAGTTCCTCTACTCTATCTTGGGGAGCTGGCATTTTCGCCGTTCTATATCTTGCAATGTTTTTGCAGGAAGCTGTTTCAAATTACTGGACTGTTGGTTAAAGCGACCCAGCAGTGCGTAGCTCAATAGTCCTGGATATTCTCGCAATGCCAGTAGGGAACGTTCCGCCGAACTCATCGCAGCAGGAAGTGGTGTAGTGTGAGGTGTGACGCTGAAGCCCATGCCTCTAAAGGTAAGGAGCGATCGCAACATGTGAGGCGGGTCAGTCACTAAGATGATGTGTTCAACCCCTTGTGGACCTAAAATTGCTGCGGTTAAAACGGCTTCATCATAAGTTGTCATAACACAGTTAGTGCCGCTGAGAATCTGTGTAGGGATTTGCCTTTGCTGCAACAGTTCTGCTGTGTGGATGAAATTCTCTTGCGAAGTGACGAAGATTTGTGAGGCTCGCTGGTCTTGCCAAAGCTGTGCGGCGGCTTCATAGCGCTGTCCATTGGCGGTTTCACCCCGACCTAAGACAACGATCGCATCAGCCAATGCACCAGAGTCAGATGGAACAAACCAAGTCAAACTGGCTGTAGTTAAAGAAGACAACGTTGGTGAAATGAGAAATAGGTAGGCTAGAAGCGCGATCGCAGCAATTCGACTGAGCCAAACTTGCCAATTTAACGGATGTCCCCACAGGATAGCTGCGACATGCTTCGTAACCTGAGCAGGGTATCGAGGAAAGTCGATCAATAGTGGAAAAACAATGGTCAGTACCAGTGGCGCAATAACCCAGGAAGGGCGAGTGAGCCAATTAAATAATGGCCAACTGATGAGATGAGTCCAAAAATGAGTAACTTCTGCTTTAGCAAACCACTTTTGAGCCGCGTAGACCAAAATTAGGGTTAACGCACCAAAGCTTAAAAAGCTGGAAATTGAACGCCGAGTACGGTTCTGAGGCTGAGCAACTGGATTTTCAGCACGAGTCAGGCGATGCTGATTGGCGATCGCACCCTTTTTCTTATTCATAGTGGTAGCCGGATCGAAGTGGGTAGATGTCAGTCAAGCAGCCGCAGTAGAAAACGGTTGCAGCAGGCAGATCGATTCCGTTCGCACCCCTAAAGATTTCCGTTGCATATCTTAATCAAATTGGTGAAGAGATGCGATCGCCTCAGTTCGGCTTCATCAAAAATTCGTAGAAGGGGCTTAAGGGAGAGCTTCCTCTAGCCGTTCTGGGAGCTTAGCAAAAGTTCAAGAATTTAAGCGTTTTGGCCGATGTAGACGAACGGTCGTCTACTAAATAGTTTAGGAACTTACGCCTTTTGGCCGATGTAGACGACCGTTCGTCTACTAAAGAAGAGATGGAATCATTCATTTTCATTACTTAATTGGAAATTAGATCTCTTCCAGATATCGACTTCACATCTTTAGCTAACAAAATCTTGAAAACCGCATTTCAAGGGCGTTTTGACGCAAATAAGCTTTGGCTTAAAACTTTAATTCAAAGCCGAAAACCACAAAACTGAAGGTCTATTTGGAAAACCTAAAATTTTTGGAAAAAACTGTTTGCTTGTATTGCAATCGTGTTGCTTAGTGTTATCTTAGATCGCATGGCGTGTCTACCTACTTACGGTCATGGGTTTGTCAAGTAAAGTACTTAATTTTTAACCATGGAAGACACGTTTTACAGGTTGGCTTGCCGCATCAAGTCCAGCGGAGCGATCGCTAGAAGCGCTGATTACCATGATTTACAGACGATTCAAAGTCAGGTAACGGCACTGAATACCGAACGGGGCGAGACTTGCGAATATTTTGTTGAGAGTGTGAAGCTGAATGCTTTGTTGCCCTGGGAAGTCCTGAGTTTGGCAGAACAAAACTTAATTACGCTGGATCAGCTAGAACGCTATTCAAGCAAGAGCGATGATTACCGATATGTCAACACGATCAAGGAGTTGATTCAAAAGAAGCAGAGTAGAGTTCAGTTGGTACAGCCACAGCACAACTCTTTGTCAGGAGTTGCGCATTTACCTTTGGAAAAGAGGGTTTCAGTCTCCTTTGCGAGCGCAGAAACGGCCTGAATCCTATTCAGTTGGATAGGTCACTTTTGCGATAGGTCTGTGCTGTTTAAGCCTATGACTTCAAAAGTTCAGCTAGCGTTAATCTGGGGAATAACTCAAGCTTTCACCCCACCTGCAAAGTAGTTGGGATCAAAGTGATTCAAGTTCTTTTCCCCAGATACCATTATCTGATTTGCGGCTCCTTGAAAAATACTCACGGAACAATCATTAGGAAATTTGAATTGATTGGCGGAATGCAGATAGGTAATGTTAGGGCGCGATCGCACCCACCTCACTGCTTCGCTATCTAAAAACAGCAGGATTTCGGTGTGTCAATAAAATTCTGCATTCTGCTCAACCACAAAAGAGTTGACGGACACAATACAGGAGGGACGAAACTCACTGTACTCAAACAGCAAGTTAATTTTGTTGAGTCCAAATGTGTAAGTTCCCTTTAAAAGAGACAAGTCGTTTTCTCAAATTGTTCTAGGGAATTCATGCGTAGGCGGCAATGTTGGCAGGGGCTGCCGACTGCGTGAACGGGAACAAGCACAACCTGTCTCTAGAAGTTGCTGGAGCCAGTTCAAACCCTACTCAGCCAGCAGTTAAAACTAGCTGAGTAATACTTGGCACTACTCAAGTTAACTCAAATACTGCTTGAGCAGATTCTGAGACTAGTCGAGCAGTGTTTGAAACTGGTTGAGCAATGTTTAAGACTAGTCGAGTAGTATTTGAGACTAGTTAAGCAGTGTTCGAGACTAGGGTCTGTTTTAAAACTATAACCACATCATGATAGAGGCTAGAGTCAGCATGGCAAGGTAGTTTTCAGCCTTCTTCTCATAACGAGTAGCGATGCGGCGGTATTGCTTGAGGCGATTGAAACACCGCTCAACCCGGTTCCTCTGGCGGTATAGAGACTTGTCAAACTTACCTCGGTGCCGCTCATTGTCTTTACGAGGAATGGTGAGCCGAATTCCTCGATGGCGCAAATAGCGACGAATCTTACGACTGCTATAGCCTTTGTCGCCACTAACACGCTGAGGACGAAGCCGAGGTCGTCCAGAACCTGCACGTTTGACAGCTCCTTGCTCCATGAGTTGTTCAAACACAACTGCCTCATGACGTTCACCAACCGTCACCACAAAAGTAATGGGTTGCCCATTCCCATCGCAACGCAAATGAATTTTGGTGCTGAATCCCCCTTGAGAGCGTCCTAATGCCTCTCGTTGTTGAACTTGCTCTCTTGCAGATACCGCACTTTCTGGATTGAGGTCCCCCTTTTAGCCCCTGCTGCATGTTGATGAGCACGGATAACGCTACCATCGACAAAATGGATGTCCCAATTTAGGTTGCCTTCGTGATCCGCTTGTTGTTGCAATTGCGCTAAGATTCGTGCCCATAGCCCAGTTCTACGCCAACGGTAAAAGCGTCCGCAGACGGTTTGCCACGACCCATAGCGTTCTGGTAAATCTCGCCACGGCGCGCCCGTTCGCAAAAGCCACAAGATGCCATTGATCGTTGTGCTATGATCTTGGCTGGGTCGCCCTACGATTGGCTTTTGTGCAGGCAACAGAGGCTTCAGTTTTTCCCATTGAGCATTGGTTAAGTCACCACGACGATGGGGGGGGAGAATCATGCTCAGACTCTGAACGCGCCATTTCTAGCCTACCTAATGGAGCTTAAGGGGTTTTAAAACACGCCCTAGTCAAGCAGTATTTAGAATGAGTCAAGCAAGGTTTGGAGCGGCTTGGCTAGTGTTTGGGAAAGTTGCGAGTGACGAAAATATTTCTTGAGTATCTGGGCTATGCCGACAGAATATTTGAGCATGGGGTCAGCCGTTAAATAAGGAAATCAGCATGGCAAGATTGCTTGGTACCTCAGGAATCGAAATTACCCCAATCATCGTGGGTACCTGGCAGGCAGGCAAGAGCGGTTGGGTTGGCATTGAAGATGCAGAAGTGATTCAAGCTTTGAGAGCAGCTTTTGATGCAGGAATTACGACGTTTGACACTGCAGAGGTGTATGGCAAGGGCTACTCTGAGCAAATTGTGGGACAGGCGCTTGCAGAAGTGCGCGATCGCGCCGTAATCGCAACTAAAGTCTTTGCAAATCATTTGAAATATCAGCAGGTGTTTGATGCTTGTGAAGGCTCGTTAAAAAATCTGAAGACAGACTACATTGACCTGTACCAAATTCACTGGCCCGCAGGAGCCTTTAACAGCGAAATCGTCCCGATTGAGGAAACGATGCAAGCGCTGAATGACTTGAAACAGCAGGGCAAAATTCGGGCGATCGGGGTGTCAAACTTCTCTTGCGCTCAATTAGCCGAAGCTGCCCAGTACGGTAGAATCGACAGCCTTCAGCCCCCTTACAATCTGTTTTGGCGCGGCATTGAGCAAGATGCGATGCCCTGCTGTGTGGAGAATAATATTTCTATCCTTGCCTACTCACCTCTGGCACAGGGTTTGCTGACAGGTAAGTTTGGTGCAGATCACCAGTTTGAAGAGGGCGATATTCGCAATAAAAATAAGCTGTTTCAGGGGGAGCATTACCAGCGGGCACAGCAGGCATTAGCAAAACTGCGTCCCATTGCCGATCGCAACCAGTGCAGTATGGCTCAGTTGGCTCTCGCCTGGACGATCGCCCAACCTCAAGTGAATGCGATCGCTGGGGCACGCAATTCTGACCAAGCTGTGCAAAATGCAAAAGCGGCTGAGATTCAGCTTTCAGAAAGTGACCTGGCAGAAATTGATGCGATCGGTCGCACTGTTACCGACCACCTGGACGATAACCCTGTCATGTGGAATTTTGCGGCTTGAGCTTACGCACAAAGCTACGCACTGCCCTGTCGAGCAAGGGGCTTAAGCCTAATGATATTGACTTACAGCCCCTTTCAGATGGGTAATAAGTAGCGTAGGGGCGTTTCGCGAAACGCCTCTACAGGGATTCGTAATTTATACAAGTGGAAATTGCTGTAAGCCCTGAACTCAACCTCTTGTTCTACCTCAAGTCCTAGTTTTTCCTAGTTCCTAAACTCCAGCTTGGGAACGAACAAATTCCATCAAGCAGACGCAACCCAACCTTGACGGATCGCTTCATGGAGTGCCTGAACGCGAGTATTAGCATTGAGTTTGGTAATCAGATTATTAATATGGAATTTGACGGTGCGTTCACTAATGTAGAGTTTGTTGGCAATGTCGCGATCGCGCAAACCCTGCGCCAACAACATTAAAATTTCCTGTTCTCGTCCCGAAAGAAACTGTTTATCTGAGTGATCCGCATCAACGCCCCAGGTTTCACCTTGACTGACCGCTTCTACAGCCGCTTGCAGTTGCTCAGGTGAAATGGACAAGTCAACTCTAGCCTTGACATTTGGCGGAGTGGGTTGGGTACTCGTAGCAATCCAAATAGCGGCAGGGTGAGAAGTCGCTCGCGCAGGTTGGTCAGTCAACAGCGGAATGGATGCATCCAAATCAGGACAAACGGTTAACCCTGCCAGATAAGCCATTTGGGTCAGGGCAATCTGTAACAACGGTGATTGACAACACACTCCAACGGCTGACTGACTGGATGGAGAGCGATTTGGAGTTTTTAGGAATAACTCAGTCACTCCTGGTCTTTCTCCTTTGCGGATTTGCAGCATTCCACCCAGGCAAGTAAATGCAAAGGCAAACTCTTCAAATACTGAGGCAATGGGTTGGGCTGGACAAGCAGAGTTGTGGGGCGATCGCGGAATGACTGCCTCCAAACTCACCGTTTCATCCACCGCATAGGTGAGACGGCAGTAGGCACAGCCCAAAGTGCGTAAACGTTCAGCCACTTGCAGAAGTAGATAGGCGATCGCCGGAGTAAGCTGCTGTTCCGTCCCCATTAAGATAAACCGGGCATCTTGCAGCAAGTTAGCCAGTTGCTCAGAGAGCGGACTTTGACTGAGTGGTGTGCTGGAGTGACTGAGGCTTTGCCAATTTTGCTTTTCCCGCTGATAGAGCAAGGCATTTTCGAGCGCAACGGCAATGGGCGTGCAAAGCAGTTGCAGCACTTCGATAAATTCAGCGGGCATAGGCTGATAGCTAAATGCTGCTAAAACGCCAATAACTCGCCCGTTAATCACCAAAGGATATCCAGCAAATCCGCAAATCCCTTTGGCGATCGCCCATTCTCGATCTTTCACCCAGGTTTCTTCTGCCAACCGATTGCTGAGAAAGGGAATGCAGTTTTGAGCAATTTTGCCGATTTTGAATGCTCCCATTGGCACACGAGCAAAAGAACCATCGGTGCGAGGATAAAGCCCTGCCGAGGCAATCATTCGCAACGATTGACGGTCTGGCTCAACGATCCAGATGCGGGCAAAGGCGCAGCCAAACTTTTCAACCAGACCTGCTGTAGCTTTTTGGGCGATCGCCTCAGGAGCCAGACAACTGGCAAAGCTCTCCACAATCTGGTTGACCTGTTGCAAATCAAAAAGCAGCCGAGTTGAGTCTAGCAGCACAGAGGGAGCAGGATTGCAGAACGGGGGTTAGGGGTTAGGGGATGAGCAATGATGAATAACTGAGCGACCAAGGACAGTTTCTTCCAGTCCTTGCGTTCTACCGAAAACTTTCCCGATTCCTAGCCATTATTGAGCAATTTGTCAGGGCGAAAAGTGACCTGTAGTACAGCTTGAAGAGTTAGGAAGATATGAGTTGACCCATCCGACTAACAGGGCGAACGGCTGTTCGCCCCTACAGCAACCTCCTTACACAATCCCTAACCCCTAATCCCCAATCCCCACTTACCGAATCGCTGCCTGCAACACAGCGTAACCGCTGCGACTCAGGTGCAGTCCATCGGTGGTCAATTCGCGCCGCAAAATGCCATCTGATCCGATGAATTCGGGCTGTAAGTCCAGATAGTTGACGTTTTCCTGGTGAGCGGTCGCCGCTATGTTCTGATTCAGACGATAAATTCGCTCAGTGGGCAGGGCTGCGAGACGAGTCGGCAGAATGGAGTGAACGATCACCTGGGCGTGGGGATGGTTTTGCCGAAGCTGCCGCATGATTTGCCGCAGGTTATTGAGCACGGTCGCATCCGTTGCCCCTTGTCGCAGGTCATTGATGCCTGCCATAACGTGAATGGTGTCGGGTCGAGCCTGAGAAAATGCCGATAGTCGCCTGAGAATTCCTGCGGTAGTGTCACCAGAAATACCTTGATTAAGCCAGAGGCGATCGCCAGATAGTTGCTCTGGCGGATACCACAACAGCAAAGAATCTCCCACTAATACGGTCAACCGATTGCTTCCCTGCCCGTAGGCGATCGCCCGTGCTTCTTGCCCTAGCAGGCTAGTCCACTGCTCATAAGTCGGCTGCCGGGTGGCATTAATCCAACTTCCATAAAAGCTATCTACTGGTAATCGAGTGTAGGTTCTACCTGCGCTCAAGGCAGTTAACCGCTGCTGATAAAGTTGGCTCCCAGAGCTAGGGCGTTGTCCAGTACGAAGGGGTCGAGTCTGTGGCGTTTCTGGAATTAGCTCTGGCGCTATTGGAACAGGGTAAGGAAATTGAGGTAATGGGGAAGCCGACTCTGGCAGAAATCGCAGCGGGGAATAGGCTCGCGTCAAGGGCCGCGCTGATACAGAGCGGCTGAACTCGGGCTGATGTGTTTCTGTAACCGCAATCGTGCCTTTGGTCAGGGTGGGCTGGCAGTTGAGAGAGGGGGCGGTTCCTGCGGAGTTGCGCGGAGCGCTAATCGCCTCCTCAAAGTCGAGCGGTTGCGGCAGTTCAGGGGTTCCCGGAAGCTGTCCCTGATTCAACAAGCTAACAGCCAACAGGCAAAGATCACTCATGGGTAGGCTACTCCACTGTCCACTTTTCTTTTGACAGCGATCGCCACCCCAATCAGGAAATTTTTTAAAGCAGTTCTGACTATTTCAGACTTTCTCCCACCGACAGAGATAAATCAATTGCTTAGGCTTGTGGCTGTAGTAAAAGAATTCGTTTTGAAGAGAAGCGATCGCCTTTTCTCATTACGTTTCATCACTTCATCACTTCTGATTAATAGCCGGAGTTGAACTGTATGAAGAATGGATTATCTAAGTTTAGAACTGCTGCAATCACAGCCACACTATCGACTGCGATCGCAGTAATTCCCAAAGCAGAGGCTTCTACCTTGATTCAGAAGGAGCTGTTTTTTGGACGCAACATTGCGAATGGTGAGCAGTTTTCAGAAGAAGAATTTCAAGCTTTTGTGGATTCCGTCATCACCCCTCTTTTTCCAGAAGGGCTAACCGTTTTTAACTCTGAAGGACAATTCTTGAGCAGCACAGGAATCCTGATTGAAGAACCCTCTAAAGTTGTGACTCTGTTTGTTGAAGATACGGCTGAAACTGAAGCCGAAATCAACCAAATCGTGACTGCCTACACTAAGCAATTTGATCAGGAAAGCGTACTACAAACAACCAATGAGGATGAACTTAAAGTTGGATTTGGAGCAGGTGAAAACTTGATTGACAATGATCCAGTACCAGAATTTATCCAAGCGGATCTATTTTTTGGGCGCAACATACCGGGTGGTGGTGAGGTATCTGAAGCGCAATTCGAGACTTTTTTAGATGAAGTAATTACCGCTCGTTTCCCAGCTGGCTTAACCGTGTTTGAAGCAGAGGGGCAGTTTCAGGACAGCACCGGTACCATCATCGAAGAACAGTCAAAAGTTGTCCGATTACTGTTAGACGATACGGTAGAAAATGAAGCAGCGATCGACGAAGTTATTAATGCTTACATTCAACGATTCAATCAAGAAAGCGTTTTGTTAGCAGTTAACGAAGACATCGCGGTTGGCTTTGACACAGGTGAGAACATCATTGACAATGATCCTATTCCTGAACTGATTCAAACAGACTTATTTTTCGGGCGCAACATACCGGGTGGTGGCGAGGTATCCGAAGCGCAATTTCAAGCCTTTTTAGATGAAGTAATTACCGCTCGTTTTCCGGCTGGCTTGACGGTATTTGAAGCAGATGGGCAATTTCAAGATAGCACCGGCACCATCATTGAGGAACGGTCGAAAGTTGTCCGATTACTGTTAGACGACACGGTAGAAAGTGAAGCGGCAATTGACGAAATCATTACCGCATACACCCAACGGTTTAATCAAGAAAGTGTTTTGATTGTGGTTGACGAAGATATCGAGATTGCTTTTGATGCCGAATCGCCGACCGACGTGCCTGAACCTGGGGCGGGATTAGGACTATTGGCGATCGCCCTTCTGGGTACCGGAACCTTGCTGAAAAACAGAACCCACACTCTATCCCTGAAACGTTGAAGAAGCCATACAATAGTCATCTCGTTAGGATGACAACTGAGCAAGGACGCTTTGTGGTGAATGCAACCAAACCCCTTCCGCAATCCTCTTTGAATGTGTGGCAGCGGCGACGCAATTCATTTGCCTGGAGGTATGCCTGGACGTACCTGGCATTGGGGGCGATCGCCATCGTCATGCTATTGCCGCTGGTCTGGCTCACTAGCACAGCCTTCAAAGCCCCCACGGAAGACATTTTCCAGTTTCCGCCCCGGTTTCTGCCTAGCCAGCCAACCTTGCAAAACTTTGTCACCGTCTGGCAAACCAATCCGTTTGGGCGCTATTTGTTTAACAGCACTCTGGTGGCGATCCTGACTGTGGGGCTAAATCTGCTGCTCTGTTCGCTGGCGGCTTACCCACTGGCCCGACTGGAGTTTCGGGGGCGCGACCTGATCTTTAGCCTGGTTGTCTCAACCATCTTGATTCCGTTTCAGGTTGTGATGATTCCGCTATTTATCCTGATCGTGCAGCTTGGCTTGCGAAATACCTATCTAGGGCTGATTTTTCCGGCGATCGCCTCTGCCTTTGGCATCTTCCTGCTGCGACAAGCCTTTCAAGGCGTACCCAAAGAATTGGAAGAAGCCGCTCGAATTGATGGCTGCTCTGAATTGGGCATCTGGTGGTTTGTCATGCTGCCCTCAATTCGTCCAGCCTTGGTGACCTTAGCAATCTTCGTGTTTATCGGTTCCTGGAGCGATTTCCTATGGCCCCTGATCATCCTCGACCAGCAGGAATACTACACGCTACCGCTGGGAGTTGCCAAGCTAGCAGGCGCGTTCTCGCTCGACTGGCGCTTGATTGCAGCAGGTTCAGTCATTTCAATTGCCCCAATCTTGCTGTTTTTTGTGCTGATGCAGAACTACATCGTTCCGACTGAGACAGCCAGTGGGGTAAAAGGTTGACCTGAGTGTGCCACTTTAATCCAGGTGAATGGACACTGGAGAAATCGTCACATGGGTCAGCCAAATCAACTTAAAGCTCAAACACACTGAACTTAGCGTTTAACTGTCCTTTTGCCTCGCGGTCCCTAGCTGTGGGGCAATTTTATTTTTAAATCTACTGTCCAAATCTACTGTCCAACATTTTCCTTAGATTGCCGATTCAAGTGATTCAGAAGACGCTTAAAGCTAACATCACGTCGGAATACCCAAAGGAGATTGAGAAATATTGCGGTTTATACGGCAGTTGCCATATTTTGTAGGTTAAGTTGGCAGGAATTGTAGGTGCAATGTGCAAGTCACGCACCGTCACGTCCTTGCTGTTATACAAGTCGCGAACATCTACCAAAGCCTTCCATTATTCTGAAGGCATTGGATGCTCTAGAGGTGGTGAATGAAAATTGTCTGGGAGCCAAGTGTATATATCGGCAACGCACCCGTCTTCTGCACAATCTGCGGTCGTCGAGCCTACCCACTTCGAACTAGGGGCAACCAGCTTTTGCTGGCAGTCATTTACGATCGCCAAGACGTTGTTAAAGGTGAAGCTTGCCGAGATTGCGTTGCATCCGGTCCATCCGGCATCAAGGCTCGACTGCAAGAGCGAATTCAGGCACTTCAAGCTCAAATGTCTGAACTTCAAGAAATGACCCAGGAAGACATGCAAACTCCTTCCCTAGAGCAAGAGTTTCAGGTTCACCGTCAAGAACTGCCTTGAACTAGAAGCTTGAACTAGAAATAGGATGGATTGAACCTGCTCAAGTTCCAGGAAGCTTTTACCGTTTGCGAGTGGTGAAGACAGTCGTAAACATCATCAAGAATGCAGCAATAACCAGGGCGATCGCCAATCCCCCTATTGTTAAACTCATCCAATCGGTTTCCATAACGCTTCTCGTAACGGTACTACGCTAAGAATATCAGCATCGAAGGTTGGGTTGAGGCACAAAATCTAGTGCCTTGGGGGTTGCAGTGCGCTAACCCGTTCTACGAGTCAGGGGAGTTGTCATGCTCGAAACACTTAAGCGTGGAGGCAGTCCCCCACGCTTAAGTGTTTTCAGATTTGAAAATGTTTGGAAGATCTGATTTGTTACCTTGCCCGTCGGCAATAGTTCTCCTAGAAATCACCCAGTCTTAAGGAGAAGGCACGAATAGGCGATCGGGAACGAAGTAGATGAAGTTGCTGAGCAGTACAGCGATCACAACCAGCGTAATGGTTGCCAATACGGGAGCGAGAGAAAGATAACGAAGTAAACCCTTTGTTCCGTCCATTTAAGCTTCTCCAGTTTGTCAAAAGGATCAGACAACTAAACTTAGCAAGAAGCTCTCAAAATTTAATCTGGCTTAAGGCTGAGAAAATGCTGTTTTTAGGTAGAAGGCGAAGGTCTGCTGGCAAAGAAACTACCGCGAGGTTTGGCTCGTCTATAGCTGGCGTAGGCGATCGCCCCCAGATTGGTACACAGACACATTGCCCCTAAGCCAAACAAGATAAAAGTCTGCATCATTACCACGCCGATGATGAGCCAGGTCATGACGTGCAGCACCATCACCAGCGCACAGAGGCTAGCGATCGCCGCCATCAGCCACACTTGCCTCAGAGGGCGACGAAACCACAACAGCAGCAGAGTTTGTGAGGTCGCCAGCAGATTGGCTGGAACCAGAACTGCACAGATAGCAACACAGTTAGTGCGTGAAAATTCAAACAGTGGATTCAGATCAAGCATTCATTAAAAAGACTAGAGTTTCACCTAGCATAGCCGCTGGCGATCGGCTTCATCGAAAGTCAAAGCTTCTCTTCTTATTTCGCTAAAACCTTTATCTACGAAGCTTCAAGGCTAACCTCAAACTTCATCATGTTCCCCCTGAACCGCAGGTATGTCTAAAAAACGTTAAGAGCAGGCTCCGTCATGGGTAGTCTATGGGATGTGGATGAGGTGACATTGAAATTGCTGCCCTAGAAGATAAGCATCTAGCTAAAAACTAAACCCACCGCATCCGCAAGGTAGGCTTAGTGACCTGCAATCTCTTAAGAATTGCCGATTCGTGCAGAAATTCAACAGAATGAAGGCTAAAGTGGGCACATATCCGCTAATCAGGGAATCATCTGACTCAATACACTTGAAACTCAGCATTTATCTTTGAACCCAAAGGGTAAAACGTCAGTGATAAGCGCGATCGCAGGCTCTACAGTAAAAGTCGGGATACTCCATTCTCTCGCTGGCCCCTGGGCAATCGGTGAAATTGCGCTGAAAGATGCAGAGATGATGGCGATTGCCGAAATCAATCAATCTGGCGGAGTATTGGGGAAACAAATCGAGCCGATTGTTGCCGACGGTGCATCGGAACCCGTAATTTTTGAGCAACAGACCCGCAAGCTGATTGAACAGGATCAGGTCGTTACTATCTTTGGCTGCTGGACTTCCACGGTTCGTAAGTTCATCGTGCCAACTCTGGAGCGCTTAAACGCCCTACTCTGGTATCCCGTTCAGTATGAAGGGCTGGAGTGTTCTAAAAGCATCTTCTATACTGCCGTTTGTCCCAATCAGCAGATCGAGCCAGCTGTTCAGTGGCTCCTGCAAAATAAGGGCAAGCGGTTTTACCTGGTAGGGTCTGACATCGTCTTTTCTCGAACTGCCAGTAAGATTATTCGGGCAAGACTAAAGCAGCAGGGCGGCACTGTCCTGGGAGAGGATTACGTTCCAGTCGGCGGCATGGACTTCAGGCAAATTATCGCCAACATCAAGCGAACCAAGCCTGATGTCGTCTTTAGCACAGTTAACACCGACAGCAACCTGGGATTTTATCCGCAATACTGCGAAGCAGGAATCGATGCTGAAGATATTCCCATTCTGGCCGTAAGCGTCACCGAAGAAGAAATTCAACAGCTTGGGGTGGAGTCAGCAGTCGGTCATTACGCTGCCCATAGCTACTTTCAGAGCCTGAAGAACCTCAGAAATCAAACCTTCGTAAAAAACTTCAAGGCAACTTACGGGGCAGATCGAGTCACAAGCGACTCGGTTGAGTCAGCGTATGTTCAGGTTTATCTATGGAAACAGGCTGTCGAGCAGGCGCAGTCGTTTGAGGTCGATCACGTCCGGCTAGCGGCTTATGGTCAAGCAATGCAGACTCCTGGCGGCATGGTGCGAGTGGAGCAAAACCATCACCTCTGGAAACCCTGCCGAATTGGCAAGGTGCGACCAAATGGACAGTTTGACCTGGTGCAGGTAGACGACGAACTGATCAAACCGCAGCCCTGGCTGGGCATGGATGACGTTAAGTTTGATGCCTCCACGCTAGTCACAGATATGTTGGCAGAGGCAGCTCAAGCGATTTTGTATAACTGTCAGCTTGAGCAAAAATCACGGGAACTGATTGAGGCAAACGATCGCCTGCAAAAGCTAACCCAACGCGCAGAGCTATTCAAGCGCAGTTTGTCTAGTCAGATCCGCAATTCTCTAGAGTTAGATACCATTCTGACTACCGCAGTCACTGAGATCCGTAACCTACTGCAAATCGATCGCTGCAAATTTCTCTGGTACTTACCCAACACTGACCCTGCTCGATTTGAGCTGAGCCATGAAGCCTGCGACCAAGACCTGCTGCCCAATCTAGCTCATTATCCAGTACGGGATAGTGAGGTTTTAAGAGAAGTCATTTTGCGCTCTAGCATTTTGCAGGTTGATGATGTTGCAACTACGACTCGGCTTGATTCAACGGGTCGGAGCCAGCTTGCCAACTTAGGCTTTAAGTCGCTTTTGACAGTCGTCGTGCAAACTCGGTCGGGTCGGTTGGGTGTGATTGTGTGTGAGCATGTCAAGCAGGCTCGTCCTTGGCGCGACCATGAAGTGGAACTGCTGCGAGATGTGGCGGATCAGTTGGCGATCGCCATTGACCAAGCAGAACTTTATTCTCAGACTCGTACCGCCGCACTTCAAGCACAGATTCAGGCACAGCAGCTTCAGCAAGCGCTGTATGACCTCCAGGCAACTCAGGCGCAGCTTGTACAAACCGAAAAAATGTCTAGCCTAGGGCAGCTTGTAGCTGGAATTGCCCACGAAATCAACAACCCCGTCAGCTTCATCTACGGCAATATTGACCACGCTAGCGACTACACACAAGATTTGCTCAACCTGGTTAAGCTTTACCGACAGCACTATCCCAATCCAGTACCCGAAATTCAAACTGAAGTAGAAACAATCGATTTCGATTTTCTAGTCACAGATTTGCCTAAAATCTTGACCTCTATGCGGGTTGGGTCAGAGCGGATTCGGCAAATCGTGCTATCTCTTCGCAGCTTTTCTCGCCTAGACGAAGCCGAAATGAAGCCCGTCGATATTCACGAAGGCATTGACAATACTCTTCTAATTCTGCAAAACCGTCTAAGAACTGATGCAAAATCGGCAGGCATTAAAATTATTAAACGCTACGATGACCTGCCGCTGATTGACTGCTATGCCGGACAGATGAATCAGGTGTTTATGAATCTGCTGGTGAATGCGATTGATGCACTAGAAATGGTCGGAGAATGTGCTGAAGTCTATCAGCGCTCCACGACCGCCGAGAATTTCTCGCCTGCGATCGAAATTCAGACACAAATGAGTGATCCAGACTGGGTCTCTATTCGCATTGCCGACAATGGACCAGGCATTCCAGAAATCTTTCAGCAACGATTGTTTGACCCCTTCTTTACAACTAAACCAATTGGCAAAGGAACGGGACTCGGTTTAGCAATTAGCCACCGGATTGTGATCGAGAAACATCAAGGACGGCTCTATTATTCGTCTAATCCAGGGAGAGGAACCGAATTCTTCATTGAGATCCCAGTTAGACAGCTCAAGGATAAGGAGAATATGTCGCTAACGGCTGAGCTAAGCGACAGAAGATAACTTTAGATATTAGCAAGCCTCCTGGAAGGGCGTAGCCTTCGCTAAACAACCTCCTCAAGCGAAGGTCTTTGCCCGAATGCTGCGCCCCTACGTTGGACCTTTTTCTCGCCCCTGGATAGTTAACCCAGTCAAGCAGCTTTCCAGGGGTCAGGTAGTTTTGGCAGATGAAGGACAGGGCTGCTACAACACCGTTTATTTAATAAGCAATTCACCTACGACTGTTTATCCATTAAATCGGACACCACCGCAACCAATTCTTCTGGGTCAAATGGTTTTGCAAGATATCTTTGAAATCCTGCTGCGAAGGTCTCATATTGAGCAATTCCGGTGACTGCTGCGGTGATGGCGATCGCAAGGACACTTCCGCCGTGTTCGGCATCAAGACTTCTTACCTTACGAATGAGAGAATAGCCATCTTCATCTGGCATCGCAATATCACTAATTAAGACATCAGGATGCAGACTTGCCACTGCTTCCAAACCTGCTGGTGCCGAGTTAACAGAGGTTACTTCAATGCCATACAAGTTGAGCATGAGCGTCAATAATTCGCAGGTATCGCGATCATCATCGACCAACAATACCTTCAACCCATTCGTCATCAACTTGGAATTAAGCATAGGTCTACTCGCTCTTCGCTTTCCACCTTCTGAGGTGTAGCTATTATAAAAAGTTTGTAGATTCAGTATTTAAAAAGACAGAATTCTTTAGCTGACCGTTAAGTTTCTTTTCTAAGGAAACTTGCTTGTGGGAAATCTTACCTCTATCTAAAGTTAGAGAGGGAAACAAGTATCTTCAATGCTTCATTTCACTTTTCTGCAAGCAAGACAGCAATAAACATCCACTGACTTCGCTGATTCGTACAGCCACTCTGGATTAAACCTGTAACACCTGCACTCACTTGAACTCCTATTATCAACTTAAGCGAATGGATGGGGGAGCTTCTCCAAACCCACCAGGACAAAAGCTTTTAAGGAGTTCAAGGAGTTATGAATGTATTATCAGAAGTTTTGGAGCCTGTACAACTCATCGATCGCCCAGGAGATGAGCGAGATTATGGAGAATCTGGCGCGACTGGAGCGACAAGTTCAGCAGCAGATCTTGTCTACCCAGGTGAGCCAGAACCGTTGTCCGATGTCAGCGAGTTTAGACCAGAAGTGAAAGCTCGGACTGCGTTGACTGGGCTGCCAGAAGTGGTGAGGACCCCAGAGGCGATCGCCGCTATGCATGGACCACCAGAGGTTGCCAGCAAGCAAATGTCAAATGTCTGGATCTATGACGGTGAGGTTTATGACTTATCAGACTTTGTTAAAAAGCATCCTGGTGGTGAGTTTTTTATTGGACGGTTAAGAAACCGAGACATCACCACATTGGTGAATGTGTTGCATCGCAATCCAGCAAAAGTCAAGAAAGTCCTGAAAAAGTACGCTCTGGGTAGAAAAGCCACTCCTGATGACTTTCACCCCAAATACAATGCTCCACCTTTTCTGTTTCGAGATGGGTTTGACGGCTGGCGAGATACACCTCAATTTGATTTTCACAAAGATGATCAGTTGCTCAACAGGATCAGAACGCGGCTGAATCAACCAGAGATGAAAGCCAAAATTGCCAGAATGGATACCCTTTTTGATGTCACGACTGTTGTTTTGGCGATCGCCTACATTCTGGTGCAGGTATTGCGGCTAACCGCTCCACAGTTCATGCCAGTGTACCTGTTTGCACCCATCATGATGGCGTTGAGGATTTCGCTGGCAGGTGCAGGGCACTATTTGATTCACCGTGCCCAGGTTGGTTTCAATAAGTTCTTCTCTCATGTTTTTGATATTAACTACGTGCCGATGGCATTCGTGGTGATTGATGGTCACACTTTAATGCACCATCCCCATACCCAAAGTGAAGTCGATGTCAAACGCAATGTGTTCACCGCAATGATGGATCTGCCGCGCTATTACCGGACTCCGTTGCACACGCTGCATAAGTTGGGACATGTGGTTCCAGGGATGTTTGTTCGCAGTTTTGAGATGTGTTCCTATGCGGTCAAGCATGGTGTAAAGGACTTTTACGGTTCCTGGCAACGAGGACTGCCTCACTATCTGGGGATGTTGGCAATGCGATTTTTGCTGCTGGGTGAACTGGTGCTGTTTTGGATGCAGGGCGACCTGAACGCCTGGCTGATTCAGTTTTGTCTCACTCTTTGGATTAGCACCTTCATGATTGTCGCTAGTCACGATTTTGAGGAAGAGGAGTCTACTGCGGATTTGAGCCAGGGTCAGGATTGGGCAACTTTTCAGATCAAGAATTCCTATGACCTGACGATGATTGGCAACAAATATGTGGACTGTTTTCTGTCGGCTGGATTGAGCCCGCATCGAGTCCATCATGTCTTGCCTTTCCAAAGAAGTGGATTTGCCAACATTGCCAGTGAAGCGATTGTCCGAGATGAAGCAGAAAAGATGGGAATTGAGTGGTTGCAGCCTAAGAATTTCTTTGGCGATCGCCTCCCCATCATGGCAAAACACTATCTGTTCAGTCAGTCTCGTTTGGCAAAAGAGAACAATTTGAATGTATTGGCAGAACATGTGAATCCTCAAGCTTTACGAACTTCTGTGCAATACATCATCAAAGGTGTAATTGGTATCGGTTCAATCTAGTCCTAAACCGCTAAATGTGAGTAATTGAAAGTTCAGATGCGAAAGCAATCAGCCCAGAAATGTGAGTTCAAGATTACGTGTTAGTGAGTGATTCATTTTTAACCAGGAGTAAATGTCATGAGTACCGCCACTATCCAAGTTAACCCCGTTTCCACAAATTCTTTTGCCAATACCACTTTTGCACCAAACCTGGTGAGTTTGAGGCAAGTCTTACCCACCATTGAAAGCATTGCAACCGGAACACCAGAACACACTATCCGGCAAGCTGATGCAGCGCAACTGGTCGCTCAACTGCCTAATCTGGAGCAAAACCGATCGCTAATTGAAAAGCTCTATCACAATACTCGGATTGATACTCGGCATCTGGCAATTAATTTGCTGTCAAAGGATGCGATCGCCACACTCAACGCTAGCAGCATCAAAGACCGGATGCGGCTCTATCAAGAACACGCAGTTCCTTTAGCAGAGCGGGTTGCGGAACGGGCGATCGCCGCCGCTTCAGCCCCAAAAGTAAACCTTTCTGGATACACAACCGTTGATATCAGGAGTAACATTCGTCAGATTGTGTTTGTTTCTAGCACGGGATTTGTGGCACCGGGAGTAGATGCAGCTTTGATTGAGCGGTTGGGTCTGCGGCGAGACATTGCGCGAGTAACAATCAATTTCATGGGCTGTGCCGCTGCCATGAATGGGCTGCGAGTTGCCTCTGACTATGTGAGAGCAAATCCGACCCATAAGTCTCTCGTCGTTTGTCTGGAACTCAGTTCTGTCAATGCTGTCTTTGAAGACGACCTGAATGACGTAATCATTCACAGCATTTTTGGAGATGGATGTGCTGCCGTAGTGATTGGTGCTTGCACGGAGGCAGAATGCTTAGGACAGGGGCATGTTGTCATCCGCGATCATTTAAGCTATTTGGCAGAAAACACTCAAGATGGAATTGCTCTTGGGATTCAAGATAGCGGCATTACCTGCAAACTTTCGCGTCAGTTGCCTGACTACATTGAGGCAGGAGTCGGCGGAATCATCGAACGATACCTGACGGATCACCAGTTAACCAAGGAAGACATTGATCTGTGGGCAGTGCATCCTGGTGGAACTCGGATCATTCAGAAAGTGCAGCGATCGCTCGGACTCACCGATGATCAGGTAACTGACAGTTGGGAAGTCTTACGGCAGTATGGCAATATGTTGAGTCCTTCTGTGCTGTTTGTGATGGAGCGAATGCTAAATCGATTGGAGCAGTTTCACTATCCTGAAGGCGCTTTTCACACCCCAATTGAGCCAGGTACGGGATGGCAAGATACAGTGCAACAGTCATTAACAGGGCTTGCCTTCTCATTTTCACCGGGTGTTGGAGTAGAAGGCATTCTGTTTCAAACGCTCTAGACAACGATTCTGGTAAAGCTCTTGTAGAGGACAGCGTAAGATGAAATTTATCCAATTTTTGCTAAAGACATCGTGGCTCAACATTGTGATTGCTGCGGTTGCGGGTTTGGTGAGCGGAGGGTGTAACGCAAAGCTAATTTGGCTAATCAATCAGGCAGTTGGTCAAGCTGCTGTTTCTCACTCACTGCTTTACTTTTTGGGGCTGGTAACGGCAACTCTTTTGACCAGTACTTTTTCTCAGTTTATGCTGATCAGCCTTTCCCAGAATGCAATTTATCGGCTGCGGCTGCGGTTAAGTGAAAATATTCTGGCTGCACCCTTGCAACATCTGGAAATGCTGGGCAGTAATCGACTACTGGCGACTCTCACAGATGACGTGCGTGTTCTCTCACACACGGTTTCTGTCATTCCTAATGTCTGCACCGACCTCGCTACTATTGTTGGCTGTTTAACTTATTTAGTTTGGCTTTCGAGTGATGTATTTATTGTCATTTTTGCTATTACGGCGATCGCCGTTTGGTGTACTCACTCCACATTAGGCAAAGCCCAACAATTGTTTGCGATCGCCCGCGAAGAAGAGGATCATTTGTTCAAGCACTTTCAGGCGATCGCCACTGGCACCAAAGAATTAAAACTGCATCGATCGCGCCGAGAAGAGTTTTTGACAGAGGATCTACAGGGCAGTGCTGCCACGATGCGCCAGAAAAACATTGCGGCAATGAGAATCTTTGCACTAGCAGATGGTTTAGGGCAGTTCTCGCTCTTCGCCATCCTCGGTTTCACCCTGTTTATCTTGCCTCGATTCGTTGAAACATCGCCTGCAATGCTGGCATCCTATGCGCTCACGACCACTTATCTAGCAATTCCAATTCAAAATCTGCTGCACCGACTGCCTGACTTCTTGCGGGGCAACGTGGCACTGCGAAAAATTGAACGGATGAAGTTAGCTCTGGCTCAGGAAGCCGAACTCGATATTCCCGCAACTCACAGAATTACTCCTCAAAACGTGAGTCAGCACTGTCAGGTTGAGCTTGAGCAGGTGACGTACACCTATCATCCTGACGGAGATGAACATGGGTTTACTCTGGGTCCAGTGAGTCTGTCTTTGCAGCCCGGACAAGTGACTTATCTGGTTGGCGGCAACGGTAGCGGTAAGTCTACTCTCGCCAAGCTGATTACAGGATTATATCCACCGATGACAGGTAAGATTTCGATTGATGGCGTGGCGATCGCTGACCACAACCGAGAATGGTATCGACAGCATTTCTCCGCTATCTTTTCGGACTTTCACCTGTTCGAGCGCTGTTTAGGATGCGATCGCCCTAATCTGGATCAGGAAGCAAAACATTACCTGAAGCAGTTGCAGCTAGACCATAAAGTGAGTGTGAGAAATGGCGTATTTTCAACGATTCATCTCTCTCAAGGACAACGAAAGCGGCTTGCACTTCTGACTGCATATTTAGAAGATCGTCCCATCTACCTATTTGATGAATGGGCTTCTGACCAAGATCCGCTGTTTAGAGAGCTATTTTATCGAGAAATTCTTGTCCGGCTAAAAGAGCAAGGCAAAACCATTCTGGTGATTACTCATGACGATCGCTACTTCCACTTGGCTGACCAAATCATTAAGCTAGAGTATGGTCAAACTGAGTCTCAACTATTGATGACAGTGGGTGCTAGAGGCTAGACGCTTTATACAAACCTTAGGTTATGGCTTCTCAAATTCAAGCTTTGCTGATTTTCGATCACAGCGATTAACTCCTGTTGTCCGTCTCCTGTGTGGTAAATTCCCAGTCCTCTACTGTTCGTTGAAGGAGCTGCTCCAATGCGGTAATCATCAGCTTCCCCATGCAGATAAATTCTATCTCCTTGACTGAGGTTGAAGTCTTTAATCAAAGCGTAATCTCTAAGTCCTGGGTCGTTTGCTTTGCCATCGTTGTAGAAGACGTGAGATTGATCTCCTAACTGAAAACGGTCAGCACCTTTGCCTCCAATTAAGATATCTCTCTCGTTTCGTCCTGGAGTTGAGCTTCTTGTTTCTGCCCCTACCAAGACATCATTTCCTCGCCCTCCATCCAAAAAGTCATTTCCCTCGCCACCCCGCAACACATCTGCATTTTTCGGCATTGTTCGAGCGTTTGTAGTGCTTTTACCAGTGCCAGTCGGTCGCTGTTTGACAGGGGTAAACTGAATGTAGTCGAATCGAGCAAACTCTCCTTTATCCAATCGAGCCGAAATCTCAATGCGATCGCCTGTCTTGAGCGCGACGGACGAGTGAGTGGTAACCACTGCTTTAGCATCGTGCATAGCAGAGTCAGAAAACAGGTCTTTGTCAAGCTTGAAGTTCTTACGCTGACCCGCAACGGTAACTGTAGCAGAAGACTGACCATCGTTTTCGTCGTAGTAGCCGACTCGGACTTGATAAGTGCCTGCTGCACCTCGAAACACACCGTTAGCACTCCCCGAGGTTTCGCCAGTGCTGCGTAGGGAAATGTATCGTTTTGCGGATGCTTGGGAGTTATCCAAGGACTCAACTTTGTAGTTGTTGAGGCTCAGTTGCTCTGCTTCATAACGCAGAGTTCTAAGGGGTGTGGGGGACGATGAGGGTTGGGAAGGAGCTGTAGGAGGCTGGGTAGGAGATTGGGGCGCGATCGCCACTCTCGCTACTGCTGTAGCGGATGTACCGTTACCCGTGTTGATTTGATAGGTAAAACTATCTCGCCCTGTAATGTTTTTTTTGGGTGTGTAGAGAACGAAGTCGTCGGAGGTATTTTGCGGAGTACCATTATTGTTGATTTGAATACGACCACGTGTGGGACGGTTAGCAATATTGAGAGTGAAGGGGCGATCGTTTGGGAGGGAGTCGTTTTCCAGGAGATTGATGCGAACTGGGGTGTTTTGACGTGTGGTAGCGGAGTCCGCTCTGGCGATTAGAGAAGGCGTATTAGGAAGAGGGGGCGTACTACCTGGATCTGGGATACTCGGGACGGGATTGCCTACGACAGGAATGTTGCTGCCCACGTCTCTCAGATCGTTGGGGGCTGGGTCAACCAGTCTGACGTTTGCCGTGACATTCACATCGGTAGAGTCATTTGGATTTTTGGGAGGCCATTGAATGTTGCCGCCGCGATCGCCAAATTGAGTTCCCGTATGGTTCTTGATGTTCCAGTTATTTCCGCCATTGTTTGCGACATTATCAACGAAAACAGAATCCTTAACAGTCGTGGACGAGCCGCCACCCCAGAAGCCTCCACCTTGAAAGCCAGCGTAGTTATCAGAAACGAGAGTATTAACAATATCAACAGGATTAGAGCCATTGGCTAGGGTGATTGCTCCTCCCAGACCTTCTTTCTGATCAGCGCTTTCAGCCCGATTACCCGAAAAGGTGCTGTCAATGATGGTGCCTGGAGACTTTTCTCCTACCCATAAGCCACCACCCTGGTCAAGCGCCTGATTATTTGTAAATGTAGTGTTTTTAATTGTAAATTCAGCATTGCCGAGTCGAAGACCACCGCCAAGAGCATCTCCCTTCGCATCTTCAACGACCTTGTTCTTTGTGATAATTGTGTTTTCAACGATTACTTTGTCTGGAGGATAAGCAAATAGAAAAAGTCCTCCTCCTTGTCCGGCCCCAGTATTACTTTCAAATCGACTACTGCGAATTGTAATGAGACCCCCTTGAGAGCCTGGGGTAGCATTCGGTCCAGAGGCATTGGCTCCATCGGTGTAAATGGCACCTCCATACCCTTTGGTATGAGGGCCCAACGGACCACCTGCGGTTGAGTCATTATTGAGAAAAGTGGAGTTTTCAACCGTGAGTCCACTTAAAAGACTGTTGATTGCACCACCATTAGTTCCCTTATTATTGGTAAACTGACTGTTCTTAACAGTGAGACTGCTTTTGCTCTTGACTGAGATAGCACCGCCACCTCGTTCCCCTTGACCTGATGTGCCATCGTTGCCATTAAATGTGCTGTTAAGAATAGTATTGGTGCTGTTGTAACCTGCCCAGATAGCACCGCCACCCTCACCAGAAGAAGCATTATTTTGAAAGGTGCTATTTTCGACAATCAGTTGACCACCACCAGCGGTGCGGATAGCACCTCCGGCACCTGCTTCTCCCGTACCGCTGGCTCTTCCATTAATCAGGGTGAGATTGCGCAGTGTGAAACTTGAACCGGATATGGTTACATCAAAGATTCGACTGGTGTTATTACCACTAATCTTTACACCTGTAGCACCTGAACCATCAATGGTCAAACCTTTGTTGATTTCAAGCTGCCCGCTGGTGAGGGTAATCGTTTGCCCTGCCAAAGTAGGGCTAAATTTAATGGTATCTCCAGACTGTGCGTTGGCGATCGCCTCTCTCAGAGAACCTGCTCCACTATTGGCGATGCTTGTAACAGTAATAATAGCCATGTTGTTTCTCTCATGAATCATCAACCGGCAAGCACCCTATAACCTCTCAAACCCTATGCAAACTTAAAGCTATTGCTGCTCAAGCTAAGTTGCACCTCTTCTACCACGGCAATTAATTCATCTCGTTCACCCGTGGTGTGGAAGATACTCGTTCCTGTGCCCACTCTCGGAGGGGCTGCTCCTAATCGATAGTCCTCTGCTTTGCCGTGTAGGTAAATTTTGTCCCCTTCACTGGCATTGAAGTCCTGAATTCGAGCATAATCTCCTACCCCAGCCCTGTCAGACCTGCCGTCGTTATAGTAAATCTTGGACTGATCGCCCAAGTAGAAGCGGTCTGCGCCTTCTCCACCCACCAGGTCATCCTTCTCGTTGCGTCCTGGATTTGGATCTCTGGCATCTACTCCAATCAGCACATCGTTTCCTGCCTTTCCGTCAAGGGAATCACTGCCCTTGCCACCGTACAGTTTGTTGGGAGCGCTGGAGCCAATCAGAGTGTCGTTGCTCGCTCGACCTTGAATCACTGTTCTGGATGTCTCAGTGCGTCCAGTTACAGGTCTGCTCCTTTGATTTACAGGAACAAACTCGATATAGTCGAATCGAGCGAACTCTCCTTTATCTAATCGAGCCGAAATCTCAAAGCGATCACCTGTTTTCAAAGTGACAGCAGAATGAGTCGTGACTACAGCTTTAGCATCGTGCATGGCAGAGTCAGAGAGCAGGTCTTTGTCAAGCTTGAAGTTCTTACGTTGACCTGCAACCGTCACGCTGGCAGAAGACTGACCATCGTTTTCATCGTAGTAGCCGACTCGGACTTGATAAGTACCTGCTGTACCTCGAAACACACCGTTAGCACTCCCCGAGGTTTCGCCAGTGCTGCGGAGTGAGATGTAGCGGTCTGCTGATGCCCGGGAGCCGTTCAGTCCCTCCACCTTATAGGTGTTGAGGTTCATCTGCTCTGCTTCATAGCGGAGTGTTTTGAGCGCAGGAGTGGGAGCTGAAGGGGGTTGAGGGTTGGGGGTTGGAGTCGGGGCCGCAGGAGGTTGAGGTATCGCAGAAGTTTTGGAACCGATCGTTACTCTCACAACACCTGGATTAGAAGCAGCACCGTCACCCGTGTTGATTTGATAGGTGAAAGAGTCTTTACCTATGGCATTGTTCTTGGGTGTGTAGATGATGAAGTCATCAGTTACATTTCCAGGTGTATTGTTGTCGTACACCTCAACCTTACCTTGGGTAGGACGTCTGGAGATATTTAAGGTAAGAGGGCGATCGCTTCCTACAGAATCATTAGAGAGCGGATCAATCCGAATTGGAGTATTTTTTGCTGTGGAGATAGTATCTGCTCTGGCAACAAGAGGTAAAGGAGTGCCAGGAGTTGTCGGAGTTCCACCTGTACCGGGAGTTGTCGGAGTTCCACCGGTGCCAGGAGTTACTGGATCGGTAGGAGTCGTTGGAGTTCCGCCCGTACCAGGAGTTGTGGGAGTTCCACCGGTACCAGGAGTTGTGGGAGTTCCACCGGTACCGGGAGTTACCGGATCGGTAGGCGTTGGAGTTCCACCGGTGCCAGGAGTTGTGGGAGTTCCACCGGTGCCGGGAGTTACTGGATCGGTAGGAGTCGTTGGAGTTCCACCGGTACCAGGAATTGTCGGAGTTCCACCTGTGCCAGAGGCAACTCCTATTCCGTTGGTGTTTAAGTCACTTGCGGTGGGTTGAGCTATGGTGATTCGAGCCGTTGCGTTGTAATCATTCCAGTTGTTGGTACGCTTTGGTGGCCACTGAGTATTTCCACCTTTGTCAGTTAATTCACTGCTGGTGTGTTGCTGAATGCCCCAGTTGTTGGTGCCGTTGTCAGCCGTGTTGTTGTAAAAGACAGTGTCTTTTACCGTAACGGGAAACTTATCACTAGCAGAAATACCACCGCCAACCCAGCCTGCTTTGTTGTTAAGAATTTTGGTATCTACAATATCGGTAGGACTGTAGAGAGCCATCGCTCCGCCTACATTGCTGTAGGTTGTCCCCAGAGTTTTGTTGCTTGAGAAAAGACTGCCGTTGATGGTGGTCGGGGAATCCATTGTCCAAAGTCCACCCCCTTGACCAGCGGCAGTATTGTCTGTAAAGGCAGTATCACGGATGGTCAGACCCTTGTTAAGCCCGTTGCTCATCACCACCAATCCACCGCCATTGCCACCATTGCCGCCATTGGGTAGTGCCAAGACCTCATTTTTCTTGAAATCGGTAGACTCGATAGTGACTTTGTCTTGAGTGCCGGTGTAAAGATAGGCAGCTCCGCCTTCACCTCGTCCCTTATTTCCCTCAAATACGCTGTTTTTGATTTGAATCGTGCCAGATGCCTCATTTGTAGAACTGGCGCGATCGGTATAAATAGCACCGCCATAGCCACGCAGGAAGGGATTTCCTTTGCCTGTATCATACCGGGCAGAGGTCGTATCGTTGTTAACAAATTTAGAGTTTTCAATGGTGAGTTTACCGTTGAGGCTGTTGATGGCTCCACCATTGATGCCACGGTTGTTAGTAAACTCACTATTTCTGACAATGAAGTTGCCGGGACTAAGGAAAGCGATCGCCCCCGCCCCTCTTTCATCATTGCCTTGAGTCGCTTGATTCCGGTCAAATTTGCTATTGGTGACCGTTAGATCGGTTTCCCATTCGGTGTAGATTGCGCCACCGCCCTTGTCAGCAACATTATTATTAAAGCGAACATTTTCTACGGTGACATTGCCTTTATGAGCCGCAAGAATGCCACCACCTCGTTCGGCTGTGTAAGCATCGGTAAGCGTCAGGTTCTTGACGGTTAAACTGGTTGGAAAATCTTGATTAGAGTTGACGTAGAAAATGCGGGAAGTCTTGTTGCCGCTGATCGTTAACCCTGCTGCACCAGCACCATCAATGGTTAAATTTTTGCCAGGACTAATTTCGAGCTGGCTTCTGAGTGTAATTTTTTGCCCTGCTAAGTTGGAGGCAAACTTGATGGTATCTCCTGCTTTAGCGTTGGCAATCGCCTGTCTTAACGAACCTGCACCGTCATTTGCGGTACTGCTAACCGTGAGAACAGCCATGATTTTCCTCTTGAGTAACATCAACTGGCAGATGTCCTGAGTTACTCACCGTTGGATCAGATGTTTCAGACTGGAGCAGGCATGAATATTTTTGCAGTGCTAAATGCTTTTGCACTACTGATCTTTTGGGGTTTATCTACTAGTAATTGCCAACCCAGTAATTACTGTGATTAAAATTTAAAAGCCCTGGTTATCCTATCTTGATGTATCTCAATACATCTTTTGCGGCAGTAAAATCAGGGGTTCAACTGTATGTTCCTTTTAAGTAAGCTACTGAATGGTTGACAGTCGAAATAACAAACAGAATTCGGTAGATTCCCAAACGTTTTAGTACAAGGACGTTGAATTGCTTGATAAGTTCCACACTTTTAGCAATTTTCAAACATGGTTTCTCAAGAAAATTTCTTAGAAGAAGTTTTTTGGGAGAAACTCATTTCTGGCATTGCTCCATTTAAGTTAACGCCATTTGGTGAGTTAATGACTCACTTTACAAAGTCTTTAATTAGTTTCAGCTTCAAAAGGTCCAGTTTTAACCGTGGAATACGCGGATCTACCAGGGGAAATATTGTACGGACAAATAAATACCATTGTCCTGCAAAGAATCACCTTCAGAGTCAACGCCAATCAGCGGTAAGCCATAGTCTACTCGCAGATTTAGCCCGCGTAATGCTTCCCAGCGTAAGCCTAAGCCTGCTCCAACCAAGAAATCGGGGTCAGGGTCGGGGAGGTCGCTGTTCCAAGCATGACCTGCTTCTAGGAAAGGAATTAACTCTAGACGATTGGAGCGATTTAACGGCAGGCGCAGTTCTACTGAAGTCCAGATGGCGTTGTCTGCCACGAGCTGGTTTTGAGCATAGCCCCGAATGGTGTCTTGTCCGCCCAATCCAATTTTCTCTAATGAGAGAAGTGAGTCGGGCGTGAGTTGGGCATTGAGGCGAGCAACCAGGAGCGATCGCCCTTCAATTTGCCGCACCCACTGAAACTGCCCCAGCCACTTAAAAAACTCTGCATCGGTGCCAGTATCGTTAATCGTGGCGTCCAATGCATCCAGCCCAATGCTGAACTGAGAACGAGCCGCTAATACCTGAGCTCTGCCCCGATTCACCCAATCCTGGGAAAACCGCAGCACTGTGACTCTAGACTCACCTTCATCGGCTCCAGCCGAAAACGAAAAAGGAATGTCATCTAAAATATAAGTTTGGCTGCGGCGCAGGTCAAGCGCTAGCGCCAGCGCAAATTCCTCTGTAACGCTACGAGAAAAGGGCTGACGAAATTCTAATGACCAGCTTTCTGCCTCGCTGCGAATGCCTAAGTCTTCAACTGCATCTTCAATGATGCGGCTGTCATTGGTGTTATAGCGCAACGTGAGCGAGCCATCACGAGGGTTTACAGGTAGGGAGTAGCTGATGTCATACAAATCTAAACCACTGGTGCGTCCGTATTGAGCAGAGAGGCGATCGCCAATTCCCATCACATTTGTATAGCTAGCTGCAACCGTGAGTTGAGCAGAACCGATGCTGGTCGGCTGGTAGTTGTTGGTGCCAAGGCTGGCGGTCAGTGGCGGAGCTTCTTGCAAATCAACCTGAAGAATGCTGAGTCCGGGAGCACTGCCTGCGGTTAGCTCAGCATTCACCTGACGCAAAAGTGGATCAACCTGAAGCAGTTGTAGAGCACGTTCCAGGTTTTGTTGGTTGAGCGGTCTACGTCCTGCTAGTGTGAGTCGAGATCGCACGTAACTTGAGTTAAGCTGCTCCAGTCCCTCTACATTAACTGCTTCTAACTCACCTTCCACCACCTGAATTTGCACCACACCATCCGAAAGATCCTGATTGTTGGGCAAAAATGCACCAGAAGTAATGTATCCCTGGCTGGTATAAAGTGCTGTAATTGCAGACCGCAAAGCAATCAACTGGTCAAAGGAAACCTCACGTCCTAACAAAGGTTGAATTAACTGATCAATCTCCTGTTCAAAAATGCTGTTGCCTCGCACTTCAATAGAGTTCACTCGAATTTGTACTGGAGCCAGATTGGGCACCCCCGGCGGCACTTCTGAAGGCAGCTCCAGGATCGGCGAAGGGGATGAGGTTGGAGGCTCTAGGGGCAGTGGTTCCTCACTGGGCGATCGCGGCGTAATTTGGTCAATGGTGTTTGGAATATCAGATTCAGCCGGGTCAGGGAGGTCATCAGGAAGATTCACAGGCGGAGTCTGGGCGACTGCTCCCAAAGTCATACTCACAGTTAGAGTTAAATAGAGGGCGATCGCCTCCAAAACACCAGAACCTCTCTGCCCCAACGCTCTAATCCACACAGCCCAACAATAAGAACTCAACGAACCCACTATCCTATCACTTCTTATCCCTCACCCTTCCTCCGTCATTCTTCCTCTACTCACACTCCCGACTCAACACCACTCGCCCATCTGCAAGCTGGTAGAGGTTTTGAGGTTCCACAACGGGATTGCCAGACTGCCAGACTGTTTCATCAGAAGTCTCCTGGGGGATTGAACGAACCTCTCCCGTTGGATAAGACGGCATGACCGTATCACCCGGACGTTGAGGCAGTCCACCCGTCCCAGTCACCAAAAACGTGCCGCTCTCCTGACTACGGACGATGCAGCTATTTGCAAGTAGCTGATTGACATTCACAGAGGTGTCAGGCAAATCAGCCAGACTGTTTTGCACTGTGGTCGTGTCAGTGGTGACAATCTGCCCTGACTCTAGTGCGCCTGCCGCATTCACATCAACCTGGTCATTCCGATCAAAATCTTCCGCACTGCCAGGAGGATTTGTCTCACTAAAGAAAGTACTTAACGTGATATCGCCACCTCGAGCTTCACTGGAGCGACTAATAATATCGCTGTCATCAAAGGCAATCACCCCAGTCCCACCGATGGCGATGTTGCCGCCATCACCGCTGCTGTTGGTGGTAATGTCGCTGTCTGCTTCTAGAGTGACAATACCTCGATCCGCCAGTCTGACTTCGCCATTATTTTCTCTAATTGCGTTGATTAGAATGTCTCCACCCGAGGAGTTGAGCGCACTGGTGACAATATCACTGTTGTTTAGACGAAGGCGATCGCTCGTTGTGATAAAGATATCTCCAGCAAACCCACTCCCGTCACTTCGAGCTGTAATGGTTGCCCCATCTGTAAGGGTTAGATTGGTGCTATTTGCCGTAATTTGACCGCCTCTGCCCGTTGAGCCAGAACGAGTGTTTGCAAAAATGCCGCTATTGGCTCCTTCATTTGTGATGATGTCGTCAACTTGCTCAAACTGCCCTTCAGAGGTGGGAATAAACTGCTCAACGCGCTGCTGGCGATCGCCAAAATTAGCATCAAATCCAGATAGCTGAATTGAATCGGTGATATTGAGTTGAATACCTCCGGCATTTCCACCACCGCGAGCCGAAGTGACAACCTGCGCTCCACCCGTTACCTCTAACGTGTTGGCATCAATGTAGATATCACCTCCGGGACTGGCATTAAAAGTACTGGCAACTACAATTGCCCCATCTGCAATCTGCAACTCACCAGTATCAATATAGATATCACCTGCCCTTCCCGATGCCCCCCTTTCGGTGAGTGAGGAAAAGCCGCTGGAGAATCCGTTGTTGCTGGTTCCGGTCAGTGTAATTGATTCAGATGCATGAATGCGAAGCGTACCACCACTTCCCTGCCCAGCCGGAATGACATTTCCCTGGCTATTCCGCTGCTGTCGATTGACAAAGGCGCTAATCTGAGAGCCATCTGTTAGGGTAATGGAGCGAGATTCAACTTCAATATCTCCGCCATCTCCAATTCCTCGACTTCCAACTGAACTGGTGATGGAGCTACCGAGGGAAAGCTGAATATCATCAATGGTGATAAACAAATCCCCAGCATCTCCCCGTCCAAACGTGGCAGAACTAATAAACGCTTCATCCGTCATCAAAAGTCGATTAGCGGTGATATCAATTTCACCTCCATCTCCAATCGCCGTTCCGGAGGAATCTACCGCAGAGCTAATTTGGTTTGGAACGATGATGTTGATATCGTCTGCGCTAGGGCCTTGACCTGTCAGGATAATGGTATCACCAATATCAAGCGTGATATTTCCGGCATTACCTTGGTTTTCAGTATCAGCGAGGAGAGCAGAGCCATTTACCAGTTCTAGAGAGCCATCCGTTATGGTGAGAGCGATATCTCCTCCACTCCCAACACCACCTTCGTTCGACACCTCAGAAATAATGATGGAGTTGAGGAAGTGGACGCGATCGCTTGCATAAATCGTGATATCTCCTGCATTGCCACGACCACTCGTCGAGCTAGAAAACTGTGCCCGGTTTGTGATGAACAGTGAACCAGCTGTAACCTCTATCGTGCCACCATCGCCTATAGCATTTTGTTCTACTGTGCTAAAGATACCAGAAGGAAATATCCCCTCTCTCCTGCCATCGAAGGTCACTCTTCCGCCACGAGCATCCACGTTAATATTTCCAGCATCTCCTCGTCCATAAGTACTGGAACCAATTTGCGCTCCATTCAGCATGGTGATGGAGTTGGCTGTAATTCCAATATTGCCTCCACTTCCCCGCCCGAATGTTTCAGAAGTAATTCGAGCTGCGTTGAAGGCAATGGAGCCGGTTTGCAGCCTGATATTTCCTGCATCACCCAGCGTGCCGGTTCCAACTGAGGTAAACACACCACTGCTAAATCCATTGCGATCTAATCCTCTGGCAGCAAAAACATCCCTCGTGGTAATGGCAATATTACCTGTCCTGCCTTGCGCTCCGGGGGTGTTACTAGCTGAATCTTCTTCACGAAGAATCGACTGAATTTGAGAGCCATTCAGCAGAGAAAGTGATTCGGCGTTGATGAAAATATTGCCACCGATGCCGACTGCTCCTGCTTCTACATTGCTGTCAATATAAGTTCCATTATTTAGAGTTAGCGGACCGTTTTCTACCGTGATGGTGATGTTTCCGGCCCTACGGGTTCGGAAGGCATTAGCGGCGGGATTGACCGAAGCAAAAATAATGCTTCTGTTCCCCAGAGAATCAGCTCCGTTTAGCAGAACACGGTCATTTGCTTGAATGTTGATTCTACCTGCATTACCCGTTCCATTCGTTGCCGTTGAGATTCGTGAACCACTAGACAAAATGACCTGATCGGTTGACTCAATTAAGATATTTCCAGCACTTCCACGACCGCTTGTTTCAGTCTCTAAGCGAGAAAGATTGGTTAACCGTAAAATATCAGTTGCCCTTATTCGCAGGTTTCCGGCATTACCTTGAGCGAGAATGTTGGTGGATGAAATGGAAGCCCTATCATTTAACAAAACTCGCCTGGCTTGAATGTTGACATCACCACCATTACCTATACCTACAAATTCATCGTCAGAACCAACTACGCTTGTTATGTTGCTAGCAGCATTATTGGGTGCCCGTCCAGACAGGGAGACGGTATCTGCAATATCTACATTTACATCTCCGGCATCTCCTCGTCCAGCACTGAGAGATCCAATGATAGAACCGTTGATTAGGAAGAGATTTTGACCTGTCACTTGGATATTTCCGCTGCGGCCTGTTGCACCTAAAACACCACTAGCCACCCCGCTTCTGTTAGAGAAGGTAATATCTCCGGTTGCATGAATGGTGATGTCTCCTGCTTGAGCAGCCTCAAACCCTGGTGTAGGGGTTATTCCTGAAATAATATTGCTGTTGTTGGTGAGATTCAAATCATGAGCGTTGACTACAAGCTCTCCATCTACCAGTAGTCCGATCGCAGAGCCATTCAACAGAGAAACATCTGCCCTAGCGGTGTTCGTTGGAAAGTTCAGCCGAAAGATCCCGTTATTAGAATTAATTCCAACAGTTCCCCGTCCGGCAACACCACCAAGTTCTAATCTGTTGCGTAAGGCAGCAATGTTGCTGTTGTTTAATACAATGTCTCCACCTAAAAAGATACCGCTGCGTCCAGGAATCAACAGATCCCGTGCAGTACTTTGAATCGGGGCTGCGGTTAGTTGATTGAAGAAAAATACCGATGGGTTAACCGTTAGGAGTTCAGAAGGCAATTCAGGGTTAGTCGCACTAAAGGAGCCGCGATCGCCAAACCCAATGGCATCGGCTGTCGTGCCAACAAATGAACCCTGTACATTCAAAATGGCATCTGGCCCAAACAGGATACCGTTGGGGTTGATCAAAAACAGGTTGGCATCGTCAAAGTTGAGTGCCGGATCAATTACGCCCACAGTGCCGAGCAGATCAGAAGGATCGCTTCCTGTAATGCGGCTAAAGATGTTTTCTACCCCGTTAGGTGCTTCAAAGTAAATGCCCCGATCTGCTGGCACATTAAATTCTTCAAAACTATGAAATAAGTTGATACCATCGGCAGGACGCGCCCCACCTTGAATGATATCGATTTCAGTGCTAACGGGAGTGACGATGGTGTTGGTGGTGCGATCGCCAGCAGTATCGGGCGTGAGTTCTAGCTGAGCCTCAGCAGAGGGTGGAATGAATGCACCACTCATGATCAGGGTTCCCAGGCTCAACCGTGCCATACAGAGGTTGACCTGTAGTTTACTCACTTGCCACATCTGCAATGTCTCCTAACGTACCGAGAAAGATTTGTAAAAGCGAATTGAAGGTTGCCTGAAGCCAAGATATTCTGACAGTTAATTTCACACAAATTCATTTCTTGTGGGAGTCTTTGAGGTATTTTTTAATACTGGGTTAATAAGTAAGTGAGTGTTGAGCATTAGTCATATTTTTAGGGTTGGATGAATGCGTAGGCTGCTGTTTGTAGGGTTGTTTTGTCTGAGTCTGGTTTTCAGCGTGCTGACCAGCCATCTTGCAGCAGTAGCCAGGGAACCTGCGGTTGATGTAACGGCTCAGGTACAACAAGGCGTGGAGCTTTATCAGCAGGGTGACTTTCAGGGCGCGATCGCCCCCTGGGAGGCAGCTTTAGACTATTACGAACAGCACCCGAATCTAGCTGATGAAGCAACCGTGCTGGAGAATTTAGCCCGTGCTCACCAGTCCTTGGGGCAGGCAACGGAGGCGATCGCTCTCTGGCAGAATGTGATCGACCATTACGATCAGCTTCAGTCCAGCCCGTCGGCTCAGCGATCCGAATATGTGTGGCAGTTAGGGCGATCGCTCACCGAGCAGGCGCAGATCTATAGCCGCATTGGGCAGTCGCGCAAAGCCGTTACGCTGCTGTGTGGCAGTTTTGATGGGCAGAGTAGCTGTGTGGAGGGCAGTGCGCTGGCGATCGCTCAAACTTCAGCAGACCCGTTAGGCGAAACGGCAGCGCTAGGCAGCTTGGGGCAGGCACACCGACTCATGGGAGATTATAATCTCGCCAGGGAATATCTTGATGCAGCTTTAGCCATTGCTCAGCAGGCAGATAATCCACTGCTGGAAGCTTCACTTCATGCGGATCTGGGAGCGACGGCTGCAAGTCAAGCAGTGGTGCGCTATCGCCAGTATGCTTCAGCAGAGTTGCTGGGCGATACCGACAGAGCCTTGGATTTGAGGAATGAGGGACAAACCTTTGACCAGATGGCTTTACAGCAGTTTCAGCAAAGTTTATCTCGCCCAACCCTACCGCTGAATCAATTGCGGGTGGTGCTGGCGGCAATTCCAGCCTACGATCGCACCGGATCGACGACCGCTGCTCAACAGTCCCGCCAGCAGGCAGAAGCTTTGCTTAACCAGCTTCCTGATATGCAGGAGAAAGCACTAGCAGCAATTGACCTGGCGCTGTTACAGGTACCTGCAACGGTTGATCAGCCACGACCCAGCAACCAGTGTGCTGCGGAGGAAGCGATCGCCCCCACCGAAGCACTGTTACAGCAAGCAATTCAAATTGCTGAACAAATTGGCGATCGGCGATCGCAGTCCTTTGCATTAGGCGCTTTGGGACGGCTCTATGAATGCCAGGGGCGTATAGCTGAAGCGCTCAGGCAAACCCAACAGGCACGGGCAGCAGCCGAATATGATTTTGACAGTCGCTATCTGTGGGAATGGCAGGCAGGGCGGATTCTGCAAGCTCAAAACCAGACTGACGCTGCAATTCAGGCATACGAGCAGTCGGCTACAACATTAGAAACGATCCGAGATGACATTCTGATTGCCAGTCGAGACGTGCAGTTTGACTTTCGCGATGCGATCGAGCCAATTTACCGCCAACTGATGAGCCTGCGGCTCAAGCAAAGCCCACCCTCGACCCTGTTTCCTGCTTTGCCCGAGGATCAGCCTAACGATCTGAGTCGTGTTCTGACCACGCTCGACTCACTCAAACTGGCAGAACTGCAAAATTACTTTGGCAATGACTGTGTATTGATAGCCCGTAACCTGGACTTGACGGAGCCAGAACAACTGTTAACCCGGGGCGATCGCGCTGCCCTACTGAGTACAGTAATTCTGGATGACCAAACCGCTATCATCTTGACGCTACCGGATGGTCGCCAGCAGTACGAATGGATTCCGCTCGCTCGCTCAGCAATCACTACAGCCGTCAATGACTACCGCTTGGGGTTAGAAACTGCCTTTCGTCGCTATAACTTAGAGCCAGCCCAAAGACTCTATGAGCAGTTGATTCGCCCGTTTGAAGCAACCCTGGCAACTGCCCAGGTTGAAACACTGGTGTTTGTGCAAGATGACATTTTACGCAGTGTCCCAATGGCTGCTCTGCACGATGGGGAAAAGTTTTTGATTCAACGGTATGCGATCGCCTACACCCCCAGCCTGCAACTCACCGACCTGAACCCGCTCGACCGGGAAAACCTGCGAGCATTAGCTGCCGGACTTACGATGGAAACTCCTGCAAACAGCGAAGCTGGCTTCTACGCTGCCCTGAGCAATGTAGATCAGGAAATTTCTGCAATTAAAGCAGAGTTACCCGAAAGCGTCACCCTAACCAATTCAGACTTTCGCCTGGAGCGGCTTGAGGAAAACCTGACTTCGGCAGAGTTTCCAATTCTACATATCGCCACTCATGGTGAGTTTGGCACCGAGTCAGAAGATACATTTTTGGTAACGGGTGATGTGCCCGATAATAAACTCACCTTGACCAGTCTAGATCGACTGCTGAGACAAGTAGAAAGCGATCGCCCCGTTGAGCTATTAGTACTAACCGCTTGCACCACTGCCGTAGGGGACAACCGTGCTGCGCTAGGATTAGCGGGAGCCGCAGCCCAAGCAGGTGTTCGCAGCGTGTTAGCTTCCCTCTGGTTTGTGAATGACCAGGCAACTGCCGACCTGGTAGAAACCTTTTACGCCAACCTGAAAATTCCGCAGTCCAGCAAAGCAGAGGCACTTCAACAGGCGCAAACCAGGCTAATTGAAACAGGAGAAGAATTCTCCCATCCTGCTTACTGGGCACCCTTTGTGTTGATTGGCAGTTGGCTCTAGCACCAAGTATTTGCGGCAGAACTCATTTCTCTAGTTCAACCTATCTACGACTGTAATACTCCAAAGCAGCTTGAGAATAACAGGTTTCTAACTTAGCAGTATTGTGCTTCAAATTAAACTGTTGCTCTACTCGATTACGAGCGGCGATCGCAAATTGGTTGTGCAACTCTCGGTTCTGCAACAAAATCAGGATATTTTGTGCCAAAGTTTGCCAATCTTTTTCAGCAGATAAAAATCCTGTTTCGGCATGGGCGATCGCTTCTGGAATGCCCGCATGGAATGAGCTAACAACCGGTAACTGCATCGCCATCGCTTCTAAAACAACGATTGGCAACCCCTCAGATTCTCCAGTCTCTGTGGTCAAACTGGGAGCACACAACACCGACGCTCGATTCATCCACTCCCGCACTACTGTAGATGGTTGCACTCCCAAAAAACGATAGCGTTTCAACGTGTTTTTTGCTAACTCTTCTAACCTGGGTTTCAAAGGTCCATTGCCAATCATGACCAACTCTACCTCAGGCATAACAGCTTGGACTTGACTCATCGCTTGAATCAAATACTGACAGCCTTTCTTTTCAACAAATCGTCCCACAAACAACACTACAGATTCTCGTTCGACCCTTGGGTTGGGAACAAATTGATCAATGTCAATGCCGATGTAATGAACTTGAATTTTGTCAGCTGGATATCCTTTAGCAATAAGCTGTGAGCGAATAAAATCAGAAACCGCAATGCCACAGTGAGCGTTTTGAAACAGGCGATCGCGCCTTCTTGCATACAGCTCGCGGAAAAATTTGCCACGCTGTTTGAAAAAATTAGATGCGAATGTGAGATTAGGGTTAAGTTGAATATCCGCAGTTGCAAAGTAGCCATGAAATGTGACTATCAGCGGAATCTGCAGCCGTTGTGCAAGCGGTAAGGCGAATACTCCATCTAACCCAAAGTGAGCATGAATTAAGTGAGGAGAAAGTTCCTTTAAAGCATTCAACCAGCCGGGATGAATGACCCCTGCCAGTTTAAAGGCTGTTTTCCATACTGCTGGAGATGACACGAAATCACTTAAAACAATGCTCTTCTCAACAGGAATTAATGCATCTGCTTGTGTCGTTCGGGTTGTTCCTACATAAACCCCTCGGTAGGTTGAGTAGTGCTCAACCTGCGCTGGAATAAAGGTTTCAGAGTAAGGCAACAACTCATCGCGATAGACAACAACGGGAGTTGACATAGCTCATCCTTTAACTAGAGCGCTGGCTCGACTTCGCTGCACTTAGCGCTCCTACTTGTGAACATAAGTCCTGAAATGCAGCTAAAAAGCGAGCTTGATTGTGGGTTTGCTCAACCCATTCTCGTCCGGATTTACCCAATTGAGTTCGTAGTTCTGAGTCCTTAAGCAGTCGGTTTAAGCCGTCAATAAAGGCTGATAACCCTTCCATGCCTGAGCCATCCCAACGTCCTGTATAAATCCCAAAACGGGATACAACAGTCTCAGGATCTTGACAGCTTAAAATTGGGGTTTCGCATATCAGGGCTTCCAAAAAACTTACTGCCAATCCTTCATGGATGGAGGTATTAATCAAAGCCCAAGCTGACGAAAGAAGTTTGTTTTTTTCATCGCCATCCACATGTCCCATAAACTTAATGTTGCTTGGTAGGTTTTCTGCTTCCCAAGCCCCTCGTCCTTTGAAATGTGCTTTTCCTAAAAATATAAACTCTACTTCTGGGAAGTGATGGGCAAGCTCTGTAAACATCCACGGACGTTTATAAGGATCAAGCCGAGCTAGGAAAACAACAGTCGGGCGATCGCTCTTCTCGATCTGCCCAGGATCAAGGTCAATAATGTTTGGTAGAAAGTGAACTTTAGATGGCTTTACGCCATAGGTTCCAGGTACCTTGGCATCTAGGAAAGAAGCAGTAGTAGCAAATCTCACTGGGCGATTAAACCATTTAGAACCTTGCACAACTTGAGCCAACGATGTGCAATCGATTGGATCAATTCCTTTAGGGCGAATATCCTCTGCACCTGGAATTTTTAAGGTATTAATTTTATCGACATCTTCTGGAGGTCTGGGATCACGGACCCAGACCAAGATAGGAGTGAGTGGTAGTGCCCAGAAAATAGAGCGATAACTCGGTCGGTAGTCGATCGCCAATAGACAATCAAACTGTTCAGCCCATAGCCGTTGACAATATGCGAGACGGTTTCGTTGTCGCAGTATTAATCGGCTACCATGAATCAACCGTTCTGGTTGCCCAGGTGTTTCGTACAACTCGCCTGCTAGGAATACAACTTCAACTCCAAGTTCAGAGTTTGTATTAAAGCAGGTAGAAACTTGACGGGTTGCCCAACCAAACCCACCCATTCTGCTAGTTGACAGATCAAAGAATTCGTTCGCAACAACTCCTAATTTAAATTTCTTTTTTCGCTTACTCTGAAAAAAAATGGAATTTATATTAGGAATAGTTTGGTATTGAATCTGTGATGTCATGACGAATGGATTCCTTTCCCTAAAAAGTACTTTTTACAAGCATGAAAGGGGCTAATAAAACTGCTCAGAAATAGTTCCATTTCACAGGCTAAAACGATGTCTGTGATTAGCCGTCTACGATATTTGACAATGTGTAAAACAACCTTTAACAAGTCATTCGTCATGTATAGCGGCAATATTAAGGGTCGCTGCCAAAAACTCCATCCCAACATACGGGTGTAATAGCGACTGAAGCCAATCCCTCGAAAGAATTGGAGCAAATAATCCTTTTCAAAACGATGCTTAGGAATTTGATGATAAATGTGCATTTCTGGGTTAAACCAAACCTCCCAACCTGCTCTACTGAGATAAAGTAATGCTTCAATATCTTCTCCTTTAGCAGACAGAGAATTTCCCACTGGTCCTTTCAAACTTAAATTTTCAGGAACGTTTTCGAGCCAGGCTGTCTTCCGAATAACTAACCCTGCTCCTGGAGGTAAAACTTTTTTATTAGGATATTTTGAAGTAAAACAAATGACTTCTCGCCGTTCAATAACCGGGAAAAAATGAGCAATCCGTCCAAAATTATCAGGTGGTTCAACTTCAAAACTTCCATGAATTTGCCCTCCGTATGCTCCTGCCTTAGGATACGATTGGGCAAATGTATAAGCATTCTTAACCCAGTCTAAAGCAGGAACATTATCATCATCTAGAAAGCCAATTAATTCTCCTTGAGCCTCTTGAATGCTTCGTCTCCGCGCAAATGAAGCACCTTGTTTAAGTTCAACAACATATCTCAACGGACATGATGAAGTCCAATTAGCTTGATAATCTTGAACAGTTTTAGCAGTATGATCCGTGCTATTATTATCTACTACTACGACTTCCCATTGAATACCTTCAGTTCCGATTTGCGATCGCAATCGATCTAAAATCAGAGACAGTAAATCCGCTCGGTTGTACGTTCTAATTGCAACAGTAAAGTCAACCATTTATCCCCTCGTAGATTTACAGCAAGAACCCTTGAGCGAAACTGTTGATTAAATGTGAAATAATCAACAGCTTGCTCACTCTGCTAAGCTCTATTGGATGGTTTATAAATCGAAGATGGCTATTATTACAGGGGATATTGTCCTCAACAGGAATTAAAAGAATTTACTGCGCCAGTTGTAGTTGAAGACTTTGAAAGATATCACTGTTGTAACCTAAAACAGATTTATCATCTATTCTAAAGCTAGAATTCGTTGAAATTTATGGTTCTTTTGTGGAAGTTTACTGAAACTTTATCTTATTCAAACCAGAACGCCTCAAATTGTATCGTTTCTTACAGTCTAAACTGTAGAAACATTAGGCGCGTTGTGAGACTGATAATGGGTTTGTAAGTTATTCAACAGTGTAAGAATTCGGCAGATTGAAGTCATCTCAAACAAGCTGTGAGAGGAGCATCTCAACGGAATGCACCTCTCATAACTTACTCATTTCAGTATTGATTTAGACTTGCTATAGATTGTTCATGATGCACAGAAGCATTCGCAATAGAAACACTTGAAGTAAGGCAATTTAATACCGCTCTGTATCAATCATGCTACGGAGATTCTGGGCACGGTGAGCGTTAGTACTTTCCTCCATCTGAGCTAGATCTTGTAGTAGCTCTAGACGTAGCGATCGCCCCTGTTCCCCGTTCGGATCGCTCAGCGTCAGTGCCAGCGCATCATACCAAAAGCCTGCTGCAACCATCTGGTTTACATGAATAGCAGAGTCATTAGAAGTAGCTGTCGTGACTGGTGACACAGCAACAACAAACTGGGCTTCGTCGATTACTGAGAGAGAGGGACGATTGGGGTTGCAAATCAAAATGACTCGCCAGCGATAGGTTTCACCCGTAGTTAACTCTGGCGCATCAGCAGGCAAGGTCCAACTCATGACGCCTGCTTGGCTAGTCATTTCCACATCATAAAGCGGCTCTGCTGCATCGCCCTGAAATAGCTGAAACACCAGATCGTAAGCCGTTTCCTCTGGCACAAACCAGGCTAGCGTTGGGCGAGACGTCGCAAAAGTTTGTTCTACGCTAGATGGTGCAAGTGCTAGCAGTGGTAGACCAGACTGCCTGCTGCATTGTCCTCTCACACCGCCTGTCGTGCCGCCCGAAGAAGTCCGATCGACGGGTGGGGGTGGGGTGTACCCACGTGGTGGAGTTTGAGCAATTGAGGTGCCCCAGGTAACGGAGGGTGACGAGCTAATACGGGCAGTAGATGGGTGAGCGAGAGTAGCTGGAGCGATCGCCAGCCCAATTCCTACTGCAATAACGGTTAAGAGCAATATCATTCCGGGTTTGGGGGACTGTGAATTTGGAGTTGTGAGGCGAGTCATAAAGTTATGTCCCTCCTGCATCCTGTTACTTTAACTACTACCTTACTAAAGAATTTTACTGCCGCCTATGAAGACTTCGGTAAGGTTAATGGTTAGAAAGGGTAAGGGCGATCGCTCAAATCTGTCTGCTTAGTTGCAGAAACCAGCAAGCTCTAATTGCCATAGCGGTCATCGCCATATTTAAGCGCTACATCGACCAAGAGGTATTTCTACAGC
>JACJOC010000064.1 GCA_014695345.1 Cyanobacteria bacterium FACHB-471
CTCAATCGTGGGCGTAATTAAGGTGAATTCTCGCAGTTGCATAGAGGTGGCGGGGCTGAAGTTGGTAGAACTGCCTGTAATCTATCAACTTCAGCCTTAACCGAGAAGTATTGGGCCATCTCCGGCTCAGCCCGCTGCATCACCAACTTACGACAAGATAACGGGTCGCTAAACCCGTCATCTTGCCATGAACGTCTACAGATTAGAACTTTTTCCTGCTTTCCTCTTGACTCCCAAGACAATCGCTACTTCTAGCTGAATGTTCCTGTAGTTTGCTCTGAGGAATTGGAGGAAGGAATAATCTGCTGTGGATTGAATTCTTTGCCTAAAAATAGTGTCCAAACAATCCAAGCGACAACTGCCAGTGCTCCCAGGGTAAACCCGATCGCAATCAGTTGAGACACCAGACCTGAGATCCCTAAAGAGGGGCGCATTAGAGCTCTTTTGGGCGTGATGCTGGTGTTGTGGGTAGGCGAAGCTGCTGGAATGGAAGTCTTTTTAATTCCAGTTGTGGCAGTTTTGGAGCTAGTAACAGGTTTAGTGGAGCCAACAGCTGTCTTGGTACCCACCTTTGCCCGTAGCTGCTGGATTTTTTGAATGACGGCGATCGGTCGCTGTCCGCTACGGCTCCACTGGATCAGCCCTGAGCCAGGAATGGCACAAAGATTATCAACCTGCATGTCATAGACTTTTTGCTGCAACTCGCGATCGCTTGCAACCAGCACAATCAGATTTTGCGGAAACTCTTGCGCCAGCCCATACGCACACTTTGCAACGGCCAGAGACACCCTGGCCCGTTTTGTTAAAGCATGGGACGTATTCGTTTTGAGTGCCGCGTGATGCCCCACTACATCTGTAATCTTCCAGCCGCTATGGGGATAAAAGCGGTTAAATTCCCGTGAAATTCTCTCTAGATCAGGATCAGGAGAGCGATCAAACAAAAGTCGCATTTCCTCATAAATTACTTGAGGAATACAACAAGTCCCTACCCGCGAAAACTCTATCCACTCCCGTGGAGTAGCCGACGAAAGCGTACTAATATCCAAGACCAGCATAACAGGAGGAATCGCTGCCATTCCTAACCTCCAATTCCGAGACGACCCGCCAGACTGGGGGTGATAGGGAGTAAAGTCGCTGCCATTAAAAACAGAACTAGTAATCCTAAAGCTGCCCTCGCATCATCTGGCTCAGAAAGTTCATTGAGACTGGGACGCTCCAGGTCGCGTTGTAGAAATAGAAGTACAACCGCCCAATAGAGCGCTAACGGATTAACCAAAGATGCCAAACCCAGTACAATCAAAGTCGCGATTGTAGTGCGTCTGGCAACTTTACGACCATAGATAGAAAGAACAATCCTTCCACCGTCCAACTGTCCAGCAGGCATCAGGTTGATAGCTGTGATGACTAACCCTAGCCAGCCGATCACAGTGAGTGGATGAATGTCTACCAGGGGCTGTTGAAGAGCAGATCCTAACACAACCCGTGCCAGCGTCCCAACTAAAATCGAACCTTGAAAAAACTCTGCTGGAATTTGGAACTGACTCCCCTGATGGGATAATAATAACCCGATGATTAGCATACCGAGCGAAATTATTCCAGCGGCGGCCGGTCCGACAAAGGCTATGTCAAATAGCACGCTGCGGTTTGGCAAGTTTGACTCAAATCGGGTGAGCGCTCCAAAGGAGCCAATTTGCCAGGTGGGGATGAAATAGGGAGGGCTGATTCGTGCCTGATGGTAACGAGCGCTGATTCGCCGCCCAATTTCGTTAACTGCCAGGACTATGAGAATGCCGCTGGCAATCGGTAAAACTTCTCGAACTCGACCTAGTTCCATCGACAGGTCAAAGCCCAGCAGCAAACCAGCCGTTTCTAAACTGGTGGCGATCGTTGCTAATAGCAGAATCAATGCAATGTTCCACTGCACTAGAGTAGTTGGCTTGGGATCGTTAGTGCTGGGCAGGATGACGACGACTGGCTTGCCGTCAGGTCCTTCGACAAAGAATAGACGGTAGCGATCGCTCACTCTTTCCTTCAAAACTGCCGATAGGTGACTATAGCTCGACTCCACTTCACCACGCAGATTGCCCTTAAAGATCGCTCCATTCTGGTAAGGGATCGTCTCGGTCGCAAAGAACGTATCCGAACCAAAGATCCCCTGAATGGCTTTGAGGTCATCCGCCGGAATCGCCATGGCATCTTCACGCACAGCGGCGACGGGTTCTACCTTTTTCTCTACAGGTGCAGCATCAGCTTCTGCATTATCGGGGTTAGCCCCTGTCGTAGCTAGATCTTCCTCACTGGAGGGTGGGGCATCTGTAACGGCAGAAAACTTTTTTAAGGCAGCGAGATCTTGCCCCGCTTCCCTCAACCGACCTCCTAGAAAAATGTACAGCCCAATAGAAACCACAAGCAGCAGCAGCACACCCGCCAAATTCAGGTAAATTCCTGCTGCAAACAGACCAAAAAACACCAGCCAGGGAGCCATCAGCACTACGGACTGAAGCCACGCCAAAATACCCAGCTTGCCAAACGGCCTAGCTCGGTAGAAGCCCCAACCCAATACCCCTAAAGCAATTAACAGAATTAAAACAGTGACCATCGTTAAATTTTCTCTGTTCTATAAGACAGAGCCAAAGCAGGACAAGCCAATGGAGATGTCACGCTTGCCTTACCCTAAACCTAGCAAGCCACCCACCGTAGTTCAACGGATGGAGCTAGGATAAGCGATCTTGGTCAGCAGTGGAAGATTGCTGTAACCACTGTGTTAACAAAGCTTTCGGTTGGGATTAGAGGCTGAATGCTGAGGGTTGTTTTGCAGTAAACGGTTTACAAAACTTGAGATTTTGGGGCAACGGGGGTGGGGATTAGACGCATCCTACTGTTACAGCAAGCTTAAGGTGTTGGGTTACGCTCTGCTCCACCCAATCTACGGTTCTACTACAAATTCCCCCTTCTTCCCTCACAGCCGTTTTTACATGGGTCGTGTAGCAGTGTAGGTTGGGTAGAGGAACGAAACCCAACAAGTGCAAAGGTTGTGTTGGGTTCCGCTTTGCTTCACCCAACCTACAAATTCTCTATTTGCTAAGCTGTGCCTAAAAATGGCTGGTTGCTTACTCCACAGGTGCCTTCATGACAGGACTTGAACCCTTCTTGCTGGAAGCTGCCAAAGGTCTGACAGGACTGGTGATCAAAGCGGGATGGGAAATGGCAAACATCCCGATTGATAAACCTGCCAAGCAGTTAATTTTTAGAGCTTCGCAGCAATACGTCCGCAGCTACACTGAGCGACACGGCATCTTAAAGGTGTTGGAAATGCGGGAGCCAATTCCGCTGGAGTCGGTTTATGGCGCGGTGCAGTGTTTGGATAATGCGACGCTGCGGGGATATGAATCGATTGAAGGTTTGGAGCAGCGGAATGTGTCAACAAGAGTGAGACAGAGTAGAGCGAGAAATTAGTGTTGCCCGTGTCCCGGGGGAGTGGTGGCAACCGGGGAATTAATCCAAGCCTGAGTCGGAACGGCAGG
>JACJOC010000065.1 GCA_014695345.1 Cyanobacteria bacterium FACHB-471
CTCAATCGTGGGCGTAATTAAGGTGAATTCTCGCAGTTGCATAGAGGTGGCGGGGCTGAAGTTGGTAGAACTGCCTGTAATCTATCAACTTCAGCCTTAACCGAGAAGTATTGCCTTACTAAGCAGATAAACTATTTCTGAATCGGTAGACCGGTTGACTACTGTACTCATCTCATTGCCCAACTTTTATACGCTAACTAATCCCTCAAATTGCTTGGGTAGAAGTGGGTTTGTAATTGCAGCGATCGCCAGAAAGTAGCAACTTCTATTCTGTAATCCTAAACACTAACCAATCACATTTATAGATTTTTCTTCAAAGCTTTCTTTAATTAAGCAACATGCATTTTAATTGAGCAAAAAGAAACCGTAAAGTCTCGACCCTAGTCGTATTATTAGTGACTTATGGCGACTATTACTAAAGTAAGGGGCAATGAGATTGAACTGTTCCTTTTCCCTGATTTTGAAGCTGGGTTAGCGCGTTATTCCATATCATCCGCAGCTTTTGTCAGGAAAGGATCTACAGGTAGTGTTGCGATCCGACTTTGAGATTTTGTCACGTTCATAGTTCTCAGAGGATGCCTGAGAAGTAAGAAAGTTTCTAACCTTCATCTCCTATCTTTCCAGTGAAGGGAGGCTAGTTTCTGGTTTCCTTTGCACTGGAAGATAACCAAAGTGAAGGGAATTCAACCTTCGGTTTCATACTTTTCCAACAACCTCTCACACGATAACTTTGTTGGTACTTTATGCTGCAAAAAATCCACACACTTTCTCCTAAGTCCTCAGTTGAGCGAGTTTACGCCGCAATCCTTTCCAGGCGAAGGCAAGAAGTAAACTCCCTCTCCGAAAAAGACAACCAAATTGTCGATACCCTTCGCCATGAGGGAACTTGTATTACGTCTTTGAATGATCTGTCGTTTCCTGCTAACTCACGCTTACTAGACGCAACTAACCGCATTCTGACTAAAACCAAGTCAGAGAATGGTAAAACCTTTCCTTTACGAGTAGGCAAACGCCAAATTGTGGCTGAATATCCTGAAATATTTCTATGGGGATTAGAAGAGCGGCTCCTATGCATCATTGAGAGTTACTTTGGCTATCCCGCAGCCTTTTTGGGGGTATCACATCGGGTAGAAGTGCCAGACGGGCAGCAAACTGGGACAAGACTATGGCACTTAGATGGTGAAGATCACTGCATGATTCGAGTCATTGTCTACCTGACTGATGTTGGGATAGAAGGTGGCCCGTTTGAGTACATTCCTCGCTCTATTCGTCCTACTCAAGCTCCTTTGCATCGCCTTTATTGCCAAATTTTTGATCAGGAAAAGTTCGATCGCATCTACCGCAAAATCAGCGATGCAGACATGCAGAATATGGTGCCAAGTAAACATTGGATACCTTGCACAGGTATGCAGGGCACAGTCGTGCTCACCGATACGGCAAACGTGTTTCATCGGGGTAAAGTGCCTCAACCCAATCATCCTGCTCGTTCGGCTTTGTTCTTTACCTACACTTCCAGGCACCCTAAGCGCCTTAAGCTTTCTAAGCAAGTGTTTCCTGAAGAACTATTGTTGCTGATGGCAGATCGTTTCACACAGCGGCAACGGGAATGCGTTTTGGACTGGCGGTAACCGGAACTAGCAGTAACAAGGCGCGCAACATTACCCTACTCCAAGGCGATACATTAGGTAGAGATAAATGAGACTTCACCCTGTAGTTGGTGCTTGTGAGCAAGATTCTTTTGATTGTGCATCAGGAAACGTCTGAGCCGGGTCTGGTTGGGCAGATATTGCAGGCTAGAGGCTATGAGCTAGATATTCGCTGTCTCGCTGGGGGCGAGCGCCTCCCAACCGGAACCGATGAGCATCAGGGCACCGTAATTTTTGGTGGACCTATGAGTGCAAATGATGACAACATTTTGCCGTTCATTCGGACTGAGATGGATTGGATTTCCGTCGTTCTCAATACAGGAAAACCATTTTTAGGAATTTGTTTGGGGGCACAGCTTTTAGCCCGGGTGTTGGGTGCTACAGTTGCTCCCCACCCTGATGGCATTGCTGAAATTGGTTATTTCCCTGTGCAACCAACATCAGCTAAGCAAACCGAATTGGCTCTACCAAACGCTCTACCAAACTATGTTTATCACTGGCATCGAGAGGGATTTGAACTGCCTCAAGGGGCAACCTTGCTAGCTCAGGGAGAAACGTTTACTAATCAAGCATTCTGCTATGAAAACGCCTACGGGCTACAGTTTCACCCGGAGATGACCCTGGGAATGATTGATAAGTGGACAACATTGGGAGCCGAACAATTAACTCTGGTAGGTGCTCAAACTCGGCAGCAGCAGCTTGAAAAATATCCTATTTATGCTCCTGCGATTGCCACCTGGCTAGAAAAATTCCTCTCTCAATGGCTTGCTAGTTCAAACAATTAGTTCTAGCTACTCGTTTCTAACTGCTAGAAATACTGATATTCTACCGAGCTTTGCACTTCTCTAGATTCTTGGTGAATGTGCCCTTTCATGGCGGCCTGCTGCAGATGAAGGAAAGCGTTTAGGTCTTCCCAATCGTATTGAGTCTTTTGGAGAAGGTGTCTTAGCTGATCTTCTGCCGATACGCTCAGATACCCCGTCTCTAAGGCACAGCGGACAATTTCACGGATAGAAGTCATATCAGCACCCCTAGTAAAGCAACGGAACTAGTGTTCAGCCATCAACACATCTTAAAGAATTCAAAAAAATGTAAATATTTAACCAAAAAAATACTACTTCCAAAGCTGGATGAAAATCCCCCTTCCAGGTGAGGATTTTCTACTTAAAATTTATTACTTAAACTCTGCCTCTAGAAAGATACCGGACTGCTAGTGTCGTCACAACGCTGGTTGTCAATAATAAAACCCGGCAGCGAGTGCCGGGTGTCGTGCTGAGTGCTGTCAGTGTGGGTACATCTTCACAGCATCTTGGAGTTAATTCATCTCTCGATAGGTAGGCCATCGCAAACTAAACTTTTCAAACGGATGAAGGAGCGATCGCTTGTTCGCTGAGAGTGGCGATCGCTTGCAACAGTTCTGTTGCCTCAACAGGTTTAGAAACGTGCATCTGAAAGCCTGCGGATAACACTTTCTTACGGTCTTCTTCGCGAGAATAGGCCGTCAGCGCCACCGCTGGAATAGACCCACCCTCTGCTGGCGATAACCGCCTCACCTGTCGAATTAGACTATAACCATCTTCTCCGGGCATTCCGATATCACTGACCAACAGCTTAGGCTGCCAAGATTTCAGTACTTTTAGGGCTTCCTGAACTGAGGCAGCCGTCGTTACCTCAATTCCAGATTCTGCTAACGTCACCGCGAGCACTTCCCGCGTGTCGGCTTCATCATCAACGACCAATACTTTGATGCCGTCAAAGGCATCAGGCAAGGATGAGGCATGAAGAATGAAGGATGAAGGATGAAGGTTTTCTTCTAAGGGGTTTGAAGCTAGGGCGTGAGCTGAGTTGAGTTGTTTTGCATGGTCCTCTTGCCCTTCGCTCTGGCGCAATAGGGGAATCTGAACGGTAAAGGAAGCTCCTCGCCCTTCACCCTCACTTGCTGCCTGCACGGTGCCGCTGTGTAGCTCAATGAGGTGACGGACGATCGCCAGCCCCAGTCCCAAACCGCTATGGGGACGGGTTGTAGTTCCGTCTGCCTGGCGAAAGCGATCAAACACGTGAGGCAAAAATTCAGGCTGGATGCCAATTCCAGAATCTGTTACGCGCAGTTGGGCTTGCTCCTCCTGCTGGGTCAACTCCACCACGATGCGTCCTTGCTCTGGAGTAAATTTGATCGCGTTGGTTAGCAGATTCCAGACGATCTGCTGAAGTCGAGTTGGATCGCCACAGACTAGGATTGCAGAGTTCGCCACGCTCATTTCTAGCTGAAGTGCCTTGGCTTCAATCAGGGGACGCACTGATTCGACCGCCTGCTCCACAACTGAAGCAAAATTAATGGGGCACAGGTTGAGCCGCAGCTTGCCTCGCACAATCAGCGAAACGTCAAGAATGTCTTCGATCAGTTGGGCCTGAGAGCGGGCATTGCGTTCAATTGTTTCCAGGGCACGAGCGGTGGTTTCTTCGTCAAACTTTTTGGTTCGCAATAGCCGTGCCCAGCCCATCATCGAGTTGAGCGGCGTTCTCAATTCGTGTGAGAGCACTGCCAAAAACTCATCTTTCATTCGGTTGGCAGCTTCGGCTTGCTGGCGGGCTGCCTGTTCATGAATGATTTGGACGCGGGCGGCTTCGGCGTTTTTGCGTCCGGTGATGTCTTCAACGGTGCCAACGTGCCCCATCAATTCACCGGTGTTAGAAAACATGGGTGATGAGCGAACGTGAGTCCAGCGGACTTCACCTGACCGAGTTTGAAAGCGAAATTCATTAGAATATTCTCGAATTTCTCGCGTGTAGGCGAACCAGTCGGCTATGACCTGCTGCCGATCTTCAGGATGAACGGCTTGTAGCCATCCGTCCCCTAGTGCGTCAGGTAGCGTCAAGTCACAGATTGCCTGAAATCGAGGGTTAGTGTAAGTGCAAGAACCATTCACATCGGTCAAAAAAATGCCGACCGGAGAGCAAGCGCTGAGCAACCGAAACCGTTCTTCACTTTCTCGCAATTCGGTGTTGATGCTAGCAAGCTGCCTGGCCTGTCGCTTTACCTCTTCGGTTTTCTTGAATAGCTCGACAAATACGCCGACTTTTGAGGTGAGAATGTCGGCTTCGATGGGTTTAAGCAAATAGTCTACTGCACCGAGGGAGTAGCCTCGAAATACTAAATTGTCATTGGTGTTAAAAGCAGTCAGAAAAATGATCGGGGTGTGGCGCGATCGCTCTCGACTGCGAATCAACGTTGCAGTTTCAAACCCATCCATCCCCGGCATCTGCACGTCTAGCAAAATCACCGCAAAATCCTGATGCAGCAAGGATCGCAAAGCTTCTTCACCAGAATGAGCCTTGACCAAGTTTCCTCCCAATGGATCTAAGATGGCTTCCAGAGCCAGAAGATTTTCTGGATGGTCATCCACTAGGAGAATGTTGACGGTGAGTTCAGACAGCATGAGTTTACTTCCACATGGGCTGGCAAAGGTTGATCAAATGTGGGGCAATTTTTGGAAGCGGTAAAATCCAGTCTACGACAGCAGTGGCGATCGCTGCTGCTGGCATGGTCGCACTTTCGGCCGTTGCTGGTTCTTGAACGATCGTTGACCCACCCTGAGCCTTGATTGCAGCTAACCCTTTTGCCCCATCCTGGTTAGCGCCCGTCAAAATTATCCCGATGACAAACTCGCCATATACATCTGCCGCCGATTCAAACAATACATCAATAGACGGGCGAGCATAGGATACGGGTTCGTCAATAGAGAGCGTGAAATAGCCTACATCAACCAGCATGTGATAATCTGCTGGGGCGACATACACTGTTCCGGGCAGTAAGTCGTCTTTGTCCACTACTTCTCTAATGGATAGGGTGGCATGAGGCTGTAGGAACGAACTCATCATATCTTCGGAGTCTTTGTGTCGGTGCTGTACGACAGCGATCGCTACGGGAAAATTGGCGGGTAGCCCAGATAGCAACACCTTTAGAGCTGATAGCCCGCCCAGCGAGGTACCGATGACAACCAGCTTGAACACCGCTAGTGAATCCTCCGAAAAAGCTTTTCACTTCCTGCTAGCTCTTCATAGTAGGCTTCGTAGGGTGTAAATTTCAGCGTTTCCTGTCGCCCCAACCCCAGAATGCCAAACGGACACAGGCTGGCGTGAAATAGCTCATAAACTCGCTTTTGAAGAGTTTTATTGAAATAGATTAAAACGTTGCGGCAGAGAATTACGTTGAATTCGTTAAAGGAGCTATCTGTTGCCAAGTTGTGCTGCGAGAAGACAATATTTTCTTTTAGGGAAGCGCGAAAGATTGCACTATCGTAAGCTGCTGTATAGTATTCGGAAAACGAGCGTTTTCCCCCTGCCTTGAGATAGAGTTGCGTGTATTCTTGCATCAATTGCAGCGAAAAAATTCCGCCTTTTGCCTGTTTCAATACCATCTCGTTCATGTCGGTCGCGTAGATGCGGCAGCGCGGGTAAAGCCCCTCTTCTTCTAACAAGATTGCCATTGAATAGACCTCTTGCCCGGTTGAGCAGCCTGCGTGCCAAATCCGAATAAAGGGATAGGTCCGTAAAATTGGTACGACTTTTTCTCGAAACGCCAGGAAAAAGTTGGGGTTGCGAAACATCGCGGTGACGTTGACCGAAAGCCCCAGTAAAAAGCGATCGAGGCAAGCCGGATCGTGCAGCACTTTCTCTTGAAGTGCCGAAACGTTGGGCAATTTTTCAGAGCAAAGGATGTTCCAGATACGTCGTTTGAGGGAAGAGGGCGCATAGTTACGAAAATCAAAGCCGTAATAGCGATACACCCCTTCAAGGAGTAACTGAACTTCAATATCCTCCAGTTTGGGTCTTGCTAAAGTCATAATCGGTTAATCGCTACAGAACTGAGGACTGAGACAAAACTGAGAACTTCAGAGCTGGAGCAAGTTTTTTAAACAAATTGAATCGTCGTTCATAAATGAGGTCGCGATCGCACCCCTACAAGCGCTAAGGGTTGCAAACTCAACCTATACACTTGTTTACATGATGCCGTACGACGAGTCATTAGTCCTCAGTCTTAGGCTAGGAGTAGACCTCAGGATAGACAAAGGGTTGGAGATGAAGGGGAAGATGCAGCTGTAGGGTTAGATCTCTTGAAGTTAAAAGCGATCGCTTTTGTTCCAGTTCCCCAGATTTCAAGTTTAAAAGGCAAAGTTTCAGGTTGAAATGACACAGTTGTGGGTTGAAACAGCAACGTTGTGCGTTGAAACACCAAAGTTCCGATCTGAAACGGCAACGTTGTAGGTTCAAACGACAACGTTCTAGTTTGAAACAGCAAAATTCTAGGTTCAAACAGCAACGTTCCAGTTTGAAACGACACAGTTCCGATCCGAAATGGCAATGTTCCAGGTTGAAACAGCAACGTTCCGAGTTCAAACAGCAACGTTTCAGGTTTAGGGGCGATCGCTCCTATTTCAACCTAGAAAATTCTAATCGCAGTGGCACGGCAAGTCTAAAGCGTTGGGTTTCGCTCTGCTCCACCCAACCTACAGCTCTACTAGCTGTGATTTGTGTAGGTTGGGTGAAGTGCAACGGAACCCAACACCCCAAGCTTGACATGCCAGTAGGACAGGCAAAGCCAAACGTGCCCATCCTCCCTCATCCCCTATTGATATAGCCAAACCCGCAGCAGGGAAAGCAATTGCTCGGTATCAATCGGTTTGCTGATGTAGTCAGAAGCTCCGGCTTCGATGCAGCGATCGCGATCGCCCTGCATTGCTTTTGCGGTGAGGGCGATGATCGGCAAATCACGAAAGGCTTCCTGTTCTCGAACTGCACGGGTTGCATCGTACCCATCCATTTCAGGCATCATCACGTCCATTAAGACGACATCAACATCAGAATGGGTTTGCAGAACCTCAAGTCCTTCTCGACCGTTTTCGGCATATAGCACTTCTATGTCGTAGCGCTCTAGTAGTCCGGTGAGGGCAAAGATATTTCGCACGTCGTCGTCTACAATCAGCACCTTTTTGCCTGCCAAAATTGGGTCACTTTGGTGAAGCTGTTCTAGTATTTGCTGCTTGGGCTGTGGCAGGTTTGCCTGGACACGATGTAAGAAAAGGGCGGTTTCGTCGAGCAGGCGTTCTGGCGATCGCACATCTTTAATGATGATTGTTTCTGCCATTCGCTTGAGCTGAGTCTCTTCCTGCTTGGTCAACTCCTTGCCTGTGTAGACAATGATTGGCAAGTTTGCCAGGCTGTCTTGCTGTTTGATCTGCTCAATTAGCTCAAAGCCACTCATGTCAGGCAATCCCAGGTCTAGCACGACGCATTCAAAGTGCCCTTGACGCAAAGTTTCCAGTGCTGCGGCTCCGGTGGCAACCGTTGTGGTTTGAACGTCGCCATTGCCGATTAGCTCTCGAATGCTTTCAGCCTGAGTGATGTCATCTTCAACAACGAGCAGGTTTCTTACCTGTCGTTCGACAAAGCCTTTGATGTCGGTGAGCGCCCGAGTCAACGTTTCGGGGGAAACGGGCTTTTGCAGATAGGCGATCGCTCCCAGTTGCAGCCCACGCTGCTGGGACTCCTCCACCGAGAGCAGGTGAACCGGAATGTGGCGAGTGGTTGGGTCATGTTTCAGTCGGTCAAGCAGCGTCAACCCATCCATATCGGGCAGGTGAATGTCTAGCATAATCGCGTCAGGCTTAAACTCGCGCGCCATTGCCAACCCTGGATTGCTGCGTAGCGCCACTAATCCCTTAAAGCCTTGTTCTCGCGCCATTTCTAGCAGGATTCGAGCAAAGTTGATGTCGTCTTCGATGATTAGCAGGGTGCGATCGCCCGGTTGAAGGTTGTGGCGATCGTCGGGGAGGAGGGGGTTGGGGGCTGGAGAAGGGGCTAGGGGCTGAGGGCTGGGGGCTGGGGGTTCAGAAGTGGGATGGGATGGGAGAGTGGGTTTTGGAGTTTGGGTCTTGGAGATTGTAGTTTGGGCGACTGGAGCGGGAGCAGTTTGGGGCAGGTAGAGGGTGAAGGTGCTGCCTTGCTCGACTTGGCTGGTCAGGTGAATTTTGCCGCCTAGCAGTCGAGCGAGTTCGCGGCTGATCGAGAGCCCTAAGCCAGTGCCGCCATATTTGCGGCTAGTGGTACCGTCTGCTTGCTGGAAGGCTTCAAAAATGATTTGCTGTTTTTCGGGTGAGACGCCAATGCCTGTGTCGCTGACGGCAAAGGCGATCGCATCCACTGTTTTGCCATCCTCCTGCTTTAGTCCCTGGGCAATCGACGTGATTCGCAGTGTCACCCGTCCATGCTCAGTGAACTTCAACGCATTAGAGAGCAGGTTTTTGAGCACTTGTTGCAGGCGCTTTGAATCGGTGGCGATCGCTCCTGGCAGCGATTCATCCAGTTCAACGGTAAAGCCCAGTCCTTTACTCTCAGCAATTTGTTGGAAAGTTCGTTCAATGTAGCCTTTCAAATCATCAAACTGAACGGGCTCAAACTCTAGCGAAATCGTGCCCGACTCGATTTTTGCCAAGTCAAGAATGTCGTTGATTAACTCCAGCAAGTCCGTTCCGGCAGAGTGAATTGTTTTGGCGTACTCAACTTGTTTGCTGGTGAGGTTGCCATTGATGTTGTCCGTTAGCAGCCGCGCCAAAATTAGCAAACTGTTGAGCGGCGTTCGCAATTCGTGCGACATATTGGCCAAAAACTCGGACTTGTAGCGCGAACTTAAAGCCAGTTGCTCTGCCTTCTCCTCTAATTCTTGACGGGCGTATTCAATTTCCTGATTTTTGCGTTCTACCTCACGATTCTGAGAGGACAAAAGCTTAGCTTTTTCTTCCAGTTCCTCATTGAGTTGCTGCAATTCCTCGTTGGTTTGCTGCAATTCTTCCTGCTGTTGCTTCAGCATTATCTCTGATTCGCGCAAGGTCTCAGCCTGTTCTTCAAGCTGCTGGTTGCTGGCTTTTAGCTCCTCTTGCTGGTTCTGTAGCTCTTCGGTCAGGGTTTGTGATTGTTGCAGCAGTTTAGCCGTTCGCATATCAGCGGCGATCGTGTTTAATACAATTCCCAAGCCTTCTGTCACCTGGTCGAGCAACGTCAGGTGAATCGACCTAAATTGCTGAAAAGACGCTAGCTCAATTACTGCGATCACTTCCTGCTCAAACAGAACGGGCTGCACCAAAATATTCAGCGGCGGCGCTTGCCCCAGTCCAGAGCTAATGCGAATGTAGTCACTGGGAACCTCCGTCAGCAGAATTTTTTGCTTTTCCAGGGCACATTGCCCGACCAGCCCTTCACCCAGTCGAAACCGATTCGCCAGATGTTTTCGTTCCTGATAGGCATAGGTGCCCAATAGCTTTAGGGTCGGCTGCTCATCTTCGACCTGCATTAAATAAAACAGCGCTTGACTTGCCCCAACCAGCGGTGCCAGATCAGACAAAATCATTCTGGAAACCATCTCCATGCTGCGCTGACCCTGCAACATGCGGGTGAACTCTGTCAGGTTAGATTTGAGCCAACCCTGTTCCTCGTTTTCGCGAGTGGTGTCTCGCAGGTTGGCGATCATCTGGTTAAAGGTCTGGGTCAGCACGCCGATTTCATCGTGGCGATCGCTCTCTGGCAAACTAACCGCTAAATTTCCATCGGTTAAGTCCTCTGCTGCATCTGAAATTTGCTTCAGCGGTCGAGAAATGTTTTTCGCCAGGAAAAAACCCAGCAACGCCAACAAAAGGGAATAGAGCGGAATGCCAAAAGCCACACCGTAGAGCATTTGCCGGGTGGCTAAATCTGCCTGGGCGGTGCGCTGGTCCAGCAGTTCTGTCTCTGTGGCTTCCATCTCTTCAATCAGGTCCCGAATCTCATTCATAACCTGCCTGCCCTGGTCAACCTGAACCACTTCCAAAGCGGTATCAAATCCCTGGGTACGCCGAATATCAATGACCCGCTGCATTACTTCAAGACGATTTGCTACCAGTGGCACAAGCCGATCAAGCTGTTGCTGCTGAACTGGATTGTCCTGCGTTAAGTCTCGAATCTGCTCAATTCTTCCATCCAGCGTGCTGATTGCCGCAGTGTAAGGCTCCAGATAACTCTCCTGCCCTGTGATGATGTAGCCTCGCTGTCCCGTTTCAGCATCTTTGATAGTAGAAATTAACCCCTCAAGCTCATTGAGAACCTGGTAAGTATGGCTTTCCATCCGAGAGGCTGTTCTAACCTGAAGCGCACCTCGATAGGAAAACCAACCCAATGCTGCAAAAATCGCTACACCTGTTGCAAAACTGATGCCTATCTTGGTGCCAATTCTTAACCTGTTCAGCATTTGTAGCGTTTACTCACCTGTATTCATGAACGATCTTGCCATCTTTAGCAAGACCTTTGCTGGGAATGGATGGAGAACTCACCTTCGGGCAGATGAGCAAATTCGAGTCCGAGTAGTGACACGTTTATTCACAATGCTTTACATTACATAACATCACCGTATCTGTAGGTAGCAAGCGCGATGGTAGGTTTCATCAAAGGGTTTTTCGGTTCTAAGAAAAAGAAGCAAAGTGAGGAACAGGTGGATTTAACTCCATCAGAAAAGGCTGCTAAGGCGCAAGCGTATTTTTTGGATGCGGACTCAGCAAAGACATTTGGCGATCTGGAGTATATGCGGACTGCTAAAGCTGTGAGACGCACGTTTCCTAAGACATTGGCTAATCCAAAAGGGTTTGAGAAGATCAACCAGATTTCCTCTATTGCACAACTAGAAGCAATGAAGGAAGTTGCTGCCTCTGTTGCACCAGAAGCGATCGCCAAAATTGATGCTCAAATCGAAGCCGTCAAGCAAGACAACGCTTCTCAAAACGGTCAGGCACCCAGCAGCCAAACCGGTTCTAGCGATCGCCGTAGTGCTGACACCAGCATGGATATTTTCCGCAACATGGCGCGTGATATCAAAAAGCCATGATTGCGTAATGTAACGTCGCAGAAAAACTTAAGAACTGGCAAGCAGGGCATCCATCTACGGGTAGATGTCGGAAGTAGTAGAGCAGAAATAAGACTGGGAGGATTATGCCCCCTATTCTCTCGCTACTGGAGCCTAGAAGATGAAAGCCCTGCTGCTCTATCCCCAGTTCCCAAAAACTTTTTGGTCATACGATCGCTTCATGGAAATGGCCAGCCTGAAGGCGACCATTCCTCCTCTAGGCATTCTTACCGTCGCTGCGCTGCTGCCTCAAGACTGGGAAATTCGGTTTCGCGATCGCAATGTTACTCCCGAAACGGATGCTGATTGGGAATGGTGCGACATCGTCATTCTGTCGGCCATGCTGGCGCAAAAGCCAGACTTTCACGCGATGATTTGCAAAGCGGTGCAGTTGGGCAAAAAGGTTGCGGTGGGCGGCCCATACCCAACCTCCGTGCCGCAGGACGCGCTGGACTCCGGAGCCGATTATCTGATTTTGGATGAGGGCGAAATTACGGTGCCAATGTTTTTGGAGGCGATCGCCCAAAACCAGTCCCACGGAGTTTTTCGCGCCACAGAGAAACCCGATGTCACCCTCAGTCCCATTCCCCGGTTTGACTTACTCCAGCGCGATCAATACCTGATGATGGCAATCCAGTTTTCGCGCGGCTGTCCGTTTAACTGCGAATTCTGCGACATCATCAGCCTCTACGGTCGCAAACCCCGCACCAAGTCCCCAGAGCAAACCCTGGCAGAGCTACAAACCCTCTATGACCTGGGCTGGCGCGGCTCCATCTTCGTTGTAGATGACAACTTCATTGGTAATCAGCGCAACGTCAAGCTCATGTTGCGGGAACTCATTCCCTGGATGCAGCAGCGGCAATATCCCTTCACTTTCCTCACTGAAGCCTCTGTCAACTTAGCCGAAGATGCCGAACTGCTGGACTTGATGGCAAAAGCAGGCTTTTATGGCGTGTTCCTGGGAATTGAAACGCCTGATCAAGACAGCCTCCAGGTGACTCGCAAAGTACAAAACACGCGCAATCCATTGGTTGAAGCCTGTCGCACGATTAACCAGGCAGGACTGATGATTTATGCCGGATTTATTCTTGGGTTCGATGGGGAACGGACGGGGGCGGGCGATCGCATCCAGGCATTTGTCGAAGCCACCAGCATTCCTCAGCCAATGCTAGGCATCCTCCAGGCACTTCCTAACACTGCCCTCTGGGATCGACTCAAGCAAGAACAGCGGCTATTCCAAAATCAAGGCGTCACCGAAGTAGGCGACCAAAACTGTCTGATGAACTTTACGCCAACTCGACCCTTAGCAGAAGTCGCCAAAGAATATGTCCAAGCACTCTGGACAATGTACGAACCCTCAAATTACCTCAAACGCTGCTTCCAGCACTGTTTGAGCATCACCCCTAACCCTCAACTCCAGCAAAACGTATACTTCCCCCCTGGCAAAAGCTTCAAGCTGGTAGCGCGTCTACTCTGGCTACAAGGCATCAAGCGGGCTGGAAATCGAGTTCAGTTTTGGCAGCAACTCTGGACAATTTTTAGAACAAAACCTCAATTCCTCAACATGTACCTTGGCTTGTGTGCCGCTGGTGAACATTTTTTGGAATACCGCACCATTGCCCGCCAGCGAATTGTGCAACAGCTAGGCTATGACCCTCTGGTTACGACTCCTCCAGAGAAAGTATTGGTCATGAGTAATGGGTGATGGGGATTAGGGGGTTAGGGATTGGGGGTTGAAGATTGAATGATAGATAATGAAGTATCCAATTTCATTCTCGTTTGAGAGGGAAGCGGGGGCGATCGCCCTCACCAGGATAAAACCCTTCTCCAAAACCTCCCGTCAAAACTCCTAAGCTAAAAGCAGACTTCCCTTCCCCCAACCCCCACCTCCCGCCATGCTATCTACCTCCCAATCCTCACCATCGCTGCAGCAGGGAATGTTGCGTCGAGTTCACCACATTGCCTTGAATGTCAAAGACATGCAGGCATCTCGCTACTTTTATGGCACCATCTTGGGACTTCGTGAACTCCAGGGAGAGGAAGTTCCAGAAACGCTAAAGGCTTTGTTTGAAGCAGGTGAAGCAGCGAACTTCGTCACGCCTGACGGCACAGTGATAGACCTCTTTTGGAAGCCTCACCTAGAACCTCCTCACCCTGACCCCGACAAAACCTTTACTCGCACTGGACATCTAGCGTTCGACATTGAGCCACATCTATTTGACCAGGCAGTTGAAGTAATTCGCCAAAACCAGATTCCGATTGATCACGGACCAGTTAGCCGCCCCACAGGACGAGGAATTTACTTCTACGACCCAGACGGTTTGCTAGTTGAAATTCGTTGTGATCCAGTACTTTAAGTAAAAGGCTTCGATGTAGGGCAACAATGACAACTAATGAATCTTCTGTCTCTCTCTCTATTCCTGACGAATTGCAGCAGGCTTTAGAGAAATATCGGCAGGAAAACAGAATTGAATCTACTTCGGACGCAATCAGGGATGTGCTTCAAAAGTTTTTTGAAGGGAAGTCCAACACTCCAACCTATGCCTCTGTTAAACAGGTTGAAGCATTAGAAAACTGGGTGAAGAATCTAGCGGAGCAGGTTACTGCGATTAATCAATCAGTCAAGTATTTGTCTGTAACACGTTCTATAGCCAGTTCTGTTATTCCTTTAAATTCTGTTGATTTAGAGGAAGACGAGATTGAGGATGAGCCTGACGAAATCCTATTTGATTTTTTGCCTGATGCAGACAGGTATTGAGCAACAAGTTAGGGCTTTCCTGCATTCTCTAAATTTCCTAATCTAGTCGGACTGGCGATCGCCCCCTCCCTCACTACGCCTCAGACTTCAAATCCCTTTCCATCAGAGCTTCTACTGCTTGCTGTGGCGTAATTTTACCGTTGAGTAAGCGATAAACTTGCAGCGAAACGGGAACTGGAATATTTTCTCGTCTAGCAATATCAATTAGCACATTGGCAGTATTCACGCCTTCGGCTGTGCCTTGCAGTTCTGCCAAAATTTGCTCTAAAGAATTGCCTTGAGACAGCCTGAAACCCACTTGGTAGTTTCGGCTGAGCGGACTGCTACAGGTTGCTAATAAATCGCCCAAACCTGATAAGCCAAAAAATGTTTCGGTTTGTCCACCAAGGTGAGTGCCGACGCGAATAATTTCAGTTAAGGCGCGGGTGATTAGGGCAGATTTGGCGTTGGTGCCAAGCTGAAGCCCATCACATACTCCAACGGCGATCGCGATTACATTCTTTAGCGTTCCGCCCAGCTCAGTTCCAATCGGATCGGTGTTTGTGTAGACCCGAAAGCGATCAGACGAGAAAGCAGTTTGCACCGTTTCGGCAGCAGCTTTGTTTGCGCTAGATACCACTGTGGCAGCAGGAAGCCCTTGCCCAATTTCTTTGGATAGATTTGGCCCAGACAGCACCACTACTGAGTTTTGTGGAAAACCTTCCTGCCAGATTTGCGAAGGGGTGCGACTGGTGGTAGCGTCCAACCCTTTTGTTGCAGTCACCAAAATTGTGTGAGCAGGAAGCTGACTAGCCTTGACCTGCTTCGCAACTTCTGACACACCTTTCATGGAAATCGCAGAAATTACGATGTCTGCTTCTGTTAGACAATCTGCCAAAGATACCTCACCTTGACGCGTCCACAGATTCACCTGATGTCCCTTCTGACTGGCTAGCTTTGCCAGTATGGAACCCCAGGCACCCGCGCCCAGAACAGCAATTTGGTAGATGTGATGATTAGACAAGGGGAAAGGATGGGGAATAAGGAATGAAGCTAACTCGTAGGTTGGGTGAAGCAAAGCGGAACCCAGCAGGATCTTTGCAAATGTTGGGTTTCACGTTGTTCCACCCAACCTACAGCGGACGATGCCTCTGTCTCTCAGGGCGAGAGGGGTGAGGAGCTTGAAGCTGGTTGAACTAACGCAGGTTGAGAGCCATCAACCTCAGACAGATCAACCGGAGCAGGCAACATTTCGCCGCGAAAGTCAAGGAGTTGCACCATGACTAGGTAGGCGATGCCCAGGAGGAGGGCGATCGCCCCCGTAATCACAGCCACAATCTTTGAGCGGTCCATAGTCCTGACATCCTCAATGGGTGATTTCAAACGCTATTTGAGATGTTGTTCCAGGAAGGCAGTCGTGCGCTCCCAGGCGTCTTCAGCCGCTTCTGGGTCATAGTTCATGCCAGAGGGGTTAGCAAAAGCATGGTCTGCACCGGGATAGACATAAATCTCAACCGACTTGTCCAGAGACTTGAGAGCAGACTCAAACTCACGCACGGTTTCAACGGGTGGGTTGTCATCGAGTGCGCCAAAAACTCCCAAAATAGGCATTTGTAGGCTGCTGAGACGAGCCGGATCAGTTTCTAGCTGTCCACCATAGTAAATGACTGCGGCATCGAGTTGATCAGGCAAAAGCAGTGCTGTGTTGAGCGACCAACTTCCCCCAAAACACCAGCCAAGGCTGGCGATCGCCGTTGCTGACTGCTCATCCAAATACTGGTAAGCCTGACGCAGATTTTCCTGAGCCAGTTGAGGATTTTGGGCAACTGCATCTACCAAACGGCGTGCGGTCTGAGGATCTTCTGCAAATTCTCCGTTGTATAGATCGACTGCCAGCGCTGTGTAGCCTTCACCAGCCAAACGCTCGGTCATCATTCTAATGTTGTCGTTTAGCCCCCACCATTCGTGGATCACAATCAGTGCAGGCAGCGGCTCGGTTGCATCAGCCGGACGAGCCAGATAGCCCGTTACAGGGGTGCCATTAATGGTGGCATAGGTGACTTCTTCAGTTTCAACGGCGGTCGCGGGAGCTTGAGCCACAGCATCCGAAGCAATGGGTAAGTCAGCCCGGTGAGACTCCATCAGCCGGCTAGCGTAATCCCGGTTTGACTCTTGGGCAACTGAAAGGCGATCGCTAAGGGGATTAAACAGCGCCCATAGCAACACCAAAAACATCGTTATGATGGCAATTCCGAATAGTTTACGCGGTTTACGCATGATAGCTCTGCTAATTCCTTCAATTTCAAGCTGCTAGTGAGACTTTGTAAACTTTTGCCTCAATTTTTAACCTAACATTGACTGCGCTGGTGTTGCTGACTGGTAGTGATTTGCGAAATGGGGACTACTATACTCAGTTAGTTACTATCAACGTGACTGCGACGATTCAATAGCTTTGCATCTCATGGATACTGCCTCTCAACCCACAGCCGAATCTGCGATTGCCAAACGTCTGGCTGTGGTGCAGATTGCCGAATTGCGAAAGGTCTATCGCACTGGTTTTTGGCTCAATCAGAAAGTGGTGCCGCTGAAAAGCTGTTCGCTTGAAGTCTTTCAAGGCGAAACGTTTGGCTTACTTGGACCGAATGGAGCAGGCAAGACGACAATACTCAAGATTCTGCTAGGAATTGTCCGACCGACTCAGGGGAAAGCCTCTCTACTGGGAAAACCATTGGGCGATCGCACCGTCAAACAGCGAGTCGGCTACCTGCCTGAAAATCCCTACTTCTACGACTACCTGACGGGCTGGGAGTTTTTGCAGTATGCTGCCGGATTGTTTCAAATTCCTGCCTCAGTTCAACGAAAGCGAATCCCAGAACTCCTAGAACTGGTTGGGTTAGCGCAGTCTGCCGCCCGCAAAAAACAACTGCGGCAATATTCTAAAGGCATGTTGCAGCGAATCGGACTGGCTCAGGCACTTATTAACGATCCAGAACTGGTGTTTTTGGACGAGCCAATGTCTGGACTTGACCCACTGGGACGTTACCAAATTCGCGAGATCATTCTGTCGCTCAAGGCTCAGGGCAAAACGATTTTCTTTAACAGCCACGTCTTATCGGATGTCGAAAAGATTTGCGATCGCGTCGCAATTTTGGCCCAAGGCGAACTGATCTGCATCGGCTCACTCACCGAATTGTTGGGCAATCCCGAAATCTATCACGTCAAAGTCAACGGCGGCAGTTCAGAAGTATTGAAGCAATGGATTTCTGACTTGGAGCTTCAAGATGGCTACTGGCAAGGGCACCTCAAAGGACATCCCCAAGACTTCATGGCAAGTCTTCGCCTGATGAATGCTCAACTGGTTTCAATGAACCTGTCTCGCCCTTCGCTAGAAGAATTTTTTGTCAACCAGCTTCGGCAACGCGGCATTCACACTAGTAGCTGAAATGTAGCAGATGTCCCTGTAAGGGCGTAGCATTCGGCAGGAAGTCCCTGAAATAGACCCAAAATTATTGCCCGAATGCTACGCCCCTACAAGACCTTCGGGTTACAGGTCAGTAAAAGTAGAACCGTAGGTTGGGTGGTTTGGCGAACCCAAGCCTTGAGTTCGCCAAACCACTACGACTCTTGCCATCATCGTTCTAAAGAAACAACGCAATCATCAGCAATGACATAAGCGGTTGAATTGCGTTTAAGTGCAACCTCGTAAGCGCCTGTAAATTCTCCAAAAGAGGGCAGAACTAAAAGATTTTGAGTGCGATCGAGATAAAAACAGGGCAGCCGTAATTGGTCTAATTTCTCCTTGAGATTGACACAAGGATGGATATGACCACAGATATTTAGGAATCTAGGCTGAGGAGAAGGCTCATGGCTCAACAGCAAGTTACCGACTTCAATAGCATGAGTTAAATATTGAATTGAAGTGTTCTTTAAGGTTTGAATCAAGCGGCGATCGTGGTTGCCAACAATCAATACAACCTCTGCATCTACAGCGGCTTGAAATCGTGACCAGCTATCTAAAACTTCATTTACCAGCGCATATCTAGAATGAAACAGATCGCCTAAGATAAACAGCTTTTGAGGTTTAAATTTAAAGCAAAGCTGTTGCAGCCGATCCAGAGTTGTTTGATTCACTTGATTCGGAATTGGGATTCCCAGGGATTGAAAAGTTTCTGATTTGCCTAAATGAATATCAGCAACTAAAAGAATTTGATCTCTTTCCAGGTAAACTGCCTTTTCTGCAAGGAGCTGAAGCCGCACCCCCAGCACGTTAATTTCTTTCATTTATTCATCCACTGCTGCTTCAAGCGCTCAATTCTATCTAACAAACTTTCGTTAGACATACGCGAGTTGAGCCGTTCTACTAATAAAGGGAAGGCAAAGGGCGAAGGGCGCTTTGTTTCTTTCCAAACTACGTTTAATTGACTCAGGCGATCGAGCGTTTTAGTTAATCGATGGGTTTCTAGCTGATCGCGTAACACTTCCTGTTCAGCCTGTTTCAGCAGCAGGTTATCTGGCTCATATTTTGAGAAAACGTCATAGAGCAATGAAGAACTAACCTGCAATTGATTTGCGTCTTTTCGAGCCGAAGGATATCCCTTAAAAACTAAGCCTGCAACTTGAGCAATGCCGCGAAATTTGCGTTGGGTTAATTCAGAAATATTTAAGCCTGACCTGATATTTTCGTAGAGATTTTCTAGATCAAAGAAGCGATCGCCAAATAACTGTTTAAACGGATAATCTTTGGGCGCTAAAATCTCAAACCCATAATCATTCACTGAAATAGTAAAAGTCGCTTTCTGCTGACTGGCAAAGCGATAGCCCCACAGAAAACCTAAACCCTCATGCACAAATCGCCCTTCAAACGGAAAGACATAGAGATGCTGTCCTTCTCTTGTCTTACAAACTTCAATCAATAGTTCATTCGATGCAGGTAGATGAGAAATTCTCTGTTGAGTAGAGGCGATCGGCAACATACACTCCAACTCTTGATTCAACTTCTGCTTTGAGCTTGCATCCGGTTGAAATTTCTCAATTTCAGATCGAAGATGCATACTCAACGAATCGGATATGGCTAAATTTCCTCCTCCCCAGGTTGGCGTAACAGTAGATTTTTGAGTGGTGTTTTTGACATAAACCACCATGTCTTTCATCATGAAAAACTCTAGCTGCCGACCCGCAAAGAAAAACACATCACCCTTCTTCAATCTCGATACAAAATTTTCTTCAACTGTGCCAATTCTCCTCCGATTCGTATAGACAATTTGCACTGCCTGATTCGATGTAATCGTGCCAATACTCATCCGATGCATTCGAGCAATCTTTTGATCGGCTACCTGATAAAGCCCTTCCGTTTGAACTACCTTCTGATAGCGAGGATAGGCACCCAAACATTTCCCACCTTTCTCAATAAAGTTGAGTGTCCAATCAAATTCCTCATCGGTCAACTGTGAATAAGTCACCGTTTGTCGAATCGTTTCTAAGCATTCGTCAGCCTTAAATCCATCTCCACAGGCTAACGTCACCAAATGTTGAGCTAGCACATCGTAAGGCTTTTCTAAAGGTCGTCTTGTTTCGATATCTCCCGCTGTTAAACCGCTACGAAAGGCTGAAATCTCAAGTAGTTCTAAAGCATTGGTGGGAAGAAACAAAATTTCAGAAGTGCCTTCAGGGACATGAGCCGATCGCCCCGCTCTTTGCAATAACCTTGCCAGATTTTTTGCACTTCCAATCTGCACCACTCGCTCGACAGGCTGAAAATCTACGCCCAAGTCCAGCGACGACGTACACACCACCCATTTGATGTGTCCCGCTTTAACACCTGCCTCGATCGCCTCCCGTTCCTGCACATCGATCGAGCCGTGATGCAGCGCAATCCGGTCAACATATTCTGGAACTGCAAACAAAAGTGCCTGAAACCACCGCTCTGCCTGAGCGCGAGTGTTGGTAAAAATCAGCGTTGAACGATCGATGTCCAACGCATCCACCAACTCTTGAAACATTCGTAATCCCAGATGTCCCGCCCAAGGAAAACTATCCACAGAGTCAGGCAAAATGCTTTTGATGATCGTTTGCCGCTGCAAATTTGATTGAATAACTACAGGCTCACAGCCCAGTCCTACAGCAGCGTGCGCCGCTTCTCGAACATTGCCCAATGTCGCTGAAACAGCCCAGGTTTTAAGCTGAGGCTGAAGCTGCCGCAGATGAGACAGGCACAGTTCTGTCTGAGTGCCACGCTTGGAACTGAGCAACTCATGCCATTCATCTAAAATGATTGCCCGTAATGACTGAAACCGCTCCTTCGCGCCTTTGTAGGACAGCATCACTGCCAGAGATTCGGGCGTTGTGATCAGAATGTCGGGCATGTTCTTGAGCTGTTTGCTCTTTTTGGAAGAACTGGTGTCTCCCGTGCGCGACTCTACCCGCAAATTCCAGCCCATTTCCTGAATCGGACGCAAAACGGACTGCTGAATGTCTCGTGATAGTGCCCGCAGTGGCGTAATGTAGAGCAACTTTAGCCCAGGGTTGGGAGCTTGCAGCATTTCTAGAATGGCTCCCATGACGGCGGCATAGGTTTTGCCGGAACCCGTCGGCACCTGAATCATGCCGCTTTTACCGTCAAGGTAAGCTTGCCATGTTTCTAGCTGAAAGGGCAGCGGCTGCCATCCCTGTTGCTCAAACCATTCCAGAGCAGGTTTTAGGCGATCGCCATCAGCCACAAATCAGCACTCCCAGCAAAAGACACCGCTTACAGATACAGATATTGTAAGCTCGGCCCTCTGGCGCAGTTTAGGTTATCAAGTGCGGGCTTTGGGCGATCGCTTCTTTGTCACGCCCATGATGATGTAGTAGTAAATCGTGAAAACTACACTCATGAAGATTTGGCTGCCCCAGGAACCGTGCCAGAAGTCAAACCAGTATTGTCCCCAATAAACAGACGCGAGGGTAACCAGCGTAATGCGTGGAATGTTGAGAATCAGCGCTAAACCCGCGCCAAACGCCATGATCAGGAGTACCTTTTGCCAACTTTGCTTGAGCAACAACCCCATCACCAAACCAGCCATTGCAATATTCACCGCCATGCTGAAGCCGTTACAGCCCCAGCCCACTTCTACGGCTCCCTGCGGCAAAGAGACGAACGCCCCTTGCACTTCAACGGTTTGACCGATTGCTTTTAACGTCAGGCTACCTGCCCAAGCCATGAAATGATCTAGCGCTCGATAAGGAGTCACCAGTTCCCACAGCAAACGGGTGGTTTCCCCCGGTCTAGGATAGACGCTCAACGCCATGAGCAGAGTAGGAATCGTGTACTTGCGAAAGAAACTAATTCCCCAAGAGCTACACGCAATGCCGATTAGAACGATCAGCCAGATTAGAGACTGTGACCAGATGGCGGTGCGGTAAAACGGGAAGAAAATTACTCCGCTGACAATCAAAATGTGTCCCAACAGTCGATCTTCATCAGCAACCGTTTCCTTCGCAAGCTGAGTCCGTTTCTTCCAAAGCTCATGCAGCGCCAGACCCACGACTCCCAGCATCAGCGGCAAACCTGGTGAACCCTGAAAGGCTCTCTCAATCAAAACACCTAACCACATTGGGAAATAGCACAGCCCCACCAGCAGACCAGACAAGACGATCCGACCGTGAGTTGTTTTCAGGCTCTCCTGCAAAAAGCTCTGAAGCACTTTGCCTATTTTTTGCTGTCGTTTCTTTTGCTCAGATACTGGCATTGGCAAGTTCAGCTTTGACCGCTGTGGACTGTGATCAGGGATAGGACTCAAACACCTATCAACACTGCAGTTATTCAGTCACTTGCTTGAAAAGACAGGACGCATCCCCCGGAATTCACAGCTTTTTTACACACTAGACTTCCTGCATGAATACTGTTCTGAAAACGTGAATCGTTGCGCGGCGGAGCCGCGCAACGATTCACGCAGGAGGTTAACTACTGCGCTTGCTTTAATGCTTGGAGTAGATGTAGGTTGGGTGGAGCAAGGCGAAACCCAACTCCTGCCTCGGTTCTGTTGGGTTCCGCGATTGCTTCACCCAACCTACGAGATATCAGTGGTTTTAGGAGTTTTGTCAGTCAACCAGCACAGCGGGTGCTCCTACACAAAAATGCATCCTAGAGTATGTGCTTAGTGCTACACCCTACTGGGGATATCTCATTTGAATGGGAACAGTGGTGTTATTTCCTAAGAAAAAGACAGCATCTTCAAACCGAGCAGGCCCCGTCACAGCAGGTGCATCATTGGAAAATCCATAGCCCTCTACAGGGATTCCCAATGCGCCCCGATTGAGCTGTTCGTCCCCGTTGCTGTCGTGGTAGATAGCAACCCCATAGCTACCCGCTTCTAGATCTTCAAAGGTGTGGGCAAATGGGGCTTCAGGGTCTTCGGGTAAATTGTCGGCGATCGCCACACACGCTCGCGTCACTGCACTATCGTTATCGTTGGGGAAACCCGGACTGCCAGAAAAAACTTTGAAGCAAACATTTCCTTCCTGGCTCTGCAAACCGCTCACTTCTACGGTCAGATTGCCTGTAAACTGTGCCCTGGCATTGCCTGAAAACCAGAAACTTCCTGCTGCCAGCAGCGCTACCATGCCCCATTTCTCAACCATAGAACTCCTGTGTAATACGGTCTGTAATTTAGCCGGCGATCGCTTCGTATCATGATAGCCTGATAAAAAAATCGGAAGCGCAGCATCGCCACACTTCCGTCTTGAAGATTGAAATTAAGGAATTTCCCTAGTAAGTTTCTACGTGCCAGCGTTCCTTGATGGATTTCTGGTAAGCCTTCCATTCCACGCCGTCCTTGGCAGCAGCAGCAGTCATTGCTTCATCAATGCCGCCTTCCATGCCCTTCAGACCACAAATGTAAGTATGGGTCTTCTCATTTTGGACAAGCTTCCAGAGTTCGTCAGCATATTCAGCAACTCGGTGCTGAATATACATTCTGCCGCCTTCAGAGTTCTTCTGCTCACGACTGATTGCGTAGGTGAGGCGGAAGTTATCAGGATATTTCTCCTGGATCGCTTCCAACTCCTCTTTATAAAGAATGTTAGGCGTAGTCGGAATTCCAAAGATCAGCCAGGCAAAGCCCTTAAACGGATAATCAGTATTGAGCTTTTGCTCACCTTCCTGGAACATTCGCCACAGGTAAGCCCGGAAAGGCGCAATTCCAGTACCCGTCGCTAGCATAATAATGTTTGCTTCGGGGTCGTCAGGAAGCAGCATTTCCTTGCCCACAGGACCAGTAATCTTAACATCTGCTCCTGGGTCCAGATGGCACAGGAAGGTAGAGCACACCCCATAAACCATTTCACCCGTTTCAGGATGCTTGTACTCTAGCTGCCGGACGCAAAGTGAAACGGTCTTGTCGTCCAGATTGTCACCATGCCGGGTAGAGGCAATAGAGTACAGTCTGAGCTTATGAGGCTTACCATTCTTGTCAGTGCCGTCAGGAATGATGCCGATACTTTGACCTTCCACGTAACGTAGATCACCCTCAGAAAGGTCGAAAATGAGGTGACGAACGGTGCCAATGCCGCCCTCGCCAACCAGTTCCTCGTTAGAGAGGCACTTACCCACAAACGGAGCATTGGGGCGGTAAGTGTTGACGGGAACGTCCTTTTTTTCTTTCTTAGGCTTTGGTTGAGCTTGTTCTGCTTGGGTCACGGGTTTACTCTCCTCTGCTGATGTCTGAGATACAGTACCCGATGAGGAGGTCTTGCCGTTTGCTACGCCGTTGATGGTTGCAGGGCGGATGCTGACGATTTTGCCACCCAGTCGGGTGATTCGCTGCATTTCCTGATTCATCCGGCTATAGGGCACTATGATAGACACAGTGCCACTTCGACGAATTGGATAGTCAGTCTTGTCGGTTTCTTCGTTTTGACGAAGCCCTTCAACTTCATAGACAAAGAGGCGGCTACCGTAGGCTGTGTTGGCAGCGCCACCCGCTGCGCTTGGATTATACATCGCTAATCAATAAATCCTGAACCCAACTGAGACACACAGAAGTCGCGTGCCATTGATCACGCCCCAGCCAAACTACGGATTTTAGTCCGAAGGTTAGAGCTAGTCTGTATTAGCGTAGCATTGCAAGACGACACTCACTCATCAAAGGCAGCAAGTTTGGCATAAAATCCTGCACTTGCCACTGTTCTACGATAACGAGCAATTCTTTGAGAGAATGTCAAGGTCGAGCAATTTCATTATTTCTAAATGCACAATTGCATTTAGCATGGTGATATTAACGGTGCTATTGAGCAGCAAGATTCAATTCAGGCGAACCTTGTAGGGAGGATCGCATTCTGGTAGGATCTAGTGTATCCGGTAGTACTAAATACTTACCAAAATAAAGCATGGGTCTTCTTCCGCTAGGCGGTACCTGAGTTCGTGCGCCCCTTCGTCGTTGTCTTCGTACTTTGACTGAAGGTTTAAGGCAGCAAGGAAACGCTTGACGGTCTATAGGGAGAGTCTCACTTCAAATTGGCGAGAAATTGGCGGGACGGCCCTAACTTGTGGGTTTAGTCGGCTCGGGTTTCAGTTTATTGAATTGTTTTAACTTCGTTAGAGGGTACCTATGACCATTAAGCCAGACCGTGTGGTTCTAATTGGCGTAGCCGGAGACTCCGGATGCGGTAAATCGACTTTCCTGCGCCGATTGGCAGACCTGTTTGGGGAAGAGCTGATGACTGTCATTTGCCTGGATGACTACCACCGTCTGGACCGGAAGCAACGGAAAGAGGCTGGGGTAACGGCGCTAAATCCAGAGGCAAACGACTTTGACCTGATGTATGAGCAAATCAAAGCGCTCAAAGAAGGTCATCCCATTGACAAGCCTATTTATAACCACGAAACGGGGATGATTGACCCCCCCGAACGGGTGAATCCAAACCGGATTGTGGTAATTGAAGGGTTGCATCCGATGTATGACGAGCGGGTGCGATCGCTGCTTGACTTCAGCGTTTATCTCGATCTAGATGACGAGGTGAAGATTGCCTGGAAGATTCAGCGAGATATGGCTGAGCGTGGGCATCGCTATGAAGACATCTTGGCTTCAATTAACTCTCGCCGCCCTGACTTTGATGCCTACATCGATCCGCAAAAGCAGCACGCTGATGTAGTCATTCAAATCCTGCCAACGCGCCTGATCAAAGACGACACGGAGCGTAAAGTGCTGCGCGTCCGCCTGATTCAAAAAGATGACGTAGAGGGAATGGAACCCGTCTATCTGTTTGACGAGGGTTCCACGATCGATTGGATTCCTTGCGGTCGTAAGCTGACCTGCTCTTATCCTGGCATTCGGATGTTCTATGGGCCGGATGAGTACTACGGCAACAGCGTCTCTGTGCTGGAAGTCGATGGTCAGTTTGATCGGTTGGAAGAGGTGATTTACCTTGAAAGCCACCTCAGCAACACATCCACCAAGTTCTATGGTGAAATGACTGAACTGCTGCTCAAGCACCGCGAATATCCTGGTTCAACCAATGGTACAGGTTTGTTCCAGGTGCTGGTTGGCTTGAAGATGCGCGCAACCTACGAACGTCTGATTTCCGCTACTGAGGCACCTGTGGCAGCGAAAGCGGCTGCAAACTAGTCGCACTCAGGTTAGATTCGAAATTCAGGAGTCAGAATTTAGCAGTGATATGATGCTTCTGCTGAATTCTGGCTCCTAATTTTATTGATATTTGTTGCTTTAGAGATTGTTATGACTCTTGCAGAAGACCTGTGGCAGGCAAATCAAGATTTGGCGATCGCTTCTCTCAACAATCCGTTTGTCCAAGGCATTGGTAATGGGACGCTAGCTAAGTCTAAATTTGCCTACTACGTCGGTCAAGATGCCTTTTTTCTGGAAGCCTTTGCCCGTGCCTACAGCATTGCTGCCGCTAAAGCCCCTGATTGGGAAGGGTTCGGTACTTTTCACAATCTGGCAGCCGGGGTCTTACAAGAACTTCAGCTCCATCAAAGCTATGCGGCTCAGTGGGGAGTCAACCTTCAGGCTATTGAGCCTGGGGCGGCAACTCGTCGCTATACCGATTTTCTGCTAGCCACCGCCTGGAGCCAGGAAGCGGGTGTGACTACAGCGGCAATGCTGCCCTGTATGCGGCTGTATGCTTTTATTGGTCAAAAGCTAGCCCAGCCACAAATTCCAGATCACGCCTATTCAGACTGGATTCGCACTTACAGCAGTTCTGAATTTGAGCCTTTAGCAGACCAGCTTGCTCAACTCGCTAACCGATATGCTGCAATGACTGAAATAGTACGGTCAACTTATCGCTACGCCATGCAGTGTGAACGCGACTTTTTTCAGGCAGCATGGGAAGTTGAGCACTATTAGCGACTGGTTGTAAAGCTAGGAGGCTGGCGATCGCCCCTCCCATACTTTCCCAAAACAAACTCCAGGATTGCTATAAAATACATCCTGCACGGCATGGGGTTAGGGAACGTATGGATTATCGAGCGGCAGGGGTAGACGTTGAGGCGGGTCGGGCATTTGTGCAGCAGATTCGCAGCCTGGTAAATAGCACCCGTCGCCCGGAGGTTTTGGGTGGGTTAGGTGGCTTTAGTGGGCTGTTTCAGCTTCCGACTGGGTATCGAGAACCTGTGTTGGTGTCGGGCACCGATGGGGTGGGGACTAAGCTGAAACTAGCGCAGAATGGCGATCGCCATGACACCGTCGGAATTGACCTGGTTGCGATGTGCGTCAACGACGTTCTCACCTGTGGGGCAGAGCCGCTGTTTTTTCTAGATTATCTGGCGACAGGCAAGCTAGAGCCTGACCAACTGACTCAAGTCGTTGCCGGAATTACTGAAGGATGCCGACAGTCAGGTTGTGCCTTGCTGGGCGGAGAAACGGCTGAAATGCCAGGATTCTACCGGCCAGGAGAATATGATTTAGCAGGCTTTTGTGTGGGTATTGTGGAGAAGAGCCAGATTTTGGATGGTTCTCAGGTTGAAGTTGGGGATGTGGCGATCGGGCTAGCGAGTCAGGGCGTTCACAGCAATGGGTTTAGTTTGGTGCGGAAGATTATTGAGACGGCAGGTGTGAATGTGGGCGATCGCCCCTCCCTGCTTGATAAGACTCTGCTTGAAGAATTGCTGACCCCAACCCGTATCTACGTCAAATCGATTTTGACCGCCCGTCAGTCTGAACTCGCGATTCATGGAATGGCACATATTACGGGGGGTGGTTTACCCGAAAACTTGCCTCGCTGTTTGGGAGAAAACCAGTCGATCCAAATCAATTCGCAAAGTTGGACAATTCCCCCTATTTTTGAATGGCTAGCTGCTACAGGTTCCGTTAATCGGGCTGAGATGTTTAACACCTTTAATATGGGGATTGGCTTCGTGCTGCTGGTTCCCCCGGCTCAGGTTGAGCAAACGATTCAATGGTTTGAAGCTGAGAATTTACCTGCATGGGCGATCGGTGAGGTGATCGAAGGAAATGGTGAGTTGAGCTTTTCAGCTTGAAACAGTTCACCCTACGAGAATGGCGGCGCAGCAAAGCCACACCGCCAGTTCAATTATTTCTGTGAGATAAGGCGCAGATTAGAACCGTTTGGCTCTATCGATCTCTTCTTACTGTATTAGATGCGCGATTCCAGGCATCCTGGACGGCATATTTTGCTTTGTCCCAGGCTAGTCCAGCACCGCCATGCCGCTGCTCATAGTCGTGCCGCAATTCGGGTTCAACCTGGTCAAACGTTCTACCACTCGTAGAATAGCGACCGTAGCTGTCATAGCCCATCTGGTAAGCAGGCTGATAGGTTTCGTAGGTTGTTCCCTGGCTGTAGTAAGGGCGGGAGGTGTAGTTGCTCCGCCAGTAATCGTCTTCACCTACGTACCGTGTGTTGCGGTCTGCCCGATCCCAAGCATCGCGGGTTGCATGACGAGCATCATCCCAACGCAAACGTGAGTTGCTGTAGTTGGTTTCGTAGTCGCGTCGCAGATCTGGCTCGACCTGATCAAAGGTAGTGTTGCGATCGCGATAGCGAGTGTATCCTTCATAACCCGTTCGGTAGGCAGGGTGGTAGTCATCGTAGGTGTGACTAGACTTGGCATAAGGGCGGGAAGTGTAGTTCTGACGCCAATAGTCATCTTCGACCGTTGGATTGACTGCTTCAGCAGCACTCTTACCCACCAAGCCACCGACCACACTGCCGATCGCAGCTCCAATAACCGATCCGACTGGTCCACCGACTGCACCGACCGCAGCCCCGACTGCACCTGCACTTGCTGCTCCAATTCCAGTTCCAACCGGATGTGCCCCTGGCTCACCCGTAATCGGGTCACGGTTTGCATCTGCGTTCGCTGGATCGTGGTTTCTTTTATCCATTGGATCGTGGTTCTTTCTATCCATAATTACCTCGTTGTTATGGTCGGGTTGTCAAACGGCTGATTTCCCCAAGGTAGTTTTAATAGAGAATACATTCTTCTCCCTGCGGTTATAAGTATGGACTCTACTCCTTTTGGGGGTTAACTATAGCCAAAGGTAGAGTTATTTGATTTGTCAAATGCTTTTTCTTTGGCTGTTTAAGCTGTTGCAAATTGTTCTGAGAATAGGATCAGCTAAGCAAGGTTTCGCTTAAAAAAACATCCTCAGGTTTTGCCTGAGGATGAAATTAATGATGTTAGGTCAAAGAGTTTGCTTTCAAATTTCAGAGAAATTTTAGAGCGGATCAAGCACAACTTTGATGCAGTTATCTTTCTTCTGCTTGAAAATTTCGTAGGCCTTAGGTGCGTCTTCTAGCTTCATCCGGTGAGTGATGATGTATGAGGGGTCAATGTCACCGTTTTGGATATGTTCCAGTAAAGGACTGAGATAACGGTGAACGTGGGTTTGCCCCATTTTGAAATTCAACCCTTTGTTGAAAGCGGCTCCAAAGGGAATCTTGTCGAGCAGTCCGCCATAAACTCCAGGTATCGAGACGGTGCCACCTTTGCGACAGGCAACGATGACCTGGCGTAGGGCTGTAGGGCGATCGGTTTCCAAACGCACCGCTTGTTTCACTCGGTCATAGATGGCGACAGCATCGGTGCCGTGTGCTTCCATGCCGACTGCGTCAATGCAGGCATCGGGGCCGCGTCCACCCGTCATTTCTTTCACCGCTTCGCCTGCGTCTACTTCTTCGTAGTTGATAACCTCAGCTTTGCCAAACTCTTTTGCCAATTGCAAGCGTTCTGGAACCCGATCGATGCCAATGACTCGATCCGCTCCCAACATGTAGGCACTCTTAATCGCAAATATTCCAACTGGACCACAGCCCCAAACGGCTACGGTGTCGCCAGGTTGAATGTTGCAGTTCTCAGCAGCCATGTAGCCCGTGGGGAAGATGTCTGTGAGAAACAGGACTTGCTCATCAGTTAAGCCGTCTGGGATTTTGAACAAACCGACATCTGCAAAGGGAACGCGGGCATACTGTGCCTGCCCTCCAGCATATCCACCAAAGATGTGAGAGTAGCCAAATAACCCAGCGGCTGAATGTCCGTAGAGTTTCTCGGCGATCGCCGCATTCGGATTCGAGTTATCGCACAGCGACCACAGATCTCGCTGACAGAAGAAGCAATTGCCGCAAGAGATGGTGAACGGAACAACGACGCGATCGCCGATCTTGACCCGTTTAACGTCACTACCAACTTCAACCACCTCGCCCATAAATTCATGACCGAGAATGTCACCTGACTGCATCGATGGAATAAATCCATCGTAGAGGTGCAAATCTGAGCCACAAATTGCAGTTAGCGTAATTTTGATAATGGCATCATGCGGATTGATAATTTTGGGGTCGGGTACGTTATCTACTCGAACATCTGTTGCGCCATGCCAGCAAACAGCTTTCATTCAATTCTCCTTATCTTCCTACGGCTCTTTCTGCGCCTTCGACTGTGTCTTCAACCTTGTCTTTTACGTCGTTGATAAACTCTTTTGTGCCTGGATAAATTGGCTGATCAAGGTTGAGTTTTTCACGGACATTATCGGCAACACCCTTCAACCCTTCTTGCGTTTCCACCTGGGGGCTATTTTCGATGGCAGCACCCGGACTATTGTTTCTGCCACTATAGTCAGCCTGTCTTCTGGTACCCGGTTCACTAATTTCGTTGTTGTAATTGCCCCGGTCGTAGGTGGTCGCCTGTGGTTTTTCGACGGGGTTGGCGATCGCTTCACTTCCACCAAATGCACCAAAGCTAGCCGTCAGAAATAGAATTCCGGTTAGAAAAACAAAGACAACTTGTTTCAATCCGTTCAACACCTGTTTCATGTTCTCGTTCCTTCTTGTTTTCAAATTTCAAACTTCGATAAACCTTTTCCAGGGTCTCTTAACTGCGGCCGCTGGGTTGCCCTTCAGTCGTTGCAATCTCGCCTGCTTCCATGAGTTGCTTGAAGCGGCTCAGTTCTGCCCCGATTTGTTGTTCTGGTTCTTCGCCAAATAGCTTCGCTAAGGCTCCGGTCAAGGCTCCACCCGGTGGGTTGTATTCCAGCACGACTTTGACTTCAGTGCCACGTCCTTGGGGAGCAGGTTGAAAGCGAACAAAGCCAGAGTTGTCTACATCAGCGCCTTCTACTGAAGCCCAAGCAATTAGGCGATCGGGCTGGTCGCTGACGATTTCTGCATCCCATTCCACTGATGCTCCCAGAGGCGCGGTTGCGATCCAGTGAGAGCGTTTGTCGTCGTGCACTTTGACGGACTTGAGATGCTGCATGAAGGTCGGCAGATTCTCAAGGTCGTGCCAAAAGTTGTACAGGTCAGAGGCTGAGCGATTGATGGTGACGGTCTTTTCAACGCGAATGCTCTTGTTGATGCCTGTAGCATCTGCGATGGTTGCAGGTAGGCTCTTTTCACTCTTTGCCCCGTGCAATGCTAAGCTGCCACCTGCGACCGCCATCAGTGCGCCCCGCAAAGAACGCTGTTGCAGACCCATTAACACCATTGCGCTGCCACCAATAATCGAAGCCCAGCGCTCGCTCTCACCTTTGCTGTCCGATGCTGATTGGCTTTGTAGATTCGACTGATTTGTTACTTCTTCCATAATGTTTGTTTAGGTTTTTCGCTTTGGATTCCTTGATGATTAAAGTGATTAGAAATGCCCCAAATTGATCAAAATCACTCTCTCTAAAGTATTTTCATTTCAATAGACCAACCCAAATACTCAGAGATTAAACTTGAGCCTCAATTCCTGGCGAAATGAATGATTGAAATAGCATAGCTATCTGTGACAGCTATTTTGCAATAGCTATTTGCGGCTATTTATGGCTGTTAACCTACCGTCAGATGCTTTTTAGAGTGCTTTTTAGGCAATTCCTAACTCATTGCTGGTGACTTCAGCTTAGGAATGTGAGCGAAAGAAATTCTTCAATCTAAAGGGATAGATCAGGGGACAAACTTTTTCTCTCAATTGCTTTTCAGCCCATTTGAAGATTTTGAATTTCCCTGGTTTTTCGTAGGACTTCCTCAGCCAAAAGAAGGATGTTGTTAGCGGTCTAATTTTGCCTACTGAGAAAAGAGATTCAATTAACTTTTTTGAAGGGAAATAAGAGATGCAATTAAAGCCAATTCATCAGCAGGTGGTTGCCGTTGTGGGGGCTTCAAGCGGCATCGGTCGTGAGACAGCGCTACGGTTTGCCCAACGGGGGGCAAAAGTCACGGTTGCGGCCCGCAGTGAGGTCGGGCTACAAACCCTAGTTGATCAAATCAAGAGTGCAGGCGGAGATGCACTGGCGATCGTTGCGGATGTAGCCGAATTTGAGCAGGTGAAGGCGATCGCCGACAAAACTGTTGAAACCTACGGACGGCTCGATACCTGGGTTCATGCAGCGGCGACGGGCGTTTTAGCACCGTTTGAAAAGATTACGCCAAAAGAATTTCAACGCGTCGTCGATGTCACGCTGATGGGGCAGGTACATGGTGCTATGGCAGCACTGCCCCACCTCAAGCGCGAAGGCAGAGGGGCACTGATTCACATTTCCTCGGTAGAGGCACGGCGTGGTATACCACTACAAAGCCCCTATTCTGCTTCAAAGCATGGAGTAGAGGGGTTTCTGGAAGCGCTGCGGGTAGAGCTACAGCACGACAACATTCCCATTAGTGTGACTAATATCTTGCCAGCAGTAATTAATACGCCCTACTACAACAAGGCGATGACCAAGTTGGGCGTGAAGCCAACTGGAATTCCGCCTTACTATGAACCGAGTTTGGTCGCGGATGCGATTTTGCACACCGCGGAGCATCCAACTCGCGACTTTATCGTGGGGGATGTAGGCAAGATTGTGGACGTGCTGCAACGGTTGTCGCCACAGTTGGTGGATATGCTGCTGTCGGCGATCGCTTTCCCACTCCAGCGAACCGATGAACCAAAGTCTGAAAATGATCCCAACAACCTGTTTGCTCCGGCTGATCCAGCAGCAGGTTATGACCGCGTAGAGGGCGATTTTGGTAATCTCACGATTCCTAGTGTCAGCGATTGGTTTGACCGCAATCCGACCGTGAAGTGGGGGGCGATCGCCAGCGCTGCAGCCTTAGCCCTACTAGCAACTCAGGCATTTACGGGCGGACCATCCGCAGGAGAGCTGTAAAGTGACTTATCCTCAAGCACCTTGGACGCTTCAGGGCTATTCTATCCAAAGCCTTCAACCTATCGATGTTGAGCAAGTTCGTCCGCTAATTCCGTCTGAGCTAGAAATTGTTTCAGTCTTTCCGGGTAAAACTTTGGGCGGTGTTTACGTTGCCTCCTATGGCACAGGCTCAACATTGCTCTACAACGAGCTAATTGTGGTGGGTGCGTTGACTCGCTATGAGAACCAGGTTGGCAGTTGGGTGTCGCACATTTATGTAGACAATCCTGATTCTGTTGCCGGGGGGCGAGAAATTTGGGGGCTACCCAAGCAACTGGCTCAATTCACCTGGGAGCAGGGCTCCCAAAAACGGGTGTCGGTCTATCAGGAAAATCAGTTGCTCTGTCGGTTTGAATACAGTTGGCAGATCCCAGCATGGCGACAGCCTCTCAAGGCGACAAGCTTTAGTACGCTGGATGCCGATTTACTCTCATTTGAAGCAGAGGCATCAGCCAACTTTAGTTTGGTGGGCGCTGACTTACAGGTGCCAAGTGGCAGCCCTTTTCACCATCTCTGCCTTGATCAACCTCGGTTGGTTTTCTATGCTGACCAGTTGCGTCTGTCGGTTAGCAGTCCTCAGCGGCTGATAACTCGTGTGAAATTCTAGGCATCTATTCTGTAATGTCTGTTTTCAGGTTGGATAGAGTACGGCGGAACTAAAATTTGGTGAACATGCAAAGAAGTATCGCCCGCAATGCGGGCGATACTTCTTTGCGCTGTTTCAACTACATGTTGTGTGGTTGAAACAGCGCTATTGAATTTTCCTAAGTTTAGGAACTGGACTTTTCAGCGACGACTTCTTCGCTGGCTTCTTCCGAAGTTTGCGTTGGTGCTTCGGAAGAAGATTCAGATGTAGAAGCAGGTTCAGGGGTTTCTTCAGCCGCTACTTCAGTCGGTGCTGATGCCGCTTCGGTGACTGGTTCTGTTTCTACGGTAACTGCTTCAGCCGATTCAGTTGCCGCCTCGGCCACTGGCTCAGTTGGTTCTGGGGTTTCAGGAGCTACTTCAGCCACAGAAGTGGCTTCCGTCGATTCTTCAGCCGCTACTTCCGTTGTTTCCGCTGATACCTCCAAGGTTTCTTCTGGAGTTTCTTCTGGAACTTCTTCGACGGGTGGCTTGGGTTGGGTGGGTCTAGGCCCACGCATCAAAGCAAGATTTGCGGGTGCAGGACGTTCGTCTCTGCTGCGATCGCCTTTCCCTTTTCCTTTCCCCTTGGAGCGATCTTTGTCTCTGTCTCTACTCCGACCTTCTTTGCCTTCGGATGAATGCAAGGCATTCCGTTCTTCGGGCGATCGCTTCACTGGAGCGGGAGCGCGTTTTGCCGGAGCCCGCTCGGGCGGAGACTCGGCTACAGCTTCAATCGCCACTTCACTTGATTCAACAGTCTGAGACTCGACTGCCTGACGCTCAGACTTCTTAATAGGACGTTCTACCATGATTCAGCATTTTTGTTTACCTGTTATCCTATCTCGAACCCGGGGGGCATTGCTGGTTCAAGGAGGAATTTGGATAAGGATTTTAGGCGATAGAGAAACAATCCCTGCCACCCAAAATCCTGTTTTGTTTTGGTCTCAGGCTATTTGCCGAATACTATACGCCCAAGGAAACTAATTTTGGCTGTTGCCCGACCTCGTCATTGAAAGAACACGCCCGTTGTTGACAAAGCGCTCAGATAGCACCTGACGATAAACTGCTTCGTAGCCATCAGTCATGCGTTGCACACTAAAGCGAGTTAAAACATGTTCTCGGCAGGCGTGGCGGTCAATTTCGGGGAGACGGGCGATCGCCTTCACACATTCCTCAGTGTTATGGCACAAAAAGCCCGTTTTACCGTGAACGATCACTTCAGACGTAGACCCTAGCTCCATTGCGATCACAGGAGTGCCAGCCGCCATCGACTCGATCATCACTAGCCCAAACGGTTCGCGCCAGGTAATCGGAAACAGCATTCCAACTGCATTACCCAGAAGTGCGTTTTTCTGGAAATGGTTTGCCTCACCCAAATACTGGATTTGCTCACCGTCGACCAACGGCTTGATTTCCTGCTCAAAGTAGTCCACATCCACCACATCGACCTTGCCCGCCATCTTCAGCTTCCAGCCTGTTTGCTTGGCAATAGCGATCGCCAAGTGCGCTCCCTTCTCAGGCGATATACGCCCTAGGAATGCCAAATAAGGTTCCTCATCTGGCTGAGGATAAAACCGATGGCTGTCGGGATCAATGCCGTTGTAAACCGTTGCGACGCAGTTTAGGTCTAACCGTGGCTCCCGTTGAGCCTCAGAGATGCTGACGTAGGGTTGGTTTTTGGCGTAGCCAAACATCTTTTCATTGTCAGGCGTAAAGATGCCATGAAGTGTGTGAATCGTTGGAGTTTTGACCAGATTTGCAAAGGGCAGTGCAGAGCAGCCCATGTGAGAGTGAATAATGTCAAATTCCTGCGCCCGTTCGTATACCTGACTCAGTTGCAGCATTTCATAGATGCCGTACTCCTTCACGTTAGGAGCCAGACGCAATGCTTGAGGGCAAACAGATTCAAGCTTAGCCAGACTAATGGAATCTCCCGATGCAAATAGCGTCACCTCATGTCCCCGCCGAACCAGTTCATCGGTCAGCAGTCCAACAACTAGTTCAACGCCGCCATAAGCCGGGGGGGGAACTCTCTCCCATAACGGGGCAATTTGAGCAATCCGCATTACAAACCTCCTTAAGGAATATAAGACTTGAGCTAAAGTGACCAGCCCTTCGTCCACGGAGTGCTTTCAAGCGACCATTTGCTTGAGAGCTTATACATTACAAATCGTTAAGCAAGTTTTAATAAAACCTAAAACTTGTGACGAAGTGTCTGAAGTGTATGAATGATTTAAGTTTTTTGACAATGGGTATACCTACCCTCATATATGCGGGAAATCCACACTTTTTGAGCGCGTCAATTGATACAGAAACGTTGCCTGGTAAGACATCTAAAGCGATCGCCCGCAAATCCCAAGATCCTTCTCCAGGAAGAGTTTCAGTAGCGGCAAGATGGGCGAGAAAGTACGACTTCGGGGTGAGGTTCTCCTGACTCGCATTGAGCAGGGAATTGGGTGAATATAAATCTGTAAGCAAAAGCAGTTACGAACCGCACTGCTCTAAAAACTGTTCAAGATCCAAGAATTGTTGAAGGATTGTTGTAGAGGTGACACTATGATGATTCGCTACTGGCAACCTTTTCGTGAGATCGAAACTCTGCGTCGTCAGCTTGATCAAGTGTTTGATGAACTCGCTAGCTCTCAGAGCGATTCACCTGCCGCTTGGGGACCTGCAATCGAGATGCAGGATCATAGCGCCAATCTGATTCTCAGAGTGCAGCTACCCGGTATTGAAGGCAAGGATTTAGATGTTCAAGTAACTCGTGATGCAGTCGCCATTGCAGGCGATCGCCCACAACCCCAAGAGGCAAATTATCTCCACTCTGAGTTCCGTTATGGCAAGTTTCAGCGTGTAGTCAACCTACCCGTAGCCGTACAAAACGATCAGGTGAGCGCAAACTTTACCAACGGCATTTTGACGCTGACCTTACCCAAGGTGACAGAAGCGCGTAACCGAGTCGTTAAAGTCAATCTGGGTGAACTGTCAGGTGCATCAAACCCAACGCTAGAAGCTAGCACCAACTCCGTTGCAGAGAACAGCAACAACTAATTGGTAACTAGCTAGACCTATAGGGTGGGCATTGCCCACCCTTTTTGCGTATCTGCACTGGCTGCCCCTTGGGTTCACAAGCTTGTTGCTTCGTAAACTTGCGTAAAGTAGAGATAGGATCGTACTTTGCGCCTGAACTAGCCACTAATTCGCTAACAATGGATATTCCCGTTCTCTCCTCTACTGTTTTGCTGACGCTGTTGCTTTCGGTTGGGCTGTTTTTCTTTATTCGGGCTTCGACTAAAGACCGAATTCAAGTTGCCAAACTAGTTACAGAGCAACCCGAAGAGTCTTTGCTAGAGCAGCTACAGGCGTACTTTACACAGCGGGCTTATCGAATTGCAGCAGTAGACGCAGCTAAGAATCAGGTGACGTTTGAAGGATTTGTTCGCCCCAGTGTGTTTCTAGCTGTTTTCCTGACGCTATTGGCGGCAGTTGGTTTGCTTTGCTTGGCGTTGGTTTTGGCGCTGCTATTGCCCGATTGGGCAAACATCTTGCCGATTTTAGTCGTGTTTTCGCCGATTGCAGGCATCTTTTACTGGCGTAAGTCTGCCCGTCCTGAGCAGGTTCGGCTGCAGGTCGCAAAGCTGCAAGGGGATGAGTCTATGCAAAACCTGGTGACGGTCACAGCCCATCGAGACGAACTAGCAGAGCTACAGCGAAGCCTGAATTTGAAACCTTTAGAGGAAAGCTGAATATGGGCCGGATGCAGAGTCTTTTAGCTCAAGCCGTACAAATTCTGCTCAAATTCTGGTAGATTTGCTTGCAGTGAAGGGTCTAACCCCTCTAAAGATATAGTTGAGACAGCCTTGAATTTTAAGGGAATGGGTGGGGCGATCGCCCTTTTCCCGCCCTTTTTCCTCTCCTCCTCGCGCTACCAGAGGTGTGGTGATCAGCAAAGCAAAACTGGCTGTACTCAGGACGTGGCTCGACCAACTTAGCCGGGAACAGTCGACTGACCCGGCATATAAGGCATGGCGAAAACGGTTTCTGCAACAGCGCTTACAGCTAGGGTTACAGCTTGCTGTTGCGGCTTATCTGAGTTTCATTTTGCTAGAACTGGTGCTGACTGCCGCTCAGATCAAAGTGTGGGACCCGGGCTGGCTAGTTATGGCCAGTGTCGCGGAGCTAGGACTGATCACCTGTTTAGTGGGAGTGCGATCGCCCCAAGGCAAGCACCGATTGGGACTGCTCTTTTTAGGGGGGTCCTGGTCAATCACGCTAGTGGAGCAAGTTTGGGCAACGCTCAACGGATTTGCTTTTCCGGGGCTTTTTGCTTGGACTTTGGTGTTGTTGACTCAGGCGACTCTGGTACCTGTCCGCTGGTATTTACACCTGATCTCTCAGGTTGGTTTACTGGCCTACTACTTCGGCGTAAACACCATTCTGAATCTTTACCCCAACGACGGTCAGCCCCTGTGGGACCCGATCCAGGTGCTTTACTTGCTCTGGTTTTGTGGCATCTGTGATCTGGCTGTTTTTTTGTATGAGCGACTGCAAAGAACTGAGTTTCAGACGCGACGTGAGTTAGAGGCTGAACAGGAGAAGTCAGAGCGGCTGTTGCTCAACATTTTGCCAGAAGCGATCGCCCAACAGCTTAAACAAGACCATCGCACGATCGCAGAAAGCTTTGCCGAAGCAACAGTTTTGTTTGCTGATATCGTTGGCTTTACCCAGATTTCAGCCGGAATTCCGCCCCGTGAACTGGTGACGCTGCTCAACCAAATTTTTTCCACTTTTGATCAACTGGCGGAACAACACAATTTAGAAAAAATTAAGACGATTGGGGACGCATACATGGTGGTTGGAGGGTTGCCCATTGAGCGAGGCGACCATGTGGAGTCGATTGCTAGCATGGCACTAGATATGCAAGCGGCGATCGCCCAGTTTAAAACCCGGCAAGACCAGCCTTTCCGCATTCGCATTGGGATCAACACCGGCCCCGTTGTAGCAGGCGTAATTGGCAGAAAGAAATTTATCTATGACCTTTGGGGCGATACTGTAAATATTGCCAGTCGGATGGAATCTCAAGGATTACCGGACTGCATTCAGGTGACAAAATCCGTCTATGAGCGGCTGCAAGACAAATTTTTGTTTGAAGAGCGCGGCATCTTGGAGATCAAAGGAAAAGGCAAAATGCAGGTTTACTTATTACAAGACAGATTGTTGTAGGACAGACGTTAGGTTGGCTCCTGCTGACTATTCAAACGCGGAGTTTTTGGCTAACGCATACCCACAATAAAAACAGGTACTGCGTTTTGAACTGACTTTCCTGCCGCAGTTAGAACAAACCAAAACCTGTCGCCCAAGTCTGCCGTCTAGCTTGCCGTCCCGCAGGTCAATCTCGGTCATCTTTACAAATAGTTCTTCTTCCGTCAGCTCTGTATTGTCTCTAATTAACTCCCACATTGCCTGACAGCTCAAAGAAAGTTTCTCAACCTTCTGCTGTAGAGAATGCATCTCGTCAGCCAAATTTTCTATTTTGTTGGCTACTCTGTGAACTTTAGAGTCTGTCTCTGTTCTCGCCGCTTCTTGTCGTCGCTCCAGGTTTCCAAAATCCATAGCTACAAGAAGTCCTTACTGATGGCTTACCCTTATTCTAGGATCTGCTTATGGGGGGCGTAGGTGAAGTTGCGGTATCTAGGGAAGGGCGATCGCCTCCGCTAGACCATCCGAATCAATTTCTGATACCAATTTAATTTGAAGATGTTGCAAATGTGGGTAGGGGCGCGTCGCGATGTGCCCTTACAGAAGTTGATGAATCGCAAAATCCATTTAATATCGGTACAAAATTCTAATCAGCGATAATGGAGTACTGGGTGCCTGTAGCTTTTGATTCGCTTATTAGAGGGATCTAACAGAATGTAAAGATGATAAATTTTTAAGGCGGAAGGACTTGGTTTCGTAGAGCGTGTATGCAAAACGAAACATTAGGGGAAAGTGTTATAAAAAAGCGTTACATGAAAACAGCGTTACGTGAAAGCAGTATAGAAGTTGAAGAGAGTGAGGTTACGATGTCGGAGGCAGAAAAGCCCCTGACAGTGCCTAAAGAATTTCTAGGTGCGCCAGGTGACTTTAACCCCACGCTGCTGATGTTTCTAGCAGCAGTTGTGATGGTTGTGATCTCAACGTTGGGATATTGGCGCTGGCATTGGGTGGACTGGTGCTGTTTTGTGATTAATGTGATTGCCTTACACATGGTAGGGACGGTGATTCATGATGCCTCGCATCATGTGGCACACCGCGATCGCATCGTCAACGCTGTGCTGGGACACGGTAGCGCTTTAATGTTGGGGTTTTCCTTCCCGGTGTTTACGCGAGTTCACATGCAGCATCACGCGAACGTAAACGATCCGGACAATGATCCCGATCATTTCGTTTCAACTGGCGGTCCGCTATGGCTGATTGCAGCTCGGTTTTTCTACCACGAAATTTTCTTCTTTAAACGCAAGCTCTGGCGCAAATATGAGCTGCTGGAGTGGTTTTTGGCGCGTTTGGTTGTTATTTCAATTGTTTATGTCTCTGTTCAACACCATTTCCTGGGCTACGTTCTCAATTTTTGGTTCTCCCCAGCAGCGGTGGTAGGGCTGGCGTTAGGGCTATTTTTTGACTACTTGCCCCATCGCCCGTTTCAAGAACGCGATCGCTGGAAGAATGCCCGAGTCTATCCCAGTTCCATTCTCAATCTGCTGATCATGGGGCAAAACTATCATCTGATTCACCATCTTTGGCCCTCAATTCCCTGGTACAACTATCAGCCTGCCTACCGCGCAACTCAGCCTTTGCTCGATGAAAAGGGCTGTCACCAGTCGTTAGGGCTGCTCCAGGGCAAAGACTTTCTTAGCTTCCTTTACGACATTTTCTTGGGAATTCGCTTTCACGGTCATAAACCGAAGCCTCAAGTGGAACATGAGGTTCCTTGAAGCTATTCCAATAAATCTATAACGGTGTAGCAATCTAATACCAATTCCACAAATTAGGGCTACAGATGGAAGGGCACCTCGCTCCGCGAGGTGCCCTTCCATCTGAGAGATAACGTTATAGCTAGTCGTGTTGCGACACCGTCATAGATTTATTTTTACTCCTCGATAGCCCATCTCTGCTTTTTGCATTTCTTCCACCATTTGTTTGCTGCGGCGAATATAGGTGACAAACAGCAGAATCGAGAAGCCAATGACGAGCAGCCCCAAAACGTTGCCCGCAAACGTGTTGTAAAAACCATGCAAGGCAGCAGCGATCGCCACGCCAATGAAAATAATGGCGCTGCGTCGTGAGGGGTTGATTGCTGCCAGTCCCATAAAATAGCCGACAATCCCGGCGAGAATGGCATGAAAGAGCGGCAGGGAAACAAAGCGAATCGTATTTGCGATGACGTAGGAGCCAAAGTCTAGATCTCCTCTGGTCAAGCTAAAGCGGTAGAGCAATGAGTAGGTTGCTCCTTCAGCCATCGCAAACCCTAATCCTGATGCTGCCCCATAGAAAGCAGAGGTAAGCGGGTCTTGCAGCTTTCCTGGACGCAGCAAAAACAGGTATACGGGTAAGGCTTTGCACAGTTCTTCTAAAACCCCTACACCCAACACGAAACCAATCATCCGGGGAATCATCCCTGCCCCAATCACGGCGTAGAAGGCGTTAAACGGCGGCACCTGCTGAAAAAACAGCAACATTGGAATGCCGACAAAGGCAGTAAACAAAACACACTTCAACGTATCGCGCCAGGAAAATTGGGGTGGCTTGATCAAGTTGTATAGCACCACGCCCCAAATTGAGGCGTAGTAGATTCCTAGCATCCAGGCTGTTTGCTGAAGGCTGGCTTTGTCAGGTGTCACCAGATCCACAACTAGAGGAAATAAGCCAAAAAACAACAAAATTTTGACTAAGTGGTTTTGGTACAGCCCTAGACTGATCACGTCTCGATAGGGAAAAACGGCCGCAAATTGAAACGTTCTTAGCGTTGCCAAAAAATCGTTGGTTTCGGGGCGAGGTTTTTCTAGCTCTGCTAGCTCTAGTTCTGACAAAAGTTCGGACGAATCATCAAACAGAGGTACAAATTCTGCGTACCAAGTAGGTACGTCTTCGCCGATCTGCTGCCCATAAACTTTGACTAATTGAATCGACTTGGCTCCATAGTCGCTAATCTGACGGTTGAGGAAGGAGACAAAAGTCTGCTGCGCAAGCGGACGAGTTGATGAAAGCAAGACTTGCAGACAGCTATCCATCAACAAGACTTTTGCCATCACCCCTCTGGGCTGTAAGGCTTGATTGAGCAGCGTGGCGATCGCCCCAGGATCACCCTGCTGGGCAAGTTCGACAAGACTGAATTGGGTCATGACCGACGAGTCCGCTGGGTCAAAGGGGGTTTAACTCAAAATATCTCATGCCTGGTAGAGCCTGGTAGGGACACAAAGCCATTCTAATTAGAGCCAGCTGAGTTGGGGCTAGCGGGCGGACTGCCTGCCGGGCGAGTGGGGCTAGCTTGTGGTTCAGTGGTTGGACTGCCTGCCGGGCGAGTAGGACTAGCTTGTGGGCTAGTGGTTGGACTGTCCGCTGGGCGAGTGGGGCTAGCTTGCGGGCGGGCTGGGCGAGTTCCTGAGCTTGAACGATCTAGCGTGACGGGGGCTTCGATCCGCTGAGGTTCTGAAGCTCCTTCTGGTGTCCAAAATACGGCTTCCACATTGACGGTTGTAACGTCTGGGTTAATAGTAAACGAACTTCTAAAGGGCACCGTTTCTCCTGGCTCTAGGGCAGCAACGCCCAGACTACTATAGCCACCTTGAAACAAGTTGGGATTTTCAGCGGAGCCACCTCGGTAGGAAACCGACACGTCACTAACGGTCTGGTCGCTATGATTGGTAACGCATCCGACTACAAAATTACCGCCATTTTCAGACGCTTCAGGATCAAACTGCACATTCGTCAACTGAACGGGGTCAGACTCAGGAGTAGACTCCACCTCACGGCAAGTTACCTGATTGGAGACGGTGATGCTTGATGTGGGTGCCGATGCGTTAGTGTTAGCAGGAAGATTGGCGGCTTGCTGTTGAGCAGCGGCTAGACTCTGCTGATAGGCAGGCAAGCGGTTTCGGGCTGTGGCATAGTCTGGGCTATCGGCGGGTACTGCTTGCAAGAGGGCGATCGCCTGCTCCCACTGGCTAACAACCAAACCCCAATCATCGGCAGATCGGGCTGTTTCTGCCAGCGTTTCTGCCTGCTCCGCGCGACTGGCTGCATCCTCTAAAGGATTTTCTGAGAGGGGTTGCTCAATTTTATCTTCGTCGGCATCCAGTTCGGCTGCGGGATCAGGCGCAATCTCAGATGCCGAAGGCTGCAAGGACCTTTCCTGGCGCGAATACCAAATTGAGAAGCCAACAATCGCAGCAATCCAGCTTGCTACGACCAACAAAATTAGGTAAAACCAGGGCGATCGCCCCGTCCTCGTCGGACGCTCTGGTACAGGTGCGTCTACCGCGTGTTCCACCCCATCTGCATCCGTCCAGGTCAGTTGTTCTGCAGGAGCGGTAGGTTCAGCGTCAACAGGTGGAATATTAGGTTCTTCGTAGGCAACATATTCCAACGATTCGTCTGGGGTGAAGTTAACCTCATCATGGGCTGGAGTGACTACAGATGCAGGTTGGTCATCCAGGCGATCGCCAGTCCCAGATCCTGAATAAATTACCGGATCGGGAGCTAAAGTTTCTTCCTCTACTACCGCAGGTTCATTAATAACCGCAGGCTCATTTACAAGGGGAGATTCCTCTAAGTCCGCAAGGTCTTCTACAACTACAGGCTCAACTGTTGCACGGGGTTCTACAGGGGCTGCTCCGTTGCCAATGCGGTCAGCCGCAACCGGAGGGGGGGATACAGGTTCCGCTGGTGGCACTCGGCGGGGTGGGGGTGGAGGTGGGGGTGCCGCAGGTCGCCTGGAGACAGGAGGCTGAATTGAAGTCGTAGGGACAGAAGCAGACTCCAGGTCTGGTGGAACGGGTGTAGTGGGTGGCTTCAGAAAAATTTCTTCAGTCCAGACGGGGGAAGGGTTCCCAACTTGCCGACTGGCAATTTCAATCGATTGAATAGATTGGAGTCCCAGACTGGTGATCCCGTTTCGGACAAACGCAATCATGGCTTGTCGATTCGGAATTTGAGCAGACTCCAGCAAAACCTTTAAGCGATCGCCCTGCAAACCCACCGAAGCAGTCATCCCTTTCGGCTGAAGCGAGCGATTCATCAGGGTGGCGATCGCCTGGGGATCACCCTGCTTTGCCAGTTCTAGAAGATTCGACTGTGTCATAACTGATCCAATCTATCAATCGTTTTGTTTATCTTTTGCTCTACAATCTTGGCAACGGCTCAACCCGTCCAGCTTGCCTAGTTCCGTCTCCAGCTTGTCATTTTCCCGTATCTTTCAGCCATATGAGTATTGGATATCTTGCCCTCGTCCTCCACGCCCATTTGCCTTTTGTTCGCCATCCTGAAAGTGACTATGTTTTAGAAGAAGAATGGCTGTTTGAAGCCATTACCGAAACCTATATTCCCTTACTCCTGGCATTTGAAGGGCTGAAACGAGACGGGGTCGATTTCAAAATGACCATGAGCATGACTCCGCCACTGATTTCCATGCTCCGCGATCCCCTGCTGCAAGAACGTTATGACGCGCATCTGACTCAACTGGAAGAGCTGGCAGAGATGGAAGTTGAGCGCAATGTTCATAACGGACATCTCCGCTATCTGGCAGAACATTATGCCAGTGAGTTTAACAAGGTGCGAGAGGTATGGGAGCGTTACGACCATGACCTAGTTACTGCCTTTAAACAGTTTCTAGATAGTAATAACCTGGAGATTATCACCTGTGGGGCAACTCATGGCTATTTGCCCCTGATGAAAATGTATCCGCAGGCGGTCTGGGCGCAGATTGAGGTTGCCTGTGAACACTACGAACAGAACTTTGGTCGCCCGCCTAAAGGCATTTGGTTGCCCGAATGTGCTTACTTTGAAGGGTTAGAGCGAATGCTGGCAGACGCGGGTCTGCGCTACTTCCTCACTGACGGCCATGGAATTCTCTATGCCCGTCCTCGCCCTCGATTTGGCACCTATGCACCTATCTTTACTGAAACGGGTGTTGCAGCCTTTGGACGGGACCACGAATCTTCTCAGCAAGTGTGGTCTTCTGAAGTTGGCTACCCAGGCGCAGCCGAGTACCGAGAATTTTACCGAGATTTGGGCTGGGATGCCGAATACGAATACATTAAGCCCTACATCATGCCCAATGGTCAACGTAAAAATACGGGCATCAAATACCACAAGATTACGGGCAAAGGCTTAGGGCTGGGTGATAAGACCTGGTATGACCCTTACTGGGCGCGAGAAAAAGCTGCGGAACATGCCAGCAACTTCGTCTTTAACCGGGAGCGTCAGGTTGAGCATCTTTATGGGATCATGCAGCGTCCGCCAATTATTGTTTCACCCTACGATGCAGAACTGTTTGGGCACTGGTGGTACGAAGGTCCCTGGTTTATCGACTACCTGTTCCGCAAAGCCTGGTTTGACCAGGGCACGTTTGAGATGACGCACCTGGCAGACTATCTGCGAATGCACCCAACACAGCAGGTGTGTCGCCCTTCTCAGTCAAGTTGGGGGTTCCGTGGTTTCCATGAATATTGGCTGAACGAAACCAACGCCTGGATTTATCCGCACCTGCACAAAGCAGCAGAGCGAATGATCGACTTATCAAAGCGTGAACCTGTTGATGAGCTAGAGTGGCGGGCGCTCAATCAGGCAGCCAGGGAATTGCTATTGGCGCAGTCGTCAGACTGGGCCTTTATCATGCGTACTGGAACGATGGTTCCCTATGCGGTACGTCGGACGCGATCGCACTTGATGCGCTTCAACAAACTGCGCGACGACATTCTTCAGGAAAAGATTGACTCTGGCTGGCTAGAAAAAGTCGAAAAAATCGACAATATCTTCCCTCAAATTAACTATCGAGTTTATCGACCGCTCTAGAGAGAATTGGTGTAAGGCTAGAACTTTAGAAGAACTTTGAAGACTATAAAAGTCCCGTGAACTCGCGAAGAAAAGTTGGCATCCCCCTAAAGGAGTATGTGATATTTTATGTATTCCTACGGAATCGTTTCTCATACTTCATCAGGCGAACATCTCTAACTCCTTCCCGTAGATTCTCTCAAGCTGCTGACTCAGACAATCAGTTGAACTTAGAGAGATCTACGGTTTTTCAATGGAGCTATGTTTGAGGACTAGTAAAATAGCCTGCGGCAACATCATCTTTAACCTGTTGCAGTCTTTCTTCCAATTGGACAGTTCGTTGTTCAATCAGGTTATCAGTACTAAGGATGGGGCCCGATCGCAGCGCTAGCTGCTTCAGCCGTGATGCCGCAGATTTAATTCTTAGCCAGTGTCGAACAGTGGATATAGGTGTTAGCAAGTCTGTCTTCTTGCGAGGATCAAAGACACGCTGGGTTTGCACGGGCTGATATTCAACGCCGACTGACGCACACCAGTCTTGCCACTTGAAAGACAAAATAGTTGGGCTGGTGACAACTGGCACCCAGGGAACCCGCAAAGCATCCGCTACGATCGCCCCATGCATTGCCTCTGCTAGCACAACTTCGGTTTGCCCAATTGCAGTAATCACGGCTTCGGTTGTCCAACGTGGGTCAATATAGCCAAACCCGATTGCCTCACAGACCGATTTCCAGCCTTCTCCTGCCAGTTCATAGTGAGGCATGAAGGCAAATTTATAGCGTTTGCGATCGCCAGGTTTAACCAATCGTCTGAGCAGCACTGCTCCGTCTGTCACAGCCAACTCGTCTGCCAGACCTAAAGCTTTGGTTGAAAGCGGCCCACGTAGACAATAAATTTTGTAGGAATCGTCAACCGCCGGAACGCCTTTGGCATAGCCTACCCCTGTTCCAAATACAGCTCTTTTGCGGGCGTGACGAGTTCGGTCAGGCAAAGTGTTATTAAACAAAGTGCCAATTCCTACAAACGCAGTGGTTGGGTCGTCATCCAACACCCCAGGAAGCAACTTTTCCCAGAGCCAGGGGTTTAAGTTGTCACCAAAATTTTGCGCTCCGTTAGGTAACTTGTAGTAGCAAAGCTTCATCGGTTAGGTTTACCAGTAATAAAATTTGAAATTTTCCAGCGTCGTTAACCTGAGACGCAGTAGGCGATAAACCTTCTCCAAGTTTCTGCGCACAAATAGCACACGTTTTTCTGATTTTGAGAGTTTAGGATGTTCGAGTGCTTTTTGCCGATCAAAATAGGCAAGCTTTTCGGTTGGATCAGCTTGCCCTTTAGAGATTCTGATTTTTTCAATCCGATCTTTAAAGAAGGGAAACCGATCCTCCGAATCAAACTGAACGGAGAGTTCAGCTTTTGCAGCAGCAAGCCCTATTGCGTTTCCTTCCCCTAAATAAACGCCGTTTAATTCAAAAAAAGCGGCGATCGCGTCCCAATGTTTGAGGAATTCAATTTCGCGTCCAGCAGAGCTTTTAACCGTGAATAAGAACTCGTGGACGAACTTGACGTTTTCTAGATTTAACTCTAGCTTTTCTGCAACTTTTGCAATAACCTCAAAGTCTCGCTTTTTCTCTTGGTTATGCTTAATAATGCCAGAACCTGATCTGGCTGTGATGCCGCTACACCAGTTAATTTCATCTGGTACTTGTCCTAAGATTCGCATATCTGCATCGATAAAAATGCAGGTCTCAAATCGGGCGATCGCCTCTGCAATTACAAACCTCTTATCGTGATAAGGGTAAACTCCCTGTTGCTGATGTTTTATTGCCAAAACGTGAGAACAATGTGCAAAGTCGCTGGGTTTGTCCGTCAGCACAACAAAAGTAGTGCCGGGAGAATATTGCTGAATATCGGCTGCTAAATCTAATGCAAGAGAGCGATATTTCTGTCCTAAAGCTAACGTACCAAAGCAGATATCCTTTACCTCTGACTTCACCATTCAGTCACCTGCTTTTGCACTAAACTTAGTTTTACTTAACTATCCAGAATAATGATTATTACGCCAACTCAAAAGTTCCCCATTAATATATCAACTTTGATTGGTTTGAGACAAATTCAACCTGAACATAAAATAATGAAAGATGATCGAAAAAAACTATGTTTTATCGTTATTTCAAGCAGCTAAAAATTCCTCCAAAAAGAAAAAATAGAGGGTATCTCGGTTGGAGATGCCCTCTACAAATTAAGAGTTAACGTCAGAAGAAACTAGAAGTTCATTTCGGCTGCCTGAACTTTTTCAACCTGCTTCTTCTTCAGAACTAGCAGAATTTGTGACAGCGTTACAGCTCCCATAAAGGCTAGCAATCCTTTAATCCGGTTAGGGCTTTGCAGCACGATTTCAACGTCTTTTTGTCCGAAACCACCCACATTAGGATTAGAAGTTAAGGCACTGCCCGCTGCTACGGTTTCACCCTCAGAGACAACTAGCTCTGGACCAGCAGGAATCGTATCCACCACTGCTTCGCCCTGATCTGGTTGAATCTTGACCTGGTATCCACCATCTTCAGCTTTGGTGACCTGAGCGATTGTGCCAGCAACAGAAGCGTTGTAGACCGCATTGTTGCTCTTTTCACCCGTTGGGTAAACTTGTCCTCGACCACGATTGCCGCCTACATGGATTTGATATTTACCAAAGTAAACGGACTTGTCAGAACCAGGATCAGGGGCAAGGACAGGGAAAACAATTTCCTGATATTGCTCACCCGGAAGTGGCCCTACCAAAACAATATTCTCTTGAGTCTCACTGTAAGGCTGGAACAGATAGCTCTCTCCAACCTCTTCCTTCATCTCTTCAGGAATTCTTTCAGGTGGAGCAATCTTGAAGCCTTCTGGCAGCATTAGAACTGCGCCGACGTTTAACGGACCTTTCTCACCATTGCCCTGAACTTGCTGGACGCTGGTGTCGTAGGGGATCTTTACGACGGCTTTGAAAACCGAATCGGGTAGAACGGATTGCGGTACCTCAACCTCGGTAGGTTTCGCTCCCAGGTGACAGTTGGCACAGACAATTCGCCCTGTTGCTTCGCGAGGGTTGTCGTAGTTTTGCTGTGCCCAGAAGGGATAAGCAGCAGCAGTTTGAGGGAAAGCAAAGTCACTCGTGACTAGAAGAGCTAGCGTGGCGATCGCTACCAGCATACTTTTAGCAATTGCTCTGCCGCTCTGCGGCAAGATCGACCAGAAAATGGATTTCATGGGTTAAAGGGCATCAGTAAATGTCAAAGGATCGGGAAGGGGATTGGCTTAAGCCCACCAGGGGTCTTCTCCGGTACGGAAGTCAGTCTCCGTCCAGGGAGTCAGAGCAATTTTGCCATCTTCACTCACGTCAGCATGAACGAGCGCCAGCGACAGGGGCGCAGGTCCACGCACAACTTTGCCTTCGTTGTTGTATTGAGAGCCGTGGCAAGGGCACATGAACTTGTTTTCAGCCGCGTTCCAGGGAACGACGCAACCCAAGTGGGTACAAACTGCGTTTAGCCCAAAACTTGCAATCTCGCTATCACTTTCGACAACCACATAGGTCGGATCGCCCTTCAAACCCTGGGTTAAGACGCGATCGCCCACCGCATGACTATTCAAGAAATCGCTGACAATCACATCGTTGCCGAGTGCGTCTTTGGCAGTTACTCCACCGCCACCTGCGCTGCTAGAAGGAGGAAGAAAATACTTCACGACTGGGTAGAGAGCGCCCAAGGCGGTGCCTGTGATCGTCCCAAACGTGAGCAAATTCATGAATTGACGACGACCCATATCGGGTACGTCCGGGTTTCCAGAGAGTTGAGCCATGAGTTGATCTGAAGTTATGCGTCAGGAATGAGCTTAAGTGAACGGTTCTATACGTGATCTAGGCGTGAAATTGTAACTTTTTAAGCCTGCTTTTTAAGCTAAAGCATTGCAGAGGATAGCATGATTGCGAATCAAATCGCCGCCCGTCAATGCAACACGTCCAGCAAGTCGATGACGAATTGCTATGAGTGGCGCAACAACGGCAGTTCACGTTTTTCTAAAAGTATTATTACATCTCTAGAATCAGTATCATAGCTTTAAGCAAAGGAGCCGTTTCTTTGTAAAGAAAGGTAAATAGATGATCCTAAAAGCGTCGCTTTTGCAACGAGTTGTGAAGCATTTAACCTGAAGGGAGCTATGACCGGACAAGACCTACACCAGCTATTGCTGAGCAAATGGGGACGCTCTTACGACATTCAACTGCGGCGGACGCAAGGCAAAATTTTTGTCCAGGTCATGTGGAAGTACCTGGAGCAGGCTTCTTTCCCAATGACGGAGCCCGACTACCTGGCGCACCTGAACACGGTGGCAGACTATCTAAATGCCTGGGGTAGCACTGAACAAGTGCAGGATTTTATTGAGCAAACCCGCGATCGCCCTCGCCTGGGAAAAGCGGTGAACATCCCAGTTGACTTGGGCGATCGCGCCTCCGAGTGGATTCTGGAAGAATTCTAAACGGGTTAATATCCTGTCGGTCAACGTCCAGTCAGCATCACCATTCCAGCACCGCCAAAATATAGCCCTAGCACTGCGCCTGCCAGCAGACTCTGCGTAACTGGGTCGGTTGATGGAGTCAGCACTGCGCCGAGAACAACCGCTCCCAACAGCACATAGCGCCAGCCCGATAGCATCTGCTTGGACGAAACCACTCCAACCAAACCCAACAGTAGCTGAATCACCGGAATTTGAAAGGCTAACCCCGTACTGAATAGCAACAGCAACACAAACTCAAAGTAGCGATCGATTGACCAAAGCTGTTCGACCACCCCTTCCCCATAATTGATGAAGAAATTCAGCGCGGCTGGAATCAGGGCTAGATAGGCAAATGCCAAACCTGCCACAAACAAAATTGTGGAGCCGAAGACGATCGGTCCAATAAACCGTCGCTCTCGTCGAGTTAACCCTGGCAGCACAAACTGGACAATCTGGTAAAGCACAAACGGACTGGCGACCAGCAAGCCGCTGTATCCGGCTACCTTGATCGAGACAAAGAAATATTCGCCTGGGGAAAGCTGCAAGAATTTAGCGCCTTGCGCAGGAACCTCCAGCAGTTGAACAATTTTGTTCACCACTGTAAAGCAGCCGATTACACCCAACACCACTGCAACCAGAGCATAAAAAATCCGCTGCCGCAGTTCTTCCAGATGGTCAAATAGCGACATCTCAACGTCGTCTGGAACTTCGTCGGAGAAATCGTCATCGTCCGAAGCAGCCATAGCTTTACGAGCTTGAGCCGTTTTAGCGGTAGAACCGTTCGTGTTCAACTCTTCTGAGGATGAAGTCTCTAGTTCTGAAGGGGCAGTCATAGATTAACGTAAGTCAGACCTTTGCTAATCATTGTATCTGCCTTACCGAGGAATCCATTCTTCTAGAAGACATCCTATTGACCAATCTGTCTGAATCCTCTGCGGCAAGAAGAGCATAGAGGCGCAAAATTCCTTCGCCCTTTTACCCCAATCGTGGGAAAGCTACATTTTTGCCGAACCAGGAAGTGTTCACCGCTTTAGAGGATTGCAACGAAGGAAATATAAAGCTGAGTATTTACATCGCTCTTAACGCAGTTCTAAGTAGCCAGCACTATATATTCAAAATTCTCGCTGCACAGATCAGGAACTAAGGCGACCAGAGTTTTACTTTTCTCTGAAGGTAAGCAATGTAAAAAGTAGGTGAAGCCACGTAGGTGCTTCTAAAAAGAAAGCTTTAAGATCCAAGCTTCTAGAGCGTTTAGCGGTTGTCCTTTTACTCTGTTTGAGGATAGCATTTCAGGTGGCATTCACGGCTCCTTCTCTCTTGCTCTCTCTAAATGCAGTCTTGGATTCTGCAACAGAATGCTCAAATTTTCGTCAGAGTTATGTGAATTCGTTGAAGGTTTTTAGAATCACAAAGGCTAGCTATTAGACAGGATATGAGCATCAGAACCGTAGGCATGATTACTGGATACCAAAGCGTCACTCAGAGTGATTGGCTGTGGCAGCAGACTCCAAACCCCTTTGGAATTTGGGGCAATATCCAAATGCTCGCGAAAGAGCCGCAGCCTGATTTTTTGCTGATGTATCAGTTTGACTTCAAACGTAGAGTTTCTGCTAAACAATCCTGGTTATCTAGATTTCAAAATAAGCAGGTTAAAACGGTAAATGTTGAACCGGATCTTAGAGGTGTCCCAAAAGAAAGAGTCATTTATTTGATGCGAGAACCACCCTTAGAAGAGGTGGTCAAGAGCAACCAGAAAAATTACAAAGCAGCTCAAAACTATTGTGGGTATATTTCAGGACCAGATGATTTTGCTCCTGTGCCCGATTATATGCCAGCTATCTGGTACCACTCCAACTCCTTTCGTGACCTGAATGAAATGCCTCCTCCGGTCAAGGTCAGCTCTTGTAGTTGGATTACTTCGGGAATCAACCGCACTGCTAATCACCGAAAGCGCTTAGATTTCTTACAGAATTTGCGCTCCAATGAGATTGACTTTGATCTCTATGGGCGTAATTTGCCAGAGACAAGTAATAGCTCGGGGGAGCTAAAGAACAAATGGTACGGAATGGCACCCTACTATTACAACCTGGCGATCGAAAACTATGCTGATAACGATTGGTACGTCAGTGAAAAACTGTGGGACTCTCTTCTAGCCTGGTGTCTGCCAATTTACTATGGTGGGCCTGCGGCTGATCGGCTTTTACCAGAAGGAAGTTTTCTACGATTGCCGAGTTTGGACGAAAAAGGAATAGCTTATATCCAAGAAGTTACCTCTACTCCAGATGCTTGGTATGCCGCCAAACCAGCGATCGCAGAAGCTCGGCAGATCATTCTACACAAGCTGAATCTGCTGAACTGGCTATCTGAATTTGTCGAAAAATTTGACTAACTGCAATGAGTTGTTCTTGTTAATTCTCGTTCAAAAGAAATTGAGAGCCTAACACCATGGACGGAATTTGTACTCTCGCTAATGATTATGTGTATGACCAGTTAGTCGCTTTGCTAAATAGCATTGAGGCAATTGCAGGTTCAGAGATGCCCGTCTGTGTTTACCCTTATGACAATAAGACTGAACGAATAGCGGCAGAAATTGCTCGTCGTCCTAATGTGCAGCTTTATGATGATCAAGATTCAATCCAGCATTGGGACCAGTACGTCTGCAAGATTTGGGATGCTCACCCTACGGCTCGCGATCGCTGGCAAAAAGCGGGTTATGAACCCTACCATCGTGTCGGTACTCATCGTCGCTTTTGTGCTTTTGACGGACCGTTTGACCGATTCTTGTACATGGATGCAGACACGTTGCTAATGAGTCCGGTCAAGCCAATTTTCGAGCAACTAAACAATGCTGATTGGGTTGTTTACGACTTCCAACACAAAGATCCAAGCCATGTCTACGATCTGTCCTCAAAGAAACTGAAGCAGGTATTTCCACAAGAGCGTATCAAGTCTGAAATTTTTTGTTCTGGATTTTATGCTTCTAAAAGAAACGTTTTTAGTCCAGAAATGCAGAGCTGGCTACTCACAAAATTACGCGATGGAGAAGCAGGAATTCTCTATGATATGGCTCCTGACCAAACCATTCTTAACTATATGGTGATGCGTTCAGGCATTTCAAGCTACAACTTTTCACTCCGTTTACCTGCTGAGGCTAGAACAGGTTGCTGTGTAACCTCACAAAATTTTAGTGAGCAAGATCATCTCCTTTATGATCGGGGAAATCGATTAACTTATATTCACTACATTGGGCTTAAATCCAAACATTTTGCTCGATTGTGTCAGGGTGAAAATGTTAATTTTCCTTATCAAGATCTTTTTCTTCACTATCGTTTTCTGCACGAGCCAGAGAAAAAACCTGTGTTGGTTGATGTCTCCAGACCTCAAAAGTCTTCTCCCAACTTAAAGAAACGAGTTTTACGCAAGCTTGGACTATCTTACTGAGGATTGCCTAATGAGTCGCGGCATATATATCACGGCTAATGACCGAGTGACCGAACAGGCGATCGCCCTGCTCAACAGCATTCGATTTTACGATCCTGAAACACCCGTTGTGCTGATCCCTTATGACGATCAGTATCATGCTGTTGCTAATACTTTAAATCAGTTTTATGGGGTACAAGTCTATGAAGATCTAGAATTCATAGATCGGCTGTCTAAGAAACTGCATCAGTGTTTTGGCGAGAAGTTTTTTGCTCGCCCCAATCAGTTTCGTAAACAGGCTTGCTGGTTTGGCCCCTTTGATGAATTTGTCTATATCGATACTGATGTCGTTGTCTTTGAAAAGATTATTGACAACACCAACTATCTAGCTGAGTACGACTTCATTTGCTCTGATTATCAGCACGCTGGTGGCATTACTAATGTCTTTACATCTAGGGTAATCGAAGATCAGATTTTTACTGAAGATGAGCTAAAGGGCATTTTTAATGGTGGATTTTGGGGATCGAAGAAGAATCTAATTTCTGAGGAAGATTTGTATAAAACTTTCGCAGAGTGTGCGGCTCATCCCGAATACTTCGATTTTTCTCAAAAAACGTCAGATCAGCCAATCATCAACTACATGATTCTGAAGCGCTTGCCTCGGCGCTTTAATATCGTTCGCAAACCTGGTAGAGGTCCAGGCAATTGGGCAGGAAGCCGTCACTTTGTCCGTCAGGGAGATATTTTAGTTGATCCGAATTTGAACCAGCCACTGCAATATTTGCATTGGGCAGGCATTCGAATGGAACCAGGCTGCCCCTACTGGGATATTTGGGAACATTACCGCCACCTGGATGGGCCTGAACCAGCCCAACCGTTTGTCAGGAAGCCTGAGGACCCGCTCTGGCGGAAGGTTGTCAATCAAGTTAAGCGTGCTCTCTAGTGCATCTACCCGATTGTTTCAAGGTTTGTGCTTTTGTCGTACTTGTAAATCGCAAAAATTATGACAACTAGTATTGTGACAGGTGTTGCAGGATTTATCGGTTCTCACCTTACAGAAGCCCTGCTAAATCGGGGGGAGAAGGTGATAGGAATTGACCAATTTAACGATTATTACGACCCAGCCTTGAAGCGGAAGAATGTCCACTCTTTCGCAGCTAATCCTAACTTCCAGTTGATTGAGGACGACATTCAGTTAATCGATTGGTCAACACTGCTGACAGATGTTGAGTTTGTCTATCACCAAGCGGCTCAGGCTGGCGTGAGAGCGAGTTGGGGAGGTGGATTTCGCGCTTACACCGAACGCAACATTAACGCAACGCAAATTCTTCTGGAAGCCGCCAAAGAAGCCAAGCATTTGAAGCGATTAGTATTTGCTTCTACCTCTTCGGTCTATGGTAATGCTGAAACCCTCCCTACCGCAGAAACGATTTGTCCCCAGCCTGTCTCGCCCTATGGAATTACTAAGCTAGCGGCTGAGCGGTTGTGCTGGCTCTATCATCAAAATTTTGATTTGCCTGTAACGGCTCTGCGCTACTTTACGGTTTATGGTCCTCGGCAGCGTCCAGATATGGCATTTCACAAATTCTTTAAAGCTGTACTGGAAGATCAGTCGATTCCAATTTACGGTGACGGGCAGCAAACGCGAGATTTTACCTTTGTCAGCGATGCTGTCGCCGCTAACCTTGCTGCAGCTACAGTTCCAGAGGCGATCGGTGAGGTATTCAATGTCGGCGGTGGTAGCCGAGTTGTGCTGACCGAAGTGATTGATACGATGGAGGCGATCGCCGGTCAACCCATTCGCCGTAACCACATCGGTTTAGCAATGGGAGATGCCCGCCATACAGCCGCTGACGTTTCCAAAGCAAAGAGAATCCTGGGCTACCAGCCCCAGATTTCTCTGAAGGAAGGTCTGACTCAAGAATGGCAGTGGATTAAATCGCTGTACGCCTAAAATCAGCTTGCTGTTTTCGAAGCAACCATCTTAGGTGACCTGACCGAGAACCTTTCAACAAAAAAGCGCACCTCTGAATAGAGGTGCGCTTTTTCATTCCGAAAAACTAGCCCAGCACAGACTTAGCTTGAGCCACTACGTTTTCAACTGTGTAGCCAAACTTCTCAAGACAAACTTCTCCGGGAGCCGACGCACCAAAGCGATCGATGCTAATCGATCGGCCCTCATTGCCCAGGTAGCGGCACCAGCCAAAACTGGAACCTGCTTCTACTGCCAATCGCTTCGTTACAGCCTTGGGTAGAACAGACTCGCGATAAGCTTCATCTTGAGCATCAAACAGTTCCCAACAAGGCATGGAAACAACTCGCACTTTCTTACCTTCGCCACGAAGCTGCTCTGCTGCATCAACACACAGGTGCAGTTCGCCGCCCGTACCAATCAAGATCAGGTCAGGCGTACCTTCACTGTCTGAGAGGATGTAAGCCCCTTTAGCAGTGTTTTCTATTGAACTACCCGCCAAGTTAGGTAGATTTTGACGAGATAAAGCAATGAGGGTAGGCGTTTCACGGCTTTCTACCGCAACTTTGTAAGCACCAGAGGTTTCGTTGCCGTCCGCAGGACGCATCACGTTTAGGTTAGGAATCACCCGCAGAGCCGCAACGTGTTCGACGGGTTGATGAGTTGGCCCATCCTCGCCCAGCGCAACAGAGTCGTGGGTCATGACGTAAATCACGCCAGCACGCGACAGAGCGGAAAGTCGGATTGCTGCGCGCATATAGTCGGTGAAGACCAGGAAGGTTGCACAGTAAGGAATTAAGCCTGAATTGTGCAGCGCGATGCCGTTGCAGATTGCGCCCATGCCATGCTCACGGACCCCAAAGCGCAAGTTGCGATTTGCATATTGTCCTGCCTGGAAGTCGCCGGATGACTTCAACAATGTTTTGTTAGAAGGAGCCAGGTCAGCAGAACCGCCAATTAGCTCAGGTAAAGCGCCTGCGATCGCATTTAAGGTTTTACCCGATTGGTTACGCGTCGCATCCGCTTTGTCATCGGGAGTGTAGGTGGGTAAGCTCTTTGCCCAATCTTCGGGTAGCTTGCCACTAAGCATCCGCTCTAGTTCAGCCGCTTCTTCTGGATACTCGGACTTGTAGTGGGTGAAGAGTTGATTCCACTCGGCTTCCAGATCTGCACCTCGCTGTACCGCTTTGCGGAAATGATTCAAGGCATCTTCTGGAATCACGAAAGGTTCGTATTCCCAGCCCAAATTTTCACGGGTGGCCTGCACTTCTGCGCTGCCTAATGCAGAACCGTGAACATCGTGGCTGTTGGCTTTGTTGGGTGAACCGTAGCCAATGGTGGTCGTAACTTTGATGAAGGAAGGCTTATCTGTAACCGCTTTTGCCGCTTCGATCGCCGCTTTCACTGCATCTAAATCGGTGTTTCCACCCTCGACGTGCTGCACATGCCAACCGTATGCTTCAAACCGCTTGGCTACATCTTCTGTAAACGAGAGGTCTGTGGAACCGTCAATAGAGATATGGTTGTCGTCGTAGAGCGCAATCAGTTTACCTAAGCCCAGGTGCCCTGCCAGGGAGCAAGCTTCGCCGGAAACTCCTTCCATGTTGCAGCCATCACCTAAGATCGCGTAGGTGTAGTGGTCAACGATGGTGGCATCGGGCTTGTTGAAACGGGCAGCTAAGTGAGCTTCTGCCATTGCCAAACCGACTGCGTTAGAGATTCCCTGACCAAGTGGACCAGTGGTCACTTCTACCCCAGGAGTCATGAAGTTTTCCGGGTGTCCTGGCGTGCGAGATTCCCACTGGCGGAATTGCTGAATGTCGTCAATGGTGACACTGTCGTAACCCGTCAAATAGAGCAAGGCATACTGCAACATGCAGCCATGACCAGCAGACAAGACAAAGCGATCGCGGTTAAACCAATATGGATTTTTAGGATTGAACCGCAGGAATTGATCCCACAGCACAAAGGTCATTGGCGCTGCGCCCATAGGTAGCCCTGGATGACCAGATTTAGCTTTTTCTACAGCGTCAATTGCCAAAAAGCGAATTGAATTAATGCAAAGTTCTTGGAGGGATTGAGTTGCGACAGCCATGATCTCTTTTACTCAACGACGGGTTATCACTTGGATCAGAATGAGCTAAAACTGGGTACTCTGGATCGCCTTAAAGCTGTATGTCCATCATCCCACTAGCCGGATCGACGGGCAAGAATCTCTCAAAATAGAAGCAATGTACAGGGGAAGGCAAATACGAAGCAATATAAACAGTTATGAGCAATAAGCAATTCTACTTACTGCTCATAATCTCAAGTCTATAGCTTACTGGGCAATTGATCTAGGGATTTGTCGAAGCCCTAACTCCAAAGCTTGCAGCTTTTTGCTACTGTCTGAATTTCTTAAATGCTAGCGTTACATTGTGTCCACCGAACCCAAAAGAGTTAGAAAGAGCAACTTCTACTGCCTGTGCCCGACTGTGGTTTGGCACATAGTCCAAATCGCACTTAGGATCAGGGTTTTCCAGGTTGATAGTGGGAGGAAGTTGGTCATTGGCAACTGCCAGAACGGCCGCAACAGACTCAATTCCACCGGAGCCACCCAGTAGGTGTCCGGTCATGGATTTGGTTGAGCTAACAGCAATTTTGTATGCGTGTTCGCCCAGCACAGTTTTAATCGCAGACGTTTCATTCGGATCGTTGACAGGTGTACTGGTGCCGTGAGCATTGATGTAGCTCACCTGGTCAGGAGTCAAGCCTGCATCTTTCAAACAAAGGGAAATTGCTCTGGCGGCTCCTTCTCCTTCTGGGGCAATGTTGGTCATGTGGTAAGCATCGCAAGTCATACCATAGCCAACAATCTCGGCGTAGATGCGGGCATTGCGGCTAAGCGCGTGTTCGAGTTCTTCAATCAGAAGGATGCCTGAACCTTCACCCATGACAAAGCCATCGCGATCGCGATCAAAGGGACGGCAAGCGTGAGCCGGATCATCATTTCGGGTCGAGAGGGCCCTAGCTGCAGCAAACCCTGCTAACGACAGGGGCGTAACCGCCGCCTCAGTGCCGCCGCAGATCATAGCCTGAGCATAGCCTCGCTGCACTAAACGAAAGGCATCACCGACAGCATTAGAGCCAGAAGCACAGGCTGTCACTGGGCAGGAGTTTGGCCCTTTTGCACCTACATGAATAGCAGTCAGCCCAGCTGCCATGTTCGCGATCATCATCGGGATCATGAACGGGCTACAGCGGTCAGGTCCGCGAGTCAGGTAGACCTCCTGCTGGTCTTCCAAGACTTTTAGACCGCCAATTCCAGTGCCGATAATGACGCCAACCTGCTCGGCATTGAGATCGTTGATTGCAAATTTGGCATCGGCGATCGCCTGCTTGCTGGCAGCCAGACCAAACTGGGAAAACCGATCCATCCGCTTTGCATCTTTACGATCCATGTAGTCATGCGGATCGAAGCCCCTAACTTCTCCTGCAATTCGGCAATCATGCCGCGAGGGGTCAAACAGGGTAATCGGACCGATGCCGTTGCGTCCGCTTAGCAACCCCTCCCAGTACTCGGCTAGGGTGTTGCCAATTGGCGTAACTGCACCTAAACCCGTTACGACAACACGCTTAAACTCAGAATCAGAACTACTCATGACACCAGCTTCAAGGGTTCAAGTACCCAGGCACAAAATGACGAATAAAGATTGGAAGTAGGGGGCTTGGAGCGTTCACCCTGCTACTTAATAAACATAGATCTATGCCGCAGCCTTGCTGTTGATGTAGTCTACCGCAGCCTGAACCGTCGCAATTCCTTCTGCGGCTTCATCAGGAATTTCAATATCAAACTCTTCTTCCAGCGCCATTACCAACTCAACGGTGTCTAAAGAATCGGCACCCAGGTCATTTGCAAAGCTAGCTTCTGGCTTGACTTCGGTTTCTTCAACACCAAGCTGCTCAGACACGATTTTCTTAACTTTCTGAAAGATTTCTTCTTGACTCATAACAATTTCCTACTTGTTCCTAGTTAAGTATGGTGAACACACAGATTGTTGACCCAAATCCTCTGGTGCTGCAAGCAAACTTTTACTCACTCCAAGCCAGCCTACAGGGTCATTACTTAGCAGCAAACAGTTTCTAGTAGAAGCGGGTACGAAACTATCGTGACCTGATCTACAGATTCACCAGATTTTTGAGCATCTCTTCATCTTATCGGAAAGCGTCACCGGGTTAGCGGTATGCAACAGATGATTGTTGGCGATCGCTCTCTACCCCCTTACTTTTATCTCAAGGCAAGCAGTTTATGTCGCTTCTATAGACAGGTCTGAAACCTGCCTAAACCTGCCCATCGCTTTTAAGAAAAGCTTTGATACAAAGTCAGGCCCCCAGTGCCAGGTAAATAAGCGATGATAAATTTAGGGCGACACTCAAATCCATCGAGTGTGTCAATTTAACCCCTGTCCGTTATCCATGACGCTTAAATACGCTTACTTTCCGGGTTGCGTGGCTCAAGGTGCCTGCCGCGAACTATACCTTTCAACTGCGGCGCTGACTCAAGCTTTAGGAATTGAGTTGGTGGAGCTGAAAAAGGCCGCCTGCTGCGGTTCTGGCACCTTCAAAGAAGATTCTCAGCTTTTAGAAGATACGGTCAATGCCCGCAACATTGCTTTGGCAGAAGAATTAGACCTACCGCTCTTGACTCATTGCAGCACCTGTCAGGGCGTAATTGGGCGGGTCGATGAACGGCTCAAAGCGGCCCAGCAGCATGATCCTGGTTACATCCATCAGGTCAATGGACTGCTTGAGCATGAGGGATGTTCTCCTTATAAAGGCAGCACAGAAGTCAGACATTTACTCTGGGCATTGGTCGGTGACTATGGACTAGAGGCGCTTCAGCAGCGAGTCACCCGTAAACTATCGGGTCTGAAGTGTGCTGCCTTTTACGGCTGCTATTTATTGAGAACGCAGAAGCACTTACCCTACGACGATCCCTATAGCCCGGAGTCAATGGAGAATGTATTTCGGGCAGTTGGGGCAACGCCAATCTACTATCGAGGGCGAACTCAATGCTGTGGTTGGCCGCTCTCTAGCTACGCTACTACTCAAGCTTTTGAAATGGCGGGAGGACATATTCAAGAGGCGATCGCTGCGGGTGCTGACTGTATCGTGACACCCTGTCCCCTCTGCCATCTCAATCTAGACTCTCGCCAACCCGAAGTTGAGCAAGTCATTGGCAAGAAGTTAGGTTTACCCATTTTGCATCTACCGCAGCTCGTTGCTCTTGCTTTAGGAATTAGTCCTAAGCAGCTTGGGCTAGATCGTCATATCGTCTCGACTCAATCTGTTCTACAAAAGATAGAGAAGGCAGGAGTTACTTAGGTGAAGTATGGCTAGTTGTATATTAATTTACTCATTCTAGCTACTCTTCTCCTGTCGATTTCAAAATTTGGCTGTCTGTAGCTTGCCAAGAGCAGTAGGGAGCCAGCTTCAATTCAATATTTCTTGGTCTGGATTGACTAACAAGTTTTGATGCCGATTTAAGCGGAATTTTCGGCAAATCGAAGTTTACAACGAGGGCAGCGTTGCTAGGTCAGCATGGGAACCTGCTGCAACTCAATTTAACTTAGTCTGAAGTTGCTTATTTGAGAAGCATTACAGCCATTTTCGGATGGGTAAGCCATGGCGTAGGGGCAGTTCGCGAACTGTCCCTACAGGGATTTGTGATTCATCCAAGTGGAAATGGCTGTAAGTCCCCTTTTTCTGCAAGGCTCTACAAAAAAGGGGGACTCAATCTCTTTCTAGGGAAACTTTGTCCTAGTGCAAGCTCAGATCAAATTGGTATAAGCTAGTAAAAATTATTACTAGTCAGCTATGGTTCCTCAGTCAACCAACCCAGAGATTAGCCAAAAATCTTTGAGGCAGTGGCAGCATGTAATGGCTCCTTATGGTTTAGGCTACCGCATCAAGCTGCTCTCCCAACTGATGGCACGAAAATTTCAAGAGCGCCTAGATCCATTCGGGCTGACTCCATTCCACTGGGTAGTGTTGTGTTGCCTATGGGAGGAGAATGGTCTAGCGACCTCTAGCATTGGTGAAAAATTGCAGCAGGTTGGTGGAACTCTGACAGGCGTTCTAGACCGCATGGAAGAACGAGGTCTGGTACGACGAGAGCGCGATCGCCAAGACCGTCGAATCTGGCGAATCTGGCTAACTGAAGCCGGAGATCAACTCAAGCAAGAGCTACTGCCGATCGCCCAAGACATTCGAGAAGAAACTTTGGAAGGAATGTCTGAAACAGAGTGCCAAGTGCTATCAGGGCTAGTTGATCAGGCGATCGCGAATCTATCAAAGACTCACTAGAGTACCGTTGATGATTGCGCGGTTGGCAGCTTCGGTATCGTTAAAATCAACCCAAAAATTAGCCTTTTCCGGCTAGGTGAGCAAGCTGCTTCATGTTGACTAGATGAAGCGCATCGCGATGCGGATCAGTCGCAATCCACCCCTTACTTTCCAGCTTTTCCATGATTTTGGTTGCTTCTTCAACGCTGACATCTGTTACCTCCGCCAAATCTTTAAGCGGAACGTTGAAGATCTCGGTGCCCTGCTCAGAAGGATGACCATAGTCTTCGCCGAATGCAACCAACGTATTGGCCAGCTTAATAGCGGGTGGCTGATGCCGTAGCTGAAACCGAAGATTGTTTTGCCGCAGCCGCTTCACCATCAGTTGCAGCATTCGATGATGGAGCTGCGAATCTTTGAAAAGAGTTTGAATAAACCGTTGAGCGGAAATACTCAGCAACTTGACTTGAGAAAGCGCCACAACATCGGTTGAGCGAGGCGACTCGTCTAAAATTGCCATTTCGCCAAAAAAATCGCCCTGACCCAAGATTGCCAGCGTTACGACCTCTTCACCTGCATGACGACGAACCTTAACCCAGCCCGACTCAACAAAATAAACTGCATTTCCCCAGGCATCTTCCATGAGAACGGCTCTGTCTGCTGGGTAGTCGTGCTCAACAGCAATAGACAGCAGCCATTCTAAAGTTTCTGGGCTAGCGGCGTTAAAGAGCGGGAAAAGCTCACTAAAAGCTTCGGTCTGCATGAAAGGCGCTTAGGTAAAACTGACCGGACATTGATTATCTGACTATGCTACCCAAAAACATCTAAAAACTTCTAGCTCTTGAGGATCATAGATACCCGTAAGCTGTCAACTAGATGTTACAGATTGCCTGCACCACTAGAATATCACGGGGTTGATGTGTCGCCACCTTTACGGTTGGCTCAGCAAGACGGCTTTTTGTAGCCGCGATCGCAGCGCTTCTACATAAGAAGCCCAACCCACGACGATTGACTGGCAATGCGTCAGTGTTTCTGGCTCAATTGCATCAGGAGTAAAATGCAGTGGATTACCTGCTAAGTCGCAGCAAACTAAGCCTGCGGCTCTTGCTAGAGCAATCGGTCCAACGGTATCCCAAAGCTTGACTCGCCCACTTAGATAGACATAAAGCCCTGCTCTGCCACAGACAACTTCCATCACCTTCAGTCCAAAACTGCCAATGGAGGTAAACTGGGCTTCTGGAATCAGGTGAGTCATCGCTTCCTCATAGCGTCGGCGATCGGTGCTGCCAATCAGTACCGGACAAAACGTTTGAGAAGGAGGAGTTGGCTCCTTGAGAATTAAAGGGTTTTGAGTGATTTGATCAATTGAAGTAACTGCATCAGTCGGAGTACGCCCCGTACTCTGAAACAGCCCCAAACCCAATCCACCCCAATACATCTGGTCTAAAGCGGGAGCGTAAATCCAACCGGCTGTAGGTTGGTTTGCTTCTAAAAGTCCTACCATAACGGCATAGTGAGGCTTGCCGTGAATGAAGTCGCTGGTTCCGTCGATTGGATCAATAAACCAAAACCGAGAATATTCTGACCGAAAGGATTGTCTGGAGTGAGCGTTTTCCTCTGTGATGATGCCATCTTGGGGAAATAAGTTGCCAATTCCTTCAGAAAGCTGCTGGTCTAGCAGGCGATCGACGTTGGTTACGTAGTCGTGGCGGCTTTTCTCAAACACCTGCAGGGGTTGAGTCGCCATTTGTTTTGCTTGCTGTCCACAACCTTGCACCAAGTGGTGAATTTTGAGAAGTCGCTCAGCATCCATCGTTATAGTCACGGTTGATCCAGTCTGGTGAACAGGTAAACATCATCTTGCTGGTAGCTAAGCTGAAACAATTCTAAACTTTTGAGCTGGCTTAGCAGGCTAGCAGAAAATTCTCGATTTTCTCGCTTGCGCCTACCTCCAGGGTGGCGCAAGTTTAGCAAGATGGACTTGAACTCTGTCAGATCCGCTGTAATGGTAGGGATGTTAATTCGTTCAATTAAGACACGGTGGGTAAGGTGAGGGGCGATCGCCGCTGTCGTCAGTACCCCTCCAGTTAGCTGCACCTGAGCGATCGCTGTCCGCATAGATCCAGTAGGACAACGTCAACGGGTACAAAACCCAGGCTGCATGATCGCCTAGAATGTGAAACCCGATTAGCGTACAAATCGGCGGCTTAACCTTGGCTGCTCAGGTAAATCCCCTGGTCAAAGATATCCAGGTCAAAGGCGTTGGACTAAAACAGGGCAGGTTGAATGCTGCTACCGATAAAAAAGACTAAGCTGCTGAGTGCGATCGCCCGACCGCTGACACTAACGCTCACTCCAAACTTGTCATCAGAAACATCCGATAATCCGAGCGATCTACCTTTGACCGACGATGAAACATCTAGGCTCTAGTCCAATGACTGCATTAAAGTGTTGTCTGACTTCGGTTTGAGCAAACTCTTTGACTGATTAAAGAGACACTGTCGCTGTGCCAAGTCGTCATCAGGAGGAATGATAAAGAGCTTAAACACATCAGAAACGTAAGTAGGCTGATAGTCGCTTAAATCAAGATTTGCCCGTTGCATCTCCTCATCCGTTGTCACCAGCAGCAACCGTTGGTCACGCTTAAGCTGCATCTGTGTCTCACAGGGTTTCTTAAACCGTTCAATTCGATCAATTTGGCTATAAAAATTGAGGCTGGGCCAGGTGACACCAAGGGCCGCAGGCAAATCGTGATCGCACTCCTCACAGATTTCTTGCTGCAAGGCCTGAGCAACTGGAATCAGCCGTCCCCCTAAAACCTGCCCGTCTAGCGTTGGTAGTAGCGGATCAACTACCGTTAGTGCAAACAGGCTAAAAGTTCCAACGCCAACCAACCACGCCCAAAGGGGCTGCACTCGGATTAGGCTAATAGCGATCGCCACTGTCGCTAATGAGTAAAGCAAAAACCATTGCCAAATGATTTGAGTAATCTCAGCAGTTTGTAGGAAGGGCTGATCGACCAGATGCGGAACGAGCGTGAACCCGACAGCTAGCAGAGCATAGACCAGACTGATAAATCCTAAACAGAATTTAAGCGATCGCTTCGGTTCCGAGATCTGCTGTTCCCAGGCTTGAGCGCACAGATAAGCCAGCGCTGGAATGCCGGGATAGACGTACCACAGCAGTTTCGTTGCAGCGGCACTCATAAACACCAGCACCATCACAAACCAGATCCCCATAAATAAACCAACCTGTTGGTTAGAGTCCTGTTGTCGCCAGTAGTCTAACCGCAGCCACTGCCGCAAAGATTGCCAATTAATTGCACTAGGAATAAGAACTAGCCAGGGGAAAAAGCCAATTGCTACACAGAGTAAGTAGTAGTACCACGGACCTGCCTGATTTTGATTGACGCTGACAAACCGAGTCACATTGCTGAACACAAAGAAGCTGTTGATGAAATACCATCCGTTTGCCTGAAATGCTAATAGGTGCCAGGGCAGCGTAATTCCAGCAAAAATTAAGATTCCCCAGCCCCAAGGCACACTAGTTAGCTGTTTTTGCCAACGGTTAACCCAAACTAGAAAAATTCCGATAATCAAACCGCTTAAAATCAGAGCCAGCGGCCCTTTTGCTAAGACCGCAAAGGCAAGCAGCCCAAAAAAAAGCAAATAGCCAACCTTTTGACGGGTGCTATAGGCCCAGTACCAGCAGTAGAGCGCAGCCGTCATGAAAAAAACCAGCAACATATCGTGCTGCCCAGTTCGCCCCAACGCAAAGGTAAAAGGATTGGCCGCGATCATAGTGGCTGCTAAAAGCGCCATTCGCTGAGTAGCAAAGCGAACTGTAAACAGCCAAGTGCTGAGGACTAGGGCGATCGCCGAAATCGCAGAAGGTAGCCGAACCGCCCATTCTCCTACCCCAAAAATAGGGAAGCCAAGTGCAATCAGCCAGTGCAGCAGAATAGGTTTGTCAAAGTAAAACTTACCATTGTAAACAGGCGTAACCCAATCTTGACGGACCCAAATTTGGCGGGCAACTTCTGCCTGCCTGGCCTCTGTAACGTTGAATAAGCTGTAGCTGCCAAGTCGCCAAAGGAAAAGGAAAACGCACAAGATAACCAAACCCATCACCGCGAATAGTGTACGCCTCAATAGGAGGTTTGAGCGATTTGCGGTAGTCATCGGTTAACTAAACTTATCTACAAACTTTAAGCCTAACAGTCCCACAAAAAAACACATGAAAAAACGGGTTAACCCGCCTTGGATTAACCCGCCTATTTGGGAACGCTTAAGGAAACTACTTTTGCAGCACCAATTTGACGTTGGCATTTTGCAGACCGGGGCGCTTGACTTCTGCCAGGGTCTTGTTCACAGCGTACTTCTGGTTAATTGAGTTGATCAGCTCGGTCTGGTTGTGCTTTTTAGCAACGCCCCAGAGGTCAGCGATCAGGTCAAAGGAACCATCAGCATTGCGAGACCAGCCCAAGTCATACTCACCTTCGAGAACAGCTACGATGTCAGAACGAACGCGCTGACCATTGTAGCCACGCACATCAGCTTCGGTCTTAACTGAGATACCCAGGTCACGCAGAGAAGCCTTGAGGATTTCTGCATCGGTGATCTTGGTGCGCAGAGTGCTAAAGTGAGACATTTGGATTTCCTCCTGTAGAGAAATTGAGAGAAACGACAACGTTTGGGTATAGAAAGCGCCGCACGGCTTAGCGTTTGGAAGGCAAACTGTTACGGCTGTTTTGTCAAACTGCTAGCTTATCGCTAGCCTTTCCTCCTGTTGGGAGCAGGAGTGAAAGCCTGTTAGAACTCAAGTCGCTGGTATTCAGCAACTGAGGACGCAGCAGGTCGCGCGCGCTGCCTAGCCCAATCTCTCAGGGCTGTGACCTGCTCACTCATCGTCTTAGAAAGCGGTAGAGTAGCTCGAATTGCAGCAATAATGTCCAATTGGGTAAATTCCCGTTCTTGGGCAAACGCTTCGTACATCGCAGCAATGAGAGCTTGCTCAATTTCTGCTCCAGAGAATCCATCGCACGTCATCACGAGCTGGTCTAGATCAAACCGGGCAATTTCCCGACGACGCTTGGAAAGATGAATTCTGAAAATTTCTTTACGCTCTTCAGCATTAGGCAGATCGACAAAGAAGATTTCGTCAAATCGTCCTTTTCTGAGGAACTCACCAGGCAGACGCTCAACGCGGTTGGCGGTTGCCATGACAAACACCGGAGACGATTTTTCCTGCATCCAAGTGAGGAAGGAGCCGAAGATCCGGCTGGAAGTACCACCATCTGAATCAGCAGATCCTGTACTACCCGCAAAGGCTTTATCAATCTCATCGATAAACAAGATAGTGGGAGAGATTGATTCTGCCGTTTTGAGGGCATTGCGGAGGTTCGCTTCAGAGCGACCCACCATAGAACCGTCATAGACTCGTCCCATGTCTAGCCGCAGTAGAGGCAAACCCCAAAGGCGGGAGGTCGTTTTGGCGATGAGAGATTTACCGCAACCTGGAACACCTAGAATTAGCATCCCTTTTGGTTGGGGAAGACCATATTCTCTGGCGCGTTCAGTGAAGGCGTTAGAGCGCTGCTTGAGCCAGTGCTTGAGTTCCTCCAAGCCACCGACAGAATCGAGGGTTTCGTCTTCTTCGATGTACTCCAGAATGCCGTTGCGCCGAATGAGCTGCTTCTTTTCAGAAAGAACTACATCTACTTCAGCTTCCGTTAAACGGCCCGCTGTGACCTGAGCCTTACGGTAGACTTTTTCAGCTTCATCACGAGTTAAACCTAAGGCTGCCTTCAGCAACTTCTCACGAGTTTCCGTAGTGGTGCGACGGGCGCGAAGCTGCTCTAACTGCTGAGACAAAACTTGATTTAGCTCTGCCATGTCGGGCAGCGGAAAATCTAATACTGCAACCTCTTTTTCCAACTCGATTGGAATTTGCTGAACGGGAGACATCAGAATTATGGTTTTCTGAGTTCCCTTAAATTCTGCGATCGCATCCCTCAAGCAGCGGGTTACCTCGGCGCTATCAGAGAAAGGATGCAGATCTTTAAAGATGAAGATACTTGGCTCTCGCTGCCGAATCGCGTGTTCGATAGCAATCTGAGGGGAAAGCGTATTGTGCTGTGATGCGTTTCTAGCTCCAGCCCCGTACTCAATCAGTCCTCGTGTCATCGTCCAGACAAACACTCGTTGCTGAGGTTTGGACTGTTGGGCGATCGCTGCAATCGTCTGTTCAGCCCGCTCTTCTTCAGAAGTCACGAGATAGATCAGAGGATATTGAGCCTGGATGAGTATATTTAGCTCTTCTTTCATGATCATCGACCTTGTAGAGACAGTGCGGACATAGTAAGCAGACAATCAACTTAAGCTTGGAGTTGAAGACCTGAGAGTTTAGCTACTCAAAAGAGCAAACATTCAAGCTCAGGTAACACTCACTAGCATGGAACCAACTCTTCCTCACCCTGCTGGCTAGAACCAGAACGTTGCCCTTGAATGGCTGGTGAGAGCCCTTCTTCAACTAGAATGCTGGGCTGCTCCTTTAGGGAGATCATTTTGCCTTCCTGCAGAACGACCGAGCTTGAACACTCAGGGCAGTCGTAGACTTGATAAACCTGTCCGTGAGACATTTCTACCTCATCCACTACATCTGAATGTGTCAGATAGAAAACAATTGCTCGTTCTGCAATTGCTGACATCGGCTCTGCATCGACTGCGGAACGAATCTTGAGCTGACGATGAAGCTCTGGTGGAAGGTAAAGCGTAACTTTGTGCTTGTCTTGCATAGAACGACTACATGGTTAATACCCGGGTATGGTTGTCAGAATAATTGCCACAGTCATGTCCTGTCAAGACAGCAAGACGCTATGACAGCATTATTGTTACATTCCTTTACAAAGCAGCGAGGTCCTACCTTGATGCATCTATCTCTGGTGCAATTATTTGGAGCGATCGCGTCTCTTAAGTTCTACCGCTTTGCTTTGCTATCGGTCGGAGTGGTTTCAACAGCATTGCTTTTAGGGTGCGATCGCCCGCTCGCTCCTGAAAGCGGTTGGGAAACATACCGAAATTCACGTTACGGTTTTGAGTTTCTCTATCCCAAAGACTGGATTGCTGAGCCGCCGCCTGACAACCAGGATGGGCAAGTTTTTCGTGCACCTGACCGCCCTGGTGTGAAGGTTGCAGGCTGGGCCAGTCAAATTCCGGCTGATTTAGGTGAAGGGATCGAGGATAAAGCGACAGAACCAGATAGTGTTTTGCCTGACCCCATCAAGGAAAATTTTGTCACTGCGCAAGGATTGCCTGGAGAGCTAGAGGTGCAAACTGCCGCAGGAACTAGTTCACTCAATCTGACCCTGGAGCACGAAGGCGTGATCTATCGCTGGCAGGGGAGCTCGCCCAGTCAGCAATTTGAGGATTACTACAAATTTTTTAGCTATGTTGCCAGCCATTATCGTGTTTTGTCTGCAACAGAGCCTTGATTTGTTCATGTTTTTGAGAATTAGGATGGAAGTAGTGATACGGCTAGCCATTCATGGGCTAGTTGCAAATCAATTCAGCAGGTATTGAAACACATGAGTAAATCGCGACGACACCAGGACACCTTAAAAGGGCGACTGCTTCAGTACATCTGGCTGGCTATCCCATTAGGAGTCGTCGGGTTAGTAGCTGTTTTTGCTCTGATGCAAGGGCGAAACATGCAGCAGAGCCAGGAAGAGCCAGCTGGACTCGTTGATGAATTTGTGGTGGATACGCCTGGTGCAACTTTGCCGCCTCTTCCTGAAGGAATTGCCTTGCCAGGCACCGCAATTCCCGATTTAGGACAAGAACACGTCCCGGCTGACCAGCAGGTTGAATACAACTCAAATCCACCAACCTCTGGCCCACACCATGAAGAGTGGGCCCGCTGGGGAATTTATAACGAAGCTCCTTCAGATGAACAGCTTGTTCACAACCTAGAACACGGTGGCATCATCATCAGCTATAACCCTGCCCTGGTTGAGGCGGAAGATCTGGAGCAGATCAGACAACAGGCAGAGGAGTTAAGCGCGATTAATCCTCGAATTATTGTCACACCGCGCTCAGAAATGCCAAAGGCGATCGCCCTGACTGCTTGGGGCTACCTGCAAGAGCTAGAAGCATATGACGCTGCTGTAGTTGATGAGTTTTACAACGCTCATATTGCTCGTGGCCCAGAATGCCAGGACGGGCAGTGCCCTAATTAGCCTTGAGAGATACCCGAGAAAGTCATTCCCGTGGGGCGAACAGCCGTCCGCCCCTACTTAAGGTATTGACTAAAGGCATTGACTAACGGTAGCTACAACGGATTGTGATAGAGAATCAAAGTCATATCCGCCCTCCAAGCCAAAGACAGTGCGTCGGGTGATTTGCAGACAGAGTCTTGTGAATACGCCGTAATCCTCTGGTTGGAGTGCGATTTCTGCTAGCGGATCGGCTCGGGTCGCATCATATCCAGCGCTGACAATCAGCAAGTCAGGTTGGAAGGTACTAAGAAACGGAATTACTTTTTGCTCAAACAAGGGCTGGTAGTCTGCCAGGGTGCTACCCCGTTGCATCGGCAAATTCAGCACGTTATTAAAAGCGCCCCGTTCGTCCGCATCGCCAGTACCGGGGTAGAAAGGAGATTGGTGCAGTGAGCAGTAAGCTATCTGGGCATGGTTTTCGGCGATCGCCTGAGTGCCATTGCCGTGATGCACATCCCAGTCAAGGATTGCGACGCGATTTACCCCCGGTTGCTGAAGGGCGTAGTGAGCGGCGATCGCTGCATTTGCAAAGATGCAAAACCCCATGCCTCGCTGGGGCATCGCGTGATGTCCGGGTGGACGCGCTAGCACAAAGGCAGGTTCTCCGGTTGCCAGTGTTTGATCAATGCCGTCCAGCCAAGCGCTAGCCGCAAGCAAAGCAACATCATAGCTGCGGGGGGAAACAATCGTGTCTTGATCGATATAGCCACCGCCTCGGTTAGCTAGCTGTTGCACCGCAGCGATGTACTGCTGGGGATGAATTGCCTCTAAAGCAGCCATGAGCCGATCGCTTTGAGTGTGGATAGGAGTGGGCGATCGCCAATCCAACTGATCAGCCCACGGTGCAGCTTTGAGAGCTTTTGTGATGGCAGTTAAGCGACCTGGTTTCTCAGGATGATAAACGCCAGTATCATGATCCAAAAATTCATCGGAATAAAAAATAGGCAGCATAGCCTCAGTCCAAAAGTTTAATTTTAGAGCCTACTTAAAGGGAGTGTCGTTTGGGCGATCGCCTGACTAGCAAAGGGTTAATGGAGGTTTGGGCAGGTTAATCTGAATTGCCAAAAGTTAAATATTTAAAGATGCATCATAGAGACTTTATAGATTTTGTCCTCGTTCTAGCAACACAATTTAGATTATTGAAGTCGTTAGAATTGACGGGAATGCATCTTCTTCGAGTACTGAGGGTTTTAAATACAGGTATTTCTCTGAGTTAGTTTTACCTGACCTAAGTGGTTCCATCAACCGACCAGCCACCCATCGACGATGAGCCAAATTCCACAGACCCATCCTGCTACCACTTTAGGGGGACGCTACAAAGTCATCAGCCAACTGGGTGCTGGTGGGTTTGGTCAAACTTTTTTGGCGCAAGACCTCCATTTACCAGGGCATCCTCGCTGCGTCGTTAAGCGCTTGCTGCCACAGACGAGTGACGACAAAAGTCTGCAAATGGCGAGACGCCTGTTTGACACCGAAGCCCGAGCGCTCTACCAGTTGGGCAGCCACAACCAGATTCCGACTTTGTTTGCTCACTTTGAGGAGAATCAAGAGTTTTATCTGGCTCAAGAATTTATTGAAGGTGAATCGCTCACCCACCCGCTGAGGAAAGGAAAAACCTGGCCCGAAGATCAGGTAATTGCCTTACTGCGAGATATTCTTCAGGTTTTGGTGTTTGTGCATGAGCAGCAGGTAATTCACCGCGATATCAAGCCCTCTAACCTGATGCGGCGGCGCAAAGACGGCCGAATTGTGCTGATCGACTTTGGTGCAGTGAAGCAGGTCAGCACTCAAAGCGCCAATCCTGACACAGGCATCACTGATTTGACGGTTTCGATTGGGACTCAGGGCTACATCCCAAATGAACAATTGGCCGGCAAGCCGCGCTTTAGCAGTGACGTTTACGCAGTTGGAGTGATTGGAATTCAGGCTTTAACTGGCATTCACCCGAAACGGCTGGGAGACCACCCTGAAACTGGAGAAATAGACTGGCGCGATCGCGTCCCCGAAGTCAGTTCTGAACTTGCAGAAATTTTGGAATGCATGGTGCGCTATGACTTCCGCGATCGCTACCCGACTGCCGTAGAAGCCCTGGAAGCCTTTCAAGAACTCCCAGTTGGGGTGACTGAGTTTTTACCGCCCCTACCTGAATTTGTCGACACACCACTGGAATCTTCCTTTTCAGGTACAGAGACGACCGCGTCAGAGCTGATGTCCGCTTCCACGAGCGTGTTTAACCCTTCCGACACGACCGTTCAAATTTCAATGCTATCTCTAGAGTCAGAGACGGCTCCCTGCCAGATTCAATCGGATGAACTGAATGGAAATGGGCTTGAGAACCCTGAGCCAGCATCCACTCCACTCCAGGCTTCACAGAAGGAAGAACGGTCATTCGGCTATAAGCGGCGATTGGCAAAGCTTGGCTTTGGGCTAGGACTGGCTGGGCTTGCCACCGCAGGTACAACGTTTGTCGCGATGCAGACAGATGCTTTTTTGCAGCCTGTTAGCCCTCCGATTGAAACGGTTGGTTCTCATGCGGGCACTCCCGCTATGCCGATGATTCGCTCACTTGCGGCTCCAAACCTGCCTGCACCAGAAGAATGGGCAGCAAAAATGCAAAGCCGTGCCGATCGCCTGCTACAGAGTGGGCAGTTTCAACAAGCGCTAGAAGCATACAACGGACTACTTGCCCTTGAGCCAGCGAATGCTAAGGCGTACTGGGGACGTTGTCACAGCCTTACCTATTTGCAGCAACCTGCCGAAGCTGCTGTCGCCTGTGACGATGCCTTGGCGATCAACCCCAATTATGCTGAAGCTTACTGGAGTAAAGGACGAGCTTACCGAGAGCAGGGGCGATCGCTCCAGTCGCTCAGGCTATTTGAACGGGCAACCCAACTAAAGCCAGACCTGGTTGGGGCGTGGGTTGATATGGGCATCACGTTACAAAGCTTTGGGCGATCGGTGGAGGCAATTTCGGCGCTAGACCGAGCGATCGCCCTTGATCGCAATTCCGTAGAAGCTTGGGCTACTAGAGGGCAAGCGCTGTGGAACTTGGGTCGCTTTGATCAGGCGATCGCATCTCTCGACAAAGCCTTACAAATTCAGCCCGATCATCCACAAGCTGGCCCTTTACGTCAGCAAGCACGAGAACGATTGGGTTATTAATAGCCGTTAGTAATTAGTAGTAGTAATTAGTAGAAAGTAGTTACCTGTCTTTTTAGGCAGGTTGCTGGAGGCGATCGCTCTTAATCCACTCCGACACCCCTTCAATGTTGCCTGTACTTACTAACAGAACCCTACTTTTCGTTACTAATTATACAAGAATAAGTGAGTCAAGCTTTTAACCTGCAATCAACAGCCGAATTAGATTGCAGACAAGCGCAACGAAATGGATCTCGGATCAAGCATTTGTCTCAATCTCAGCAGATATTTGGATTCTTAACTCAGGTTAGTTAAGAGACTGTTGGACTTGACCCACTTTTCAGGAGACAACTATGCCTTCAGTTGAAATTCCCGCGCATCAAGCAGGTGACTTTTTTGTTGATTACGAAGAGAAAGTATTTCCCGATGTGCAGGCAGAACCGGGCGAAAAAGCTCTCGTAACATTCCACACTGTTGCATTTGAAGGATCAATTGGTCTGGTCAATCTACTGCAATCGCTGCGTCTGCTGCGTAAAGGGTTTGAGACTTCAATTTTGCTGTACGGACCAGGAGTTACCTTGGGCGTTCAGCGAGGCTTCCCAAAAATTGGAGATGAAGCATTTCCTGGACACCAAAACTTCAACAATCAGCTCAGCAAGTTTATGGCTGAAGGGGGAAAGGTTTATGCGTGCCGCTTTGCCCTGCAAGCGCTGTATGGTCATGGTGAACCCTCTCTGATCGCCGGAATTCGTCCGATCAGCCCCCTGGATGTGTTGGACTTGGTGCTGATGCACCGCAAGGAGGGAGCTTTTATTTTAGACACCTGGACGCTGTAGGGAAGAGTTCTTGGTCATCGGTCATGAGTTATTCATCACTTGTCATTGCTTGTTTATCATTTGCGGCTTGCCATTATTCATTGGCTCCTACACTTGCAAATAACCAATGACAAGTAACCGATGACCGGCTTACCATCACTCACTATCTCCCCCGTTAAGGAAAATCTATGGATTACTCACGAACTGTTAGGGCGGCTGCGGTGCAGATTAGTCCGGTGCTGTTTAGCCGTGAGGGAACGGTTGAGAAAGTGTTAGAGGCGATCGCCCAAGCTGCTAAAGCAGGGGCAAATCTGGTTGTATTTCCAGAAACTTTTGTTCCCTACTATCCCTATTTCTCATTCATTCAACCCCCCGTGTTGATGGGTAAGGAACACATGCGGCTTTATGAGGAAGCTGTAGAGGTGCCGGGAGCCGTGACAGAGGCAGTGAGTCAGGCGGCTCGGACCGCCAACATCGTTGTAGTTTTAGGGGTAAATGAGCGGGAGAATGGTTCCATCTACAACGCTCAACTCATCTTTGATGCAGATGGAACACTTGTGTTGAAGCGGCGTAAAATTACGCCAACTTATCATGAGCGGATGGTATGGGGGCAAGGAGATGGGTCGGGGCTAAAAGTGGTGAATACTGCGGTGGGAATGGTTGGAGCTCTTGCCTGCTGGGAACATTACAATCCGCTTGCCCGCTATGCTTTGATGGCCCAACATGAACAAATTCACTGTGCTCAGTTTCCTGGCTCAATGGTTGGACAAATCTTTGCTGACCAGATGGAAGTCACCATTCGCCATCATGCTTTAGAGTCGGGCTGTTTTGTGGTGAATGCAACAGGTTGGCTCACACCTGAGCAGATTGCCCAAATCACGCCAGACGAAAAGATGCAGCGGGTGTTAACAGGTGGCTGCCACACTGCGATCATTAGTCCAGAAGGAACTCACCTTTGCCCCCCTGTGACAGAAGGGGAGGGGATGGCGATCGCCGATCTAGACTTCTCTCTTATCACTAAGCGTAAACGAATGATGGATTCGGTCGGTCACTATGCCCGTCCTGACTTACTTCAGCTTCGTCTCAATATCGATGCAAGACCGTTTATGAGCGCAGAGATGCACCATCAGGCAATCCCTGCTGAACAATTGCTGAATGGAGAAGCAGCTAACGAGCATGAACAAACAAAACTTGATTACAGAGTTACAGTCTCACGGTTTGCGATGGATTGACCCAGCCGTTGGTGCATCAGGGCGTAAGGGTGGTGCAGGGCCTTCAGACCATAAAGCAATAACTATTGATGACACGACGGTGATGGTACCCATTTTCACCGATGGAGCGGCTGAATCGCCCTATGCGATTGAAGTTGGGGATGCTCAAGTGCTGCCAATGCTGAAGCTAGACGGGGAGGCGATCGCCCCCATCTCATTTCCTACACAACCAAAGTTTTACAGTCTCACTACTGCCGACGGCATTCCTTATTGGAAGATTGCTTTGCTCCATTCTCATAATGTGCTGGCAACCACCGTACTGCAAACCTGTATGCGCTATGGCGATCGCGCCACAGCCTGCCAGTTTTGCGCCATTGGTCAATCTTTGGCAGCAGAACGCACGATCGCCCGTAAATCACCTCAACAGTTGGCAGAAGTGGCAGAAGCCGCTGTGCGCCTGGATGGGGTGAAACACATGGTGATGACGACAGGAACGCCAAATACAAGCGATCGCGGTGCTGCTTATCTAACTGAGTGCGCCAAAGTGATTAAATCTAGGGTAAGTCTCCCAATTCAGGCACAGTGTGAACCACCCGATGACTTTATCTGGTTCGAGCGAATGCAAGCGGCTGGGGTAGACAGCCTGGGAATGCATTTGGAGGCGGCTGACCCACAGGTTCGAGCCAAAATCATGCCAGGTAAAGCAGAAGTCCCGCTTGAGTATTATTTTGAGGCATTTGAGGCGGCTGTGAAAGTGTTTGGTCGGGGACAGGTGAGTACTTACCTGTTAGCAGGATTGGGCGACTCACTTTACACATTGTTAGAGATCTCGCAGAAGTTAATTGATGTCGGTGTTTATCCTTTTGTAGTGCCATTTGTGCCGATCAGCGGTACTCCTTTGGCGAATTACAAACCACCTAATAGTGAGTTTATGTTTGCGCTCTATCAGCAAATTGGAGCAATGCTGCAACGATCGGGACTGGCTTCTACGGAAGTTAAAGCAGGTTGCGCCAAATGTGGTGCTTGTTCCGCTCTTTCAACCTTTGAAACGTCTGCCTAGTCACCTATAATCACACACTGCAATATCATTCATGACTACCTCATCCTACACTTACAAGTTAGCGGCTTCAGCTTCTGAATATGAGGCGTATTGCGAATTGCGGCAAATGATTTTTGCAGAAGAACAAGGCTTGTTTGAACGTGATGATGAGGATCAATGGGACGCGATCGCCTATCCTATTGTCGCTCTCAACGCATCAAAACAAGTGGTTGGTGTAGTGCGAATTTATGAGACAGAGCCAGAAGTCTGGTATGGCGGCAGGCTTGGTGTTCATCCTGATTACCGTCGTGTTGGGCAAATTGGTCGTGGTTTGATTTACAAAGCTGTAACCACTGCAAACACTTGGGGCTGTCGTCAATTTTTGGCAACTGTGCAGCTTCAAAACGTGAAATTCTTTCGGCGGCAGCATTGGCACTCACTTGAAGAAATAGTGATTTGCGATCGCCCCCACCATATGATGCAAGCAGACCTGGAATACTATCCTCCCAGCAGCGAACCTCGTCCCGCCATTGGGTATTGGAGATTAGGAATGAGAGAACTAGAGGCCTCATAACAATCAATTGTGAAACTCATTGAACTGGTAACAACCCTACGTCAATCCATCGGAGTGCTACAAAAGCAAGATATCCAGCTTGCCGCTAAATACCTAAAGCAATTTTCCCCTTCACTCCCAATCCCTAATCCCCAATCCCCGAACTCCCTTATTGGTGATGACTGTGCTGCCATCCCCGACCAGGACGGCTACCTTCTCCTAGCAGCAGAAGGGATGTGGGATGTACTGGTGGAGTCAGAACCTTGGTTTGCGGGTTGGTGCGCCGTGATGGTAAACGTCAGCGATATTTACGCAATGGGAGGTCGCCCGATCGCCGTTGTAGATACCCTATGGGGCACATCTGCAACAGTTATAGAAGCAGTCTGGTCAGGTATGACGGCTGCTTCAAAAGCTTACAGCGTGCCAATTGTGGGTGGGCACAGTAACTATCACAGCCCCTACAATGCACTGTCAGTGGCGATTTTAGGACGAGCAACTCACTTGCTCAGTAGCTTTAATGCTAAGCCGGGAGATACATTGCTGCTGGCGATCGACCTCCGGGGTAAGGCACATCCCAAATATCCGTTTTGGAATGCTGCTACCTCTGGTGCTTCCAGTCGTCTTAGAGAAAACTTGGAGCTATTGCCAAAATTAGCAGAGACAGGACTTTGTGATGCAGCTAAAGATGTCAGTATGGGCGGCATGATTGGCACTCTTTTAATGCTGCTGGAAACTTCTAGGTGTGGTGCTGTAGTTGACCTGGAAGCGATCGCTCCTCCCCCAGACTTGACCCTAGAAAAGTGGTTACTCTGTTTCCCCAGCTATGGCTTTCTGCTCAGCGTTCGCCCCGAACATGTTGCAGCCGTTCAAACCTGTTTTCGGGAAAAAGAATTAAGCTGTGAGGCGATCGCCCAAATTACAGATTCTCAACAATTAATCTTGACCTACAAAAGTGAAACAGAGATATTTTGGGATCTTACACAAGAGAACTTGACAGGGTTTGCACCAATCTAAATTTATCTATTAGTCAATGGTGAACTCACTTCGGATTGCTTTTTTTACCTATTCGACAAAACCCCGGGGTAGCGTGGTTCATACATTGGAAGTTGCAGAGGCTTTACAGGAATTGGGGCACTCTGTTTGTGTTTATGCTTTGGATAAAGACGGCACAGGATTTTATCGATCGCTCCAGTGTGATCATGTTTTGGTACCTGCAAAAGAGGTGACAGGCGGAATCGATCAGTTAATCAAACAAAGAATTCAGGAGTTTGTAGACTATCTCAGTCAGGAAAAACCAGTTTATGACTACTATCACGCGCAGGATTGCTTAAGTGCAAATGCTTTGTCGGAGCTGCGATCGCGCCATCACATTCCTCACTTTGCGCGAACGGTGCATCACATTGATGCGTTTAATAGTCCTTACCTACAAACCTGCCAGGACCGCTCAATTCGGGAACCTGATTTGTGTCTTTGTGTGAGCGATCGCTGGCAAACTGCCCTACAGGAGCAATACCAAATTCATGCCCCCAAAGTAATTAATGGTGTGAATACGACTTACTTCTCCTCTGATTATGATGGTTCTGAAGCCGATGTGAAAAAGCTGGGACTGAGCGGTCAGCCAATTTACCTCACTGTCGGTGGCATTGAGCCTCGCAAAAACTCGATCACTCTCCTGCGAGCCTTTGCTCAAGTGTTAACTCGTTATCCTAATGCTCAACTGGTGATTGCAGGAGGGGCAACGCTGTTTGACTATCAGCCTTATCGCGATGAGTTTTTTCAACTTGCTGAAAGGTTAGGAGTGGCGATCGCCAAGTCACTCATCCTACCAGGAGTTATCTCCACCGCTGACTTGCCTGCTCTTTATCGCATTGCCGATGCTTTTGTTTTTCCTTCCCTTAAAGAGGGATGGGGACTGGTGGTGTTGGAAGCAATGGCTTCTGGTATTCCCGTAATTACTTCAAATATTGCTCCATTTACTGAGTTTTTGTCTGAGCGAGAAGCACTTTTGGTTGATCCGAAGAGTGAGGAGGCGATCGCCCAAGCCATGCAAACTATTGTTCAACCTCAGATAGTCCAGTCTTTTAAGGAGCAAGGCATTCAGGTGGCTAAGCGCTACACCTGGAAACAGTCTGCCAAGCTCCACTTAACTCACTATCAACAGCTTTCAACTTCTCCAGTCCCTAACCCTCAATCTCACCATGCCAGAAATCCGCTTTCAAATTGAACTACCCGACGGTTCTCAGGAAGTTTGTTACTCGCCTTCTCTAGTTGTGCGTCAATATTTTGAGGAAGGAAGTGAGTATCCGTTAACAGATTTTGTTGAGCGATCGCGCACTGCTTTGAATATTGCTAGCGATCGCGTCAAAGCAAAATACGGCTTTTCGTGTAGTTTGGCGATCGGGCAACTGCGCCAGATTGAAACAATGGCAATAAAATATGCAGAGTTACCTGACCCGAAAGTGCGACTGATCAAATTTATCGAGAATTAAAAAAATCTTTCAACGAAATACTGCCACACTTGGAACAATTGAGCCATCGCTAAACTCGTGCAATCCGTGGTCATTCCGTTAAAAATGAGGCTGTCTGTTATACATTAAGCTGAGTGAATGGAGCAAAGGGATTGCCCTTCAGGTAAAGCACATGACAGATAGCGGCAGGAGCAATAGCCCCTTCAGGCTGATGTTGGTTGATGACAACCGGGCTTTTCGGGCGGGGCTACGGATCTGGCTAGAGCAATTCTCAGACCTGGAAGTGATTGCTGAAGCAGGAGATGGAACTGCTGCTCTGCAAGCGCTAGCAACTCATAGCACGGCTTCTGCATCCTCAATCGCAATTGATTTGGTCATCCTGGATTTGGGATTGGGCAGTGCTGATCCTGAGCAGATTCAAGGGCTAGATTTGTGTCGGCAGATTTCCTCACAGTATCCGGCAATCGCCATCCTCCTGCTCAGTTCCATGACGGAACCTGTGATGCTAGCAGCAGCGCGGCGATCGGGCGCGAGAGGATATTGCCCCAAACAAACTGAAGCAACGGAACTGGCAGCGATCGTTCGGCAAGTTGCAAGAGGTGGATCTCGCTGGGTTCAGCCTACAGCAGAGGAACTTGCGGCAGTTGTCGCTTCCCCTACTTCGGGTTCTGTTCGATCGCAACCTATCGTGAAGTTGCCGACTCCATTTGCTATTTTTCGGCGAAATTTGCGGCTGTCAGGATTACAGCAGATTGAGTCAGCACTGTCTGATGTAACAAACCAACTGCAAAACTTAGATTTGTCGCTGCTGGATCGGGCAGTTTTAGCAGGGCAACAGCGCGAACTGCGGGCTTCTCGCTGGCTGGTGCGACGGTTATTAGCAACTCCGACTGTACTAGAACCGTCAGACCCAGCAACGCCGCAATCGGAGGCAGCACCGTCCAGCGGGCAGCAAAGCCAATACTGCGAGGGTCGCACTGCTCGCCAACTTGAGCAAACCAATGCAACTCAGCCTTCCGGGGACGCAGAACTCACGGTGATAACGCCATCAGAAAATGGGTTAGCTAATGCCCGTAGTTTGCAGGCAGCCCTATTTGATGCGATCGCCGCAAAACTGCAAAGCAGTCTGCAAAACCAGACCAAGACACCGCTAGAAATTGATATCTTGCGAGAAGAAAAAAAGCGGGAATTGCTCTATTTAATCTTGCGGCAGTTAGAGGAGATTTTGGATGAACTGCGCTTTTCGCAGGTACAGCCTGGACAGTTAGAGGAGAAGCGATCGCTGATTTTGCAAGACCTTTGGGGAGCCGTAGTTACAGATTTTTTTGGCAAATATTACACCATTTCGATAGGCAACGCCGAAATAGAAGTAGCTAGCACATTACTTCAAGATTTTGAAGTTGTGCAAAGCGCCATTCTGGATAAAATTCCATTCTTTGACAGCTTGCTGTCTCATTTGCTCTTTCAAACGCCACTAATTCTTGAGGGGATTCCCTATGTACCTGGCTCAGCCGAAGCAATGCGACGAGCGGAATCTATTCTTGAAAATCTGATTATTCAGGTTGCTAATGCTGTGGTGCAGCCGCTACTCAACCGCTTTGCCAACATAGAAACAATTAAGCAAAACTTTTATGAATATCGCTTACTTTCAATTCGAGAAGTAGAACGATTTAGAAATAACTTGTCCTGGAAATATCGCTTAGAAAAATACTTTGGCGAACCTAAAGCAATCTTTGAAAGCCAGTATCCCCTGTTTATTCTTTATGGTCGTGGCATTCAGAGAGTAGCAGTTTATGCGCCTCGTGCCCAAGAGCTAGAGCAATTATCAGGGCTTCAGTTTACGGTGACGTTAGCGCTAGAAACCCGTGATGCGATCGCCCCTCGATTCCGTTCCGCTATTTCTTTTGTCGGCACTGGGCTAATTTATGTACTGACCGAAGTAATTGGTCGCGGCATCGGGCTGATCGGTCGCGGCATTCTTAAAGGGGTTGGCACCGCCTGGCAAGACAGCAAATATAACCGCAACGAACGCCAAAAGTAATAATGGTCTTCTGAAAAGGAGCTACAGATAGAAGGGTATCCCACTCCGTGGGGTGCCCTTCTATCTGTAGCTCCTAATTTTTAATTTGCTGTCCTCTGATAGTCTGCCTTTCAGACTGAGCAGTGACCAAAATCAGTGGGTTGCGTGAAGGACATCACCCATTTAGGGTATTCTCCATCACCTAAAGCTCTCTGAACAATCACAGGCGATCGAGTAGCTGCGTCACTCGACCGTTGAGAAGAATGCTCGATAGTGAGAGTCAACAACCCGGAGTCCTGTTTCGTCGAGAAAAACCGTTTTTAGCACTTTTAGAGGTTATTCATGAAATCTTCGCAAGATTCCCAAACTATTACGCTTTTCTCCAAACCAGAAGCAGGTAAGGTCGAGCAAACCATCACCTCTACTGAGTCGGGACGGGTGAAGTTTCAAGGAAGCTATTGGCCCGCTCAGTTTTATTATCCAGATTCTCACTTGTCTGCAAATCCTGAAGAAGTTGTGACTATTGTGGGACGGCAGGGAATCACTCTACTCGTCGTGCCAAAGGGTAGCCCACTGCCCGGTGAGTTTTCCTCTAATGCCCCTATTCAATCCGACAAAGACGATCTTCGCAGCTCTGAATGGAGCCAGAGGCTCAGTTCTAGACTGTCTGTTTTGCTGAAACTCAAGCGAAGTGATGATGGCGATCGCTACCTCTTTCAAGCGTAATCTTAGTTAGCTGATGTTAGCTGTATAACCGTAGAATGGGTTAGCGCAGTGTAACCCATACAGAAGTTGGGTTTCGCTACTCCGCCCAACCTACACGATTCCTTGCTCTAAACGTCACGATTCAGCAGTAAATTCGTGTAGTGCCTGAATAATCTGTACGTTTGCTTTAGGAAAAGGAAATTGTTCGATTTCGGCTAGTGTTACCCAGCGGATTTCGTCACACTCAATCGGTTGGGGTTCGCCGCTCAGGTGGCGGCAGTGATGTACATTCAACGTGACGCGAAAGTGAGTGTAGGTGTGGTCGATAGTAATGAGGCGATCGCCCACTTCCACCTCAATTCCCAGTTCTTCCTGAATTTCTCGTTTAATGCAGGCTTCTACCGTTTCTTCTGGCTCAATTTTGCCACCAGGAAACTCCCAGAGTCCGCCGAGCAGCCCTTCTTGACGACGGCGATCAATCAAAATTTTGCCCTGATCATCCCAAATGACGGCGACGCCAATCTTTTTGTGGGGCAGGGGAGCGCGACTTTCAGAGAGAGGCAATTCGTTTTGCATGTTCAGATTGTGAGCCAGACAGGATTCATTCCAGGGACAGAGCAAACAGGCTGGATTTTTGGGTGTACAAACTGTTGCTCCCAAATCCATCAATGCTTGATTAAAGTCACGCGGCTGCTGTAAATCCAGCAGATCTGTAGATAGCTGCCATAGTAGCTTAAGCGCTTTACTGGGCGATCGGTCTAGTGCAATCAATCGAGCTAAAACTCGTTTGACATTACCATCCAAAATTGCGGCGGGTTGGTTGAAAGCTGCGCTGAGAATACCTCCGGCAGTGGTACGTCCAATTCCTGGGAGGGCGATCGCCTCTTCTAAATTTTTGGGAAACTGTCCGCCAAACTTTTCCACGACTTCCTGGGCTGCTCTGTGCAAATTTCGCGCACGAGCATAGTAGCCAAGCCCCTGCCAAACTTTCAAGACCTGCTGCTGGTCTGCTTGCGCTAGCGCCTCGACTGTAGGAAACTGCTCTATCCATTGCTGATAGTAGGGAATTACAGTTTTTACCTGGGTCTGTTGCAGCATGATTTCGGAAACCCAGATTTGGTACGGGTCTCGGGTTTCCCGCCAGGGCAGACTGCGTCCTGAGGTGGCGTACCAGGTGAGGAGCGATCGTCGCAAACTCATCAACGGCAACTGCTGCAAAGTCTCCATAGCAGAACTCGACAGGTCTGCACTCAAGCCTGCCGAGTCTGGGTTAATATCTACAGATGAATTTTGATTTACCGAAGCCACCAGAATGACGCACCGCTAAATAAATTACCTGCTAACTATTCAGCGTCGGAAACTGCTTCGCTCGCTTGTAGAGACCGCTCAAACACCATCCGCTGCTCTGCGTTGCGGAGGAAGTAGCCGCTGACCATTGCCGAAGCCAGCAAACGTCCTAAATGCTCACGACTGGTTGTAATGGCAACACCAAAGTGCTCCGGTGGGAGGTTTCCCAACAGCCCCATGATGTTCCGTTCCATGACCTGAAAGACTTCAGAAGAACCTGGCTTAGAAAGCTGAGCAATCGTTTCTGGATTCATCGACTGGACATACTGCCAAAACTGGCTACCAGATTCAGCTTCGTTACCAAAAAACTCTGAGACTTGATTTGATGCGTTGTTCACGTTAGGAACCTCACTCAATCGGATTTATCACCTACACCTAATCTACCAATCCCCCCCTCAGGCATGAAGTGGGCGGAACCGAACTAGCAGTGGCGGATTTGCCTACCTAGGTCAGCTACCTGCTGGTGCAGCAGGGCTAGGAATCGGGGTGGCTGGAGGGCTAGCTGGGATGCGTGTAGTCGATGCGGTTGGTGGGGCGCATTCTCCTCGTTGAGCAGCAGTTAGTCCGTTTTGCGGTTGGACATGGGAGGCAATCGCCGCTTCCTGAATCCAGCCTTCTGCCCCAGGTTGAAGCAGCGGTGTAGCCGGTTCCGGTTCCGGTGCCGTTGGTTCAATCGGGACAGGCGATCGGTTGCCTGCATCGGGGCTAACTGTCGAACTAGATATTGGGCTTGCTGTCGGACTGTCAGCAGTACCCTCTTCAGAGGGCTGCCCAATCGAGCCTTCAGCCGTTGGGACAGAACAAACCCGCAGCCTTACCCATCGCTCTTGTCCAGACGCACCTTGCCGGCTCAAAACCTGAAGGACACTGCCTGAAGGAATCTCCCCGGTTGCAGTAGATGGTGGGGCAGGAAAGTCATCAGCGGTGCCACCCGGAGCGGCACTCCCAGGGTCAGCAGTAGAAGATGCAAGCTGAGGCAGCAGCACCAATGGCTCGTTGCCACTTAGAGAACCCGGTGAGGGCGATCGCTCCACTCGAATGTAAGAACCAACCTCCAGAGAGGCGATCGCTGCTGTAGTTTGCTTAGGAGACTCATCTGAAACAATTGTGGGTTCAGACGAGGGCTGAGCAGGTTCGGAATTTGGGCCTAGGCCAACCAAAGGAGCGATGCGGTTGCCAATCGACGGCACCAGTAGCGCCAGTAGCGTTCCCCCCAACCCTAACAGCACTAAGATCCCTAACAGCAACGGGAAGATGCTGGGACGCCGTCGCTTAGATGGTTCCAACACTTGAGTCTTCAGGGTTGAAGTGGTTGCATCAGATTGAGTTGGCTGAATCCGCGCTCCCCAACCTGTCTGCAGAACGGTTTTAGCAGGCATGGGTTGGCGTGGCGGCTGCACCGCTGACATCAATGCACCCGGAGCAATGTTTAACCCCTGCTCGCTCAGCCGACAGTACACTAGCCCAATTGTTACGTTGTCGTGTCCGTTGCGGGTGTTGGCAATCTCAACCAACTGCTGACTCACCGCAGCCAGGTCAAACTTACCGTCTAGCACCGGCAAAATAGTTGTATCCCAGCATTCCTCAACGCGATCGCCATCACTTAAGCCATCAGAACAGAGCAAGAAAATGCAGTCTTCATCCAACACAAACCGCTGCACTGTCGGATGCAGACTATTAGAAGACCCCATGCCCAAGGCCTGCACCAGCGAACCAGAACTCGGCTGCTGCAAAGCTTCCCGATAAAATCCGTAGCCCAGGCGCACTTCCCGTGAGGCAATGTCATCGTCCAAGGTGATTTGGTGACAGCCCCAGCGAGTAATCAGATAGGCGCGACTGTCACCTACGTGAGCAGTATAAAGTTCGTGGTTTCTAACCAAACTCATGACCAACGTTGTACCCATACGCTGGCGATCGAGCCGTTTTTCACTGTCGTTGCGCTGGCTGATCAGGTCATTCGCAGCACAGGCAGCTTTTTCAATTTCAACCGACAGAGCAGCAGGCGATAGGGATTCTGGGCGCAGCGGCTGCATTCGTTCCCAAATCGCCTCGATCGCCAGGTTCGAGGCGACGTCTCCCCCCTGATGTCCACCGATGCCGTCACAGACAATCACCAACGAAGAATCAGGAGCCGCTGTTCCAACAGTTAGGGTAATGGTCTTGAAGGTGCCACCGGGCGGGTAGCAGGCATCCTCGTTGCGCTGGCGGCTTGGTCCCTGGTCTGTGCGAGTCGCAACTTGAATTTGCCTCGACTGATGCTGTCCTGCCAGGGACAAGCCTTCATCTAGCCGATCAACAAGCTGTTCGCCGCTGCGAATAGTTCCTTGAATTAGATCTTGGCAGAGCTGCCGGAGGAAAGGGGCGATCGCTGCTTGAGCCGTCTCAGCCCATCCTGCCCAGAGATGACCCAATTGAGGCAACGTTGGCGGATTGCTTCCATGCTCGGGGTGTAGCTCTAGCAAGCGAATTAGGGGTCCTTCCATTCGCAGCAGATCAGGCTCCAGCAAACTGGTTCCAACCTGCTCTAGCGTTAAGGGTTGCCAGAGTTGAGCGATCTGCCACAGCCAATTGATTTGGCGCAACCCCGTTGCCTGTTGCCACACTTCGGTCAGGGCAGGTAACAAGGAGGGAATGGTTGCTTCAGTACCAGCCTGAGTAGAGAGAGGCGGCACAAACAGGGCTGCCTGTTCCAACAGCAGAATGTCTGCTCCAGACTGATCTGCCTGCACCAGCCCGTAGACCTGAGGAACGTGGAGCCGATAGGGGGAAAGTCGCAGATAAGCCGATATCGACTGAGGAATTTCCGTCGGAGCCTGGGAAACTATGCCCGGTTTTGCATCCAGGAAGATCCGAGGACTCTTACAGATATAACGATTTGCCAGCACCTCTCCAGGTTGATAGGCATCGGCATCGTGTCCCACTGCCCAGAGATAATGCCTCGGCAAAAAGGTACGGCATTTCTGGCAGAACCGATGACCCTCCGGATTGGGAGCCTGACAACTATAGTTGGGGCAATAGATTGTTGCTGTGGCGTTTTGCATGAAGCCAGGAATACAGCGGTCTTCTCAGGATATCTCAGACTTCCGCCAACAGACCATCTTACACGTGTTACACAAACGGGTATAACCAGGTTTGGCTTAATTCTTGCGAGCAGGATGTGCTGTCAAAAATCAATTACATCCCTAGATAGACTCGTCAACAGACACTTTTGGTAAGCCCATGCTGTAGTTGCGGACGCGGCTTTTGAGGTTATAGGAAATCTTGCCTGCTTGCAGTAGCGATCGCACAAAATGCTCTAGATCAGAGCCAATTCGACGCAGATTGTAATCAGTCAGGTCTGCCCCGGCAGAAGCAGCAACTAACTCATCAAACTTGCGATAAACCTCCTGGAGTGCCTCATCATTCCAGAGCAATTCGTTATCTGGGTCAACATCTAATGTCAGCTTATCCTCGCTGGGTAGAAGCTCATCGTTAGCAGTGTCAACTTCAGCCGTAAAGATGCGGATGTGCCGGGTAGTGGACTTAAGCAGCATAAGAAATTAGGGTGTTCACACGGATGCGGCAGGATTCTGATTCATTCTAAAGCGTCAACGGGGCGATCGCAGCCCTTTAACCCAATCTCTCTCATCACCATTTCTGAACTCTTCAATCAAAATCAGCAAATTTTGCAAACTTTGCTCAGCAGACCGAACAGATTTCTCCGTAGAATCCGCCTTCTCGAAGCAAAGAAAGCTACTTAAAATATCAAAATACGGACCAACCTTTGCGGAAACTCCGTCATTCGCACTGTGTCTAACTCTGGTTAAAAAATTACAGAAAATTAATACCTCATGTTTTTAAGCTGCCTGCTTCTGTTTGCGATCGCCTTCTGTTTGGTCCGCCTCTTCATGCAAACTACCGAAGAAATTCCAGCCCTTGTTGTTGGAATGCTGGCAATTACTTTCCTCGTTGCAGGAATCATCATTGCCCCCACACTTATTCAGGTCGGTTGCCTAGTCGTGGCTGTAAGCTTAAAAAAATTCATGCTCAAACAGCAGGAAGCTTAGGAATTAGGAATTGGGGTTTGGGGACGGGCGGACAGGTAGGAAGCCTTCATCCTTCATTCCTACCCTAACTCCCAATTCCTAATCCCCAACCTCTAATCCCCAATCCCTTCATTCTTCCCCCCATCCCTATCTCTCACCTTTAACAGTAGACTGGAAACGGCCGTGTTCGGTTTGCCAGCAGAGGGAGCGATCGCATGGGCAGCTACGAGTCTCAAAAGCGACAGAGGCTTAATATGGGTGCCGTATTCAGAAACCTGTCCTTGATGGCGACGGGTGGCACTGTTTTGCTGGCGTTATTTACGGTCGTGGGCGTTTGGCGTAGTGGCGAACGATTTTTTGAGAATGTGCAGGCAATGTTTACCGCACCGCAACCCCCTCCCCAAGTAGACGTGCGATCGCTCGTCGTGCAACAAGTGCGCGGAGTCAGCGAGTTGACCACGGCAATTTTTGCGATGGAGGCGGTTGTACCTGCGAGTCGCGATCGCACCCTTGGTGGCTACACGATCGGCAAGACGACTCTGCTTTACATCGCTTACGGAGAAGTTCGGGCTGGAGTTGACCTGGCTGAGCTAGACGAAAATGATATTCAGGTTACGGGTGACGCTATTCGCCTGCAGTTGCCATCACCCGAAATTCTGGACAGCAAAATTGATGTAAACCGCTCGAAAGTCTATGACTATGACCGAGGCTTTTTGGGTTTAGGTCCGGATGCTGCCCCTGATCTTCAGCAGCTTGCCCAGCAGGAAACGCTGCAAAAGGTAGTAGAAGCGGCTTGCGCTCAAGGCATTCTTGAAGAAGCCAACGTCAAAGCAGAATTAGCGGTTAATCAACTGCTGACCACCGCAGGCTATGCCAACTCTTCTGTTGAAACCCAAGCGCCCGCTGCTGATGCTTGTGCAAAGCAGTAATTTTCTGCTCAAACACGGTGCTAATGCTGCGCTTTTGAGATGTTTGAAGCCATGTTGCAAAACCGTAGTTTTACCTGAAAGTTGAGATAAGTTTTAGGTGAGGCTTGAAGCGGACGTGAGACGGGTGGGTGAGGGCGATCGCCATTAGTTAAAAGCGCTTTGGTTGAGTTACGTATCGCTTGAGCCGTCTTCCAACCCACGGGCTGTCTCAAGGAGATGTTATGAGCTTCAAAAGAATTTTGGTTGCTGTTGATCACGCTGCACTGAGCCAACCAGTATTTGAGCAAGCGCTGGAGTTGGCTCAAACTAATCGGTCCAAGCTACTGCTGTGTCATTGCCTGACAGCAGATGTTGTGACCACATCCCCCACTTTTGCGGCCGGTGAATTGGGTTTGTCGGCTCATTTTGTCAGCCAAACTCATCAGGCACAATACACGTATCTAGAGCAACAGATCGAGGCAGCAAAGGCGTTACTCAGTCACTACGGTGAAACTGCTACTCGCCAAGGCATTGCGACTGAAATCAGCTACCGAGTCGCCGATCCGGGGCAGGGGCTTTGCGAAATCGCAAAAAACTGGAATGCTGACCTGATAGTAGTTGGACGACGAGGACGAAAAGGACTAACAGAGGCAATTTTAGGCAGCGTCAGTAATTATGTGCTGCACCATGCTCCCTGTGCTGTGCTGATCATTCAAGCTCCAACTGCTCAAACTTCTCTGACTGAAATGCGAGTGGAAGGGAGCGATCGCCAACCGGCATAAATTCAATCACCTGATCAACGCTAGTTTTGACCGTATCGCAAATCGAGTCTAGCGGCAGATCATTTGCATCACACCCAAACGGGTTTTCAATGTCATCGCCAATCTGATCTACCCCAAACAGAATGAAGCTGACAATCACTAGACTGATGCCAGTTAGCCAGCCGATATCGTCAACCGGTGAAACGGCAAACCCACACAGTAGATTAAAATTAAGCGCTTTAAATAAATTGCATAGGCGATCGGAATGGGGGTCCGTAGAATCCGTTCGCAACTGGTCAACCATATTGCTGAGCATTCCGTTAAGTGCCACCAGCCGCATCGAATCCAGATGATTATGCTGAAACTGCTTCTGAAGATAATCACCCAGCCACAGAGTGATTTCTAATGGAGAATTGCGAGAACCTTCTAGCATTGAATTTTGTGTCTCAGGAATCAGGTCGGAGACTTCACGACCGACAGGCTCTTGCCGAAGATGATGTTTTGTCGTCAGGGCAAACGTTGCCAATAGACGCAGTGCTATTTGTTTTTCTGTTTCGTCGGCTGGCTCTGGGGCTGCGATCCCCAATTTAATTTCTCTAGCTAAGTTCCGAATGTTAAAAACCAATTGCCCCCAGGCTTTACGTCCTTCCCAGTAACGGTCATAGGCTGAATTAGTGCGAAAGACCAGCAGCAAACCCAGTACTAGATTAAAAACGACATTGGTGGTTAAATCTCCCAGTACTTTCAGTGAAAGCAGCGGGTAGAAGTAGTGCAGAAGTGAAACAAGGAAGCCAAACATCCCAAATAGCAGCGATCGCGGCAGCACCGTCAGTGCTACTGAGCCTTTCAAGCGGAACGCTTGGGCAAACCAGTTGAGGGTCATAGAAGGTTACAAGACAAGCAATGCTTCATTCCTTCAACCTACCGTATAACAGTGTTTCAAATCTGACCCCTGCTGATTGAGCAGATATAGCGATAGAGTAGATCTGCTATCTTCTCGGATTTTGCATGAGTGGTTCATTTGAAGGCGATCGATCTGACCCAATTCGGAAACAGGGATCTTCACCTGAATCTTCCTCTGATCCGAAAAGCGATCCCGCCTTTGAATCAGACAAATCTGCTCAAGCTAAAGCTGAAGAAAACTTTTTAGACGATCCCTTCGCAGTGGTGGCTGATTCAGCAAAAGATCAGCAGACAGGACAGCCTGAATTGGTCGTTCCCGAAGTCAAGGCTGCTTTACCGCCTCTTGCGATGGTAGAGACAGCGTTTCTTGCTAGCACGGCTAGCTTGCTCTGGCTCGTCAGCTATTACCTTAGTATTGGTGCCTGGATGCGGATTTTATTTCCCGCTCCAATTGCCTTAGTCTACCTGCGCTGGGGTCACCGAGCTGCTTGGATGTCAGCGCTAGTAACAGGTTTGCTGTTATCCGTGCTGATGGGTCCCTACCTGAGCCTGTTATTTTTCGTCCCTTATGGGCTGTTGGGCGTACAACTTGGGGCATTGTGGAAACGACAGGCTGGCTGGACGATGTCAATCGGCACTGGAACGCTAATTTCTACCTTTGGCTTTTTCTTCCGAATTTGGCTATTGTCGACCTTTTTGGGTGAAGACCTCTGGATCTACTTAACCAACCGCATTACAGATTTTACTGAATGGATCTTAACCAAGCTAGTCGATTGGGGGCTGCTTGGAATTAGCGCCTTGGGGCAACCAGATCTGACGGTGATTCAGCTTGTGACGATTGGGGCAATCATCTGTAGTGATCTGGTTTACCTGTTCACGGTTCATTTGGCGGCATGGCTCCTCTTGGAGCGGTTAGGCAACCCAATTCCAGAGCCTCCAAGCTGGGTGCAGGTGTTGCTGGAAGAGGAAGGATAAAGGATGAGGGATGAAGAATGATTCGGGTTTACTCCCAGCTTGAGTGGGGGCGGGAGTGGCTGCAACAGTTTGAGGGGCGATCGCCTCTCTTTGCCTGCGTGCTGGGCTTTACAGAAACGGGATTGATCCCCGGGATTTCAGCAGCGGGGGCAACTCCAGCAGATCGGGAATACACGGCGATCGCAGATGCTGAGTTTCTCTACAATGGGCCTCAACCTGCTCCTCAATATCCACTGCCACCGCTACACGCAGGTGCTTCTCCTGTTCTGATCTCTCGTGCTGTTGTCGCAGCCCAAAAAATTCCCCTATACCTATTTAGTGCTGGGTTGCCGCACCTACCTTCAGTTCCCTGTATTGATCTAGGAGGAACTCCAGCTCGCTGTTTAACCCAAGGGAAAGCGTTAGATCACGCAACCGTGCAGCACTTGCTGCAGCAAGGACTAATTTGGGGTGAAAAGTTGGCAGCGCAAAACCCCCAAGGATATCTAATCTTGGGAGAATGTGTGGTTGGAGGAACAACCACGGCTCTATCTGTGCTGACAGCTCTGGGTTGGGATGCTGCGGGTAAAGTCAACAGCAGTCACCCAACCTGCAATCATGACCAAAAGCTAGCAGTTGTCACGGCTGGGCTAGCTCAATCAGGTTTTCTTCGAGAGGCGCATCGGTTAGATAACTCTCCTGATCCCCTGGCTGTCGTAGCGGCAGTGGGCGATCCGATGCAGGTGGTGGTGGCAGGCATGGCAATTGCAGCCAGCCGCACCTGTGGCGTTTTACTGGCAGGCGGCACTCAAATGCTGGCAGTTTACACGTTAGCAGAAGCCATTAGCCAAACACGTACTCATCCCTGGAACCCTCAACAAGTTGTAGTGGGTACAACACGCTGGGTGGCTGAAGACCCAACTGGCGACACCGTGGAATTGGCAAAACTTCTAAATGCACCCCTGATGGCGACACAGCTTAACTTTGCGAATTCTCGGTATGCTCAACTGCGGGCCTATGAGCAGGGGTATGTCAAAGAAGGCGTTGGCGCAGGCGGATGTGCAATCGCCGCTCACCTCTACCAGCAATGGAATCAAGTTAGGCTGATGCAAGCGATCGAGGCTTTAGCAGAACGTCTCGAATGCGTTCAAAGTGAGTGAGTATTCAGATTGAGTATTCAGAGTTAGTGAATACGCTGAGACAGCAATTGCTCTTCTAATGCCGCAATCCGGTTGTAGGCTGCGGTCAATTGAGCCGTTAGACGCTGAATTTGAATCTCTGGAGCGAGGGCGCGATCGCCTGTTTGGCTGTCAGATTCGGGGTAATTAGAGTCGACCAGCACATCTTTGTGTTCCATTGAGCTATCCACCGTCCGACTACGTTGGTAATAGCTGCGCCCTATGCTAATTCCAGATGCAGCCAGGAAGCTGCTATCTGATGTCGTTTTTGTGTCAGACAGAGCTGTTGAAATTTTGTTGCCGAGCTGCTCAATAGTCTGGTGCAGTGCGTCAACTTTCAAACTTAAGCCCGTAACTTGTTCCTGAAGGGAATCCATGCAATGCCCCATTTTTTGAATTGCTTACAGTCCATACTAAAAAAGCATTGGGCATATCCAGGTTTATTCCTGAATCATTTAACGTTTAGCCCACGCTTGGGATGAAGAAATTAGAAGTCAGCCGTCGGAGTACCATTTGGGTTTTTCAGAAAGCTGTTGCAAAGAATCTAAGTATTCCTAACTAGGAAGTAACTTGAAAACCCTAAATTTCATCTTCATCAGATTACTCATCTATCTTACCTGCATGATTGCTAAAATCCGTCTTCTTCACGAAAGAACATAAATACTGAAGTGCCGTCCAGATCTTGGTTTCAGGTCATCGCTAAGTATAGAAAATAAAAGTTTTAAATTGAAATACTTGGATTCTAAAAATAGCCGTCGAAAATATCTGTAAAACTGCTATTTTTGACCGTTTAGTCGAGTTATTTCGATCTGCTATGAAGTTGTTAATCGCGCGTAAAGCGCTCTACATCAACAATTTATTGCCGCTCAAAATTATTCCAACAGAGTCATCCTTTCTAAGGGATTGAGTATTTATGCATACTAGAGTTCGTTTATCCGTTTCAATGGAGAGAGCAGTGTACTGATGTAAGTTTTAGAATGCTTTGGACAGAGGAGAGGGGCAAGAAATTAGAGAGGGCTGCATCAGAAAACGTTAAGTTTTCAGGATTTTTACAGCCTGATGCAACCCCAGAATTTGCGATCGCCTTTGATACCCGCTCTGAAACTGAGCAAGAAGTATCGATGAGTTGAAAGGTGCTGTTTCTGCCTAATACCTACTTGCAGGTTGTGCCACTGCCGTTCCTTTTGCCGCCTAGATCTAGGTTGCGCCTGACAGTGAAGTGGTTCAGGGCTATTACTGGCGAGACAAGGGCTATCCTGAAACAGGGGCGATCGCCAGACGTTTTGAACAACGCTAACGGTGATTGACCCGATTGGCTTTGGCGTAGAACGCAAACAGTAGAAAAAACAGTAGGAACAGGAAGGCATGATCAAGCGGCGATCGCTTTTGGCAGGCGCAGGGGCACTGGCACTCGCTCAACTCCTGGTAGGATGCAATAGTCGCAGCAATGCGGCCCTGCGGGTGCGGTTGCTCGATGGCTCCGTTCCGGTGCAACTGTTGCGAGCCTTTCAGCGTGACCTGGAGCAACAGCTTGCTCTAGATTTTTTGCCTCAGCCCCAACTTTCTGACTTATATGATCTGCTGCAAACCTGGAAGCAAGCTGAAGCCGAACCCGTTCGCTCAGGCTGGAGGGAAAGAATCCCTTTCCTCAACTCAAACCGCCAACCTGAAAACGTGGCGGATCTAGTGACTTTGGGAGATTACTGGTTAGCTTCGGCAATTCGACAGGAGCTAATTCAGCCGCTTGAGTTGGAGACTTTGCCGGAATGGGAAAAGCTGCCGGATCGCTGGCAGGCACTCGTTCGACGCGATCGCCAGGGACAGCTTAACCCCGAAGGAGAACTTTGGGCTGCTCCCTATCGCTGGGGTAGTGCTGTAATTGCCTATCGGATTGAGGAATTTGAGGAACTGGGCTGGACACCTACCGACTGGCAAGACCTGTGGCGACCAGAGCTAAAAGGACATGTGTCACTGCTGGATAGCCCTACAGCCGTGATCGGAGTGACCTCTAAGAAGTTAGGACAGTCCTTCAACCCAACGGATTTGGGTGAACAATTGCAAGCTGAACTGCAAGCGCTCCACCAGCAGACCAAGTTTTACAGTTCTGACAACTATCTACAACCGCTGTTGCTAGGAGACACCTGGATAGCGCTGGGCTGGTCTACGGATGTGTTGCCTGTGCTGGAGCGCGATCGCCGTATTGCTGCCATCGTGCCAGAATCGGGCACCATTCTCACTGCTGATGCCTGGGTGCGTCCGGCAGCAGCAAAACCTGTTACCCGCACAGGGGATGAACTTACGCTGGTCGAGCAATGGATTAACTTTTGCTGGCAGCGCCAAAATGCAGTCAATCTCTCGCTGCTAGGTACAGCCGCTTCCCCGGTGTTGACCACACTAAATCGCACCGATCTGCCTGCTCCGATTCAGCAGAATAGTGTGTTGTTACCCTCCACCGAAGTGCTGGAGCGCAGCGAATTTCTTGAACCGCTATCAGAGGAGGCGATCGCTCAATACCATCGCCTTTGGACAGAAGTGAGAGGGAAGGTTGAGGGATAAGGGAATGCAGGATGAGGAGATACCTCCTTCCCCTAGCCCCCAGTCCCTAACCTCTCCATCCCATCAGCCATAATTGAACCAATCGGATTAAACAAAACTGCTATGGCTGAATATCGCAAAATTGAGTACCGCATTGGCAAGGACGGCAAGATTGTTGAAACCGTACTTAACGCTTCTGGTGCAGGCTGCACTGAGACGACTTCAGTGATAGAGCAAGCATTAGGTGAGGTGGAATCTCAAGAACTTTTGCCGCAGTACTACAAGACTGAAGTCGATCTTGAAACAGATGAAACTCAATCTCTAACTCAAATGTAGGTTGGGCGAAGCAAAGTGCAACCCAACGAAAGGTCTTTGGCAATTGCAAGTGTTGGGTTTCGCTGCGCTTCACCCAACCTACTAGTTAGCTTTTGAGCCTTAGAGTTTGTTTGAGTACTTCACGATTGAGCTTGAAGCACATTATGGGAGATGATTCTAGCCTTGTAGGATTTGGCTATGTCCTAACGTTAGGTACTATTGCGTTGGTTCTGGGCTTTGTTGGGTCGAGGAAACAACCTGCAAAGAACAATGCTCAGAGACAGGAAATTGCTACCCCTGCTCCTCCTGCTCACACTCAGGAAATGGCAGATGAAATGGCTGCATTGCAGCAGCAATGTTTGCGACTGAGAGAACAACTTCAGCAGCAGAAAACTCAACTCACAGCAGACTTTCAGGAGGCGACGTTTGAGCAAATTCAAACGCTGCTAACGAACTACCCCAGTGCTCAAAAAATGGCTCAAGCAAAGCCCGATCTGCCTGCCAAAAACTTGATTGCACTGTTCATACCATTAGAAAATTTGCTGCAAGGTTGGGGTGTTGAGTTGATTGGTTCTGCTTGGGAGCAGGTTGCTTATGATCCCCAGATTCACCAGCCCGATGAGGATGACGTTACGGTCGGGGAACAGGTTTACGTTCGATTTGTGGGCTATCGGCAGGGCGATCGCATTCTTTGTCCTGCGAAAGTCAGCCGCACGTTGCCAGGAGGGGCACAGTGATTGCGATCGCGGTTGATTTTGGTACCAGCAATACGGTCGTCAGCATCCTAGAGCCAGATACGCAAACGCCTAAATCCCTTAGATTCAGTGATATTTCCCGATTGTTTCGCCTAAGAACATCTAAGGGGGAGCAAGAAATTCCGGTTGTGCCAACGCTGGTATTTGTCAAATCTCAAGAACAGTGGGTGATTGGCGAACAAGTGCGATCGCAACGATTGGGGCTGACCCAACCCGATCGCCTGTTCAAAGCCTTTAAGCGCGATCTTGCCGCTGACTTTCAGCCGCCACCCCGTCAGATTGATGGGGTAAGCTACTCAGCCGCCACAGTATCCGAGCAATTTTTGCAGCAAATCTGGCAGCAAGTTTTGCACCAAATTCAGCCTGATCAAGTCATTTTTACCGTTCCGATTGGAGCTTTTGAGCGTTACCTGGGCTGGTTTCGTGAAGTCGGGTCACGCTTGGGCGTAGCTGAAGTGCATCTGGTAGATGAATCGACTGCTGCGGCGCTAGGTTATGCGGTGCAGCGACCTGGTTCGCTCGTGCTAGTCATTGACTTTGGGGGTGGCACGCTTGACCTGAGTTTAGTTCGCACGGCAACCCAAGGAGATGCGATCGCAGGCAAAGAACAGGCAGCTATTCGGGCGGAGGTGTTAGCAAAATCGGATGCCTATGTGGGTGGTGAAGACGTTGACCAGTGGATTGTGGAAGATTATTTGCGTCAAGTTGGCTCATCGCGACAATCAATCGGGGAAGTTGGCTGGCAGAATTTGCTGGCGATCGCCGAACGCTTAAAAATCCGCCTATCTGGAACCGAAGTCGCCAAAGAAAGCTGGCTCGACGAGGAAAGTTTTACGTCCTACGAGCTACAGCTTAGCCGCAGCCAGCTTGAGGAAATTTTAGAAGCCCGTCAGTTTTTAGAACAGCTGCGGCAGGCACTCGACGAAACGCTGGCGATCGCCCTTAGCAAAGGCATTGCCAAATCAGACATCGAGCAAGTGCTGCTGGTCGGCGGCAGTTGCCTGATTCCGGCTGTGCAGCAACTGATCGTTTCCTACTTTGGGCGGCCGCGGGTCAAAATGGACAAACCCTTTGAAGCCGTTGCCCATGGTGCTTTGGCGCTTAGCCAACTGTCTAGCATAGAGGACTACCTGCACCACAGCTACGCCATTCGCCTCTGGGAACCTTACGGCAAAACCTATTCCTACTTTCCGTTGTTTGCTCAGGGGGCAAAATATCCCTGCCAGCGTCCAGAATCCCTCACGCTTCAGGTGGCTATTGACGGACAGAGAGAAATTCGTCTAGATATTGGCGAAGTGGCAGAAGTCGCCCAGGCAGAAGTTGCCTTCGATGCTCAAGGCAGAATGACCAGTGCTCCCCTTCGCAAACAGGAAACCTATCGCTCGCTCGACACTCAGCACGACCAGGTTTGCGTTGCTCACCTTAACCCACCCGGACAAGTGGGCATCGATCGCGTCTCAGTTCAATTTGAAGTGAATGAACAGCGGGTATTGGTCGCAACGGTGGAAGATTTGCTGACAGGTGAGGTGTTGGTCAATAAGGGAGCGATCGCCAAACTGCAATAGCTGAATAATAGCCCCTAAAGTACTCATACCAAATCCGTCTGTGGAGTAGCGGTATCGGTAGAGGCGAAGCATTCGGCAAAAGAACTGTGCTTCAGTGGCAGGAATTGTGACCGAATGCTGCGCCCGTACACCAAAGAGTGCTTCTTTACAAAATGGATTTCGTGTCAGTCATAACTTTGCAGTGATTTGCAGCGATTCGCGGTAATCCTATAGTGCTCCTCAGTCATTGCGCACTGCTCCTGAATAGTTTCGCAGTGCTTCTCAGTCATTGCGCACTGCTCCTCAGTGATTCTGTAGCGCTTCTCAATGATTCCGCAGCGCTCCTCAAGAATTTTGAGGTGGAGAGCAATTGAACTGCGGTGAGCAGCAGTTGTCGATTGATCGTCAATTGCTTCAAATCTATTGTCTTCTGACTTTCTCAAAGTACTAAAGCTGACTTTTTCAGGCTGCCAAACCTGAATCACCTAAATAAATTGTTCTTAGGTGAGTGCAACAGAGAAACGTTAGCCCGACTCTAATTCATTCACCCATTTCTTCTATTCAACGGACTGCCCTATGAAAGACGACAACACGCCTCGTTTGCTCCAGCCCATCAGTACAGTCCTTCTGATTGCAGGCACTCTCCTGCTTCAAAACCTGAATGGAAGTGCCTCACCGCTAACGGAGTTCACCTCACCAGTGGTGCAGCATCCTACTCCGCAGCCTATTCCACTGCCACAACCTAATGCAGCACCTCAATCAATTTCGCAAAGAGTACAGCAAGAATTATCACAACAGCTCAATATCGATCGCAGCGAGGTGCGAATTGTCAGAATTGAGCCAACTACGTGGGCAGATGATTGTCTTGGCCTACCCGTCTCAGGAGAATCTTGCACTCAGGAGCTAACTCAGGGCTGGCGCATTACTGCATCAGCCAACGATCAAACTTGGGGATACCGCACAAACGCTGATGTCTCTCAGGTGAAGTTTGAATACTCCACAACAGAAATTAGCCATCTGCTGCAAACCGCTCTTGATCGAGTCCTTCACGATACTGCACGACAATCTAACATTCCAGTTGGGCAACTACGCGTTGCCCAAATCGAAGAACGGGAATGGGATGGCTGTATGGGCATCAATGAACCAGAAGAGGTTGGATGTGCTGCAATTGGAATTACGGGCTGGCGCATCGTTGTCACGGACGGCGGACAGCGGTGGGTTTATCACACTGATTTTGATGCAAGAATAATGGCTTTCAACGCGAGGGAAAGCCAGGTGAATCAGTACCATCTGCCATAGTGCTGTGTACCTGGAGCAGAAAACACCGCCTAACTCAGTTGTCCTGATTTGAAAGACCTGCCATGATCAGGAATTATGCTGAGATTTTTGCTTGCACTGCTGCTGCTGATTATGACCTGGACAGGAAGCCCTCTTCCTGCTCAAGCTCAGGCGATGGAAATCCCCTCTGCTGCTGAGATAGAAACGGTTGAAACGCTCCGCGATCAGGCGTTTACCGCAACTAATGAAGGAAAGTTTGCGATCGCAGAAGAGTCTTGGACGAAGCTGATCAAACAGCTACCCGATAACCCTGCTCTTTGGAGCAATCGAGGAAATTCCAGGGTCAGCCAAAACAAGCTAGAGGAAGCGATCGCCGACTACAACAAAGCGATTGAACTGGCACCGAATGCACCCGACCCGTATCTGAATCGCGGTACTGCCCTGGAAGGATTGGGTCGCTGGGAAGAAGCGATCGCCGACTACAATCGCGTTCTGGAACTAGAACCCCAAGACCCAGCCGCTTACAACAATCGCGGCAACGCCAAAGCCGGATTAGGGCAATGGGAAGAGGCGATCGCCGACTACAGAACGGCGGCTGACATGGCTCCTCAATATGCATTTGCGCGGGCGAATTATGCGATCGCCCTCTACCAGGTTGGCGAAACCGAAGAAGCAATCCGCACCATGCGAAACCTGGTTCGCAAATATCCCCGCTTTGCCGACATGCGGGCGGCTCTCACGGCGGCCCTCTGGGTCAACGGGCAGCAGGGCGAAGCCGAAAGCAACTGGGTCGCGACCATTGGCTTGGACTCGCGCTACAAAAACCTTGACTGGGTAGCTCATACGCGCCGCTGGTCGCCCGCCTTGGTAGATGCACTAGAGAAATTTTTGACATTGAGCTAAGTCTAAACAGGAATTAATCCCCGAATACCGAGCGTTTAGTTGTGATGACGTTTCCTGCCTCATCAAACTGAACCTCGAAGCCGACCCAGGCTAAATCACACATGCCGTGGCATCCGCCATCGTTTCCATAGAACCAATATGATTCTTGCCACTGGGTACTGCTAGATTCGGGTGAGCCAGGCAAAACGGCTGCAACTTCTGCTTTGCTCATTCCGGGTGTAATTTGCTTAAACTTCTGCTCTGAAAAGCCTTGCGGTAGTCGAGTATCAATCAAGGGATAGAGCGGAAAATAGCTCTCTGTACGGGACCACAATAAAGCCAACAGCAGCAAAAAACACGTTCCAAAAACGGTTAGGACTTTCACAACTTCCTCCTTTTCACACCACTTAAAAACCAATTACTTCTTGAATCAGCGATCGCCCTATTAAGTAGTCGCGCTAATTCAGCAATTTTTTGGAATTAGTTGTTGCAATTGGTTTTGCAGAAAAGCTTGGTGAAACCGAAAACGGCGTTCTAGAGCAACGGTCAGCAGGGCGAGGCTGAAGGCAATTCGTTGCGGCTGTTGGATTAGATTCACGTTATAAGAATCTGGATTAGGTTGCTGCCCATAACCCTTTGCTGGTTGCTTGCCCTAGTTGAGCTGCTGGAGAAGTTTTTGACGCTAAGTTACTCCTTTTCCACTGAAAGATCAGGGAGTACCCCTGCGAAGCGGAGATACGTCCCTGATCTTCTAGAACCTAATCTTCAATTAGAAAGGGAGTAAGCTTTAGCAGAGCTAATCCATGTACACTACACGCTCAGTTTTGATAACTTCTCCTGCTTCATTGAAGTAAATTCCAAAGCCAATCCACGTCAGATCACACCAGCTATTACATCCACCATCGCACCCGTAATTCCAGTACGAGTTTTGCCAGTAGGAGCTTCCTGCTTCGGGTGAACCGGGCAAAATGGCTGCAACCTCTGTTCTGGTCATGCCCTGCGTGATCTGCTCGAATTTTTGTTGTGAAAAGCCTTCTGGCAGTGTTGTATCAATAAATGGATAGAGTGGGAAATAGCTCTCCGTGCGGGCCCACAACAAAGCTAAGAGCACGATAAAACACGTCCCAAAAACAGTCAAAATTTTCACCGTTTTTCTCCTGTCGCACCGTTTGAAAATTAATCCTTCCAGGCAATTTTAGGGTTTGTACAGATGCGATTGCCTGTCGCCCCTATTAACCCATCGTGCCAATTCAGCATTTTTGGGACTTGTTTTGGAGAAAGGTTGTAACGACTTTTAGTTGCACATCGCGTGACAGAGCTGACGGAAGTGATCGCCACGCTGCTCAAAATTTTCGTATTGGTCAAAGCTGGCGCAAGCAGGAGAGAGGAGGACAACTTCAGCGCTGTACTGTTTAGCGAGTTCTGCACCGCGTTCTACAGCGCGATCCATTGTTTCAACCGTTTCATACGATGAGTAACCAATTTGGTTGAGCCGTTGAGCAAAGGCGGGGGCAGCACTGCCAATCAGCAATACGGCAGCAGCTTTGGATTGAATTGTGTCAAGCCAAGCGTGATCGTCTCCGGCTTTTGCCTCACCACCCGCGATCAAGATCGCAGGGCTTTTGACGGACGCAAGCCCAACTTGGGCTGCGTCGTAGTTAGTGGCTTTGCTGTCATTGATAAAGTCGATGCCTTGCCAGGTACAGATGTGTTCGAGGCGATGGGCGACTCCCGGAAAACTCCGGACAGCATGGGCGATCGCTTCTTTCTCAATTCCCGCCAACCTCGCCGCCGTGATTGCCATCAATAGGTTTTGACGATTATGATTCCCTACCATTCGCAGTGCAGAGACTTCGACGATCGGTTCTCCTTGAGCGATCGCCCAGCCATTCTCGATGTAGGTACCCTGCTCAGGATTGGCAACTAAATCAGCTTTGCCTGTCACGCTTGTCCAGTAGGCGTTTTGCCAGCGATCGCCTCCCGTTTTCCGCAGGTAGGGGTCGTCTCCATTTAACACCTGGTAGTGAGACTGGTTTAACAAATGCGCTTTGATGTTGAAGTAATTCTCTAAGGTGTAGTGACGGCTCAGGTGATCGGGCGTGAAGGTTGTCCAAACGCCGATTCGGGGCGCAACTGAGGCGGAAGATTCGATTTGGTAGCTGCTAAGTTCAGCAATCACCCAGTCAGGGGGATTAGGAATTGGGGATTGAGGGTTGGGGGGAAGGGTGGTGAGGGCGAGGTCGCAGGCGGCGTAACCGATGTTGCCACAGGCAGGGGCGTTGAGTCCGGCAGATTGAAAGATGGCGGAGATTAGGGCAGTGGTAGTGGTTTTGCCGTTAGTGCCGGTGATGCCGACCCAGGGAATGGAGTGGAGCGATCGCCAAGCCAGTTCCATCTCGCCGATGGTTTCAATCCCGAGTTTTCTGGCTTCAACTAGAGCAGGCAAGTCCCAGGGTACACCTGGGCTAACGACAATTTGCTGCATCTCGGTCGGGTTGGGCTGAAGGGAGTCTCCCAGTCTGACCGTAATTCCTTCTGCCTCCAGGTCTTGCTGCGTCTGGCGTAATGCCTCAGAAGTTTTAGAATCGCTGACTGTGACTTGCCAACCTTGACGTTTTGCTAGCTTTGCAGCAGCGATTCCCGACTTTCCGATTCCGATGACGTAGACGTGAGGCATAACAAGGAGCGACCCTAATTTGGCATCCCCCATGTTACCGTTTGAGGGACACCGGATGAATAAATTGGCGGTGAAACGATGCGTAGCCTCTACGATACAGATTTCTACGCTTGGACTCAAAAACAAGCTGAGCTATTGCAAATGCAGCAATGGAGCAGTTTGGATTTGCCCAATCTGATTGAGGAGATCGAATCGTTGGGCAAGCAGCAGCGTCGGGAACTTCGTAATCGTCTGAGTGTTTTGATCGGGCACTTGTTGAAATGGCAATATCAACCAGAACAGCGTAGCCGAAGCTGGTTGGCGACAATTCGAGTTCAGCGGCGTGAAGTTTTGCAGCTATTGCAGGAAAACCCTAGCCTCAAATCCTACTTGCAAAAGGCTTTACAACAAGCTTTTGAGACTGGCAAGGATCTAGCAGTCAGCGAAACGAATTTACCCTACAAAACTTTTCCTTCAGAGTGCGACTATTCGCTGGAACAGATTTTGAGCGATCGCTTCTACCCCGGTGAGTCCAGTTCTTTGACAGAAGAATTTTAGGGCGATCGCTCCTAACCCCCTCAGATGATGTACACCTTGTAAGGGCATAGCATTCGGGCAAAAGCTGCGTTTGAGACAATGAGATAGCTGCCGAATGCTATGCCCCTACCCGATGAAATGCACTGGTTTGAGGATGTTCTGCTAACCTTTCACGATCGCCCCAAAGTCCGCTAAAACTCGCGCATGGTTACGCAGAAGTCCCAGTAGATTCAGGCGATTACGCTTAATGTCGGGATTAGAATCCATCACCAGAACGCTCTGCGGGCCGTCAAAGAAGTTGCTGACAATAGGAGCAATTTGCTTCAGCCCGTTGACCAGCTTCTGATAATCACGCTCTGCTTGGGCAGCCTTAGTTTGTGGCACAAGCTGCACCAGCGCATCGTAAAATGCTTGCTCTGAGGGCTGCTGGAACAGTTTGGGCTGGACAATCGCTTCAGGATTAAGTTGAACGGTGTCTAAGTCGCCCTGTTGTGCCAATCGAGAGGCTCGGTTGACCGTTTCGTAGATTGTATCCAGATCCTTGTTTTGGCGAATGGCTTGGAGGAATTGAGCGCGATCGCGCACATCCAGCAAATCCTTCAACGCCCGTTCTGTGTATTCGGGGTCGTTCTCACCCAAGACGGCATTCACCAGGTCATAGTCAATCTGGTCTTCCTGCAACAGACTCCGAATCCTTTGCAGAAAGAAGTCTTGAAGTTGAGTAAGCAATTCGGCTGGGGTAGAGCGATGTGCCGCAAAATCTGCAACGACCTGCTCTAGTAAAAGATCCAGGTTTAAGGGCAGTTTGGCTGACCAGGTGATGTTGATAATTGCATTAGCGGCTCGTCGCAGCGCAAAGGGGTCAGATGAGCCAGAGGGCAGCATTCCCAAGCTGAAAATGCCGACTAGTGTGTCCAAGCGATCGGCAATACCAACTACTTGACCTGGTAGTGTTTGAGGAAGCTGATCTCCGGCTCCACGCGGTAGGTAGTGCTCAAAAATGGCAGTGGCGATCGCCTCCGGTTCTCCACTCGTCAGCGCATATTTTTGTCCCATGATTCCCTGAAGTTCAGGGAATTCGCCGACCATTTGTGTCACCAGGTCGGCTTTACAAAGCAGTGCTGCTCGTTGAATCAATTCCCGCTCTGCGTTATTGACCTGAAGCTGACCGGCAACCCGATTGGCAATTTTGCTGAAGCGATCGACCTTATCGCGCACCGATCCCAAGTCTTCCTGGAAGGTGACTTTCTCTAATCGCGGCAGATAATCCTCTAGGGGAATGGTGCGGTCTGCATCGAAAAAGAACTTACCATCAGAAAGTCGAGCGCGAATTACTCGTTCGTTTCCAGCAGCGATCAAATCTGACTTTGCTGGATCGCCATTCGAGATGGTGATGAAATAGGGTAAAAGTTCCGTGGAATCTTCCTGCTTGAGAACAGGAAAATAGCGCTGGTGGCTTTCCATCTCAGTAATGATCACTTCGGCAGGCAATTCCAGGAAGTCAGGATCAAACTTGCCGACGACGGCAGTGGGCCATTCCACTAAGTTGGTGACTTCTTGCAACAGGTCGGGCGAAACTGATGCAGAACCGCCTAATTCTTTTGCTGCTACCTGCACCTGACTCTGAATTTTAGTTTTGCGCTGTTCTGGGTCGGCTTCGACAAAGCCAGAACGCAAATTGGCAAGATAGTCTGACGCAGCAGAAATGTTGATTGGCTGTGGATGGAGAACGCGGTGAACCTGGGAAGTGCGATCGCTCGTACAGCTTTCCGAACCGTTTACCAGCGTGATTGGTAAAACTGTGTCGTCTAGCAGCGTCACTAGCCAGCGAATCGGGCGAGGAAACCTCAGATCTCCGTCGCCCCAGCGCATGAACCGTCGTCCTTCCAGGCTAAAGATCCAGTTAGGAATTAGTTCTGTGAGAATTTCGGCAGTGAGACGACCGGGAATTTTTTGCTGGACGAAGACAAACTCGCCTTTATCAGTCGCACGAACCTGCAAATCGCTCAATTCGACATTACGCGAACGAGCAAAGCCTTCTGCCGCTTTGGTGGGTTGTCCATTTTTGAAAGCCGCTTGAGCAGGTGGCCCTTTTACCTCTTCTTCGCGGTCGGGTTGCTGAGCAGGCAACCCTTTAATCAGCACTGCCAAACGTCGTGGCGTGCCGTATAGCTCGATCGCTTCTGAGGTCAAGAAATGTTCGGACAGTCTAGCCGGAATGCGCGATCGCCACTGTGCCAGCGCTTCGTCCACAAAGCTCGCTGGTAATTCTTCAGCCCCAACTTCCAACAAAAACGTCGCCATATTTGCAATGATTCAGCAATTCACACTAGCCAGTTCCAACAGTTTAACGTGCAGTGTCTCATGCAATAAACTCTTGCTTGATACAGCAATCCCGTAGGTTGGGTGAAGCAAAGCGGAACCCAACAGAATCTACGTAAGTGTTGGGTTTCACGATGTTCCACCCAACCTACATCTACTGACGCATTCCTTACTCAGATAATTAGGTACCTGCATCCAGGCTGGCAGAATCGCGGATGTGTTCTAAGGTCAAAACTCCAACGGCTGAGCCATTATCCAGAACAGTCAGCTTTTGTGCCCCGGTTCGCAGAATCAGGGAAAGTGCATGGCGCAAGCTTTCATCACGGGCGATCGTGGGTTCACCGTTTTGACTGAATCCTTCTGGTGCATTCACCATCGCCGTTTCGACGCGCAGCAAGCTTAGCTGACGCACCATATCATCAGCTCCCATTAGGTTATACACAAAGTCGTTGACGGGCTTGGTGAGAATGTTGAACGGCGTATCGTACTGAATGATGTGCCCTGCTTGCATGATCAGAATTTTGTCAGCCAGCCTCAACGCTTCTTCCACGTCATGGGAGACAAACAGAATGGTCTTCTTGAGCTGCCGCTGAAGTCGCAAAATTTCGTCCTGAAGACTGGCGCGAGTAATCGCATCGATCGCCCCAAAGGGTTCATCCATCAGCATTACATTCGGGTCGCCAGCTAGCGCTCTGGCTAGTCCAACTCGTTGCTGCTGTCCCCCTGAAAGTTGGGCAGGATAGCGATCGCGATATTCCTGGGGAGGCAACTCAATCAACGTCAATAGCTCGTCAATTCGCAGTTGAGTTTTTGATCTCGACCAGCCCAGTAGCTTTGGCACCACCGCAATATTTTGCGCCACCGTCATGTGCGGAAACAATCCCGACTGCTGAATTACATAGCCAATCTGCTGACGCAGCTTTGTCACCTTTAGCTGCCGCACATCTGCATCATCCAGGTAAATTCTGCCTGACGTTGGCTCATACAGCCGATTTACCATCTTCAACAGTGTTGTCTTGCCACAGCCTGACGGCCCGAGAATCACAACCAGCTTGCCTGACTCAATTTCGCAGTCACAATGATCTACAGCGGGTCGAGCCGCACCCGGAAATCGCAGGGTTACTTGATCAAAACGAATAGCGCTCACAGGCATCTCCCGCTTAAAGGGCGTGGGGTTCAGGGGCTAGGGAAAGAAGGCGTTTTCGCATTCTTCATCCTTCAATTAACCCTTCTTGAGTTAAGAACTCTTTGGCAACTTCCGCAGGTTCGCGCTGGTTGCCGCTGACTTCATAGTTGAGTTGCTGCATTACCTCATCCGTTAGTAAGGGGGCAAGCGCATTCAGCGCATCGGCGATGCCAGGATTTGCGTCTAGAGCTTCCTGACGAACGACGGGTGCAACTTGATAGGGCGGAAATAGCTGCTTGTCATCTTCGAGCAACACCAGGTCAAAAGCGGCAATTTCGCCATCAGTGCCGAATGCAACTGCGACATCGGCTTCGCCATCCACCAAAGCTTGATATCTCAGTCCTGGATCGACAGCCTTGTATTCAGCAAGCTCAAAATTGCCGTATGCTTCCTTGATTCCTGGCAAACCGTCTTCACGCGCCTCAAACTCTGGTGGGCCAATCATGACCAGTTCGCCTGCCTTAGCTGCCATGTCAGAAATTGTCTTGACCCCTAAGGAGTCGGAGCCTTCCTGGGTCATAGCGAGTGCCTGAGTGTTATTCATGGGGGAAGGTTCTAGCCAGACCAGGTTGAACTGTTCTTTGTAACCCTCGGAAACGGACTGATAGACGGCTTCCTGGTCGCTGTTGACGGGCAATTTTAGAACTGTTAATAAACCTGTGCCTGTATATTCTGGGTAGAGGTCAATCTGGTCACTTTCAAGGGCGGCTTGGGCGACGGGTGTTCCGCCCAAATTTAACTTGCGTTCGACTTGAAGTCCAGCATTTTCTAGCACCAGAGCATACATTTCACCGATGATGAACTGCTCGGTAAAGTCCTTAGAACCCACTCTAATCGTTGTGGCATCGCCCCCTCCTGTATCACCCCCTCCTCCACCTGTACAGGAGACGATGACAAATGCTGTGAACAGTGCCAGCAGGGGAAGTACCAGCAGACGACGAGTGAATTTCATAGCAGATCCCTCACCGAGGTAGGGCGATAGACAGTTAACCGCAACATAATCTCACCCCGACATCATACCGAACTCCACCTAAAGTTAATAAGTCGTGAAAAGCACATTACATTTGTCACTTATTCAAATGCCTTTAGTACATACGTCTTAAGGTGAAAATTGAGAATTTTTGGAAACAAAATTCAATATCTCGTTAGGATTGAATTACAAAAGTAAACATTTGCGATCGCCATGAATACCTCCTCCTCTCTAATCTTGCGGCGACTGGCTACAATCCTTGCGGTTATTACCCTCACCCTAACGCTGCTGGCTGCTGTAACTGGCGTACTTTTAGCGTTTTACTACACTCCCACTGCGGGCGGCGCTTACAACTCTTTGGATGCGATCGCCACCGAGATTCCCAATGGCACCCTGATCCGCAGCCTGCACGATATTGGCGGCAATGGGCTGATCGGAGTGGCACTGATTGAGTTGATTGTTTTATTTTTGGGTCGGCGATCGCAGCCGAGCTGGTTCACTGCCTGGGTCAGCGGTATTGTACTGATTCTCACAGGAATTGGTCTGGGCTGGACGGCGATGATTCTAGACTGGTCGCAGGTTGGCTACTGGCGCTTTCAAATCGAGCTAGGCGCAATTGAGGCAATTCCCCGCATTGGCGGTCGGCTTAGAGATGTGTTGACGGGCGGCGGTGCGGTGAACACGACGACGGTACAGCACCTTTACACATTGCATAGCTACATTTTGGCGATCGCTGCCGTTATCCTGGCGATCGTTCATCTGGTCTCGCTGCTGTATGCTTCTAAACCTCGTCAACCCCTGGAAGAATCGTCTGATTCAGATTCTCTAGAAAATCTAGAAGTTTTGGGCAACGAATAATTGACGCCAAATGACAACGCCAGATGGCAAAGTGAATACACACGGTTGATTTGCAGCCAATATACTTGAACGATACTCAATAGGATTGGTTGGAAACCTTCAGATTTACGTTGCTCTACTAGGCTCCAATGCACCCCAAGTCGCTGAAGGTTACATTCGCTCTGGAGGCGGAAACAGTCGAAGAGGCAGTCGTTGTCCTCGGTGAGCGTTTCCTGCGTTCGACCAAGACGGGATGCCGGATTGTCAAGCAGGCAACCCACTTTAGCTTGGCTGAACTTTGCAAATCGCTGATCGAAGATTGGAAAAACGCCAAAATTGCCTACACCAAGGGTGAAGTGACGCTGGTTTTTAGTGGCGGTGAGCTAGACACCGAAGCAGATTTGCTGGTCTATTCTCCTGAGCAGGGCGATCGCTTCCTCTATTCCAAGCGCATTGCTTCATCTACTGCGACCTTAGAGCAAACTGTTGAACCGCAGATTATTAATACCCTCAGCCAGCATTTGCAAACGGTAAGCGCTGCCCTGGCTGAACTGGCGGCAAATCAGCGCTCCGTAGAAAGCAGGATGCAAGACCTGTCTGAACAGGTTGCCAACAATCAATCTGCTGCGGATGTTTCTGCTGAGGCTGCTCCTGCTGTAGGTATTAGTGAAATTCGGGAAGCGATCGCCCAAGCGCTCAAGGCTCAGACCAGGCAGCCTAAACTACTGGATGCGGGTGAGATTCAGAAGGCGATCGCCCAAGCGTTTCAAGCTCAGACTGACCAGCTAAAACCCGTAAATATTGGCGAGATTCAGGAAGCGATCGTCCAAGCGCTCAAGGCCCAGACTAGCCAGCCTAAACCATTGGATGCGGGTGAGATTCAGAAGGCGATCGCTCGAGCGTTTCAAGCTCAGACTGACCAGCTAAAACCCGTAAATATCGGCGAGATTCAGGAAGCGATCGCTCAGGTACTCAAAACCCAGACTGATCAGTTTAACCCTGTCGGGGTTGGTGAGATTCAGGAAGTGATCGCCCAAGCGCTTCAAGCTCAGACTGACCAGCTAAAACCCGTAAATATCGGCGAGATTCGGGAGGCGATCGCACAGTCCCTCAAAATCCACGCTGCTCTGTCTAAACAGCAGCTTGAAGAGGCGATCGCTCAATCGCTCAAAGCCCAAACCGATCAGTTTAAGCAGCAGCTTCAGGTGGCTCTAGACGCGCAGGCAGCCTATTTTGTCAAAATTCTCTCTAGCCAACTAAGCTCAACGGCTCTGCACTTTAGCGAGCGGGTAGACAGCTTGCAAAACCAATTAACTGAATTGGCGGCTCAAGTTGCGGAATTAAGGACATCGGGGCAGGCTGAACTACCTCCTCCGCCCCAGACCGAAGCCGAATGGCTAAAGCGCTTTAAGGAAACTTGGGGAACGGTGGGTGACTACGAGCAATATAGCTCTAGCCATCGTGAAGCCAATGCAGAAACGCCGCTCTACTATATCCCTGACTGGATTGCACTATGTGAACTAGATTGGGCCTGTCAGCTCAACCCAACCTTGGCTCGTCTGCAAACTTTGATCTACGGTGAAAACGGTATCGGTTATGAAGTGGCAGATATTTTGCAGCAGTTTGGCTGTCACGTCGATCCTCAAACGGGTGAACGTTATTACATCTACCATCAAGGCGGTTTTAATGCTTCCGAAGCGCTGTGGCAGTTTGTCAACAACCCGCAGTACTCCTGGTTGCCAGAATTAAAACGGCTGTGGCAAGGATTGGGCGATCGCCAACACGAAATTTTCAGGCTGTTTGGTTGGGAGCAAGAGGCGATCGCAGCCCTGGAGAGTATTAGCGATCGCACCTACCAGGAGCGGCAGGCTTACGACCCTTGGACTTCCCAGAAGAAAACTAGGGATACGCTAAGCGACTACCTAACCCTGCTGAATCTCGGCCCATTTACACCCATTACCTTTGAGTCAGTCAAGAGAGCTTACAAACAGGCAATGAAAGTTGCCCATCCGGACGCTGGCGGCAGCAAAGAGCAAGCCCAGCGGGTAAACGAGGCCTACGCCGCTATCCTGGCTCACTATTTCCCAGAAGCAACCTGATTCCGGGCTCTCTCATTTTTGACTTCGAGCTTATTTACTCGCTTTACTAGTTCCATTAGATACAGTAGGTGTAGGGCTAGAATCTGCTGAAGACAAAGCTTTGTCTAGCACTGTACGGGCTTCCTCAGCCTGGGTACGAGCTTCACGGTAGCGCACATTGGCTTGAGCAAAGGTTTTGAGAACCTTAAAGCCTTCCTTGAGGCTCTCTAGCTCCGCTTCATCAACTGCCTCATCGGTAAATAAGGTGTCAATTTGGGCTCGTACTTTCATTGCCTCAGAGCGAGAGGTTTGCACCTTGAGTTTGAGAGTTGCGAGGTTACTAAGAACTTGCACTGCCTGAGTTACGGCATCTTCATCATCAGTCGTCACGGGTTTTTGCTCTTTAACTTCAATAAACTGTTGTGGACTAAATCCATCTGACAAATCAGTTGGCAGTTCACCCGACTCCATCAATTCCAGCAGTTGATCCATCGCTTTATCACGAGCTTTAGATGAATCTTTACCAGGAACGGTCAAAATTACTTCAGGACTCTGGGCTAACGTGTATTGAACCATAATTTTGAGATAGTACTTTTGTACTGATTTTAATCCCTGGCGCGTTGAAAAAGCAGCAAAATAGCGAACTTTTTTGTCCAGACCCTAACGGTTGCTTAATATAGCAGTTCTCAACTGCTCAAAGCGCAATCCCCAAATTTTTGTCGTTTGTCCGGGGTTTACGGACAAGACCGGTGAGCGAAATAAATTAAGCTTTGCCGCTTCCCATGAGATACAGCAATGCCATCCGAACGGCAACGCCACTTGTGACCTGTTGGGGAATCAGGCTGATTTTGGGGTCATCCATTAGCTCAGAGCTGATTTCTACGCCCCGGTTAGTCGGTCCGGGGTGTAGCACTTTGACGTTGGGTTTACAGAGTTTGAGGCGATCGCTGGTAACCCCAAACTGCTGATGATATTCCCGCAGGCTGGGCAACAGATGTTGGGTCATGCGCTCTTTTTGCAGCCGTAGGGTCATGACGAAATCTGCATCTTCCAAAGCGGGATCGAGATCCCAGTGGAGGAAGAGCTTGCCGGGGTAAGGATGAGGAATGAGGGATGGGGAATGAGACGTTGGGGGTTGGCGATCGCGAGATGCAGTGTACTGTTCAAATAACTTAGGCAGCAGGGTTGGTGGACCAGCCAGGTGAACTTCGGCTCCGCTGGCAGTGAGGCTCCAAATGTTAGAACGGGCAACGCGGGAGTGCAAAATGTCGCCTACGATCGCCACTTTTTTCCCTTCCAACAGCGAAAAGCTGGGGTAGTCTGGGTCGAGGGCAGAGCAGATGGTAAACAGGTCAAGCAACGCTTGAGAAGGATGTTCGTGCTGACCGTCGCCAGCATTGAGTACGCCGACGTTGGAATTAAGCCGATCCATTTCAGTGGCGATCGCTTGGGGTACGCCTGCTTCACGATGGCGAATTACCATCAAGTCAGTGCCCATTGCCAAATAGGTCTTGGCAGTATCTAGGATCGTTTCCCCTTTAGTGAGTGAAGAGCTACCAGGGGTGAAGTTAAGCGTGTCAGCCGAAAGCCTTTTGGCGGCGAGTTCAAAGCTGCTACGGGTGCGGGTTGAAGGTTCAAAAAACAGATTGGCGACGACCTGTCCTTGTAGAGTGGGCACTTTCTTGGTGCGGCGCGATAGCACCTCCCGAAAGCTAGCAGCAGTCCGCAAGACAGTGTCGTATTCCTCGGTGGTGAAGTCAGCCAGGGAGATAATGTGGCGACGAGTCCAGGTGGTGGTAGACATGAGGGGCACTTCGTCTGAAGTGGAGAGGGTCTGAAGTAGGGAAGTCACAGCAGAAAAGCTCATCGAAAGGACTGCTGGGCTGCCAAATGTTATGGTGCCTCAAATAACGGTCTTCGGTACAGATTCTCAAAAATCCGCATACTTGCTGTTAAGAGTTTCTAAAACCCAAAGAACCTTCACACTTCCCAAGGAAAGTATGAAGGTTCTTGATTCTTGTTTCCTCGTTACAGGGCTGCTCCTCGTTCCCAGGCGGAGCCTGGGAACGAGAATAGAGGGACTACACAACTCCGACTGGGTTCTGAATTGCTTGGTGCTGAGGTTGAATCTGAATTTGACCGTCATCGTCGATGTCGGCGATCGCCACATCTCCCTCTCCAATCCGTCCTGCCAACATTGCTTCTGCAAGGTTGTCTTCAAGCAGACGGGCGATCGCCCGCCGCAGTGGACGTGCCCCATACGCAGGGCTGTAGCCTTCAGCCACTAAGCGCTCCTTGAAAGCTTCTGTCACTTCTAGAGCGATTCCCTGTTCACCCAGACGAGCAGAAACTTCGCGCAGCATGATGTCTGAAATCTGCTTCACTTCCTCGCGGTTAAGCTGACGGAAGACGATGATTTCATCCAATCGGTTGAGCAATTCAGGGCGGAAGTATTGCTTTAGCTCTTCGTTGACGAGCGATCGCACCCGGTTGTACTGAGATGCAGCCGCTGTATCGCCAGAGAACTCAAAGCCCAGACCACCACCGCCTTTCTCGATCACTCTAGAGCCAATGTTGGAAGTCATGATCAGCAGCGTATTCTTGAAGCTGACTGTGCGACCTTTAGCATCGGTCAGGCGACCATCTTCTAACAGTTGCAGCAGCATATTGAAGACATCGGGGTGCGCCTTCTCAATTTCGTCAAGCAGAATGACGGTGTAAGGCTTGCGACGCACTGCTTCGGTCAACTGTCCGCCTTCGTCATAGCCAACGTAGCCAGGAGGCGAACCAATCAGCTTGGAGACGGTGTGTGACTCCATGTACTCCGACATATCCAGGCGAATCATTGCCTCTTCAGAGCCAAATACGCTGGCTGCTAGAGCTTTAGCCAATTCAGTTTTACCAACGCCGGTCGGCCCGGAGAAGATTAAGCTGGCAATCGGACGGTCGGGGCTGCTTAGCCTGACGCGCGATCGCCGCACCGCACGAGCTACTGCCGTCACGGCTTCCTCTTGACCCACGACTCGCTCATGCAAAGTTGCTTCTAAATGCATCAGCGAAGCAGATTCCGACTCAGTCAGTTTACTCACTGGAATGCTTGTCCAGGAAGCTACGATCTGAGCAATATCCTCTTCAGTGACAGAAGGCTTCTGTTGAACAACTGAGCCTTGCTGCTCTGCATCCCGAAGCTGCTTGATTTGAGCCTCAAGCGCCATCTCGCGATCGCGCAGTTTCCCAGCCTGGTCAAAGTCCTGATCTGTGACGGCGATCTTTTTCTCCTCAGTCACCTGACTCAATTCCCGCTTCAGATCCCGAATCGGAGACTGACGTGAATGTCTCAGGTGAATCATCGAACCCGCTTCGTCGATCAGGTCGATCGCCTTATCAGGTAAGAAGCGATCGGAGATGTAGCGATCAGCTAGCTTAGCTGCTGCTTCCAGGGCTTCATCTGTGATCGTCAAACGGTGGTGTTGCTCATACTGTGGACGCAATCCTCGCAGAATGGCGATCGCCTCATCTACACTCGGCTCACCCACCATCACAGGCTGAAAGCGTCGCTCTAGCGCTGCATCTCGCTCAATGTGCTTGCGGTATTCGTCTAACGTAGTTGCGCCGATGCACTGCATCTCGCCCCGTGCCAGAGCAGGTTTGAGCATATTTGCAGCATCCATGCCGCCTTCATTGGAGCCTGCGCCCACCAGAGTATGAATCTCGTCGATCACGAGAATCACGTCATCAGACTCGCGTACTTCGCTGATGATTTGCGTCATCCGCTCCTCAAAGTCACCCCGAAAACGAGTTCCAGCTAACAGCGAACCCATAGCCAGGCTAATCACCTGCTTGTCGTACAGCGTTGGAGGAACGTTTTGGTCAGCAATGCGCTGAGCCAGTCCTTCGGCGATCGCCGTCTTACCCACGCCCGCTTCGCCCACCAGCACCGGATTATTCTTCGTGCGGCGACCCAAAATTTGAATCACTCGCTCCAGTTCACGCTCGCGCCCTACCATTGGGTCAAGCTTGCCCTCAACCGCCATTTGCGTCAGGTTCGTGCCAAATTCTTCCAGTGCTCCTGCCTTCCGGTTAGAGCGATTGGCTCCCGAACGACCCTGAACTCCTGCTGCTACAGGTGAAACTTCACCCAACACCCGGATAATTTGAGTACGAATCTTGTTCAGGTCAAGTCCCAAATTTTGCAGCACTTTAGCGGCCACATTGTCTTTGTCTTGCACTAGACTCAACAGCACGTGGGCTGGACCAACCGAGGGGTTGCCCATCTGTCGCGCTTGCTGCACGGCTCCTTCTAAAATCTGCTTGGTCTTAGGCGTAAATGGCAACTCTGCTGGAATAAAGCCAGAACCGCGACCAATCAGCTTCTCGACTTCAGTATGAGCGTCTTCATAAGTAACGCCCATTTCGCTCAAAACGGTTGCGCCTACGCTGGTCGCTTCCTTGATTACGCCCAGCAGAATTTGCTCCGTGCCAACAAAGTTATGCCCCATGCGTCGCGCTTCTTCCTGGGACAACATGATGACGGCGATCGCCTTGTCATTGAAATATTCAAACATTTGCGTAAAGCCTCACTAAAAATAATTGCACTAGCCACAAACACGCTGAGTCAGTCGAGCCAGATAGCGGTCTTGGTCATAGCTAGAAACGCGCTCAGCGTATTCAACCTGCTGACCCATCAGCGAAGCCAGTGCATGAAACTTGGGGAACCAGTTACGGGAATGAATCGGTTTAGACGGTTCCAAAAAATAAGCTTGAGTCTTGAGAAGGGCTGCAACCACACAACCCGCAATGAATCGGTAAATAGAACATCGCAGCCACCTCACTCTATAAACATTTGTGTAGCTCATGTCTACTAATGTATCGCTGCAAGCAGGTTTTGCCGGGATGGAAAACCGAAGTAAAACAGGTGTAGATTCAGTACTATGAGGTTTTTTGCAGAGGCAAAAACTCAACCTGCAAACCGTCCTTTGGACGTGGAGTAGGAATTGTAGCCATGTCTAGGTCTTGATCGGGCAACAATTTCCAGCTATAGTGCCGCGCTAAGTGAACTGCAAATAGCTTCATCTCCAGTCGCGCAAATTCTTTGCCGATGCACTCTCGAATGCCGCTACCAAAAGGCACGTAGCCATATTTCTGTTCTTCCAGAGAAGCAGTGCGCTCTGGGTTGAAGCGCTCTGGGTCAAATCGATCAGGGTCAGGATAAGCTGCTTCGTCCTTGTGGGTTGGGCCAATTTGATACAGCACATTCCACCCACTGGGAATGCAGAAGCCATTATATTCACAGGTTTGCAGCACTTCCCGAAAACCACCGCCTACAGGAGAAATCAGGCGCAAAACCTCTTTGAGGACTTGTTCCAGATAGCTCATTTGCTTTAACTGCTCCAGCGTGCTCGGTGCATCCCAGGGAAACTGCTGCTGTTCTTGCCGCACTCGCTCAAAGATTTGAGGATGCTGTGCCATCAGCAGGCAAAAGGAGGCGATCGCCGAAGTCAAAGTCTCGTGTCCGGCAAACAGCAGCAGCAAGATCTGGTCTTTCAGTTCTTCCAAAGTGAGGCGATCACCCCCTTCATCTCGCGCCTGAATCAGCAGTCCCAACGCATCATCACCCGGATCGGGGGACTGCTGGCGATCGCGAATGATCGACTCTAGCTCCTGTAGCATCTGATCTCTTGCCCGCAGCGCCCGCCCAAATCGCGTCCAGGGAAAGTTTAGCGGCAGCGAAAACAGCCCCTCACACCACACCTCAAACAAATGACCCAATCGAGTTTCAGAACCTGCATCGAAGCCAACTAGCAGCTTACAGGCAATATCAAATGTGTAGTTTCGCAGTTCTGGATACCAGGTCAGCGATCGCTGCTCTTCCCAGCTTCTCAAGTAGCGTTGAGTGATGTCTTCCATCGCCGCAATGTATCCCGACAGCGCTCTGGGTAGAAAAGCTTGAGCCAAAAGTTTGCGCCGTGACTGATGGGTACCCCCCGTTTGTAGTGCTAGAGAAAGCGGACCTAAAAGCGCCTTCGTGCTCGGCGGCCAGGTCACAACAAAATACTGATTCTCATGAGTCAGAACAAACCGATTTGCCTCTGACCCACGCATAAAGATGGTCGGTTTTCCCAGCAGGCGAGTTTTGAAGACTGCCCCGTATTGCTGATGTCGCTTTTGAGCGAAGTTGCGATCGCCAAAAAAACTCAACGTTTCGCCCAATATAGGCAAACCATAGCGCCCCGGAGGCAAAGTGGTTGAACCCTTAGTCATTGTTATTCGTCATCATCAGCACTACAAGCAGGCATTTCTGCTTTCTTTAGCTTGACTGATGGATTAGACAAAAGCTACTGCCCCCTTACCTCTGCTGCAAAAATAAAAAACCTCTGGCGCGAAGCCAGAGGTTAAATCAGGGTGCATCTACCATTCCTCTATTCCAGTTGGTCCCCTGCGATCAGGAAAATTCCCAAAAGAATTTTTCGCCAAAGTTTTCAACCACCACTTCAACTCGGCTTTATCCAAATTTTGTTTGCTAAACCCACCTATTACAGTGTTGCGCTTATCTAACAAGCTCCGGCTTTATTTCAGTACCACTTAGGCATTTAATTTGCTTGAATAATTCTTTGGCAAGGTAGTAGATATACGGCTATTTAGCGATTTTTTAATTCATTGACTACATAGCAATTAAGCAAAAAAATAATTTCTCACTCGTACTTAAACTTATGTGTAGAGAAATTCCGTGAACATACGGAGCGGCAAATTTTGACAGTTGAGCAAAGTCATTTAGCGGGACACCTTAAGAATCTCGGCAGAAAACTGCGTCTAAATCTCAGAAACTATCATCTGGATTAAATTCTTTATCCTGCTTAACCTTTGGAAACTTAAAGATAGCTAAATAAATAAACAATGCATTTGTTGCTATTCCTCTGCTTTCAACCGTTTCAGCAATTCCGCAATCAACCGGAAACCTGGGCTAAACATTTAGCCATAGTTGTTTATATTGCTTAAGTAAATTCAAAGCTGGTTAAGCTCTAAGTTTGACAGTTTGATTCTGCTCAAAACCGTTTAAAGAATAGAATTCCTTAACTTTTGAACGTGAGATCAGGCATTGAGCTGATAAATTTCGCTTTTTTGGAATTAATCGAAAAGTAGGTATTCACCCCGTCTCCCTACTAAGTCCTAGTTGCTAAAAAGATGCTGATGAACGACATCACTTCCACCTCGATTAAGGAGCTTAGCGTTATGGCTTTAGAGCCACATGCATTCATGAACAAAATGTCCACTCGGATTGGCTTCACCCCTGAAGACAGGGCGCTGCTTCAAGCTAATTCAGAGTGGGGTCTGAAAGTTGCACCCGAGATGGCTGACCATTTCTATGCCTACTTGGGTCGTGACCCAGAAATGGAGACCATTCTGAATGCGTCTGAAGGCAGAATTCATCGTTTGCGTGAAACTTTTGTGCAGTGGTTCCACGAAATGTTTACAGGGATGGATGAGTGGGGGAATGCTTATGCCGATCGCCGCTGGCGGATTGGCTTAGTTCACGTTCAAATTGGCATCGGACCTCAGCACGTTGTTCCGGCAATGGCAACCGTTGTTCAGGAATTCGGTAAGCGGCGCGTAGCAGACGGAATGTCTGATGCAGTGCAAGAATCCCTCGGTCGTATTTGCATGATTGACCTGGCATTTATCGAACAGGCTTACGTCGAAGTCTCCTCTGCTGCCGTTCTCAAAGAAACAGGCTGGACTGAAGGGCTGTTTAAGCGACTCATTGCCACGGGTGCTCATGCAATGTAGTTTTGCCCGTTCCAAAACCGACTTCCCTAGCTAATTTCACCTGTTTGAATCTGACCACCTACCAAAGAATTGAAAAGGATTTCATCATGGCTATCAGTACTGAAAAACTCAGCGGCATTCTGCAAAATTTTGTCACTTCTACCAATGACGTTCAGGGCGCAGCAGTGGTTACACCGGATGGTTTGCCCCTAGCAACCAGCCTGCCCGGAGCAATGGACGAAGAACGCGTATCGGCAATGTCTGCTGCGATGTTGTCTCTGGGCGAACGCATTGGTAATGAGTTGGCTAGAGGCACGATTGATCGCATTTACGTAGAGGGCAACCAGGGCTATGGCGTTCTAACGAGTTGCGGTGAAGATGCAGTTTTCTTGGTGTTGGCAAATCAGTCTGCTAAGCAAGGTTTGCTGATGCTTGAAATCAAGCGCGCCCTGACAGAGCTAAAGCTGGTTCTGATGTAATGGTCTCTCGGTTCATTTTCCCGTTCACCCTTCTACCGAGTGAGGCTTAATGGAAATCATGCGCCTGGTAGTAACCGGACCTGTGGGGGCCGGAAAGTCTACCTTCATTCGTTCGGTCAGCGAGATCGAGGTTGTTGACACTGACCGTCGAGCTACGGACGAAACTTTAATGCTAAAGAAAAGGACAACCGTTGCCTTCGACTTTGGGCGATTACAGTTTGGGCCGGAAATGGCGCTGCATCTTTACGGAACACCAGGGCAGTCCCGCTTTGACTTCATGTGGGACATTCTAATCCGCAAGGCCCACGCCTACATCCTGCTGGTGGCGGCTCACCGACCTCACGAGTTTCGGTCAGCCCGCCGCATCCTGGGGTTCATGAAGCAGCGATCGCAAATTCCTATGATCATTGGTCTTACCCACACAGACTGTCCAGGAGCATGGGATGCAGAAAATATTGCCATTGCTTTGGGATATTTAGATGCAAACAGATGCCCTCCCATCATCACGGTGAACCCTAACCAATCTGCCTCGGTTGCTGAAGCTGTGATTGCGCTGGTACAGCATTCGATGCAAGGTTGCTTGGTTTAGCCTTGCCAAATTTAGCAGTCAAATTTAGCAGTCAAATTTAGCAGTCATATCAGCAGGAGTAGGGTGGGTCGTACCCACCCTCACCGACTGTTAAACGGTTAGGCATGAATAGATTGGTTCACGATTCTGACAATTTTTAGGGCTTATTGAGAGGTAAGCAGGCAGTATGGCAATTACCGGATACCTGGCAGAGTTTTCTCTTGCAGAAATGTTTCAATTTTTGGAGCAGGGATGTAAGACAGGTTTGTTAAACATTTGTGCCTTGACTGGTTCTGGTGTAGAAGGACAGAAAAATCACTACATCTGGTTTAACCAGGGGCGAATTGTGGCGGCGGCTAGCTCCCTCAATCAGCAAGGATTAGTGACGATGATTGGACAGCGGGGATGGTTAGGCGATCGCGCCGCCTCTCGGTTGTCCCAAACTTGCACAATTGGTACCCCAATGGGGCTTTGCCTCAAAGCTCAGGGAGCGTTGACGGCTGAACAGCTAAAGCTGCTGTTTTATTCTCAAGTCATGCGTCAGGTTTGTGCGTTGTTTGAGTTGGGGGACGGTTGGTTTCAGTTTGACCCTAAAGTTCCTTTGCCCGCAGCAGAGATGACTGGACTGAGCGCTCCTGCAACTGAGGTAACACTAGCAGGCTTACGAGCACTGAAAGACTGGTCAGCATTAGCAGATAAACTACCCGACTCTACTTCAGCTTTGATCAGCATTATTGACGGCAAACCTCAACTTCGGCTAAATCAGGTGGAATGGCAGGTTTGGGAATTTACGAGTGGCTCTGTCTCGCTAAGTGCGATCGCCAATCAGCTCCGGCTGCCGGTCGAGAAGATTCAGCAAGTTGCCTTCCGGTTAGTTGTGTCTGCTCTGGCAGAAGAAATTCCGCTGATCGCAGAACCTATCTCGCTTACCCCGGAGACAGAACCTGCAGAACTCAGCGTCGCTCCCACAGAGGCATCTGCTGTGAGCCAATCCTTTCTACAAAACCTGGTCGGATTCCTCAGAGGCAAGGTTTAGCGCTGAAACTGACTGATTTCTAGCAAAATTAACTTCAACACCCCAAAGAGTACCCAAGAAGGTAATGCGGAAGACTGAAGAATAGGTATTACTTAATTCATGCTGACAGTGAGTAAGTTACACTCCTTACTTCTTAAGCTGAAGAAAATCTGTAGTGTCCTGTAAACTTGTCTACCGATCCGTGTTAAGCATTTATCACCCCTGGATAGGCCCATGAGAGGAGAAACAATGATGGGATTGCTGTTAGCCATTTTGGAATTTCTGGAGTTCTTAGCTTCGCCAGTTGGTTTAACAGTCAGCCTTTGGATCAGTTTTTACTTTATGCTCGTGCAAGTTTTAAGTTTTAATGTCCTGCTGGCTGTATTGGTGCCCGCAATTCCGATGATTGATTTGTATTTTTTATTGAAGCGATTAGAGTATTAATGAGTGTTGCTAAACATCACGTCGTCTTAAGTGATAAATAGAATCCCAAGCAAAATTAGTAAAACATATACTAGCTGACTAAATATTGCTTTTGGAATTTTTTTGCTAATTATTTCACCTGCCCAAGCACCTACCAAAATAGCCGGAAGAGAGTAAGCATAAAGTTGCAAAACTTGCGATGTCCATAGTCCTGCTAATCCATGGCTTGCAACAATAACCCAGTTTGTTAACAGGAAGTAGCCTTGCAGATTGATTCGAAAATAATCGGGTTCCCATCTTTGCAAGGTTCCGTAAATGACGATGATTGCTCCACTCGTGTTGTATGCACTGCCAAATGCTCCTGCAATAAAGCCAAAAATAACTGCTAATGCTGGATGGCGTGTCTGAGGTAGAGATAATCCCAATAGTTGGTAGAGCCCATAGAGAATTAACAGAATTCCTAATAGCGATTTAGCTAAGTCCTCTGAAGCAAAACGTAGTAGAACTAAGCCAAATGGAATGCCGAGAAATGTTGAAAGAATGAGCTGCCACAGTCGGCGTAAATCTAATGTGCGCCATTCATTGATCAGAAGAACTAGCGAGATAGTTGAACCCATCAAAGCGACGAGCGGTGTTGCAGTTTTTAGTCCAACCAGAAGAATCAGAAAAGGCATTGCAATCAGCGCATCGCCAAAACCAATTGCAGACCGAGTAAATGTTGCAAGAAAGAGGATGCTAGCAATAGTTAAGAGTGAGAGCATTTTTACTAAAATGCTCTCACTTTGCTAATAAATCACAAACTGCTTGAGCCGTTGCGGGAGCAAGCAATACGCCGTTGCGATAATGCCCTGTCGCGAGTAGAACGTTAGTGTATCCTGGTAGCGGTTCGATGATAGGCGCGGGACGACCGTATGGGCGAGGACGCAACCCTGACCAGGTTTTGAGAATTTTGGCTTGAGCTAAAGCTGGACAGAGGGCGATCGCCCCCTCTAACACCGCATCCAGTTGAGCAGAATCAGCACTAACTTCCCCCGCATCATTAGGAAATTCAACCGTTGCGCCAACCCAATACTGTTCGTTGCCGAGCGGCACGAGGTGAATGTCATCGCCTGTAATCACGGGTTGAAAGTTGCGATCGCCCAGCGGATTCTCTAGCTGCAACTGTAAAGCCTGCCCTAAAACAGGACGAATATCAACGGGTTGAATCCCAGCTTGAGTAAGCAGCGTTGAGCCTAACCCAGCCGCAATTACAACCCAGTCGGCGGAGAAATTTCCTGCTGTTGTCTGAACCTGTTGACAAGTTTGTGATTCATTTGCCGTAGATTTCAATCCCAGCACTTGAGCGTCAAAGTGAAAGGTAACGCCCTTCGTCTGCGCTGCTTTGACCAAGGCTAACGTTAGTGTAGTCGGATCAACCTGCCGATCCTGGGGAGAATAAATTGCTGCCAGTACTTTCTCTGGATTAACTTGGGGACAGCAACGGAGTTTTTCTCTGTCCCAAATTTCTAATTGCCAGCCTTGCGTTTGGCGGGTTTCAGCTAATTGCTGCCACCGAGGTAAGGTTTCAACGTCAAAGCAGAGCATCAAAATGCCCTGCCGATTGTAAGAAATAGGTTGTTGGGCGATCGCCTCCAGTTCAGGAATCAGCGTCTCATAGCGCTGAATGCTGAACTGACGCATTCTCCAGGCATTTCCCTTAACTTTTTGGCTGATCGCACCCATGAGGACGCCCAATGCTGCACCTGTAGCGGCTTGAGCCGGGGGCTGACGATCTAACACGGTGATAGACAGATCGGGAATTTGGCTTAGCTCATAGGCGATCGCCGCCCCCACGACTCCACAGCCAACTACTACAACATGGGTCATCGAACTGTGTTAACAAAAGCCGATGGCACAAAGGCTACGGGCTGCTCAGACGCTGGAACAAGCTTCAGAAAAGTCTCAAAATCTGCCAGTGCCCCGTTGTAATTACTCAAAGCTTTGCGGTTATCTCGCGCTTTGGCTGCTTCGTCGATCGCGATCAGGTGTTCAAACACTTCCTGGGCTGCAGCACGAGCTTCTGGCTGCACTTTGGGATCTAAGCTACGGGCTAGATTACCCATTCTGAAACGCAACTCACCCAAGGGTCCGTGGATGAAGGTTTCAACATCTCGCCAGCGTTGAGCCTGAACCAGGGGTGGAATTTCTAAGAGGCGATCGCGCAACTCCTGCACGTCAGCAGAATATCGCTCAATCTGAGCAAGTTGAGCCTCGGTGTAGGTCGGCGCTGCCGTTGTTGCGGGGCTGCTGCAACTGACAAGGAAAGCGGCAATGCCTGCCAAAACAAAAGCCAGAATAGATCGGTAACGTATCATAGCTTCTCATAGCTTCCTAATTTTTAACATCAAACAACCAAGCCACCATTCTTTTGTAAGTCGATAGCTTGCTGCCTTTGTGAAGAAATATATCTCAAAATGATGAATAGTTTATAGCTCAGAAGTCAGAGGTTAGCAATCATTGATCAACTTATGAGCCTAAACTACCCCCCAAACTACCCATTGTGAGTAGCAAGATGCCTACTTGATTTGAACAGACAACACGCCCATATCACAGCAGATTGAGAAGAAGTTGTGCCTCTAAACAACCTGTCGCCGTAGGAAGGGGAGCAATACTTCACTCACTTTTTCATGCCAATCTTCTTGGGGATAATGGCCCACTTCTTCGAGTTGTACCAGGTCGGCAGAGGGAACGATTTTTGTAAAGGCTTCGGCAATGCTTAATGGCAACCAGGGGTCTTTGATGCCCCAGGCAAGCAAGGTAGGCTGCTTCCAGTTGGAGAAACCGGACTGAATTTCGGCTGTTGCTTGCTGAAGTTTGAGGTTTTGGACGACAGCGAAGAGCGATCGCCCCGCATCAGAGCTTTTCAAGAACGGACGGCGATAAACGTCCAGGTCTTCATCCTCAACTCGATAGCCGCCACCTCCTTCTAGAGTTCGATCGACCAGGAGCGGATCTTGAGTCAGCATTTCACCTGCTAAAGGCAGTCCCAATTGCTTGATTTTCCAGGGTAGTTTGGCGGTAGTTGTGATAGGAGCATTCAAAATCGCCAATCGCTCAATCTGGTCAGGATGGCGCAGTGCATATTGCAAACCAACAGATCCTAAAAATCCCTGAACGACGAGGGAAAATCGCTCGATTTCTAAAGCCTTGAAGAATTCTCCCAGTGCTTCGATGTAGGCATCAGATGTGTAGGCAAATTTGCGCCTGTCGGGCTTGGCAGACAAGCCAAAGCCAATCCAGTCGGGGGCGATCGCCTGAAACCCATAATCTGCCAGAGCCGGTAAAATGTGTCGCCAACCATAGCTCTGCGAGGGCAATCCATGCAGCAGCACAACAGGAACCTGCTTGGTTGAATTCACAGGGTCAGATGCACGGTAAAACCACTCCAGGTTTCCTGCTTCAATTCGATTCTCTGTTGTCTCCGCCATTTGCTTTAACTAACCCAGACTATTTAACCTGAGAATCTCGTTTCAGGTGTTGTCTGAGCTTACTGCTGAGGGGGGCTTTGATCAAGCAAACCAGGAGGAGCGTTACGCGAATTGCCTTATCAGATTTGTAGCTTTGATTAGCAATGCCTGAAAGTATTGATTTTTTGACATGATCTACATTTTGTAGTCTTTGTTACAGAAAATTGTGCTATAGTTCTTATGTACAGAATTTTTAGATACTAAATTACAGAGGTTTTTATATGACTGCACAAGATCGAGCTCGTGCCTTAATGATGCGCCACCATCATCTGGTCAAGCAGCGTCAACAGTCTATGCTTGGACGGACGGCGGCTGAAGTGGGACTACCGCCTGAATCAGCTGAATATTGGAACCACATTCAAGGGCAACCTCATCCCACATTCCGAGCCAACTACGATCGCAGCCATGCTTCCTTTAGCTGAGGCCGTTAGACGCTGGGTCAGTTAGGTTAGGTATCGTTTCAGTTTAATTAATTTAAAATGAGTGAGTTTGGGCGTAGGAGCATTGCTTCTGCGCCCAAACTTATTGAGTAAGGGTTGAGCAGAGTTGACCTCGCTGTGTCAAACTGCAAACCTCCCTAGCTCCTAAACCGCAGACTGACGTAAACTAGGCTGCACGTTTATCGTGTGAGTTGAATTTTCGATTCCCGAACATCCTTAGTAGATACAGGAGAAACTATGACTCGCGCAATTATGGAAACTGAGAAGGGCACTATCCATCTCAACCTGTTCGACCAGGATGCGCCCAACACAGTTCAAAATTTTGTTGACCTGGCAGAAAAAGGGTTTTATGACGGACTAACATTCCATCGCGTTATTCCCAACTTTATGGTTCAAGGAGGGTGCCCTCAGGGAACGGGGACAGGCGGTCCCGGATACAAAATTAAATGCGAAATCAATCAAAATAAGCATTTAGCCGGAACGTTGTCGATGGCTCATGCAGGACGAGATACGGGCGGCAGTCAATTCTTTATTTGCCACTCGCCTCAGCCTCACCTCGATGGAGTTCACACCACTTTTGGACAAACTGAGGACATGGATGTTGTGAATGCGATTCGTAAAGGCGACAAGATTTTGTCGCTCAAGATCGAGAAATAAGTTTAGGAGAGGGATTTTTGCAGTTAGAAAACTAGTTTTCTAACTGCAAAAATCCCTCTCCATCCAGCAACGCCTAACTAACAGGGAGACTAGCGATGGCTGATTGGCATGAAATTTCGGGGGGGGTGACGGCTCCGAAAGGCTTTCGGGCGGCGGGAATTGCGGCTGGGCTGAAGCCGTCTGGCGCGGCGGATTTAGCGCTGATCTTGTCGGATGTGGAGGCGATCGCCGCTGGAGTATTCACCACTACTCAAGTCAGAGCAGCTTGCGTCGATTATTGCCGTCAGCGTCTCCAGACCAAGGGCAGCGCTCGTGCCATTCTCTGTAATGCGGGTCAGGCAAATGCAGCAACGGGAGCGCAGGGCTGGTCTGATGCTCAGGAAAGTGCTCAACTGTTAGCTGAGGCATTGGGGATCGCACCGGAAGCGGTGCTGATTGCTTCAACGGGGGTGATTGGTCAGCGAATTAAGATGGATGGGCTACGGGCAGGCGTTCCTAAGCTGGTGGCTGCGACTTCAGAGGATGGATCGGATCAGGCTGCTAAAGCGATCATGACTACCGATTTAGTGCCAAAGACCATTGCTTTGGAGACGCTGTTGGGCGATCGACCCGTCCGCATTGGCGGCATTTGTAAAGGGTCTGGGATGATTCACCCCAACATGGCGACGCTGTTGGCGTTTGTTACCTGTGATGCAGCGATCGCCCCTCCTTTGTGGCAAGATATGCTCAGCCGCGCTGCTGACAAAAGTTTTAACCAGATCACTGTAGACGGTGATACCAGCACCAACGATACACTGCTGGCATTAGCGAACGGGCAATCTCGCACCCCTGCGATTACCGAAATGGGGGCGGATGCCGAAAAGCTAGAAGCAATGCTGACTGAGGTGTGTGTGCATTTGGCGAAGGCGATCGCCCGTGATGGGGAAGGAGCAACCTGTTTGGTTGAAGTGCGGGTTGAGGGGGCAAGCGATGATCAGTCTGCTCGCCAAATTGCTCGAACGATTTGCGGTTCTTCGCTAGTCAAATCTGCCATTTTTGGACGCGATCCCAACTGGGGCAGAATAGCTGCTGCTGCTGGACGGGCGGGTGTTCCGTTCGAGCAAGATGATCTGAAGGTGCGGCTAGGTAACTTCCTACTTATGGAGCATGGTCAACCGCTTGAATTTGATCGCGCTGCTGCTAGCGCTTACCTGAAACAGGCAGCAGCAGGGGAATACTTAAAGACAGATACAGTTCTAATTGCAGTTAGTGTAGGAAGTGGACATGGCTCAGGGGTAGCTTGGGGCTGCGATCTTAGCTATGACTACGTCAAAATTAACGCTGAATATACAACCTGAACTTGAACCAAGTTGGGTGATGGGGAACAGACCTGAACGGGCGATGGGCAACAACTATCTTTCGGTAGAAAATAAGCGAAGAGTAACAGGCACAGCCCTGAACATGCGTTAATTTTCTACAAAGTATTGCGGAAGCTCTACTTAAGGTAGAAGGCAGGTTTTGTCTCGGTACACTAAAGCTATTTCTCGCCTTTTAGCTAACTTTCTTCTCAAATATGGATCTACAAGCGATCGCCAGGGGACAAGCAACTTACCCGATCAACAGCGTTCAACAAGACCGTGCTCTTGTTCAGTCTCTCCAACTGTCGCTCAACAAAATGGGTTTTTCAGCCGGAAGTGCTGACGGCATCTGGGGATCACAAACGGGTTCAGCCTACCGATCTTTTGCCGATTATTATGGGTTTCGAGCAGATGAGCTTTCGCCCAAAGCGGCTTATTTCATCGTCAGTTCCGTAGGAGTGCAGGTATCCACTCCCACCCCTACTCCTGTGCCTCCGCGTCCTTCCCCTACTCCTACCCCGTCCCGTCCTGCCCCCACGCCTACACCTGCTCCACAAACAGGCAATATCTTTAGTGAAGGGCTACGCTTTTCACTGCGCTGGGAAGGTGGGTATGTAAATAATCCGTCTGACTATGGGGGAGAAACGAATAAAGGTGTGACAACAGCGACCTATCAGTCTTATCGCAGACGCAAAGGACTTGGGGCTCAGAGCGTTCGACACATTACGGATGCTGAAGTCCATGAAATCTATCGGGATATGTACTGGAAACCTGCTCAGTGTGAGCTAATGATACGTCCCCTGGCGATCGTGCATCTGGACACGGCAATTAACTTTGGCGTGGGTGGCGCAACGGAGTTTCTTCAAGAAACCTTAGGGATCGGGGTGGATGGTTCCTTTGGTCCAGCCACCAGAAACGCTTTGTCACGGGGCAACACAGCGGCGACTGCCAGACGCTATTGTCAGGCAAGAATTGATTACCGTTACCGACGAGTTAGCCAAGATCCAAGCCAGAGAGTTTTCCTTCAGGGTTGGCTCAATCGAGATAATGATCTCTTGAGATATATCTCAAATATGACTTGATTGTTCTGTCAAAAACAACTGCCAGTCAGCAGCACCAATTCCTGCTTTACTGAAAGAAAGGCAACAGGTTTTTGGGGATGTACACCTACGCTTTTCTTCCTCGTTCTGAGATGCCGCCGGAGCTGCCGGAGGGTATTTTGGGCGACCTTGCTCTAGTCAACGGGGCATATTTGTCGGCTGTGGTAGAGCCTAAGCTTCAGGTTGAGCAACTGCAAAACAGTGATGAACAGCTGATGCAAGCTGTTTTGGTACATGATCGAGTAATCCAAGAATTATTTCGTCAGACTGTTGTTTTGCCTTTGCGGTTTGGTACTTATTTTGTTTCTCGTGAAGGGTTGTTGGAGCATTTAGCAACTCGAAACTCTGAATATTTGCAAAAGCTAGCTAAATTACAGGGCAAGGCCGAGTATGTGTTGAAGTTAACGCCTGTGGAGCGATCGCAACCTTCCATTGAATCCGATCTAAAGGGGAAAGATTATTTTCTGGCGAAAAAGCAGCGCTATCAAAGTCAGGCAGAGCAACAGCAGCAGCAGCAAAGCGAATTGGAACAGTTGATGCAGGCGATCGCCCAGCATTACCCCGATTTAGTCCGGTCTGAACCTAAGGATGGAGTGGAGCGAATTTATCTCTTGGCAAGTTTTCTGTCCAGCTTCACGCCTCACCACAGCTTACCGAGTTGGCAGTCCCAGTGTCCTCATTGGCAGTTGAGCCTGGGAGAAGCTTTGCCGCCTTATCATTTTGTGTAAATGAAAGACTAATAAAGACTAATTAACACCAAATCGTGCTTTTGTAAGAAACGGATTCCGCATAAAACAAAAGCGCAGCAACGCCGCGCTTTCACTCAAAACTTTCAGGTTAATCTAGGGCAACCAGTGTGGTCTTAACCCTGCCAGCGGCAAAGGCTGTGCCTCAACTGGTGCAGGAGTGCCATCTGCTGCAAGGACAACAGGAAGAAACCAGAGTTTGCTGGAGGCGATCGCTTTCCCTTCCTGACTGCGAAGCACTCCTGGTTCAGCCCCTTCCTCCGTTTCAGCGATAACCTGGTCAAACAAGATGCCCAGCCCATCAGGTGCAAGGCTCATTTGAATGTCGCGCTGAATGGGCAACAGCAGTAAATTAGTTCGTTGCTTCGTTTCCAGGTCTACGGCAATTAAGTAGGGTTGCTCCAGGTAAGCCTCGGTGGGCAGTAGCTCTGTCATCAGACAGTAAAGGACTCGCTTAGCAGGGTCAAATTCGGCTGAGAGGATTGAGCCGTTTGTACGAAACAACTCTTCCTCAGTGCCCTGATTTGTCACCAGGAAAAGCGATCGCGTTGGATTCTGAGGCTCTACATTAAACCGCACCATTGCGGCAGCGGTGCCATCTCGGCTAAAGCTCATCACCATGCCAAACTGGGGCAAAAAGTCGAGCGGGTCTGCCTGGTCGTCCAGCGGCAGAATTGCCATTCCCTGTCCCTGAGCGATCGCCACAGAACTGCTGTCTGGCGCGATTAAAAAGTCACCTCCTGGCTCAGTCTCTAGCGGACGGGGCGCAGCGTCGGGCTGCAAAATCCATAGCCCAAAGTCGGCTCCAGGATTTTCTCGGCTGACGCGCTGCACAATCACAGTTTGACCGTCGGGGGAAAGGTCAAATTTGAGGTTCTGATAATCCTGGCTGTCTAACAACTGTTGAATTACACCAGCGGACTGCGGCTCAATGGAAGTGGAAGCAGGGTCTTGTCCTCCTAGACTATCTGGCGATCGCACCTGAATTCCAGTGGTGACAGTGTAGATGCGCTGGTCAAGGCTGCCTTGCTGCTGGGCAGTGCGATCGGTTGCAGAAAAGAGAATGCGATCGCCGTCTGGATAAGGCTCAAAATCCATCACCACGAGGTTCTCCGGCGTTAACACCTGCTCTTGCTGATGCGTCAGGTTGTACATCACCAATCGTCCCTCTTGCTCGCCCTCCACGCCTAGATACACAAAAGCGCGATCGCGGGTCTGAAATTTCCCTAGAAATGGCTCAATAGCCGTTCGCTCGTCGTCTGAGTTGTCAAAGCGATCGCGGGCACCCTGGAGCCGTACTTCAAACTGAGTGCCGTAAGGCGCAGGTTTTTCGAGCGTGTAGGCCATTCGTCGACCCGACCAGCTAAATTTCCCAGGGAGCGGTGGCTCCAGGCGCAAATTTTCTTCCACACTGGTGCGATCCATCGGGCGGCTGAAGGTCAGCAGAAAAGCGGTGTCTTCTGCCCCAACGTGAGCATTTTGCCAGCTAAAGTCGCGCACATGGGGGGCAGTGCGATCGCCTTTGAGAACCAGCAAGGCGATCGCCAAACCCAGCACCAGCATCAAAACCAGTGCAGTTCGGTCAAGTGGTTGTAAAAGCTTAGGACGAGCCGTGGAATCAGTCATCTAAAGGAGGATTGTTTAACTTGAGCGAATTGCTTAGGTTGAACTAGAAACGCTACTGTAATCATCGCCCGACCAATATAGGAAGATGCCCGATTACTCCACTTTAACAGCGACATTGGTACAGGCGGTTGCAGCAGCCGAGGATGACTTGTCTTTGATGGATGAAAACTGTCGTTCTCGATTTTTGCTTCACCCTAACCCGACGGACAAGGTATTTTTATTCTTTCATGGGTTTACGGCTGCACCTGCTCAGTTTGTCCCAATTGGCAAAACTTTTTTTGAGGCAGGCTACAACGTCTTGATTCCTTTGCTGCCAGGGCATGGCGTAGCTGGAAAGTGGGACAGTGACTCTCCGCCACCCCTGCCGGAAGATCGGCAAATCTATCAGCAGTTTGGGCAAGATTGGCTGCACTGGGTTCAAGATTTGGGGCAAGAGGTGGTTTTGGGTGGACTGTCAGGTGGGGCAACCCTGGCGATTTGGCTAGCGCTAGAACATCCTGAACGGGTCGATCAAACCTTGCTGTTTGCCCCTTACCTTCGCAACAGCAACGTTGTGCTGGACTGGGTGATTCGTGCTCTCAACATCTACTTTGAGTGGAAAAGCGAACCAGGAACGGCTCACTTTGGCTACCCCGGATTCCGAATGCCAGCCCTGCGCGTCTTTTTGGAAATGGGGCAGGAAATCTTCGATCGCGTTGAAACGCACCCCACTGCGCGATCGCTCATTGTGTCAAGCGGTAGCGATGCAGCAGTCAGCAATAAGGACCTGCGAGTGTTGTTTGAATCTATTCGCAAACTCCATCCAAAGTCCTGGTATCACTGCTTTGACAAGGAATTTGATATTCCCCATACGATGATGACCGAGGCTGAAGGCAACGAGTGTGTGGACCTACTGATTGCCGTTGCCAAAGCGTTCATTGAAAGCGATCTGACCTGGAGTGAGGTAAAGGAAATTAGCGATCGCATCACTCAGGGGCGATCGTTCGATGCTGCTGTTGCGGAACTTCGTCTGAGTCAAAGGGTGTCACCTGAGCTAATCACACTGGTTACGCTCAAGGCGGATTGACGGTGTGAAATGGGAAGATCCTTCAAATCTTTACCAGATCATTAAAAAACTAAGAGATTAAGTAGAAAAAATTAAATAAAATGTAACGCAAGGGTTCGGCAACTCGTTTGTCCAGACAGGTGAGGTATTCGCCTTAGATTTGCATATCTACGAACTCGACTATTTAGGGGCAGTCTTCCAGGTCTACAACAGTCAACCTATATCGGTTAAGTCGGAAGATGATGTTAAACAAATCCTACAAATCCCGCTCTCGCACTGTGTTGTTAGCGCTGGCAGTTTCTTTGCTAGCGGCAGGTTTGAGCAGTTGCAGTCAAGCAGACGAACCCGACTTTGAGCCAGTCTCACCGCCACCGCTAGAGATTCCTCCCGTTGACCCGCCTCCAGTGCCCGATAGCGGGGCTGACGTAACTTCCCCTGCTCCTGATGCTTACAACCCGATCCCAACTGCACCCACGACGAGTGATGCAAACCCTTCTCCCTACGGTTCTTTTGGGGTGACTCCGGCAACCCCAGCTCCAAACTCAAGCCCCAATTCAACGATTCCATTTTCTACGGGTGAGCCTGTGATCCCGCCACCGAGCAGCGGTATTCAGGTTACACCTCAATCGCCAATGATTCAGTCTGCTCCGGTGGCTCCGGCTCCTGCTGCTCCGGTGCCGTCCGTGCCCAGTGCAGTACCCAATGTGGCTCCGTCCATACCCAGTGCAGCACCAGGAATGCCAAATGCGGCACCGGGAGCGCCAAATGTTACGGGTAATCCTGGAATGTACGTGCCACCTGCTTCCACCTTTTGAAGTTGGGGCGATCGCCAACTCTCACCGCTCACTAAGACTCCTGTGACAATCACTGTTTCAAAGGTGAATGGTAGCTGGCAGAACCGCGCTACCATCGCAGGATGTCTAATTTAGATCCACACTTGCACACGCAACCGCTAATCTATAAAGACGGGATACGACGGGATACAAACAGGCTTCACTGAGTCAGCCATGAGCCTGAACGAAGCCCGAAAGCTATCCACAGCAGATTGCTCTGGAATAACAGAACCGACAGCGGGAGTGTGTCAGTCTGTTGCGTATTCTAATTACATATAGGTTGAGCAACGGTGAGTTATGACTTTTTGTGAATATAAACCCGGCTTGGAGGGAATTCCTGCCACTCAATCGAGTATCAGCTACGTCGATGGGCAGAAAGGCATCCTGGAATACCGGGGCATCAACATTGATGAACTGGCAAAGTCAAGCAATTTTTTAGAAACTTCCTATCTGTTGATTTGGGGTGGGTTGCCTACCAAAGATGAGCTAGCAGAATTCGAGCATGAGATCCGCTACCATCGGCGACTCAAGTATCGCATTCGCGACATGATGAAGTGTTTTCCTGAGAGCGGTCATCCGATGGACGCGCTGCAAGCTTGTGCAGCAGCATTGGGGCTATTCTACTCCCGCCGCGCTTTGGATGATCCGGCTTACATCCGGGCGGCTGTGGTACGGCTGCTAGCTAAAATTCCGACAATGGTGGCAGCCTTCCAACTAATGCGGAAGGGAAATGACCCTGTGCAGCCCCGCGATGATTTAGATTATTCTGCCAACTTCTTGTACATGCTTAATGAGCAAGAACCTGACGAGTTGGCAGCACACATTTTTGATGTGTGTCTGACCCTGCACGCTGAACACACCATCAACGCCTCGACTTTTTCGGCAATGGTGACCGCTTCGACGCTAACTGACCCCTATGCCGTTATCGCCTCGGCAGTGGGAACGCTAGCCGGCCCACTGCACGGCGGCGCAAACGAAGAAGTGATCACAATGCTTGAAGAAATTGGCTCAGTAGAAAATGTGCGCCCTTATCTAGACGGTTGTTTGCAGCGCAAAGCCAAAATTATGGGATTCGGGCATCGGGTGTACAAGGTTAAAGACCCTCGCGCCATTATCTTGCAAAACCTGGCAGAGCAGCTTTTTGAGAAATTTGGGCGAGATGACTACTACGACATTGCAGTTGAGCTAGAAACGGCTGTAGAGGAAAGACTGGGGCACAAGGGCATTTACCCGAATGTGGACTTCTATTCGGGCTTGGTGTACCGCAAGTTAGGCATTCCAACGGACTTGTTTACACCTGTGTTTGCGATCGCCCGTGTCTCAGGCTGGCTCGCTCACTGGAAGGAGCAGCTAGCCGAAAACCGCATCTTCCGCCCCACTCAAATCTATACTGGTGCTCGAAATGCATCCTACGTTCCGATTGAGCAACGTCAATCGACTCACGATCGTGCACTCTTAGCCAGCCTGATTGCGGAATAGCTTTTGACCCTGCCACCCTGTATGGTGGGTCACGCCCCTCTTGTGGATTTTACCGAGGGTTGCAAGAATGCCTTCAGTGACGATTTTCAGGAACTCCAGCCCTCGGACACCCCAGTTTGAGGGTTTTTATTATTTTAAATCTCACTCAGCTTTTTCTCTGAACCAACGCGACTAAGGGGCTTCACCCCTCAATTAACTCAGTGTTTATACAGAGAGTTATTACAGTTCCCTTAAATCCTCCTTGGGGAAGAATTGGCGCAGTGTAGAAGCTTTCCCTCGTTTAGCTAATGGACTGAACCGCCATTTCCATAAAAATGTCTTGCGAACTTTGTTCTCCCCCTGACTGTGGTCGTCGTTGACTGTAGTGCCCATCAGGTTGTAATTCCCAGGCGTGGCGGTTGTCTGCTAGCATGACCCCTAAAATTTCCTGCAAATCTTTAGAGAGGTCAGGATCTTCGATAGAGACAACTGCCTCTACTCGTCGATCTAGATTTCGCGGCATCCAGTCTGCACTGCCAATAAAAACTTCTTCGTTGCCCTGATTGTGAAAGTAGAAAATTCGCGAGTGTTCGAGGAAACGACCGACAATGCTGATCACGCGAATATTTTCGCTTATGCCTTCTACACCGGGACGCAAACAGCAAATTCCTCTCACGATCAGATCAATTTTTACACCTGCCCGGGATGCTTCATACAGAGCGGCAATTAGTTTTGAGTCAACCAGGGCGTTCGTCTTGGCAACAATGCGTCCCTGATGTCCATTCTTGGCATGTTCAGCTTCACGCTGGATCAGCGTCAGGAAGCGATCGCGCAAATTCACTGGCGCAACCAGCAGCTTTCGGTAAGACTGCTGCCGCGAATATCCTGTTAAATAGTTGAACAAGTCGGTTAGATCAGCACCCAATTCCTCTTGACAGCTGAGTAGCCCTATATCGGTATAGATTCGAGCCGTTTTGGGATTGTAATTGCCCGTGCCAATGTGAACATAGCGACGAATCCGCTCTTCCTCCTGCCGCACGACCAAAACGACTTTGGTGTGAGTTTTGAGTCCTACTAACCCATACACAACGTGAACCCCTGCTTTTTCTAGCTTCCGTGCCCAGTTGATATTGTTTTCTTCATCAAAACGCGCCTTTAGCTCAACCAGCACAGCGACCTGCTTACCATTCTCAGCCGCGCTAATCAGCGCCTTGACTATTGGTGAGTCACCTGACGTGCGATAAAGCGTCATCTTGATAGTTAGCACGTTCGGGTCGTGGGCAGCCTGCGTGATGAACCGCTGCACCGTTGCTGGAAAAGAATAGTAAGGATGGTGAACGAGTAAATCGCCCCGACGGAGCACTGAGAAAAAATCTTCTCCATCTTCGATGTCCAGGGAACTGCCATCGGCATCTGTCTCACTGATTCGGCGCAGCCGAGGTGGAACTACGGGTATCCAAGGGTCATCTTTGAGTTTAGGAGCAGATAGCTTCATGAAAGACATCAAGTCTTTCATGCCCAGCAACCCCTCGATATTGTAGACATCGTTCTCGACTAGACCCATTTCACGCATCAGTGTTTCTCTCACTGATTCGGGTGTGGAAGCCTGAATCTCCATTCTCACGACCGATCCACCTAATCGCTGCCGTCGCAGCTCTTGCTCGATCGCCTGGAGCAAATCATCTGCTTCATCCTCCTCTACATCCAGGTCGGCGTTACGGGTGATGCGAAATGGATAGTACTCCTGGATATTCATTCCTGGAAAGAGAAACTCCAGGTTGTGAGCAATCACCTGCTCCAGAGCAACACCCGTCCACAAGGCGGGTCGCCCCTTTTGGTGCAGCTGTAAATCAGGTGGCAAAGAGACAAATCGAGGCAACACATTGGGCACTTTGACTCTGGCAAAGTGTTCTTCCTGCGTTTCTGAATCTTTTACCACCACTGCCAAGTTGAGGCTGAGATTAGAAATGTAGGGAAAGGGATGCCCTGGATCAACTGCTAATGGAGTCAAAACCGGAAAAATTTGCTCCTCAAAAAAGCGCTGCATGTAAAGGCGCTGTTCCTGGGTTAATTCCATGTAGTCCAGCAGGTAAATGCCTTCTGCTGCAAGCTGAGGACGCAACGCCTGCTCAAAGTGACGATGCTGCTGAGTCACCATGGGTCGCAGGCGCAGGCTAATCAGGTCAAGCTGCTCTTGAGGCGTGCGTCCGTCAGGAGGAAGTTTGCTCACGTTCGCTTCGACCTGTTCTTTTAAGGCAGCAACCCGCACCATGAAGTACTCGTCTAGATTGCTGCCAAAGATCGCCATAAATTTCAGCCGTTCTAGCAATGGCGTTCTGGGGTCAAAGGCTTCGTGTAGCACCCGATTGTTGAACTCTAGCCAGCTCAACTCACGGTTGAAATAGTACTGTGGGTCACTCAGATCTACAGGTGATGGGGTCTTTTTGAGTTTAGGCATAGCGTTGCACATCAGTCTATTGATGACAGCCTACCATTCACCTAAATCAGAGTAGTCAGTCGTCAGCCAGACGTTAATGACAAATCAGCTAATCCTAAATTGGTAAAGCTTGTTACCGCTGGTTAAACATCTCGTCTTCTCTACCGTGCCACCATTCGCCTAAATTCATGACGCTCTGGTGAATGTCGGCTAGTTCACTGGCGTATTCTTCAGGCGAAATATCAGCCCGTCGTTCCTCTAGTTTCTTGAGCCGAAGCTGAGCGAGCAGCCAGGGTTTAAATGTGCTGTCTGTTGCTTCCAGGTAACGGGCTAATTCTTCACTGTTCATTCAATCTGTTTTCAGAATGTTTTCTTACTACTGACGCAATGTGTCGGGAGAAACTTAGCGATCGCCATCAACAAATTACTATAAGCAAGATGGGTACTACCTATTTAGTTTACTGAGTTTGCTTCTGCTTTGCAGTTTAAGTCCAATTTGTTAGGTTGTTTATGGCACATATCCTTCACATTGATGTAAGTCCTCGTGGTGATCGCTCAGTCTCACGCACCCTTTCTAAAGAGTTCGTTAACGATTGGAAGGCGGCTCATCCAGACGATACAGTGACCTATCGAGATTTGGGACATAACCCTGTTCCCTTGGTGACGGAACCTTGGATTGCTGCGGCTTATTCATCTCCTGAACAACATACACCTGAACAAGCTGAGGCAATTCGGATCTCAAATGAGTTGGTAGATGAGTTTTTGGCTGCTGATCGTTTTGTCTTCGCCTTGCCGATGTATAACTTCAGCATTTCAGCTAGTTTCAAAGCCTACATTGACCAAATTGTGCGGGTGGGTCGTACCTTTGCGGTTGATGAGAATGGCTATAAGGGACTGGTTCACGGCAAGAAAGCACTGGTTGTTGCGGCTCAGGGAGGGAGTTATCCAGAAGGTAGCCCTGCTCATTCCTACGATATGCAAACCCCATATTTGCAACTCATTTTGGGATTCATGGGCATCACCGATTTGCAATTCATTCATGCAGATAATTTGATGGGGGGAGAAGAGGGACGTAAGCAAGCGATCGCTAACGCCCAATCTGCACTAAAAGCTGCTGTATCTAACTGGTAATTTTACAGCCAGTCTCTAGACTAAAAATCTCCAACGGCAATACAGGGTCATGTTTTTGTGAGTACGAACTGTATCTATCGCTCTCAAAAACATGACATCAGCGTATCTGTTAAGCCAAAGTGAGCAATGGCTGCCCGGATCGTGATAAACCACACCACAAGCGTGGCAAATAGGTAGAGATAAAATCGCAACATAACCCGATTGAACGTGCAATGAACAACGCTGTGTAGTGCGCGAAAGATAACAAAAATCCATGCAGCGTTCACATACACAGCATCAACCTGATTAGTGACGAAAAGGTATAGCGCGATCGCATAGAAAAGAACTGGTATTTCAAACAGGTTTTTTAGGTTATCTGATGGGTTAGATACGGCTGCTGGTGAGATTTGCGCTAATTTGCCCGGTACAGCAAGCTGATTGAAGTTGGTTTTAATGCGGCCAATAAAATGAATGCGACGGATGTACGTATACACCCACACGATAAGTGTTAAAAACACAGTGGCAAAGAAGGGACCGAAGATTGCATTTTGCGTCATTGCGTTAGGCCGTTTTGAGATCAAAGCTAGTATTAGGCAGAGTCTTTTACTGCTGCTAGTCCTCAATCGGGTACTCTTCAGTCCACATGATCCATGACAAGTTCTTTAAAGCTGCTGTTTGAAGCGATTGGTCAGACCCAGAGTGAGCAGGACATGCGATCGCAAATCGTGCCAAAAATTGGTGAGTATTTTGCAGCTACACGCTGGGGAATTTTCTTCTTTGATCAGCTTCCGTTGGTAGATCGTAATCTTCAAGAGGTGCTCAAAGTCGGACTCTCAGTCAAACACAATCCCATTGTGCGATACCTGGTAGAACGTCATGCTCCTGTCCATGAAGCTCTGGTGACATCACCAAAGGCTTGGTCAATCATCTGTCCTCGTCCCGATCACTGGCATGTAATGGCAGGGCCCGTTATTAATCGAGGTCAGCTTGTGGGAGTTGTAGGTTGCACTCGCGAAAAGTCAAAGTCTGCTTTTGATACACAAAATTTAGCCGATCTAAGTGCAATCTGTTTGCACTTATCGGTCTGGGTTACAGCGGTGCGATCGCAAAGTATTTCCACAGAACGGGCATCACTTTCTCGCGGCAAAGCTCCAAAAAACTGTTTAACCCCTCGTGAATTGCAAATTGCCGAACTGGTTGCCTTGGGGCGAACTAATGCTGAAATTGGCAGTGAACTTTGGATTACTGAAAACTCTGTCAAGCAGGCTTTAAAGCGGATGTTTCGCAAGCTTGAGGTTTCGTCACGGGCAGAGATGGTCGCACAGCTTACCGATTTTGCGTCCCCTCGCCTGGGGTGATAAACAACATCGAACTGGGCGAATGAACCTTGGCGGTATGCCACGTCCCACATGGCACCAGCACAAAAGCTCCTGGAGTATCCAGGTGTATCGTCTTCTCAGCTTCGTTTTGTTTCAAAATTAGATCGACTTGACCTGAAAGTAGACACAAACTCCTCACCCGCAGGATGCATTTCCCAAGTATCCCAGTCGCGCTCAAAGGTAAAGTGTGAAACCAGTCGCTTTCCCTTGAAGTCACCAAATTGGTTTTCTAAATCTGTAAAGAAGCGATCGCTCACAGCAATTGGAATCGTAGCACCATCTTCCCCAAGCACAACATAGGTAGAACTGATGGTGAATTGGTTAGTTTCAGGGTTCATGAGACTTGGAAATGTGGGTTTTGAATAATTCCAAAAATGTTGCCCCAGGGGTCAGTGACAGTAGCCACTAAGATTTCATCACCGACATCTTGGATGTCGGTATGTGGTTTTGCTCCAAGTTCTATTAGACGACTGTGTGTGCCGTGAATATCTTCCACACCCCAATAAGCAAAATTGCTGCCGCCTGGAGTGCTGTTTGATAAGTCAGGATTGAGTCCTAACTCATAGCCACCTACGTTAAAGCCAACATAAAACGGCTGATCAAAGTAGGGTTGATAGCCCAGGATCTGAACGTACCAATCTTTGGCTTTGTCGAGATCAGCAACGTGATAAATGACCGTTCGTAATCCTAAAAGCATTCGCTTTGCCTCACTGTTGATTCAGCTTTCAGGTGAACTCGCGTTGTCTTGTGCTAGATGAAACTAATTCATTTGTACCACTCAGCCGCGATCGGTTGCTACTTTGATTAATAGACTTGAAGTTCAGTCCTAATGTCTTAACCAAAACTTATGCCAGTCTAAACCTGACTCACATAAGTTTGAAGCTGAGTTGCAAAGGATTAATGCTGAGCCATTAAAACTTACAGCCATTTTTAGATGGGTAAGTCATAGCGTAGGGGCGGTTCGCGAACCGCCCCTACGCTATGCACTTGACACTAGATCTCCTGCCCGAAAGCATTTTGCTCTAGAATTTGCTCTCGGCGGTATAGAAAGAAGGGTAGAGAACAGGAAAGCCCTACTCCAAAGGTCAGTCCAACATACAGGATGAGCCAGAGGCGAGAAACATTCAATCGTTTTAACTCTACCCAAGCAAAGCAAAAGAAGGCGATCGCCGAAATAATCAAATCATCGGCCAAGGCAGTCGTAATGTTGTTTGCAAAGGTCGCCTGTAGAAACAGAGTGGGAGACAGGAGTGCATCTAGGTCTTGTAACAGCCAAAACCAGGGCCCGATCGAACCCACAATTGTGAAGAGTAAATAGATCGGTTTCAAAGGGCTGGATGAACGTTTTACCGGAACCTCTGTTGATTTCAGCATCGTGACTTACCTCAATTGGGATGCTTCAATCGTGCCAACAGAAGATAATAGAAGCAATTACCTGCGAGGTAATAAGTCACACTATTTATCAAAGATACCGCTTTACACCTGATCAGGGTTGATGCCTTGTGATCGCAAGTATTCAGCTAATCTATTTGCCCGTTGCCGTTCTTGTTCTATCTGTTCAATAGCCCAAGGCAAGAGATGTCCCTTTGCATCCCACCAACGCAACCAATAGCCTCTTCGGTCTGCTTTGTCTCCGTACCAGGTTCCTAAAAACAGTTCCATTTCAGCAATCCAGTGTTGCCCTTCAGGATTAGGCATCTCTAATTCATAGCGTCCAGAATTCAGGCGATACAATTCCAATAACCCACTTTCAGGTTCAAAGATTGTGTAAGTGGGAATTTTCAAAATTTGTTCATAGAAGAACCATTTACCAGGAGGAAAGGTACGTTTGATGGAGTATTCAGCGCCATCCTCGTCAGAGAGAAATTCAATCACCAGGATGGGGAGATCTCCCTCCAAATGAGGTGTGTAGCTGCGTCGTGTTAGGGTCGCGTTAGGAGCATTGACGGCAGGCACATAGAGCCAGTCAGGTGCTTTAACTACGAGTTCACCATTGACTGTGGCGCAGAGTCCAAAGTTGGAGGCAATCAGCATTTGAGGTTGAATGAAACCCTTAATTTCAAGGCTCTCGCGCAAAGCTGCTGCTAGAAGGGGTTGTCCGCTATTGTCCACGGGTTTTTCTTCAAATTTATAGTCCTTCGGTGGCTTTTCCCAGGTGATTGTAGGAGGAGCGATCGCCCGCGAAATCTTCTGAACCGAGGGGAATGGAATGACGGCCATGAGAACTGCGTTAAGCGCAACGATGGCTTTATTCTATGATGCTTCTGTAGAATGCGCCTTAGCTTGTTCCCTTGAAGTAATTACGTCTGTGTCTGTTTGTGGTAGTCAAGCACCAAACCGACTAGGTAATGAATTAGCCGTTCTTTGGAGGCAGGTATGATCAGTTTGCCGTGTAGGACTTCCTGACTGAGGATAAAGGAAATGAGAGAGCCGAAGAAAACCTGACAGGTCATAGCTGGGTCAGGTACGTCTAGTTCAGGACTCGACTTGAAATAGGCGCTCAAAACTTCTGTACCATGCTGAATCACTTCTCGTACGTAGAGTTGAGCCAGGTCAGGAAAGCGCCCCGATTCTGCGATCATCAACCGCACAAAGGCAATGTATTCCGGGTCATCCATCCGAGCTAGGAGGATTTCGGCAAATCGCCGCAAAACTTTCTCGGGTGGCGCAGTTTCAGGCAAACCGCAGCCAAATTCCACTTGAAAATGACGCAGCACTAACCGCTCGATTAAAGCAATAAACAGTCCTTCTTTTCCCTGAAAGTGATTGTAGATGGTGTGTTTGGAGACACCTGCCTGAGTGGCGACCCGATCCATGCTGGTTCCGGCATAGCCGTGCTGGAGAAATACCTGAAAAGCACCTTGCAAAATCTGTTCGGGTTTGCAACTAGTCTCAGTTTCGTTGGTTGATTGATTGCTCAGCATGATTTTGAAGGCGATTTGTAAAAATCTTGAGGGCTTGGGGCATCAGAAGGGGCGATCGCCAGTCATTCTGGCAGCGGCAATTGTTAGTTGCTTTGCAGTGCAACAACTCCTCCAAGAAAACCAGTGCAGGAAGATTAATTTACACAGCTAATCTACAAAGTTTTATAGACAGAGCCAGACTGCACGGTGTAGTCTAATGGAAGGAAAGAATTACACTATACCGTGCAGTATACTCGCCTGAAGTTAGGAATCTCGTCCTCCCAGGCAAGAGACTCTCAATATTTCCTTCACAAAGAGCAAATCGCTCAAAGGTTGTACACCGTCATACGTCACTCCATCTAGCCTCAAAGAACGTAAGCCTTAATTGACGTAGCAATTAGATTGGAAAAATCTATAAATTTATGAGTGCAAGTAATGCTCAGCGCCCCTGGCAGGGACGGGGGCTATGGTTAGGAATTGCTGCATTAGTTTTGCTAGGAACAGGTTTTCTTGCCGTCAGGATGTTTCAGCAGTCTGCCCAGCAAGCCGCGATTGAGGAAACGGCTCCTGCTCCTCGTCAAGTGACAGTGGCAGCCTTGGGGCGGTTAGAGCCAGAAGGAGAAGTCGTTAACGTCAGCGGACCGCAGGGCGATCGCATTAGTGAGTTGCTAGTAGCAGAAGGCGACTACGTGCGTCAGGGTGAGATTTTGGCTTACCTAGAGAGCCATGAAGAACGGCTGGCAGAGCGTAACTACGCCGCCAGTCAGCTTGCTGAAGCTCAGACCCGTCTAGCTGCCGAAGCTCAATATGGCACTGCTCAGGTCGAAGAAGCCCGCACCCGTTTAGGGCAAATTGACCGCCCGCAATCACTAGAAATTGAGGCGCAGCAAGCAACAGTGCGCCAGCTAGAAGCAGAGCTAGACCTGGCAGAAACTGATCTGGAACGATCTCGAAGCTTACGAGCAGAGGGAGCAATTTCTCAGCAGGAGTTAGACCAGCAATTTACCGAAGTTCGGCGATCGCAAGAAGAACTGAACAACGCCAGAGCTAGCCTGGTACGGTTAGAAACGGCTCGCACCCGCGATTTAGAAAATGCGCGGGCACAGGTACAGTCTACACAAGCCGAATCGACACGATCGCAAGCTCAAATCGAAGTAGATTCAGCCGCGCGTAACCTGGAACTGGCAAATGCTAGCCTCGATCGCACAGTTATTCGCGCTCCCAGTGACGGAGAAGTTTTGCAGATCATTACCCAGACCGGGGAAGCGATCGCCGAGACAGGCATTTTAGAGATGGGCGATACTCGCCAAATGTATGTGGTTGCTGAGGTGTATGAAACTGATGTGGGTTTGGTAGAGCTGGGGCAAAAGGCAACGATCACCAGCCGCAACGGAGCCTTTGACGAAACCCTAACGGGCACTGTTGAGCGAATTGGCACTCAAATTTTCAAAAACGATGTGCTGGATGATGACCCCGCTGCCAATGCTGATGCTCGTGTGGTTGAGGTGAAGATTCGCCTCGATCAGAGTGAACCCGTTGCCCGACTCACGAACTTGCAAGTTGACGTGCGAATTGATGTGGATGCATCCAATGGCAACTCAGCCCCATCCGTTGCCCCTGTAACCCCAACCCCCTCTCCCACAGAAGAGTAACTTGCACTACCCATGAGAACGCCTCTCGCCTGGTTAAACCTGCTGCATGAAAGGACTCGTCTGCTGGTGGCGATCGCTGGAGTCGCCTTTGCGGTACTGCTGATTTTTATGAATCTGGGCTTTTTGGGAGCACTCTCACTCACGGCAACCCAAATTTATGACCAGATGAATGCAGAAATTTTTCTGCGATCGCCCCAAACGCTAGAGATTAGCACCACAGAACCATTCCCCATCGAGCGGCTGTATCAGGTAGCGGGTGTGGAAGGGGTTGATCAAGTGATGCCGGTGTATGTGGGCTACCAGCAGTGGCGCAACCCTGAAACGCGGCTGAGCCGTGCCATGTTTGTCTACGGCATCAATCCTCGCGATCCGGTGTTTCGCCTGCCAGAGTTGCAGACTTCAGAGGCGATCGCTGCCCTTCAACGTCCCAATACCGTCCTGATTGATCAGCTTTCGCGGCCAGAATTTGGGCCGCAAACGATCGGACTGGAAACAGAATCCGACCGCAGGCGCGTAGAAATTGGCGGACAGTTTACTCTGGGAGGCGGTTTTGCCTCTGATGGCACGCTGATTGTGGGCGACCAAAACTTCTTGCGGCTCTTCACGCCCCGTACCTTAAACCGAATTGATATCGGTTTGATTAAGCTTCAGCCTGGAACGAATATAGAAGCCGTTGCTAAGACTTTGCGGGGAATGCTGCCGCAGGATGTGGAAGTGTTGACTCAAGAGGAAATTATTGGGCGCGATCGCGACTTTTGGATCGGCACCACTTCTACTGGCTTCATCTTTAGCATGGGGGTAGTGGTTTCCTTCATTGTCGGCACGGTGATCGTTTATCAGATTCTTTACACCGACATCTCTGAACACATGCCTGAATATGCCACGCTCAAGGCAATGGGCTACCGCAGCCGTTACCTATTCCAAGTGGTGTTGCAAGAAGCAGTCATCTTGGCAGTGATGGGCTATGTTCCCGGTTTGATTCTCTCTTTAGGACTGTATGAACTCACCACTAACGCCACGAATGGGGGTTTGCCAATGGCAATGAACCTTGGACGACTGGTGTTTGTGTTACTCCTGACGGTGACGATGTGTGCGGTTTCAGGATTGATTTCTGTGCGTAAAGTGATTACGGCTGACCCAGCGGAGGTGTTTTCATGAGTCTTTTAAAGCGTACTCCGCTGGCATGGCTAAACCTGACTCACGATCGCCGTCGATTACTCACTTCTCTGGGTGGAGTCGCCTTTGCGGTGTTACTCATGTTTATGTTTAACGGCTTCAAAAATGCCCTATATGACAGTCAGGTGCAGCTTTTACAGCTTTTGAATGCAGATATTATTATCACGAATACGCAAAAGTACAACATGTTTGTACCAGAGCCGTTTGCCCGTCGGCGGCTCTATCAGGCGCGAGCTTTTGAAGGGGTTGAGGATGCTTACCCGCTCTATATCAATACGGCAAACTGGAAGAACGCGGAGACGAAAGCTACCCGTCCGGTTCGGGTTTTAGCCTTTAATCCACAAGATCCGGTGTTGCGCTTACCTGAAGTGCAGACACAGCTTGCTAAACTGCAAGCGCCTGAAACGGTATTAATTGATTTGAAGTCCCGTCCAGAGTTAGGTCCAATTACCGCAGGTGTTGAAACGGAGTTGGGCGATCGCCATGTACGGGTAGTCGGCAACTACAGTCTGGGAACGGACTTTGCTTCCGGCAACGGCAACCTGATCATGAGTGACCAAAACTATCTCCGATATTTTGCTCAGGTTGACCCAGAAGATGAGGAACGTGACCTCAGTACAGTAGATGTTGGGCTGGTCAAAATTGCCGAAAATGCAGACCCCGAGAGAATTGCAGCAATCCTCAGTGAGAACTTGCCCAAAGATGTAAAAGTGATTACCCAAGAAGGGTTTGTACAGCAGGAACTCACTTATTGGCAAGAAAACACCAACATTGGCTTTGTGTTTAGCCTGTTAACTACAATGGCGTTTATCGTTGGCATTATTCTGGTTTACCAGATTCTCTACACTGATGTATCTGACCATTGGGCAGAATACGCCACACTCAAAGCAATGGGCTACCGAAACTTTTTTTTACTCGGTGTAGTTTTGCAGGAAGCTACGATTCTTTCGATTCTGGGCTTTATTCCAGGCTTTTGCATTAGTGTGTTGCTCTACAACGCGACTGCTAATGCAACCGGACTGTTGATGCAAATGACGACTGATCGCGCTCTTTCAACCCTGGTGGCGACATTTATCATGTGCTTGATCTCAGGGGCGATCGCCGTTCGCAAGGTTCAAGCTACTGACCCAGCGGAGGTGTTTGGATAATGGAAGCCAATGGCGCAAAACCAGTCACGCAGAATGGAAGTGTTGCGATCGCCGATAATCCCGATCTAGCGGTACAAATCCGTCATCTCAACTACTACTTTGGTCAGGGGGAACTTCGCAAACAGGCTTTGTTTGACATCAGCCTCGATTTTCCGCGTGGGCAAATCGCAATCATTACCGGACCTTCCGGTTCTGGTAAAACAACTTTCTTGAGTCTAATTGGGGCACTGCGGACGCTACACGAAGGGAGCCTCAAAGTCATGGGACGCGAACTTGTTGGCATGAACAATAGCCAACTGGTAGGGGTGCGGCGTGGCATCGGCTTTATCTTTCAAGCCCACAACCTGTTTGAATCACTCACCGCCTGCCAGAACGTCGAAATGGCCGTTGAGCTAACGGGTAGTGGCTCCAAGCGGGCACAGGCGATCGCCGTTTTGGAACAGCTTGGTTTAGGGCAACGAGTCGACTACAAACCCAATTCTCTCTCTGGTGGTCAAAAACAGCGGGTGGCGATCGCCCGTGCCTTGGTCAACCAACCCCAACTCATTCTCGCGGATGAACCGACTGCTGCCCTTGATAAACAGTCTGGGCGCGATGTCGTCAACCTGATGCAACAGCTAGCCCGCGAACAGAAATGCACCATTCTTATGGTGACGCACGACAACCGCATTCTCGATGTTGCCGATCGCATCATCAACCTGGTAGACGGTCGGCTTGAGTCAGATACCAGCATGACTGAGTTCGTCACTACCCATGATCCTAAGAACCTTGATCCTCGCATGTTCATGCTTTGAGGATGGGCAAGAGGAATAAGCTGCCGTAGGGGTGGGTTTTGGCATTTAATCTCCGCTTCATTCAGGTTTTGTCTGCTAAACCCACCCCTACCGTGTTGCTTACGCATCCAGATCTGTGAGATCAACTTGACGATTTCCTCGGTTTGGGTAGGTGCGTTCTGGCAGCAGTCCCCAAGCGGCGGCATCAGCAGCCCAGTTGCGAAAGATTTTTTGGCGAGCAAAGCACTGGGCAAAGTGCCAGTTGTAAGCCTGCTTTAGAGACGATGACCAGTCGGACGTGCGATCAGTGGATTGAAGCGATCGCACTTCTGCCTCCAGTGCCGCTGCGTGCCGCTGCATAATTTCCTCTAGCTGATAGAAATGATCTTGAGGAACCGTCAATTTTTCAAACCTCCAGGTACAAGGGACTAAATCGGCTAAAATCCTTTAGGAGTTGCTGCAAAAGTTGATAGATTGCGGATTGTAGCTGTTTAAAACTATTAATTGAATCCCATAACTAGAATTTGGACGAGCAGAATTCACAAATCAGAGATATCATCACTTCAAATCTGGTATGAAAACCATTACAGACAAGAATTGCATCGAGCAATTGCTCCCGCTTCTATATAAAGCTTCATATTTTGGAACCTTGAAGAAAATGGGTGTAAAAGGTTTTAGCAAAGTGGCAAAATAGCTGGGCAAAGCGATAGCAGGGTTTGTAAGATTTACCCAACGCGGTTTTTGGTCAATACGCTAGAGGTTGCAACTGATGGGGCGGCTGGACAATCTACCCGAAAATTCTGGCGCGGCTGATCCGAATGCAGCGCAGGACATCCTGAACACGGTGACACAAGATTTGCGTCAGCTTCAGCAGGAGTTAGTTTCTCAATTGCATCAGGACGTGCAGCGGCTTCAGGCTGAAAAAGCGCGGCTCCAGGGCGACATCGACAACTTGCAATCTCAACAGCAAGTGGCCCTATCGCAGCAGCAGCGTGCTCAACAGCAGCTTTGGGCCAAGCAACTGGCGCAAGCACTAGCCCAACACCTCCAGGGGGCACTGGTGCAGCGAATGGAGCAAACCAACTTACCCCAGCGCGTTGGGACAAATTTGCCTGCCGCTCCAGCCGCCAATAGTCATCATGAAAATGCTTATCGGCTGTTGGCTTCTCTAGACGCAACGCTAAACCGTACCCTGACCTCATTGCGGCAAGACCTGACGAGCTATCAAAGCTCTCTATCCCAGCAAATTAGCCGGATGCACAATCTGGAGCAGCAGGGAGAAGCAATTTTAGAAGCGCTGGTCAGTCGGCTCAGTCAGCAGCTTCAGGCAGAAATTATCAGGGAACAAACGGGAGGATTTCAACCGCCGACTGGAGGAGCGGGAACAAACGGAGACCATAGACCCCCTTCCGGTGAGCAGCTTGTTCAAGGAAATGGGACTCAAGGAAATGGGACTCAAGGAAATGGGAATAGTGCACCGGGCTATCCTCGTGCCAATCTGCGTTCTTCCCATGAAGTCATGCAGTCTCCTCGGCAGCGCCCACCGTCAGTGTTGCCAGTTGCGCCATCAACTGCACCTGATCCGGCGGTTGCCCCGATGCGTCTGACGAGTCCGATGGGTCTGTCTCAGTTCCAAATTGGGCTGGCGTTGATTTTGCTCTCGACGATCGCCCTTTCCCTCCACAATGTCGTCGTTGGTGTAATCGGCAATCCAACTAGCGTACTGGGAAGCTTTGAGCTTGGCGGATTTCTAAAACTAGGCTTGGGCAATGCACTGCTGATTTTGCTGTTGCGGATGATGATCGTTGTGCCACTGATGATCTGGATGGCGCAGAGGCTCTATCCGTCGGTGTGGCAGGACATTAAGAATTTTCTAACCTCTAACGATCGCCGCTTGCTAATGACGGTGATTGGCAGTGGTGGCTGTTTGTTTTTGTCGCAAGTGCTGATCTATATTGCGATCGCCGAAATTGGTCCTGGTGTTGCCGTGACAATCCTATTCATGTATCCGCTGATCACGGTGCCGCTAGCCTGGTTGTTCTTTGGCGATCGCCCTACCCTGTTGCGATGGGTCGTGATGCTGGTCATCTCTATCGGCATTGTTCTGGCTGCGCTACCCCGAATTACTCAAACCAGTAGCGTGTCTGGAGCAGGAGTGGCGATCGCTGTTGGGTCAGGGATTGCCTTCGCCTGCTACCTGATTTCCATGCAGATTTGCTTTAGAAAGCTGCATCCTGTGCCTGTCAGCCTGGCCCAATTTTTGACCATTGGCTTTCTAGCAGCCGTCAGTCTGATTTTTCTGCCCGCTCTACCGTTGCCCGATCGCTGGTCTGCCCAAGTGAGCATCGACCAACCGTTGGGCTTTGCCATTGGCGGCATTTTTCTGGGTGTTTTAACTCTGGTTGGCTATCTTTCAAACAACTTTGGGGTGCGGTTTTTGGGAGCAGCCCGCACTTCGATTATTGCCTCAACAGGTCCAGTGCTGACTGCGCTTCTGGCTTTTCTGCTTACCCCTGGACCCTTCACCCAACTTCAAGTCGTGCAATGGCTAGGAATTATCGTGGTGACCTTTGGGGTGATTGCACTGAGTTTTGAGAGAATGTCTACGGCTCAAGCCAAATCTGTAAGACCTGTCAAAGGCTAGATTGCTGCAAATTAGGCGAAACCTGACCTCATTCGCACCTCAATGAATTTTTCTCCTGACTTCAATTCAGCCCCTTTACCTACAGCCGATACGCTCATGTTTTGGGGCTTCATTATCGGTAGCGGTATTCTGGTTGCTCAAATTTCTACAAAGCTGAGTGAACGGTTCTTTCAAGACGAAGACGAAGAGCTTGAGGATGTTACCGAAGCAGATGAGATAGGTGAAGCAGAGCAGCAAGCGGACCAGGAAAGTGAGAACGAAGAAGATGAGAATGAAGAAGAGACCCCTCAAATTGAAAGTGTTGGGGAAGATGGACTAGACAAGGATGCCTAGTGCTCGACCGCTTCTGTAAAGTTGTGCTGCGATCGCCTTGCAGATTTCCAATAATCGAAGGGGGCGTCAGTGTCATCCCGAATTCCACCGAGTTGAAGTGCTAAATTTAGCAAACAAATCCGGAGAATTACAGCGCGAAGTCGTAGCCTCTGTTAGATCAAATAGATGCGGCTGATGGGATTGGTGCAAACTACCGCAAATGTCAATCATCCTCAGTCCGAACGTTCTTACTGTTAGAGGAACACCCATGACTTCATTCAATGATAAGTTGTCTGCTTTTGAACCGCCTATCACACCTGGGACTCCTGCCCCACCACCCCAGACTGGTTCATCTGCTGATAACCCCTCAGCGCCAGCATCGCCCGATTCGGAAGTGGCTGCCCCCCACACCACTGCTTCAGTGCCGTTACGATCTGCAGCAGAGATTAACCTACAGAAGTTTAACCAACTGGTTGGCGATTGGGCTGGAAAACCCGTCGATGATTTGAAGCGGCTGTTCACCAAGCAGGTCATCTTGGATGATCAAACAACCGTCAACTCTGAAACGATTAAAGTGCCTGGATTCATCGGCATTACAGATGATTTACAAGTACAAAATGCCAATGGACAAACCGTCTCCGGGCATGAAGATATTGCCAAGTTCTTAGATCGAGATGGGCTGTACATCTGCACCTACCAGTGGCATAAAGAACGGTATGGTGTGCCGCTAGATTTGCGTCAGCCCTTAGCCCAAGACATTTTTACCGAAGCGTTCATCAAGAATGAGGGACACCACTCTGGTGCAGTGGTACCTGCTCAGCGCAAAGACTCAAGCGGCAACTTGACCAAGTCCTACGCGACGTACAATGAGCCGGACAGCTATCACGGTGGGCTATACGGCAGCGATGGCTATGTTGCGGTGGCTCAGCGGCTAGTGTTTCCTGAATTTGTCACACCCAAACAGGCACGCGGTTACACGGATTCGATCGTTTGCTGGATGGGGCTGTTAAATCCCTTTACCCAGTTTCCTAGCAATTACAATGGCGGTGACCCGACTCGTGTTTCTAATCGGGCAGCACTGACTGAAATTTTAAAGAATGGTCTGCTGGCAGCGTTGGGAGATCCAGGGGCGATCGCCTTCTTCAAAAATCCTGCCAATCTGACCTATTGCGCTGAGTTCATATTTGTCAACCTGAACACGCCCGTTTATCCCTTCAACAAGCGCGGTTTGGCAAAACTGTTGAATGGAGACGAAGCAAAAGCAGCCAAGATCCTAGAACTGCGCGATCAGCACAATAGAGGACAGTCAACCGTTCTAAGTCGTCAAACGGGCAACCCAGAATTCAAGAAGTTCCACATTCAAATGCCCGTTGTGCCAGAAGATCTGCTGCCTCTAGATGAACTGCTGGCAGCAAATGGGCAAAACGTTAAGCCAGACACGATTCCCGTGCCGCCTTTCAAAGTGTCGCAACTGATTCGCCGTGCTTTCCGCGTATTGCTCAAGCCCGAAGAGGTCAACAACGACCGGAAGCTGGCCGAAGCACGGGCAAAACTGTTTAAATCAATGGAGCCAGCCATCATTCAGCAGCTTGGGTTGGAAAACCTGCCGCCCAGCGCGCCTGAGTTGGTCGCAGTGCACCAGTTTCTTGACATCGTGGTGCAAACTCTGTCTCAGCCAGCCTCTAACCGTGAGGAATTTGACCAGCAAATCAACGGGCTGTTGGCTAAAGCGGATGAGATGTTGGTGGGAGCGGGCGATCGCGCCTACTTCGTGCCCCCTCGCATCTACGTTGATTTGGGTCAACGGGATGGCGATCAAACCATGCCCAAGGGCTGGGGCTTCCGTTTGGAGACAGTCGGTGCTTTGGTTGCTAGAGGTGTAATTAAGGGTTGATTCTGATCCGTTGAGGACTGCCGAGATCTGCAAGTTCTTATAACTTCCTGCATGAATCGTTGCGCGGCTCCGCCGCGCAACGATTCATGCTTTTAAAACAGGATTCATGCAGGAAGTCTTCTAAGAAGTTGAGGACCTTGACCTGGTCAGTTTTGGAGCAGGCGTTAATCAACCAGGCAGTCTTTGAGTGCGTAGACAACCTGATCCTGCTGCTCGCTGGAAAGCTCTGGGAACATGGGCAGCGAGAGAACTTGCTGCGCCACCTGCTCTACAATCGGAAATTTTCCAGTCTGGTCGTTTAACCTGGCAAAAACGGGTTGCAGATGCAGCGGTACAGGATAGTAAATCATCGAGCCAATGCCCTGCTGCTGAAGCTTTTGACGCACCTGATCTCGATAAAGCAACTCTGAACTAGTAGCTGAATCTTGGGTTAGCCGGATCGTGTACTGATTCCAAACATGCTGCCCACCTGCGAGCGGTTGGGGCGTAATAATTCCTGGCAGGTGTTTAAGCAGTTCGGTGTAGCGGTTGGCGATCGCCCGTCGCTTTTCATTCCATTCGTCTAAATAACGTAGCTTCAGCAGCAATATGGCTGCTTGCACCGCATCCAGACGGCTGTTTACGCCAATCTCCTCGGAGACATAGCGCTGCCGCTGTCCGTGATCGCGCAGGACACGAATTTTCTGAGCGATCGCTGCATCATTGGTTGTCACGGCTCCACCATCGCCACAGGCTCCTAGATTTTTGGTGGGGTAAAAGCTAAAACAGCCAATATGCCCGATGCTGCCAGTCTTCACGCCTTGCCATTCGGTTCCGGTGGACTGGGCACAGTCTTCAATCACAAACAGATTGTGGGACTGGGCGATCGCCATGAGCCGAGTCATGTCTACAGGCTGACCAAACAAGTGAACTGGCATAATCGCTTTGGTGCGATCGGTGATTGCTGCCTCAACCTGATCTAAATCCAGGTTGAATGTGTATGGATCAATATCGACGAAAACCGATTTTGCTCCGGCTGCGCTGATCATTTCAGCCGTTGCGATGAATGTGAACGTCGTAGTAATGACTTCATCGCCCGCGCCAATGTCGAGCGATCGCAGCGCCAGGTAAAGCGCATCTGTACCAGAATTGCAGGCTATGCAATCCGCAGCACCAATGTAACTGGCAAACTGCTGCTCAAATTCTTTGACCGCCGGGCCATTGATGTACTGCCCAGAAGCCAGCACGTCCGAAACCGCTGTACTGGCTTCAGCTTGAAGCATTTTGTACTGCTGCGTTAAATCAAAAGGGGGAATGTGGGTCACTCGCTTACACCAGAAAATCCAAGAATTTTACGTAGAGGCGAGGTTTAGCTGCCCCTACAGCCAGAAATTAGACAAAATCTAAGTCTATTTAGAAAAGACTTGAATATCATCTTCCCTCAACTCCTAAGATTGATGAAGCCCTGTCGTTGTTTCAGGTGAAAATCGACCTAGAAGATGAAGAGAGGTCGGTGGGCAATGCCTCCCACGTATCCGACTCCCAGGTATTGGAGAGTTCTCAAGCAAGGTTGAACCCTTGTAGGGGTGAACGGAGTTTGCTCCTACCAAAGCCTTGCTAGTTGTGCGCCGTCACTTTATAGAGCTTTAACTGTGAATTCACTCATTCAACTGGATTTAGTTCAACTCAGCTGGGCGTTAGGAATGATGGCGGTCGCAATTGGTCTGTCAGCATGGCAAAAGCTGGGTTTGGAAGGCAGTTTGGCGATCGCCACTTTCCGCACGGTGGTTCAGCTTCTAGCGGTGGGTTACGTTCTCTCTTTTGTCTTTGAACTGCGCGATCCCTGGTCGGTGCTGGCAGTGGTGCTGGTGATGCTGACGATTGCTGCTGTCGTTGCCCGTAACCGCATCAGCAAAAAGGTGCCCAATCTGCTGCCAATGGTGGGCGGCTCAATTTTCGTTGGGGCAGCGCTAACCCTGGCTTACACTAACCTGGTCGTGATTCGCCCTGAAACTTGGTACGAACCGCAGTACGTGATTCCCCTAGCGGGAATTCTTTTGGGCAACGCAATGAATGCGGCGGCTGTTGCCGGAGAACGGTTTGTCAGCACGCTCAATAACAGCCAGCTTGAAATCGAAACGCATCTGAGTTTGGGTGCAAAACCCTCGCAGGCGATCGCCCACTATCGTCGAGATGCAATCAAAGCAGGCTTAATTCCTACGATTAACTCCATGATGGTTGTCGGCGTGGTGACACTACCTGGCATCATTACCGGACAGATTTTGAGCGGAGTTAGTCCTTTTGATGCAGCGCTTTACCAGATCTTGATTATGTTTATGCTGGCGATCGCCACCCTGATCACGACGCTTTTGACCATCCAGGGAATTTACCGACAATTTTTCAACCAAGCGGCTCAACTCGTGCTGCATTAACGGCGGCAGGATGAAAAAAGAAGCAGTGCAAACCAAATTTGCACTGCTTCTTCACAAGAATATGATTAATGAAAGTTAATTCAATCTAAGCTGCTGCCAAACCATAAGCAGACATTCTCATGATGTCGCGGGTAGTAAAGCCAATATTGCTTAGGGCTTCGCCATAGCTGATCATGAAGTCTTCGACTAACGCTTCTTTCTCCATGCCGAGTACATGAGCGTCGTCTTCAACCTGGCTCAGCATTCGCCAAACTAGAGGCAGATTTTGCCGATTCGCTTCTTCCAGTTCAGCTCTAGCAGTTTCAAAATTTGCCTTAAGCCACTCTTCTCCGAAGTTTAGGTGCAGATATTCATCCTTCACCACACCCTCAGTGATTTTGCGGGCAAAGTCGTCTGCAACCGGAATGTAGATGTTGTAAGCCGAAATTGCAAAGCACTCAATAATCAAGGACTGAATCAACAAACAGGTGACAACTCGCCCTGCCGCTGCGGCCTTCTGGAAGTTGCCATGCAACTCAGCAAAGAACTGCCGCCCAAACTCCATATCAGCAGTTACGGCTAAATTGCGACCGCAAGCCTGAAAGCCTTTTTTATGGCGGTTTTCCATCTTTGCCAAGCTTAAAAGCTGATCTTTTAGCTCAGGCAGCATTTCAGCAAGCCGCTGGTAGTTGGCGTAGGCTTCTTCCTCGCCTTCAATTACAATCGCATTAATTCGGCTGTATGCGTCTTTATAGGTTTCACTACGAAAATCAAGTTCTGGGCTGACTTCAAGCTGCTGCATAAGTCGGTCATCTCCTCGCTGCTGTGGATGAGTCGATCATAATTTATCGACCTCAATCAAGTCGTGAGGGCACACACGACTTGGTAACTTCTAATCTACACCCTACTGTTTTCAAATAGGAATTTACAAGCGATCGCTCCCAAGAATAGGAACATTCCATCTTTGGACAGAATTTTAGGGGATGCTTGTTATCAGTGCCCAATTCTATCACCCATGCTAGATTCAACCCCAAAGGAAGCTCAACCTAGTCTGACTAGTCTGAATGATTGGCTATCCTGGCTAAACCCTCTGCTGCTGCTCGTTGGGGCAGGAGTGGTACTGGCTCCGCTGCTGATTGTGTTCCTCACCTCGTTAACGCCACCAGGCAGCGTTGCAGGCGTAAATTTAACTCAGAGCGAGTGGACTTGGGCAAATTACCAGGAAGCCTGGAGACGCGGCAATTTCTTACTGGCGTTTGCAAACTCTACGCTGGTGGCATTGGCAGTGACCGCCTTTCAGATTTTCACATCAGCTCTGGCAGGTTACGCGCTGGCGCGGCTCCAATTTTGGGGACGACGGGCAGTTTTGCTGATTGTGCTAGCAACGCTGGTGCTGCCGTTCCAGATTTTAGTCGTGCCAATTTTTTTGGTGCTGCGCTGGGGCAATTTAATCAACACCTATGGAGCGCTGATTTTGCCGACTGCGGCAAATGGGTTTGGCATTTTTTTACTACGGCAATATTTTCAAACCATTCCGGTAGAGCTAGAGGAAGCGGCAGCGCTAGATGGGGCAAATCGGCTGCAAATTCTTTGGCGGGTGATTTTGCCGCTGGCTCGTCCAGCACTGGTGACGCTATTTTTGTTTACCTTTATCGGCGAGTGGAATGATTTGTTTAAGCCACTCGTGTTTACGACCCGACCTGAACTGCGAACCGTGCAGTTAGCGCTGGCAGAATTTCAGGAGCAGTTCACTAATGAATGGGCGCTGTTGATGGCGGCAGTGGTGATTGCGACGGTTCCAGTTGTGGTGCTGTTCTTAGTTGGTCAGCGTCAGTTCATTCGTGGCATTGCCGCAACGGGAATTAAGAATTAGGGCTTGTACTGTGTTGATGTTCAGCTTCATATAGAAGCTGAACATCAATCCTCTCTAGTCATGAGCTGGAGCGCAATTGAGACTCTTCTGTACTCAGAGATAAGCTGTACAAGCTGAGCTTCTGTGTTTTCTGTGGTGCCCTGACGAGCAAGTTTCTCTAATTCTGCACACAGCTTGGGCAGCCGAATTGCACCCAGGGTTGCACTACTAGACTTGAGCGTGTGACTCGCATGACGGAGCACGATCGCATCTTTTTGGGCGATCGCCTTCTGGATCTTCTCCAACAGTTTAGGAGCTTCTATCAAATAGCAATTCACTAGCTCTACCAGTAAGTCTGGATCGCCTGCTTCGCTACACAAAGCTTCTAGAGCAGGTTCATCAATTGTTGTAGACAGCTTAAGCGAAGTCGGAAGGTGGGTGGATTGCTCAGAGGCAAGGGAAATGGGGGCGATCGCCTCAAAATAGAGATGGCACTGCTGCAAAGCCTGAACTAGCTGCTCATTCCGAATAGGTTTACTGATGTAATCATTCATGCCTGCGGTCAAACAAGCTTCGCGATCGCCCTGCATAGCATTAGCCGTAATCGCAATGATGTAAGGTTGCTGCGCAACTGACCAGCGCTGGCGAATTTGCTCTGTGGTCATCAGCCCATCCATCTCTGGCATCTGCACATCCATCAACACAAGATCGTAGAGTTGCCGAGATAGCGCATCTAAGACTTCGAGTCCGTTGTTGGCAATATCTGCCTGATATCCCAACCGCTTTAGCAAATGCAAAATCACTTTTTGGTTGACCAGATTGTCCTCTGCCACCAAGACTCGGAGTGAATGTTGAGGCGATCGCTGAATCGGCTCTAATAGAACCGCTTTGTCAATCTGAGCCGACTCATCTGTCGCAGTGAAAACGTTGACTAACGCTTGATAAAGCTGAGCCTGTTGAATCGGTTTGTTCAGCGTGGCGGCACACTCGACCGTTGTTTCCCATCCCTCCATTGGCTTGCTTGTCGTCATCAACAGCAGCGGCAACTGGTTTTGAAGCTGCTGTTGCATCACGCCAGCAAGAGTCCAGCCATCGATCTCTGGCAACTGACTGTCTAAAATTGCCACGTCAAACTGCTTTCCCTGATTGAGCAAAGCCAGAGCCTCTAACCCTGACGCAACTGCACAGACACTCATGCCCCAAGCTCTTGCCTGAAGGGTCAGGTTTTGCCGGTTGGTTGAATTGTCTTCTACAATTAGCAACCGCTTTTGAGCGAGAGGCGTAGGGGAGGATGACTGAGCCGGGTTGGGGGCGATCGCCTTGACTCGAACCGCGCAATAGAATGTAGAACCGCTGCCCAACACACTATCTACCCAAATTCTGCCGCCCATCATCTCGCTCAAGCGCTGACTGATCGTCAACCCTAAACCCGTTCCCCCATGCGTGCGGCTAATCGAAGAGTCAACTTGGCTGAAGGGCTTAAACAGGCGAGGCAACCGATCTGAAGGAATACCAATGCCTGTATCCTTGACTGCAAAACGGAGAGCATAGGTTGTCAGAGATGGATCGCTGTCTGACGAGGACGTGTTAGGTAGTGGACGAGCAACCACCGAGACTGTCACCTCTCCCTTTTCCGTAAACTTGACGGCATTGCCCAATAGGTTCACCAGAATTTGACGCAGTCGCGTCACGTCGCTCACGATTACTTCAGGCACCTGTGGGTCAATCAGGTAGGCTAGCTCCAGCCCTTTTTCGATCGCTTTAGGGGCCAGCAGATTTAGCGCGCTCTCAACACAAGTCCGCAAATCAAACGGATTTTCCTCCAGGTCGAGCTTAGCGGACTCAATTTTAGAGAAATCGAGAATGTCATTAATAATGCCCAATAGCGCTTCACCACTGTTGCGAATGGTGGCGATAAAATCTTGCTGCTGAGGGGTGGGGTTGGTGTCCAGCAGCATTTCAGTCATGCCAATGACCGCATTCATGGGTGTACGGATCTCATGGCTCATCGTGGCAAGGAAATCACTCTTTGCCCGGTTTGCGGTTTCGGCTTCCCATCGTGCCTGTTCTAGCGCTGCATTTTTTAGGATCAGTTCTGCTTCTGCCTGTTTTCGCTGAGTGATGTCAAAGATAATTCCGTCTAACCACATCAGGTTGCCCGCTTCATCCCAGGCTCCCCGCCCCTTTTCATAAACCCAACGAATGCTACCGTCTGGTCGAATGATGCGGTATTCCACTTCGTAGGGCTGTCGTTGCTGCAAGCTCTGCTGCACCAGTTGACTGATGCGAGGCGTGTCTTCGGCGTGTTCGATGCTGGCAAACGATCGCACCCGATCATCGACAAAATCAGAAGCCGGATAGCCAGAAATTTCTTCGATTACGTCACTGATGAATTCTGTCTTCCAAGTTGGATTCTGCAAACAGCGAAAGACAGCCCCTGGAATATTCGCAATGAGCGATCGAAATCTGGCTTCCTGACGCAATGCTGTTTCATGAAGGGTGTTGGGGTAGCGCCCCTCTTCTTGAGTTTTTGCCTCTGGCTGTTGCCATGCTTGCTCAGTCCGCTGAATTTCACTCATACCATTCATGCTGACTACCTCACTGCTTAGGGTTCCACAAACTGACCCAAAAGCATCGGTGTAGAGTGGATTGCGCCAGCAAATATGTTGATTTTGTGAGTACTGCTGATTTGAAGCATGAATTTTAGTGGGAATGCCGCACGGCACTTCCACTAAAATTCATACCTGGATTAAGCAACGCCAATTTTTTACTCTAAGGCTTGTGCAGGGTTTGCCCAGGGAATGAGTGGGTCTTGGGCAAGTCGCTTAGAGACTTCGTAAGCTCCATAGCGGTTGAGGTGGCTGGGGTCAGAAAAGTAAGCGTGTTGCTCTAGCCAGAGTTGTCCCAGATCTCGGAAGATGAATCCGGGTTGAGACACAGATAGCTCTAGCATGTACTGCTTAAATTCTTGCTCGTAGCCTGCCCGAACTGGGTCGAGATACTCCTGAGATAAGGGCAAATTGACAAAAACAATCGGAATGCTGCGTGATTGGGTGAATTGCAGCAGGGATTGCAGTGCTTCTGCCTGATTGCCCGCAATTCTAAAGGATTCGTAATCGTTGTCATAGTCTCCAGCAACTCTGGCGTATTCCTGGTAGTAGGTGGCTGGATTAAATTGAATGGAAAGGGGTAAGAAGCCGTCGAAATCCATCAGCCCTTGAGACTCGGCATTTGCGGTTTGAGGGCTGTTTTGCTGCTCCCCTCCCAGGGGTTCTGTTTCGGTCATCACCCCAATGGCTGTAGTGGGTTCGGGTTCTGGCAGGAGGGTGCTGACCTGCTGTTGAAAGAGAGATTTGAGGCGATCGCGTTCCTGATAAACGGTCGAAACGGTTCCTACTCGCTGACTGAGCCAGCGGTCAAATGCCTGATAGTTTGCGGTCAGGGTTGCAGCAATGCCGCCTGTCTGCGGTGTAGCTCCAATGCCGTTACCCGCAAATCGATAGCTGCTAGAGGTCGGGCTGGGCAAAGCGCCGCTGATCATCTGGCGATAGCCTTCTGAGGCAATAATTCCATCGTAGGTGACATCAACGCCGCCGCTGTTGAACGCACGAGCGCCATCTGCCCACAACAGCAGTTTGGGCAATTGGTCTGGGGTTAGCATTTGCTGAAGGATCAGGTTGACCACCTGAGCGGTTGCGCCATTGACACCAAAGTTAAATATTTCAATGTCGGAGTAGCCAAGTTCTGCAAGCGATCGCCGCAGTGCTTCCGGATCAACTCCTCGCAATGCCCTGGAACTGCCAATCACTAAAACATCAGGTGGTCCGGATTCGACCAACCGCTGATGATAAAGCGCAATCTTTTGATCAAACTGTTGACTGTTGAAGGTAGGGTAGGGTGAGCCATCCGCAAAGGTTAGCGCCATGTCTGGACTAATCAGTGGGGCTGGATCGCTACTGGGTAGGTTAGCTGACCCATTGCTGGGTAAACGGTTTGGCTCGATTGATTCAGGGTTAGCTTGGGTTGCTGCACTGACAAAGCTGGAAGTATCAAAAATATTCTGAGCATCTTGGTCCTGAGCATCTTCGCCCGCTGCAGGTGAAGGTTCTGCTGTATCCGCTTGGGCGTCAACAGCCACAGTTGGCAGATTAGATGCAGAAGGAACAGCAGTAGGAGATGCGGCAACGGGTGGAGTAACGGGAAGAGCTGGAGATTCAAGTAATTCGGGCGATCGCGCTTCTACAACAGACGCAGGAGCCGATTGCAGGACTCGACCCAGCATCCAATCTGCCTGCACCATCAACAGTAAGCCGACCGCTCCCCAAACCAGGGCAATGCCAACTTGCCGGGCTGGGCTGGTGTCATGCAGCGCTGCGCCCTCTTGAGGAATGAAAAACTGAGAGCGCAGGAGTGTCTGCTGAACGGCATGAACGGCTTCCTGACGTAGCTTTGTCCAGGCGGTTTGAATATCCGTCGGGGTCAGGTCTGGACGGATGATCAGGTCGTCGGAACGGGTAATCAGGTCGCCTACATACGCATCGGTTGCAGCAAACTCTGGAGCCGCTTCGGGCACCAGCCGATCGCGCAAATTGAAGTCAGCCCCATAGCTCCAGCGCGGACGCTTCTGCCCCGATCGCCGTCCATAGACACGCACTCCGGTGATGCCGGGAATTTCTAACGGACGCAGGAAGCGGGCGATCGCTGAGCCAACCTGTTGCTGCTGTGGGCAAACGGGGGCATCGCTCATGATGTGCAGCAGATCTTGCTTGAGCAAAACCTGGAGCCGAATGCCGCCTGTCGCGAGCTGCTGGTCTAAATCGGGGTTGAGCAAGCGGCTGAGCAAAAATGCAATTGCGGGGCGATCGCCTTGCTTAGCCAGATCAAGCGTTGATTCAGCCAGGGCAGGATGCTCCGCCGCAGGCAGATTTAGCCAATTGACCCAGGCAGGAGCCTCCTGCCCTGGCACCTGACCATAAACTGTCGCAGCGTGAATGCCTTGAGGGGCAAGAGTCGCTAACAGGGGTCCAACAGTCGCATTAATCGCTTCCTGGCTGGGAGCCGTTTCGCCAACTGCCGCCTGAGACTTCTCAGAATAGCTGAAAGACAGATGCAGCGTTGCCTCTTTTAGCGAAGCCGTCGCAACGTGAATGTTTGACTCTACCAGTGCCCGATTAACCAGTCGGGTTATCGCCTCGACGTCTCCCCAGCGCGCCCACTCTCGCAGCATTTCTTCGGGCGGAGTCAGGTCTACGCGCAAGACCCAATCTGGTTTCGCTTCTCCCTGCACCTGAATGCTGGTCAGCGCATCTCGATATCCTTCTAGCTGCAAGTCTCGCAGCAGTTTGGCGATCGGTTCGGCAATGAGGGAAGGAGAAGGACTGTAAGCCGCTTCACAGGTAATCCAGAGGCGCTGGGCAGGGTGAGCCGGAATTGCCGTCACTGCAGCAGGAATGGAAGTGGCGGCACGGCTGGAGTAAGGGCTGGCTTTAACGTGAACTTTGACTGCAACCCCCTGAGCACTGAGGGTCTCGCTTAAATAGCGGGCGATCGCATCAGGCTGTCCTTGCTTAGCCAAACTGCGATTTGAAATGGCGATCGCCGAACGCTTTGCAGCAGAAACGGGTGGCTTCAAGACCGTCGAAGTTCGCCCTGATATTCCTGAGCCTGAGTCGGGACTAGATTTGGCAGCGGAGGACTGGCGAACTGGCTCAGCCAGCTTGCTGGGCAGCGTCGAAAATTCAGGAACAACAGGAGCAGGTTCTAGGGGGACGGGTTGAGAGGGATGCTGCTCTTCTAAAGGGCTTTCTGGGGTAGGGGGATACTTTTCTGCCAGTAGCGCTTCAAGGTGCTGGTCAAGCTGGTTAAGATGAATCGTAAACGTCCATTCAGGGCGATTTTGCCCTGCAACTCGACCATCCAGTGAGATTTGGTAAATTTGCGGCTGATCAACTGGAACCAGCTTGTTCAGGTCGGTGTGCTTGAGCGATTTGACCAGGCGAATTAGGGTGTCTATTCGTTCGGTCTGAGGCAGTCCTTCACAGAGAATATAGAGACTGTTGCCCCGCAGCCGAAACTGAGTCCGAACTGGGATCTCAATCGTCTGATGAAACCACTGAGCCAGGGGCGATCGCCCTTTTGAACGAGATGCGTCTACTGGATGTGCCATCAGAACGTTACGTTAGTCTTACTAGTCTTAACCGATTCAAAACTTCTAATAATCTTGCTCTCAGGGATAGCATACTCTCACGCAGGTCAATTCAACAGTCTTCACTGACTGAGCCACGAAATCTGTACCGCTCTAGTACCGCTAAACCCCCGTGAAGCCTGGTCTGTTGCAGAATTGTTGTGAAGCTGTGCTCCATTCAGTAATCTCAACTTTTGGCAATGTTCTAGCATAGGTTTAACTACACCTTGTAGTTCCAGTCGCTTGAGCACCAACTCTTCTCTCCTTGAGTTTTCTACAGTCCGATTCCCAAGCCTTGAATAGAGGTTTTGCTTTGCTATCTAGTCTGATCTTATCGATCACGCTTCAGAATCTTGGAGAATGCAATTGAGAATGCAATTTTTGTAAACTCAGCAGATTAACTCCAGTCGATCAACTTCGTTGACTATTTCGTAGACTAACTTGCGATCGCCCACAAATCTTTCCTTGACCATTCTTCCTCTGATAAACAGTTGGCTTAGATAATAATATGTTGAACCTTAAAATTTCTTCAGAACTTTTGCTTGGGTTAGCTACAGCACCTTTACTAGTCGGTCTATTAGCAGGTAAAGCACTGGCTGAGTTGATGCAAGATCTAGGACAGGCAAGCGAAGAGGTGTTTCGGGGCGATCGATTGCCTGTGCTTGACTTTTCTACTACTGCAGATAAATCTGACGTAGATGTAACAGAAGTCTAAATCTGCGATCGGTCAGTATTGACACAGTTGGGATTGCCAAGCCTGAAGAATCTGCTATCAGGCTTGGATTAGCTTTTGATGCAACAAGCTGTTGAGTTCAATCCTCCGAATTCAGGATTAACTTATTTCGGAAAATGGCGTATACCGTTTCTTATGCTGAAAAACTAGAATTTATCCCGCTAAAACCCATAGAATTATCGAGTATTCTTGCCAGGACAGACTATGAGTTCAACACTCCACTCATCTGATGATGCTTTTAGTTCCGGCACAGCAACAGAATCAAAGGCAGAACAGCCCGTTGCGCTGACCTCTACTTCAGATCTGTTTCTACGTCATCGCCTCAAGGTCGTAGAAGATTTGTGGGAGGCTGTTCTCTTGCAAGAATGCGGTCAGCAGCTTGTCGATCTGCTGCGCCAGCTGCGGGACATGTGCTCCCCCGAAGGACAAGCTCCCAAGTCCGTCGAATCTGAAGCTTTAAAGGTCGTCGAAAAGCTTGATTTGAATGAAGCAATTCGGGCTGCTCGGGCCTTTGCGCTCTACTTTCAGTTAATCAACATCGTTGAGCAACACTATGAGCAGCGCGGACAGCAACAGCAATATCGAGCCGCTTATGAAAATGCCAATGGCGCTAGAGAGACGATTCCGGGTTTTGCTGCCGAATCCTCTCTTTTGCCACAAGCCGATGAAACGAAAAGTGGTGGACCCCAGGCAGACCTGTTAGAGAAGAGCCTGCAAGAAATTTCCTCACGGCGAGAATCTGCCAGTCTCCAGGGGCTATTCCCAAAACTGCGGCAGCTCAATGTGCCGCCTCAGCAGATCCAGCGGCTGATCGACAATTTAGATATTCGGCTCGTTTTCACGGCTCACCCGACCGAAATTGTGCGTCATACCATTCGCGACAAACAGCGACGCATTGCTAAAATTTTGCGGCAGCTTGACCAGGCAGAAGAGGGTCTACAGGCATTTGGGGTAGCGTCTTCATGGGAAGCGATGACCCTACGTGAACAGTTGACCGAGGAAATTCGCCTGTGGTGGCGCACGGATGAGTTGCACCAGTTTAAGCCGACGGTCCTGGATGAAGTAGACTACACGCTGCACTATTTCCAGGAAGTGCTGTTTGATGCGATTCCCCAACTCTATCGGCGGTTTCGCCATGCGCTGCACACTACTTTTCCACGGTTACGGCCGCCTAGCTATAACTTCTGCAAGTTTGGCTCCTGGGTTGGCTCTGACCGAGATGGAAATCCTTCTGTCACTCCACAAATCACCTGGAAGACAGCTTGCTATCAGCGCAATCTGGTACTGGAGAAGTATGTTCAGTCGATCAAGCAACTGACGAATTTGTTGAGTCTGTCCCTGCACTGGAGTGATGTTTTGCCAGATCTGCTGGAGTCGCTGGAGCAAGACCAGATGCAGATGCCAGAGGTGTACGATGAGCTGGCAATTCGCTATCGGCAGGAACCCTATCGGCTAAAGCTGGCTTACATTCAAAAACGCCTAGAGAATACGCGCGATCGCAGCCTTCAGCTTTATAAAGGCGACTGTTTCCAGGATGAAATTCCAGAAATCAACCCGGCTGCAATTTACCGCTTTGGTACAGATTTTCTGGCAGAACTGCGGCTGATCCAGCGCAACCTGGAGGAGACGGGGCTAAGTTGCAAGGATCTGGAAAATCTGATCTGTCAGGTGGAAATTTACGGTTTCAACCTGGCTTATCTAGATATTCGTCAGGAAAGCTCACGCCACTCGGATGCGTTGGATGAAATCGGCAACTATCTACAGATTTTGCCTCGCGCTTACAACGAGTTGTCGGAGGAGGAGCGATCGCTCTGGCTAGCGACCGAACTGCAAACCCGTCGGCCCCTCATTCCAACGGAACTGCCCTTTTCTGAAAAGACTTGCGAAACGATTAAAACCTTCCGCATGGTGCGAAAGCTGCATCAAGAGTTTGGAGCAGAAATTTGCCAAACTTACGTCATCAGCATGAGCCACAACGTTAGCGACCTGCTGGAAGTGCTGCTGCTTGCTAAAGAAGCTGGACTTTACGATCCCTCAACCGGATCGGGTAGTCTTCAGGTCGTGCCGCTATTTGAGACAGTTGAAGACTTGCAGCGAGCCCCAGGTGTAATGCAACATCTGTTTGAGTTGCCGCTCTACCGATCCTATCTGTCGGGGGGCTACAAGCAGAATGAAGAAGGAGAAGAAAGCTCAGCTCCGGCAACCCAGCCGCTGTCGCTGCAAGAAGTGATGTTGGGCTACTCTGACAGCAACAAGGATTCTGGTTTTCTTAGCAGCAACTGGGAAATTCACAAGGCGCAGCAAGCATTACAGCGAGTGGCTGAGCGTTATGACATCTCCTTACGCATCTTTCATGGACGGGGCGGTTCTGTAGGTCGGGGTGGCGGTCCAGCCTATGAAGCGATTTTGGCGCAGCCCGGACGCAGTATTGATGGGCGAATCAAGATCACTGAGCAAGGCGAAGTGCTGGCCTCTAAGTACAATCTTCCAGAACTGGCGCTGTATAACCTGGAAACGATCGCCACTGCGGTGATTCAGGCTAGCGTGCTGCGAAACGGCTTTGATGATATTCAGCCCTGGCACGAAATTATGGAAGAAATCGCGGCGCGATCGCGTTCTCACTACCGCAATTTAATCTACGAACAGCCCGATTTTATTGACTTCTTTCATCAGGTCACCCCGATCGAAGAAATTAGCCAACTGCAAATCAGTTCTCGCCCGGCAAGGCGTGGCGGCAAAAAGGATTTGTCTAGCCTACGGGCAATCCCCTGGGTATTTAGCTGGACGCAGACTCGCTTTTTGCTGCCTTCCTGGTACGGCGTAGGCACGGCAATTCAGTCCTTTTTAGCAGAAGAACCTGAGGAAAACCTGAAGCTATTGCGCTACTTCTACTACAAGTGGCCCTTCTTCAAAATGGTGATCTCTAAGTGTGAGATGACCCTCTCTAAGGTGGATTTGCAAATCGCCAGTCACTATGTGCGAGAGTTGACTCATCCTGAAGATCGCGATCGCTTCCAACAGGTGTTTGAGCAAATCGCTACTGAGTTTCACCTCACCCGCGATTTGGTTCTGACTATCACCGGACATAAGCGTCTGCTAGATGGCGACCCTGAGCTTCAGCGATCGGTCCAGCTTCGCAATGGCACCATCGTACCGTTAGGCTTCCTGCAAGTCTCTCTGCTCAAGCGTCTGCGGCAGCACAAAACCCATGCAGCTTCCGGTGTGATTCGCTCTCGCTATAGTCGGGGCGAACTGCTGCGCGGCGCACTACTCACCATCAACGGGATTGCCGCTGGCATGAGAAACACAGGCTGATTCAGATAAACGCAAAATGGATGTGTGCTATGTCAGTCGTGCATCGCACGGCTGATATGGCGATGAGATAGCTTAAGATAGAACCGCTAAAATCAATCCAGCGTCATCAGGAGAGAAAAGGTGCCCCTGCCCACTCAGCGAACCTTGATCTGTACCTTTGTGGCTTTGGCATCGGGAGCATTTGGCTTTTTGATCGGTGGACAGATGAGTGTCAACGCTCAGACCCAGCGCTGTCATACTCAACCCTGGGGCTTGCGAAACATCTGTGAAGCCTGGGTCACTCCCGGAGCCGCGTGGCAGGGCAGCTTTACCGGGCTCTGGACGGGTATGGTTTTAGGTGGCTTTGCAGGTGGGTTGGCAACTCGCAAGCCGCAACAAGAAGCGCCTATGGATGCTGCAAATCCTTCTGTCCAGGCTAATGAATCTGCTTTGCAGGCTAATGAACCTGACACGACAACTTTGGGAAACACAGGTGTAGAAGTTCCGCTTTCCTCAGATCTGAAGCTGACTCAAATGCAAAGAGAGGTGCTTCAGTGCCTTCTGATTCTGCTGGCAGCAACTTCCGATCACCAAAACCTTCCAAAACTGCCGTCTAGTAGCTCCGCTCACGCGCAGATCCTTTCCCCCGAACTGCAGGAATGGGCTAAAGTGACGGCGCGATCGCATCCCCTAGCAACTCAAAACATCACACTGGCTCAGGCAAAACAGCTTTTGGTCGAACTGGGCTTCTCAGAGAGGGCGATCGAGCAGGCGTGGCGAATTGTGCAGGTGGGAAGTTGAGGGTAAAGACTGATTAATCTGAATCCTTTGTTTAAGTATGCACTTTTGGAGGAAGTCTCTAGAGAATGTCATCATTGAGATGAATTGATATAAGTTAAGAACGCAATTTTGCGATCGCCCCACCTTATTTCTTTGCCATACTGTGCCGGAACTTGAGCCAGTGAATCTTCAAAACTCTGTTGAACTTGATCTAGAAACATTATTTCCGTTTGAGCTGGATGACTTTCAGAAGCAAGCGATCGTCGCCCTAAACGAGGGGCGATCGGTTGTTGTGTGTGCGCCTACGGGTTCTGGGAAAACGTTAATTGGTGAGTATGCAATTCATCGGGCGCTAGAGCAGGGTAAGCGAGTGTTTTACACTACGCCACTCAAAGCCTTGTCAAATCAGAAATTGCGAGACTTTCGCGATCGCTTTGGTGCGGAACAAGTCGGGCTGCTGACTGGAGATGTCTCCGTCAACCGGGATGCCCCCATTGTGGTGATGACCACTGAAATTTTCCGCAACATGCTTTACGGCACGCCAATTGGTGAAGTTGGCGTTTCCCTCACCCATGTAGAAGCAGTGGTGCTGGACGAGTGCCACTACATGAACGACCGCCAACGCGGGACGGTCTGGGAAGAATCTGTGATTTACTGCCCACCTGAAGTTCAGCTTGTGGCTCTGTCTGCTACTGTTGCCAACAGCGATCAGCTTACCGATTGGATTGATCGCGTTCATGGGCCAACCGAGCTAATTTATTCCGACTTTCGCCCAGTTCCGTTGCAGTTTCACTTCTGCAACCCCAAAGGGCTGTTTCCGCTGCTCAACCGCAACCAGAAGAGCATCAACCCCAACCTCAAGCGCAAAGGCAAACAGCGGGGACGGCAGGATACCCCCAGTCTGGCGTATGTCGTTAGCCAGCTTCAGCAGCGAGATATGCTGCCTGCCATTTACTTTATCTTTAGCCGCAAGGGATGTGATGCTGCCGTCAACGAGCTACAGCAGATGTCGCTGGTAAATGAGGCAGAGCAACAAGCGCTCAAAACCCAAATTGATAATTTCCTGCACCGCAACCCAGAAGCCGCTCGTAGTGGGCAAATCGAGCCGTTATATCGAGGAATCGCAGCTCACCACGCCGGAATTTTGCCTGCTTGGAAAGGTTTAGTTGAGGAACTGTTTCAGCAAGGGCTAATCAAGGTTGTGTTTGCCACCGAGACATTGGCTGCTGGGATTAATATGCCTGCCCGCACCACAGTCATTTCCAGCCTGTCAAAGCGCACTGATCGCGGTCATCGTCTGCTCAACGCTTCTGAGTTTCTGCAAATGGCAGGACGGGCAGGACGACGCGGCATGGATGAACTGGGTCATGTGGTAACGGTGCAAACCCGCTTTGAGGGTGCATCTGAAGCGGCTTATTTAGCGACATCTGGGGCAGACCCGCTGATCAGCCAGTTTACGCCCAGCTATGGCATGGTGCTAAACCTGTTGCAAACACACAGCTTGGAAGAGGCAAAAGACCTGATTGAGCGCAGTTTTGGGCAATACTTGGCAACACTGCACTTGAAGCCCCAACAGCAGGCGATCGCTGACCTTTTCGCTGAGCTAGAACACCATCAGGCTCAGCTAGCCGCCTTTGATAGCACTCTGCTTGCCAACTACGAAAAACTTCAGGAACGGCTAAAAGAAGAACGCCGTTTGCTCAAAATTTTGCAGCAGCAGGCGCAGGAAGTGCAGGCAAGTGAACTTGGCACAGCGCTATCCTTTGCGATCGCCGGAACGGTTCTCAGCCTCAAGGGAAAACACGTCCCCGTGTCGTCTCCCTTGCCTGCGGTGCTAGTCACCAAAGTGCCTGGGGCAGGTCAGTTTCCCTACCTGGTTTGCCTGGGTAAAGACAATCGCTGGTATGTGGTTACGGTTGCTGATGTGGTCGGGCTGCACGGTGAATTTCCCCGATTGGTAGGGGTAGATCAACTCAACCCACCCGCCGAAATGCCACCTAAACCGGGACAAAGCCGCAGTGGTAGTGAAGAGACGGAGGCGATCGCCACTAAAATTCCCCAACCCCCGTCAGCGCTTGACGTTGCCCCCGAAATTCAGGCACAGCTAGAACGAGTTCAAATGGTTGAGGCTCAGATCCAAAGCCATCCAGCGCAGGAATGGGGCAACCCAACGGCACTGCTCAAGCGACAGCACCGAATTGAGCGAATACAGGATGAAATTGGCGATCGCCAGGGCAAACTCGGCAAACAATCCCAGCGCTACTGGCAAGAATTTCTGAGCTTGCTAGAAATTTTGCGGCACTTTGGCTGTGTCGAAGAAGTTACCCCCACTGCGATGGGGCAGGTTGCCGCTGCTATTCGGGGAGACAACGAACTGTGGCTGGGGCTTGCTCTAGCATCCGGCGAACTCGACGACTTAGACCCTCACCATCTGGCCACTGCCTGTGCTGCCTTAGTCACAGAGGTATCGCGTCCTGACAATTGGATTCGCTATGATCTCTCGCCAACCGTTGAAGAAGCACTCAGCGGACTGCGAGGCATTCGTCGTCAGCTTTTTCAGCTTCAGCGACGCTATCAGATTGCGCTACCCGTCTGGCTAGAGTTGGAATGGATTGCTTTGGTTGAGCAGTGGGCATTAGGTGTAGAGTGGGCAGAGCTTTGCACCAACACGAGTCTGGACGAAGGCGACATCGTTCGAATTTTCCGCCGTACCCTCGATTTTCTTTCCCAAATCCCTCACGTTCCCCACCTTCCCAGTGCGCTGAGAGCCAACGCTAACCGAGCGATTCAGCTAATCGATCGATTCCCTGTGAATGAGGGAATTGAGTAAGTTTGTGGTGATGCCGGATGACGAGGCTTTGCTTTGTACCCCTAGTCGCAAAGCTTTGCTCCATTCCTCTTGCTTAAGGCAGAACTAATTCCTTCATAGGATTTTTTAATTGCCTAAGCTACAAATTCTTTGCTGTGTGCTGCGCTCAGCAAGGTACACAGCAAAAAACTAAACCTGCTCAAGCGCAAAGCGCGGTAGGTGAAGATTACTCTAAGTGAAGATTATATGTAACGACAGGTTGCAGGGTTTTCAGCACAAAGCGGAAACGGTAGGATAAGTGACGACAAGCTCAAGGCTGATTTACTCTGCTGCAATGGGAACAATCAAAAGAATTATTCACTTTGCTGCAATCAAGCGCTTAGATTCCTGATAAAACTTTCTACCCCAGTAAAATCTTGTATCAGGCACATATCCAACTATGACTTTCCTGAAATAACTTCTCCACCACCAAGCTACTCACGAACTTCACGGATTGTGGCTAGCTTTGTATGGACTAGTTCATCATCTAGTATTTTTGGCGGATAGACCGGTTGCCTAAATATGAGATCATCCTTTAAGCAACTTCATATTTGGTTCAATCAGTTAACTGAAGCCTAAGACCCTATTCGTGCCCTGCAGATCACCATCCAAAAACTCAATCATTCAAAAGCCCAATTGAGTTTTAGATGGATTTCGAGCGCAGGAAGCCAGCGAATTTAGCCATGCTTCTGCAAGGTGTTGACCGCATTTGGACGTGAGGAGTAAGTTTCATTGATTCATCGCTTTAGTCAGCCGCTCCGTCAAACCCAAGCGCGGCGCAACCATCGTACTGCCAGATGGAAGAGAGTTTTAGCCGGAACCTTATCTGGAACTCTGTTATACGCTCCCACTCTGTTGTTGAGCGTTCAGGCTGGGACGGCACCCAGTTCTCGTGTAGCACAGGCACGGCGGTCGCAGCCCCTCACGCTGGGCGTTGTTCGCAGTCAAGACAATGCATCCCAGTGGAATCAAGTGACAACTCGGCTGCAAGCCGCAGAACTGCCCTATCAGGTGATCGATTTGCAGCAGGTGCAACGAGCTGCTGACCTGGAAGGCTTTACGGTAATTTTCTTGCCAAACGTGCAGACGATTACGTCGGCGCAGCTTTTGGCCTTAGAGTCCTGGATGAATCGGGGCGGCAGGCTGATCGTCAGCGGTCCGGTGGGTAGCTCTTCGTCTTATGGGGTACAGCAGGCATTGCGATCGCTCCTGGGAGCCTACTGGGGCTTTCAGCTTGAGCAGCCTGCTGCGCTGGAGCCAACTTCTGACGCAAACCAGGCATGGGTGAATGAAGCGGAAACATCAAGCTCTGTCCTGGGAGCAGCCGTTATTCCCGATGGGTTGTCGAGTCAGACGGTCGCCACCTGGAAGAATGTTGCGGGTAATGGTTGGTTTGAGCACTCCCAATCAACGGGCGGCAGAGATACAGTTCCAGCGGTGGTGATTACAGAGCGAACCACCTTTCTAGGCTGGCACTGGGGCGGGGATAGCTCCGGCTCAGTTGCGTTGGATAGCACCTGGTTGCGGGCGGCACTGGGTCGTCATGGCGATGTCGCCTCGATGTCGGCTGAAGCACTTCCTGCCCCATCAGCCGTTAATCAACCCGATCAGGCTAACTTTCCAGCCGAGTTTTCATCTCGCGCAGAGACTCCAGCTTCCCCTATCGCTGAGATGGCTCCCAACCCCACACGCCCAGGGCGATCGCCTTCTCCTAGTCCTGTCACTCCTAACTCTTTAGACCCGGCTGAGCAGGTTGCCCCCGCAGGTGTGCCGGTTGAAATGAGCGCTTTGCCGATTACGACGCTGGAGGCGATCGCCATGCGTCAGGAGCTAGAAAATCTGATTGGTCGATTTGAAAGCGCTTTGCTGTCAGCAAATTCAGCTAACAGCAGCGTCAGTCTGAGAGACGTTGATGCTGCTACGAATAGCGCTGGAAGTAATCCTGTGCTGACTGCCAGCGCCGACAGCACTGTTCTTGCGGAGAGACTGTCTAGCAGCGGTGAATCGGTCAATGAAACGGTGCGTGAAGCGCAGCAAATTCTGGAAGAGTTTCCTCAGCTTGTTGCGGCACGAGACTATGCAACTGCACGACGGCAGTGGCTTCGAGCCAGAGAAATCTTGTGGGAAAACTTCCCCACCGATCGCCCCTCAGCACAGCCCGAAATTCGCGCTATGTGGCTTGACCGAGGCACGATTGTGCGAGCAGGTTCGCGACGTGGGCTAGAGCAAATCTTTGACCGCCTCGCTGCCGCTGGAATTAATACCGTCTTCTTTGAAACGGTGAATGCGGGCTATCCCATTTACCCCAGCGACGTTGCGCCTGAGCAAAACCCACTCACCCGTCATTGGGACCCTCTGGCAGAAGCGGTCGATCTGGCGCACGAACGCGACATTGAGCTACACGCTTGGGTATGGGCGTTTGCAGCAGGCAATCGTCCGCACAACACGTTACTCAACCAACCCGCAGACTATCCCGGTCCAGTAATTTCAGCGCATCCCGATTGGGCAAATTATGACAACCGGGGCAGTATGTTTCCGCCGGGGCAGGGCAAACCCTTTTTAGATCCTGCTAACCCTGCGGTGCGGCGATATTTGCTGCGCCTGTATGATGAAATCGTGACGCGCTATGACGTGGATGGCTTGCAGCTTGACTACATTCGCTATCCCTTTCAAGACCCTAGCGCTGGTCGCAGCTATGGCTATGGACTGGCTGCTCGTCAGCAGTTTCAGCGGTTGACAGGGGTTGACCCAGTTGAGATCTCACCCAGCGATCGCCAGCTTTGGCAGCAGTGGACAGACTTTCGCACCGAGCAGATTAACTCATTTGTTGCAGATACCGCCCGCCAACTGAGGCAACGCAACCCTGACCTGGTTTTATCGGCTGCCGTCTTTTCCATGTCAGAACATGAGCGGGTGCAAAAGATTCAGCAGAACTGGGAAGTTTGGGCGCGGCGCGGCGATGTTGATCTGATCGTGCCTATGAGTTACGCAATGGACACCAACCGTCTTCAGCGGCTAGCTGGCCCCTGGTTAGACACAGACGCAGATCTAGGTTCCATCCTGGTATTGCCAGCAATTCGCCTGCTTAATCTGCCTGAGTCAGCTGCGCTTGACCAGATTCAGGCCTTGCGTGACCTGCCCGCCGGGGGCTATTCCCTATTTGCGGTTGAGAATCTGAACGAGAATCTGCAAGGCATTTTCAGCCGGACTCAGGGCGAAACTGATACCCCCATTCCCTATCGTCAGCCGTTTGCCACAGCAGTAACCCGATATAACGCCTTGCAGCGGGAGTGGAGCTATTTACTAGAAAACGGGCAGCTTTGGATGCGCGACCAGCAGCTTGAGGAATGGCGCACCGAGGCAGAAGCTCTGGAACTAGCGCTGAATGAGCTAGCGGATCAGCCCTCCCGACAAAAGTTAGAACGGGCTAGGTTGCAGTTAAACAGCTTCCGTTCTAATTTCAATCGGTGGATGTATTTGCAGTCGCTAAACCACAGCTACCGGATTAGCACTTGGGAAAACCGACTAGCCGTTTTAGATACGTTGCTGAATTATGGGGAAAGGGTGGTGATTGAGCAAAGAAATTCCTCAACGACTCAGGCTACTTCAACTCCCTGAACTAAAAAGAAGGAGGAAGGCAAAGCTTTCCTCCTTCCCTTTAAAGAATTAGGGATGCACCCCCGCGTCGCGGGGGTGCATCCCTAATTCTTTTAGTGAGAAAGAAGTAAATCAGGTTTACAGAATTAGCGAACTCTACGCTTACGAATAGCAGCAGAAGGGTGAGGACGACGATTTTTGCGGCGACGGGTTGCTGCTCCGCCACTCACTAACCCCAATAGGGCAAGCGGTTGAAAGTTGCGGCTTGCATGAGGTTTTTCAGGCTGGGTGATACTGGCAGTTGGGCGATTGCCCTCCCTCATATGATTGGCATACACCTGATCCGCCAGTGAAAGTGCGCCTGTTGCAATGACAATTCCCAAAAACATGGGATTGTGTCCAGTCGATACTCCTTTCTTGATTACAAAAGAAGCATAGACAAAGTAGAGCGAAATTAATAAACAAATAACCAGCAAAATACCAATGACAGCCGGACTGTTCGCAAAGGTGTAAATTGGACCTTCTGCTGCAGAAAACTCTTCAAAAGTCTCAAAGGGACTAATCATTTTTATTCCTCCTTACTCAGGCGCTAGCTCTGTAGAACCGGAAACTGGTCGTCCTGCGGCAGTTGGAGTAGGTATTTGCTGCGTCACATAAGACATCATGGCGTACTCTGGATAGCCCTCAACGCCTAGATCCGACAGATCTAATCCCTCGATTTCTTCTTGCCGGGAGACCCGCAGTAGATTTAGCTTCTTTAGAATCCAACTTGTGCCATATCCGGGGATGAAACCTAGCAGAACTGTGCAGATAAACGCACCCAGAATTTGTCCACCCAAATTGATTGCTGGAACTGACTCTCCTTGAGGAAATCCTGCCGCTGCAATGCCGACAACTACAGAACCAAACAGTCCAGACCAGGCATGTACCCCAACGGCTCCTACCGCATCATCAATGCCAGCTTTCTCGACGAAAAGCGCTACTTTCGGCATGATGAAGGCACCGATGAAAGCAATGATAATAACCAGAGCTGGGTGGTAGAGATCCATGCCGCCACCTGCCGAGATGAGGCCAGCTAAGCCGCCTGAGATGGTGAAAAACGGATCTGCTTTAGAGGAAATGTAGGCAGCTATAATTCCTGCTGCTAGTGCCAAAGTGGTGTTCACACCAATCGATGCCAGTGTCATCGGTGTGCCATAAATAGTTGTCTCTGCAGAGTAGCCGGGTAAGAAAATTAAGCAAGCTGCGAGGAATGCATAGAAACCCACAAAGATGAGTAACAGCCCCACCATTGTTAGCGGTAAGTTGTGCGGCAGAATGGGTCGAGGATTTCCTTGAGCATCATATTTTCCAATTCTTGGACCGAGGTTGATCAACACGCCTAGCGTGAAGAAACCTGCAATCCCATGTACCACGGCAGCGCAGCCAAAGTCGTGATAGCCAAAGGAGTTAAACAACCAGCCAAAATAATTCCAACCCCAGGCGGCTCCTACAACCCAGGTGAAGCCTCCTAAGACAATTGACATGACGATGTATGCGCCAATCTTGACCCGCTCAATCAGGGCACCCGAAAGGATGGAGGCAGTCGTCATGGCAAATAGCGCAAAAGCAAACCAGAATACTCCGGTGAGATGGTCGGCTGTGTTAGGTCCAAGGGCTGGCGACCAGGGGTAAGAAGCCTCTACGTAGACCATTGCTGCGGCGATGGTTTCGCTGGCTTCTGGATTTGTCCACGGACCTAAGATTCCGCCAGTAACTGGAAATAGGGGAAAGGCATTGTAAACCCACCAGCCGAAGAAGAAAAACGCTAAACCTACGCTCGATAGCGTGATCAAGTTTTTGACCATCGTTGCCAAAACGTTTTTGGTTCTGGAGGCTCCCCCTTCGTAGGCAAGGAAACCTGCATGGATGATCAGCATGAATACAGAAGCCCAGTAGTAGTAGGATTCTGCAACAAAGGTTTCTAGAAATTGAGTTGATTTTGGCAAATCCTCAATGGCAACTTGTGCCAGAAGCAATGCATCAGAAAACATCAGCGGTTTCGCTCCTTCAAGAAATATTGGCTGGTCTGGGATTGCCTCATTTGGATATGTTTTCGCGGACGGAGAACTGATCCTCCAACACCAAAACATTTCCGAAGTGAGCGAAGTTGCAACTCCAGATAGATGATTTAAAGGTTACGGTGAGTAAGTTTGAGGATTAGTTTGCCGCCATTGTTATAACAAGTTTGTAGCTGCTACTACCGAACTCAGAGAAAAAATTGCACTCTCGGATGCATGAATGGATGTTTATTCTGCTCCATTGGAATTATGTTTCAGTAGGGGTAGCTTGCTAGGATGAAGAGGCAGTTTTGCTAGCAAGGGACTCCTGATAATGAGCGTATTTGAGGATTTCAGTCGGTTTTTAGAAACTCGGCTGGAGGAGTTTCTACGCAACAACCCGCATCTGGAACTGCAAGCGTTAGAAGAAAAATTGCGGGAGCAGGAAGAGGAAACAGTTCGGTTGTTGGCAGATTTGCGATCGCGCGAAAAGCGGCTGCAAGATCAAATCCTGGAAACGGCTCAGGAAGTGCAGCGCTGGCACATTCGGATTGAGAAGGCAAAAAATGCTGGAAGAACTGACCTAGTAAAACCTGCGGAAGAAAGGGAAGCGGCTCTGTTGAGTCAAGGAAACCAGCTTTGGGGACAAATGGAAGTACTCAAAGATCGCAGTAAGCAAACCATTGAGCTACAGCGGCAAATTCAGCTGCGGCGTAAGGAAGTGCAGACGAAGGTAGCAGAAGCGCAGGCAACCCGCGCCACTCAGCAAGCTGAGCAACGCTGGCAAACCGCTGGATGGAATCAAGATTACAGCTTTAGCAGTACTTCTACGGCGTATGATCCGTTGGAAAAAAGCTTTCAACAGTGGGAAACGGAAGAGGAGTTGCAGCAGCTTAAGCGGAATATGGGGATGTAGCGGTGATGATGTCGTCGTAGCGAGTGGCGATCGCCGCCACCGACAGCAGACAGCTTTCTAACTCCAGCAAATCCATGTTTTCACCACCCAAAATGCTGTGGACAAATAGGATTTGTCCTGCTTCGTCAAGCTGGAATGCACCGAACCGCATTTTGCGATTTTCGGATAGCAAAAACTGAATCAAATCAGCATCTACGGTGCTGCCAACGGTGATGTGGCTGGAGGCTCTGACGATCGCCACCTCCGAGTCTTCCCAGGGGTGAATCTCCCAGGGCAGCACCTCTACCTCAATCAGCGTTGTTTCTTTGTAGAGCAGATTAAACTTAGGTTCGTCTTCTAGGACATGCATTGAGTCCTTGAACATGCTGGACTTGAGGTAGTCTAAGGTGCGGTTGTAGGTTAACTCTTGGGCGTGATTGACAAATGAGATTGCCATAAGGGTGTGAGGTGCAGAGATTATATTCTTAGTTTACAAATGTTTACTTTGGTTTAACATCGCCTGGGTGGACAGAGTTTCTCACCCTACTAGACAATTTTTGGGCAACAGTTTTGAACTAGGACTGGCGATCGCCAAATAAATCATTGAAGCTCACGGGCAGCTAACCAGTTTCACCTGTGCAGTGAGTTAAGGTTTTACCTTTTGATTAACCTGCCGCTGTAGGCTGTTGTTTTAATGATTAGTGAGGCGATCGCCCTTCCTCTTTTACCTTTCTGGTCTGCGATCGCGGGTCAAAATGCTCATCACTTCACCGGAACTCGGAGCGGGTAACAGAGGGCTCCACGCTCCTGCTTCGGCAAAGCCGCGTCCGTGCAAATCGTGAATCGTTTCGATTACACCATCGCGAGAGCCAATGATCAGAACCCGCAAGCGTTCGCGTTCAGGAAATTGAGCAGGGGATGGGTTCTCAACGGTTGGTGAGTTGAGATCGAGAAAACACTCAGGCATCAGTTGTAACTCCGTTTAGGGTTTGCAAGGAAACCCCAAAAACCTAGCCACCCCGCACGCGCTGCCGATGAGAATTAGCAACGCTTTTTTGACATCACAAGTCGGGGTGGCTAGGGGAGTGTTAAAATTCTCCGTTAGCCGCCAGACTGCTCATCCAGTTTGGGGGTTAGTCGCTCATCGCTGCGCTAACAGCTTTGAGCGGCGCTAGATTTTTGGGTGTAGCAGGTTGTTTGTATATAAAAAAACAACCTTAGCGTGACAGCATATCTGAGCGAACGGTATCTCGTCAAGGTGGCAAGTTGCAGAGTTTTTGAGAAGAGGGAAGTGGCGATCGCCCTTCGCGCAGGTATTTTTGCTGGAAATTGTAAACAAAAACAGGTTTAAGAGTTTTAAACCTTGTTTTTAAAGTTCAAAATAAGATTTACAAGTTTTAAATCAGGTTTTTGAGTTTTAAAGCAAGGTTTACAAGTTTAAAACCTGATTTTTAAATTCAAAACAAGGTTTACAAGTTTTAAATCAAGTTTTTGAGTTTTAAAACAAGGTTTACGAATTCAAAATTAGATTTTTGAGGCTGAAATTAGATTTCTGAAGAGGATATGTACAAATCAACTCGTTACCATGCTCCGCTTTCTGCTTGGAAACGAGAGATGTTTGCTATTACTGCTGAAGCTGCCAAATGATGATTGCAATCACTAATCCCACCGTAAACCAAAATATAAAAGATGTTTTGAACCGTTGAAATAAGCGAATTGAAAAAGCAACCAGAAAACTCACTCCAGCCAGGATATCCATCAACCAACCAAACTGCTCTTGAGCTTGAATAAATGACTCAGCCCAGTTTTCGCCCTGCTGCTCAAGGTATTTGACCATGCGTTTGGTGATTTCTGGAAGCGGAATCACATTGATCGGCAGATTTAGAGATTGCCAAATCTTCACGGCTGCAACTGTACACTCCCGCATTTTTCGGATTTTGCCTTGCTGCTGATAAAGATTACTAAGATTCCATAGCGAAATGGCTTCACCCTTGCGATCGCCAATCTGGCACTTAATCTCCAAAGACTGTTGATGGAAGTCGATCGCCTGCTGGTATTGCCCTAGTGAATAGGACGCACTGCCCAAATTGTCTAGAGAGATAGCTTCACCCTTGCGATTGCCAATCTGGCGCTTAATCTCCAAAGACTGCTGATGAAAGTCGATCGCCTGCTGATATTGTCCTAGCGAATTGTACGCATTTCCTAGGTTGCTTAAAGAATTAGCTTCACCACCGCGATTGCTAATTTCACGCTGTATGTTTAAGGATTGCTGACAAAAATCGATCGCTAACTGGTAATGCCCTAACGACCCGTACGCAGCTCCTAGCCCGCCTAAAGAATAGGCTTCACCCTCGTGATGCCCTATCTCGCGCTCAATCTCTAAGGACTGCTGGTAGAACTTAATTGCCAACTGGTATTGTTCCAGCGCATCATAAGCGATTGCCAGATTGTATAAAGACTTTGCTTCACCACCACGATCGCCTATCTCTTGTGCAATCCATAACCACTGCTTTAAGAAGTTAATTGATCGCTGATATTGCCCTAACAACTTGTATACAATCCCCAAGTTACCTAAGGAAGCTGCCTCACCCCAACGATCGCCAATCTCGCGCTGAATCCCCAATGACTGTTGATAGAACTCGATCGCCTGCTGATATTGCCCTAGCTCTTGGTACGCATTCCCCAATCCACCTAAGGAACCAGCTTCGCCACTACGATCGCCAATCTCACACCTAATTCTTAAAGACTGTTGCTGAAAATCAATCGTCTGCTGATATTGCCCTAATGCACAATACATAGCCCCTAGATTACTCAACGAAAGTGCTTCATCACTTCGGTCGTCAAGCTCCCTCGCAATTTCATAATGTTGCTGAAAGAAGTCAATTGCTTGCTGATTTTGTCCTAACGAATCGTACACAGTTCCTAAATTACACAGAGAGAAGGCTTCACCACGGCGATCACCAATTTCGCGCCTAATCTCCAATGATTGTCGTTGGACATTGATTGCCTGCTGGTATTGCCCTAACACACGATACAAAATCCCTATATTGCTTAACGAAGCTGCTTCACCCCAGCGATCATTAACCTCACGCTTAATCTTTAATGATTGCTCCTGAAAATTGATTGCCTGCTGATACTGCCCTAACTCGCGGTAGGTTTCCCCTAGAACTCTACAAACATCAGCATAAATTTGACGCTCTTCTAAAGTGGGATGCCATGTAATATGTAGTTGATAATAATAATTAACTAAAAGCTGGTAATATCCTCGCCGATGGAGAAATTTATCACAACTGTACATAGTCTTAAACGCTTTGGAATATTGTCTCAGTTGGCATTGGTGGTAAAAAACTTCTTCGTATTCAATGGCAGCTTCCCGCGTATCGTCTCTGGCAAATTCAGTTTTACGGCGGCTCCAAAAATAGGTAATAGCGCGTTCGTGGGCAGGCGTGAGATCACTAGCTCGTTTTTGGACAAATTCTTGAATGCGGAGCTGGAGGCGAAACAGCCGTTGCCCCTGTTGGTTCCGCTCTGATAAGGTTTGCAGCAAAGAGCGACGCTCCAGGTCATCCAGGTCAGCATCGCTCACGGATGGTTTTATCGATTCCGTCACCAGGGCTGCGGCTACTTCAGCGCTAAAAGCTCCTCGTAAGACGCTGACCTGGGTTAAAAGGTGCTGGTTTTCTAGGGTGAGGCGATCGATGCTCCACTGCAAGATGCGATCGACACTTACTTGCGCTTCACCCCGGTGCTTTCCTTCCAGTTGCAGCAAATCGGTGTGCTGACTGAGATGGTTAACCTGACGTTCTCCCGGTCGATATTCTTCTCGCAGCCAGCCTGCAATTAGCATCAGCGCCAGTGGGTTTCCCTGCACTTGTTCTGATACTGTTGCCAAGTTTTTATTGGTGTCTTCTACCTCCAGGTCTTCCAGCATTGCTGCGCCTTCACCAGGCTTTAAGCCTTTTTCTAACGTCAGCCAGCGTGATCGCTGCCAGCCAAAATACTTGGGCGGATATTCTCGACTTGCCAGCAGCAGCACGCTTTCACTGCCCAGATTTTGAAAGCCCTCAAAAAAAGAGTCATAGCCGCTCTGCCATTCGCCTGCTGTGGTCAGCACCGATTCTAGATTGTCGATCGCCAGCAAATAGCGCCCCTGCTGCAACAGTCGCAACAGTCTCGGAATCAGATCTTTTTCCTCGATTGCTTTCACCTGCTCTGGCAACACACCAAACTCTTGCAGCGCTCGTTCTGCCAGAGCTGTAATGGAAGTGCCCGTTCGCACGTCTGCCCAAAACTTGCCCGCAAATCCCAGACATTCAGCAAACACCTTTGCGGTCAGAGTCGATTTACCAATTCCCCCCTCACCGCGAACGCTAGCGATCGAAATTGTCCGATCCGCCAACCAGGTGTTGAGTTCTAATAGCTCAGCTTCTCGCCCTTGAAACAGCCGCAGATCGGGAACGGGGTCACTATAAATCAGCGCTACTTTCTGGCCTTCGTGAATGGTGATGTTGTTGGTCTGGTTATAGACCGTTCCCTGATTCACCACCCCAATCTTTTCAGCGATCGGCTCTGTCATGATTGCGGGCTTTCCTACAGTGCCAAATTAATCAGAATGAGAGGTTATTAGTCTGATTTACAATCGTGCCTTGGTTCACTACCCCGATCTTTTCTGCCAGCTTTGTCATGTTGGCGATCGCCCCTGGCTGAGCCTGCACAGCCGTTTGAATTTCCTGCGCTGCCTGTTGAATTTCGGCATCTTCCTGAGCGGCGGCTTCAACTTTTGTCACCAGTGTCGCCACTCCATAATCCTCTGGCTTTTGCTCTGCTAGTTCCGGGGTTTTTGCTACTGTTTCGATCGCTGATGCTGTTGCTTCATCTTTTCGCTTTAGAGCATTAAGAAACTTACCTACTAGTTTCCAGACTCCTTCACTAAGCTGCTCGCCCGTTTTTTCAAAAGCTTTGGTGGCAATTAGGGTAGCGATTACTGTTGCGGTTAAAGGTTCCATGCGGCTTACGTTTTACCCGTAATTTCCGTAGTCACCATAGCCCATCCTTCGATTAATTTACGGCGATCGAGATCACGACTTATTCAACTCAATTGAGATGTTTTGCAACTGTTCCGCTTCACGCCTCATAACGGTACAGCCTCACGTAAAATGCGATCGCAATTACGTTCTTTCAACATATCTACGGTCGCAATATCAACTTTGCGATTAAGGAGTTGTTCTAAATCAAGCAACAGCCCACCTGGAAACCAGGGAGTAATCTTCTCCAGGTCATAGTCAAGCAGGAAATCAATATCGCTGTTTTCTGTTGCTTCTCCCCGTGCAACTGAGCCAAATACCCGCACGTTGTAAGCTCCATGTTTTTCGGCAATAGCGAGAATTTGCGGTGCGAAGCAGTTCCCCTTTGGGTAATCGCTGCTCATCCAGTAATTCTTTAACGCCTAAGCCCATTTTCTCAGTATTACGGAAACTAATTGAGTCAAATTTACATCTATAAGAGTTATCGATGTTGTAATTCACCTCTGGTTTAAGTGGTGCTTCAAGGTAATTTGGTTTTATAGATGACTAGGAGCTAGGCATGAAAAATCGGATGATAGTTGGGTTAGTAGGTGCAGTTGCTTCTCTAACGATTTTGGGGCAAACGGCGATCGCCCAAACAGAGTTGCGGAGTGGCGTTGTGCAGCTTGTGCAGCTCAGAGAATTTGCTCAGCAAGGCACCAATACCGTTTCATACGGCACGCTAGCTGACCTTCAGGTTGACCCAAACTTTACAGGTGACTTTCAGCTCATGGTGAATACTGCTGCCACCATTCTGGATGGCTACACGATTGTGAATCGTGGCGGATATTTCCCTGAGAATGCTGGAATTCCCCGCAACCAGCAGTTAACTCCCTCGGAGGCAGTTTATCGAGTTTATTCACTAAACAACGACTACGAACTCGTGCTGTTCCGTACCCCAAGTGAGAATACGTCTGAGTATTTCATTCGCACGACTAACACTAGATTTTAGGAAGGGCTAGGTGCTGTTTTAAAGGTTGAATTTTCGTGCATTTCACCCACGAAAATTCAACCTTCTCATTAAGCTAAAAGGCTTACCTGCGACCCCTGTTGTGTTTTGCAAACCTCAATGCGGGTTTGGAATGCCTCTTTAAAGTGGGGCATGTGGGTAACGGTGAGAATGCAGGCAAAGTCAGGGGCGATCGCTTGGATAGAACTAATGAGGCGATCGCACCCTGCCTCATCCTGAGTGCCAAATCCCTCGTCGATGATGAGCATTTGCAGGGCAGTGCCAGAGCGTTGGGCTAACAGTCGTGCTAGCGCTAGCCGAATTGCAAAATTGACTCGAAAGGCTTCCCCGCCAGAATAAGTTTCGTAGGGGCGAGTGCCCTGCACGTCACCAATCAGAATATCTAGCGTATCGATCAGCTTCGATGGGTTGCGGCTGGTACTTTTACGTCGTCCTGCCCGCTGCGTCACAAACTGGACGTGAAGCTGATTGGCGCTGAGTCTGCCTAAGATGCGGTTAGCTTCGGCTTCAAGCTGAGGCAGCACGTTTTCGATCATGAGTGCCTGAATGCCGTTTTTGCCAAAGGCTTGAGCAAGCTCCTGGTAAACGCGATATTGCCGCTGAAGGGTTTTGCACTGCTGCTGCTGTTCCTGCTGCTGCTGTTTCAGTAGTGTGAGCTGCTGCTGTTGCTGTTCTAAGCGTCCCAGGTGCGCCAGGTGTGAATCTAACTGCGCTCGTCGATGCTGCATTTGAGCTTCGAGAGACTGCATTGCGGCGGTGCAATCAGGAATTTGGGTGAGGTGTGAGTTCAGGGTGTTGGTTTGAGTGGCGATCGCTTCTAACGCCTGCATTCTGCCCTGCAAGGTTGCTATCAGTTCACCAATACGCTGCTGCACCTGGGGATAGTGCTGCTGTGCTTGCCCCCATTCCTGGTAGCGCAGTTGCCAGGTTTGCGCCTGTCGCAGAGCATTTCGCAGAGCGGTGTGTTGCTCTAAATCGTAAGCAATTTCCGCAATGTGGCGATCGAGATGATTAATTTGTTGCTGAAGAGGCGATTTAGGAATTGCTTGAATTTCACCTTCTAGCGCCGCAAGTTTGGCTTCGAGTTCCGGTTTGCGTTGGGTAAGCTGGAGCTGTCGCCGCTGTGCCTGCTTGATTTCTGCCTGCTTGATTTCTGCCCAACGCCAGCGATCGACCTGCCCCCGTGCCAGAGCATGATCTTTGTCGTCATAGTGAAGCTGCTGCACGCTCTGGTCAAGTAGCCGCAGTTCTTCTTGCAATTCGGCGGCGTAGTCGTTGGTGTGGAGCGATCGCTCAATCTTTTGCTTCTCTTCCATCACCTGCTGTAACCGGATTTGGCTGTCGGCACTGATACTAAGCTGTTCCTGTAGCTGTCCGCGCCGCTCTAGCGCTGCTCCATAGCCCGCCAACTCCTGATCTAAATCGCGATATTCCTGCCGCAATACTTGGATTTCTCGCTCAGAAACCGCTAACTGTTCTCGCACTACCCAAAGCTGATCGCGCACCTCTTTCTGCTCTGCCAAGTGCCGCTCTAGAACCAGTTGAAGGTGGTGTGCGTCGAGGGGGCGATCGCAAAGAGGGCAGGGGGGAAATGGGGATTGGGGATTGGGGGTTGGAGATTGGGAGAGCAGAAGGGAAGGGGCGGTGGGAGTTGTATGACCGTTTCTCCGGTCTAATTCTTCTAGGAAGCTGAGTTCTTCTATCTCTGCTACTCCCTCACCCCTTAACTGCCCTACTCCTTCTCGCCTCAGCATTTGAATTTTGTGATCCAGTTCTGCTAGCTGCAGTTCACAATCGCGCTGGCGTTCTTGAAGGCGTTCTAGGAAGCTGCGTCGCTCCAGTCCTTTTTCGCGCACGCGCTGCTGGTAGGTGCGCCGTCGTTCTAGATGCTCGATTCTTTCAGCAACGGCGATAACAGACTGCTGAAGTTGGGGCTGTCGCTGCTGTTGGGTTCCGAGTTGGCGTGAGAGAGAATGCAGTTCTTCAAGACGGGCACTTAGACGGGTTTGAATGCGGTCAAGTTGACTCTGAACTTGCTGCCGTCGCTGCAACAGGGGGGCAACTTTAACCTGAAGCTGGTCGAGCTCGCTTAACCTTAACCGGGACTGGTTTAGCTGCTCTACAGCCGCTTTGACATCATTAGCTTTGCTTAGCGTGTGCTGAATTTCCTGCTCCTGCTGTTGCAGGGCTTCCAATTTTGCCTGCACCTGACGCAACTGATCTTTGAGTACATTCAACGCCTCGGCTTGCTGCTGCTGAAGCTTCTGCCGCTGAGATTGGGCTGCCTGGTGCGCTTGAAATTTGGCGGTTTGTCGTTCTTCTTCCGCCTGAAGTGCCTGAAATTGAGTGTATCCGGCAGCGATCGCCTCTCCTTCTGTTAGCACCAGTTCAAGCTGCTGTTGCTGCTGCTGTAAGGTCGTCAAATCCTTCTGCAATCGCTGGCAGTCTTGGGTTAGATGGCGCTGCTGCTGCTGCTGCAAGGTGAGTTGCTGTTGCCAGGTTTGGCGCTGCTGCTGCTGGTTTGTGTAATGCTGCAAACTGTTTGCATCGACTTCCTGCTGCTGCTGCATTTGAGACAAGGTAGCTTCGAGGTTGGCTTGCTCGACCACCAGCCATTCTCCCGTTTGAAGCTGCGTTTCAATTCGTTCCAAGCTTTGTTCTAATAGCCCTAACTCGGCTTTGATTTGGCGCGATCGCTCCTTCGCCTGTTCTGCCAGGTCATCATACTGGTCTAGCTTGAGCAAGTCCGCCAAAATCTGCTTGCGCTCTCCTGGACGCTTTAACATGAATTCATCGGCTCGCCCCTGCCGCAGATAAGCAGAATTAACGAACGTTTCGTAGTCCAGTTTCACATGCTGCAAAATCAACTGCTGCGTTGCTCGAACCCCCTTGCAGGTCAGCGCCCGAAAACCTTCTGGAGTCTGCACCTGAAACTCTAGGGCTGTCGTTTGTCCCCGATAGCGTGTGCGAATGATGCGATAGATCTGCTGCTGACAGTGAAAGACAAAATCCACCTGCGCCTCTTGAGTGCCCAGGTGAATCATGTCATCCTCAGCAATGGCGCGGCTTTGCCCCCAAATTGCCCAGGCGATCGCCTCCAGCAGCGAAGACTTTCCGGCTCCATTTGCGCCACAGATACAGGCAACATGCAGGCCCCGAAAATCCAGGGTCGCCTCCCGATAGCTCAAAAAGTTTCTCAGCGTCAGTTGTTGCGGAATCATGCCGGTCAAGTGCGTTGCTTGATCTTAAATTAACAGTACGCTCGCACTTTAGTACCTCTGAACTTCAGTACATTCGCACTTTTTCCCATCATTTTCTGCAAATCATGTCAAACTCGATGCCCCATTCACTGCAAATTGCTTCCTATCTGGCTCCCAATTTGATGAGTCTTTATGCAGCGGTAGGGCAATATCTGGAACGGGCATTGAAGGTGAAGACACAGATTTGGCAAAGTGAGTTTGACCCCCTCGAAGACCCAAAATTACTGCACGACCAGATCGATTTAGCTTTCGTTTGTGGCTTGCCGTTTGCCAGACACACTCAAGTGATGCCTGATCAATTTGTGGCGATCGCTGCTCCAGTGATGCAAGCAGAGCGTTATCAAAATCGTCCTGTTTATTTCTCAGATGTGATTGTGAGTGCTACTAGTGAACTCACCTTGCTTGATCAATTGGCGGGAAAAACCTTCTGCTATAACGATCCTGGCTCTAATAGTGGTTATAACTTGTTGCGCGATCGCCTGATGCAATTAGGATATCCTTCTCACTTTTTCGGCAAAGTAATTCAGTCCGGTTCTCATCAACACTCGATTGCCTGGGTTGCTGAAGGAAAAGTAGATTGTGCCGCGATAGATAGCACCGTGTTGGAGCAAGAATTTCGGAATTCACCGGAGCGATCGCTCCAACTACGCATTATCGAGTCGATTGGCCCATGCCCAATGCCACCCCTTGTTGCCGCCCAACGACTTGGTAACACTTTTCTTGACCAACTCCAATCTGTTCTATTAAATCCTGATGCGGAGTTACAGTCTTACATGCAACAGGTTGGAATTCGTCGTTTTGCAGCAGTGAAGAGTGAGGATTATGAGGCGATCGCTCACATGTACAACGCTGCTCTTGAAGTAGGCTACGAAATAATCTGTTGATGAATTTTAGGCATAGTGTTACGGCTCCAAAGTTTTGACCAGAATGCAAATCAGGCTTTCTAAATCATCTGGCACTCGGTAAAGGGTAAGCCCCTACTCAATCTGCTTTTGCTCTCGGTGCAAAATTCCAAACTGCCAAATATCTCTAGAAATGACTTCTTGCAGAATAGGTTGAGCCTCATCTGTCCACTTATTTAAATGTATAAGACTGTCCGGGTTGAAGAATGGCAGGTCTAGCCATAGAGAACTCTCTAGATAGCGCTGCTTCCAGCGTACCGAATAAAATGATTGAAGCAAGTTCTCATGAGGTATAGCAATAAAAGAGCAATAAAAAATAGACAGCGAGTAAAAAAGCCTTGTTTATCAAAGCTTATCCCTCATTCCTATTTCCCTGGAGGCAAGATGATCCAAACTTCCACCCCCTCCCTCACCCTAGAAGCATTTTTGCAACTGCCAGAAACTAAACCTGCCAGCGAATTTATTCATAATCAAATCATTCAGAAGCCAATGCCCCAGGGAGAACACAGCACTTTACAAGGGGAATTGGTTACTGCAATCAATGCAGTTGCTAAAGCTGAGAAAATTGCGATCGCTTACCCTGAACTACGCTGTACCTTTGGAGGAGCTTCCATCATTCCTGATGTTTCGGTATTTCGCTGGCAAAGAATCCCCCGTTCTCCATCCGGTCGGGTTGCTAACCGATTTGAGCTTCATCCTGATTGGGCGATCGAGATTCTTTCGCCTGACCAGTCGCAGACCAAGGTTTTAGAGAATTTGCTGCACTGTTCTCAAAATGGGACGGAGTTAGGCTGGCTACTTGCCCCAGATGATGAAAGCATTTTGGCAGTATTTCCTGAGTCTCGCGTCAAGTTCTACCGAGGATCAGAAATGCTACCAGTCTTAGAAGGCATTGCCCTTTCTCTATCTCCTGCTGAGATCTTTAACTGGTTAGCCTTACCTGAGTAGAGGCCTCAAACGATGAAGAATCTCTATGAAAGTGATTTCTATGCCTGGACGAAAGAGCAAGCCGAATTGCTTAAGAATAAAACCTGGGAACAGATAGACCTACCCAATCTGATTGAGGAAATAGAAAGTTTGGGACGGCAAGAACGGCAGGAACTCAGAAATCGTCTAGGAGTGCTATTAGGACATTTACTCAAATGGCAATATCAGCCGTCTAATCGAGGAAATAGTTGGTTGTCAACTATCCGAGAGCAGCGCCGTGAAGCTTCTCTTGTGTTGCGAGAAAATCCCAGCCTCAAGCCTTATCTTTCAGAAGCAGTGTGCTTGGGTTACGAATCAGGAGTAGATTTAGCTGTTCGAGAAACCGGAATGGACTACGATGTGTTCCCGGCAGAATGTCCCTACACTGAGGAACAAATTTTAGAAGAGACTTTTTTACCGGACTAACATAGTGCTAGTTCCTGGAAGGTCCTAGTGATCTATTTACTTAGTGCTGATTACTTGGGTGAGAATAAGAAGGAGAGGATTTGGGTACTGAATGAGAGTGCCAATCCTGATGGATACTGGAGTCTTTTTTGCTGCAATTTCAACTCATTTCACTTATCACTCCGAGCAGGTATAAATTCCGTTATTGTCATTTATCCAACAGCTTTGCTTACGGTGTATTGGGCGAAGGAGGGAGAGTAGGTAGTGCGGCTTTTTTCTGCTTGGTGCAGCGCGTGCAGGTAAATTTGTTGGAACAGGTGTCTTTGAGCATGACTGCCGCCGACTGACCAGAGGTGAGGCAAAACGGGTTTGAGGAAAGCGATCGCCCCTTCCCAATCTTTGCTAGCGTGAGCTACCATGCCGTGCGCGGCGGGTAGGGTGACATTGAGCCAGGTATTTTGCTGAGTTGGTTCTAGCGTGTGGGCGTGAGCTTCCATACTCAGCAGCATTTCGTGCGTTTGGCTAAACCAGCCGCCTCTTGCCAAAGCATAAATGTAGTGCAAATCCTGAAAGGGTAAGGCGTGTTCGTGAACGCGAGGCAGCAGGTGAGTAACCAATTTCTGCCAGCGATCGCCCACACTCATTCCCTTTAACTCCAATCTGGAGAGTAGTGCGATCGCCCCGACCTGATCTTTTGGAGTTGATTTGCGAGCGCGGCCCCAGATGTGAGTGTCATAGAGCGACAGCACTTTTTGCCTGTCTGCTTTTGCCAAGTAATACAATCCGACGTGCCACCAGTTGTGGGTATAAAGCATCGAGTTGCAATCTTCCCAGGTGTCGGACAGGCTTTCCATCCAAGCAATGCCTTCATCGATTCGCCCCTGCATTTCCATCACATGAGCAACAGCATGGTGCGCCCAAGGGTTGTGGCGATCAAGAGCAGTTGCCTGTCTGCCAATTTCCTCAGCTTCTTTTAAGCGATGGCACTGCTCTAGACCAAAGGCAATCATGCTGTAGAGATAAGGATGCTCAGGGTTTGCGGGTAAGGCAGCTTTAGCAATTTGAAGCAAGCCTGCTGTGTCGCCTCGATAAAAGTAGTGATATTGCCCCTGCTGCACGGAGAGTAAGTCTTGCGGAAACTGCTCAGCGATCGCCCAATGTATTGCAATCGCCCGATCGATTGCTCCTTTCGCCCAGGCTGCGATCGCTTGAATGTAAAGCTGTTCTCGCTGAGTGACCTGGGGTAGAAGGTGTTGGGCAGATTCTAGATAGGGTCTTGCCTGCTTACGAGCAGCGGCACTTTCCAGCGAAAGATAATAGGCTGCGCTGTAGGCATGGGCGATCGCACAAGTTGGATCTGCGGTAATGGCGGTGAGAATAGCGGCTTCTGCCTCACGTCCATAGGTGAGAGACTGCTGCACAAATTGGTTGATTGCGGCGATCGCCTCACTAGAATCGGTTGTAACGTCTAGCCCCTGAGCGTCCTTCAATGGTCTAATCCCTCCAAATAGTCCAACAGCAAAAACAAATTTATTAATCTACGGTAAGTTGGTCGATTTTTAGTATTTAACTTAAACTTGAGTATGTCACAGCTTCTTTACACAGGTCAAGAAAGACCAAAAAGGGAGGTAGGAACCTTGTTCCTACCTCCCTTTAGGTCCTAACCAGCAAGGCTAAAGCTACAGAGTCTGACTTAACAGAAGTTCATGAAGGATTGAGGAAGACTTTGGACAATCGACCTAAAATTTCTTGCTTTCTTCATAACGAAACAGATGTAAGCCTTGTTTAAAGAGGCACCATAGAAGCAGCCTTTATCCTTACCTTATGAGAATTCAATTATTAATAGTGGGATTGCTAGCGATCGCTTCGACTAGCTGTGCCCCTAGAATTGCTACAAGTGCTACGCCATCTGCTTCAACCACGACTTCATCGGCAACTGCTGCTCTGACCTCTACTACAAATTCAGACAATCTTTCCCTTAAAGAAGAGCTAGAAGGTACCTGGTCAGCAGGCTTTATGACCATTACATTTAATTGGGAGGCTGGCACTTATTCTGGCGTGATGCTAGACGAACCATTCTCCAAAACTTTAGAGTTTGTCAGCGAAACAGGCAATGAAATTGTTTTTAAGGCAGACGGTTCTCTCATGGTGGGGCGATTCGACCCCAATGGAGAAGTGAGGCTGACTGAAAGCGCAGACAGCTCCTCAACGCTGAGACTAAAACGAATTTAGCTTGTAGTGGGTTTCAGTCAATTATCAAAACAAGTTTAAAGAAGCGCACTCTCTTATAGGGTGCGCTTTTCTCATAGCTTAAATTTAAGGAAATGAGTACAAAAGGCGAATGGGAAGAGGGACAAAGCTAATTCAGTGAAATTCCAGATAAGATCGATATCGGACTTCATAGCGATTGCAGCAATAGATTCTTGTACGCGAGACAGATAATATGCCCCATCCTCCAACCGTTGAATTTCAGGACTATTTTGATGTGGTGGTGGTGGGCGCTGGGCACGCTGGCTGTGAAGCCGCTTTAGCCGCGGCTCGATTAGGCTGCCGCACCCTGTTACTAACGCTGAATTTGGATAAAATTGCTTGGCAGCCTTGCAATCCAGCGGTTGGCGGACCAGCCAAATCACAGTTAACTCATGAAGTAGATGCGCTGGGCGGCGAAATTGGTAAGGTAGCCGATCGCACCTATTTACAAAAGCGAGTTCTGAATAACTCACGAGGTCCAGCGGTTTGGGCTTTACGGGCACAGACGGACAAGCGCGAATATGCCGCTGTGATGAAACAGATCGTTGAGAATCAGGAAAACCTGACCATCCGTGAAGGCATGGTAACGGATCTGGTTTTGGGAGCTAACGATGAGGTAATTGGTGTCCAAACTTACTTTGGCGTAGCGTTTCAGTGCAAATCGGTGGTGTTAACCACAGGAACGTTTTTGGGTGGCGTAATTTGGGTTGGTAATAAGTCGATGCCCGCTGGACGTGCTGGAGAATTTGCAGCAGTGGGTTTAACCGAAACGCTAAATCGGTTGGGGTTTGAAACTGGGCGACTGAAAACGGGAACGCCAGCACGGGTAGATCGGCGATCGGTAGATTACACTCACCTGGAACTGCAGCCTGGGGATGAAGAGGTGCGCTGGTTTAGCTTTGACCCAGAGGTGTGGGTAGAACGGGAGCAATTGCCTTGCTATTTAACTCGCACCACTGCGGAGACCCATCGGCTAATCCAGGAGAATCTGCACCTTTCTCCGGTGTATGGCGGTTGGGTAGATGCAAAAGGGCCGCGCTATTGTCCCAGCATTGAGGACAAAATTGTACGATTTGCCGATAAAGAGTCGCACCAAATTTTTATTGAACCTGAAGGACGAGATATTCCAGAACTTTATATCCAGGGGTTTTCGACTGGGCTGCCAGAGGGGCTGCAGATCCAGATGTTGCGATCGCTTCCCGGTCTAGAAAACTGCGCTATGCTTCGCCCTGCCTACGCTGTGGAATATGACTATTTGCCTGCAACTCAGTGTTATCCCACCTTGATGACTAAAAAGGTAGAAGGGTTATTTTGTGCAGGGCAGATCAACGGCACAACGGGATATGAGGAAGCGTCCGCTCAAGGACTTGTGGCAGGAATTAATGCTGCTCGGTTTAGTCGCGATCGCCCCATGATCATTTTTCCTCGTGAGCAAAGTTACCTGGGTACCCTGATTGACGACCTCTGCACCAAAGATCTGCGGGAGCCTTATCGGATGCTCACCTCTCGTTCTGAATATCGGCTGCTGCTGCGATCGGACAATGCCGATCAGCGGTTAACCCCACTAGGACGAGAAATTGGACTGGTGGACGATCGCCGGTGGGAATTGTTTACTCTCAAGCAGGAAAACATCACCGCCGAAAAGGAGCGCCTGCACGAAACCAGAGTCAAAGAGCACGAAGAATTAGGGCGCAAGATCGCTGCCGACACTCAGCAGGCGATTAAAGGATCGATTACGTTAGCAGATTTACTGCGTCGCCCTGGATTTCACTATGCTGCCCTGGAGCATTATGGACTCGCTAATCCAGCCCTGAATCTGGCGGAAAAAGAAGGCGCAGAGATCGATATCAAATACTCTGGCTATATCCAACGTCAGCAAAACCAAATTGACCAGATCAGCCGTCAAGCACACCGACCCCTGCCTCAAGATTTGGACTATGCCAAGATTGAGACGCTTTCTAAAGAATCACGTGAAAAGCTGGCTCAGGTGAAACCGCTAACGGTAGGTCAAGCGACTCGCATTGGCGGTGTGAACCCAGCGGATATTAATGCGTTGCTAGTTTATCTAGAGATTCGTTCTCGCCAAGAACAACCTGCTGCAACAGGGATCTAACGCCAATTCCAAAAATTAGAGCTAATTAAAAGAGGCAGGGTTTTGCCCTGCCTCTTTCTATTGAGACCTCTGTGTAGCTACAAGCTATGCAGGAGGTGCTGTTGTGCTAATTGGGTGAGTTAGGGTTGGTGAACTTCGGCAGAAATGCCCTGTTGCTCTAGCTCACTTGCCAGATCTTCTGCTCCAGCCCGATCGCGAAATGCCCCGACCTGAACTTGCGCCCCACCTTCTGGAGTATTACGGACATAGGCATCACCGACGGCTTGGCGGGCTTGCTCTAAACTGCGATCGCCATTGTAAGGAGTTGTGACGTAATAGTAGTCGTCTTGGCTGGCGGCAGGAGGGCTCGCAGGAGCGGGCGCTGTTGCTACGGGTGGGCTCGCAGGCTGAGCTTGCACCTGAGGAACAGAAGGCGTTGCGGTGTTTGCTTGAGCCGGAGCGCTAGGACGAGCAGCAGAGCTGGGACGAGCAGGGGCTGGAGCGCTAGCACGAGCAACCGGGTTGGGACGCGCCGGAGCCGGAGCACTAGCACGAGCAGCAGGGTTGGGACGAGCGGGAGCCGGAGCGCTAGGACGAGCAGCAGGGTTGGAACGAGCGGGGGCTGAAGCTTGACTAGGAGCAGAACGCCCATTTGGGCGCATGGAGACTGTCGCAGGCACGACAGTCCTCGGCAGGGTGGGAGCCGACTGCGGGTTAGGCAGGGGTGCGGTTTGGGCAGGAGTTGAAGCTGTTGGAGAGGGGACTGCTCCTGGAGTGACGGACACTGGAGCGGGAGCTTCACCCGTTGGCAAGGTGCTGAGCGTACTTAAATTTAATTCTCTAAATTCTTCGCTTGCCAGGTCGGGAGAGCCTGGTAGTGCGTTACTCGGTAAATCAGTTGAATCTGGGTTAGTGGCAACTTCGCCTGACAACTCTGAGTTGCGATCGCCCCTCGGTTCACCCTCACTAAAGATTCCAAGACTAGCTGGGTTCATAATCATATAGCCCAGGGTGACGCTGGAGAGCAGCAGCAGCAGCATGGAGCCAATTCCTAGCGGGGTTAACAAGCTTTGAATAAAGCTCGGCTCTTGCGGGGGAACCTCCTCCTGATCGTCCAGGCTTTTAAGCAACTCTTCAGAAGATTCTAGGTAGTCGTCTGGTCCCAGGTTAATGTCATCTGGGTTAACCAGCTTTTGGGTTGTTTCTGCCTCAGCACCAGGAGAAACTAGCCCTGACGGCTCTGCATTGGGGACAGTTGCAGCCGCAGCCGCGATCGCCAATTGGTTAGGAGTTGATGGAGGAGTCGGTGAAGGAGGAGTTGGTGAAGCGACACTCCGTTTGATCTGAGAGGGCGGTGGTGGTGGCACTGGGGAGGGCCTGCCTTTCGCAGTGGAAAGGGCGATCGCTCCAGCAGCGGCAGCCTGCGTCCTTCCCCCTTTCGCCTCCACATAAATCGTGTCCATCGGTTTAGCATCGCGGCTGCGGCTCCGCCGACTTTTAGGTTTTGTCGGTTTGCTCTTACGGGAGCGACGGTAGCGAGACAGTTCCTCCTCTAGCTGCATATCTAAACCACCCAGTGCAGTTTGCAGGACAGCGTGCAGAGGCTTAGAAGGAAGTGAAGTTGAAGATTCTTGTGAGGAACGTTGGCGCATTAAACTACTCCTGCCAGTACGTGAGTGACGACCCAGTAATACGTAAATGACTTATTCAGTGATGATTGGTTCAATGAATAATCGCAAAAGATGCCCCTGAATCTGTCTACACCGAGAAGTATCCCTGAAATAATCATTGTTAGCTTAATCTGAGCCGCTGTCAAAGATGGCGCAGCCTACAGCCCTATCTTGCGCCCAATTCTAATCTGAAATTTGGAGAGTGTTCGGATTTTTGTGTAAGTGCGGGCATGCTGCCCGCACTTACACAAAAATCCAATCAGTCCCGAAATTTGCAGCCGATTCGAGCTTTTCCAGTTAAATTAAAGCCTGATTCTCATGGGAGAAAACCATCTTGAACGGCTTGTGAGACGCATCATACAGGGGTTAAGCTTCTCGCACAGTCCAGTTTAGGGCACCAAAGGTTCAGGACTCTGTAGGCTTTGTATTAGGACTATATATATGTCGCTTAAATCTCTGCATCACGTTTTAGGTGCTTTGCAAAGCCAGGAGGGTTGGCGATCGCGACAGCAGCTTCAACAACTGCTTGCCTGTTGGTTTCAGGTGGTTGGCCCGGCTGTCGCTGCTCAGACTCGTCCAGTTTCAATTCAGCGGCGGGTGCTGCATGTGGCTACCTCTAGCTCGGTTTGGGCAAATAATCTTACCTTTGAGCGACAGCGGATTTTAGAGAAATTGAGTGCTCACCTGCCCTACGCTCTTTCTGACATTCGTTTCTCTACAGCTCACTGGCAACCCTACCGGGGCAACAGTTCAATGGAGGAAGATGCATCCGAAATCTGGCAAAGACACCCTAGCCGAGTTGCTGATCCTTTTGCTGCGTCCAGGGCAAAGGCTCAGTCAGAACGTCAGGATGCAGATTCGGCATTTCGACATTGGGCTGAGGTAATGCAGACGCGATCGCAGCACTTGCCGCTCTGCCCTAGCTGCCGCTGTCCAACACCCAAGGGAGAGTTAGAGCGATGGTCTATTTGCTCACTTTGCGCCAGTAAGCAATGGTAAGCCCGTAAATTTACACACCTCTTTTTTGAATAGACCCAGAATTAACCTGCCAATGCTCGATTTTTTGAAGCAATAACCGTATTTTTTCGAGCATTTAAAGCAGAACATTTAATTACAAATAGACATCTTTAACGGTGTGCTCTCATAAAGATTAAATTCAGATGAAGTTTGGTCCTAGATTTAGGCAATTTTCCCTTTTTGGGGTAGGTAAGAAATTAAAAATAAGGCTCGCCTTTCTGGTTTCCTATTGATCCCCGTGAGGTTTGAGGAAGAGTTGATAACCTTATCTACTCTGCCAAAACTGATACAAAAGTTTTTAATATTTCTGAGTTGTTAACTGGAACCTAAAAATAATCTAAATTCCATTTTTTGTTCGGGATCGCTACAAACATCTCAGGCAAAGGCTTTAGAACTTTTATCTAGCTAAAACCAAACAAATTCAAAGATGAGAATGGGGGTGAAGAATAACCTCACACAAGATCCCATGGGAAAACAGGATTCTGCCATCTCAGCTTGTCGGCACTGCCAAAACTATGTGCCTCAAGGTCGGCGTGGTGGTCAATGTCGGCAGTTGGGTGTACTTGTTCACGGCGCTTGGAAGGCTTGTTCTCTGGCGATCCCACCCTTTTCTCCAGTCTGGAGTTTAGAGGATGTGGCGCTTTGGCAACCGGAGGCTTTTGAGCTCAATGAACTAGAGGCGATGCGAAGCAGTTCCCCCGTTGGGGTAATCGCCCCTGATCCTGTTCTTCCGACTTACGTTGCAAAAGTTGTTGTAACGCAAGACGTTGTGCTTTCTGAATAGAAAAGCAAATTTATACGAATTCTCCCTATACCGTTTCTACATGAAGCTGCATATTTTGGAATGTGTCCCGCGTACGCGGGACACATTCCAAAATATGCAGCCATAGAAAGAGTCAGTATCAGAGCTATATACTCGCCCGCATCGCTGAGGACTACTGAACCGATTCAGGCTGGCGAATGCTGTAGTAAAAAGTCAGCGTGCGGGTGAGTGGTTGCTGATTTGCGGCAGGGGGAAGTGGCTCAAAGGGAGCAGATTGCTGAATGGCTCGAACAGCCGCTTCATCGGCGATCGCCAATCCTGAGGGCTGCGTTACTTCCCACTCAGTCAGTTCACCTGACTGATCGACTGTAAATCTGACTTTTACAGAGCGTGTTGCATCGACGTTGACCTGAATACGCTGCCACTGTTGCTCAATCTGCTGATTCATCTCAGCCAGATAGTCTCCCCAAATCGGGTCTTGCTCAGCATCAATGCTGAACTCATTAAGGGCTGTGCGGTTTGAATTTGCGATTCCGGCAAACTCTTGTCCCAGATTCAGAGCCGCTTCAAATGGGGCTGCAGTCTGATCTGCGATTTGATCTGGGGAAGTAGGCAAGTCTGATGCGGGTGAGTTTGACGTAGGCAAGTCTGAAGTTTGTGACGAGTCTAGCTGATCTGGCAAGTTCGGTTCAGACGATGCGGTTTGTTCAAGCGGATTGAAATCTGGATCTGGTGCTGCAGAGTTCGGTGAGAACGAATCAGCTTCTAGCTGCGGCAATCCTGCAAAGGCGCTGTCATTTGAATTAGCAGGGGCAATATCTGGAGCTTTAGCAGTTTCAGCAGCTTCAGGGTTGGGTGCATCAGATGGCTCTGAAGTGGGCTGTGGCGGGGTTGCTACTGAATCTGGTTTTGCTTCGCTTTCGGTTTCGGTGGCTTTCCCCTGACCGCTATTTGCAGGACTATTTGCAGGACTAGAAGCTGGAACAATTCTCCCTGGTGAGACGGGGGGGAGAAGCAGCGGCGCGATTGATTTGTTGTCTGTGGTGCTGTTTTCTTTTAAGGATTCTTCGATTCCGGGCTTTCCGGCTGCTATAGGCAGGTTTGGTTTCGCTTCACCGCCTGCGATCGCATCAATATTAGAGCGGCGATCGCTATTCTGCTCTGTCTCAGTTTCTGACTCTAGATAAACAAACTCAATCGGTTCAATCGGTTCCACAGCCAGGTTTGGCGGCTCAATTGGTTGCCAGGGAAAAATTCCGCCTGCCACTACACCGCCGTGAAAAGCGGCAGCTACTGCCAAATAGATTGTCAAACTCCCCCGCTGAGCGGCAAAGCGATCGCGATATTTCTGGGCTAGGCTCATGAGTTAGTGGGGGAAGCCGGTAGAGAAAACGTGTGTAGCTAACCGCTATGAAAACATGAGTTTTACCCATTTGGCGATAGGCGACAGGGGCGCTGAACTCTAAGGGAAGCGGCGAAAGGGCTAGCGATTTGAATTATGATAGATTCTGGAGAAATTCTGGATCTAATTCCAGATGTATTGAACCTTCACATTTTGGCTTCACATAACGCTATGGATATTTTGACTTTGGGTTGGGTTTCGCTGCTAGTCGTTTTCACGTTCTCTATCACGATGGTGGTTTGGGGCCGTAACGGATTCTAAGGATTAACAAAATCAACTGAGTTGAAAGCCAGTAATCAGCTATGGGCTTTGAAACGTCTCCTCTGGGGATTCTTGCTGTAACTGCTCTGGGGTTAATGGTTGCATTCACAGGTGGCATTGCTTACCTGACAACGATTGAATGGCGCGATCGCCGCCGCCGAGAGCGAGAAATGCGCGAGAACCAAAGTGTTTCCAAGAAGAAAAAGAAAAAGTGACCCATTCTACCGATTGGGAATTGCCTGAGTATCTGCAAGCCGTTTTTGCAGAAAATTCTAATTTAGATGCGGTGTTCGCAGCGCTAATGCCTGCTTTGTGTCAGGCGTGGCGCTGCGATCGCTGCTTTCTCTATCTTCGTAATCCTCAAACGGGTCAGGGGCGAATCACCCACTGTTGGGGCACCAGTCCTGAGTGGGCTGATTTGTCAGGCTCCGATTGGCTAGAAGAAGGCGATATTGCGAGTAAAGATCCGCTGATGGCGATCGCTTTTCGCACGGCTGAGCCTGTCTTCGTTGAAGATATTGAGACGGCTGGCCCTGAAATTGTCAATCTTGACTATGAGCGAGACGTATTTCAGCATCGAGCGTTGATTCACGCACCGCTCTATCATGAGGGACTAATGTACGGCATTTTGGAACCCTGTGTCTTTCAGCAGCCAAGGGTATGGACGGAGGGCGATCGCCGTATTACTACCGAAATTCAAGACAGACTTGCCCCGCTAGCCGCAGCCTATGTACGGCAACAAGGGACTTAAGCCCCTTGTTCCATTAATAAGTTTGCTTTAACTCTGTAGTAGCACGTCGAGTTTAAGGTGTTGGGTTCCGCTCTGCTCCACCCAACCTACTAGCTGATCATCTGGCGGTTGTGTAGGTTGGGTGCAGCGCAACGGAACCCAACGTTCAAAGTTTGCTGCGCTACTAAAGCAACTAAACCCACTCTAATCTCAGCTATCGCCCTTTGAGTCCGGTACGACGCACAACTGCATCAGCGGTGACTGCCAGTAACAGCACGGCACCCTGAACAATATTTTTGACGCTTTGATCTTGGTTGAGTAGGTCTAGTCCGTTGTCGAGACTGCCGATTACCAATGCACCGAGAACTACAGCCCAGACGGAACCCCGACCGCCAAATAAGCTGACTCCACCAATGACGGCAGCGGCGATCGCATTCAGCAACAAGGTTGAGCTAATTTGCGTAGCAACGGCTGTACTGCGGGAGGTCATCATGATTCCTGCAAGAGCCGCTAATGTGGAAGCCAGCATGAAGACAGTGATTTTCATGCGAACGACCCCGATTCCAGCGCGACGAGCGGCTTCCGCATTGCCGCCAACCGCGTAGAGGTGCCGTCCGAACGGAGTTTTGCGTAGAACGATCCAGAAAACCAGCACCAGACCTAACGCAATCATTACGGCTTGGGGTACGCCCTGATAAGACTCAAATAGGAAGATCAGAATGATTGTGACGGCTGCTGCTCCAACAAGCTGTAGCGCTGTTTGGGAGGAATGCCGAACGGACAAACCAGCTTGCGATCGCTTGCGTCTTTCGTACCATACCCCCAGCGCATACAGCCCTAGGCACACCAGCGGAATTCCCCAGCCCAAAACTGGGTTGAGATAGGTTGGAGCAAGGGAACGAATGACTGGATCGCGCACGACTAACGTGGTTTGTCGTCCCATTACGACGAGCAACAGTCCTGAATAGGCGATCGACCCTGCCAACGTGACAATAAACGACGGCACTCGCAGCACGGCAATAAAGAATCCGTTAAGCAGTCCAATCAGTGCGCCTGCCAATAGCCCTGCTAGTATTGCTAGCCAAGGATTCCAGCCCTGATATACAGAGACCGTTGCCATGATTGCAGCACAAGCTTGCGCGACAGCCGCTAAACTCAGGTCAATCTCACCTAGCAATAGTACTAATACTGCTGCAATACTAAGAATGCCAATGGTGACAATTTGCTGGGTTAGATTAGATAGATTTCGGGCTTGTAGGAATACGCCACTGGTAGTGAGCTGAAAGTAAATCGTAATGAGCGCCAACGTCAGAATGACGGGAATAAAGCCCAAATCACCCTGCATTAGCGATCGCAAATTAAACCGGGCACGCGGAGCGGCTGTAGCTGGCTGATGTACCAGGGCATCTTGACTGCCGGACTGATCCTGATCTTGAGGGGTGTCCCGATCCAAGCTTTTCATAAAATTAATATCCTCTGTAAGTCGTGCTATCCCTAAACTGCTGCCTCAGACGTAGCTCCAGTAATTGCGCCAACTACCTGTTCACGGGTAGCGCTGCGGACATCAAACGTATTTGCCCGCTGTCCTAAACGCATGACGATGATGCGATCGGCGACTTCAAATACGTCATGCAGGTTGTGCGAGATCACTACAACCGCTAGACCCCGCTCTTTTAGCCGCAAAATTAGATTTAAAACTTGTCGAGTCTGAGCCACTCCCAGAGCAGCGGTTGGCTCATCTAGCAGCACCACTTTCGGCTGGCGCAAGATTGTTTTGGCGACAGCAATGCACTGACGTTGACCGCCTGAGAGAGAGGCCACTGCTGACCGCACTGAAGGAATTTTTACATCCAAAATTTTCAGTACGTCGAGCGTTTGTCGTTCCATCTCGGTTTCATCTAGCACCCGCAGCAAGCCAGGAACCAAATCACGGTAAGCTTCCCGTCCCAGCCAGAGATTTGCAACCACATCCAGGTTGTCGCACAGTGCTAGGTCCTGATAAACCGTTTCAATTCCCAATCGGGTCGAGTCTTGGGGACTGCCGATGGTGACGGGTTGACCATCAATTAACGTTTCTCCCTCGTCGGGTACATAGGCACCCGACATGGTTTTGATCAAGGTTGATTTGCCTGCGCCGTTGTCACCCACTAGAGCAACCACTTCGCCATCGTAAACCTCAAAATCTACGTGCTTGAGGGCGTGAACACCGCCGAAGGATTTGCTGATATTTCTGAGCTGGAGGCGGGGAACTTTGCTGTTGACGGAAGCGTTATCCGACGTTGCCGACACTGAACTGGTCATTGTTTGTTAACCCTCCTGAGTAAGTTGAAATGAAAAGGCTTTACCCTTGCTGACTGCAAAACATAAATTCCCTCATCCTCAGATGTAGGTTGGGAGAGGTAGGTTGGGTGGAGCATAGCGGAACCCAACGTTCGTCTAACTTGATGCTGTTGGGTTCCGCATTCGCTGCACCCAACCACAGTGGCCGTTCCATAGAAGGTTTGGAAAGTTGCACGCCCTGTTTATGAGGCGGGGATTGAGGATGAGGGTGAAGTCTTACGGGCAAACGCCGCCTGCACCAGAGGGCAATCCGCTGCAAATTTCTTCTTTGCTCAAGAAGCCATCAGCGATCACGGTTTGTTCAACATTGGTGCGATCGACGACAACGGGTGTTGCCAGAACGGAGGGAATCTGTGCACCGCCAATCACTTCAGTGGTGCCGTTGACGATCGAGTCTGTGTCTTCACCTTTGCTGAGGGCTGCGACCAGACGGGCAGTAGCGCGGGCTTCCTCAACGATTGGCTTGTAGATAGTCATTGCTTGGTCGCCCGTGAGAATGTTTTGGATTCCGGTGAGGGTTGCGTCTTGCCCAGTGACGAGAACTTTCCCGTTCAAATCTTGTGTCCGCAATGCTGCAATTACCGTATTTGCCATACCGTCATTGGCAACGTAAGCGATTTGAACATTATTCTCTTCCTTGGTTAGCACGCCTTCCATTAAGGATTGCGCTCTGGCGTTGTCCCAGTTGGGGGTGTATTGGTCAAACACGAGGTTGAGGTCGCCGCTGTCAACTAGCGGTTGCAGTTTTTCAACGGCTCCTTCACGGAACAGCAGCGCATTGTTGTCGGTTTGGGAACCGTTGATCATGACCAGATTGGCTCCCTCTTGCAGACCAAAGTTACCGGCATTGAGCTGGTCTACGATGTATTGCCCCTGTAGCTCTCCGACGCGCTTGTTATCAAAGGAAACGTAGTATGCGAGGTCGGGATCTTGAATCAGGCGATCGTAGGCGATTACGGGTACGCCACTTTGTTTTGCCTGTTGCACAATGACTGCTGCCTGTTCACTATCGTTGGGGTCAACAACGAGGATGCAAGCGCCTTTGGTTAAGGCTGCGTCCGCCTGGTTTTGCTGAGTTGCGGCGTTGTTGTTGGCGTTAGCGTACTGAATGGTGACTCCGGGCAGAGCCGCTTTGATTTCTTGCTCTAACAAGGGGCGATCGTAGGCTTCATAGCGAGCGGAGGAGTCTGATTCGGGTAGGAGAATGCCCACGTTCATGCAGTCTTTAGCAGCGGCAAATTCGCTCTCGGCTGCAGTTTCAGAGGTGTCGTCAGCGGGGGTGCCATTACTACAAGCGGCTAGTAAAACTACGCCAACGACAGGCAACCAGCGGCGGAAAAAGGGGTTTAACTTAGGCATGATTTAATTCCTTATTTTGGTGTAGCTTGGTCGGGCATTTTTACCCGTTTCTTGAGCGCTTCTTGTGGAAAGGTTTAGATCAATGACTTGGGGAGTTAGTGCTATTCCAAAAGGCTGAATGAGTGCTGAATAAATTGGGAAATGCGATCGCCTCTTACAAAAACAATCGCTCAGGTTAAACCCAATCATTCACAGCGAAAACTAGCAGCACAAACTGCTTGCCGTGATGAATTCAGCAGCAAGTTAGCTTAAGCAGCTAAACCAATGCCTATAGCAAATTGCTACGGCATTATTTGCGATCGCCAACATCAGCCCAATAGAAACTACTCGGCTTGAATGAAGGCAAATTAGCAGGTATCAAGTCATCTCGAAAGTTGAAGACGGCAAATAATGCAATCGGTCAACTTAAGCTCAGAAGGGCTATGAGGGGCAGCAATGAGGCGTTGTTAAGGCGTTAAAAAGTGACAATGTTAACGGACAAACATCAAGTGACGATGTTAATGATACTTAGCAGAGTCTCCCATTCTAGCAAAACTTTTACAAACCCACGGGGGGCGGGGATCAGGCAGCTATTGCGATCGCCTCTTAAAGCTCACTTGAGAATCTACAGATTTTTTACAGTTAAAAGAGACGTTGATCTTCTAACCCAACAAGAAATCTGCAATGACAGAATCGAGGGAACCTGACAGCATAAAAACTAAAAAATCTGTATTTCCCCAGTACGAAAAGCTACTGGGATTAGGCTCCACACGGCTAATTTTTATTGAATAAACTAAGATTTTGAACTCGTTTTTTGTTCTCCCCCTTATTCCTAAAAATGCGCTATGAATATACTTTTACTTTTGCAGATTTGAATTACTCTTGTGATCTAAGTGAAATAAAATGTAACGCAAATTGACGTATTTGGTATTCAAGGCATCAGTAATTTGCAAGCTTTAGGTAATATCTTTACCTGCTTTTGTCTGCACCATCTCTACAGAACAACGCTGCGTAGACAGTTCTGATAAAGTTTGTAGAATCGCTACAGCAAGAATGGCACTGAAACCTGCCACAGAACGATATCTATTCGGCGACAAGATGACTCACTATGACTACCACCCATGATCTGGCTAATGTTTCCACTTTATCTACTACACCAGTTCACCCACTGGAGCCTTTGACTCCCGAAGAAATTACCAGAGCGGTTGCAATTGTCAGGGCAGAACGCAAGTTGAGTGATCAGTTTCGCTTTCCGGCAGTGGTGCTAAAGGAGCCACCCAAGTCAGTGATTCTCAGCTATCAACCGGGTAACTCGGTTGAGCGAGAAGCATTTTTGATTTTGCTAGACAACGCGACAGGGGCGACCTATGAGGCGATCGCCTCCCTCACTAGCAACACGGTTACCTCCTGGCAGCACATTCCAGGTGTGCAGCCCAACATCATGCCTGATGAACTGTCGGAGTGTGAGGCAGCGGTGAAAGCCAATCCGGAGTTTCAGGCGGCGATTGCCAAGCGCAACATTCCTCTAGAGTCGGTTGTCGTTGACCCGTGGGCGATCGGTCACTTTGGTTTACCGGGAGAAGACGGCATTCGGCTATCGCGCTGTCTCTGCTACGTGCGAACCACGCCCAGCAGCAACTTTTACTCTCGCCCCATTGATGGACTTGTTCCCGTCGTTGACTTGAACAAAATGCAGGTCTTACAGATTGAAGACATGGGCGTTGTGCCTGTGCCGCCAGAGCCAGGGGAATATGCCGCCGAGTTTGTATCCCCAATGCGGACGGATATCAAGCCGTTAGAAATCACTCAGCCCCAAGGCCCAAGCTTTGAGGTAGATGGGCATCATGTGCGCTGGCAAAAGTGGCAATTTCGCATCGGTTTTACGCCGCGTGAGGGATTGGTGCTACATACCATTGGCTATGAAGACCAGGGCAAGCTGCGCCCGATTCTTTATCGTGCATCACTGGCTGAAATGGTGGTGCCTTATGGTGATCCGCGATCGCAGCACTTTCGCAAAAATGCTTTTGACGTGGGTGAACATGGCGTAGGCGTATTGACCAATTCGCTTCGCTATGGCTGCGATTGTTTGGGCGAAATTCGCTACTTTGATGCGGCAATGACCGATAGCCGAGGCGAAGTGGCTATCATCGAGAACGCTATTTGTATGCATGAGGAGGACTTTGGCGTTCTGTGGAAGCATACAGATTGGCGATTGGATAGCGTTGAGGTGAGGCGATCGCGCCGTCTTGTCGTTTCCTTCTTCTGCACCGTAGATAACTACGAATATGGCTTCTTCTGGTATTTCTACCAGGACGGCACGATTCAGTATGAGGTGAAGCTGACGGGCATTCTCCTGTGCGGCACGTTAGGAGATGTTCCCAAATATGGCACGCTTGTTGCGCCACAGGTAAATGCTCTAAACCATCAACATTTCTTTAGTCTGCGGCTAGACTTTGACATTGATGGTGGCAACAACTCCGTTTACGAGGTGAATACTGAAGCCGAGCCGCTCGGAGCAGACAATCCCTATGGCAATGCCTTCTTCGCCACCTCAACCCTATTTAAGACGGAACTGGAAGCACAGCGAATTATTGATCCGCTAGCAGGTCGCTACTGGAAAGTTGTCAATCCTTCTGTGCAAAACCGTTTAGGGCAACCCGTCAGTTACAAAATCATTCCCGGTGACAATATCTTGCCGTTCGCTCATCCCGAATCCCCGATTCTAAAGCGGGCTGGATTCATGACGAAACATTTGTGGGTTACGCCTTACGCCGAAGATGAGCGCTTTTCGGCAGGTGATTACCCCAATCAGCATCCTGGTGGTGAAGGTTTACCTAAGTGGACCCAGGCAAACCGTTCGATTGAAAATACTGATGTAGTGGTATGGTACACCTTTGGACATCACCACATTCCCCGTCCTGAAGACTATCCGGTGATGCCGGCTGCTTACAGTGGTTTTGTCCTCAAGCCAGTCGGATTTTTTGATGCAAATCCTGCACTGGATGTGCCGCCATCTGAATCAAAGCACAGTTCTTGTCATTAGGATTGCGAATTCTCTCGTTACGAGGCTTTGCCTCGTAATGCCATCTAGAGGCTCTGCCTTATTCATGCAAGAGGCAGAGCCTCTGAATAGCATCCCCAGGTAGAACCTGTGGACGAGGCTTAATTTACAAACCTAGATTCAAAGATGCAAGCTCTGTAAGTCCATGGCATTCGGCAGCTATTCTTGAACTTTCAACGCTTTTGCCCGAATACCACGCCCCTACCCATCCAAGGCGATCCTTCGGGGTGCCTGCCACTAAACATTGCTAATGTAAAGGCAAACAATGCTTCTGCATCACCCCACATTGTGAATATGATGAGCAACAATGCTTCTGTATCGCCTCACATTGCTAACGTGACGAACAACAATGCTTCTGTGTCGCCTTGCATTGCTTCTACGGGCAGTGACAGCGACTCGCTAAAACTACCCCTGCCCTTTTGCTGCCATTTGCCGAACAGCGCTGTGCAGATGGGGGTTGCCTTCGTTCCAGAAAACGATTTGCTTGATTTTGCTGATTTTCCAGCCTTTAGGCGTTCTCGTTAGCGTATGGATGTAATAGCCGTGCGTGTTAAAGCGATTCACACCCGTGTAATGGGGGTGAAATCGGTTAATGACAACACAGGACACACAGGTCGCTTCGTCTGTCTCAATCGTCAGGTTGAGGTTAGTCAACTGATGCTGAGTTTTGAGACTGCTAAGGGCAGTGCGTCTTGACGCGACAAAATCGTCGGCTTTGACTCTGATCGCAGGCTCGTTTCGTAGGTCGGAGTAGTCAGCTTCGATTTCATCCAAGAAACAAGAACGAAACTGATTCCAATCTTGTAAATCTAGACTGCTGGCAAACCGATTGACCACATTGCTGATTTCGGCGTGATCGAACATCAGTTCTAGTTTGGTGTCCATTCTTTTTCCCTGAGACAGGCGGTTTAGCAGGACTCACTAGCAGTGTAATCTACTGGCAGCAGATCGTCCTTTCCTTCTCTACGAGTACAGAGTGAGCCTGTCCGGTAAATGTGAAGGGCGGTTGCCCCTCAGAAAGCAAAGTTTGCTAACGATGCGATCGCCTCATTTCACTTTGGCAAAAATTCAGAATTCAATGCTTGCTCAGGGGTGTAAGGACAGTTCAGAGGAAATCTAGCTGCGATGCCAGGTGGTGATACCACCCGGTTGGTCAACCAGGATGATGCCTTTAGCTTTAAGTTCATCTCGGATGCGATCGCTCTCTGCAAAGTTCTTTGCTTTCCGGGCTTCTTGGCGCTGCTGGATCATGTCCTCAATTTCAGCGTCAGTTGGGGAATCGGCTTGTTGCAGCTCTGCACTGGGTTTTGCTTCCAGTCCTAGAACTTGAGCAAGGCAGACGAGCGTTTGCCACTGTTCGCGGATGGTTTGGGCATCGGTGCTGGCTTCGCCCTGGTGAATCAGTAAGTTTCCTTCTTTCTGTAGGGCTTTGGCTAGCTCAAAGAGGATGGCGATCGCCCCTGGCGTATTAAAATCGTCATCCATTGATTCCTGAAAGCGTTGAATAGCTTCGCTTTCAGAAGGAATTCGCATGTACTCTGGGTTGCCAAAAGAAGAATCGTCTGTATCTGTCCAGCCCAGTTGTTTACCGTACTGGTAGCCAAACAGCAGCCCGTCCTGGAGCGTTTCCCAGCTATTTTTGGCAGAGGCGATCGCTTCCTCCGTAAAGTCAATCGGTTTGCGGTACTGTGCCTGTAACACAAACAGCCTCAGCGCCATCGGGTCTGGTGCATCCGGTGCATCTAAAAGCTGGCGGATTGTGGTGAAGTTGCCCAGCGATTTGGACATCTTTTCGCCGCCCACGTTTACCATGCCGTTGTGCAACCAGTACTGCGCCAACGGTTTTCCTGTAACTGCTTCTGATTGGGCAATTTCATTCTCATGATGCGGAAACACCAGGTCAGCGCCACCGACATGAATGTCGATTGTGTCTGCTAACGTTCCGTCTGGGGTTCTAAACGCTTCGCGCACCATTGCCGAGCATTCAATGTGCCAACCCGGCCGACCTTCTCCCCAGGGAGATTCCCAGGCAGGTTCTCCAGGTTTGGCTGCTTTCCACAACGCAAAGTCAGACGGGTCTTGTTTCTTTTGTGCTTCGGGATCAGCCTCAACTCGACCGCTTGCCCCGGCTTTCATATCTTCGAGCCTGCGTCCCGATAGCCTGCCGTATTCGGGAAAATTTCGCACGGTATAGTAAACGTCGCCTTCTGCAGGATAGGCATAGCCTTTTTGCTCTAGTTCGTGAATCAGACGTTTGATGCCGTCGAGCGTATGCGTGGCGCGGGGATACGCGTCGGCTTCAAGAATGTTGAGCCGAGCCATGTCTTCAAAGTAGGACTGGGTGTAGCGCTCTGCTACCTCCTGCATGGTGGAGCCTTCTTGCCGAGCTCGATTCAGGATTTTGTCGTCGATGTCAGTAAAGTTTTGTACGTAGCGCACGTCGTAGCCGCGCCACTGCAAATAGCGCCGTACCGTATCCCACACGATATAAGAGCGGGCGTGCCCCAGGTGGCAATAGTCATAGACCGTCACGCCGCAGCAGTACATCCGCACCTTACCGGGTTCTAGGGGCTCAAAGGATTCTTTGTGGCGGGTGAGGGTGTTGTAAAGCTTTAGGGGCATGGCAGATTAGAGAGTGAAAGGGTGGAGTAGGGAAATTGGGAATGAGGGAGTAGGTATTTTGAGAAGGACTGCAATTTAAGGCTAGCAACCGAGAATAGATCAGTGATAATGATCAGTCATAATGGAGAGTGCAGATCAAACAAAGATTCATAGATTAGTCTTTGGCGATCGCTCAGCTTTTCACCATTCTCCTAACTTTTTGACGTTTTCTACCACTGTGCCATGACATCTGTAGTCACTCCTAACCAATCTGAAACGATGGATGACCTCAAGCGAGGGTTGCCCGTCACCATCATCACAGGCTTTCTGGGCAGCGGTAAAACCACTCTCCTCAACCACATTCTGACCAACCAGGAAGGACTGAAGACTGCGGTCTTGGTCAACGAATTTGGCGAAATCGGCATCGACAACGAGTTGCTGATTACCACAGGCGACGACAACATGGTGGAGCTGAGCAATGGCTGCATCTGCTGCACCATCAACAACGACTTGATGGAAGCGGTCTACAAGGTTTTAGAGCGTCAGGATCAGATTGACTACCTGGTTGTTGAAACAACTGGATTGGCAGACCCACTGCCCGTTGCGCTGACGTTTTTGGGAACGGAACTGCGCGATTTAACCCGACTTGACTCCATCGTTACGGTAGTTGATGCGGAGAATTACAGCCTTGACCTGTTTAACAGTCAGGCGGCGCACAATCAAATCGCTTACGGTGACATCATTCTGCTGAATAAAGCCGACTTAGTTGACGAGGCTGACCTGGATTTGCTGGAGGTTAAGATTCGTGAGGTCAAGGAAGGCGCTCGGATTTTGCGGACAACTCAGGCGCAGGTGCCACTGCCTCTCATCCTGAGCGTTGGGTTATTTGAATCTGACAAATATTTCAACTCGAATGGTTCAGCGTCTGAGCATGACCACGACCATGACCACGATCATGGGCATGAGGCTCACGACCATGACCACGCTCACGACCACTCCGATCACTCGGAGTGCGATCACGATCATGGGCACTGCGCTCATGACCACGATCATGACCATCACCATCACTCAGACCATTTGGCGGTAGATGGGTTCACCTCAATTTCTTTCCTGAGCGACAAGCCGTTTGCGATCAGGAAGTTTCAAAATTTCCTGGATAATCAGCTTCCCGCCAGCGTGTTTCGGGCCAAGGGGATTCTCTGGTTTGATGAAAGCCGGGATGAGCAGGGCAAGCCGAAGCGCCATATTTTCCACCTCAGCGGTAAGCGATTCTCGCTAGACGATGATGAGTGGAAGACCGCACCGAAGAATCAGCTTGTGCTGATTGGGCAAGATTTGGATCATGAGAAGTTGCGATCGCAACTCGAAGCTTGTGTTTGTATGCCTTCTACCAATCGCGGTCGCGGTTTTGGCAGGTAGACAACCAGTAAAACTTTGCGAGTCGTTCTTCAGCGAGTTACCCATTCCCAAGTCGTGGTCGATGGTGAGGTCATCGGTCTGATTGGGCGTGGGTTGAACCTGCTGGTTGGCATTGCCGATTCTGATACTGAGGCAGAACTGGAGTGGATGGCGCGAAAGTGTCTGGAACTGCGGATTTTTCCAGATGCAAGCGGCAAGTTCGATCGCTCAGTTTTGGACATACAGGGTGAACTGCTGGTCGTAAGCCAGTTCACTTTGTATGGAGATTGCCGCAAGGGTCGTCGCCCTTCCTTTGACAAAGCTGCTGCCCCGGCGAGCGCTGAATCTTTGTACAACCAGTTTGTAGAAAAACTGCAGCAGAGCGGCTTAAAAGTCGAAACTGGAAAGTTTGGTGCAATGATGCAAGTTTCGATTGAGAATGACGGACCTGTGACGCTGCTGCTGGAAACTCCGTCAGCGCAAGTATGAGACATATTAGAAATACTAATATACTTTTGCTGAAAAATTGTTGACGGCTTATGGATATTCGACTAGTGTGAAGAAGTATTTCACGATGATTGCTATAGGTAACATTAAATGACAGGTGTTGTAGCTTCGGGTTTGTCTCAGTTTCAGCGTTGCCGAGATCAATTCGCCCCAGCGTTAGCACCTGGTTCAACGGTTTTCTGCGATTTTGATGGGCCGATTGTAGACGTATCTGAGCGGTATTACAGCACCTATCAGCTTGGGTTAGCAGAGGTACAGGCAATCTACCAAGCTGAAGGAATAACGCTGCCAATTCGGGTTTTGAGTAAGGTGCAATTCTGGCAGATGAAGCAAGATCGGGTGCCCGACCTGGAAATTGCAATGCGATCGGGTTTGCAGCAGGCGCAGATCGATTTGTTTTTGCAGCGAGTCAGCCAAATCGTAAATCAGCCGACGCTGCTACATAAGGATCAGCTTCAGTTGGGTGTGCGCTGGGCCCTGGCAATGCTTCATGCTAGAGGGATTCGATTAGTGTTGGTGACGCTGCGCTGTCAAACGCAGGCAATTCAGATTTTGCAGAACTATGGGCTGACTCACCTGTTTAGCGCAATCTGGGGTACTCAAGACGAGACAGCAGCTTATCGCAACTACGCAGACGAAAAAACGCGGCTTTTGGTATCGGCTTTGGAGTCTTCCCAGCAAGAGAGAGCGGCTTCAGAGCTGTCGCGGTGTGCCTGGATGATTGGCGATACTGAGGCAGATATTCTAGCTGGACAGGCAACAGGGGTTTCGACGATCGCCCTCACCTGCGGTATTCGTAGTCGCACTTACCTAGAAAAATTTACCCCAACCTGCATTTACAGCGACTTGCTTTCCGCGACTCGCTATTTAATTGGAGAATAAGCAGGTTCTGTCGCTTCACTTTGATAAACAAGCTTGATAGATAAGAATGCTCGTCAACGTACCCTTACGCTTGGAGGGGCAAATCTTCTCAACGGCTGGAAAAAGCGATCGCCCTGATTGCTATCTGATAGCGGTAAGCTTAATATTGCTGATTTCAGCTTGATCACCCAGTAAAACCTAGGGTGGCACAGTGTAAGTGAGGAGATTATGAAGCGGCGACAGTTTGTTCGATATACAGGAGCAGTGCTGACAGCAGCAGCAACCACCGGGGCGATCGCTCGGTTTCAGCCTGTTCAGGCTCAGTCTAATGAGGCGCTTTCGGTTCAGTGGTTAGGACATACCTGTTTCCGGTTCACGGGCGGCGGACGACGCATTCTGGTTAATCCATTTCGTCCCATTGGCTGCACGGCAGGATACCGTGCTCCTCAGGTAGACACTGACCTGGTGATGATCAGCAGTCGTTTGCTAGACGAAGGAGTGGTCGAAGGCATTCCTGGAAACCCACGTTTACTAGCTGAACCAGGCGTTTACCAATTTAACGGACTTGAAGTCTCAGGCGTCAGCACTGAACACGACCGCTTAGGCGGACGGCAATTTGGCACCAACGTGGTGTGGAAGTGGAATCAATCTGGAATTAACGTCGTTCACATGGGCGGCATTGCCTCCCCAATCACCGTTGAACAGCAGATTTTAATCGGTCGTCCTGACGTAGCGCTGATTCCGGTGGGTGGTGGCCCAAAAGCTTACACTCCCGAAGAAGCTGTGCAGGCAGTGCGAACGCTCAACCCCAAAGTTGTCATTCCGACGCATTATCGCACCCAAGCAGCCGACGCGAATGCTTGCGACATCGTAGCGATAGATGGATTTCTGACTTTGATGGAAGGCTCTACCATTCAACGGGTGAATAGTGACACAACTTCCATTCGTCGCTCTGATTTGCCCGAAAGCGGTACAAGAGTAACAGTCCTGAGCTACAGCTTCTAGTTCACTGACTAATAGTCATACATCACGTCAACCCCTAATTTGCACTTAATCTGCACTACCTCAGCACATGGCAATGCAACAGGAATATGCTCAGCGGCGTGAGCAATTAATGGCACGAGTTGGCAAAGGAACGGCGGTGTTTCGCAGTGCGCCGATGGCAGTGATGCACAATGATGTGGAGTACAACTTCCGGCAGGACAGCGATTTCTTTTACCTGACTGGCTTTAATGAACCTCAGGCAGTCGCAGTTTTGGCACCGCACCATGAAGAGCATAAGTTTGTGCTGTTTGTGCAGCCGAAAGACCCGGAGCGGGAAACCTGGACGGGCTATCGGGTAGGGGTTGAGGCGGCAAAGGAACGGTTTGGCGCTGATGAGGTTTATCCGATCGCCGAATTGGATGAAAAGCTGCCCCAATATCTGGAAAAAGCTGACCGAATTTACTACCGGCTAGGGCGCGATCGCCCTTTCAACGACACCATTCTGAAGCACTGGCAGCGCTTGATGAGGAGTTATCCCAAGCGCGGTACTGGCCCAATCGCCATTGAAGATCCGGCTCCAACGCTGCATTCTCTACGGCAAATCAAAAGTCCGGCTGAGCTAGAGCTAATGCGTACAGCAGCAGCTATTTCAGTGGATGCTCACAATCGGGCGCGGGAGTTTACTCAGCCAGGGCGCTATGAATACGAAGTGCAAGCGGAGATGGAACACACCTTCCGCTTGCGAGGTGGAATGGGTCCCGCCTACCCTTCGATCGTGGCCTCGGGAGCGAACGCCTGTGTGCTGCACTACACCGAAAATGAGCGCCAGATGCAGGACGGTGAGCTATTGCTGATTGATGCAGGCTGCGCCTATGACTACTACAACGCTGATATTACCCGCACTTTCCCGGTAGGGGGTAAGTTTACGCCAGAGCAAAAGACGCTGTATGAGATTGTGCTAAAGGCTCAACTGGAGGCGATCGCCCAAGTTCATCCAGGCAACCCCTACGGTCAGATTCATGACACAGCCGTGCGCGTGATTGTGGAAGGGCTGATGGAGTTGGGACTGCTGCAAGGTGACATTGAGGAAATCATTAAAGAAGAAAAATACAAGCCTTTTTACATGCACCGCACGGGGCACTGGCTCGGTTTGGATGTGCATGATGTTGGGGTGTATCAGCACGGTGAAACGCCCCATAACCTGGAACCTGGGCAGGTTCTTACTGTAGAACCCGGAATTTACATTGCACCGGATATCAAACCTGTAGAAGGACAGCCCGAAGTTGACCCTTGCTGGCGTGGAATCGGCATTCGAATTGAGGATGATGTGCTGGTGACTTCAGCAGGACATGAGGTGTTGACGGCTGGTGTACCGAAGGCGATCGAGGAGATAGAGCGTTAGAAATGGGATTGTGAATTAGATTGTGTCAAGTAGGAAAAATTCAATCGGAAACCTGCTTTCGATTAGGATGGAACGCAAGCGATCGCGCACCAAAATTGAACGCCCATTCACATACAGTAGCTTCTTGATGGGCACGAGTTGATGCTCTTTGCCCATACTACGTTTGATCATTCTTCTGATGTCTGAAACCATTCAGTAATGCTCTCTGCGATCGCTTCTGCTAACTGCTCCTGTTCTTCTGGGTCAACGATCCACTCAAACTCTTCTGGGTTAATCATGAAGCCAAGTTCTAGCAGTACGGAGGGAGCAATGCTGGGACGAGTGAGTGCCAAATTATTCCAAAACACACCATAAGAGGGGCGACCGCGAGTTTCAACCAGATGGTTGTGCAGAAATACGGCTAGGCTGTGCGCTTGAGGGTGGTACCAAAAGGTGCCGATTCCGGCGGTGTTGGCTGCGTCACCAGAATCGGGTAGGGCGTTGTAGTGAATGCTGAGAGCGATCGCTGGCTCCAATTGGTTAATCAAATCTACTCGGTCTTGCGGATACAAGTCTGCGTCACCTTCGCGGGTCATGTAAACTGTGGCTCCGCGTGCGATTAAGCGATCGCGAATCAGGTTCGCCATCACCAGGTTTATCTCTTTTTCGGGATAGCCCGTTGGCCCACGTGACCCTAAATCTTCAGGTCCACCGTGCCCTGGATCGATTAGGATGCTGATTCCGGCAAGGGGTTGGCTTCTGTTGTTCGCTATCTCAGGTGGATGTCGCAGGGACAAGACTAAACTGGTGCCTTCATACGCCAACTCATAGCCCCACTGCTGCTCGGTTTTGAGCTGAAAGGTGTACTGGATTTGGTCAGGGGAAATCTGCTGCCAGTCCAGCCATTCGATTAAGGGATCGTCGTTAAGCAAAATGGTGTCGGTCTGGGCAGTCGTGTTGTAAAGCGTCAGGGTGAAAGTGTCGCTGCCCTGGTTGACGCTAACGGGGACGGGCACCTGGAGCGGAAAGGTAATCTGAGTGCGATCGCTAAGCTGCTCAGCTCGAATACTGCGAATCAGCGATCGCGGCGGTACAGGGCTCTCGGAAACCTGGACTTCCGTTGCTCGAATCCAGGCTCCGTAGTCGAGCCGATACCATTCACCTTCTCGTCCAGTGACGGTAGCTCTAGTTCCGGTGGGTAGAGGGGTAAGGCGGGAATGGTCAGTGCTGGGTCCAGTACGGGCGGTGCCGGAAGCGGCAGTTACTTCCACGACCTGAAATTGCACAGGGGAAAGGATTTCTACGGTTCCAGGGGCTTGCTGGCGAACCGTTTCGCCGTTCAGGGTTAGCTCAAATTGGGGTTGCCCTAAGTTGCCTATCTGGGTTGTTACACCACATCCCTGATAGGTATTGGCGGTAGCTGTGACAGGCTGGTTTTGCAGCGTTAGAACGGCAGAGTTGGGCGGTAGATCGGTAGTGTTTTGGGGCAAAAGCGGAATGGTTTGATTGCCCAAGCTGACGGAAACGGTGGCGTTGGTGGGGGCGATCGCACTAAAGCAAATCGGTTCGTTGGGCTGTCGGGAAATATCCACGGCAGGGGTAAGTGATCCTTCGGCAAAGGCTGTTCCGACGGGTGCAGGCGGATCGGCGGAAACGCGATTAACCCGAATCACTAATTCCTGATCCTGGTAGCGCAAGGTAAACACGTTTTCGCCAAGCTGTAGCGGCAAGCTGGGGGCAAAGTGTCCGGCGGGGCTGCGGGCGATCGCTTCCCCATTTACCTCAACTTCACCTTCGGCTGGGGCGGTGCCAATGAGAAAGATTTGGTTGGCGGTGGTTTCGTGGTTATTGGGTGGGTAGACGACGGATAAGGGTTGGTTTGTCTGGGCGATCGCTGCTGTTCCTGCCATTCCCATCATCATGAAGCTGATGCTTGTATTCCACGCAATGCTGCTGAACCTGCTCATACCAAACCTGCCTGAACTCATGATGGACTATAAACCAAAAGGCATCGCTTAAGCTAATAGCGATCGCCATAAAGCCTAATCAAGATGAAAATCGCAAATCAAACACCCGATTGTCTACAGTTTCGAGGTGTAGGAATTGGCTGGGTGGTGATCAGTTGTTTAGGTGGACTGCTATGTTGGGTTGCAGGATATCCCGGTTTGCGTTCAGGGCACTTCTTTGGACAGCTTGTCGGTGCAGGGATGTTGCTGGCTGGCAGTGTGTTTGAGGCAGCAGTATATCTTTTACGCTAAAACTATTCGACGAAGGTTGCAGGATGTAGCGGCTGTGAAGGTGACTGAGCAGGAGGATAGCGATCGCTCTCTTTTCTACGAAATTAACCTTGTGTTGAAATCAGGGGAAAAGTTGTCTCTTCGGGAAGGCACTAATAACTCTGACAAGCAGGAATACGAGCAAGTTGCAGCTCAGATTCGTCAGTTTTTGCAGTTGTTCTAAGCGGGATGCATTATTTGCCAATTAAAGTTTTAGGCCTCATCACAAAAGCTATGATCTGCTCTAACGTTGGACTGTAACCATCAGTCGTATCTACAGTTAAAGTTGGCAGATCCATCTCTGGTGGATAGTATTTCCCTACCAGAAGCTCAATCCCTTCTTTGCTTGAAAGAGTAGCTTTGTCGCCATGAAAGCGTTCTCGTGTGAAGTTAGCCAGTCCGCGCTCAATGAAACGTGCCTTGGCTAGATAAGGATCTACTGTGCATACGACAATCGAATTGACGTAGCCCTCCTTGAACTCATCCCGGCAGAGCGCTGTGCAGTGTATTTGTCCTACCAACTTGTGAGCAAGTGTAGTCTTTCCTGATCCAGGGCGACCTGCTACCACAACAACGAATGGTTTGGTCATGGGCAAAACGGTAAGTAACTTTTTTTTTCCACCCTACCACTATTAATCAGTAGAGTTATTTAGCAAGAGAAGCGTGTCCGAACAAAGTGATTTGGAGTTAGTTCTTCTTTCACAACAGGGAAACAAAGCTGCATTTGGTCAGCTGGTGTTGCGTTATCAACCCATGGCACAACGCCTTGCTACACAAATCATCGGTGATGGAGACTTGGCTCAGGAGCTTGTGCAAGATGTAATGCTACAAGCCTATGTTTCGCTGGAAAAACTAAATGATCCAACATGCTTTAAGAGTTGGTTATACGGTATTGTCCTAAATATTTGTCGGAACAATTTGCGTCGTCGTAAGGTAATCTGTTTTTCCTTTGAGGCAATGGTAGGGAATTTAGCAGATGAGCTGCCAGTGACTGGAGGTAGTTCATCGGACCCTCAGTTAGTGGCAGAACGGGAAGAACTTTACACTGCGTTGCTAGAAGCAGTTGATACTTTATCCCCGAGGAATCGCTCGGCAATTCTACTCTTCTACCATGAGCAGTTCAGTCTGCAAGAAGTGGCAAATCGTTTAAAGATTTCGATTAGTGCTGTGAAAGGGCGTTTACATAAATCTCGTCATCAACTGAGAGAGCAGTTATCGCTTCTTCAAGATCAAAGCCAATCTGGCTCATTCCAGGAGATTCAAACTATGACTACAAATACTTCTTCCCAACCTAAGCTGGAACCCTGCTGTTCGTTTTGTCGCAAAAATAGTGAACAAATTGATACTCTGATTGCAGGGCCAGGTGTTTTCATCTGCAACGTATGTGTTGATATTTGTAATCAAATTCTTAGTGGCAAGATTCCTCCATCTCCTCTGACGCAGGAGGAAGTTGCGAAACTGATGGATTCAGGCAAGTTGAGTGACTGAATCCGGTTGCTCTCCTTGTCGTTAACCCGAAATTGTGATGATTGTTGACCCGCAAAATGTTCCAATTAGCCAAGGTTCCAATTATCCTGACTTGTTTAAACCAAGGGTGGCAGGGCGTTTGAAGCAGCGTCTAGGAGATGCGGTGGGTTTAAGCAATTTTGGGGTCAATCAGGTGACGCTTCAGCCGGGAGGTCGGTCTGCGCTGCGACATTGGCATACCAAGCAGGATGAGTTTATCTATGTGTTGTCTGGGGAACTGACGTTGATTACAGATGCGGGTGAGCAAATTCTCACGGCTGGAATGGCGGTGGGGTTTCCGGCGGGTGAGGCGAATGGCCATCATTTGGTGAATCGTTCTGAGCAGGTGGCGGTTTATTTGGAGGTGGGCGATCGCACGCCTGATGATCAGGGGGTTTACCCGGATGATGATTTGGTGGCAAAGCACGGCGCTCAGGGGTGGGTCTTTACACGTAAGGATGGAAGTGTGTTTGAGGATTAAGCTGTTGCTGTTTAGAAATTGTTGACTCTAGCTCTCTAGCTAAGTCCTTTTTTGGGGGCTAGCCCCCAAACCCCCACTGAGGGACGAAGCGCGTCCCCCAGACCCCCTCCGCAAGGGATTGGAGATGGGTGGTATGGCGCGCTTCGCATCGGTGGGCGGCAAGGTTTTGCTGTGCTCTGTTGCATAGGTGAATTCAAAGAAAAGCTGTCTGTTTCCTGGCAATCAGAAGCGCCTATGGCACAATGAATGGGTTATGGACATGGTCTGAATTTCTTAAGCTTTGTCTACCAGCTCTGCATTTTTAATTCCTAACTTCTCACTTCTATGACTAGGTTTGTATTTGTTACGGGCGGCGTGGTTTCCAGTATTGGAAAGGGGATTGTGGCGGCGAGTTTGGGGCGGTTGCTGAAGTCGCGAGATTACTCGGTGTCGATTCTCAAGCTTGACCCTTACATTAATGTTGATCCGGGTACGATGAGTCCGTTTCAGCATGGTGAGGTGTTTGTCACGGAGGATGGGGCGGAGACTGACCTGGACCTGGGCCACTATGAGCGGTTCACGGATACGTCGATGTCGCGGCTCAATAGTGTGACGACTGGCTCGATCTATCAGGCGGTGCTCAATAAGGAGCGGCGGGGTGACTATATGGGGGGCACGGTGCAGGTGATTCCCCACATCACGAATGAGATTAAGGAACGGATTCTGCGGGTGGCGAAGAATACGAATCCGGATGTGGTGATTACAGAAATTGGGGGGACGGTGGGGGACATTGAGTCGCTGCCGTTTTTGGAGGCGATTCGCCAGTTTCGTAAGGATGTGGGACGGCAAAATGTAGTTTATATGCACGTGACGCTGATTCCCTGGATTCCGTCGGCGGGGGAGATGAAGACGAAGCCAACGCAGCATTCGGTGAAGGAGTTGCGTTCGATTGGAATTCAGCCGGATATCTTGGTTTGCCGCAGCGATCGCCCCCTTCCACCTGGACTCAAGCAAAAGCTGTCGGAGTTTTGTGATGTGTCAGCCGAGTGTGTGATTACCTCACAGGATGCTGGCAGCATTTATGAAGTGCCGCTGATGATGGAGCAGGAGGGCTTGGCACAACAGGCTTTGAGTTTGTTAAATTTGCCGCAGCGAGAACCAGAACTGACGCAGTGGCAAACGCTGGTTGATCGGCTCTATCGCCCTAAGCACCCGATTGAGATTGCGATTGTGGGTAAGTATGTGCGGCTGAGCGATGCTTACCTATCGGTGGTGGAGGCGTTGCGTCATGCGGCGATCGCGATGGGCGGTGATCTCAACCTGCGCTGGGTCAACTCAGAAGAACTGGAAACGCATGACGCGGCTGAATATTTGCAGGGTGTTGATGGGGTTATCGTACCCGGTGGGTTTGGCACTCGTGGCATCAACGGCAAGATTGCTGCGGTTGAATATGTGCGCGATCGCAGAATTCCATTCTTAGGATTGTGCCTGGGAATGCAGTGTTCGGTAATTGAATGGGCGCGCCATGTCGTTGGGCTGGAAGATGCCAACAGTGCCGAGTTTGATGCTGAATCTAGAAACAAAGTCATTAACCTGCTGCCCGAACAGCAGGACGTGGTAGACCTGGGCGGCACGATGCGACTGGGGCTTTATGCCTGTCGTATTGCTCCCAATACTTTGGCAGACCGCCTTTACCAGGAAGAGGTAATCTATGAGCGGCATCGCCATCGCTATGAGTTCAACAACGCTTACCGCAATCTCTTCTTGGAATCAGGCTATGCCATCAGTGGCACCTCACCCGACGGACGGCTCGTTGAAATTGTTGAGCTTCCCGGTCATCCGTTCTTCATCGCTACTCAGTTTCACCCAGAGTTTCAGTCACGCCCCAGCCGCCCCCATCCCTTGTTTAGAGGTTTTGTGGAGGCGGCGATCGCCCACACTGGAACAGCCCAACTCTCCTTAGAACCCTCCCTCAGCGCTGAGCTTAGTTAACAAACGAGGTTAAGCTTTGCCGACCCCCCGTCGCCCTTCCAAAATTGATGCTAAAAAGCAGCGCTTGCTTCGTCGTCGCCTGCTGCTAGTGTCTTTGTTGATGCTGGCTCTCAGCTTGGGGTTGTGGCTGAGTGGCTGCACCCCCGACTCAACCGATCCGTCCGGCAAACTAGTAGTCGGCATCATCAGCTACGACACAGACAGCGTAGTAGACAAATATGAGCGTTTCAGAGAGTACCTGGCAGGACAAACCCGCGCCATCGTAGAACTAGAACCCGCCTTTAACGAACTTGCTGCCGTTGAGCAGATTCAGCGGCAGGTCTGGTCAATGGTGTTTGCCTCACCGGGGTTGGCAGCGCTCGCCATCGGCAGCCAGCAATACGTTCCCCTCTTCACCATGCAGGGCATCAACAACCTGCGATCGGTCATCGTCGTGCGGGACGAAAGCCAGATTCAAACCCTTGGCGACCTCGCCAATCGGACAATCGCATTAGGAGAACCCGGCTCCGCCGCAGGCTATTACCTACCGCTCTACGATCTGTATGGATTAACGCTAGCTGAAGTGCGTCTTGCCCCCACCCCAAAAACCATTTTGGAATGGTTAGATGAAGGGGCGATCGCTGCCGGAGCCTTATCCGAAGACGACTTTCAAAACCTCCGAAGCCAATTTCGCGACACCAAATTTCGAGTCCTGCATACCAGCCGCCCCATCCCCCCCGGCTCCGTTTTGCTAGCGCCCACCGTAGAGCGCAACCAGCAGCAGCAAATCGAAACCGCCATGCAGCAAGCCCCCTCTAACATCATCGGCGACTCCGGCTACATCCCCAACGTCCCCCTACCCGACTACAGCCAACTTATCGAACTCATCGAAAAAATTCAGCCAATCGAATCTCGCATTCGAGAGAAACCAGCAGTTTTGACGGCGGAAGGTATTAGGGGCTAGGGGTGTAGGGTATGAATTCTTAGGTGGGGGCAATGCAAAGGACCCTTGCCACCCACCGATGCGAAGCGCGTCATGCCACCCATCCTAGACCCTTGCGGAGGGGGTCTGGGGGACGAGCCCGTCCCCCAGTGGGGGTTTGGGGGCAAAGCCCCAAAAGCTTAAATCGAGAAACAGAATTCAAAAAATCGACTTCAGAACACCATCAGTCCTGCGACTGAAGACTCGCCACACTTGCCCGCTCAACAAACCGCCGCACCACCTGAAGATATTCTGAACCCGCTACATCCGCCACATCATTGTGTCCCGCATTCGGCACTAACCAGATTTGCTTTGGCTCCGGTGCAGCAGCATACAGCGCCTCACTCATCGCAGAAGGCACCTGAGTATCAGCAATCCCATGAATGAACAATACTGGCACCTGCAGCAGCTTCTCCCCAGATGAGCCATTCGCCTGTAGCTTTTGCAAAGAGTCAAATCGCTGAGTCAACAGCAGATCCAGCGGAAAAATCTCCAAATTTTTGGCATAGCTTGCCATCTGGCGCATTGAAGTAAACGAGCTTTGCACAATTAACCCAGCCGCATTAGAGTTTTGCGTTGCTAAGTTGATGGCGATCGCCCCCCCCAACGAATGCCCATAGATAAAAGTTTGCTCCGGCGAAATTCCTAATTGAATCAGATGATCCCAGGCAGCTTGAGCATCTGTATAAACAGAAGCTTCCGTTGGAAAATCGCCATCACTCTTGCCATAGCCGCGATAGTCAATCAGCAACACCGAAAAACCCAACTCGTGAAACCGGTTTGCCTGAGCCACATTTGCGCCAATGTTAGACCCATTCCCATGCAAATAGAGCAAAACCCGCTCCGACTGCGCCGGAATCCACCAGCCATGAATTCTCTCGGTTTCATCCCCATCCCCAGCAACCGGAATCCAAACCTCCTCGTAGGGCAGGTTAAACTCCCTCGGCGTCGTCTGGATATAGGGCGACGGAAAAAAGATCATACGGGTCTGCCGCATGAACAAATAAACACAAGTCGCAGTGTAGGCGATCGCCACAAGACTCGCCACAGCCAGAAAAACCTTCAGGAACGGTGACAGTGCTTTAACCATGATCCCGATATGTAATGGCTTTGGGTTTAGGGTCCAGATTACAAACTCTTCTAATCTAAAGCGTTCTAGCTGAAATTGGGGATTGGGGTCAAGGCTTGGGAATCAAGGATTCCCGGTTCCCAACCCTCAGCTTGGGAACTAGCAAAAATGACCCGTTGCTCCTTAGAGCTGAGGCGATCGCTGATGCCAGGAAGTCGATTGCTCATAGCAGTAAGCAACCTCCAGCAGCAAGTCTTCACGGAGTACATTGCCAATCAGCTGCAGCCCAATCGGCAACCCCTGATCGTCAAATCCACAAGGTAAGCTAATGGCGGGTAACCCAGCTAGATTTACCGGAATCGTCATTAGATCAGTTAGGTACATGCTCAGCGGATCAGCCGTCTTATCACCAGCCTTAAACGCGGTAGTGGGACTGGTAGGACACACTAAAATATCCACTTTCCCAAACGCCTGTTCAAAGTCCTGTTTGATCAGCGTTCGTACCTTTTGCGCTTTCAGGTAATAGGCATCGTAATAACCTGCTGAAAGTGTGTATGTACCAATCATAATTCGCCGCTTTACCTCTGCCCCAAAGCCCTGAGCGCGAGTCTCGGTATACATCGACAGCAAGTTATCTGGATCTTTTGTACGGAAGCCATACTTCACGCCGTCATATCGCGCCAAATTTGCTGACGCTTCTGAAGGCGCAATGATGTAATAGGTCGGCAAACCATAGCGAAACTGCGGACAAGAAACAACCTGGATCTCTGCCCCCAGCGATTGCAACTGTTCTACTGCTTTTGTTACCGTCGCCTCGACTATCGGATCTAAGCCTTGTCCAAAGGTTTCCTGAATTACGCCAATCTTGAGCTTGCGTCTGGGCTTCAAATCAGGCTTCAACGTACTGGCATAGTCGGGAATGGACACCTTGAGGCTGGTTGCATCCCTGGGATCATGACCGGCGATCGCCCCTAACAAAATTGCTGCATCTTCCACCGACCGACCAAACGGGCCAATTTGATCCAGCGAAGACGCATAGGCAACCAGCCCATAGCGCGACACCAGCCCGTAGGTTGGCTTCATGCCCACAATGCCGCACAACGATGCAGGCTGGCGAATCGAGCCACCCGTGTCAGACCCCAGCGCTACCACACATTCCCCGCCTGCAACCGCTGCCGCCGAGCCACCCGAAGAGCCACCAGGCACCCGCTCCAGATCCCAGGGATTCGCCGTCACTTGAAACGCCGAGTTTTCGGTAGAGCTACCCATCGCAAACTCATCCAGGTTCGTCTTACCGACCATCACTGCCCCTGCTGCCGTTAGCTTTTCAGTGACAGCAGATTCGTAAGGCGGCACAAAATTCTCTAAAATCCGAGAGGCGCAGGTTGTCGGAATGCCTCGCGTACACAGGTTGTCTTTGATCCCAATCGGGATTCCAGCTAGCGGCGAAATTTCCTCACCCGCTGCAATTTTGGCATCTACCTTTTGCGCCTGCTCCAGTGCGTGGTCTGCCGTCACATGCAAAAAGCTATGCAGTTTTGGCTCTAGTGCCTGGATGCGCTCCAGAGCTTCCTGCGTGATTTCGACAGCAGAACGTTCCTTATGGGTTAGTTGGCGATGCAGTTCGCGGATCGATGACATGCGACAACCTCAATTAGCGGTTCAGATTTAACAGTTTAGGGCAAGCATTCAAAACAATTTGGGCTCACGGTCAACTTGCAACAGCAGAGCTAATCGTTTCGCCTATACGGATTCGACCTATTTCAGCCGCAAATGCCGTATTCCAAACTTCACTCTAGTAGATTTTGGAGCCCATTAGGGGAACTCTGGTTAGCGTTTAGAAGTTCTTAAGTATGCGATCGCCCTTCTCCAATACTTACTACAGTTGACTCCGGGCTTTCAGTTGCAGATAGCGATCGACCAGTTGTTCCGTAATCTGATTGGCAGGTGTATCCAGAATTAACACACCTCTTTGCTTGAGAGTTGCTAGTGCTACCTGACGCTGTGCCAATAGATCTAGAGCAACAGCACGGGCGTAGGTGCTGGGAATATCCTGAGTTAGCGTGTGAGCCTGCACGTCAATCTGGGGATCGCGCAGAGTGACGCAAAAGGGCAGATAGCGGGGAGCCAAGCGACCCATCGAGAGCAGCAGCTCTGACGAGGCGGTTTTGTCTACCAGATCGGTGATTAAAACGACCAGGGCGCGGCGAGTGTGCTGACTGGTGACGTGGGTGATGGCTCCAAGATAGTCGGGTTCTAGCAACACAGGGTGAATGGGCGTGAGGCGTTCGATGAGTTTGGTGAGTTGGGTTTGTCCACGTTCCGGGGGCACCCAGACCTGCATCTGCCGATCGAATACGCCGATACCGACGCGATCGCCCCGATTCAATCCCGCTAATGCTAGTGAAAGAGCTGCGTTCAGCCCCCAGTCAAATCGAGCCAATCCCTTCACCTGAGCCGTCATCAGCCGTCCCCGGTCAAGCAAGATCATCAGCGTTTGTTCTTGCTCTGGTTCCAATACGCGCAGCAGCAGCCGACTTCGACGAGCAGTCGCTTTCCAGTCAATTAGGCGGGGATCATCGCCTGTGCTGTATTCTCGCAACTCCGCAAACTCGGTGCCCATGCCCAACCGTTTTGCTCGACGAATGTTGCCGCTGTTTTGCAGGGACAGTCGCAGGGAGAGCGATCGCAGCCCTAGCAAATCAGGATAGACGGCTACTGTTTGCGGTTGAGGAATGCGCCAACTGTGCCATGCCAGTCCCCAGGCTCCAAGCTGTCGCACCTGAATATTGCCAAACAGATATTCACCTCGCTTTGCCGGAAAAACGGTGTAGGTGACTTCCTCCTCGCGGTTGGGCGGTAGCGTCAGTTCCAGCAGCGGTGGAGTGGCAGTAAATTCTGGTGGGTAAAAGTCACGGATTTGCAAGGTAGCGGGGCGATCGCCCGACTTCACTGTTAACCGAACTGGATTTTCCTGCCCAATTGAGAGCCGCTGGAGTGACTCACGAGATACCTTCACCTGGCTGGATTTGACACGCTGGCTATCCCAAAAAGCCAAGCCCAGGATCAGGACATCCCAGGTCAGGGTGAGCCCTAATGCAACCAGCAGCAACGCTGGACGGGTATTGCCACTGCCAAAAGCAGCTAGACCCAGCCCTACCCCAGTTCCAAGCAAGAGCAATTGGTAAACGCGAGGAGCAGGGATCATCGCGGCACCGCCACCTGATTCAGCAAAGAAGACACCACGCCATCCAACTGGAGTCCGTCAAGCTGGGCTTCGGGACGCAGGATCAGACGGTGACGCAGTAGGGGAGAGGCGATCGCCTTCACATCATCGGGCGTGACGTAGTCTCTGCCCGACAGCCAGGCCCTTGCCTTGCTTGCCTGAAGCCACGCCACTGCTGAACGGGGAGACGCGCCCAGCGCCAGGTCGGGATGTTTGCGGGTGCGGTGTACCAGTCCCAGCAAGTAGTCCAGCAAATTCTCAGCGACTTGGATCGAGCGAATTGCCTGACGCGCCGCTAATACGTCTGCCACTGTTGCCAGGGGCTTTAGCTCTACCAGGTCGAGCCGCTTAGTTTGCAGCCCGGCTTGAGCATTGAGCAGCATTTGCTTTTCGGCTTTTGGTTCTGGGTAGTCCACAATCAGCTTAAACAGGAAGCGATCGAGTTGCGCTTCGGGCAAGGGGTAGGTGCCTTCAAACTCCAGCGGGTTTTGCGTCGCGATCACCCAAAACAGATCTGGCAGGGGCAGGCTCTGCCCATCGAGCGTTACCTGCTGTTCTTCCATTGCTTCTAGCAGGGCTGCCTGAGTTTTGGGCGGAGTGCGGTTAATCTCATCTGCCAGCAGAATTTCGGTGAAAACGGGCCCTTGCTTCAGCGTGAAGTTGCGTGTGTTCAGGTCAAAGATGTTGGTACCCAGGATGTCAGAGGGCAGCACGTCAGGCGTAAGCTGAATTCGCCGGAAATCTGCCTTTACCAGTCGCGCCAGCGCCCGGACAAGTAGCGTTTTGCCTGTACCAGGTACGCCTTCCAAAATCACATGCCCCCCCGATAGAAGAGCGACCATCAGTTCTTGAACCAGATTGGGCTGACCCACCACAATTTGGCTGAGGGCTTTACCGAGACGAATAAAGGTCGTGTTGGAGTCGTTCACAAGCTGGATTTTGATTTGAATAATTGATTTAAATAACTGAATTGGGTAGGTGACGACGCATTGTCCTCACTCTATCCAACCAAACTAGCAACTCCCGTTCGCTGATCTGAGCATGATTATCAGCTAAATCAAAAATTTCTGCTAACTCGGCGGCAGGTCGTCCGGTTTGCTGAGCCCAGGCAGCAGCAACGACTTGTGGTTCCAGTAGGTCAGTTCCTAAACCGAGCGATCGCTGCACATTCAGTTGCTCTGCTTCGCCGACCATTTCTACCACAAACTTACTAGAGTTGGCTTTTTGTAAAACGCCTGCCATTGCTTGAATGTAAGCTTTGCTGTTGTCCACAGGGGGAGTTTCTAGGGCGATCGCTGGACCCAGCCGCCGATGCCCCAAAATCAATACCAGCAGCATGATCCCCGCCTGTACAGCAACTAACACTAGCGGCGTTTTCGCTAGATAGAGGAGGATGTTTTCTGAATTTTCCTGGGCGATCGCCGCTTCATCTTTGTAGCCGTGAGAATATTCGTCCACCCAAATCGGATTACCAATTTCCGTCAGCAGTTGCGCCAAAAACTCAAAATTTCCTGGCTCATTCTGGTAGGCATTGGCAGCAAGATGGGACGAAGTAGAAAGAATGATGCGCCCCCGTCCCACTGTTTCTTGCCAGACAATGGCTCCGTGGCCATCTCTCAGCAAATCCTCAAATTCCCACTCGTTCATTCCAGGTGCAGAAAAAGATTGGGTTTGCAGCGAACGGCGGCTCGTCTCAACTTTGACACCACCTGCCGAACTTTCCAGCGTCGAACTGAATGGGGCTGCTGTGACCGTTCCCCTCACGCCTAACAGCACCAATACATTGCCCTGAGCGATCCAATCCCCATCAAACAGATTCAGAGGCAACCCACTGCTGACTTGCACCAGCGTCATTGGGGTAGCCGGTGCTGCTTGCGCTAATGTGCTATCCATCTCCGGAGCATCCATCGCTGGATCATCAACTCTGGGGAAACGAATTGGCACCGTATCAGGATTGTCAGTTCCAGGTTGCGGTTCAAGCAATTCCTCAAGCGGTCTTTGCCAACGCTGCACGGGAGTGCCCCGCTCTTGCATGTAGGCATACCAGGCTCCATAGCCATCGGGCGATCGGCTATAGGTTGAGCCTTGCATCAGGCGGCTAGTGCGGGGAGCAAAAACCAGAGTGAGCACAATCAGAACCAGCACAACGCCCAACCACAGCCGATATTTCTTGATCATGGCTGAATCTCCTGGTAAGCCTGCCAGCAGCGCTCAAATGTGTCGGATGAGATCGCAGTGTCGCTAAAGCAGAGTTGTTCATGGGTGCGAATCAGCGTTTGATAGGGCTGAGGTGGGTTGAGCGTCTGCACCAGACGCAAATATTCGCCATCGGTGCGGCTCAACTGCTGCAGGATCAGTTCTTTGTCGTTCAAGTTTTGCAGCATTGCCATGTAGAGACAGCGACAGGCTTCGCGGTAGTCTCCTTGCTGCTGGGCAGTGCGCGATCGCCCCAACCACTCTGAAATGGTTAAGATTTGGGGTTGAGCGTCGGTTGATGGAGCGGGCGATCGCCCCAGTCGCACGGCAGGATAAAGGTAAGGATTGAGCAATTTGTAAAGTTGCCAGCCAGCCCAACCGACTAGAGCAATCACGAGCAGCCAAAATAGTCCTTCTAGCAACCAGTCAGGTAGTGACCAATCAAGGACTGGCTGACGATTTAGGTCGTTGCCAAACAGCAATCGTTCGATGAATTCTCCAACCCGTTGCTGCGCCTGTTGAAGTTGCCAACCCAGACTATTCTTCTGAAATTCGCCCGCTGTCTCAGTTTCGTTTGCTCCGACCATATTGCAACTGCTAATTTACACTAGGCGCGAGAAATATTCCTGCTCCAGGATAGACATGATGACCAGCGAATCGTAGGACTCCTCTCGCCGAACGGCTTCTCGTAGGAGTCCTTCCTGCTTAAAGCCAACAGATTCATAGACCCATCGGGCACGCTGGTTATCCTCAAACACATCTAACCACAGTCGATGCGCCTGATATTCCTCAAAAACGCGCTTTTGAATCAGCTTCAATGCTGTTTTGCCGAATCCTTTCCCTGGTTCTGCGATCACAATTCGAGTCAACTCAATGTTGCGGTGAGGAGACTGAAGCCCAGACAGGATGGTATAACCTGCGATCGCTTCTATCCCTACATCCAGATCAGTTTTAATAATCAGGTAATGCTTATCCGGGTCTTGTAAATTTTGCAGATGCTTGTCCCGACTCCAACTGAGAATAAATCTGCTAAATTCTTTACGGGCTTCTTGGCTGAGAATGAAGTCAAGGTGGCTTATAGTGCCGGTTTGCAGCTTCATAAGAAAAAGATATTACGAAGAGCGTCCAAATTTTAAGGATATTTACAAAGAGAGTTGGTTTGTATAGTTCCCAGGGGCGGATCTACTACTATGGATAGAGAAAGACAGATAAGTTCCATTCACTTCTCCATCGAAAGATGGCTGCATGAGATGAATCTAAGCATCTCACTCACCGAGTGCCACTTCTCTTCCACTTTTCCTGTGCCACTCGTCCTGTGATTGAGCGATCGCCCTTTCCCTACAGTTTGACTCACCGTTCTTGACACTTTCTATAGGCTGCATCCAAAACAGCCTTAGAAACGATCAGAGGTCAGTTTGCCCAGCGCTCCTTTGGTTCATTTAAGTCGCAGTAGTATCTGTTTTACTTGGTTTTGTTAATCTCCCGAGTTTGACGGTTTTGCCCCATCTACAAAATTCTCAATTGGGAGAGCAATTGCTATTGAGTTCTGCTGATTTCTAATAGCAATTTCAACTGCTTCTAACCACAAGTTTTTCCAACACAAGCGAATGAAAACAACCCAGCCTCACGCGATAACGGCGAGGCCTAACCCCTTGCTTCAGCATCGCATGTTCAATGAAACTCACTACAGCGAGAAAATTCAGGCAGAAATTGAGCAGAGGTTTGGATTTTTTCCGCCTTTCTTTGCCCCAGCGATGCAGAACCCTCTGGTGCTAGAAAATCTGTGGCAGCAGACTCTTCAGCTCTATGTCAACAATCCACTGCCTGCTTTATTTAAGGAAAAACTTTCTGCTTATTTGTCTCGCTTTTGTGCGGTTCCGTACTGCATGATTTGTCACAGTTGTTCCCTGTTTGAGTTGGGAATGGAGTCGCGCCAAATTCTAGAATTGCTAGAATCTTCTCCCCCTACCGAAACTGAAATTGACCAGCATCTAGACTTTTTGGCAAAACAATCCGCTCCACTAGAGTTTCCGGAGCCAAATTCTGGGCTGGAAGCTAGCATCCTAACCTGTGCGATTTTTATTGCCCTGCAACATGATCGGGCTGAGTGTTGCCGCACTGAGCTACGCCGATTGTTGGGAACGACACTCTATCAATATCTAACTCTTTTTATTGCTTATATTAGAACTTGCCATACTTGGATGGAGTCAAATCCAGATGTGGTCAATGAGTCTGATCTACGAGTTCAGAACTATTTTCAAGATTTAACGGAAGGTGAGCCTGCACTGGCTGACTTCTTTATGAACTATTGGGAACGGGTGCAGCGCGATCGCCAAACCTGGGCAGCTCAGCAAGCGGCGATCGCTGAACGCAAACGCAGTGAAGCCGCGATACGAGACATCGCAGTCGAAAACCTGCGCCTAGCTCGCGTAGTAGCTGCCACCTCAGAGGGCATCCTGATTACTGATCCCAACCAGCCCGATAACCCAATCATTTACTCGAATCCAGCCTTCTCTCGAATCACAGGATACGAGCCAGAGGAAATCATCGGGCGCAACTGTCGCTTTTTGCAAGGCGCAGACACCGACCCTCAAACAGTTGCTCAGCTCAGGCAGGCAATTCAGCAGCAGCAAGAGATCAAAACCACACTGCTGAACTACCGCAAAGACGGACAACCCTTTTGGAATGAGCTAAAAATTTCTCCGGTTTTATCAGAAACGGGTGAACTGCTCTACTTCGTTGGATTCCAAACTGATGTAACTGAGCAAAAACAGGCAGAACAAAAAATTTGTGAACAGGCTGCTCTGCTCGATGTCGCCACAGATGGGATTTTTGTCCGTGACTTAAACCATCAAATTCTGTTTTGGAGCAAAGGCGCAGAACGGCTCTACGGCTGGAAAGCAGAAGAAATTCTAGAGCAAAATGCGATCGAGTTACTCAATCCAGTCACCACACCTCAACTCACTACTGCCTTCAAAACCGTTGTTGAAACTGGGGAATGGCAAGGTGAGTTACAGCAAGTGACTCAAACCGGCAAGCCAATCATGGTTGAAAGCCGCTGGACATTGATGCGTGACCAGTCTGGGCAACCTAGAGCCGTTTTAGTGGTCAACACCAATATCACCGAGAAAAAACAGCTTGAAGCGCAGTTTCTCCGAGCCCAGCGGATGGAGAGTATTGGCACCTTGGCCAGCGGCATTGCCCACGATCTGAACAATGAGCTAACTCCGATCTTGGCGTCAGCACAACTGTTGCTAATGCACTCCAAAATTCAGGAGAACAAACGCCAGCAGCTGTTAGAAAACATTCAAAACAGCGCCAAACGGGGTGCAACTTTAATTAAGCAGGTTCTCTCTTTTGCACGAGGTGTAGAAGGCAAGCGAACGGTGCTGCAAATCCGACATTTGATATCAGAAATTCGGCAGATCGTTCAAGAAACTTTTCCCAAATCGGTTGAGGTTCATTTAGATTTACCGAACGATTTGTGGCTAGTGTCTGGAGATGCAACGCAACTCCACCAGGTACTGATGAATCTCTGTGTGAATGCTCGGGATGCGATGACGGACGGGGGAATGCTGAGCCTGAGTGCAACAAATCTGTGGATTGATGAAAACTATACGCGAATGAACCTAGATGCTCAGATTGGTGCATACGTGATGGTTTCAGTCGCAGATACGGGAATGGGCATTCCTCCAGAAGCACTGGATCGAATCTTTGAACCCTTTTTCACTACAAAAGAGTTAGGTAAAGGAACAGGTTTAGGACTTTCTACGGTGCTTGGCATTGTCAAAAGTCACGGCGGTTTTGTGGAGGTCTTAAGTTCGGTTGACAGTGGCACCCAGTTTAAGATCTATATTCCTGCGGTGCAGGATGTTGAGACACTGTCTGTCCAGGAAGATGAACCTGTGTCTGGTGAAGGTGAGTTAATTTTAGTCGTGGATGATGAGGCTGCTATTCGAGAGGTGAATCAAGCTTCGTTGGAAAGCCACAATTATCGAGTGTTAACCGCTTCTGATGGGATTGAGGCGATCGCCCAATATGTTCAGCGCAAAGATGAAATTAATCTGGTGTTGATTGATATGATGATGCCCTCAATGGACGGCATGACGGCAATTCGCACACTCAAAAAAATTGATCCGCAGGTAAAGATTATTGCAGTCAGCGGGCTTTTGTCTAACACCCAAATTCCTGAACCTGTAAACTCCAATATTCAGGCATTTTTGCCCAAACCTTACACTGCCAAGGAATTGGTGAGAACAATTCATCAAGTGTTGCAGCAAAAATAGGAGCGAAGCATTCGGACAATTACTTCCGCTATTTTCCCAAGTCGCCTGCCGAATGCTTTGCCCCTACAGGGTTTTGTTGCCTGAGATAGATCATTAACCCAATAAATAGCCCCGTCCCCACAATATATTTCAGCAAATCGGGAACTCCGGGATTGGGTGAGAAAAAGCCTTCAATGAACCCGGCGATCACTAGCATCGGCACCACACCAAAAATCAACTCAGCCGCTTGTTGGGCGTAGAGCTTCAGTGCATCAACTCGACGATACTGTCCTGGAAATAGGATGGCTCTGGCAAGCAGCAAGCCTGCTGCGGCTGCTAAAAAGATGGCGGGAATTTCTAGAGAACCGTGTGGAAAAACAAATGCCCAAAATGGATAAGCCAAATTGTTTTGCCCCACCAGAGCAGCGATCGCCCCAATCAGCGCTCCATTCAGCAGCAAAATGTAGGTGGTCAGCAGTCCAGCCGTGATTCCGCCTGCCAGAGCCATAAAAGAGACTTGGATGTTATTGATCAGAATATTGGTTGAGGCAAACGGCTCAATTCCAACAATGGAACCCATCCAAAGTTCCTGGCGATCGCGCACCTGTACAATCAAATCCTGCGGCACAATCAGCGATAGAAAAGTTGGGTCTTGCCACGCCAGCCACCAGCTGACTAACCCTGCAAAAATGGCCAAAGCCGCCGCCAGCGCAATGTAACCCGCCGATCGCTGCACCGCAGCCGGAAACCCCCAGCGATAAAACTCTAAAATGGCTTGCCATTCCTGCCGCCGTGACCCCTGATAGATTTGAGCATAGCTACGGGATGCCAAACTCTGTAAATCTTGCAGCAGCAACTGTCCGACATTTTGGCTGCGGGCCCGCGCCAAGTCTGCTGATACTGAACGATAGAGGCTGGCTAACTCTCGAATTTGATGTGCCTCAAGCGTCTTTAGCCCGCGCTTCTCAACCTGGTTAAGCAAGGCATCTAGCTGTTTCCAGCTTTTTTCCCGGCGGGCAATCCAACGCTGAATGTTCATATTTTTTTACTACTGTTGGAGGCTTGTCTCAGCGTAGCTTAGGATAGCGTCAACTTCCGCCTTCACTTCTACATACGACATTATTAAAATTACGGGTAGATTGTTTATGACTGCTAACCCCAATCCTCAAAATCTGGTGCAACCGCTCGACGTCGGTAATGTGGTCAGTGCCGGAATTCAGCTTTACCGAACTCACTTTCAGCAATACATTGGCATTTCTCTAATCGCAACGCTGTGGGCACTATTGCCCTTTTTGTTGATTATTCCAATTATCTTGTTTTACACCGCAGTTCAAGCATATTACGGCACTTTAGGATTAGTGATTCCAGCTTGGATAGTCTTGACGATCTATTGTTCGGCTAAATATTTTGCTGGAGCAGGAGCGATCGCCCGCCTCGCCTTCACCACCTTAGTCAACCAACCTGAAAGCGTTGAAAGTGCAAAAAGATATGCCGACTTTCGCATGTGGAGCTTTTGGAATATCAACTTTTTGCTGTTGCTGATGTACTTAGGAGTGTACTTTGTGGCAGTGATTGCACTACTCATTGTCTTGGCTGCAACTGGAGCGTTCAGTTTACTCACCAACCCTGACCCATTCGCTCTTACCAGCAATCCAGGACCACTGATCCTCACTGGTTTGTTTGTCTTACTCCTGGTGCTAGCAATTGTGTTTGTGTTCGTCTGGCTCAGTTCTCGACTGGCAGTTGCCGATTTGCCACTTGCAGTCGAAAGCGGCTCGAACGCTACACAATCCCTTGGACGCAGCTGGAATTTAACTCACAAAAGTGCTTGGCGAATTGCTCTAATTCTTTTTATTGCGTTTTTGATTACGATTCCTCTGCAGGCTCTAGCTCAGATATTAGTTAGCACATTTGACTCAATCCTAGCTGCCTCATTTCCACGAGAGTCTCCCACTTTTGCGCTGTTATCCTTCTCGACTAGCTATATTTTAGGGTTGGTTGCAGGTGTGTTAGTGTTACCTCTCTGGCAAGCGATCAAAGCAGTGATTTACAGCGATTTGCGCAGCCGCCGAGAGGGGTTGGGGTTAAAGTTACGCGATTCGTAATAGGACTCCTGCGTGAATGGTAGTGCGGCTTCGCTGCGCTACTATTCACGCCTCAAAAAGTGATTCACGCAGGATGTCTAACTCACTAAAGTCTAGAAATTGCCTATTCAGGACTACACACCATGCGCCTTTTCAATCGAATCACACTCTTAACTCCAGAAAGTGTAGAACTGGAGTTTACCCTAGCAGGGATTGGCAGCAGAGCCTTGGCATTGCTGATTGACTATCACATTGTCGCGTTTACGCTGATTGCTTTGTGGCTGCTTCTAGCATTGATTGCAGGGCAACTGCTTGGTTACCTGGATACCTTGGGATCAAATTATGCGGATTTACCCATTTGGCTACTGGCGATCGCCATCCTCATCACTTTTGTGATCGCCACTGGCTATTTTGTCTTCTTTGAGGTGACCTGGCAGGGACAAACCATCGGCAAACGGTTCGCTAAAATTCGCGTCATTCGAGATGATGGTAGACCTGTAGGTTTATCTCAGGCAGCACTGCGTGCTCTGTTGCGTCCGATTGATGACATTCTGTTTATTGGTGCTTTCCTGATCCTATTAGGACAAAAGGAAAAGCGAATTGGGGATTGGGTCGCAGGAACGCTGGTGGTACAGGAAGTTCGTCCAGTGGTGAAGGCAGCGATCGCTGTTTCTCAAGAGGCAGAAAAACTGGCCGCCGAATTACCCCAAATCACTGACCTATCAAAACTGTTGCCGGATGATTTTGCCGTGATTCGAGAGTATCTTCAAAGGCGAAACTTTATGGAGCGCAACGCCAAAAGTGAGTTGAGTTTACAGTTAGCTCGACAAGCCAGAAACTTGATTAACCTTGAAACCATTCCTGCTGGACTCACTTCAGATGAGTTTTTGGAAGCCGTTTATTTGGCTTATCAGCAACAGGAGAGAGGAATCAGGGATGAGGGATGAAAGACCGTCTGCTTCGCTCATTATGCGTTCCTAAGTTTCATCTGGATGCCGCTCAGGAGGCTCTGCCACTCGTTTTCAATAGACAGAGCCTCTGCATTCCCAGGCAGAGCCTTGGAACGAGTTCTTCCCTAATTCCTAATCCCCAACCCCCAGCACACAGCCACTGCGACCAGCAATCCTTAAAGCAATCCCTTGCTCTGATCGGTTGGTTTCGGCGTTTCCATGAAGTACTCGAAGCTGGTCCGGGGATAGGTTAGTTTCAGCGATCGCCAAATTAACTTCCGCAGGAGTTGTTCCGGCGTTAACCGCAACGATTACGGACTCGTTAGCCAGCGATCGCACGAAGGCATACACCATTCCTTCGGTGAGCAAGACCTGATAGGAACCGGTTCGCAGGGCAGGATAGCGATGGCGCAGGGCGACCAATTCCCGATGGTACTTGAGCAAGTCTAGATCCCAATTTGCTTCTGGGGGAAAGCTGCGACGAGAATCGGGATCAATGCCACCAGCCAAACCCACCTCATCGCCATAGTAAATGCTGGGTGCCCCCGGAAAGGTGAGGAGCAGCAGCGTTGAGAGCTTCACGCTATCGACATCGCCGCCTGCAATCGTCATCAGCCGAGCCGTGTCGTGACTGGCTAGCAGGTTAAGCTGAGTGAGTTGAATCTCCCAAGGATAAAGCTGAAGCAAATCCTGGATCTTAGCCGCATAGCCAGCCGCATCCAGTGCTGGGTAGGGGTGATAGTTGGGCGATTCAACATATTGCCGCTGAACGCGATCGCCTGCTGCAAACGCAATGGTCGGGCCAGTAAACAGATAGTTCATCACGCCATCAAACTGAGTCCCGTCGAGCCACTGGCGTGAATCCTCCCACACTTCACCCACAATGTAAGCTTCAGGATTAACGGCTTTGACGCGATCGCGAAAATCTTGCCAAAAGCCTGGGGTCTTAATCTCAAACGGCACATCCAAGCGCCAGCCATCTACGCCAAACTTAAGCCAGAATTCCGCAATCTCCATGATGTATTCCTTGACGGCTGGATTGTCATGGTTAAACACGGGCAGCGCTCGGTTGCCAACCCAGCCTTCATAGTTAGCGGGGCGATCGCCATCATAGGGAGCTAGCGGCCAACCCTGTATCTTGAACCAGTCCAGCCAGGGTGAATAGGGCCCATTCTCCAGAATGTCATTAAAGAAGAAAAAGCCCCGACTGGCATGATTAAACACACCATCCAAAACGACTTTAATGTTGCGCTCATGAGCTTTTTCGAGCAAAGTTTTGAGCGCCAAGTTACCTCCCAACAGCGGATCAACCTGGTAATAATCGTGCGTATGATAACGGTGATTACTAGCCGACTGAAAAATTGGGGTAAAGTAAACTGCATTAACTCCCAAGTCCTGCAAATAATCTAACCGCTCAATTACGCCCCACAAATCACCCCCTTTGTATCCTTGCAGGGTCGGTTCTGCTTCCCAAACTTCAAACGGAACGGTTTCCAGCACTCGTCGCAAAGGCTGAAGTCCTTTGGCAAAGCGATCGGGAAAAATTTGATAGAAAACAGCGTGCTTAACCCAGTTTGGAGTTTGAATTTGCATACGTTCAATACCAGTAATGCACTGTCCACTTCGTCACAGCCATAGTACAAAGTCTTTTGCAGTCAGGCAGCATCCAAGAGGTAGAAGTGGAGAGCGAGTAATTCCCTTACTCTTTCACTCCCCTATTCCCCATCCCTCCCCATTCGCTCTACGATAAACTGACAGGCAGTCTCCCTGTTTCTCCTGGTAAGAGCTATGAAAGTAGAATTTCGCGAATATGATCCGTTCGATGTATGGATTTGGCTGGAATTTAGTACGGTCCCCTCGACAGCGGAGCAGCAATATATTGAGGAAGTGTTTAACTCCTGGTTTTTCCTGGGTAAGCTGGGCGGCTTTAATGCTGAGAATCTTCAGGTACAGGATACGGGCCTGGACATCAGCTACATGGACTATGACGGGGATGTGGCTGACAACAGCATGATGGCACTGATGCACAACATGGCTGAGTTTGAATATCAGGGTAACTGGGCCCGCTGCTGGTTTGACCTGGGGACTTCTGATGCGATCGCCCTCGACATTCTAATCAATACGCTCAACCAATTCAGCAAAGATTACGTCACCATTGAGCGTCTGATCGTTGGTGGTGAAAATACAGATTGGCCCATTCCTGCTACCAAGCGATCGTCATTTGCTGATAACAATTAGATGTCGGTTGGGTAGAACAAAGTGAAGTCCAATACTTGCTGGGATCTTGGCTGAGGTTCTGTCGGGTTTCGCTTTGCTGCACCCAACCTACAACACGGTTGCCATCTACAACAGGGTTAAATGGATGAGTTTAATTAATGAATAAGCCAGGTCGGATTCGGGTGATCACTTTAGGGTTGATTCAGGATGGCGATCGCGTCTTCGTGTCGGAAGGATATGATCCCGTCAAGCAGGAAACCTTTTACCGAGCGTTGGGCGGCGGCATAGACTTTGGCGAAACCAGTCTAGATGCACTGAAACGAGAATTTCAGGAAGAACTTCAAGCAGAGTTGACGAATATTACTTATCTGGGCTGTGTAGAAAATCTGTTTGTTTATGATGGAAAAGCTGGACATGAGGTGATTCAAGTTTATCGCTGTGGTTTTGTTGAACCAAGGTTTTATCAGCTAGAGTCACTCACTTTCTATGAAGGAACTCAGGCTCATCAAGCACTGTGGGTAAAGAGCGATCGCTTCAAAACAGGAGAATTGAGACTCGTACCGGAAGCATTTGTGGAATATCTGTAAGGCATTCGTCAGCAAGAGTCATACACCCTCAAAGACTGGTGATCATCACCGGTGCGCCCTCATGTCTTTGAGGCGCTGTTGCATCTTCTACCGTGATAGCAACCTTTGAAACCAGTTCTTCAGAACGATAGACTCTAGGTACCGTAATAGTTTGAGAGGCATTACCTTGAGCATCGACGTTTAATACCTCTGTTAAAATTGCCGACTTCGCATCCACTGTGAATGGTGCCCCTTGCTCTAGTACTGTCCACAACACATACACCTTTCCGGCAGGCAAAGGCGGCAGGTTCTTGACGGTCAAGGTTGCTTCCAGGGTGTCTGGATTGACCACAACCATTGCTGAAGCATCCTCAACTGTTTCCGTTTGCAGCACATAGGTGAGTGTTTCAGATGGCATTTCGGCTTGCGTTGCCTGGAGCGCTTGCCGTAACTGATAATTGTTGATTCCCAAAGCGACAATCACCATAGCTGCCGCTGCACCCAGTGTTTGATTCCAGGGAAATCGGCTCACTGGTTTTGCCACAGTGGTGCTGGGTCTACGCTGGGGATTCATCCCGGTAGCCTGTGCAGCCATAATTGCTGAGCGCAAATGGGGCGGAGGTTGCACTTCGACTGGCGTATAAGCTGTTTCCAAGGCACTTTGCATCTGTGTTACCTCGGCAGCGATCACAGGGTCATTAGCTAAAAGCTGCTCAAATTCCATTGCCTCGTCTGCATCGAGATCGCCCAGGACATAGCCTGCGATCATTAACTGTAAGTGTTCTGAATATTCTGAAGGCATCGACCTCGCCATAGCTGTGACTATTCCATGTAAGTTGTGAGAGTTTGACGCAATTTAAGCAGTCCTCGCCGCGCTCTAGCCTTGACGGTTCCTAAAGGAATTTCCAGCCGCTCAGCAATCTCTGACTGGGTAAATCCATCGTAATAAGCCATCTTGAGAATTTGCTGCTGGCTCTCTGATAACTGCGCCAGCGCCATGCGAACTTCTTCCGATCGCTCACCCTGAAAGACGTATTCCAGTGGAGTATTGGAGTCTGTTTCCTGCGGATTTCCAGATTTCCAACGTCCTAAAAAGGACAGAGTCGTATTGCGCGATCGCACCCGGTCAATCGCTCGCGATCGCGTCAAAATCGCTAGAAACGTCCTCAGCGACCCTCGCCTGGGTTCATAGGCAGTGGATCTAACCAGGTTCAGAAAAACATCCTGGGTCAAATCCTCAGCCTCTTGAGGATTGCCCAAGACCTTAAACGCCAGCCCGTAGACGAGTCCAGCATGGCGATCGTAGAGAACGCCAAGAGCCTCTGCACGACCTGCCTTCAAAGACAGGTACAGTTCTGCATCGGTCTGACCTGATAGAGATTCTTCTGGGCTACCAGATTGCTCAGAATGCATGACGCATATTAAGAAAGTGGGCTTTGATGGGGCTACAGCTATCCTATGCGAATTGTGACTTCTAGCGATCATTTTGAGTTGTGCAAGCAAACACAACCTTAGTACGCAGTACATAGCAAATTGGACGCACTAATTTTCTAATCTCGCTAATTAGAATGATCTGACCTTCCCTGACTTTTCAATACCGACATTTGAAACTACCTCAATTAATTTAGTAAATATCAGGTTAAAGGATATCCAAAGTTCTTGAACCTGAGTTCATCCAATACATCTCGGTGCTTCAAACGAAAAAAGTTACTCTCTACACTTCGTTTGAGATATCTAATCAAGGAGTTCAAATTGTGCAGCTAAACTATCGTCATCAACCTACTTCAGACAACGTTGCTATCCCCGATCGCATCAGCACTTCAGACCTTCACTCAAAACTCATTTCAACTCACTACACCCCATCCAGACGACCCAACTTAACCGCACAGTGGATCGTTGAAGACGGCAAGCTGGTCTGTAAATGGATCGTGAATTAGTTCTGACAGTGACAAAATATCTTGCAGGATAAGTGGTGGTTCTCCTAAATGTTATCCTTAAGGTTAAGACATAATTGAGCCATGAGCCTTAAAGAGGCATTGCTATGAATCAAGCAGCCTTAACTACAGCGAAATGGACGGTTGAGGAGTATCACCGTTTAATTGAGAATGGCTTTTTGGATGATAAGCATGTTGAGCTGCTAAATGGAGAAATTGTAGAAATGCCACCTGAAGGCATCCCTCATGCCAGTTTAAGCAGCGACAGTGCTGATTACCTTAGAGCCTTACTGGGCGATCGCGCCAAAGTTCGAGAAGCAAAACCGATTACTCTACCCAACAACTCTGAGCCAGAACCAGACATCGCTATTGTTCAGTTGCCCAGCAGCATCTACCGAGCGCATCACCCCTATCCTGAAAACATCTTTTGGCTGATTGAATACTCTAATTCCAGCTTGACTAAAGATCTGGAAGTGAAAACCACAGTTTATGCTCAATCAAATATTTTGGAGTATTGGGTCGTTGATTTGCGTGGCGATCGCCTGATTGTATTTCGCTCTCCCAAGGGCGATGAATATGAGCAAAGGATAACGCTAACCTCAGGAACGATTAGCCCACTGGCTTTTCCTGATTTGGCGATCGCAGTCTCACATATGTTAGCTTGAGGCGACAAAAGTTGCCTCCATTGTAGGCTCCTGAACTAACGAGAGAAAAAGATGATCGGCAAGCTGTTGTACTCCAAGAGCATACGAATCTAGCAAGAAAGCAATCTCATTCTCTCGGATAGATGGCGTTTTGAGGCCATGCAACCCCATCTAGCGTATTGCCTAGTAATGTAGTGAAGGGAGTAACTGTACATTCAGAATATACGCCTGCACGATAGTAGGGTGAGTTTTGGATCAGTTCTAGTGCTGCTTCAGGATCTTGTTGCTGAACAAAATATAGGCGATCGCTCGGTGTGTTTGCTCTGCCATTGCCATAGAGCTGTCCTGCATAGCTGATGTGGTCTAAATGCAGTTCAAGATAGCGGAGATATCGGGGTCCAATGGTTGTGCGTAAATTCTCTGTATTAGGGGCAGTCGTACATTGAACCAGTTGAGTTTCAATGGCTTCTACCTGCCTTGGGCGACCCATCCAGTCAAGCGTAGCTTCTTGCGGAATGCCTAATTCGCCAACGTCCAATTGCACCAACTCTGGTTCAACAATATCTTCCTCTGAACTCGCCGAAAAGATGCCCCCATCTCCAACCACATAGATGCTATGGCGATCGCTTTCATTCACTCCAAAAGCTAGCGCCGTACTTCCAGTTACGCCTTGCTCGGCTGTGGCAATGGTGCGGTGGTTGCCATCCGGTGACAGCACTACAACTGAGTTGAAAATGTGGGTCGTGCCGTAGAGATTCCCTGTTGCAGAAAAAGCAAAATCATCCAGCACAATTCCTGAAAAAATTACTTCTGGTTCACCTGGAGAACCATCATCCTGAATCGGAACGCGAGTGACTGTTCCCTGACCCGAATTGGTGATATAAACTGCACCCTCAAAAAGTTTAATGCCATTTGCACCCGGAATTGTCGGCATATCAGGGTTGGGGTTAAGGCTATCATGTCGTAACCAGGGCACAACCTGTTGAGTTTGTCTGTCAAACTGCCAAACCGTCCCGGACGTAGAGTCGGCAATCAGGAAAACTCCCGGACGAAACAAGGCTAACCCATTTAAAAAGCCTGCTTCTGGAACGGCTAACTCATACTCAAGGGTGCCATCTTCTGCAAACTCAAAAATATATTGCTCTCCTGTTTCTGCATGTCCTGTCGCGATTAGGGTTCCGTTGACATCTATACCTAGTCCAGCTAGCCCAACGTCTACTTGGCTAAAGATATCTGCCTCACCATTGAAGGTGCGACGAATAATTTGTCCTGTTTTGTTCTCTGTGATGTAAATCGTGCCGTCTACATTAATAACAATATTTTCAAGAAAGTATCCCCTTGGATAAGTTGCTAATGTCCTGGCAGGAACAAGCTCAACTGGAGGCTGAACCAGAGGTGGTGAAACATTCTCTTCCGGCTCAGAGGCTAGGGAAAACGGTGATAGCGCGATCGCCAGACCTACTGCGCCTAGCATCAGCACAACATTATTGCGAAAATTCATAGATTTACCTGATAAAAGTTATTTTTGATTACTACAGTGCTGGAAAACCCTGGCGAGATACAATCTTGGGCTCTAGCTGTGTTTCTTAGCAAAGTAAGTCGAGATGTGGCGATCGCTAAAGTTCTTCAACTTTCCTTAAGGAAGTGAACTCATTTACTTCATTGCGGTTGAAATCCTAATCAAATGATAAGGATGAAAGCTAGCAAAATGATAGAACTCACTGCTGGCTCTAGAGTTAGGTAGAAGTCTGGTCAGGTAGCAGGCATGACGTTTATGAGATTTCCCTATGATGAACCCAGCTTTGCTAACCGTGGGATGATGGTTATGATTTTTATTTGCACCTTTACTCCCTCACTTCCATGTCAATCCTTCAACTGATCGAACCCGAGATTAAAGACTTAGGCGGATTTATTGCTCGTCGCAGTCTGCCTTATCCCAATCATCAAATGGTTGGTCCGTTTATCTTTTTTGATCAGCTTGGTCCGTCTGTATTACCTGCGGGTAAAGGCATTGATGTGCGACCGCATCCCCACATCAATCTAGCAACGGTGACTTACTTGTTTGAAGGAGCGTTGATGCACCGCGATAGTTTGGGCACGGTGCAGGAGATTCAACCAGGTGCAGTGAATTGGATGACTGCAGGAACCGGGATCGTTCACTCAGAGCGATCGCCCGATGCAGATCGTCGCCAGGAAGCTACGATTCACGGTATCCAAACCTGGGTTGCTTTGCCTGCTGAGCACGAAGAAACCGATCCCGGGTTTACTCACTATCCGGCTGAGGTCATGCCCACCTGGGCAGAAAACGGCGTAGTGATAAAACTCATTGCTGGACAGGCATCCGGCTATACCTCGCCTGTGAAAGTCTTTTCACCTATCCTCTACTTGGATGTGAACCTGTCTGCCAACACTCACTTTACTATCCCCACAGATTACTCAGAACGGGCAGTTTATGGTGTGACTGAAGGGCTTAGCCTGAATGATGAACCGTTGGCTCCCTATCACCTCGCTATTTTAGAACCAGGAAGTGAAGTAATCATTTCTTCCACAGCTGATGCGCGATGTGTGGTGATTGGAGGAGAACCATTGGGCGATCACTACAAATGGTGGAATTTTGTTTCCAGCCGACCTGAGCGAATTGAGCAAGCTAAAGCCGACTGGCGTGATGGTCGCTTTGCGACTGTACCTGATGAGACAGAATCCATTCCTTTACCCGAAGTGGTGACAGAGGCAAATCCTTTCTCCTAAAAGGAACTATGAGTTGGATACTTCCTGCGCCGAAAGCTCTGGCAGTGGGCAAACCCCATTGACTTCAAAGATGGCATTCCAAAACTCGCGAGAGCCGAGTTCTTTACGCTGGTGAGTGGCGATCGCTTGAAATAGCTGAGTCGTCGTCACCAGACAATAACCAAACAACTGCTGAGCCGCACGAATGCAATTAGAGGGAAAAGGTTCATTCCTTTGCTCAGGGGGGTGAGTGTAGTATGTATTGGCGATCAGAATGCCTTTGCCGCGCCAGTTTTGGTTTAGCATCAGGTCACGCACATATTGGTCAAGCTGACGCAAATCGTTGAGTGGCAATTCGCCTGCTCTGGTTTTGACCAGCAACATTCCTTCTCGACCTGACGGATCGGTCAGGTGCATGATGCCTCCACTAGAAGTGCTATCAGCCCCAATTTTGGCATCGCTCACCTGCGCCCCTAGTTCCCGCAAGGCATCACACACAATTAGCGTCAGTGCTTCCTGGTTTTGCTCATACAGCAATCGGTTAAGGCTAGTGGTAGCTTCAAGCTGCTTTTGCGCTAAGGCGATTTCTTGCTGGAGCCGCTCAATTTCTTTTTGGCGCTCGTTTACTTGGGCAGCGATCGCCTGCTGTTGCGGCAGTTGATAGGTCGCTACCCACTCTGGCGTAGCCACGTCTACCGCTCGTCGATAGCGTTCACGCAAAATCAGGCTAATTGCTTCGTCGGCTGAGATCTCAGTCGGTGGCGGTAGCCAAACCGCAACTCCAGAGGTAAGCAGTGGCTCTACCCCAGCATCCTTTCCTCTACGAGCTGGCAACGCTCGACTGCGATCGACATAGCCTGCCCGAAAAATTAGCTTAAAGGCGATCGCTTGGTTGAAGCGAGTGTGGGCGATCGCTCCCATACCCACCTGCAAATTATTTGCCCAGGGATGCACCACTCGCAGGTAGCCTGCTAATCCCATAAAGTGAGATTTGAATGAAGGCGTAGCGTAAAAAAACCAGCGCCGTACATGCTCAAAATAGTAGGCAAACTCTGGTTTGATATTGCGAATCACCTCTCCAGAATTAAACACAAACTCAGGAGTGACGGGCAACCACCAGCTCGTAGATTGATACAAACTATTGTTGGCATCCACGCCCGGAAGCCCAATGCAAATGACTTCACTATTGGGGCTAAACAACAATCGAGCAATCTGCTGCCAGGTGGGAAGCCGTTCTGCTCTGATGCCAAAGTTAGATTGTTGCTCTAGAAATGAAACCAGGTTGAGGATGATGACATCGTAATCGCCCACGTTCAGATATCCTGGCAAATCATTCCAGGCAAACGCATCAACAGACTGCGTGTGCAGCGCTGAACCGAGTACCAGAATTCGCTTTTGAGCAAGCTGAAGGGTTCGGGGTTGAGTTGGCGCGACTGTCGATACCTGCACCGGAGTAACTCCAAACGAAGGGTCTTAGCCAACAAATGTTACAGCATAGACTCTAATTTATAAAATTGTGACACTCAATTTTATTTTGTTTATTCAGAGAATTTTTGATATGACAGAGTAGAAGGGACGAAACGCGATCGCCCCTCGCCCCTTCAGCAGCTTTACTCCTTTCCCATTAAAAGACTAGGGATGTACCCCCGCGACGTGAGGGTACATCCCTAGTCTTTTAGTACTTAATCTTTAACCGAGAAGGGAGTAACTATAAGGCGCTATAAAATTACATCTCTACTAGTTGGACTGATGGCGATCGCCTCTCTTCCTTCCCATAAATATTGCACCCATTGCCACTAGCCCAAGGGTCAATGCAGGTTCTGGCACCACAATAGGGGAGTAGGTAATGCCGATCGGACGTTTCAAATTTGGATTTGTGGATACAAAGATAGGTCCAGTTTCACCCATACCAGGCAATGGATCGCCCGTCTCTCCATCAAACCGCAAAATTGCGCCCTGGTTGCCCTTAGTAAAATCAAACCCAACGCTGTATAACGTCCCGTTTGGGTCAAAGGTAAGACCTCCAACGAAATTGTTGCTGGGGGTTGTACCCGTGTAATTGGTTGATAGAGTATCGACTAAACTGCCCGTAAGCAAGTCATAGCGGCGAATATCATTTGCAAAATCGCTGACAAAGAGATCTCCATCTGCGCCAAACTCCAAACCTAGGAAACTCACGAAGCCAAAACTATCTGGCGATGGTGTAGGTTGTGGCACAAACACATCTGGTTCTGGTGCAGCCGCGAAAATGTTGTAGCGCAACACCTGACTTTCAAACAAGAATTCAATTCCACCTTTACCATCGGACACGCTGCCCTGAGTCGTGACGTAAAGGTTGCCATCTTCGTCAAACAACAGATCGTTTGGTCCATTCAGCCCATTCGCTGTACCCGCACCAAAAGCAAACACATCCAGAAACTTACCCGTGGTGCCATCAAAGCGCAAAATTTCATCGGAACGGAAACTGCTGACGTAGAGATTGCCGTCGGGACCAAAAGCATTGCCGTAGGGGCGGAGAAGGACTCCTCCCTGGTCAAATCTGCCTAAGAAATCTCCTGTCTTGCCATCAAACTTCAAAATTGCGCCAGAGGTTTCGGTTCCACTGCTGACATAAAGGTTGCCATCGGGACCATAGGTCAGGTCATCTGGGGACGTTAAGCCCCCCGTACCCGCAGCGATGAACTCACCGCCAAATCTACCTGTGCGTTCGTCAAAGATGACGACGTTGTTGCCCTCCGTATTGCCAACCAGCAAAGCTGCGTTTGCGCCTGACACACCACAGGTTAGTGAAGCTAAGGTTCCTAAAAAGATAGAAGTTTGGACGCTAAGTAATTTTTGGTTAATTAAACGCATTATTTCTAGAAGGAGACAGCGCCCAATTATCCAAGCCAGTCAAAGTTGTGATTGTTTGTCGAGCTACAAATCTCTAGAAATTTACTGATGCTTCATCTTGTGTGAAGGTTATACCAACCCTCTTCCAAAGCTACATATTTTAGGACTGTCCGTGCACTTCGGAATACGGCACTGCTGATCTGATGTATGAATTTCGTAGGGGCATGGCATTGTGTTACCCGACAGAGGGAATTGAGATCCGTGAATCGTACCCGCATTCAACGACGCCCAAAACAAATGTTTTCTACATAGAAACTTGCTCCGTAGATGAGTAGCTTAAAGCCAACTATATGAAGCCGTTAGAAACGTAACGCTAAGAACCCCAGATTCTCCAAGAATCTGGGGTTCCCAAACCTACATTAGATATGGGATGAGCGTTTTCCCTTCGAGTTATTCGGCATATTCGCTGAGGAACAGCTGATAACGATAGTTACCCTGGCTGGGGCCAGCAAAATCGCCAATCCAGATGCGGTAGGTACCAGCGGGCCAGGCCCCAGAGACTTCAGGCATCAAGCCATTCACATCATCTGAGCAGTAGCGACCATCTGGGCCTTCAACTAGCATCGTTACATCTCCCGGAGCTTCTACAAAGGCACGGAGATAGCTAAATCCTTCGTTGACGGTGAGAACGTGATCTGGAGCGTCGGCAGAATCTACGTAGCCGCAGTCAGAGGTAGAACGACCGCCCCCAGACATCCCTGTACCGATTTGGGGATCAGGCAAGAAACCTGGAGTCAGGTTGAAGGAACCGTAATCCTGAGCTTTAGCTTGTTGGGGTAGAGCAAAAACAATACCAGCACTCAAAGCACAGGTGGTTAAGGCGATCGCAGAATTCTTGAGGATGTTCATAGTTCGGGAAGGTTGTCTTAAGAATCAGGTGTTCATGATTAATAGCACAGTAAAAAACAGGTAGGTGTCGTTTATTACAATTGCTGCGTGATGATTTGGTTAAGCAGCTTGAAGCAAACGTGAAGCTAAAAAGTCAAATTGTTGACCATCTTTTTGCAGTTAGAGTTTGAGAATAAGTTGAACTAACGCAATTCGAGATGTTCCTTCTTTTGACTTTTAGTAGATGGTTGATTGTCCTGCTGTGCTATTGATATTGGGAACTACACTAGCTGTCAGAGCTTTTCCGGTGGCGTAAAACATCCAATAAAATTGCAGTTTTATGCAATGCATTAGAAGAGATTTAGATATATTTTGGAGGAAGAATTATTTTTTATATAAAGGCTTGTTAAAGTCTTTATCTACATAAAAAAATACTGAGGAAGCGATCGCCCCTCAGTATAGATAAAATATTGTTCTATTCAGTTAACAGATAAATATCTTGAACTCGGTGTAATTACGGTTAACCGAGAATCGGCTATTTGCTCTTTGCTTTGACTTTCTCTTGGATAGTAGCCCCATCCTTGCTGGTAGTCTCAGAAGCCTGCAGGTGAGCTTCCAGGAACCAAAGGCGCTTATCGATTGTGCGGGAAACCTCGGTGTAAAGGTCAGCTGTATCGGCATCCCCTAAGTCGTCAGTTTGGGCGATCGCTTCCCGCAAAGACTTAGCATAAGGGGCAAAGCGATCAGCCAGCGCCACAATGTGGTCTTTCCCGCTTAGAATGTCAAACGGATATTCTGCCAAGGTTGACTGATTGGCAGCAACGCGAGCCGTTCCAAGCGCCAAACCGCCCAAGGCAGTAACCCGCTCAGCAAACATATCAGTGTACTCTTCCAACTCCGTGGCCATCTCATCAAATAGCTCATGAAGCTGATAGAAGTCCATCCCTTTAACGTTCCAGTGAGCCTGTTTGACCTGAGTCTTGAGATCGAGTGTAGAAGCCAGGGTCTGATTTAGAATGGCAATGACTTGAGTACGAACCTCAACGGAAATATCAATGCGAGTCGGATAGAGAGTCTGGCTACGACCATTAGTACTCATACGCCTGTGTCCTGGTAAGACGGTTAGATCATCAACATTAGTCGAAAAGCAGGCGTTGACGAAACCGTATGCTTAGAGGACGTAGGTCAAGGAGCGATCTTTCTTTTGGTAGCGGCTGATAGGGAGGTGGGAGTGATAGGGTGATGCGTTTATCTACTCCGTTATCCTACTTCCCCCCTGCATCTACGGGAGGCTTTCCCAAGCCTGGGCAACAATTTCACTTAGCCACACCCTGCTTTGCCAGTCGAGTAGGCTGTCATCCGCTAAAACTTCGGCTCTCAGATCTTCTAAAGATTGCCCCTTAGATCGAGCCACGCCGATGACTCCAGCGATCGCAGCTGCAATTAATTCTTCATCTACACGCTGCTGTCTAAGAGCAACAACTTCTTGAGGGCTAGCCGGAATGGGATAATTCATAGCTGGTTAATAAAACGTTCACTCCTTTAACAAATATGAGAAACCTGTAAAGTTTTTTAAGCTATTTCATGGTAATCGGAAGTGTAGCGCACTTTCAGACTTTGTCAACCTGCTTTCAGCATTAAACTGATTGGAGTTAATATCAGCGAAATGAAAGAGATTCTTTATATCGAGATCCCCACCCCTAATGTTGCGGCTGTTCGAGCGTGGTTGCAGCAGCAGTTTGAATTTAAATCTGGAGAAAAAGTCATCACTCCAGATGGCTTTTGCCTCAGATATCCTAAAGCTACACTTCAAGCTGCATCCCTTTCAGAAACGACTGAAAAATTACCATCTGAGCTTTCTGTTTTTGTTTGGTCCGTTCAGCGAACGACCTATCTAAAGGTGTTTCGCTGGGCAAGCCAGCCAATCGCGGATGAGCGGCTGATGGTGCAGCAGTTGACGAAAGGATTGCGGGTTCAGTTTCCCAATCAGTATCCGGTGCCTCCGGCGATCGCCCCTGGACAATCTATTTTTGAGGCGTTAGCGGCAAACTACCCCAAAACAGTGAAGTACTTCCAGGACATGCCCAACGGGGAATATGACCTGAACCGAGCCTATTGGTGGGAACAGCGCTGGCGGGAAGGCGTAAAGAATCCGAAACAGCCCAAACAGGTAATCTTTGCAGCGTCAGAAGGACAAGGTCAACAGGATGCTGAAACTGCCCATCAGTCGTCTACAGAATCTCCTCCTTACGATTTAATTTATATTGGCGGTGCGCTTGGGGTGGTTCATGCTGCAGTGATGGCGCGGTTGGGCTACCGGGTGCTGCTGATCGAACGGCTGCCGTTTGGTCGAATGAATCGGGAGTGGAATATCTCCCGCGACGAGTTTCAAAGCCTGATCGACCTGGGTCTGTTTACCCCCGCCGAGTTTGAAAGCATGATTGCGCGGGAGTATGTAGACGGGTTCCACAAGTTTTTTGATGCAAACAATCCGCCCCAGTGTAAAGCCCCAGTTCTTAAAACTCCAACAGTTCTGAATGTGGCGCTAGACACGGAAATACTGCTGCGGCTGTGTGGCGACAAGCTAAAAGCTGCAGCTGGCGAAATTTTGGATGAGACAGAGTTTATTCGGGCAGAGGTGACTGGCGATCGCGCCACCGTTCTAGCTAAATACCTGCCAACTCAGGCAACCCAAAAGCTAGAAGGACGACTACTCGTAGATGCAATGGGCACAGCTTCCCCAATCGCCTGGCAGCTTAACGGTGGACGAGCGTTTGATAGTGTTTGCCCGACCGTCGGAGCTGTGGTTGAGAGCGGATTTGAGCCGCAGGTCTGGGATGCCCACTATGGCGACGTGCTAAACAGCCACGGCGACATCTCGCGCGGACGACAGTTAATTTGGGAACTGTTTCCCGGAGCAAATGATGAATTGACAATTTATCTATTTCACTACCACCAGGTGAATGCCGAAAATCCCGGTTCGCTCCTGGAAATGTATGAGGATTTCTTCACCATTCTGCCGGAATATCGCCGCTGCGACTTGAGCAAACTGAAATGGCGAAAGCCAACGTTTGGCTACATTCCGGGGCACTTCAGCACGAGTGGGAGCGATCGCCAAATTGCCTTCGATCGCCTCGTTTCGATTGGTGATGCTGCCTCTTTGCAATCGCCTCTTGTGTTTACCGGATTCGGTTCTCTTGTGCGAAACCTGTCCCGCCTCACCGATTTGCTCGATACAGCGTTGCGCCATGACTTGCTCAAAGCCAAACACCTGAACCAGATTCGCGCTTACCAGAGCAACATTTCTGTCACCTGGCTATTTTCCAAGGGCATGATGGTGCCGACAGGTCAATTTCTGTCGCCGCAAAAGGTTAACGCTATGCTGAATACCTTCTTTGGCATTTTGGCAGGCGAATCGCCCACTGTGGCAGACAGCTTCATCAAAGACCGGGGAAGCTGGCTTGACTTTAACCGTATGGCAATCAAAGCCGCCTGGAGAAATCCGTCTCTGCTGCTGTGGATTTGGCAGCTTGCAGGCGCAAAAGACCTGGTGCGCTGGCTTGGCAGCTACCTCAACTTTACGATTAGCGCTTTGATTAGCTGGCTATTTCGCTGGGTACCTGGCTTTGCCCAACAGATTCAACCCTGGCTAGAGCCTCGCTATCCCGCAGTTTGGCTGTGGCTGCTAGCCCAAAGCTATGCCCTTACTTACGGTATGGGGCGACCGCTTGCACGGATTAAGGCGGGGGGAGAAGAGGGGCGATCGCTCACACCTTCCACTTCCCTCAAGTCAGTAGCCGACGTCAGCTCAACCAAAGCTAAATCTGACCCCTAAAAGGTGCCTCAACCTAAGCAGTTCTGAATTAGTTGTGGAATGATGTGTTGTGAGAGATGTACCTGAGAAGAGTGTGCTCACAACACTTTTGAGATCGCTGTAGAACCTGGGAACTACTGAATGCTGTTCATGATTGTTGAGCGATTCAAAGACAACGATATGCTGCCAATCTATAAGCGTGTCCGCGACGAAGGCAGAATGTTTCCTGAAGGACTTAGATACATTGATAGCTGGGTAGAGCCAAATTTCAGCAGATGCTTTCAACTCATGGAATGTAATGATCTGCGGTTGATCCAGGAATGGATTCTGAAGTGGCGTGGTTCAGGCGCAATTTTTGAAATTGTCCCAGTCGTAAGCAGCAAGGAAACTCAACAGGTTGTTAGTCCATTTCTTGATCACTTATGAACCGGTCTGAAATATCAACCCTTCGCCCAAATAAGTCTATCTAAATTGGGCAGCATCCTCGGCTCACGTTAAGCGTTAAGTGAGTATCGCTTCATCGTGAATTTCTTATGAAGTCCTCAGTAATTTTCAGGAGATCATAAGTAATCTAGATAAAATTTTCACAGTGTTTTCCCTTATTCGGTCGATCCTTAATTCTGGTGGTGGCTGTTTAGGTCGTCCTATTAAAGGTAAGTAGGAACGGTTTAGGGAGCTGGTTATCTACTCGTCTAACTCAAATAGGAGCACCGTATCGCGGCACACAACCTGAGTAGCTAATGCCAGGAAAGATTGTGCTGTCTTCAGGGTGTACAGGAAAATCCAAAGCTTTTGCAACAGTAAGCTCAACCATTCGCGGCAAACTTCTTGGGCAAAAGCTGCACATCAGAGCCTTTACGCATTTACCTCTTCAATTCAAAGGAAAGCGATCGCCATGCCTAGAAAAACTATACTCATTCCGCTATTAGGATGGATTCCAAAATCACCAGGCGCGAAGTTGAGAGGTTTACTTTATCGAGGGTTATTCGCTGAATTAGGAAATGGCTGCGCCATTCGAGAAGGCGTAGAGTTCACTGCTCCTGAGAGCATTGAGATTGGTAGTAATGTTTTGATTGAAAGCCGAGCACGTCTTGATGCAGCCGGTGTAGATAGCAAGATTACGATTGGTAAAAAGTCTTACATCAGGCAAGACGTACACATCAAATGTATGGGAGACAATCATCAAATTTTAATTGGAGAACAAGTCAACATTGATCGCGGGGTAGACATCAGGGGAAGTCGGGCAAACTGCCGAATTGAAATCGGTGACAGAACCTATATTGCGCCTTATGTCTGCATTGCTGGTCCTGGTCCAATTAAAATCGGTCGCTACTGCATGATTGCCTCCCACACAGGAATCTATGCTAATCAACATCGATTCACCAATTTGGAGCGTCCAATTCAGGAGCAGGGAGTGACTTGCAAAGGAATTGTAATTGAGGATAATTGCTGGATTGGCAGTGGTGCCAGGATTTTGGATGGGGTCACTATTGGTGAAGGCAGTGTGATTGGTGCAGCAGCAGTTGTGACCAAAGACATTCCCCCCTATTCGATCGCAGTGGGGGTACCTGCAAAGGTAGTTTCTAGCCGCAAACCCAAGGAACTGGTCGCCGCACCCGCTAGCCAAGACATGCACTATCGCGATTTAAGCTATCTACCCGCATCGCTCCAAGCTGTGGTGGCTGAGACCGAAGAAGTTTTTAAGTTGATCAGTGCCGATCGCGAGAAAGGTCTTGAGTTGCTTCAGCAGCACATTAAAGCTTCTAGCAATACAGTTTTTGGAGAGTCAGAAGATTTTCTGCTACAGCATTTCCTGCACAACTTGCTGCATAGCGTCTGTCAGATGTTGGAGGTTGAGACGGCAACCGTTCTTTTAATCAAAAAAGATGAGCAACGATTAGCCATTCAAGCCACGCTGGGGTTAGAAGAGGAAATTTTAGAGAAAATTAGAATTCCGTTAGGACATGGCTTTGCAGGACAAGTTGCTGAAACGGGCGAACCTGTCGTTGTGGCAAACTTGTCGGACATTGAGGTTGTCAGCCCTGTGCTCCGCACTAAAGGGCTGATATCTATGCTAGGAGTGCCTTTACGCATTAAGGATCAGGTTTTGGGAGTCTTCCATGTTGGTACGTCCTGTCACCGTCCGTTTACCGGCGATGAGACGAGGCTCCTGAAATTTGTTGCTGACTACATCGGCTGGGCAATCGACCGTTTACAGACTTTGAAGATTGTTGCTTTGTAGCGATCGCTCTGCTCTGACAACTTAAGAATGACAGATATTGATTCATGTCATTCGTCATGCGATACTGTTTCTATCACGACAGTGGAGAAGTCGCTATGCAAATGCGTCAGATTGGAAACAGTTCGCTATCGGCGATTGGCTTGGGCTGCATGGGCATGTCGGGTATGTATGGCCCCGCAGACCGAGAAGAGAGCATTGCAACGGTTCATGCTGCGCTAGATGCAGGAATCACGCTGCTCGATACGGGTGACTTTTATGGCATGGGACACAACGAACTGCTGCTGCACGAGGCTTTGGCTGGACGGCAGCGAGAAGAGGTGTTCATTGCGGTCAAGTTTGGGGCGATGCGATCGCCCGATGGTAATTTCATTGGGTTCGATGGTCGCCCAGCAGCCGTAAAGACTTCGCTTGCCTACACCTTGCAACGTCTGGGAACCGATTACATTGACCTTTACCAACCCGCACGGCTTGACCCAACAGTACCGATTGAAGATACGATTGGGGCGATCGCCGAAATGGTGCAGGCTGGTTATGTGCGGCAGATTGGCTTATCAGAGGTTGGTGCAGACACAATTCGACGCGCCCATGCGGTTCACCCAATTACCTGGCTGCAAATCGAGTATTCTTTGCTAAGCCGCAGCATCGAGGCAGAAATTTTGCCAACGGTGCGAGAATTGGGCATTGGTGTCACGGCGTATGGCGTTCTCTCACGGGGGCTGTTGAGTGGTCGCTGGTCAAAGGAGCGATCGCAAACAGCACAAGATTTTCGTAGCCACCTGCCCCGCTTCTCTGGCGAAAATCTAGACCGAAATTTGACTCTGGTAGAAGCACTGCGCGAGATTGCTCAGGCTCAAGATGCAACGGTGGCGCAGGTGGCAATCGCCTGGGTCTTGGCTCAAGGCAATGACATCGTTCCGCTGATTGGAGCCCGTCGTCGCGATCGCCTCCAGGAAGCGTTAGGCGCTTTAGATCTAAACCTGAGTGCAGAACAACTATCTCAGATTGAAGCGGCAATTCCTCCGGATGCAGTAGCGGGCGACCGCTATGATGCAGGACAGATGGCTATGCTAGACAGTGAAAGACGCTAAAAGCAAATTCTTACCAAACTTGTTCAAGGGAGATAAAACCAGAATGCCATTCTGGTTTTATCTCCCTATTTAAGTTCTAATAAAGTTCGCGATCGCATAGAAACATCAGCATGAATGACTCAGCCTTGACTTCAGATCGAATCCTTGACGTAGCGGAAGATGTGTTGCGTCGCTATGGACCTAGCAAGGCAACTGTGGTAGATGTCGCACGAGTGCTAGAGGTGAGTCATGGCTCAATTTATCGACATTTTTCTAGCAAAGTTGCCCTTCGCGATGCAGTCGCCGCACGATGGCTGCACCGAGTCTCTGCACCGCTAGCCGAAATTGTCCAAGAACAAGGAACTGCGGCTGAACGGCTACATCACTGGCTAGAGCGGTTAATGTCGCTCAAGCGACAAAAAGTATTAGACGACCCAGAACTGTTTGCGACCTATCATGCGATCGCCCAGGAATCACGAGAGGTTGTGCAAGCCCATGTTGACGAGCTAGTCGGGCAGCTCACGCAGCTTATTAAGCAAGGCACTGCTAGCGAGGAGTTTCGAGTTTTTGATCCGCATCAGGTCGCCAGGGCAATTTTTAGTGCGACTGCTCGATTTCATCATCCGGCTCATGCTGCTGAGTGGAGCGATCCGGGCATTGACGCTGATTTTGCTCAAGTGTGGAGTCTGTTGCTAGCAGGTCTTACATCAAGAGATCTGGCAAAAAGCTAATTTGCAAACAGATTAATTTGTCCGTTTGCTGAAAAACTGCAAACAAGTGCGTAAATACCCTTATATTTAATTTTGATTGAGTTTGCTTGCGTTTGATGCTGCTATCTCTTCGGTGTGAGGTCAATTAATGCGCCGGGTCGCATATCTACTCGTTATTCCAGTGGTTGCCATAGGCATGGTAGCGGGTTTGTCTGTTGCTAACCCCCCCTTAGCGCTGGCTCCCCCGATCGAGACGCCCTACGCTGAACCGCCTGAGTTGCCTCCGATCGAGTCGTTGGAGCAACTTTATGAGATGCGCGATCGCCTTCAGGCTGACCTGGATCAGGCTTCGGTCTTTCCCAGTGGCAATGAAGCAGGAATTTTTTCACCGCCCACCAAAATACTGCAAACACTTCAAGCAGTAGAAATTCGGATTCAAGTTGAGGAAACCGCCAAGCAAAACTGGGATCAAGCGATTCGTCTAGCAAATCAGGCCGTTAAAGCGCAGCAGCAGTCGGACGATTCCTTAGAGGCGGCGGAAAAAGTTTATTCCCTCTGGAATGATGCGGTTAGTTCGCTCAAGTCGGTACCGGAACAGTCCTTACTGTCAGAAACTGCTAACGCAAAAGCCGAGGAATATGAAGGCTACCTAAATTTTGCTTCTTATAACTACGACACTGCTCGTTCTGGCTACCTGGAACCGATCGCTGAAAAGACGGGACTTGGCTCAGATCGAGTTCACATCACGGTCTGTCGTGCAGCCTCGCGAGAATGCCGCCGCTTGAATGGCAGCGCACCGCCCGCCAGTCCCGCCAGCCTAATCAAAGTGCCAGTGGCGATCGCCGTGATGGAAAAGGTCAACTCCGACAACATTGACCTTGATACGCCCATTTCGATTAGCCGAGGAAACTACACCGAAGACGCATCCGACGTTTGGGTGGGGTCAGAATACCCACTGCGACAGGTCCTGTTGCGGATGATCGAACATAGCAGCAACATTGCCACAAATCAGCTCATTGATTACGTGGGACGCGATCGCATCAACCAAATTTTGAGCGATCGCGGTTACCGAGTCACTCGCGTCAATACCAAACTCGTTGGCGAACGCACCTATCCAGCTAATGCTGGCGTTGGCCCAAATCAGATCAACACCGATGAACTGACTGAAATGATGGTGTCGATCTACAACAAGGAGAATCCGGGTGACGATGAGCTGATCAAGACGCTAATGAGCCAGGATGATCTGGTACTGGGTCATCAGGGCTTACGAAACTCTAAAGCCTTCTGGATGGGCGAAAAAACTGGGCAAAACTCGAAGGCGTTAGGTACAACTGTTGCCTTCATGCTGGACGATGAATACTACGTCGTTAGCATCGTGCTAGATTACAGCGGCAATGAACGTGCTATTCGGGAAACCGTGAATGCGATCGCCAACCACATCGACAAAAACGGACTTTAAGCAAGCCAGTTTCTCGTTCTGCTCGTTACCAGGCAGAGCCTTAAAACACGCATCCCCAGGTTCTACCTGGGGATGCGTGTATAGGGAAAAGATTGGCTTGTTTAAGCGCTCTGCCTAAGCCAATCGCTTTTCCAGGTATTGCCCGATCATCTGTTGCTCACCTGCGCGAGAAATGATCGTTTGGCGAGTGCGATACTGCTGACCAACCAGCTTCAGCTCCTCCTCGAACACAGAGTCTTTGTACTCGGTTCTCAGACAAAGCGTTTCTGGATTTGGGAAATAGAACTCAGCAGTAACAGGCTTAGAGGTGGCAAAGCCGCGATCGCGATATAGCACATCGCCTAGCGCACCAAATAGCGTCAATCCTTTAGACCGCTTCTTACCTGATACGGAGTCCGCACTATCCCACGTTACCTCCGCCCCACAAATCATCGAGTGGCGATCGGACAATTCATGCAAATCTGCCAGGTGAGCCAGTTCATCACAGCCCTGTTCCAAAAAGCGGATGGTGATGTTGCTAACCATCTCCTTCGTTTCGCCATCCGGTAAGGTGTAGTAGCGACGTTCTGAGCGCCACTGACCTACCGAGCGATGAAAAAAGTTGCTGATCAGCGATTCGCCTGTAGTAGTGGTAGACCTTGAAGATACAATCACCTGATTAGTTCCTTCCGTAGAATAATTTGGTCAGAAAGCGAATACAGTGTTTTGGGAAAACTGTCAGCATTCTGTTAATTTTCTTAATGTTAATCGCGCAACTCCATGATAGCAATGGTTCATAGGCAGATGTGCCATCCTCGTACACTGTGCCCAAGGGCAAGCTTGAAAGTGAGGTTAAGCTGGACTCAACTGCCTCGTCTGTAGCTCTCTTTGGTCTCGTCCGTGTCGTCCGCACAGGTCATCCATGAAGCCTTATCAAAGAATCCCGATTCTGGAATGCGGAGAGCCACTGCTCCCGATTCCAATGGAGCTGTTTGCTGTAGAAGATCCCCACCCCTACGTCAAGTTATCTGCGCCTTATGGCGGCAAGTCTCCCTACTCTGTGCGCCAAGGTGTATTGGAAGGATTGATCAGAGCGCAAGACTATCTGCAACAGCTACATCCTCAGTGGCGTATTCAAATTTTTGATGCTTATCGCCCGATCGCCGTGCAGCAGTTTATGGTGGATTACACTTTTGCTGAAACTGTTCAAGCACAAGGCTTTCGCCTTAATCAGCTAACCCCTGAACAGCGTCAGGCGATTTTAGAACAGGTCTATCAGTTTTGGGCTGTCCCCAGTGCTGACCCAAAGATGCCTCCGCCCCACAGCACGGGAGCAGCGGTGGATGTGACGTTGGTAAACGATCAGGGCCAAGCTGTAGATATGGGTTCTCCGATTGATGAACTGTCTCCTCGCTCTTACCCTGACCATTTCATGAGTGCTTCAACCAAGGAAGATTCACGGCAGCAAAACCTGCGCGAAACCTTTCACCGCAACCGTCAGCTTCTCCGTAATGCAATGATTCGGGCTGGGTTTCGGCAGCATCCTCACGAGTGGTGGCACTTTTCTCAGGGAGATCAGATGTGGGCCTGGCTAATGGGTTTGGAAAGCCTGGACACCATGATAGTGGCTCGCTATGGGTTTGTCTGATTGCCCTATGGTGCTGTCTGATTGCCTTGTTGTGCTGGAGCTCTGCCGCTGCAGTAGCCGTTCACCTCATTGACCAGATTGGGTTCTTCAGCGATCGCCTGCTGGAGTGCATCATAAGCTTGCTGAGCAGCCTGATTGTCCTGCGCGTTTACCGCCTCAACTAGGTTGCGGGTTGAGTCGCCCGTGTTTGTGTAAAGCGTGACGAATCGTTCTTGGTAAGTTTGAAGCTGCTCATCTGTAACCTCAATTGCTTGCAGGTTTGTCTTTGCCTGGTCAGCCGTATCTGCAATTCGCAGAAAAGCGGCCGGATCGTCCGGACTGGCATTCTCGGTGATTGCCTGCACCTCGGTCACCGCTTCATTGGCAACTTCAATCAACTGATTACACTGGGCTATTTTGTTCTGGCTACAGCCAATCGCGAAAACTCCCAGTGCAGCAGACAACACAACAACAGCTCGATTACGCGAAAAGAGCATCTAGATTCTCCTGGGTATGCATCAACGGGGGCTTTAAAAATTAAACCAGGACTTAGGCAGGGATTGGGGATTGGGAATTAGGGATTGAGAATTAAAGATTGGGAATTAGGGATCGAGCTATGCATCTTGCGGATTGAGGCGCATCAGTTCCCAGGTGGTGTAGGTGCCAATCGGGCTCCACAGCAGGTAAGGCAACAACAGAGCAGATGCCCAGACAGAAATAGGCAATACCAAAATTGCCAGAATTAGTCCCAGGAAAAAGCCCGTGCCTCCAATGAAGGTTCCTGCTTTGAGGCTCTTTAGAGTCAACATCACCGAGTTGTAGGACAGGGTCACTAATTCCAACAGCAGATATAGCCCCATGAGCAGCCAAGTTTTGCGGCTACCGGGATCATGTTCCCAGACGATGTAAGCAGACCATGCGCCGCAGATAAAAACAGTCGTCCAAATCAGCGGAATCAACGGTTCAAATGTCAGCCAATAGGGACGACGCAGCCGAGCAAACCATTTAACGCCACTTGGTGGCACGATTGATCCGCCAGCTCCTCCTAAGATCAGTGCAATTCCTCCAATCACCATCCAAGATTTAATCATTATCCTCACCCTTAGCGGCACGATGCTCCGCGTTGTCTAAGCTACTGCTGTAGAGATAGCTCGAATTGCACAGCTATCTTTGCAGGTTTGAGAGGTAGCTGTAATCAATCTCTAGAGGTGTCGTAAGGATGCAGCATTGATAGATGATTTTTGTTTAGAAGCAAACTTGGAAGAATGTAACTTCTCACAAATTCAACTAGCACTCCAAGGGAATGACCTCAAAGCGATCGCAGACAGTCTCAGAGCAGCGCAGAATGATTCATACCGAATCCTTCAATGGAGTAGCGGTAGCGGTAGGGACGAAGCATTCGGTCACAATCCCTGCAACTTAATCACAATCTTCCGACCGAATGCTTCGCCCGTACATAGAAATAATAGCTCTTGACAAAGTGGCTTCCGTATCAGCAGCAACAATGCGGAAAGATGTAGGAGCAATGCGGGATGACAAAGGAGCAATGCGGAAAGATGCAGGAGCAGTCGAAAACGATTGTGGAGAAGTATGCAGCGGATTTAGGGCGATCGCTGAAGTTTTAGAAAGCCGGATAGAGGAGAGGGCGTAGCATTCGGCAAATAAACCCTGAAATAATCCAGAATTTCTGCCCGAACGCTACGCCCCTACGGGTTGCTTGTTTGGAAATAAATTGGAGGCGGATCTTCTCTTAAAAGACTTCTAGTAGACAAGATACCTGTAAGGGCAGGTTTAGCATCAGAGCTATCGCTAACTGCAAAGCTTCTGGCAAACCGCCCCTACCCAAGGGTAAATCCCTTCGTAGAAATCTTCTTAGCCAAAAATTCCGCTAAAGAATTCGATCGCTTCCTTGAGGGACGTGATAAAAGTATCAATTTCCTCGCGGGTGTTATAGAAGTAGAGACTTGCCCTAGCGGTGGACTGTGCCCCGACGTGACGGTGCAAGGGCTGGGTGCAGTGATGCCCGGCTCGGATGGCGATCCCTGCCTGATCGAGAATGGTAGACAGGTCGTGTGGGTGGACGCTTCCGGCAGTAAAGGCAGACAAGGCAGCTCTACCTTCACCTTTTGAATCTGGCTTAGGTCCATAGAGCATCAGTTCAGGAATTTGCTGAAGCTGCTGGAACAGATAGGCAGTTAGCTCGGCTTCATAGGCATGAATTTTATCCATGCCCAGGCTAGAGAGGTAATCTACAGCAGCACCGAGGGCGATCGCCTCAGCAATGGCAGGAGTTCCAGCTTCAAACTTGTGGGGCAGATCAGCATAGGTGGAATGATCAAAAAATACGTCCGCGATCATTTCGCCACCGCCCAAGAAAGGAGGCATGGAACGCAGCAGGTCTAGCTTGCCGTAGAGGAAGCCGATTCCGGTAGGGGCACACATTTTGTGTCCTGATGCGACTAACCAATCACAGTCCATCGCCTGTACGTCTACAGTCATGTGCGGGACGCTCTGGCAGGCATCAATCAAAACTTTTGCGCCGTAGTGGTGCGCCAGTTCCACAATTTCCTTGACTGGGTTGATGCAGCCGAGCGTATTGGAGACGTGAACGACCGAGACTAATTTGGTTTTATCAGACAGCAGAGACTTGAAGTGTTCCAGGTCAAATTCTTGCGTCTCGGTTAGCTCAACAAACTTCAGCACGGCTCCGGTGCGCTGAGCCAACAGTTGCCAGGGAATCAGGTTGCTGTGATGTTCCATGACGGAGAGGATGATTTCATCTCCGCGCTGCAAGTTGCTGTTGCCCCAAGCGTAAGCAACCAGGTTGATTGCTTCGCTAGCGTTGCGGGTGTAGATGATTTCTTGACGAGAGGCAGCGTTGACAAAATTAGCCACTTTGTCTCTTGCGCCTTCGTAAGCATCCGTAGCGCGAGAACTGAGGGTATGCACGCCGCGATGCACGTTGGCGTTGTCATGCTGGTAGTAGTGCTGAAGGGCGTTCAGCACGGCCACTGGTTTTTGAGACGTGGCAGCGTTGTCCAGGTAAACGAGTGGTTTGCCGTGAATCTCCTGGTGCAGGATGGGGAAGTCGGCACGAACCTGAGCAGCGAGGGTCTTTTCTTGGGTGAAGGTCATGGATCGGGTGTGTGAGGTAGGGTGTGGGGTGTGAGGGTTAAGGGATTTGAGTTTTAAGAAAGTGGGTGAGGGTGTCCTGGAGGGAAGCGATCGCCACCTGCTCAACCACTTCAAAGGCAAAGGCGTAGACTAACAGGCTACGGGCGCTGGCTGCGTCGATGCCCCGGCTTTGCAGGTAGAAGACTTCATCGGCATCTAGCTGTCCGACGGTAGCTCCGTGGGTGCATTTGACGTTGTCTGCAACAATTTCGAGCTGAGGCTTGGTATCTACCCGTGCTTTGGGCGACAGCAGCAGGTTGCGGTTGAGCTGTCCGGCATCGGTGAGTTGGGCAGCTTGCGGCACAAATACTTTACCGTTGAATACGCCGTGAGCCTTGTCGCCAACGATGCATTTATGTAATTGGCGACTGCTGCCGTAAGGCTTGCTGTAGACGATCGCACTATGCGTATCTGACAGTTGATCTTGCAGGGCTATCGTCAGTCCGTTTAAGTAAGTTTCCGTCTGCTCCCCAGTCTGGAAAATCTCTGGATTGTGACGAGAAACCTTTCCACCCAAACTGATAGCAGTGCAGGTGTAGCGTGAGTCCCTTGCCTGAGAGACTGCCGTTTTGCCAATGTGAAAAGCGGCTTTGCTTTCACGCTGAATGCGGGAGTGATTGACTTGGGCATTGGACTCTACCCACACTTCAGTGACGGAGTTAGTGAAATAAACGCCTTCATCCAGTCCAACGTACTCCTCAACCAGCGTTACGGCACTGTTAGGTTCAGCCACGACCAAACAGCGAGGCTGGGAAAAAGCTGGGGAAGCGGCTGCGGTTGAGAGAAACAGTAGGTGAATCGGAGTCTCTACCACCAAGTTTTTGGGTGCCCAAATAATCGCAGCATCGGTAAGGTTTGCCGTATTTAGCGCAGTGAAAAGTTCTGCGGCTCCTGGCTGTTTACCTAAATAGTGAGAGAGGCGAGACTGAAGGGCAATCGCCTCTTCCTGCTTCCCTGCCAACAATTCTGATAAGCTGCCCACATACAAATCCTTGGGCAACCCTTTCACCAAGGATAGGTGTGGTTGATACACGCCATTCACAAATACCAGTCGGCTCTCTGCGGCTTCAGGTAATGTAAAAGGTGCAATTTGCTCTGAGCTAACCGAGGACTGAGAAGTGCGTGCCTCAAAGTTAACCTGTAGCAGTGAGGATAGATCCGTAAATCGCCACTCCTCATCGCGAGTTGTGGGAAATGCCTGCTCCTGTATCAGAAGCTTGGATTGAGACCGGAGCGATCGCAACAGCTCTAAATCCGTCTCCGGGCTACCTGTTTGCTCTAACAGGCGCAGCAGATAGCCGTCGCGGTTAAGGGGCGATCGCTGCATTACCTCGTTATTACTCGAAGAAACCTGAATACTCATCGTCCTGCCACCTCAGCCGCTTCTGCCTCTAGCACCCAGTCATAGCCCCTGCTCTCCAGTTCATGAGCCAACTCCTTCGTGCCTGTGGTGACAATTCTGCCGCCTTCCATCACATGTACAAAGTCAGGCTCAATGTAGTTGAGCAAGCGCTGATAGTGAGTAATCAAAATCGTTGCATTATCTGGCTTAGCAAGCTGGTTTACTCCATTGGCGACAATCTTTAGTGCGTCAATGTCTAAACCAGAATCAGTCTCATCCAGAATCGCTAGTTTTGGCTCTAGCATTGCCATTTGCAAGATCTCATTACGCTTTTTCTCACCACCCGAAAAGCCCTCATTGACGCTGCGGCCAAGGAAGCTGGGGTTCATCTTGACAACTTCTAACCGCTCTCGCACCAACTCATCAAAGTCAAATGCATCCAGTTCTTCTAAACCTTGATGCTTGCGACGAGAATTGTAAGCAACTCGGAGAAAGTCCAAATTACTCACACCAGGAATTTCTAACGGATACTGAAATGCTAGGAAAACGCCCGATCGCGCTCGATCTTCTGGCTCCAACTCCAGCAAATTCTCGCCCTGAAACAGGATTTCTCCACCCGTCACGTCATAGCTCGGATGCCCTGCCAACACTTTAGAAAACGTACTTTTGCCGGAACCGTTCGGACCCATGATGGCGTGGATTTCTCCTGCCTTGACTTCCAAATTCAGCCCTTTCAAAATCTGATTGCCATCTACTTCAGCCGTCAGATCTCGCACTGAAAGAATCACTTCACTGTTTTCAATAATCACGCTAAAAACCCCTCATCGACTGCCATTCGTTCAACTAAGTAAATTCAATAAATCTATGACTAGCTCACCTATAGCTGACTAATCCGCTTCAAAATTCTGAATACGTCATAGAGTCCATTTGTTCGATTTAGAATGCCGAATTGATCGGAAGTTGCGTATTGAGGCACTTCTCCTTGCACCAGCTTGACGAACGTAAATGTACTGCCAGTTGCAATTAAACCAAATCCTGGTTTGTCTGGATTGGGGTTAGCTAACATGTAAGCTAAAAGCTGCGCCAAACCTGCGTCTGTGGAGAAGGAAAACTCCTTTGACTCGATCGCCATTAGCCAAAACTGCTCTTTCAGCAGCAAGATATCGATCTGCCCACGAACAATTACGCCTTCATCTTCAGCTTGAATTTCAACTGACTTCTCAGCTTTGATGTGAAAAGGCGGAAGATAAAAATCTGCCAGAAACAATAGCGGACCCAGGACAGAAATTTGAACTGCTTTTTCCAAAACAGGTGGATAGTTTAGCAAGTTCAAATAACCTGCTTTCACCTTGTCTAGAAACTGCCTTTCAACATCTGTAATTTCGGGTAATCCTACTTGCCATTCCCTAAAGAACTGCTCATCTTGAGCTAACTCCAACTTGAAGTGATCAATCAGGTGACGCAGATCAATTGTTCTTGCTTGTAAGGTCTGAACCATCTTGCCAACTCACTTCAGAAACTTTCGGGCAATGTCGGGACTTTTAGGATTGACAATCAGCACTTCTCGTTTTGGGTCAACTAATACATCCAAATCTTGCATCGGGTGCGCTCCAAGTAAGACATCTGGTGAGTTCGGTACTACAATCGCGTACTCAACTGTCTTTCGATTCTCAAACCTGAGTTCTACTGGCCCAACTACATCAAACTGAGCCACAGAGCCATCCGCTAACTCTGCCTGCTGCTCATCAACTTTTGGTAGATCCAAATAGTCTCTAATGGCTGGAGTGATTGACAGCATCGAGGCACCACTATCTACTAAAGCTCTGACGATTATCCGTCTAACTCAGTTCTCTGGGATGTAACCCTCACGAAAAAGAGCCAGATCATCCCCACGAGTCAATTCAATTTCAGCGTAAGTGATGCCCATTGTTGCTGATCTCACTTAGCCAACGCTGCCTTCTAGTTTCAGGCTTAATAGGCGATCGGCTTCGACGGCAAACTCCATTGGCAACTGGTTAAACACATCCTTACAGAAGCCGCTGATCATCATTGAGATTGCGTCTTCCAAAGAGATGCCCCGTTGAGAGAAGTAGAAGAGCTGGTCTTCTCCAATCTTGGAGGTAGAGGCTTCGTGTTCTACTTTGGCGGTGTTGTTTTGCACCTGAATATAAGGGAAGGTGTTTGCTCCAGCAGTATCGCCAATCAGCATGGAGTCGCACTGAGAATAGTTGCGAGCGCCTTCGGCTTTAGGTCCAATTTTGACCAGACCCCGGTAGCTATTTTGCGATCGCCCTGCCGAGATTCCCTTCGAGACAATCGTGCTGCGGGTATTCTTGCCGATATGCACCATCTTGGTGCCCGTATCTGCCTGCTGCATATTATTAGTGAGTGCAACAGAATAGAACTCACCGACTGAGTTATCCCCTACCAGCACACAGCTTGGATACTTCCAGGTGATTGCAGATCCGGTTTCTACCTGTGTCCAGGAAATCTTGGAGTTTACGCCCTGGCACAAACCGCGCTTGGTGACAAAGTTATAAATGCCGCCTTTGCCGTTTTCATCGCCAGCAAACCAGTTTTGCACAGTGGAATATTTGATTTCGGCATTATCCAATGCCACCAATTCCACTACAGCCGCGTGAAGCTGGTTGGTGTCAAACATGGGAGCCGTACAGCCCTCCAGGTAGCTCACCGAACTGCCTTCTTCGGCAACGATCAGCGTCCGCTCAAACTGTCCCGAATCACCATTGTTGATTCGGAAGTAGGTGGACAACTCCATCGGACATTTGGTGTTCTTGGGAATGTAGACAAAAGAGCCATCGCTAAACACGGCTGAATTCAACGCTGCGTAATAGTTATCGCCTACAGGAACCACACTGCCCAGGTACTTCTTCACCAGGTCGGGATGGTGCTGGAGCGCCTCTGAGATCGAGCAAAAAATCACGCCCTCTTCAGCCAACTTTTCCTTAAACGTGGTAGCGACAGAAACGCTGTCAAAAATTGCGTCAACTGCCACGTTCGACAACCGCTTTTGCTCAGATAGGGGAATGCCCAGCTTCTCAAAGGTTTCCAACAGCGTCGGGTCAACCTCATCCAGGCTGCTCAGCTTGTCTTTCTTCTTGGGTGCTGAGTAGTAAACAATATTTTGGTAGTCAATGGGTGGATATTTCACCTGAGGCCAGGTTGGCTCAGTCATCTTAAGCCACTGACGATAAGCTTTTAGGCGAAACTCCAGCATGAACTCTGGCTCTTGCTTTTTCGCTGAAATCAGACGAATCACATCTTCGCTTAGCCCACGTGGAATCGACTCCGACTCAATATCCGTGACGAAGCCGTACTTGTAAGGCTGGTTAACTAAGGATCTAACCGTTGCAGTCATCGGGGGTGTTCTCTCTCAACAAACAATTAGTATTGGCTAGTCGTAGCCCGGATTTCCTCAAAGGTGATTTCTTGCTGGTCGCCCGCGAAATCGTTATCCGGGGTTAGGAATAACATGCAGTGGCACTCTTTGCGCTCTCGCATAGGCACACAGGGACAATTCCAATAGGCGGCAGCGGCTTCTGCCTCTTTATCTTCGTAGTGACGGCACGGACAGAGGGGCGCACCCAGGTCATCTTTATGCTTGGCTAGCCCTTCGATTACAACGGCAGTCACACCCAGATCGGCGCAGAAGTAGGTGCCAGTCCGCTTGGCGTAGGTTTCGGAAAAGTGCCGCATCGCTTCGAGGCTCTTTTCGGTGGCTTGGGTAGGTTTCTCAGATGGATTCATTTGATAAAGCGACAGGTCAGCCGAATAATTCTATAATTAAAACAACATTTTTGTTGCTTAACTTTATTGTAGGGTACTTTAGCAACATCAAAGTTGTCAAAGTCTATTTTAGGCTTTAATTAATTTGTCTCAGCACTCCGTTAGGAAGACGATGGCAACCACGCAGGAACCTTCCACTAAACAAGACATCCTGAACTATCTGCTAAAGCAAAGTCAGGCTAGCGCTCAGGAATTGGCTGGCGCGCTCAACGTCAGTCCACAAGCGATTCGCCGTCACTTAAAGGATTTAGAGTCCGATGGCTTAATTGAGCATGAGGCGATCCAGGCGAGTATGGGTCGTCCTAATTTTGTTTATCACTTGAGTCGGGAAGGGCGCGATCGCCTGCCTGACCGCTACGACGAATTTGCCCTCTCCCTGCTCAACACCCTGGCAGAAACCGTTGGACACGACCAGGTCGGCACCATTCTACGCAAACAGTGGGAGCGCAAAGCTGAGGAATATCGAGAGCGATTGGGGACAGGCTCGATCGCCGAACGGGTTGCGAACCTGGTCAAGCTGCGTCAAGCAGAAGGCTATATGGCAGAGTGGTATGCCGTTGACGATTCAGAGAGTGCTGCTAATTCTAAATTCATCGTCACTGAATATAACTGTGCAATTTCTCATATTGCCGAGTCCTTCCCCAGCGTGTGTGGGCATGAGCTAGAAATGTTTGCAGCGGCATTGCAAGATTGCATCGTTGAGCGGACTCACTGGTTGGTCAATGGTGAGCATCGCTGTGGTTATTTGATTCAGGGAAAATAGCAGTATGAATGATTCGCCAGAACCAATGCAGTTCTTAACGCCAGAGGAGTCGGCTGAGGTCGATCAGGCATTGCTGACTTCCCGGGACAAGTTTTTGACGCGGGTGGCCATCTATTCACTGCGATCGCTCAAACAGCTTTCTCAACAAACTGGGCTAGCGGTTGAAAACATCACAGCTCAACAAATTGCCGACTGGGTTGAAAACGATGAGAGCCTGCGGCGAGAAGCAGCCGCAAATGAGTCCTTTGGACAGTTTTTTACGCAACTGGTGTTGTCCTCACTCAAACCGTTACGTCAAGTTGCAGAGAGTGAGGGAAAGGCGATCGCCGAGCTCACACCCTCTCAGGTCATTGCCTGGTTTGAGCAAGAAGCAAAAGCCAAAGTTGGACAGGAGCTAAACTCACAACAACCAGACGGTTAGAAGCTGCATTAGCTCAATAACCAATCACCAAAAACCAGTAACCAAAAACTAATGATTAACGATCAGTAACCAATGCCACAATTGCTCCCACCAAAACACCTGGTTCAACAGGTTTAGCGATGTGCTGGTCAAACCCAGCTGAGCGAGCAAGCTGCTGATCTTGTTCGCTGGCGTGGGCGGTGAGCGCGATCGCCGGAAGCTGTCCGCCCTGAGCTGGGGCTAAAGTTCTGACCTGGCGGATCAGCTCATATCCATCCACATTCGCCATACCGATGTCGCTGAGTAACAGATCTGGCTGAACGGCGGCGATCGCATCTAGAGCGGCCCGGGCGGAGGCAACTGCAAACACCGTTGCACCGTATTTTTCCAGCATGAAGGTCAGAAATTCGCGGGTATCTGCTTCGTCATCCACCACCAAAATTTTTAGGTTTTGCAAACTGGGGAATGGCTCAGACCGTTTAATGGGCGATCGGATTTCTGGGGCAGAAGCCATCAATGGAATTCGCACAGTAAACGTTGCCCCTTGCTCTTCCCCAGGGCTGGCTGCGGTGACGGTGCCACCGTGCAATTCAACCAGGTGCCGCACAATCGCCAATCCGATGCCCAGTCCGCCGTGCCGCCGGGTGATGGAGCCGTCCGCCTGCCGAAAATAGTCAAAAATGTAGGGCAAGAAATCAGCGCGGATGCCCTTGCCCGTGTCGCTTATCTGAATTTGAGCATGAGCGTCACTGCACCCCAGTCGAATCGTCACCCGTCCACCTTCAGCCGTGAACTTAATTGCATTGGACAGCAAATTCCAAATGACCTGCTGAAGCCGATTTGCGTCGCCTATCACCCAATATTGGGAAGGTTGAATGTTGAGTTTTGAGTTTTGAGTTTTGAGGGAATCCAGCATTTCATCCGCCGGATGACTCGCCGTGGACTCCAATCCAAAATCTGTAATCCAAAACCTAAAATCGATCGATTTTGCATCGGCTGCAAGCTGCATCGTTTCCATAGCTGCCTCAATCACAGGCACTAGGTTCACTGGAGAAACATCAAGGCTGAGTTTGCCGCGCAAAATTCGAGAAATGTCTAGCAAATCTTCGATCAGCTGCGTTTGCAGATTGGCGTTGCGTTCAATCGTTTCAACTGCACGGGCCACGGTAGAGGGATCGAGGTGACGGGTTCGCAGCAGTTTTGCCCAGCCTAAAATCGGGTTAAGGGGCGATCGCAATTCATGGGAAAGAATCGCCAAAAACTCATCCTTGGCACGGTTTGCCGCCTCTGCCTCTGCCCGCGCTGCCTGCTCGCGCGCCAGCAGTTCCTCCCGTTCTACCTCCGCCTGCTTGAGTGCGTGAATGTCAGTAGCAGAGCCAATCCACCGGATCAGTTTACCTGCATTGTCTTTGAGCGGCACTGCTCGACCCATAAACCAGCGATATTCACCATCGTGTCGTTGTAGCCGCAGTTCTACCTCAAATGGCTCTTTGGACTGTTTGGCTTGCCTCCACCGTCGTCGATGGGCACGAAGATCATCTGGGTGAATCAGTTGCGCCACAGCACCCGATTGATTGAGTTGATCCAGTCGGGTGCCTGTGTAGTCAACCCAGCGCAAGTTAACATAATCGACCTGCTCATTTGCACCAGCAGACCAGACAAAATCAGGCACTGCCTCTCCTAACGTGCGGTAGAGCAATTCACTTGCCTGAAGCGCCTCTTCTGCCCATTTGCGTTCGCTGATGTCTTCGACAATTCCGGCAATGCGATACAGGTGTCCCTGAGGGTCGTAGATCGGAAAGATTCGTTTATGTACCCAGCGAGTTTCGCCATTTGGTTGGACAACGCGAAACTGTTCGTCAAACTCGGCTCGCGCAAACCCCATCAGTGCTGCTCGAATCCGCGCCTGGTCGTCAGGATGAATGGCATCAAGCCAGCCCTGAGGATTTGCGTAAAGCTGCTGAGGCGATCGCCCCCAAACCTTCTCATAGGCAGGGCTGACGTAAATTACTTGTCCTGGGGAAACATCGTTGAATTCCTCGTAAATAAAGAAGACAACATCAATGTTTTCAGCCAGTTGCCGGAATCGTTCCTCACTTTCTCGCAGAATTTGTTCTGCCTGTTTCCGTTCAGTAATATTTGTCGCGGCTCCGGTCAGCCCTACTACATTCCCCCCTGGACTGCGGAGGGGCTCCAACGCCACATCATAAGTCGTGATTTGCCCGTTGATTTCTATCTCTACCTCGGTACGTGCCCGGATTCCTTGCTCAATTACCGATCGCTTAATTGCTGTAACCCGCTCTGCAGTTTCTAACGGCAAAATCTCTCGATCGGTTTTACCCAGAATGAACTCGGCCGCCATATCCGGGTGAGGATTATAGATCCAGTTGTGACGCAGCTCTAAATCTTGGGAAAAAACAATAATCGAGCTTCCCTGAAGCGCCACCCGAAAACGTTCTTCACTTTTACGCAGCGCCTCTTGAGTCTGTTTGCGATCGGTAACATTTTTGAAATACAGCGAAAATCCATTGTTTGAAGGATAGCCCCGAACGCTAAACCAGGCGTTAAAAGGTGGGTAGTAGCCTTCATCCTCAACGGTAATTCCCTCTGACATGGCTTGCTTGCAAAGCCGACCAAAGTTAGTGTGTTCCAAGTCTGGAAACTCTGCCCAGACATTTTTGCCTAATAGTGCTTCACGAGTGCAGCCGAGATTTCGCGCTCCCTCCGCATTGATGTAGGTAAACCGCCACTCTCGATCGACTGCAACAAACCCGTCCGTAATGCTTTCAAGAATTTGAGAGACTTGCTCTCTGGCACTTTCTGCCTCCGAGCGAGCGGCTTGTTCTCGCCTGAGCAACTCATCCTTCTCTAAATTAGAGTTTTCTAAACAGGCGTTTGCTTCAGAGAGGGAATGATTGAGTCGAATCAACTGCTCGGACATCTGCGCTCGGGCTTCATATTCGCTCAGACGCACCCGCTCAACTGCCAACGCTACTTGACTGGCAGCTCGTTCGGTGATGGCCGTGCCTACCAGTAAACCTACCGCACACTGTACGAGCAGACTCAGCGTGTGAACACTCAACACCTCTTCAGGAATCGGAAACTGGTCTAGCGCGAAGGCATCCCCGTAGCTCAGCAAATAAGACAGGAATGTCACCAGTACACAGAAGCTGGAGGTGAGAATTCCACCTGTTGCCCCAAATCGAGTTGCTGCCCACACGATTGGCACAAAACTGAGAAACGAAAATTGCTGAAACACCAAAACCGCTTCACCCGTTTTCCAAACGGTCAGTAAAGCTGTACTGATCAGCACAGCGAGAATCGGAAGAGCTTCTAGCCAAAAACTCCGATAACGGGGAAGCTGCAAGAGGTGTACGGGTTCAGATGAGTTGGCAGACGAAAGCAATCCCCGTTGCTGCAATAGAGGAGTTAATAAAAGCAGCAAGGCGGGGGTAACCGAGAAAGCCCCCAGTGCGTTACCTAGCCACCACAACACAATGCCCTGGGAGAAGCTAGTTTCTGGCAATCTCTGCAATGTGCCTAAAAGTAAGCTACTGAGTAGGGCTGTAAGAATGCAAGCTGAAAGCGGCACGCTGAGAATGAAGGCAGCTGCATCTTTGAGTCGTTTAAGCGTAAGCGAACCTTGCCAAGCGTAGCGATAAAGCATCCAGGCAACCAGCGGCTCAACTGCATCTGCGGCTCCAACTAAGCTGCTCCAGCCTGTGTGTCCCCACAGCGGCGCAACCATAATGCCGGCTGCACCTGCCAGAATTGCACCAATCGGGCCAAACCAAAAAGTGAGAGCGATCGCCACTCCCGATGGCACAAACCACAGAGAAAGCGAGGGCTGAACCCGATAAACCAACGCGATCCAGTGAGCCGCAAACAACGCCAAAATCCCTACTAAAACTACAATCCACCAGCGGTGCTGATTCGCAGGAGCGGTATTTGGAGAAGAAAGCATAGGATTCCAAGGGGCGCGACTGCTGAGCTAGATTTATTTGGCGATGTTCCGACACAAAGTCGTCAGCGCCTCGCTACCTCTAGCGATCGCGCCGACCTGTGCATAAAGATATATTCCGATGCAAATCGAAAAAAATCTTCCCCACTAGGAAACAATCCGATATGTAGATTAGACAAACTTATCGGTTGGATAATATAGAACGCGATGCTAAAACAAGGTGATAGTGAGTGATGGTGAGAGGGTGGGAAGAGCACCTCTAACCCCTTACCTTTAACAGGTGATGTGTTTGGATATTGGTTTGATTTTGGGGATGATCAGTGGCAACAAATCAATGTTGTTTCAATTACTGAGAAGGCTGGCAAAGGCAAATATCCTAAAATTACTCAACGAGTAGGAGCCCGTCCTCCCCCAATATGTAAACTTTAACTAACGCATGGCACGACTGCATCTAAGGACTGACAGAGCCTGTAGTTCTTGACGAGTACGGGCGATCGCCTTCCGCTAAACTGAGATATACATATACGGATAAAATAACCTGCGCTTATGTCTTCCCCAACTGCTGAATCCGTGCAAGCCGTTCTTGAGGAAGCGAAAACAAATGGTGTTTGCTTTCCTCCAGGCGACCTCTACAGTGACGAACCTCCCTTGGAAAGTGACCTGCACCGCGATCAAATTGATTTGTTGATTCGTCTGCTCCGATGGTATTGGCAGCAGCGACAAGACTTTTACGTTTCAGGCAACCTTACGGTTTACTACAGCCCTTATCAACGCAAGTCAGAAGATTTTCGCGGGCCGGACTTTTTTGTGGTGCTGGGCACAGAACGTAAGCCACGCAAGAGTTGGGTCGTATGGGAGGAGGAGGGTAAATACCCCAACGTCATCATTGAACTGCTCTCAGATTCGACCGCCAAAACCGACCGAGGCTTGAAGAAACAAATTTATCAAGATACCTTCCGCACCCCGGACTACTTTTGGTTTGACCCAAACACACTGGAGCTTCAGGGTTTTCATCTTCTGGATGGGCAATATCAAGACCTTCAGCCTAATCAGCAAGGTCAATTGTGGAGTCAACAGTTAAATCTCTACTTGGGTATTCATAATCGTGAACTACGCTTCTTCACCTCAGAAGGGCAACTGATTCCTACCCCAGAAGAATCGGCACAGGCATCTGAAGCAATAGCGGAGGCGGAACGGCGACGCAGTGAAAAACTAGCAGCAAAGCTAAGGGCGTTAGGCATTGATCCAGAGGCGTTGCTGCAAGGGTAATGCATAATTTGGCATTATAGAAGCATGAAATGTCCTCAATGTCATTCAACTCAAACTGCAAAGAACGGGCATCGTCGAGGGAGACAATGCTACA
>JACJOC010000066.1 GCA_014695345.1 Cyanobacteria bacterium FACHB-471
AAGGGGATACTGTCTCTCAAGTCAGAGTTATCGAAGCAATTTTTGGCATTGCTGCTTAAGGGAATGCAAACGATACCGAGCGTTTGTCCTTAATAAGTTTTTGCGACACAACCTCCAGTAATTCAGGTCGAAAAGTCATAGTCCAAGTGTCTCAGGTTCAGTAGTTCATTAGATCTCATTTCTGACCTTTGACACAAACATTTATACAATCCCGAGTTTGTTGATGAATTCTGCTTGAGACACACTGTCCCCTTGGTTGATTCCCTTCACTTGCCCTTTGCGAATCATCGCCATTGCCTCAATTCCTCGCAATGTTCTCCTTGCTGTATTGAACGATCGAAACCCCATCATCGGCTTCACAATCCGCTTTACATTACGATGGTCTTGTTCGATGATGTTATTCAGATACTTGCTCTGCCGCAATTCGGTTTCAGCTTTTAACGTTTTGTCCTGCTTCAATTCATCGACGGCAACCGGATAAGCCGCATTTTTATCGACCGTGATTACTCGTGGAGTTTGAGTGTGCTTCGCTCCTAACACTTTACGGAAAAACCGTGCCGCTGCTTTTCCGTCTCGCTTCGCACTCAGCATAAAATCTAAGGTATTGCCCTCTGAATCCACTGCTCGGTACAAGTATTTCCACTCGCCTTTCACCTCGATGTACGTCTCATCCACCCGCCAGGAATCGTTCGTGGGATTGAGAAAGGAACGAATGCGTTTGTCGAGTTCGGGCGCGTAATTCCGCACCCACCGATGAATTGTCGTGTGATCTACTTTCACGCCGCGCTCCACCATCATTTCCTCTAAATTCCGGTAGCTTAAGGAATAGCGACAATACCAGCGCACATTCAGCAGGATGATATCGGGCTGGAAATGTCGCCATTTGAACGGAGATTTAGGATCAACCACGGAACGTCAATTTTTCTCTCAACAGGCTCAAATTCTATCAGTTTTTGCAACAGAACCCCGATGATTAACCCAAGGGGCAGGAACTGCCGCATACCTAAATTCCAAATTCTCCACTGACCTTAAGCTGCCCGATTTAGGGTGTAGCTGCCACAGATATTCAGGCGAAGATCTCAGGGTGCTTAACACAAGACATCCCTCGGTTTAGGGAAGCAGAACCCATTTGAGTTTGGCTGAACCCGTCCATTGTTTGACTGCCGTTGCCCTGGAGAAAAAGCATTCATCGGTTTAGCCTGATGGCATGAACATACCCGAACTCAAGCTATGAAGCACTGATCAATTACTATGCCAGTCAGCTTCAGCAGGCAGGTTGGATACAGGTTGGGGCATCGGAAGGAGGGCTGTCCCGCTGGAATTACCAGGATGAGGAAGGCGAGGATTGGCAGGGTGTACTGCTGATTGAGGAGATTCAAGAGACACCTAATCAATACGCGGCTGTTGTCCAGATAAGGCGATCGCGGCTCAGATGAACTGCATGGGATGATTGCATTTATCATGCAATCAGTTCTTCTGATGCTACATTCTACGCTATGCCATCTGCTGATGACTTGAGAATCGTATCCCTTTTGCCTAGTGCCACCGAAATTCTACATATTCTGGGATTAACTCGGTGGATTGTAGGACGTAGCCACGAATGCGACTACCCCCCTGACATTGAAAGTCGTCCTGTTTGTACCTCTTCCAGGCTGAATGTACTCAAATCTAGTGTTCAAATTGATGCTGATGTACAAACCCTGCTAAAAGCAACGCTCGGCATCTATGAGATTAATCTAGAGGTGCTGAAGGACCTACGCCCAACACACATCGTGACTCAGGATCAGTGTGATGTGTGTGCGGTGAATTTTGCGCTGGTCGAGCAAGCTGTTGCAACTCTCAGCGACCCTCAGCCTCAGATTATCTCTCTTCAACCCCATACCCTCTCAGACGTTTGGGCAGACATTGAGCAGGTTGCTACTAGTCTGAATGTGCACGCCGCGCCCGTCCTGGCTAGCCTATACGAGCGGGTGAATGTCTGTCGGCAGAAGACCCAGCATCTTACAGCCGAACAGCGACCAACCGTGGCGGCAATCGAATGGATTGACCCGTTGATGGCAAGTGGAAATTGGATACCAGAATTAATTGAACTGGCAGGAGGACGCGATCGCTTTGGCAAGGCTAGTCATCATTCTCCCTATCTAAGCTGGGATGATTTGCTAGAAGCTGATCCAGACCTCATCATTGTCATGCCTTGTGGCTTTGATCTGACCCGAACTCAAAAAGAGATGCAGCAGGCAATCACGACCCATCCCCAGTGGCAGCAACTCAAAGCTTTTCAGCAACAAAGGCTTTACCTCACCGATGGCAATGCTTACTTCAATCGTCCTGGTCCGCGTCTAGTAGATTCACTAGAGATCCTGGCGGAGATCATTCACCCTCAGTGGTTTGATGTCCATTACGCTAACTACGCCTGGACCTCCTTTTCAGCGTAAGCGATTGATATTAAGTGACAATGCAGATGGGCTCTTCCCAACTTTTGGTGAAAATGGATGCGATCGCAAACTTGAGTGATGTGGATTTTAGATTTAAGGCTACCTCAAGAACCTCGATCACCAAAAATTGGGAAGAGCCCTAGGAGCTTGACATTTAATAAACGTGGCATTAGGTATCTCAAAATCGGACTGCGTTGGCTGCAAGGAGTCATGCATAAAGGGCGAGCTTTACTGCCTTGCGTTCCATTGCTGCCCAAAGACCCGCAGCCTTGTTTTGCCTCCCTCAAAGCAAAGCACAACTATGATGACCAAATTTGGTTTACTCGAATTCGCTCCCTTGTTTGTAAACCTTGTCCTATCAGCAATTAAAAAAGATTTGTCAGGCAGTTAGGTACCCGTCCGTTCAAATTTCCCTTGCGTAAGTCCTGATTTTGTTTGAACGTGTATTTCTAGCCACAACTTCCTTGCTTTCTTCGGTCTATGCTCATCACCGATTAAGCATTGAGATACGCTTGTGAGACTGAAAAACAAAGTTAGCCTTATCACCGGAGCCGGATCAGGAATTGGACAAGCCACTGCTGTCCAGTTCGCCAGTGAAGGTGCGATCGCAGTCGTTGTCGATCGCAATTTAGAATCTGCTGAAAAAACCCAACACTTAATTGAACAAGCTGGCGGAGTTGCTCAAACCCTCGTCGTTGACATAACCCAGGAACAGCAAGTTGCCAATGCGATCGCCACTACCGTCCAACAATTTGGACGATTAGACATCCTGCACAACAACGCAGGGGTTTCCGTTCTAAAGCCGATTACGGAAACGACAGAAGCCGATTGGGATTTTTTATTTGGGGTCAATCTCAAAGGCATGTTTTTTGGCTGTAAGCACGCTATTCCTTACATGGTGCAGCAGGGAGGTGGCGTGATTATCAACACGGCATCTGAACTGGCAATCATGGGGCAGGCACTTTACACCGCCTATTGCGCGACAAAGGGAGGGGTTTTAGCCTTTACGCGAGCCCTATCGGTGGAATGGGCAGCGAAAGGCATCCGAATTAACGCCATCTGTCCGGGACCCGTTGACACTCCCATGCTACAGAGCGAGTTTATTTTAGCAACCGATCCTGGTGCAGAAGAAACCGCCACGATTCAATCTATTCCAGCAGGGCGGTTAGGAATGCCAGAGGATATTGCCCGCGTTGCCGTTTTTCTTGCCAGTGAGGATGCCTCTTTCGTACACGGTGCAGCGATCGTAGCAGACGGTGGACGAACCATTTTTTAATTTCACAATAGGAACACTATGACCCACCGTGTAATGTCTTCAACGTTGTTTTCTCGTCGGTCGTTTTTGCGGTCTGCTTCCCTATCGGTTGCAGTGGCGATCGCTACAGCCAGTTGCAACCGCCAACCTACCAGCACTTCAGAGAATGCTTCAGAACCCTCTCAAAATCGCTCTCTGCACATTGGTATGAACCTCTGGGCTGGCTTTATGCCCTGGAAGGTTGCCCAAGAAAAAGGACTGTTTAAGGCAAACAATATTGATATAGAGGTAACCTGGTTTCCCGTTCTATCGGATCAGCTAACGGCATTTAATAGTGGCAGGTTAGATGTGGCAGGCATTACGCTGTCAGATGCCATAACGGGATTTGCCAACGGGTTGAAGACGAAAATGATTGCCATTACCGATTTTTCCCTTGGAGCCGATGCAATTTTGGCAACTCCCGCCGTTAACTCAATACAGGATTTAGCAGGGAAGAGAGCTTCTGTAGAAATTGGAACGGTTGGACATTTGTTATTTCTAAAGGCGTTAGAGGAAGCGGGAATCCCTGCAGATCAGGTGGAAATTGTGAATCAAGCAGCAGATGCAGCAACAGCTGCATTGATTGTAGGCAAGACTGATGCTGCCTATTCTTATGAACCATTTGTGAGTCAGGCGGTACAGGAGGGCAAAGCAAAAGTGATTTTTTCCAGTAAAGATATTCCCGGACTGATTCCTGATGCGCTAGTGGTGCATGAGAAAGTGTTGGAAGAGCGACCAGAGACAGTGCAGGCGTTAGTCAAAACCTGGTATGAAACTTTGGACTACCGCAAAGCCAATTTAAACGAAGTGTTACCCATTGAAGCGGAGCAAGCGGGTGTTTCAGTGGAAGAATACAGCGCCATCTTAGAAGGGTTCGCATGGTTAACGCCCGAACAATCCCTCAAAGCATTTGAGATGGGTGACACAATGGAGTCTATTCCCTATTCTGCAAACGTGATTGGTGACTTCATGCTAGCTCAAAAGATGATCACCAAACAACTTGATTCCATTGAAGCTCATATCGATCGCCGCTTTGTTGAACAATACTTGAAAAGCTAATAAACTTCTGCGGTGCTGTATGACACACAGCACCACAGAAGTTTATTAAAAAAGCCCCGCAGAGTAGCGTTAGGGTAGGGGGTGCGGGGGCTAACCTGAATTCGTATCGCCATAACGCTTTAGCTTTGGACTAATTGCCAACAAATTCACCAATTCATAAGCAATCGTTGCTGCTGCAAGGGAAGTAATTTCAGCGTGATCATAGGCAGGCGCAACTTCCACCACATCTGCTGATATGACAGAAAGACCTGCCAATCCCCGCAATACACCTAACAGCTCACGACTGGTCATTCCCGCAAGTTCTGGGGTGCCGGTTCCCGGAGCATGTGCCGGATCAAGAACATCTACATCAATGGACAAATACAAGGGATAATCGCCCACTCGCTCTCGAATGCGTTCCACTACTTCTGCAATACCGATGGTTTCAAACTCGTCGCAATGTACAATTCGAAACCCAAGTTCTTCATCTTGCGTTAAGTCGTTACGGCTGTAGAGAGGACCGCGAATTCCCACATGCATCGAGGCGCTGTCCAAAAATAAGCCAGCCTCCGCTGCCCGTCGAAAGGGAGTGCCGTGGGTGTAAGGCGCACCAAAATAGGTGTCCCACGTATCGAGATGGGCATCGAAATGCACCAATGCTACCGGACCATAGCGATGGTTAATCGCTTTCAGGAGGGGGTAAGCGATCGTATGGTCACCACCTAAACTGACGATCGCCCCACACCGTTCCAGTAAATCGATTGCAGCCGCTTCAATCTGCTGAATCGCTTCATTGATGTTGAAGGGATTGCAAGCGATATCTCCTGCATCTGCAACCTGCTGTACCATAAACGGCTCAGTATCATAAGCCGGATGGTAGTGCGTCCGCAAATGCCGGGAAGCTTGACGAATCGCCTGTGGACCAAACCGTGCGCCGGGACGAAAGCTCGTACCCGCATCAAAGGGAATACCAACGATCGCCACATCACAACGAGGCACATCGCGCAGTTCGGGCAATCGCGCAAATGTGGATGCCCCCGCATAGCGAGGCAAGATTGTACCGTTAATGGGCTGAATTGGATTTAGATAAGGTTCTTGCATGAGGATTGATTGATCCGAAACATTGATGTGAAACGGTTTAACTATTAAGCACAGATGGCTGTAGAAGCGGGTTTAGCCGTTAGCTCAATAACAGAGCGAACAGATTATTTGCTAAACCTGCCCCTACACACCATTCGCTATTTCCCATTCGCTATTTCATCATTGTAGAAACGGATACTTTTACCTGAAACGCTTGCCGAACCGCTTCTGAAATTCCCGTGATCACATGGTTTGCCATCAGTTCTCCCTTTTCAACGTTTGCGGCTTTTGCAGAAGAAAGCACCCCTGATGCATGAACCCACTCAGAACATTGAGGAAACATATCGTAGAGCGGAAACTCACTGGGGGGAACGTCGGGAATCAGATTTAGCCTGACTAATTTAGGATGAAAATGCATCATCAATGACGTTTCCATCACCGCCGCATGTTCTAGCGCAAAACCAGGGAAACCATCGGGAAACACTTTATCTAAAATATCTGGTGTCAGAAAATCCCAATACTCTACTCGCATCACTTGTAGAGCTGATGCATTTCCCACATCTCGAACGGCTAAATCAATTCCTTCCGTGAGAAACCACTGATTCTCATAGTGTCCATTCAGCACGACGATTTTAGTTGCCCCTTGTCGCGCCAACTCCCGAATGACATCTCGCACCAATTGGCTCAAGCTATTGCCATCTAAACTCGTCGTTCCTGGAAAGTGCTGCCCACCACCCGATTTTGGCTGGGACTTGTAGCCGTAGCTAACCGTTGGCGCAACGATGCCATTAATTTGCTCTGCAATACCTTGAGCAACCGAGGTACTGATCAACGCATCTGTACCTAATGGCAAATGGGGACCATGCTGTTCCAATGCACCGCAGGGAAGCAAAACGATCGCATCCTCTTCTTGCAAACGTTGCTGATATTCAATCCAACTCAGCGACCCCATCATCAATGGATGCATAAAACACTGGCTCCCCTTTCAAAAATCAGTTTGGCAAAGTGACCTTATCGAGCGACCTTATTGAATGAGGCTAAGTACCCACTTGCAATTGCTCAACTCAGAATAGAAGTACGAACGCAACTGTTTATGTAATTCCTGATACTAAAAACAAGTTGGTTTTACTAAATCCACAATAACCTTAAGCTGGAAATCAATAATAAAGTCTTATTTCTATTTTGGATTTAAGAATTCAGGAATATTTACTCTCCTTGATTGCGTTTATAGTAAAAATAAAAAATTTATAACTGTTCATCTTTACCCCTATAAAAATTCAACCCAACACATACTTGTACTCTGCTTTCAGCAGTTTCATCACCACCTGAGACTCATAGCGAATCACGCCTGGAATTTGATGGAGCTTCGCGTAGAAGGCTAATAGTTCATCATGTGTGCCAAAGAAAACATCAACTACAATGTTGTGATGCCCTGCCGTTACTGCAACAAACTGAACCTCTTCAATTGCAACGAGGGCTTCTGCAACGGCATCAATTTTGCCATTTTCCACAAACAGTTGAACAATCATGACGTGCGGCGTTCCCAAATGCTCTGGGTTCGGCGCTGCGTGAACTTTCACAACTTTGGATTGCAGAAGCCGCTGCACTCGATAGCGAGCAGTTGCCTCTGGAAGGCTTAACCGTTTAGCGACTTCCGTAAACGACATCCGCCCATCGATCTTCAATAACCCAATAATGTCACGATCCAGATCATCTAGTGCAAAGGGGGTTGTAGAGGCGGAGCTGGTTTGAGGCATAGCACTAGAAAAACGCAGTAAAAAAACACAACTTCTTGGCTTTTAAGTTGCTATATTAGCAGCTCTAAGCAACTCTCTTGCGATTGTATTACAAACAACTTTTTTGGATTGCTGCTTTTCTTAAAGTGAAGCTCAAAAGTTAGGATTTTGATGACTGACCGATTGAGTCAGGATGCAATCATGCTAGATGGCGCTCCAGTTAATGATCCAGTCTTGCAGAACGCTTGGCATGTGGTAGCGTTAGCTGATCATGTCAAAACCAATCAACCGCTACAAGTGCATTTGTTAGGTGAGGCGATTGCACTCTGGCGTGTGGAAGACCGCATTGTGGCATGTCAGGATCGCTGCCCACATCGGGGGGTATCGCTATCAGGAGGATGGATTGACGACAAAGGGGCGATCGTTTGCCCTTATCATGCCATGTCCTTCAACTCAGAAGGTCACTGCACTCGCATTCCAGCAGACCCCAAGATTACAACATTCCCTCAAGCCGCAAACCTCCATAGCTACAAAGTGGCAGAAAAGTACGGTTTTGTGTGGGTTGCCCTGGGCGAACCAACCCAGGAAATTCCTGTTTTTTCGGAGTGGGAGCAGGAGGGTTTCATCACGTTTCAGTGTGGATCTTATTTCATCAACACCAGTGCGCCACGTGTGGTTGAAAACTTTGTAGACATTGCCCATTTCCCGTTCACCCATAAAGGGCTATTGGGCGATCCAGAATTTCCAGAGGTGTCTAACTATAATCTCACGACGCATGGAGATGAAATTACCGCTAGTGATATTTACTTTTACCAACCCAACCCTGAAGGAACAGGTGAAGCAAAATCTGTTTCTTACGTTTATAAAGTTGTGCGCCCCTTTGTTGCCTGGTTTCGTAAGGGAGAGGTAGAGAAGCAGTTTTCTGTTTTTTTAGTTGTGACACCCGTTGAAGAAACTTGTAGTATCGCCTGGTTAGGGGTTGCCCGTAATTATTCTGCTGATGTTTCTAACGATGAGTTACGCGCTTTTCAAGATTATGTGATGACGCAAGATATTCCCATGCTGGAGTCTCAGCGACCGCAGAAGCTGCCTTTGAATCTACAGCAAGAGTTTCATTTCCCATGTGACAAGATGTCGATCGCTTATCGAAAACGGCTAAAACAACTCAATCTTCAGTTTGGCGTTTGTTAATTTTCTACAGCCAGTCCTGTTTTGAAAAACTATTAAACCTGTCATTAGTCGAGATATCAGATAGTGAAAAATACAGTTTTAATTAAAAACGCTACTGTTCTCCCATTCACATTGCAAGCTGATGGTTCTCTCGATTTAGAACCGCAGATTGCAGATGTGTTAGTGAAAGGCGATCGCATTTCCCAAATCGCTCCTAACATTGAATCTACCTCAGCGGATGCACAGGTAATTGATGCAACGGATCAGCTTTTGATTCCCGGTTTTGTCAATGCCCATGCTCATTCAGTTGAGATTTTAGAGAAGGGAAACCACGAAGCATCCCCGCTAGAGCTGTGGATGTTGTATACCTACCCACCTTTACGATCGCAACACCTTGATCCACGTTTGTGCTATTTGCGGACGATGATCGGTGCGTTAGAGATGGTGAAGTATGGCGGCACAGCGATCCAAGATGATCTGATTGAGTTGCCTTATGTCACCCCAGAAACCTTGGATGCGGTCGCTCAAGCCTACGTCGATGTGGGAATGCGAGTTAGTCTTTCACTACACACGATTAATAAATCGCTCCATGACACAATTCCTTATTTGGGCGATTTCTTACCACCCGATGTCAAACACGATTTAGAGACAACGAAAATACTCTCTGATGATGAGTGGGTAGACCTGTTTCAGTACGCTCATCAGAAATGGCAGGGCTATCAGGGATTGGTGACAACAGTTCTGGCTCCCTCTGCATCGCAACGCGTTACACCTGAGTTAATGCACCGGATCGCTTCCTTATCAGAAGAGTATGATCTACCCATTCACACTCACCTATTGGAAACGAAAACTCAGGCAATAACGGGACTTGAACTGTACGGTGAATCTGTCGTTGCTTATGCCAAACGACATGGGATACTGACCCATCGAACAGCGATCGCCCACGGCATCTGGCTCACTCCGCACGATATTGAGTTAATTGCAGACGCAAACGCGACGGTGATTCATAACATTGTTAGCAATCATCGCTTGTGCAGTGGCATCGCTCCCATTCGGGAATTAATGGATGCGGGAGTCAATATTGCATTGGGGTCAGATGGCATGAGTTCCAATGACTCCTTTAATATGTTTGATGTCATTAAAGCCGCAGGGTTAGTCCATTCTGCAATGGATAATCCCTACGATCGCTACCCTAAAGCTGCAGATGTACTGAAGTGGGCGACCTACGGCGGAGCGAGATCGGCACTGTTGCACAAGGATGTGGGAGCGATCGCACCAGGTATGAAAGCAGATTTTGTCCTGTATGACCTTAACACTTTAAGTTTTACGCCCCGTCATCAACTGCCGATTCATCTGGTTTACGCCGAGAACGGCAGTTCCATTCGCAAGGTGTTTATCAACGGTCAGCTAGTCATCGAAAATGGGCGCGTTCTCACTGTGAATGAGGCTGATATTCTGGCGGAGTTTCATGACCGGATGCCGGAATATGCTGGCTACCGCAAGGATATCTGGCAGCAAGCCGAGCGAATTCGCCCTGCAATCGAAAAGACCTTGTCCACTGCCCTCAGTCAACCGTTTTCAGTCAACCGTTTTAGCCGTTCCCAATATGCTTCGTAAACTAATTCGCAACGCAACAGTCCTCCCTTTCACGCAGCAGGCAGACGGCAGTTTGGATCTGTCACCTCAGTGTGTAGATATTTTAGTGGAGGGCGATCGCATCTCCCAAGTTGCTCCTAATCTGGAAATCGCTGCCGATCAGGTAGTTGATGCGACCAATCTTTTGTTGATTCCTGGATTTGTGGATGCCCATACTCACACAACTGTCGGCATTTTAGAGAAGTGTGGCTATGAGGCTCTGCCGCTGGAACAGTGGATGCTTTATTTGCCTCCCAACGAAAAGCTAAGTTCGCGTGTGCATTACCTCTGTACGATGGTCGCTGCTTTGGAAGCGGTGAAAAATGGCACGACCACGATGCAGGACGATATCTATGCCCTGCCCTACACACCTCCCGAAATGTTTGGGGCAGTTGCCCAAGCTTATGTCGATTTGGGAGTGAGAGCGAGTCTATCGCTGCACGCTATCAATAAACCCCTCCACGAAACCGTTCCCTACTTAACGGATCAACTCACGGACGAGCAAAAACAAGGCTTTATTGCTGCAAGTTCCTGCACTCCAACGGAATGGGAAGCAGTTTTTCGACAAATTTATCGAGATTGGCATGGTCAGGCAAACCGGATCACAACGATGCTGGCTCCCTCTGCCTCACAGCGCGTCACCCCGGAATTGATGCACCGCATCGCTGCACTATCGGAAGAATTCAACGTTCCCATTCATACTCACCTGTTAGAAACCCGAATGCAGGCAGTCACCGGATTAGAATTCTTTGGTGAATCTGTGATTGCTTATGCAAAACGACACGGAATTCTAACGCACCGAACCACGATCGCCCACGGGGTCTGGTTATCCCAGGCGGACATAGATCTTGTGGCGGAAGCTGGAGCAACGGTGGTTCATAACGTGGTGAGCAATCATCGCTTGTGTAGCGGCATTGCACCGATTCGTGAGTTAATTGCCGGGGGTGTCAATGTCGCGTTGGGAACGGATGGCATGGACAGTTTTAACCTGTTTGATGTGATTAAAATGGCAGGTTTGGTGCATTCTACCGTCGATGAGAAACGCGAATCCTATCCCAGAGCAGCAGATATCCTCAAATGGGCGACCTACGGCGGAGCGCGATCGACATTGTTGCAGAATCAAGTGGGGGCGATCGCTCCGGGTATGAAAGCCGATTTTGTGCTGTACGACCTCAACTCTTTGTCGTTTACTCCCCGAAATCAGCTACCGATTCATCTGGTGTATTCCGAGCGGGGGCGATCGATTCGGCAGGTTTATGTGAACGGCCAGTTGATCGTGAAGGACAGTCAGGTTTTGACGGTCAATGAAGCCGATCTTTTAGCAGAATTGAGTGAACATCTAAAGGAATACTATGCCTACCGTGAACAGTGGCATCAGCAAAGCAAAGCATTGCGTCCCTTAATGGATGCCGCATTTCAAAAGATGCTCACTCAACCCTTGCCGATTCAACGGTTTAATGTCGCCTATGGTGATCAAAGTCATGCACCGATGCGTGTTTCTGAAGAAGCTTTGCAAATATCTTCCTGAAACCGGGTCAGTTGTTTAATCAACTCCAGGGTTTCTCTCAATTTGGTTTAGTTCGCTTCAATTTGCGGTAACTTTTTCCCTTATCTTTGGAGCTTGCACGATTATGAATAATCAAAACATGAATTCCTCTAACGGATCTTTCTGGCGATCGATTTCTCGCCGGAGATTCATCCAATATACGTCTCTCGCGGGTCTCGCAGCGGCAACCACCAAGCTAGGAAGTTGTGCGGCTCCCCAGGAACAATCTGCAACCACCGAGTCTAGCCCTGCTGCCTCTCCTACAGGGGGCGGCACACTGGGAGTTTTGACGTGGGCAGGTTATGACGAACCAGAAGTAATCGGCAAGTTTGAGCAGGAGAACGGAGTCAAAGTTGAATTCAAAACCTATGTGGGTGGCGAACAGATGCTTCAGTTCTTCAATCAGTCGCCTCCAGGAACATTTGATGGGATTATCTCTGATGGCGAATATGTCACTAAGCTGATGGAGATGGGGGCGATCGATCCGCTGAATACCGCTGATTTCCCTGAAATAGCAAACTTCTCAGAGACTTATCAAAAATTCCCCGGCTTCTTCCAGGGAGAACAAATGATGGCAGTAGGAACCCGCTTCGGTAACTACGGAATTGCCATTAATACCAAATACATCCAGCCTGAAGAAGTTACCAGTTGGAACTTCCTCACCGATCCAAAACTTCAGGGTAAAGTTGCTTTCTTCGACTGGTATTTGCCCAACATGGGTAACGCCAGCATGGCACTCTTCCCCGATAACCCCAATCCTTACGCGCTCACGGATGAGCAATTGCAACAAGTTAAAGATTGGCTGATCAAAGTCAAGCCTAACGTCGCGTTAATCACCCCCAACATTCAAGACATCACCAATGCCTTCATCAATGAAAGCGTGATTGCTGGCCCTGTCGGGGATTGGTTGATTCAGAATGCGATCGCTGACGGCAAAACAAACTTTACGGCGATCGTTCCCAAAGAAGGTGCGATCCGCTGGAGCGAAGGCGCAACGCTCTGTTCTGCCAGCAACAATAAAGAACTAGCGCTGAAGTGGGTGCAATACATGGCATCACCCGAAACGCAAGCAAGAGTGGCAAACGCCAAAGCATATAAAGGCATTGCGCCAAACCTGGAAGCGCAGGACTTTATGAGCGATGAGGAGAAGCAACTGTTGGGCTACGTTCCCGATCAAGACAATCCCGACAAAACGGTGGTGGAGGTTCAGCTAGAGCGGACTCGTGCCCGGCAGTTGCCCGTCAATCAACCTGAACAAGCATGGCAAGATATCTACAACGAATTTAAGACGAGTTGATGAGGCATGTCCTCATTCCCTAACCCTTTCTTCTATGGGAGAGGGAGAAGGGGAATGAGGGGCGATCGCTTACTCCCCTTTCTCCTTAAAAAACTCAATTGAATTTTCCATGAACCCTCTCTCTGCTGCCAAACCTCAGTCAAATCCGTCACTCCAAACTGGCGTACCTCTGACGGAAAACGCGATCGCCGCGACTGCCCACGATCTGGAAATTCGTGGCGTATCGAAGCAGTTTGGTTCCCTGATGGTGCTGAACAACATCAACCTGAGCGTTAAAGCAGGAGAATTCATTGCCATTATGGGACCCAGTGGGTGCGGCAAAACGACCCTCCTGCGGATTATTGCGGGACTGGAAGGCATGACATCCGGAGAGATTCGTTTACAGGGAAAAGATATTACTCACCTTCCAGTGCATCGTCGCAATACGCCGATGGTGTGGCAAAGCTTTGCGCTGTTTCCCCATCTCAACGTGCAGCAAAATATCACTTTCGGGCTAACGCTCATCCCTCACAACAGAGCAGACGTGAAGCGCAAGGTACAAGAAGTCGCCAAAATGATGCACCTGGAAACCATGCTCAATCGCCCCATTAGTCAGCTCAGCGGCGGGCAGAAACAACGAGTAGCGATCGCCCGTGCCCTGATCACCGAACCCAAAATCCTGCTGTTGGATGAACCCATGAGCGCCCTTGATCCACACTTGCGGGTGCGGATGCAGGGAGAACTAAAGCGGTTACAGCAAACGTTAGATATTTCATTCATTTACGTCACCCATAATCAAAACGAAGCCTTTTCCATGGCAGATCGAGTTGTGGTGATGAATCAAGGCAATATCGATCAGGTAGGAACTCCAACAGAAATTTATAGCCGTCCAGCAACTCATTTTGTGGCGGAGTTTGTGGGCAACAACAATTTGTTTGACGGTGAAGTGGTCAGCGTCAGTGAGAAAACCGTCACGGTGAGTTGTCCTCAAGGGAGGATGCAGGCACTCTGGCATGAACAACCCCATCAGGTGGGCGATCGCGTCACGGTCGTTGTTCCGGCAGAACGACTCTCTCTCGCTTCGGCAGGCACTCCAGGCGAAAACACAATTAATGCAACATTGCGAGGGTTCGAGTTTATGGGGTCGCAAGTGATTTACTTTTTAGAAACCGATACGGGCTATGAAGTGCGAATGATCCGTCAGGAAGCCTTAGATCAAAGCCTTTCCATTCCCATCAACTCTAAACTGCAACTGTCCTGGAAAATACAAGACACCATTCTACTGGGCGAACAGATTCAATAAGGGGTAGTAACATTGTGACGAAACAAATTTCCATTCCAGGGAAGCGATCGCGTATTCGCTGGCTACCGCAGGATAACAGCCTATTGAAATACATTTGCCTTGCCCCTGCCGTTATTTACGACAGCATTTTCTTTTTACTGCCCCTGGTCTTTTTAGTCTGGATTGGCTTTTGGAGCGTTGAAAACTATCGGGCAGTTCCCGGGTTTTCACTGGCAAATTACAGTGATATTTTTAGCCAATTTTTTGTGAAATCACGCTATGCCTACGCGATCGCCCAATCTCTTTGGGTTGCCATCACTACAACTGCTCTGGGAATTTTATTATGCTATCCCTTTGCAATGGCACTCATGTTTCTAGTACCCGAACGACTGCAAAGATTATTACTCGTTTTAGCAATTACTCCCTTCTGGACGAGTTATATCTTGCGTTTATACGCATGGCAAACCATTCTAAACAATAATGGATTGCTCAATACTTTGCTCATTCAACTGAAATGGGTTGAACAGCCTGTAACAATTATGTTTACCCAATGGGGCACACGCATTGGCTTGTTACACTACCTTGCTCCAATTATTATCTTGATTCTCTATTTAGTTCTACGCAACACTGATCGCAGCTTATTAGGAGCAGCCCGCAACTTAGGAGCGACCCAATGGCAAACCTTCTGGCGAGTCATCTTACCGCTTAGTAAACCTGGCATCGTTTATAGTGCCGTATTTGGATTGATTATTAGTTTAGGAGATGTTCTATCGGGAATCATTTTGGGTGGAGGAACCGGACAATCCGTTTTAGGAAAATTTCCCCTGTTTTCAACAGTCATTCTAAATGAGTATGCTGCCTCAACCAATCTGCCCCGTACTTCTGCTCTGGCAACGATTCTAATTGGCATCATGATGATCATTTTAGTGTCTGGACTAAAACTCACCGAATCGGAAAGCTAACCATGAGCACACAGCGAAAACAGGGAATTGATTTAGGGTTGGCGATCGCCGGATGGGGCTACCTTCTCTTGGGCTTTCTTTTCTTGATGCTGCCCATTGTGACGCTGATTGCTTTTTCCTTTGAAGATGCCCGCTTTCCGACCTTTCCCTGGACGGGGTGGACGATGCGCTGGTATCAGGAATTGCTGTCGGACGGTCGGCTGCTGCAATCCCTTCAGCGCAGTTTGATTGTGTCACCACTGGCAGCAGCGATCGCAACAGTGATTGGTTTTTTTGCGGCTTACGCGTTGAATCGATTTAACTTTCCGGGAAAGAATCTGTTATCGACGCTGTTCATCGTTCCGATTTTAGTACCCCCATTAATTCTGGGTGTAGCCTTCCTGGGACTGTTGTCTCGCCTCAACTTGCAAGGACAGGTCTTTAGCATTCTGCTAACCCATGTTGTGATCCTGATGCCGACCGCGATCGCCCTCATCAGCCTGCGTCTGGCTCAGATGCCCAAAGATATCGAAGAAGCCGCCTGGAATTTGGGCGCAAATGAATGGCAGGCACTCTATCGGGTTATCCTTCCCTGGGCAATTCCAGGAATTGCAGGCGCATGGTTGCTGGCGTTTACCTTTTCCTTTGACGAATTCATCATTGCCTGGTTCGTTTCTGGCTTTCAACCCACCCTTCCGGTTTCGATTTACACCTTCCTCGGTGCAAATCTCAGCCCATCGTTAAATGCGATCGGAACGATTGTGTTTGGCATTTCCGTTGTGTTGTTAACTGGCGTAGAGCTTTTGTTGCTCCCTCTGTTGTTAGACGGGCGATCGTCTTCACGGGAAATGTAGCTTCGGATTACCTGATTGCAAGATTGGGCGTTTTTAGACAGCTATTAACCTGGCAATGCTTAATGCTGTATCTTGTTTGCTGCATAGGAGATAAACGCATGCTCAAAATACTTCTGGATTCGCGAGGGCAAGTTCTGTGGTTGTGTCGCAAAAACTAGCGAATGGTAAGGTAAGCAGGACGACACTCTTCTCCTTGCCCTCCGATGTCTACTGCTTCTCTGTTTAGATGGCGGCAGTTTCTGCCCCAAATCATCCTGCTGAATGTGCGGTGGTACTGCCGCTATTCCCTCAGCTACCGAAATTTGGAGGAGATGATGCAAGAACGGGGCATAAAAGTTGACCACTCGACGATCAATCGCTGGGTTTTGCAGTACGCGCCAGAGCTAGACAAACGGATTCGACAGCATCTGCAAGCCAACGAACGATTCCTGGCGAACTGACGAAACCTATATCAAAGTCAGGGGAGTATGGAAATATCTGTATCGCGCTGTCGATTCAGCAGGTAATACCTTGGACTTCATGTTGAGTGCGAAACATGATGGTAAGGCAGCAGCACGCTTCTTTGGCAAAGTACTCAAGGGTCAGCACACCCAAACCCCACGAGTCATTACAGTGGACAAGAATGCTGCTTATCCGGTGGCAATAGACACTCTGAAAGCGGATGAAACTCTAGCAGCAGAAACCGAATTACGACAGAGCAAATACTTAAATAATGTGATTGAGCAGGACCATCGAAACACCAAGCGGATTGTGAAACCTATGATGGGGTTCAAGTCATTCAACACTGCGAGAAGAACCTTGAGCGGAATTGAAGCGATGAATATGATCAAAAAAGGACAAGTGAAAGGAATTGGGATGGGGGACAGTGTGTCTCAAGCCAAGTTTATCGAAGCAATCTTTGAAGTGAGTGCTTAGAGCAACGCGAACGACATCGATCGTTTGTTAATCAAAAGTTTTTGCGACACAACCAATAACCCTTCTAAACTAGACTTTCAAGGTTAGACTAAACTGGTGTTGGACATTTGGGGGATTAGACTCCGCACGTCGAGTTCATTAATCGGGTGTATCCATATCGTCCTGGGTTTTGAGTAAATTTTATCTCAAGAAGTAAATCATGGCACCTGATGACTCTAATGCTAGTCAAGCTTCTAACAATTCAATTCCTCCCAGCTGTAGTTCGTCTATTAATCATCCAACAGGCGGATTATTGAACTGTATTACAGCATTTGATGAAACGCTTCAGCAAATTGGTCAAATTTCACCTCAAGACTTTACAGAGCGGTATGGCAGCGGTGCTGAGTACCTACCTCAGATAAGCTGGGATGTAACTACAGCTCAATTTTGGGATGAGTTCAATCTTGACCCTGCACAAACGCATCAAGATCCCGACCCTAAAAAACGACGTGGAGCAGATTTTAGATTAAGTGAAGCAGAATTTGAGATTTTCAAAACTAACGGATTTGTTGTTAGCGAACGCCTAGGAGCAGCTAACTTTACAGATTTGTTCTATCGAATCTACAGCAACGATTTGCCCGTCTTTGTTTCAGCGGATGCCATTCTACATGCGTGGCATCGCTCCTATGACTCAGTTCTTGAGGAATTAGAGGAAACATACCTTGCTCTATCCCTTAACGAACTTCTAAGCGGGATGGCAGAAGGAATTCCTGAGTGCGCTACTTGTTGTGGTGAAGGCATACTTCACCCTAGTGTGATAGATGCTGATTACTTTTTAGCGGTAGCCCGCTCGCTGCTGATAGGAGAGGTCGTTTCAACTTATCTCTATCAAGACCCGCGAGTGCTGGAAACTCTGGAAGCTATCGAGAATCTAAAACTTCAGGGATTTTCACTATTTGGGCGAGGTCGACAGATAGATTTCTCCCAGTTTAAGGTACGAGGACATTACGAAAATTCTCAGCAGCTTCGACAATATTTCAGGGCAATGATGTGGTGCGGCAAAATTGACCTTCGCATTGCAGGTAACGCTGATGAAGCGTCTCTGCGGGAATTGGGAGGAGCTATCGTTCTTCATCAGTTGTTGAAACAAGCCAATAAGTTTGAACAATGGCAGCAATTTGATGAACTGCTGCAAACCTTTGTAGGTCAAACTGATTCCATGACTTTTGCTCAACTGGAACAACTCCTGGAATCAGCCAATGTTCAATCTCTGACTGATGTAGATAGTTGGGATGCTCTGGCGCAGGTGCAAGCGATCGCCGCTCATTCTCAACTGGGAGTTCAGGGAATTGTAAGCGATCCCTACCAAGTTAGTTCAGGGACAACCCTGCAATTGCCTCATTCATTTACAGTGATGGGTCAAAAGTTTGTACTTGACAGTTGGGTCACGTCCAAAGTTGTGTTTGATGCCATTGAGTGGGACGGAGTAAAAGTACAGCGGCGGATTCCCAGCAGTTTAGATGTAGCGTTTGCAGTATTTGGCAATGACCAGGTAGTACCAGATCTGATTCATCGTGTCACTGGCAAGCAGGGGCGACTGTTTCGAGATGGGTTGAACTATCAACACAATCTAGCTGCACTCCGGCAGGTCATTGATTCTCAGGAGGAGAGTATCTGGAAAGACAATATCTACATGTGCTGGCTAGCGACACTTCGTGAACTCTCTGCCCCAACCACCAGTTCAGACTATCCAGAAGCCATACAAACTCATGCCTGGGCAATGAAAACGCTGAATACCCAGTTAGCATCTTGGACTCAGCTGCGTCACGACACTATTCTCTATGTCAAACAATCAGCCACAATATCTTCAACATGCTTCTACCCAGCAGGGTTTGTTGAACCTCGGCTCACGTTTTGGGAACAGTTCCAAAGAATGGCTGAGCGTACTGCCCAGTTGATCGAGAAGATACCGTTTCCAACTCGTTCAATCGAACGTGAACTCAAAACCGACGAAGATCGAAAATGGGCTAAGAAATACAAGGCTGTCTGTTTTCAGGAGGATTCTGGGCAGCAGATGAAAGGTAAACTTCAACTGCAAGATGTGAAGAACAGGCAAGTTGCATTTTTTAGAAATTTTGCTGGTACAGTAGCTAATTTAAAGGAATTGGCTCAAAAGGAGTTGGCTCAAGAGGAGTTTACTGAAACAGACGTTCAATTTCTCCGAAAGATTGTTGAGATTATTCATCGAGGTTCAGGAGACCCAACCTATAGCGGATGGTACTTTAGCCTTTTCTATCAAGGATATGAAGATTCTAAAAAGTGGGATGTGATTGTTGCCGATATGCATACTGATTTCCCTAACCCTGATGGCTCGGGCGATCCAGGCTGTGTGCTGCATCAGGGAGTAGGAAACGTAGATCTGTTGATGATTGCTGTTGATAGTGGTCACAACAAGATGATTTACGCGGGTCCAGTGTTGAGTCACTACGAATTTGAGATGCCTACAGGATCACGCAAATCAGATTCTGAATGGCAGGAAGACCTCAAGAATGGGAAGTGTCCACCTCGACCAGAATGGACAAATGAATATGTTAATAGTCAGAACGCACTAGATGCTGCCTTGGAGAATGGTAACTACCCACTAGCCATACAAATCTTGACGGCAAAAAGCGAAGCGTTAATAGAAGAAGCAGTAATGCATGGACTATCTTATGATTCTGCATTGGAGTGTCTTCAACAGGTTCTCGTCCTTTGCCGTCATGAGGAATGGCGTACTGCGTCTCCAGACCAAAGCTACCAAAGTGAACTAACGACGCTAGCACGGATCAGAAACATTCTCCTTTATCTTAAAAAGGATTATCAACAACTTTCAGGATATTACCAGCAAGCGATTAAGCTTGCTAGACGGAAGGGCGAGCGCACCTTGGTTGCTCTTCTGCTTCAAGCAGAGGCAGAAATACGGGTGTTGCAGAATAGAGGTATGAATTAGAGGAAATTTGGTTGTGCCGCAAAAACAGGTCAGTGATAAGGTGGACAGGTCGAACTCTGCCTCCTTGCCTTCTAATGTCTTTTGCAGTCTACTTGGGGGCTAGCAATGATTCGTGTAGAAACTGCCCATTTCATAAAAGTTAATTAATAAGCTCTGGTAATACCCTGTTTGTGTTTGGCACTTTGCAAAGTGAACGATTGAGTGAAGACTTGTGCGGGAAAACCGTTGTTAACCTGAGAAGGTTGGCGTTTAGTATGTGACTGTTATGAACTTCCAGGAGGGAGACCAGGTTTATTACCAAGGTGAAGACCCAAAAATCCTCCGGGATTACGGCAAGCGGCGACTGACTATTGCTGCTGTTGACCCAATTACAACGGTTGTGTCGCAAAAACTTATAAAGGACAAGCGATTGGTATTGTTTTCATTGCCTTAAGTAGCAATTCCAAAAATCGCTTCGATAAATTTCACTCCAGACACACTGTCCCCTGGTTTGACTCCTTTGACTTGTCCTTTGCGAATCATACTCATCGCTTCGATTCCCCTCAAAGTTCTTCTCGCACTATTGAACGACTTAAACCCCATCATCGGTCTAGTAATTCGCTTGATATTTCTGTGGTCCTGCTCAAGGGTTGGCAAACCTTTACACGTCAACTCCAGAGGGAAACTCTTTCATCCCGGTTACTAAAAGTGTTATGCAGTAGGGCTTTGATACCCGTATGATAATCTTTGCACGTATCTCGACTCAACGCCTAGTAACGCTGATGCAAACGTTAGTAAACGAGCAAGGCTGCACCATTTTGCTAGTGACACACGACAATCTAATTCTGGATATTGCCGATCGCACTGTGTAGATGGAAGATAGCAAGTTATAGCTCTACGGGAGCACGTTAGGACACGTTTTGAAAGCTGCATCTATACAATTGTGAAAACTCTCAAACTCACTCCATCGTTGTCGCATCCAGTTCTTGAGCACAAACCAC
>JACJOC010000067.1 GCA_014695345.1 Cyanobacteria bacterium FACHB-471
ACTGGTCGAATAGTTGACCATACAAATGGGTAGAGGGTGTCATGATTTTGGGCTGTTGTGTGGTAACTCTAGCCTCTCATGACTCTCTACCTTCTTCGCCAATTCCCTTGTGTCTGCTGGGTTTCACCTACTTCTGTCAGGCAGCCAGGGGGGCGGGTCTATAAAAACGAAATCATATTCGTTGTTTCTTAATTTTTTAGCTAAAACGCGATCGCTATCTACCATTTGTGTAAGTCTGCTTTCCATCCGGCTTAAACGAATATGAGATGGAACCACATCAAGTTCAATATCATTCCATCGCTTTTGATAGATCACATCTTCCAGTTTAGTCTTAGGCTCAGTCAAAAGATGAGTAATATCTTTTCTGCCCGCCAACTCCACGTCGTTTAGAGGATCGATACCTAAACCCGTAGATAAGTTTGCCTGCGCGTCAATATCAACAAGTAAAACTTTTTTCCCAAGCTGGGTTAAGGTTGCAGCCAGGTTTATCGTCAATGTAGTCTTACCAACGCCGCCTTTATTGTTAAAAACTGTGATAATCATAGATTTCTTTTGGTTGGAAGTAACTACAGTTGGTTGTTTTGTCGATTGTGAATTGCTATTCAAATCTGGCTTCTTCTTAAATAACCCAAACATATCTTCACTGGCAAATATTTTTGCAGTATAGGTGAGGAATTGGAAGTTAATATTATTCTGGCTTTGCAAAACAGCATTGCCAACTTTTAGGCAGGTTTCTTTGCAAAGAGTTTTGTAGAACAAGCCAAACTGTGAAATCAACTCGGCTTGGGAATAATTAAATATCGTAATGATTTGTCCCTGATGATTGTACAGTAAGCGAAACGTATAGCCGTTTGTGAGCAGCCCTAAAGTTGCCCTAGATTGGCGCATGTAGTTGTTGATTTGCCAGACTGCTGAATCAATTCTTTTGTTTGCAGCTTTAACTTCGATGACTAAATAAGGTAGGCAGGTGGTAAATAACTCGTTTGGGTGAACTAGAAAATCGAGTTTAGTTTTAGCAAATCTAGCTTGTGATCGCCAATCTGCATCACTATAACCAAGAATCTTTAGAAGTGGAATGACAACTTTAAGTTCAATATCTGACTCACTGCTCTGAGGTGTTATTGCTTCAAGAAAGCTGAGTGAGCGTGAGTTAGATAGACCAGTCATGCGATTAATAACAAGCTGTAGTTTCTGTCAGTTTAGCGACTCAGGATCAAATTATCTACAGATTAAAACTCAGTAGGAAGAAGTTCTTAATGCGTAAAGTGATGATGGCTGAAGAGGGAAAGGGGATGGCGATCGCCCTTCCCAAAATCTTCAACATCGACTACTTGCCAAAAGCTTTTCTTTAGCGTAGTCTCGTATCTCACAACCTAAATACCTCGGACTTAAAGCGTTCCCTGAAGGTGCTACCAACACCCTCAAGGAACTAACCCCCAAACTGAGCACGCAGTCTGGTGGGCTAGTTAGGCAGTTTAGCACTTCCTCTAGCCACCCTTGTTTTGCTGCACAAAATTGCAACGGGGGTGGCTTTGAGTTTTAGGGGCTAGTCTCTCAACTAATGGAGCTTTACTGCCATGACAGACAACCCTTTGTTTGATTTCGATCGCTTTGATAATGCTGATCCACGTATTCTCACTTTGATTATGATTGGTACGGAGGAGAATGTGAGAGCGCATATTCTGAGGCAGCATACCTTGGGTGTGACTGAGGCGGGTTTATGGAGTAAACCTTTGCCTTTGTCGCAGTGTCCAGGGAAAGTGATCAGCATTCTCAGCCGAGTTCTAGCTTAATTCAGCAAATGAGCAATATCACTTCCTGATAAAGCCACTTTGAATAAGGGACTTAAGCCGAATGGCACTGATTTAAGCGCTTTGAGATACAACAATTTTCGCTTGGATAAACCACAAATCCCTGTAGGGCAGTTCGCGAACTGCCCCTACACTATGGCTTACTCATCGGAAAATGGCTGTAAATCTCAGGCTCAAAGCTTAAACCGGTTAAAACAGCTTAAATCAGTGCCAATAAGCTCAGATGAATTCGTATTAAAGTGAAGAAGTTGTGCAGCGTATTGAATCAGACCTTTTATGAGCAATTCGATTGAGTGGACGAGTGAAGCTGAAGCCCGTCTGAAGGAAATTCCGTTTTTTGTTCGTCCTGCTGCCCGTAAGAAGATTGAAAAGTTTGCTCAGGAGGCAGGTGTGACTCAAATTACTGTTGAAATTTATGAGCGGGCTAAGCAGCGCTTTGGGTCTTAGAAATTCCCAGTAAAGCTCAAACTGCTCACAGTCTCCCAACATGGAGATATCAAGGGGCTGCATTATGTACACACCGTAAAAGTAGAAAGTCCATAATGGAACTTGCAACGGCTGAAAATGGTTGGGTGAAAACGATCGCTTCCTCTAATCCAGAAGCGATCGCCAAGGCCCGTCACATCCTTCAAAGTGTGCATTATTGCAGCCTTTCTACCTGCTCAGCCGATGGCTTTCCCTGGGTGTCTCCGGTGTTTTTTACTTACGATGAGCAGCTAAATTTTTACTGGTCATCAGCGATCGCCTCTCGCCATTCTCAAAACCTGTATGCCAACGACGGACGGATGGCGATCGCCATCTACAGCTCTGGTGTAGAAGAAGGAAAAGGACAGGGTATTTACTTCTATGGAACGGCTGCTGAGCTTGAGCCAACGCGAGTAGAAGCTGTGATGCAACTGTTGTTTAAGCGTTCAGGTAGAGTATTGCCTAGAACGGCTGAAGATTATTTGAACGACTCACCGCGCCGAATTTATCATTTTCAGCCCACAGAGGCTTGGGTTACGGGCGATCGCTTGCCCATTGGCAATCAGCTTGTGGATACCAAAATTCAACTTAACTTAGCGACTTTTTCGGCGCCTAGTTGAGTCTCTGGATTGCGGGTATACCAGTATGCCCATGCAATTAACACTGCTTGAAAGGGCAACCTAGCAACATAAAGAGCCTGGCTATGAGGAATTCCCTCAACTGGGATGTTGTGCAGAGTCATGTAAATGTTGGCAGGGAATACCGCAATAAACAGAGAAATGAGTCCCCACGCAGCAGCCACACTCACTAGTGGAATCATTAAGCCAATCCCACCCAAGATCTCAAAGAACCCACTCACATAAACAGACGTTAGCGGCGGAAAGGGCGGCGGCACAATCCGAGCATACTGTTCTGGACGGATGAAATGAGTCATGCCAACGATAATGATACAAACAGCCAAAACGCCACGCAAAATCTCTTTACGGCGATGGGGGGATTGAGTGGTGGAGTTCATGAGTAATGATTAACTTAGTTCAAAACACCTGTCAGTGTAGCGATCGCTTCTCAATTCTGCGTCTGTCCTGGGTTAGTGCGATCGCTTTCTCTGTAGCGCTGTTGCGTACAACAATTTCTCAGGTTGTAGATTCAGATCTCGTGGGAAAATTGGAGTTGTCTTGTAATTTGTATCATGTTTAAGGTTGTTACTCCTGGTTTTTCACAAGAGTTTGAGCGCTGGACGGATGCTCTTAATACTGCCAATTCCTTGATTCCTCAGTGTAAAAGCTGGACTCAAGATATCCGCATCTTTCTATTTGATGAATTGGTTTGGGTCTACAGCAGAAGTCACAAATATCCTCAGTATATTGGTGCTGGAATGTACGATCGCCTCGCTAGAATCTTTGTTCAAGAAGCGTTAGAAGAAGAAAGTGCTGATTCAGGGGATGATTAACGGAGGCAAACGGATAACCTAAAACCCAAAAACTCAAGACTTCTAAAATTCTCATTCTGAATTTCTAACTCTTACTTTTTAATGCTTTGAATTATTATGGCTCTCAGAACGCTCATTCCGCTAATTCTGCTGATCTTTGTCCCAATCTCGATCGCTGCTGAGCAGCTACATTGGGGCGAAACGGCAGTATTCGTTACTTCTGCACTGGCGATCGTTCCCCTCTCAATCTGGCTAACCACCGCAACAGAAAAGATTGCTGTTGTCACAGGTCCAAGCTTTGGCGGATTAATCAATGCTGTGTTTAGCAATGCAACGGAGCTAATTATTGCCCTGACTGCCCTCCGCGCAGGGTTAGTTGATATTGTAGAAGCGAGTATCACGGGAAGTATTATTGGTGCCCTGCTGTTACTGTTAGGTTTGGGACTATTTACGGGTGGGCTGCGCTACAAAGAGCAGGAATTTAAACCGATTTTGGCACGGGTGAATGGTTCCTCAATGACGCTAGCAGCCGTGGCGATCGCCCTTCCGACTCTCGTCATTAATACATCCAGAATCGTCGACGCATCATCCATTCGCAATCTTTCTCTAATCACCGCAGGGGCATTGATTGTGGTGTATGGACTAACGTTATTATTCTCCCTAAAAACCCACAGTTTTCTCTACGATATTGGTATCTCTGAAGAACCGATCCTGGAACCTGGAGCTGATGCTCCGCATAAAGGAATGCGTCGTTTGTTGCTTTGGTTGGGTGTGTTGCTTGCATCTACGATCGCCATTGCGGTTGAGTCAGAACTGTTTGTCGGTGTTGTCGAGCAGGAAACATCTCGTCTGGGACTCACACCTTTGTTTACAGGTGTGATCTTGCTGCCGTTAATTAGTGATGTGGCAGGTTATGTGTTGGTCGTTCGTCTCGCGATGAAAAACCAGATGGATCTGGCAGTTGCTACTGTGACAGGCGATAGTCTACTGATTGCGCTGTTTGTTGCACCGATTCTGGTGTTTATGGGGCAGGCAATGGGGCAACCCATTGACCTTAATTTCAATACGTTTGAGGTGATTGCGCTGGCTATCACTGTAATTGTAAGTAATTTAATCTTGTCAGGCGGCCGGTCTAACTGGCTGGATGGTGCGTTTTTGTTGGCGACTTACTTTCTGCTGGGCGTTGCTTTTTACTACCATCCGATTTATTAGGGAACATGAATTAATTAAACTACCTAATTCCCTGCTGTACGGGCTTGGCATTGCCAAGCCCCTAACCGAAATACTGTACTTTATTAAATTCATGCTCCTAAGTGGCAGCGATCGCCCTCCGTATTTCCTGCAACTGTATTTCTTGTAACTATTTTTGCAACAGAACCAAGGTTTGCTGGTCTGCTAGATAAGGTAAAGGAATCGTACTTGACATCCTTTATCCCGGTACTGAACTTATGTCTCGCCACAGTTCATCACAAGCAGGAGCTAGATCACTTCGCGGCATTTGGTCGCTAGCTTTAATGGGTTTTGTCGTGTTGGCTGCTCCTCAGCAAGCTGCAACAGCTTCACCACAGCCTGCCAATTCAGCGATCGCTCAAGCAAACTCCAATCAATCCTCTCAAAATCGGTTGCCGCGAGCGGTTGCGCGACAGGTGCAGCGCGACTTGTCCCAACGTCTTGACGTTCCCCAACGCAACTTAGAAATTGTCAGCTTTGACCGACAAACCTGGCCCGATAGCTGCCTTGGATTAGCTGCCGCGAACGAACGCTGTGCCACAGCAACGGTCGAAGGTTGGCGAGTGGAACTGACTAACGGTCAACAAAACTGGGTTTATCGCACCGACATGACCGCGCAGGTGATTAGGTTGGAAACCAATCAGAACAACGATCTGCTGCCCGAAGCGCGCGATCGCCTGCTCCAAACGATTGCTCAAGAAGAGAGCGTGGCGATCAACAGCCTACGTATTACGGAAGCGCAGCCCAGAGTGTGGGATGGCTGCATGGGAATCTATGCCCCTGACCAGGCTTGCACCAGGATTGCGATTTCGGGCTGGCAGGTAATCGTGGCTGGAGAAGATCAAAGCTGGGTTTATCACTTGAGCGAAGATGGCTCACGCATTGTGCAAAACTCCACAGCAAGCGGTAACTTGACCCCATCCTTTATTCCAACAGATGGAGGGACTCCTGAACCGATCGACAGCGCAGTTGTCTTTCGAGCCGTGACGTCCGGTGGTTTTGCAGGGATTGTCTCTGAAGCGATTTTAACGGCGGATGGCACGATTTATCGCCAGGTGTCGCAACCAAGCTCTCCTCGCCCCTCTGACCCAGTGGTTGAAAGTCGCCTTTCACCAGAACAGGTAGAGCAGTTTCAGCAGCTTTTAGAAGACCAAAGATTCCCTAATCTAAACGGGTTGAGATACATTACTGATGTTGCACTTGCCGATTATCCAACGACTACCTTCTACGCAATGGGTAGCCGAGTTGAATACATCGATTTGGAGCAAGATAATTTGCCTGAAGCGCTCCAGGAAGTAGTTCAAGCTTGGAACCAGTTCTAGGTTTGAATAAACCAGCAATACCAGGAACACCTGTTCCTATAACTTGAACATTGCCTTCTATAAACGTTGGGGCTGTGTGAAGTGGAGAGAAGCGCCATCTGGCTAAAGATGTAATCTCCACTTGTCAGTGGGTTGGTAGAAAGCATTCCGATTTTGTAATGCTGGTTACATAACCTAGAAACTAAAAGGGAGGTAGGGTAAAGCTCTACCTCCCTTTTAGTTTCTAACCTGTATAGCTATAGCTATAGATGCCCAAAAGTATTGCTACATATACCTCTCTAGGTTAGTTGAGTTTTTTATGGAGGTGTTAAATTCAGTAGTTATAACGTTTGGTACAGGCACACCAATCTTTCTCGTAATAACTTTTAAGTACGTTTAAGAATACTCCCTTAACTTGCCTTTTTGCTTTGCGTTAAATCATTTTTACAAAGGAAGAGCAACCATGATCAGCGATCAGAGACCCGTCGTTCAAGACGAAGAAAAGTTTTCAGTGGGTAGCACAAGCCAAGAGAATGCTCATCCTACCAATGTCCGACCGACTAACGTTCAGCCGACCAAGGTCCAACCGACTAAAGTCCGAACTGCTGACGTAACTCCTGTAACTGTTCAGGTCGAGCAAAAACCTGATTTCGACCAAAACACAGCTGAAAAGAAACCTGTAGAGAAACGGGTTAATCCTTCTCTAACCCGATTAATCGTCGGAGGATTGGTTGGTGCAACGGTTGGTGCGCTCGCAGGGGCATTAGCTAACCGGAAGACCTCTCAAGGTTTCAAACACGCAGTTCAAGGAGTAGACCGCGCCTCCAAAACTGTCGGTGAAGGTTTAAGCCATGCTGCTAGTGGTGTTGTTGATGCGACCAAGAGCGTTGGTGAAGGCTTAGGATACGCAATCAGTGGTTCAACTCAGGACGCAGTACAGGGCATCGCTGAGGGCACACAGCAAATCAAAACGGCAGCAGCGGGGGTTGCACAAACAACCGCTAATCAGGTAGACCAGACTGTCAGGGATGTGACCAAAGGTGCACAGCAAGCTAAAACGGCAACGTTAGAGGCTGTGCAAGCAACAACAGAGCGAGTAAGTCGTGCTGCTCAAGAAACATCAGAAACCCTTAAAGCGGCGGCTGAAGAGACTAGCAACTCTAATCAACAGGTGATTGCTCAAGTACCGCAAACCGAAGCAATAGTACCTGTTCAATCTGATGTTGATATAGAACTCATGAATGCGTTGCAAGCGGATGAAGATTTTCTTGCTCTGACAGAAGGAACCGGTCAAGGAGAGATTGAGCAAAAAATCCAAGAAAACACCGAAGCAGCTCTTCAAGAGGGTTTGTTTGCAGATGTTGAAATCAGTCACCCAAGCCCCTAGAAGGAGAAAATGATGGTCACGGACAGTAATGAAGCTCTAGCTGAATTGGATGCTGCTGAACTGGGTGATACTGAATTGGGTGATGTAGATACATCTATAGACTACATCGGCTCCGATGACATCTCAGATGGGTCAGGTCACGCCTTAACTCAAATTGCGATTGGTGCACTCGTTGGAGCCACCATTGGTGGAGTTGCCACTGCTTTGTCCAATCGGTCCATTGTCAACCGCATCAATCAGACCGTTCGGGGAGTTGGCTCCACCGTTAAAAGGGCTGCTAATAGCGTTGACGACGCGGTCAGAGGAGTGGGTGATGCAGTGCAAAGCGTTGCTACGGGCGTAAATGATACGGCCAAAGAGGTTAGTGACGTGGTTAGAGAGACAGCTGAAGGTATCGGCGGCACGGTGAAAGACACAATCAACACTGTGCAAAATACAGCCGAGAATGTCAACGACACTGTAAAAAGCACGGCTGATGCGGTTCGCTGTACAACCGAGGAAGTAACCACATCCAATCAACGCGAAGCTAATGGGTCAGAAAATGACACTCTTTACAAACTAATCCCAGTTAACTCAAGTGAATCGGGCTCTTGAAGCAATTTCCCCATTGAGTTGGGTTAATTGTGGGATGGGAAATGAGCAGCCTAAAGCGTGGGCTGCTCGTCCCTTCTACAGGTTCGTGGTTATAGCAGACGAGGTTCAGGGGGCTGGTTTCTGTTCTCTGTGTCGCCTTCACAATATTGGACTGGTGTAACTATGCGTTGGATATCAGGATTCCTTAACCCCAAAAAGTCTCAGCCTTGTCAGCCACCAATTAACTCTCCAGCAGATCAAAGTTCAGATACAGTTCAAAATCCTAATACGATGCTACAGGTTGTAGTTGAAGAAACCGTAATGGCTGTTGCAAAATGGTTAGTGACGTTGGTCAACCGTAGTTTAGAAGCTAAGGCAGTTGCTCCAGTTGCCCCAGTCGCAGAAGCCCCAACGACCGCTGCTACTGTAGCTCAGAGCAATTCTGATGCCAGCTATACTGCTGCTTCCAATCCCTCTAGCGATTCTGACGTTGATCAAACGCGTACGGTAGAAGAACTATTAGTAAAATTTAGCTGTTTAATCCAGCAGTCGCACGATCGCATTCAATCTACCACAACCTTAGAAAACCGCATCCGTGCAATTGAGACCTACTTGAGAAGGGACTATAAGTTAGAACAACAAGTTAAAGAGTTGAGCGAATCATTTGCCAATTTAGAGAATCGACTAGCTCAAGTTGAAAGCTTCGTTGAGCGAGTTGATGGGATTTCAACCGAAGAATTTCTAAAGATGGAGCAGCGTTTAGAGCAGCAAATTGAAACAGGAACTCAACCCATTGGTACTTTTGAAAATCGCCTTTCGCTGATCGAAAGCTCTATTGAGAGTGAAAACCTTACCCTTAATCAAATGGTAAAAGTAGAGCAAGATGTAATGGCCATCGAAAAACGGATCGTTTCTCTAGAGAAATTGTTTACTCGAATGAGCCTGATCGTTCGGTATGTAGAAAATAACTACCGCTCGATCGCATCTTTGCAAAAGTACGTGAAGAACCTCGATCCTGCATCTATCCCTAATAAAAACGGTTCTCACAATTAAACTCTCACAGGGTTAATATGGGAGAATTCAATTTATCCGTGGATGTGTTCTTCTTTTCGCCCTTCTAGTGCAGCTAACCCAAAAAGTTCATATTACGCTTTAGGATAGGGGCTTTAGGATAGGGATTGTATGCTCTCCACTAAATTCCTTTGAACCGCAATCCTGATCATTCTGCATCTCCCAGCACTACAACTAAAACGGGTGCTTTGTATGCTATTTTTGCCTATTCATCCTGGGGGCTACTGCCCATTTATTGGAAGTTTTTTGGGCAGATTCCGGCTGTAGAAGTGCTTAGCCATCGCATCATTTGGTCAATGGTGTTTCTCACCGGGTTATTGCTGCTGCAACGACGCAGAGCTGAATTTACTAAGATCTGGCGATCGCCCACTCATCTCTCCACTCTCTTTTTAACTGCCTCACTACTCACTTTTAATTGGGGACTTTACATCTACGCCGTGAATGCCGATCGCGTCGTAGAAACCAGCTTAGGATACTTCATCAACCCGCTTGTGAACGTCCTGCTCGGATTTGTGTTTCTCAAAGAACAGTTAAACCGATGGCAAACCCTGGCTGTAGTTTTAGCAGGACTCGGAGTCGCGAACTTTATCTGGCAACTGGGAGAAGTTCCCTGGATTGCGCTAGTGTTGGCGTTTTCCTTTGCCTGCTACGGCTTGTTGCGAAAAGTGGTGCCTGTTGCGCCAATGGCCGGATTGGCAATGGAAACGTTACTCGTTACCCCGATCGCCCTTGCTGCCACTGGCTATTGGGCCGCGACAGGCACAGGACACTTTGGCACAAGTTGGGCAACCAGTTTGCTGTTTATTGGTGCAGGGGTAACAACTTCACTGCCACTGCTGTGGTTTAACAATGCGGCTAAACGGTTGAGGCTTTCCACATTGGGATTCTTTCAATATCTAGCTCCCAGTTTGCAGCTTGTGTTAGCCCTGTGGCTCTACCGTGAACCGTTTACCTTAACTCACGCGATCACGTTTGGGCTGATTTGGACAGCCCTGATTTTGTATTCCACTTCATCTTTGATGAGCCAGCGATCGAGTTGATTGCTGCAACGGCTTACAGCGAACTAGAGTCGAGGCTAGCTGATTCTCCCAAGCTTTGCGGTAAGTGAATTCCACATTCCTGCTTCAAGCCATTAAAGCGGGTGTCGCGTTCGTCCTCATCTGTAGCGGTGAGGGGGCGGCTAGAGTGCCAATCGCCCACCGTGACATAGCCTTCATCAAACAGCGGATGATAGGGCAAGTCATAGGCTTGAAGGTAGTCATACACTTGCTTAGAACTCCACCGCAGAATCGGTAGCACCTTGTAAATGCTGCCCTGGAGGTTGACGAAATCCAGCGTTTTACGGTGATCGGTTTGGCTGCTGCGAAGCCCAGCCAGCCATGCGGTAACGTTTAACTCGCGCAGGGCTCGCTGCATCGGCTCGACTTTGCGGAGTTGGTCATAACGATTAAGCGACTCCACATCGTTTTGGTCCCACAGCCGACCATAAAGGGCTTCCATTCGGGCAGGGCTAAGGGAAGACTGATAGACCTTGAGGTTGAGCTTGAGGCGATCGCTCAACTGGTCTGCAAAGAGGTAAGTTTTAGTGGGCAAATAGCCTGTATCAATCCAGATCACCGGAATGTCAGGAACGATGCATGTCACCATATGCAGCATTACAGCAGAGTGAATGCCAAAGCTCGTCGTCATTGCCAATCCGCTATCAAACGTATCAACCGCCCATTGCACAATCTGAACTGCGTCTGCTTCTGCAAACTGCTGATTGACTTCGTTCAGGTTGATTGCGGTTTGCCCCCATTTCAAGCTAGTCATTCAACTTTCCTTCAGATCCATGTGACTTTGTGCGATCGCTGCCTCCTTTCAGATAATCGCATGATACAAACAAGCTTGGCACGATGCTTTTAGAATGCATCTCGGATTATGCAGTAATTGGGAGACAAAGGTGACGCGCAAGACCATTTATTTAGCTAGCCCCTACGGATTTTCTCAACAACAAAAGGCGTTGCTGTTACCGCCTATCGTTCAGGCGCTAGAGGCGCTAGGGGCAGAAGTTTGGGAGCCATTTGAGCGCAACAATCAGGTCGATTTCTCCCAAGTCGGCTGGGCTTATCAGGTCGCACAGGCAGATTTCAATGATGTGAAAAACTGTGATGGTATTTTTGCTGTCGTGAACGGAACACCGCCCGATGAAGGGGTCATGGTTGAACTGGGAATGGCGATCGCCCTTCACAAAGCTATTTTCCTGTTTCGCGATGATTTCCGCCGCTGTACCGACAGTGAGCTTTACCCACTCAACCTGATGGTTTTCTCAGGGCTGCCTGAAAAGAACTGGGAAGATTACTACTACACCTCCCTAGATGAAGTTAAATCTGAGCAAAAGGCTCTCTACCGCTGGCTGAGTGTTGCATAGGAAGCAAGATCTAAGGCATTTCGGGGAAAGGAAACCCCTGCACAACTGACGGTGTTTCAGTAGGGGCGAACGGCTGTTTGCCCTAACAGGCGTGTTCTCGAAAATCCCTCAAATCTGAGCCTGAGTTTCTGGAACTATCTGACCCTGGGGTGTATCCCTACGGGTTCTCAGAAGCAGTTCTATCAAGAAGCATCATGCATCAAGCTAGAAAGATTCTGTCTAGAAAATGGCGATCGCTCCTCCTGCTTGCTCTAGCGAGCCTGCTTGCCCTCCTGATGGGAGGACACCTTAACGGCAATCAGGCTGCCTTCGCAGGGGTGTCAGGAGTGCAGGTAGAAGAAGTGGCGATCGCCCAGGTTGATCTATCACAACCCTTTGAGCAGCTTGGGATAGAAGGTTCTGTGCTGCTCTACGACCAGAACGCAAATCAATTCTATGAACACAATCCCACCCGCAACACAACAGCCTTTTTCCCTTTGTCCACGTTCAAGATTTTGAATGCGCTCGTCTCTTTGGAGACGGGTGTAATCCGCGATGACGTAACCGTTCTGACCTGGGACGGGATCGAGCGTGAATTTCCAAGTTGGAACCGCGACACCAATCTCCGCCAAGGGTTCAAAGATTCAACCATCTGGTTTTATCAAGTCCTGGCTCGCAAAGTTGGACATGAGCGAATGCAGGATTTTGTGAATCAGGTTGAGTATGGCAATCGCGACATCGGAACAGTCGAAGCGATCGATCGATTTTGGTTAGAAGGTCCGCTGCGAGTCACCCCCCATCAGCAAATAGAGTTTTTGCAAAAACTCTATCGAAACGAGTTGCCTTTCTCCCAACGCACTATTGATGTGGTCAAAGACATCATGGTAGTTGAGCGCACTCCGGACTATGTACTGCGCGGCAAAACGGGCTTGGACACCATCACCACGGGCTGGCCAAAACTGGGCTGGTTTGTTGGTTATTTAGAACAGAACGATAACGTCTACTTCTTTGCGACCAACATCGCCACGCAAGACGAAGATGACTTTCCCGCCCGCATCGAAGTGACGCGGCGCAGTCTTAAAGCGTTAGGGTTGTTTTGATTTGGGGAAAGGGGAAAAAGGGTGTGTTTTCCCCTTTCCCCTACGATTAGTAGTTAAATTGAGAGAAAATCCCTGTTTTATATGCCTCCAACGATTGCTCTGATTGCCCACGACCGCAAAAAAAGCGATATGGTGGCGTTTGCTCAGAAGTATGTCTATCTTCTGTCTCGCTACCGACTCATTGCTACCGGCACGACAGGAGAAAGGGTTCAGGCTGGGACGGATTTAACGGTCGAATGTAAGCTGTCTGGACCGTTGGGTGGGGATGCTCAGATTGCGGCTGAGGTGACGACAGGGGATGTCGCTGCGGTGATTTTTTTGATTGATCCGCTCTATGCTCAGCCCCACGAACCTGATATTCGCGCCCTGCTGCGGATCTGTGAGGTGCATAATGTTTTGTTTGCGACCAATCTGGCAACTGCCGAGGCGATCGCTTCTCAACTCTCTAATACCAAGAATGCTTTTCTGATTTTCAATCCGGTTGCGGGTCAGAGCAATCCCGTGGAGGCATTGTCCCAGATTCGAGAATTGTTGCAGCCACACATGCTGCTGACGGTTCACACCACGACTCCAGAAGACGACGTTAAGCAGGTCGCGCAGGAGGCGATCGCCGCTGGAGCCGACATGATTTTGGCTTCGGGAGGCGACGGCACCATCTCTGCGGCGGCGGCTGGGGTGATTGGCACAGGCGTTCCTTTGGGTGTGATTCCAAGGGGCACAGCCAACGCTTTCTCCGTTGCATTGGGAATTCCTAGAGCCGTGCAGGGAGCCTGCCAGACAATTTTGTCTGGGCTAACGCGCACTGTAGATGCAGCCCGCTGTAACGGTGCGCCGATGATTTTGCTGGCTGGAATTGGGTTTGAGGCAGAAACGATTGACCGGGCCAATCGCGACCTGAAAAATCGCCTGGGCGTTTTGGCTTACATTCTGGCAGGGGTACAGCAATTTGGGCAGCAGGAGCAATTTCTTGCCCAAATTGACGTTAGTGGCACCGTCAGCGAGTGTCAAGCAGGAGCAATCACCATTGCTAACGTTGCACCACCGACTTCTGTGTTAGCTCAAGGCTTTGGGCAGGTGCTTGTGGATGATGGGCTGCTAGATGTGACGATCAGCACTGCAAATACTCGGCTCCAGGCGATCGACACGATGCTGAATTTGTTTGGCTCCGCGCTGATCAAAACTGCTACCAATCGGGAAGACATTATCTGTCTGCGAACCCAACGGCTCACCGTCACCACTGACCCACCCCAAAAGGTTGTAGTTGATGGAGAAATTATTGGCACCACACCCGTTGAGATTGAGTGTATTCCACAAGGACTGCTGGTGTTTGCCCCGCCCGTAGCAGTGGCACCTACTCAGGAAGAAGTCGCTGCCGAAGTTGAGGGGGAAATTGCGGCTATTGAGGATGCAGTTGAGCAAGAGAAAAAGGATGAAGCGGGAGAAGGATGAAGGATAAGGGCTAAAACGAATCTTCAGCTTTCTCGGTTGAAAGTCCGATCGCCAATTTTTAATATTTTTAATGCCGCAATCGCTTTGATTAATTCTTCTGGTTCAACAGGCTTTGCGAGGTGCTGTTGAAACCCTGCTGTCAGGGCTTGTTGCTGATTTAGTTCTCCTGCGTAGGCAGTGAGGGCGATCGCTGGAATGTTGCCGCCTTGCTCTGGTGGCAGACTTCTCACCTGCTTGAGCAATGCGTAGCCGTCCATGTCCGGCATTCCAATGTCGCTCAACAATAGGTCTGGTTTGGTGTGTGTCAGTGTGTGTAGTGCTGCTTCTGCGGATGCCACTGCAATCACCTCGGCTCCAGCCTGCTCTAATACAAACGTAAAGAAAGTACGGGTGTCTGTGTCGTCATCGACTAGCAAAACGCGCAGCGACTTTAAAGGATGAGGGACGAAGGATGAAGGATGATGGGGATCGGTTTCGTCCTTTATGCCTGCCTCCTCATCTTTCAGCAGCGGTAGCCGGACGGTAAAGGTCGATCCCTGCTCTTCTCCGGGGCTGGCTACTGCGATCGTGCCACCGTGTAGTTCGACTAAGTGACGGGCGATCGCCAATCCCAGTCCCAGTCCCCCAAATTGGCGCGTGATCGCTCCATCAGCCTGACGAAAGGCATCAAACACATGAGGCAGGAAGTCGGGAGTAATTCCTTTGCCCGTGTCGGTGACGGTGATCTGAGCGTAATTCGTCCTTTGTCCTTGGGGATCTGTTTTGAATTGCTGACCTTTCACCCATGACCCGTGACCCATGACTAATGACAGCCTCACCTCAACTTGTCCGCCTAGAGACGTGAATTTGACGGCATTAGAGAGCAAATTCCAAATGACCTGCTGCAAGCGACCCGGATCGCCAGAAACCTTACCAACGGTTGGGTCAAGCACAGCCTGAAGGTTAATCGACTTTGTAGTTGCCGCCAGCTGAACCGTTTCAATTGCAGCTTGAATGGTTGTTGCTAGATCGACCGGGATGTTGTCCAGTCGCAATTTGCCCTGGAGAATGCGGGAAACATCCAGCAGGTCTTCGATCAGTTGGGTTTGCAGTTTGGCATTGCGCTCAATGGTTTCCAAAGCGCGGTCGGTGGTTGCGGCATCAAATGAGCGCGATCGCAGCAGCTTAGACCAGCCCAAAATCGGGTTCAGTGGAGTTCGCAATTCGTGGGAAAGAATGGCTAAAAACTCATCTTTAATGCGATTTGCGGCTTCTGCGTTGGCTCTAGCTGTTTGCTCGGCGGTCAGGCTACGGGCAAGTTCGAGCTGCGCTTGATGCTGTTTGGTCACGTCGCGGATCGTAACAATTGCCAGAATGACTTTTCCTTGTTTATCTTGTACGGGAGTGCCGCTGTAGCTGCCAATCCAGGTTTTGTCAGTATCTCGACGACGAACCTGAATCTCATAGTTGGAGAAGGTTTCACCGTTGAGCGCTCTAGCGATCGGCCACTGCTCTACGGAGACAAAGTTGCCCTGCAAATCATGCACCTCAAAGGTGTCTGGAAGCTCTTGCAGGTGCCGTCGTACTTGCTCGACGGTGTCATACTCATGCAGGGCAAGTGCCGCCGGATTAAACGTCAACATGTTGCCTTGCGGGTCAGCAATCACTAACCCCTCAGTCATGTTGTTGAGAATTGCCTCAAGCTGTCCGACGCTTGTCTCTAGCTGATGCAGCAGTTGTTCGCGCTCGGCTTCGGCTTGCTTGCGATCGCTAATATCTAGAAATGCTGCGACTGAGCCTCTAACCTGTCCTTGCTCATCGAGCAGAGGTTTGGCATAACCAAACAAGCTAAAGCGACTGCCATCTGCTCGGACAATATCGACCTCTGTTCCTTTGATTTCTACATTGTGCAGGGCGGCATAGCGCAAGGGAAATTCATTGGGCGTGAGTTCGCGTCCTTCCTGAATGATTTTGTAGGACGGAGGCGGAGCATCAGCGGGGGTGTAAGAAACATTGGCATCTGGGATAATTCCCAACATTTTGGCAAAGGCTGGGTTGGCTTTGACCTGCCTAAATGCTGGATCTTGGGTAATCAATACGCCAATTGGAATCACTTCAAACAGCGTTTGCAAATCCTGGTTGAGGCTGGCGATCGACTGTTCACGAGCGGCGATCGCCGCTGCCATCTCGTCAAAGGCGCGTGCCAAATGCCCCAGCTCTCCTGTATCATCAGCTAGTTCAGTGCGGGCGCTAAGGTCGCCACTTTGGAGCTTTTGAGCAGTTTGTACGAGGGATTGCACTTTGCGGGTGAGAAAAATATCTCCCCCAAACCAGGCAGCCGTCAGCGCCAAAACAGTGACGCATCCTAGCCCAACCAGATTTTCCACGAGCAGTTGGTTAGCTTCTGCAAAAGCAACGTTTCTGGGCACTCCAATTCTGATATGGACATCTTGATCAAAAGAGCCATGAGAGCCATTACCCAATGTGGTAAATGCATAAAGCTGCTCAACCCCATCTAAACTAGTGGCTTCAGTCGTACCCTCGCGCTGAGCCAAAATCCTTTGGGTGATAGGAGCATTCGGGACAGACTTGCCGACCCAATCTTGTGAATCTGGGTAGCGAACTAAAATCGTTCCGTTGCGGTCGGTTACGGTAACGGTCGAGCCTTCTGGTAACTCTGCTTCGGCAGCTAATCGATCCATCCAGTCCAGATCTAATGCTGCACTGACGATCGCCCTTACTTTCCCCGATTCATCTAAAATGGGATAGCCAAAATTGAGCGTAGACTTACCTGTAATTCGCTCTACCTGATATTCGCCGATGGCAAAGTCACGATTAGCAAGCGCAAGACGAAAGTAAGCGCGATCGGCTACGCTAATCGACTGTGTTGTTGCAGGGGCACTACAAGTTAAGTTACCTGCTGCATCTGCTACCACAAAACCTGCGTAAGAACGATATTGCTTTAATAGATTAGCCAGCAGTTGGTTACAGGCTTCGGTATCTAGTTCATGAATTGCAGGTACTTGGGAAAGCGCGATCAACAATTGTCGTGCCCCCTCAATTGCTTGACGCTGACTAGCAGCCGTAGACTTTGTCAGTCGCAGCAGGCTTTCCTGGGCGTTTCTAGCCGCGCTCTGTCGTTGAGTATTAGCCGTATGCAGAATTAGCCCTAGTGCTGGAATAACTGCTAGAAGAACGAGCAGAATTAGGCGCAGACGGAGGCTAGATAAGCAGGGACGACGGAACCAGGAGTGCATTATGGGCTTGCTCGACTTCCACTGGCTGAACTCAGTCTGCGATCGCTCTCATTCATTTCAACGATTGCCCTCTCACCATCCCCTCAGGTGACTGTTAGTTCTCGGCGTTCTAACTTTAAGGAGTTTCTAATTTTAAGGAAGAGTAAATTCAGATGGGAGAATAGTATACCTTTCCCAATCAAGGTTGTGAGAGCCAGTTTAATCTTTCATTAAATTACAGCTTGCCTGACTCTCTGGGTAGAAGACCTTTTCCACTGAAAAGCAGGAAATTTTCAACAGGGCTTCTGTACGCTGATTGACCTTGTATTGACTTCTCCATAACGTTTATAACTAAAGGGGCGGTTGTAGGACAACTGCAGGCAGCCTTTGAAAGACTGCTAAACCTGTGATCTATAAAGATGAATGCCAACTCCGAGCATATCTTCATTGGTGACAGCGAGATGGTGGCACTCATGCAGTCCCATTTCGCAAACGCCGAGAGCACCGCTAATGGCTCGTCAGTGTCTATTGAAGCGATCGCAACTTGGTCGCCAAGCTTCAAGACAGCCCTAAATATTTTGCTTAATGCTTGCTCTCCAATGTTTCTGGTTTGGGGAAGCGATCGCCTGTTGTTTTACAACGATGCCTACTCTTTGCTGTTGCGGGCAAACGACCAGCCCATTCTCGTCGGTCAACCCGCCAGCACTAGCTGGAATGAAAATTGGCAGCAAATCCAAGCCGATGTTGAGCAAGTGTTTGCTACAGGGCAACCCCGACGCTGTGAAAATCAACCCTTTCCGGGCGATCGCTCTGATAGACAGTGCCATTACACCTGGTCTTATAGCCCGCTCTGGAATGAAGCAGGTCAAATAGACGGAGTATTTGCCACGGGGTGTAGAGTTTTAGTCGAAGATAGCCTGCCCACCCCCAGCAACTCCACTCCCCAAGACCTGGAAGAAGCGCTATACCGCCGAGAAGAGCAACTGCGGCTCGTGACCAACGCCGTTCCGGCTTTGATTGCCTACGTGGACAAAGACCATTACTACCGATTTAACAACCAAACCTATGAAGCCTGGGTTGGGCAACGTCCCTCAGACCTGACGGGCAAGCACGTCCTCGAGGTGTTGGGTGAGGTCGCTTACAAAACTGTGCTTCCTTACATGGAGCAAGCACTCTCAGGTCAGCGAGTTAGTTTTGAGAGCCAAATTTCTTACCAGACAGGCGGCACTCGTTACGTTAGTGCGGATTATGTTCCTCACGTCAATAGCCAGGGGGCTGTAGAGGGCTTTTTCAGCCTGGTGAGTGACATTACCGAGCGCAAACGAGTAGAGGAGGCTCTGCGAGAGAGTGAAGCACAAATTCAACTCGCCGTTAAGATCAGTCGGCTAGGAAGTTGGCGCTATGACCCGGCTACCAACCTGGTTGAACTGGACAAGCGAATGCGTGAAATTTGGGGAGAGCCAGAGGATGTGGTTTCCCTTCCCCTATCAACTGTCCTGGAACGAATTCACCCTCAGGATCAGGAACGAGTGGTAAGCGCTATCAGCCATGCTCTTTCCCCAAGTTCTTCAGGTGCTTACGAAATTGATTATCGGATCTTGGTAGGCGATGGCATTGAGCGGTGGATTTCAGCGAATGGGCAGGTTCAGTTTGACGGAGAGGGAGCATCCCGACAGCCGATAGAATTCATTGGCACTGCGATCGACATCACTAATCGCAAGCAAACTGAAATGGCTCTGATTGCTCAAGAACAGCGTTATCGCTACATTTTTGAAGCAGTCAGCATTTCAATTTGGGAAGAAGATTTTTCTCAAGTCAGAGCGGCGATCGCTCAACTCAAAGCGTCTGGAGTTAAAGATTTTCGACAGTACTTCACCGACCATCCGGAGTTTGTCCAACAGGCTATTGCAATGGTGCATCTGCAAGATGTCAATCAGGCAACGCTGCCCCTATTTGGGGCACAAAACAAAGCAGAACTGTTAGATTCCTTACATCGGATCTTTACACCTGAAACCGAAGCAGTCTTTGTAGAAGAGCTGCTAGCTATTGCGGATGGGAAATCCTCCTACGCCGCTGAAACCGTTTTGCAAACTTTGCAGGGCGATCGCTTTCCCGTTTGGTTTACCATCGCTTTCCCGCCTGCCTCGGCAGCCTATGACCGGGTGCTGGTTTCCCTGGTGGATATTAGCGATCGGGTCTACGCTGAAGCTGCTCTGCGCGAAAGTGAGTCCCGCTTTCGGGGTGTGGTCGAATCCAACATGGTTGGGATTCTCTTTTGGGATGCATCGGGCTACATCACCGCTGGCAACGAAATGGCAGTGCAGATGTTGGGCTACAGCCAGGAAGAACTGCAATCAGGACAGGTGCAGTGGCAAAACATTACTCCTCTTGAGTTTCACGAAATTGATGCAGCCATGCAGGCACAACTGCTGGCAGATGGCGTATGTCCTCCCTTTGAAAAAGCTTACATCCGCAAAGATGGCACTCAGGTGCCCATCCTAATTGGCGGAGCCTTGTTGCCCGGTTATAGCGATCGCGGCGTTGCTTACTTCATCAATATCGCCGACCGCAAACAGGTCGAGAATGCTCTGCGTCAAAGCGAAGAACGTTATCGATATTTGGCTGAATCGATTCCCCAACTGGTCTGGACGGCAAACGCCGAAGGAATTTTGTTGGATATCAATCAGCGCTGGATGGACTATACGGGGCTAACGCTAGAGCAGGCTCAAACTGAAGGATGGCAAGCGGTCATTCATCCTGACGATATAGCTGAACTCACCCACGATTGGGCAGCCGCACAACAGAACGACACCCAGTATCAGGCAGAAGGGCGAATGCGACGAGCCGATGGAGTCTATCGCTGGCATTTGCATCAGGCGGTGCCGTTGAAAGATGCTCAGGGCAAAATTCTCAAATGGTTTGGCACTGCAACTGATATTGAAGAGCAGAAACAATTGCAGCAAGAACGGGAATATCTCCTGCAGCGAGAACAAGCAGCCCGTGCCGAAGCAGAATCCGCCAACCGCGTTAAAGATGAGTTTCTGGCAGTGCTGTCCCATGAGTTGCGATCGCCCCTCAACCCCATTCTCGGTTGGTCGAGACTGCTGCAAGATGGCAAGCTCGATGAGACAAAAGCCAAACACGCTCTAGCAACGATCGAACGCAATGCCAAACTGCAAGCAGAACTAATCGAAGATTTGCTCGATGTTTCTCGAATTTTGCGCGGCAAGCTCAGTCTGGCAGTTAGCCCAGTCAATTTAGCAGCCACCATTCGAGCGGCGATCGAAACTGTGCGTCTCGCCGCAGAAGCTAAATCCATTCGCATAGAGCCAGATCTGGCTCCCAACACTCAAGCCGCAGGTGATGCAACACGTTTGCAGCAAGTGATGTGGAACCTCCTCTCCAATGCCGTCAAATTCACGCCTCCAGGCGGACTAGTGAAAGTGAGACTAGAGCAAGTTGAGAGCGATAGAGAGGCTCAAATTACCATTACCGACACGGGCAAAGGAATTGACCCCAGCTTCCTTCCCTATATCTTTGACTACTTTCGGCAGGCAGATAGTGCAACTACGCGGCAGTTTGGCGGGTTAGGACTGGGATTGGCGATCGTGCGGCACCTGGTTGAACTGCATGGTGGCACCATTCAAGCCGAAAGCAAAGGGGAAGGACTAGGAGCTACTTTTATCGTTAGGCTACCGCTTTTAAAGGACGAGAATGGAGGGATGAATGAAACCGATCCCCTTCATCCCTCATCCTTCATCCCTCATCCCCTAGCCCACGTTTGCGTTTTGCTAGTAGATGATGATACCGATACCCGTGAACTTGTTGAGTTTCTGCTAGAACAGGCTGGTGCAAAGGTGACAGCCGTCACGACCGCAGGAGAAGCACTGTCAATATTGAAGCGTTCGCCACCCGATGTCTTGTTGAGCGACATTGGTATGCCAGATATGGATGGCTATATGCTGATGCGCCAGGTGCGAACATTACCTCCAGAGCAAGGTGGACAGGTCAAGGCGATCGCCCTCACTGCTTATGCAGGTGATTTCAACCAGCAACAGGCGCTAGCCGCAGGATTTCAACAGCACATGTCCAAACCAATTGACCCCGAAATGTTAGTCAAGGCGATCGCAGCCCTCACTGGAACTTTACCGAATCGATATCATCAGGATAGGTAAGGGAAAACACTAATTTGCAGTTCGCTGCACGGGTCATGCGTTTAAATTCGTTGATTACAAAACTGTCGCTGATTTTAGGAATTGGCGTTTCTGTGCCGCTATGGGCAACAGGAGCGATGGCCGCCGAACAGGTTGTCCTTAAATACAGCGTTTTGAGACAGTCGGTTTCTGTCGCTGAACTGACCACGCTAGCCGAAACGGGAGAAACGTCGCGATCGCTGCGTCGCTATTTGCGGCTAGCAGGCAAACAGCCTGAAGAAGTGCGCCAGACCTTAACCGAAGAAGCACAAGTAAACGTGGTTTTGGTCGATCGCGGGTTGAACAATCCAATCGGCGATACTGTGCTTGACCAAGTGGGTGAAGCCATTTATCCGCCATCCGGTGAAGCTAGCCGCGAGGCATTGCGATCGGCTCTGGTCCTTTCAGCCAGTGATGACGACCGGATTAGCTTAATCGAAGTGATTCAAAACTACCCGACTGATGAGGTGGTGGTTGATGGCGATCGCCTCGTTGCAGCCTATGGTCAGCTTCAAGCGATTCAAGAACGCTTTGGCGGACTTCTGGAAGGTGGGCTAGAAGGCGTGTTCGATAATATTCAGTTTTGAGAAGCTTGAGAAGATCAAAAGCTCTGCCTCCTGAAAGTACAAGAAGCAGAGCTTTATAAACAATATTTGTAACAGACTGGAGACAATACAGTCTGTATCTGAAGCTGCACAGCCTGGAGCGTAAATGGGCACACTCCAAACTATGCAGCTCTAAAGGGAATTGGGATAAGGTCGGAACCTCAATAAGCCAAAGTCTCTAAAGTTTCGCGCAAGTATCGACGCACAAGCTGATCTTGGCTGAGTGGCGGATGCCGCTCGTCGCTACGCTCAGTTTGCCAGCGCTTGAACCCAGAACTGGAGGCGATCGCCCGCTTTAAGCTATCCCAGACCTGTTCATCTCCAGGGGACTGTATACCAGAAGGGAAAGAAGTAATAGCCATAGAAGTTTCAGGAATGGTGCAAGGATTTAGGGGAAATGAAATTTCTCCTAATCACAGCATAGCGTAGTCAATCTATTTGACTGTGTTGAGCTACACGGTTGGGCAAATTAGTGCAAAATTCATGAATGAGGAGGCTCAGATGTCGATTCTGCAGGAGCGCCTGGTTCAGTATCTGGCTGAGCATCGGGTTGACCGTCGGGCTGAATGTCTTGCGATTCCCACGCCAGCATTTCTTCTATCACTTCCTCTGCTGCCTGTTCTTCAATCACCCAAGTGGCTTCAGCCTCCGGAGTTGCCTCAGGTGCGATCGCCTCTTCAACATCTGAAAGCTCAGCCGCAGTAACCGTTTCTGCCTCTGTTGGATCAGGGAATGGCTGACCGACTGGAGTCGTCTCCGCCTCTGAAGGTGATGCTTCCAATTCCAGATCAGGGATTGGTGCAGCTTCCGCTTCGACGGTGACGGTTTCATCTAGAACCACTTGGGTTTCCGCTGGTTGAGTTTCTGCAACTTCGGCTGTGGCAGTTTCTTCGCCTGTAGGAACTACTGCTGCGATGGTTGCCGCATCTGAAGCGATCGCCTCTACAACAGGTGTTTTCTCTGTCTCCGCAGCCGCTTCAGGCTTAGCAACGGCTACGGGCTGGGGAGGAGGGGCAATCGCAGGCAAAATCTGCTTGACGCGCAGCCCCAAGACGGTAAAATCTTGCCCAACTCGCTCTAAGGGATAGGGTTCCGCAGCGGCAAACTTAGCTTCACCCGCTAACAGCACCCGCACAACGCTCAAGGGAACTTGCAAAAACAGATTGCAGCCCAGAAAAGCGCTCGCTGCCACCAGCAACCCGACCAGCCGCCCCGAAAAGGGGGTTACTTCCGTCGCAAGCGGGGCAAGTTTGTAGAGTTGCCAGAGGATGATTGTCAGAAGGATTGGGGCGATCACAGTCAACACCCGCACTTCTTGAGACTTGAAGAAACGCAGCATTCGCCGCTCTTCATCAGTGAGTTGGGCAGGCTGAATGGCGATCGCCAGTAAACTAAAAATGTAAAAGGGGCGCTGCCACTGCATCCAAAAAATGGGTGCAATTCCCACCACGGCAACAAATCCTAGCTCCAGCACCGCAGGCAGGAGAGGATCACCCGCCGCTAGTCCTAACAAACAAATTTCCAAAAAAATCGGTAGCGCAGCAATACCCGCCAGGTGAATCCACAGGTAAGGATCAGACCAAAAAGAACGCATACCCAATCTGCATCAGAGGCAACACTGTCATAGTAATCGGGAATGGGGATCGTAGATCAATCAGGTCTACTGAACCCGATTAGAAGCCGCAGTTTGCTGTTCTGAATACATAGCCCGCAGCACCAGCGCCGGATCAACCCAGTTATCGTTATATTTCAGTCCCCAGTGCAGGTGAGGTCCGGTCGTCCGTCCCGTCATGCCAACCCGACCAATGCGCGCCCCAGCCAGCACTTCTCGCCCTTCCCAAATCTGCAAACCGCCTTCTCGGTCAATCATGTAGCGCCCCTGGCTATTGGACTCAACATGTCCCTGCATGTGGCAGTAGATGTGCAGCCAGCTTCCAGACTCCACCACGACCGAAGTGCCACAGTTACTGTCGTCCGTCACTTCAACGACGGTACCTGACCACCAGTTGCGAATGTAGCTGCCAGAGGGGGCCGCCATGTCTAAGCCGTAGTGAAATTCCTGGCTGTAGCCACCCATTGGAGACGAGCGATAGCCAAATGGAGACGTGTACTCCTGAAATCCTTCTAGCGGAAAGGAAGCCCCTTGCCACTGGTTTACTGCCATCTCACTGGGATCAATTTGAGCGACTTCCTGTGGATTCACCGCCTCAGCACCCGCATCGATCGCCAAAGTTTCCCTTTCTGATTCAGATGAAGCAGCATCCGCATCCGGTTTTGCCTCTGCATCGGTACGCACCTCTGCGTCGAGGGGAGGATCGACCGCCACATCTGGAGCAGCCTCTCGAACCAGATCTGAAAGACCATTGCCAGGTACATGGCTGAGATCGAGCGCCCCGCCAATTTCCTGGTGCGTTTCTAGAACAACCAGCGCTGTCAGACCCAGCCCAAACAACAGCAGCAATTTCCCAAACCGAACAGAATTCTTTTGCATCATTAACAGCGCGACTTCTTGTGATTCCTCAGGAGTAAATGACTAAGAACGGGGGATCAAGTAACACTTCTTACTGGTTTACACAAACGCGGCGTTTGATAAAAGTCCTTGCATTGATCAGGACATCTGCCAAATACCTCGTCTTTATGAAATCTCGAACCTAACTTATGTTCCTAGACGCGCAAGCTAACTTTGCTGCTGTGCCGGGTGAAGAAAAATATTCAAGTCTAAAGATACTAGATTAATTGCAGAAATGTGTGGCTGTTAAAAAAATTCCTGGTTCTCCATTAATTCTCTACATCGCCCGCTTTTGTGGAAACGGGATACCTTATAGGAGTGTAGCGTTAACAAAACTTCACGATGAATCCACCTGATTCTCGCAGGCTGCAATTTACTCCAGAGTTAAACATTTGCCGCATTCTCAACGGCATGTGGCAGATGTCGGGGGCACATGGCGCGATCGCTCCCCAACGAGCGGTCCAGAGTATGTTCGATTACTTTGATGCAGGCTTTACCACCTGGGACCTAGCAGATCACTACGGCCCGGCTGAGGATTTTATCGGTGAGTTTAGACGACAGATTTCTGCAACGCGCGGTACGGCAGTCTTGCTTAGCCTGCAAGCGTTTACCAAATGGGTGCCGCGCCCTGAACGCATGACCCGCAACCTGGTTGAGGAAAACGTTGACATCTCACTGCGGCGAATGGATGTGCCATCCCTAGACCTGCTCCAGTTTCATTGGTGGGAATATCGCAACAAAAGCTATCTGGATGCGCTCAAATACCTCACAGAACTGCAAAACGAGGGCAAAATCAAGCGCCTGGCCCTAACCAACTTTGACACAGAGCATTTACAAACTGTTCTAGAAAACGACATTCCAATTGTCTCCAACCAGGTGCAATTTTCTCTGATCGATCGCCGTCCCCTGGTTCGTATGGTACCGTTTTGTCAGAAGCACCACGTTAAGCTGCTTGCCTACGGCACAGTCTGTGGGGGGCTATTGTCGGAGCGTTATTTGGGGCAGCCCGAGCCCGAGCGAAGCTCACTCGATACGGCTTCGTTGAGAAAGTACAAGAACATGATCGATGTGTGGGGTGGTTGGGAGTTATTTCAAAGCCTGCTCTCGGCACTCCAGCTTATTGCCCAAAAGCATGGGGTGAGCATCGCCAACATCGCAACGCGTTGCGTTTTAGATCAGCCAACGGTAGCAGGTGTGATTGTGGGGGCACGGTTAGGTGTGTCAGACCATTTGCAGGACAATGCTAGAGTTTTTGACCTGACGCTAGACGAGGACGATCGCTCCCAAATTGATGCTGTACTCAGACAATCCCGCGACCTATACCAACTGATTGGCGACTGCGGCGATGAATATAGGAGATAGCAGTCGATAGCAAGGCGATAACTGCCTGTATAGCTATCTCCTGTATAACTATATGTAACGGTGTGTCTCCCAATTTGCATTCAATGTTTCCTTAATTCGGGGCAACACTACACCCCTACTAGCGGCCATGACCATGACTACTCCTGGCACTTCTCCTGGCAGCATGTTGGCAGCCTTGTCACAGGGCGATCGCAAAGGCGATCTCACCCGCCGCGTTAAGGATCTTCCCGTTCCTCAATTTGCTAGCCTGCTCGAACAAATTACAAGAGAGTTTGAGCATTTTCTCAGGGCGATCGAAATGATCAACAACGAAGCCCTGGAAACGATGCTGGAGCAAATCCTGGAGGCATTCACGCTGAAAATCGGGCAGATTTTGCAAGCCGATCGCACTACCATCTTTCTGGTTGACGAAGAAAGGGAGCAGCTCTGGTCAAAGATTGCCCAGGGCGAAGGCGAGAAATCTTTAGAAATTCGGGTGCCGCTGAATGTTGGCATTGCCGGACACGTCGCCGCAACCGGGAAATGCCTCAACATTGCCGACGTTTACAGCCATCCCCTATTCAACCGGGATGTTGATCGGCAGACGGGCTATCGCACCCGCAACGTCCTCTGCATGCCGATTTTTAGCACCAAAAATCGCGTCGTTGCCGTCGTGCAACTGATGAACAAGGCAGGCAGTGAACCGTTTGATTCTGATGACGAACGTCAGTTTCGCGAGTTTGCCTCGTCAATTGGCATTATTCTAGAAAGCTGCAACTCCTTCTACATTGCCGCCCGAAATCAGAAAGGCGTAGCGGCTCTGCTAAAAGCCACCTCCTGTCTGGCACAAAGCTTGGATCTAGAAAAAACCCTACGAGCCGTGATGGATGAAGCTCGTGGACTCATGCAGGCTGACCGCAGCACCTTGTTTCTGCTCGATCGAGAACAGGGGCAACTCTGGTCAAAGGTGGAAACCGCTGATGGCAGCACGCTGATGGAGATTCGCATTCCAGCAGACCGAGGCATTGCAGGCTATGTTGCTTCCACTGGGCAAGCGCTGAACATTCCGAATGCTTACGAAGATCCGCGCTTTGATCCGTCTACTGACAAACGCACGGGCTACCGCACCCGCAACATTCTCTGTATGCCCGTCTACAACTCAGAAGGAGTGCTGATTGGTGTCACCCAACTGATTAACAAGCACCAGGGCAGCTTTACCAGTTCCGACGAAGAATTCATGCGGGCGTTCAACATTCAGGCGGGAATCGCACTGGAAAACGCTCAACTGTTTGAAAGCGTGTTGCTAGAAAAGCAGTATCAAAAAGATATGCTGCAAAGCTTGTCGGATGCTGTAATCTCGACCGACATGCAGGGCAGAATTGTCACCATTAATGACGCAGCACTGGAGCTATTGGGCTGTCCGCGCCAAAAGGAAGGCGATCGCCACCAAGAAAATTTTTGGATAGAGCAGCTTGTCGGTCGTCTGGTTTGGGAAGTAGTGCCGATTGACAATCTGCAAATGCGTGTTGAGGACAGCCTTAAGCTTGGCGCAAAGCACTACGTTCCTGAACAAAGCCTGACAGTTGGGTTATTTGTCAACCAGCCAGACGATCCTGCCGACCGAAATGGCAATGGAAGTGGGGCAGGAATGTATGCAATGGCAATGCGCGATCGCCACAACCCCAACAGCTTCCTTCCTTGGAATCTGACGACAGCCAAAAGCAAAGCGCATCCCATCTCCCCCATTCCTCAAGAACAGGTGCGAGAAATAGAGCGCAGCATTAACCTAACCGTCAACCCATTGACCAATCCAGAAGGCACCGTCCGAGGTGGGCTGGTGGTGCTGGAAGACATCAGCCAGGAAAAGCGGATGAAAGCGACGATGTACCGCTACATGACGCCTGGAGTAGCAGAGCGAGTCATGGCCTTGGGCGAAGATGCGCTGATGGTCGGTGAACGCAAAGAAGTCACCATCCTGTTTTCTGACATTCGCGGCTACACCTCCCTCACCGAAAAGATGGAAGCGGCAGAGGTCGTCTCGCTGCTAAACAACTACTTTGAAACGATGGTAGAAGCGGTCTTTAACTATGAAGGCACGCTCGACAAATTCATCGGTGATGCCCTGATGGCGGTATTTGGTGCGCCGCTGCCATTAACCGAAAACCATGCCTGGATGTCCGTGCAGTCGGCGCTGGATATGCGACGGCGGCTGGCAGAATTTAACCAAAATCGCCGGATTAAGCATCAACCCCAAATCCGCATCGGCATCGGCATCAGTTCTGGAGAAGTTGTATCGGGCAACATCGGCTCCCAAAAGCGGATGGACTATACCGTCATTGGCGATGGCGTAGACATCAGCTCTCGCCTGGAAGGAGTCACCAAGGAATATGGCTGTGACATCATTCTCAGCGAGTACACCTACGGGCTATGTCAAGAACACATCGTTGTGCGAGAGCTAGACCGAATTCGAGTCAAGGGTAAGACAAAGCCGATCAGCATCTACGAGTTGATTGGCGATCGCCACCATACCCTCGACGATCAGACCCATGAGTTCCTGGCGCTCTATGAGCAGGGACGGTCAGCCTACACCGAGATGAACTTTCAGCAGGCGATTCGCTGCTTTGAGAAAGCGCAGCGCTTGCAGCAAGACGACCGGGCGATCGCGGTCCACCTGGAGCGCGCCAATGCTTACTTGATCAGCCCGCCCCCTACTGCCTGGGATGGAGTTCATACCATGACTACAAAATAGTCAGAATTTCTTAGACCTCCAACGTGAACGGTAGCGCGGTTGAGCCGTGCTACTTGTTTATGCTCAAAAATGGATTGGTGCAAAAGGGCTCCTGTGTTGCGTGCAATTACGGTGTGTTGCAAATTCGGCCAAATGGCCCAACTCATTGCACAACACTCACGGATAGATTATTACGTAGCCCTCTGTGAAATTTCGTAGATCTACGGAATCTTACAAGTAGATCTAGGTACGTTCACCTGGATACTACTTAGTCTGTCGCAGCATTTTATTCTGTTGCCACATTTTTAGATCATCCACTCCATCGGTGTGTTTCGCAGCCTTTGCTCTTTAAGCCTGGATATCTTCAATGGAGAAAAGCGTGCTACTAGAATATGTACCCATCTATACCCCCTGTCGGGATAACACTCCAGTGGAAAGCCTGACTAATCTATGGGCATCTTGCTATACAACCGATCTATCCATACTCTCTTCAGAGACAGGGCAAGAAGCAGTTGTAACCCTTGTCAAAACTTCTTCTCCAACGGGACGCAGCCAAACGGTTAAGCAGCTAAAACGAGTGCTGCAACTCAACTGCGAACGAGCAGGAATTCAGACTAATACCCTTTTCTCTTACATTCCCAATGTAGTCAACCTCAGCGATGCCCAGCGAATTGCCACGGCTGCAACGCGACTTTACACACAGGTTCTAGACTTTTACGAGCAGCAGTCACCGTCGCCTTCGTCGTTTGTGCTGATGCCGTCGTTGGGTATTCAGGCGATCGCACAACTATTAGAAGAACTTGAACCCTCCCTACAAGAATTGCGGCTTCAGCACTTTGCTGCAAAAGACCCAAGGGCGATCGGCTTCTTGAGTACGCAGTTTCATTTCACCACTCAATTTTTGCTGAGCAGACTCACCCCCACCGAGCAATTACTGCTCTCGCCTTACTTCAGGTTTCTTGAAGAGCAAGTTTGCATTCCCTGGAAGCGCGTCTGTCAAGCCGCCGCGGGATACACTGTGCAGTCTCCCAGTTTGGCTCTAGTTCGACAAATGTTGCCTTACAGTCATGACATTGCCGTTGCTGTATTTCAACGTGCCCTTGAGATAAACCCGCATTATCAAAGTCGGCGGGGAACGTTGAGCGACCCGGGCATTATGACATCTAGCATTCGCGACATGCAGATGTTTCAGGGCTACCTCTGGCTTTCCATTCTTGAAGGCAGCACAACATCAATTGAAGAAGAGCTAGTGCCTCTGTGCATGATGGTTTATCCAACTGTTGGTGTCTCTTGGGATCTAGCTCACCAGGGAGTCCAACTTTTGCTCGAAGAGATTCAAGCCCGGATACAGCCTGAGTATCTTGAAATTTTGCTGCCCTATGCTCAAGCAATGCAATTTTCCTTTGCAGAGCTTTTGCAGAAGGACGTTTAATATTGAATCCGCCTATAGGTTAGGGGTTATCGGTACGGGTGAAGCCTTCGGTAGAAGGACTGTAACTATACCAATTTGATTTGAGGATGTTGCAGATATCGGTAGGGGCGCACCGCAGTGCGCCCCTACAGAAATTGCTGTAAGTTGCAGATTTTATGCCCGAATGCTTTCGCCACCTACACAAAGATAGTGTCTCTCTAAAGAGTGGATTCCGTATTAGTTAGCCTGTTGCAGCGGCAACACAATCGTAAATGTTGAGCCTTGTCCAGGCACGCTACTGGCAGTAATAGTGCCACCGTGCCGCTCAGCTATTTTTCGGCAGATTGCTAGCCCAATTCCTGTGCCTTCGTACTCGCTGGAACTGTGCAAACGTTGAAACACGGTGAAAATTCGATCAGTATAATTCTGAGCAAAGCCAATTCCATTGTCGGTAACGATAATTTGGCACCGGGCATTCTGTAGAGGATTGGAACCATCCAGATACGCAGAGTTGAAGATCTGACTGCGAATCAGAACGATGGGTGGAACGTCAGGTTGGTGAAACTTAAGGGCATTGCTAAGCAAGTTTTGCAGCAGTTGGCGCATTTGTAGCGGATCTGCATCAATGGTGGGCAGTTCTTCTACGGTTATCTGTGCTTTTACCCGTTGAATTTGAAATTCCAGGTCAGACAAAACTTCTTGAATCACTTCGTTAAGGTTAACTTTGACGAAGGGTTTTGCTCTGGTCGTGATGCGAGAGACAGACAACAGGTCGTTGATCAGAACTTGCATTCGCCTAGCAGCGGTTTGCATTCGCTCCAGGTAATCTTGCCCTTCGTGGGTGAGGGCTTGGCTGTATTGGCTCTTGAGCCGATCGCCAAATGCCTGAATCTTTCGCAACGGCTCCTGTAAATCATGAGAGGCGATCGCCGCAAAATCTTCTAATTCTTGATTGCTCTGCTGCAGTCGAGTGGTGAATTGCCGTAACTCTGCCTCAGTTTGCCTGCGTTCCGTGATGTCTCGAACATTGCACTGAATCACCTGCCTGCTGCCCGCCTGATAGACATTGCTGATAAACTCTACCTCAATGTGCCGCCCGTAGCGTGTCCGTAGCAGCAAATTGTCGTAGCGTAGGTCGCCTTGCTCCATCAGCGTTTGGAAAGTCAGTTGTCCTTCTGCATCAGAAACGAAACCAATTTCCCATAGTTTCTTCCCGACTAGCTCCTGGTAGGCATAGCCTAGCAACTTGAGAAGTGATGGGTTTGCATCTGTGATGCTGCCATTCTCAGGCGCAACAACCAGAATGCCATCCTGAGCGCTTTCAAATAGCCGTCGATAAAGGGTTTCAGAGGCAGCCAGATTGACTTCTGCCTGTTTGCGCTCGGTTACGTCTGTCACCATCACGAGGGTGCTAACGAATTTGCCATCTTCGTTAAACATGGGGGTGGCTGAGACGATTGCCCACAGAGAATCTCCAGTGCGGCAGCGAAACCGCAAGTCGTGCTGCCCTCTCAGTCCATGCTGTTTGGCAAACGGAACGGCGATCGCTGTGCGGGCTTCGTCATCGACAAAGTCCAGCAGCGAACGGCCCAGCATCTCTGCCACAGAATAGCCCAGCATGTCGCCCATCTGCTGATTGACGTAGCTCGTTTTGCCCTCAACGTCAAACAGCCAGATTCCCTCCTGCGTGGTGGCGACGATGCGTTGAAATAGGTTTCTATCAGTTTGCAGTCCTGCTTCAATCTGTTTGAACTCGGTAATGTCTTCTACCACGACCCCAACACACTGATTGGGCATGGGGAATGCGGTGAGCGACAGCACGGTCTGAATTTTTCGGCGGTTTCGGTAGCGAACTTCGCCCAGGCTCCTAGTTTGCGCAGAGCGAATGACCTCGGCGTAGAAATCAGCAGGTTCGATGCCCAAAAAAGCTGGAAAGGGAGCCGCGATCGCCTCATGCAACAATTGGTCTAATGGCATCTCCAGAATTTCGCTCATCGCCGAGTTAGCCGTAATGAGCTGAAAGCTATTAGGATCATCCAGATTTTTTAGGTGCCAAATGATCAAACCAACTGGTACACAATTGACAATATCGCGGCTCAGATTTTGGGAATTGCCTAAATCTTCATCACCGCTCAGATCCAAATGATCGCCCAGATGGGCTTTAGCACGATTGGTATAGAACGATGTCTCTTCTGCCATTACAGGTTGCAGTGACTCGTGTCCTGCCCCAGATTTGGGATGCCAATTCCTAGCTGCGATTGCGCTGCAATGACCCGTTCGGCGGCTTGGCTATCGAGCGGCTTTGAGAATAAGTATCCCTGTCCATACTCACATTTGAGCGATCGCAGTTGTGCCAGTTGCTTGAGAGTTTCTACCCCCTCTGCAACCACATCCATACCTAGATTCCAAGCAAGGGTAACGATGGTACGAACGATCGCCAACTGTTCGCCGTCCGCATCCACTTTTTTAATAAAAGACCGATCAATTTTCAAAGTATCGATTGGAAAACGATGCAGATAGCTGAGCGAAGAATAGCCCGTACCAAAGTCATCCATTGAAAGCTGAATTCCTAGCGATCGCACTTGTGCCAATAAGTCTGCAGCTGATTCTAAGTTTTCCATCAGCGCACTTTCGGTAATCTCAAGTCTTAAGGATCGAGTATCTAGATGCGTATCTTGCAGAACTCGTTCGATTTGGCGAATCAAGCGCGGTGTGAATTGTTTGCTTGATAGGTTCACGCTCAATGACAAAGGCAGTTTCATCGGAAACTCAGCGTGCCAAATCTGCATTTGACGACAGGCTTCTCGCAAAACCCAATCTCCAATTGGAATAATTAGCCCCGTCTCTTCCGCTATAGGAATGAATTCGACGGGGGAAATGAAACCACGAGTGGGATGTTGCCAGCGCAACAGCGCCTCAAACCCAACCACACAGCGGGTTTTGAGCGAAACAATAGGTTGGTAGTAAAGCTGAAATTCCTGGCGATCGCCCGTTAACTGATCAGCCGCGATCGCCCGCCGCAGGTCAGTCTCCAGATGCAGGAGGGCTAACGCTCGAACATGCATTCCGGTATTGAATATCTCGTATCGCGCCCTGCCCTGAGCTTTCGCCCGATACATAGCGGTATCTGCATCGCGCAGCAGATCTTCTGGCAGTTCATACCCTGTTTCACTCAGAGCAATGCCAATGCTAGCGCTGGTGAACACTTCGTGCCCGTTCAGGCTAAATGGTAACGTGAGTTCTTGCTGCACCCGATCTGCAATGGTGGTAACGCTATTGACATCATTGATATCTTCTAGCAAGATCACAAATTCATCGCCGCCTAACCTGGCAACCGTGTCAGTGGGGCGGAGACAGTCACACAGTCGCTGGGCGATCGCCATCAGCAACTCGTCGCCTAGCATGTGACCCAAGCTATCGTTGATCACTTTAAAGCGATCAACATCGATAAACAAAACCGCAAACTGATAGCTGGAATCACGCTTCGCCATTTGGACAACCTGCTTGAGCCGGTCAGTCAGCAGGGCACGGTTTGGCAAACCTGTCAGTGCATCATAAAAAGCATCGTGTAAAAGCTGCTCTTCTGCCTGTTTGTGAGTTGTGATGTCAGTTTGAGAGCCTGCAATGCGGGTCGCCTTGCCCTTGGCATCGCGTACTGCCAACCCTCGGCTCAGCATCCAGCGATAGGTGCCATCCCGATGCAGCATTCGATGTTCATTTTCAAAGTGAGGCGTTAGCCCGTCTAAATGAGCTGCAATTTTGACCTTGACCCAATCTAGATCTTCTGGATGAACCCGTTCAAACCACTCGTCTAGCTGGTTTGTGATCTCCTCATCAAGATATCCCAGCATTGATTTCCATCGAGGTGAAAAATAGATCTCGCTGGTTTTAAGGTTCCAGTCCCAAATACCGTCATTTGCGCCTCGTACGGCTAGAGCATAGCGCTCTTCACTCTCTCGCAACGCTGCTTCAGACTGTTTGCGATCGCTCACATCTGTTTGCAAGCCGACAAAGTAAGTGAGTTCGCCTTGTGAGTCAAAAACTGGGTTGACGCTAAGTTCGTTCCAAAAGGGAGTGCCGTCTTTACGGTAGTTGAGCAAAACGCAGGTATGAGGACAAGCCTGAGCGATCGCCTCTCGCAACTGCTGCAGGGTTGTTGCATCTGTCTCTTTGCCCTGTAGGAAGCGACAGTTGCACCCCAGTACCTCTTCCTGGGTGTAACCTGTGACAGCTGTAAAGCCTGGATTTGCAAAAATAATTGGATTATTAGGCTGTTTGGGGTCTGTAATCACGACACCTGTTGTGATGTTGGCGATCGCAGAAGCGAGTCGGCTATTTTCCTGCAGTGCCTGACGCAACTTTTCGAGTGTGTGAGTTCGCTCAATGGCATGGGAAATGGCTCGTTCTAGCCCCGTTGCATCAATTTGTCCTTTGATTAAATAATCGGCTGCACCTGCTTTCATTGCAGCAACGTCACTTCGGGAATCTCCTTGCCCTGTCAACAAAATAATGGGTGCTTTGCAACCGTCAGCAGTGGCTTGCTCCAATAGCTCCACTCCATTTTTGATGCCCAGACGAAAATCAACAAGATAAACATCGTGCTGATTTTTGCTCATGATTTCCAAGGCATTGTCATAGTTGCGAATCCACTCAACTTCAAACTTCTTTTCTTGGATGTCACGGAAAAGGTTTGAGGTAATGATGTAATCGTCCTCGTCGTCCTCCACCAGGAGAACTTTGGTTGTAGCGTTATCCATCGGTGGATGTTATTTAAGGCACATTGTGAGTGTCCTTATGATGCCCTTAATTCAGGTTAAACGACTCTTGGGTAGAGGTGTAAAAGCTAACATTCTGTAAAGCTTTACCCTGTCCTGTGGAAATGCGATGAATCGCATTTTTACTGGGAACTAAGCGCTTCACAATAAGCCTTAACTTGAGCATCAATGCCTGTGATTGCTGTGCCTACCACGACTGCATAGGCTCCTAAGTCCAAAGCCTGCTTGGCCATAGCGGCAGAAGCAATGCCGCCTTCGCAGATTACAGGAACTGATAGTTCATCGACCATCTGTTTCAACAGGTCGAAGCCAGGAGGGGGCAAATGGCGAGTTTGTTGGGTGTAGCCGTAAAGTGTTGTACCAACCAGGTCGGCACCCGCAGCAGCGGCAGCGATCGCACTCTCTAACGTATCAACATCTGCCATCACGAGTTTTCCTAGATTGTGGATGAAGTCAATCAGGGAAGCAACGGTTTCTCCACCGGGACGCGCTCTGAGGGTAGCATCAATGGCAATGATATCTGCGCCTGCCTGGGCGATCGCTTTTGCCTGCTCAGCTTGAGGGGTAATGTAGACTTCAGACCCCTCAAACTGTCGCTTCCAGAGTCCGATAATCGGAACTGAAGTGCGTTGTCGGACCGCTTGAACATGGGCTGGAGTGTCAATTCGCAAGCCTGCTGCCCCTTGGTTAACGGCTGCCTGGGCGATCGCTGCAATCACCATCGGGTCATGTAACGGGGAGTCAACGGGAGCCTGGCAGGAGACAATTAGTTTGTGCTGGAGGGATTGCATGAGCTAAGAGCTGGAACTGTTCCAAGTATGTTTTTTGTATGTGCGTCGCACATGCAAAAAACATACCTTAAAGAGGACTTTAAGGATTAGTAGTCTTCCTCATAACCTTCGTCATATTCATAATCTTCCTCATAGTAAGAATCGTCGCTTTCGGGAGCGGATTCTGCTTCCCAGGAGTCCCAGATGATTTCTCGTTCGATTCGCCATTGGGCGATCGCAGATCGAGCTTCGGAGTAGAGGGCTCGACCTCGACCAATTTGGGAGGCGACATCGATCGCACCGGAGAGGCTGCCTTCTTCTGCCAGTTCGTAAGCTTCGTTGAGAATCGGGCGATCTTCAGCAATTTCGATTTCGGTGCGCCAGTTTCTAATGGCGGTTTGGGCCTCGCCGTAAAGGGCGCGACCAGAACGAATTTTCTCAGCGGCAGCGATCGCTTCTCGGCGTTTGCCCTTCTCAGCCAAGGTTCTGGCTTCATCCAGGAATGGCTGATCCTCAATGGTTTCAATCTGGCTATTCCAGGCGGCGATCGCCCCCTGTGCTTCTCCTCGCAAGACGCGGTTAAGCGGGATGACGCTAGCTTGAGCGATCGCCGCTTTAAGCGCTGGGATGGTGCCAGGTTCTGCTAATTCGCGGGCACGACGCAAATAGGGGCGGTCTTCTACGCGCTCAATTTCTTGCCGCCAATGGGCGACCAGAGTTTGCGCCTGAACTCGACGGGGGCGATCGGCTCCGACTAATTCTGCCTGTTTGATTGCAGTTTCTAGAGAGAATCGCTGACCTAGACTGGCGCTGAGGTTGGCAAACTGAAGCTGAACCAGGTCGTCTAGTTGAGCCTGCCAGGTTTCACGTTCGGTTTGGGCTTGGCGATAAAGCTCGCTGCCAGGTTCGATTCGGTTGACCGTAGAAAGGGCTTGCATCAACCCCCAAATTTGCTTGAAGGACGGCTCCCACTGCACCTCGCTCCAGCTTGCTAGCCGCTGGGCATGACTATATTGCACCAGAGCCGCTGCATCGGGAGACAGGGTCGGGTCAGGAGGGGCTTGCTGCACCAGGGCGATCGCCGCTTCCAGGTTGCCTTGCTGCCACTGCTGCATCCCAGTTTTGAGGAGTGCCTGACTCCACTGCGTCAATTCGGTTTTGGCTTCTGCCCAGGCGTGGCTGTTGGGAGAAATTTGCTGGGCCAGAGCGATCGCTTCTCCCAAAGCTTTCGGGTTCTGTCGCTTAGCCAGGTTGCGGGCCTCGACAAGCTGCGATCGAGCCTGCTTTTCTGCCAAAATTTGGCTGGTTAGCTGGTCTGCCCGTTGCCGCCAATAGGGATTTTCCAATTGTCCTAGGGCAGAGACTTGCTCAGAAGCTTTATCCCAATACTGGTTTTGCAAGGCTTCCTGGGCTGTCTTGTAGAGTGTTTCTCCCTGTTGCCATTGTTCTTTCCAGTGGGCGATCGATGCCTGTGCTTCCTCGTAAATGGGGCTGTTGGGCGGAATGTGTGCAGCCGCTTCGACGGCACCGGGCAGGTCGTTATGGTTAATTTTGTCGTTGGCGATCGCCAGAATGGCTTTAGACCAATTTGCCATTAGCTTTTGCGCCTCGCCATGAAGCGGGTGATCGTCTGGCCATTGTCCCACTAATTGCAACCCTGCCACTAGTTGGGGCAAATCACCTGAGCGAATCGCTTCTTGAGCGCAATAAAGCCGTTCTGAATCTGCCGCAATGGGCGATATCTTTCCACAGTCAGGCAAGGGTGGCAAGGTGGTTAACCACGTTAGGGCAACAGCCCCCATGCCAACCGAGAGAATGATTGCCCCCAGTCCCAGCATTGACCAGTTCCACGACTTGGGTGAGCGCATCTGCTGACGGCGCAATCGCCTGGCTCCAGGTTGCGCAATCTGAATTGCATTCTCCGCTTGAGCGGGTTGAGGTGCGTCCGCTTCCTGCGGTTGGCTTGCTTCTGCGGGCGGTGACTCAACGGTGCTGCTTACTCCCGCAGGGGGAGCGGCTGGAGCCGTAGCATCAGGGGGACTAATAGGTAACTTTGGCAGCTTCAGCTTGTGCAAGTCGGCTGGTTCGATATTCTGAATTTGCCAGTCGGATGTGTGTTGTATGTATTGATTTGTCTTTGTCCCCAATCGGCGGTCAAAATACTTCCTCACCATGCCCTTGCCTACGCCTGTGATGCTTCAGAATGGCTTTTTCCAGATGTGTTCATTCAGCATACTCGTCAATCACTCATCGGTCACACGATGGATTGTTTTAGCTGAATTACTGCTGATACTACACGATCCCCGCGTGATCGGGGGTTGAATGCAAAAACAGCTAACGTTGCCTATTCTGGAGAAGGGGATCGTGGATTAATCCCAAATGGGTTGTGAAAGGCGCACGCTTCTGAAATGTGCCCTCACAACTTGCACATCAGCAGAGGATAAAGGGAGTTGGCATGAGCAGCCAGGGTCAAGCAGAATTACTCACGATCGCAGTGATTGGAGATGTCCATGACTGCTGGGATGCCGATGATGAACTGGCGTTGAAGCATTTGGGCGTGGATCTGGTGCTGTTGGTTGGTGATTTTGGCAATGAGTCAGTGGATGTCGTCCGGGCGATCGCCTCCCTCGACATTCCTAAAGCCGCCATCTTTGGCAACCACGATGCCTGGTACAGCGCTACGGAATGGGGCAGAAAAAAGTGTCCCTACGACCGCCAAAAGGAAGACCGAGTGCAGCAACAAATAGATTTGCTGGGAGTAGCCCATGTCGGTTACGGCAAGCTAGATTTGCCAAAATTGGGGCTGACCGTGGTGGGAGGTCGTCCCTTTAGTTGGGGCGGCTCTACTTGGAAAAATCAAGAGTTTTATCAAGAACGTTACGGAGTCAGCAGTTTTGCAGAATCGACCGCAAAAATTTTAGCGGCGGCTGAAAGTGCTACTGAAGATGCCCTGATTTTTATTGGGCACTGTGGACCAATCGGCTTGGGCGACAAAGCCGAAGATCCTTGTGGTAGAGATTGGCAGCCGATTGGCGGTGACTATGGCGATCCGGACTTGGCAGAGGCGATCGCTCAGGTCCGTCTGTCTCAGAAAAAGATTCCCCTAGTTTCCTTTGGGCACATGCACCACAGGCTGCGTCACACCAAGACCCAGCTTCGCAAAATGGTTCACACTAGCCCCGAAGGAACGGTCTACCTGAATGCAGCGAGTGTGCCTCGAATTGTGGAGCAAGGGGGCGATCGCCTCCGAAATTTTTCCCTTGTCACGCTTCAGTCAGGCGTAGTTTCGCAAATTACCCTGACCTGGCTCAATCAAGATTTCGACGTTCATTCTGAGCAAATTCTTTATCAGGTTAATCCAGTTGCACAACTTGCATCCACTTAAGAATGACTGATACTAATTCTCTTTAAGGCTGCCTAGTTTGGAGCGTTTTGAACTAGGCAGCTTCATGTAGAAGCGGTATGAAGTAGCAGATTCTTAAGGGTTTAAGACAGAAAAGCCTTCCTGTCCTAAAATCAGGATGGTTTCGCCAATGCAGATACTCAGGTTAAGATAAGAGGTCTGAAGGAGAGGTGGCAGAGTGGTCGAATGCGCTCGACTTGAAATCGAGTGTACCGAAAGGTACCGTGGGTTCGAATCCCACCCTCTCCGTTGAAATATAGCGATTCTTGCTTGAGTGGACTACAAAGCAGGGCATACAGCAATGGCGTATTGCGCATTGCTGTATGCCCTGCAATTCAGAATTCCTATACAAGGCTTTAGCTATTGTCCTCATTCTTTTCTGCCTTGCCTCGCCCAACGAGTTTGAGAATCTCTTGAACTAACTCATCTGGGTCTAGGGGCTTGGGCATAAAGCGTTGAAAGCCTGATTCTAATGCTCCTTCAGCGTCGTACTCCCTGGTATATGACGTGACAGCAATGGCTGGAAGTTCGCTCTATACGTCCTCCAACTGCCTGATTTGTTCAATCAACCAACGTCCATCTTCTTCAGGAAGCTTGACGTTGCTCACTAGAATGTCTGGTCGTCGTTCTCCCAACCTCCCTAAAGCTTCAATAGCAGAGTTAGATAGGATAACCTCGGCTCCGTAATCTTCAAGAATGAACGTAAATAGTTCAGCAATGTCAGGCTCATCCTCAACCAGAAGCACGGTCAGTTCTGCCAAAAGCGCTTGGTGGGTATGGAGTTTAGCTTGCACATCTTTCATAGTCACAGCGGAAAACACACTTGCTCTATCAAGGCTGATCAAGCAGTTTTTCTCTTTCTCTCATCTGGCAGAAATTGCAAAACCTTGGGTTAGAAATTGTGCTCCAATACAGGAGCGTGATTGCTCTTTGCTTTGCCCATATCTACCCATAAGGACGGGTAGATCACCGACTATGCCAGAGCAAAAGAAAGCAGGATGATACATCTATACCAAAACCGCCAGCCACGCTTTATAAGGTTGGCATATAAAAAACAAAGCCCTGACCGCGAGGTTAGGGCTTATTGTTTTGAGCCTTAGATAGCTCATGCCTGAAATCAGGGCAACAGAGCGATCGCCGGTTACGATCCCTTCATTCGGCAACACTAAGCCCCTATAAACTATTGAACCGACTGCAGTTCTGAATGGGGTTCGGGTTCTAACTCTGGCTCCAGGATCTCGATGCCCATTTGGGTTAGTGCTTCCTGGTGCTCTTCTGGAGTGAGCGATCGCAAATCAGCCTTCTCCACCCAAAACAAACAGTAATCCTGAGGTAGTGCTTCTACCATTGTCATGTCATAGGCAACTTCCGGGAAACCGTCTTCTCGCTTCAGCATTTTGTATTCAGGATTGTTCTTGTGAATTAAAACATACCCTGGCAGCCGCTTAGCGTAGCCTTGATCTGCCCCCACGTATTTAAAGATTCCTCCAGGGCGAATTTCTGTTGTCGGCGTGCGTGAAATTACTAGCCCTTTGCGTGAAACAGCTTTGTATTTAGCATCCACTGGCTAACACCTCCGGGGTTAACCTTTTTATTAATTATAGTATTTTTGTACTAACTGGGTTTTCAGAGGTGGCACTGCGACAAACAAGCGTGAAGTGCTGGAGATGGCGTTGCTGAATGCGGGTATGATTCACGGATCTCAATCCCTTCAGTAGGGGCATGGCAATGCCATGCCCCCAGGGAGCATAGAGCAAGCGATGAAAGGCTTCACTTTGCAGCATTTATACAGGCGAAGTCTGAGACATTGCACTGCAAAGATATCTGCAAAGACATTGCACTGCAAAGTCAGTAGAAAATCGCTGGTCTATTCCAGTAGAAAATTGCTGAATTTGCACCGCACCTTACAGGAGAGTTGGGGGGAGCACACTCTCTGTAAGGTAGATAGCTGTAAGGTATGGCTGTGAAAACTGGCTCATCGGACGGTATTAACACAATACACGCTTGTGCGTATCGTGTCAACCGGATGCCGAATGGCTGTCATCCAATTGAGAAGAGGCTGGTTAAGAGTTTTCTGAATAAGTCTGTCCGTTTTCTTCTACATATTCAAAGCCAGCCTGCTCTGCCACGATTGTTAGATGTTTTGAAGTAGACAGACGGGGATCATACACCCTCGTTTCCCAGTCGCTTACCGTTTGCTGTCGCACGCCCAGCTTTTCGGCAAACTCGGTCTGCGACAGTTGCATATGTTGTCGGAGTGCCTTGATTAAGTCGCTGTGCCAGATCACGGTGTCGCCGACGCGCTTCACGATGTACTGAGTTGGCGGTTTGCGAAAGGTGACTTTTCCGGAATCCAGGTCGAGCGCTGCGACCAGGAAGCCTGCGTTCATCCAGGAGGTTGCTTGCAAGGCTCCTTTGCTGCGGTTGCTCCACCAGCCGCGCTGGGTACGGGCAGATTCAGGCAGCTTTTCAGCCATGATTGCTTCAATTTCAACAAAGGTTAGCGTGACTTCAGGGCGATCGCTCCGAAGCAAGTAGTCCAGTAGTGGCTGATATTTGCTTCCCCCTTTCATGTTTTCCGAGTATGCTCCTACTGATTCACCGAAATAACTTTAATGCTAATTTGCTACCCTAATCACCCTAGAATGGTTTTCGGCAGTTCTCAACCCAGGTGCGCCAACTCGTGAAGCTATTTGTTTTCCATACACCCGAACTTACCCCTAGTGATGACGTGCCTGATTGTGCGATCGCCATTGATGTGCTTCGTGCTACAACGACGATGGCAACTGCCTTGGCAAATGGTGCTGAAGCGGTTCAGGTCTTTAGCAGCATCGACCAGTTGATGCAAACCAGTGAAGCGTGGCCATCTGACAAACGGCTCCGCGCAGGTGAAAGGGGGGGAGCTACGGTCGAAGGGTGCGATTTAGGAAATTCGCCTCTGGACTGTACCCCAGAACGGGTGAGCGGCAAACGGCTATTCATCAGCACCACCAATGGCACTCGCTGTCTAGAGCGCATTCAGAATGCCCCGGTCGTGTTGACGGCTGCGCTAGTCAACCGAAATGCGGTCGTGCAATATTTGCTCAGCCATCAGCCTGAAACCGTTTGGATCTCTGGCTCTGGCTGGGAGGGTAGCTTTTCTTTAGAAGATACGGTTTGTGCAGGCGCGATCGCCCACAGTTTGCTAACTCAAACGGGGCTTTCCCTAAAAGAGCTATCTGGTAACGATGAAGTTGTGGGGGCGATCGCCCTGTATACGCAGTGGCAAGACAAACTGCTAGAGTTACTGCACCAAGCCAGTCATGGGCAGCGATTGCTGCGTTTGGGAGTAATTGATGACCTGAAATATTGCGCCCAAACTGATACTTTAGATGTGCTGCCAATTCAGCAAGAACCCGGAACTTTAGTCGCGAAACCGCTGTAGCCCATGCTTGAATTCATTACGCTTCCAGATAACCTGCTGCCGCCTCCAGCTCCCTATTCCCATGCTGTGCGGGCAGGTGATTTTTTGTTTGTAACGGGGCAGTTGTCAGAAGATCCAGAAAGTGGCGAGATTATTCTCGGACCCATTGCCGAGCAAGCCAAACGAGTGATGGAAAACCTGAAGCTTGTGCTTGACCATGCAGGCGCGAGCTTTGACACCGTTGTGATGGCTCGTCTGTTTCTCACTGATTTTAGAGACTATGCGGTTGTCAATGAGGTATTTGCGTCTTATTTTGACGCCAGTCGCCGTCCCAGTCGTACCACTGTTGGAGTGATGGGGCTGGCAGGTCAGGGCAATGTAGAAATTGACCTGATTGTTTATTGCGGTAATTGAGCGCAAATTACAACGTTTCTCTAAAAAGAGACTACAGATGAAAGGGCACCCTGCTCCGCAGGGTGCCCTTTCATCTGTAGCCCCTATTCATGTAGGGGGGCTAATGAAAAGTTTGTTTGTATGCCGCCTGAAGCTGAGTATATTCCTGCTGCTGCCCCAGACGGCGCAGATTGCGGAGGCGATTTTCAACCAGAATTCGAGCATCACTGCGACCCACTGGTTCAAACTGGACTCCGCCTGGTCCGGTCGTGACTAGAAAGAACAGTCGTTGGGCGTAGAGCGTAGCAAACAGTTCGCGGCTTTCTGCGACGAGACAGACCCTAAACAGCAAACCAAATGTTGGATGATTTAGATAAGTTTCAGTACTCATTCAAATTTGGGCTGTGTGGCAGCAATAGGATCGGGAATTGAGTTAAAGAACGGGTCTAACCAAACGCAAAAATTTAGAAGGTAGATGTCAAAACGCTGGCTGGACATTACTTACCGTTGCTTAATTTATGTCGACTTTGCTACTTTTTCCTAATTTATAGAAATTTGTAGAAAGCCTGATCAAATGTTATCAAAATCAGGGCATTTCTGGGTTTATTTCTCTTGATAAGTCTCGACACTACGAGATTTGATTGCTAGTGCAGCTAGTTGTGCTTGTGCCTTGTGCAGTGCTTCAAACCACTCCAATTCTGGGTTGCTATCTGCTACGATCCCCGCTCCTACCTGTCCCCAGATCACATTTCCTCGATCGCCCGCTGCACCCTCCGTCAGACCTGACAGCGATGAAGCAGGGGCGGAGAGAAGGGTACGAATCAAAATATTTAAGTCCAGGTTGCCGCGCCAGTCCAGATAGCCGCAGGAACCGTAGAACAAGTTGCGGCGAACAGGTTCCAGTTCTTCAATGATCTCCATACAGCGAACTTTAGGACAGCCTGTGATTGTGCCACCCGGAAACAAAGCCCGAATCAAGGCGATCGCATCACAGTCTGAGTGAAGTCTGCCTCTGACATTGCTGACTAAGTGCATCACATGGCTATAGCTTTCGATCGTCAGCAGTTCATCGACGGTAACCGATCCCCATTCGCAAACCCGCCCCAGGTCGTTGCGCTCCAGGTCAACCAACATGATGTGCTCGGCATTTTCTTTAGCGTTGTCGAGCAGGTCTTGAGCCTGCTGGCGATCGTGCTCTGGGGTGTTGCCTCGCGATCGCGTCCCGGCAATTGGTCGAGTCTGAGCCTCGCGTCCCCGCAATTCTACTAATCGCTCTGGTGAACAGCTAATCATCGCTCCCCACGGTGTCTGCCAATAGCTAGCAAAGGGGGAAGGGTTGATCTGCTGAAGGGCTCGGTAGATTGACCAGTTATCTACCAGAGTCTGAGTCTCAAATCGCAGAGAGAGGTTTGCCTGAAAAATGTCTCCGGCTTGAATGTATTTTTTAGCCTGAAGAATAGCGGCTTCGTAGTCGGCTTGAGAGGTGTGAAAGTGGGGAGTGGGGAGTGGATGGGAATTAGGGATTAGGGATTGGGGAATGGCGGGTGGAGGGTTTTCTAAGCGTGATTGAAGGGTGTCGAGTTGAGAGGAATGGGTGGCGGCTAGCCAGAGGGTTTGGCTGTGGTGGTCGAGGATGGCAAATTGGTCTGGCTCGTACCAGTAGGCAACCGGAAAGGGGAGAGGGTCGAAGTTGAGCGAGGGGAGCCGCTCAATTTCCCAGGCAAGGTCGTAGCCCAGCCAGCCCAGCCAGCCTCCGGTAAAGGGAAGTTCAGGAGCGGGAATCTCCAGAGTGGTTGAATGCTGGAGTAGCTGTCGCAATTGAGGCAAAATCTTGCCGACAGCGGGTGTCCAGACCTGCGGTTTCCCCTGTTGAAAGCGGGGCGCTCCGGCACAAATGGAGTATCGCGCTAGGGAAGAAGCAGAAGGAATAGAAGTGGCAGAAGGACTTTCTAGCAGGGTGGCAGTCGCCCCCACGCCCGTTTCAGCAGCTCCACCTGGACGGTAAAACAGCGCCTCAAATACGTCTGAGCCAGTGCGCTGGTTAAGGGGAAGCGATCGCCAGTGCCAGGGTTGAATCGATTGCAGCATTGCCCCTCACAGATAGCCCCAGAAAAAACGGGCACTCCAAAATGCGCCTGCACCCAGCAGCACTGCCCAATCTAATAGCCGCAGCTGAAACTGATACCAGCGCACCTGATGCTGATTGGGACTGATAAACCCTCTCACCTGCATAGCGCTAGCAATTTGCTCTGCCCGCAGCAGCAGGTTGTCTAACAACCGCTCAGAAATCACCAGCCAAATCTGCGTCGTGCCCCGAAGCCCCAATTTTTTCCAGTTGATCGCTCTAGTGCGAACCGATCGCACCAAATTCTGAATTTCCTCCAGCACCAGCGGAATAAACCGCAGCGATAGCGTCAACGTCAGCACGATTTCAGTGACGGGTACGTTAAATCGACGCAACGGCTGCATCAAGTTATCCAGTCCTGCAGTGATCTCTTCAGGCGCAGTGGTTAGCAGATACAAATTCGTACTGTAGATCAGCACAAACATCAGCGTCCCAGCGCGAATGGCTAACTCCAGCGATCGCCGCGTCACCGTAATTCGGGACTGCTCAATCAGCACATATTGATAGCCCGTGGGCTGAGGCAATCCACTAGCTGCCACCTCCACCGCCGCATCTGTAGGTTCTAACGTTGCTTCTACAAAAGCAAGTTCATTCTCGGGCAACCGACCCTGATGACCTACATTTAAGCCGTCTGGAGCCAGCATGGTGACAAAAAACAGCAGGAGGCTAAAGATGATCACCAACCCCATCTGTTGCCGCCAAACCCGAAACGGAATTCGGGTTGCCAGCGTCAACAGCAGCAGCCAGCCAACCAGTGAAAGCCGCCAAATTGGACCCGCTGAAATCGGCGAGAGCAAAAATCCAAATAGCCAGACCAGTTTGATTCGGGGATCAATCCGATGGAGCCAGGTGACGGGTTGTTCGAGATAAAGCCCAATTGGGAGCGATCGCAGCAGATCCATGAGGGTAATTAGGGACTAGGAGGAGGCTGGGGGCTAGGGAAGATCACGGAATTGTAAAACGGTAGTAGTACGGCAAGTCTAAAGCGTTGGGTTTCGCTCTGCTCCACCCAACCTACAGATCGCAGAACCGTAGGTTGGGTGAAGCGCGGCGGAACCCAACAGAGGAGATGGGCTTAACCTGCCCAATCCTGCGGCTGTGAGAGTTTGGCATCGTTAAGTCTCTGTCTGTGCAATGTCTAAGTTTCACAAGCTCAGTCCAGTCTACAGCGTTGCAAACATTGGGCAATTTTTCAAAGAGAAGTCGCCAAAAGGGCATTGCACAAATTGAGAATGATGCGGAAATTCCTAATACGCGAATCGCCCACTGTAGGGGCACGGCATTGCCGTGTTACACGAAAATTATTCGTCAAATGTGCAACGCCACCAAAAGGCTCTAAAAAGCAGAAAAGTAATCCCCTCCTGCTCTTTGCGTCCTTCTCCCTCTTTTCCCAGTCCTCAGCCCCAGATTCACCCTTTAACCTTCGTTGCCCGATTCGCGCCTCGCTCTAGTTCGCGCATTTTCTTGCCGCGCCAGAGGAGACGAACAGGGGTGCCATTGAAGCCAAGGCTTTGGCGAAACTGGCGCTCGATGTAGCGGCGGTAGTTGTCGTTAAACAGCTTGGGATCGTTGATGAACAGGGCGATCGTCGGGGGTTGACTGGTCACTTGAGTGCCGTAGTAGATTCTGCCCTGTCGTCCCTGTCGGGTTGTGGGAGGCGTGTGCCACTTGACCGCGTCTTCCAGCACCTCGTTAATGACGGAAGTTGAAACGCGACGCTTATGTTGTTCCGCGGCAATGTTGACCAGTTCCAGGATTTTTTCTACCCGTTGTCCGGTCATGGCACTGACGTAGATGGTTTCAGCCCAGTCGGTGAAGTGCAGTCGATCTTTCACCGTTTTTTCGTAGGCATAGATAGTGTAGGAGTCTTTTTCGACAGCATCCCATTTGTTCACGACGACGACACAGGCACGTCCGTCTTCGGCAATTCGTCCGGCTAGCTTTTGGTCTTGTTCGGTCACACCGTCTATGGCATCAATCACTAGAAGCACTACATCAGCCCGTCGAATTGCTTTAAAGGCACGGTTGATGCCAAAAAATTCAGGGCCGTACTCGACCTGCTTCTTTTTACGAATGCCTGCGGTATCAACCAGGCGATAGATTTGCCCCTGACGCTCGACCACCATGTCGATCGCATCGCGAGTGGTGCCCGAGATGGGGCTGACGATCGCCCGAGCTTCTCCCACAAAGGCGTTTAACAGACTAGATTTGCCCACATTAGGGCGACCGACGATCGCCACTCGAATCTCGTTTGTTTCTGGCAATTCTTCTGTGGCGGGCAGATACATCATCAGTGCATCCAGCAAATCGCCTGTGCCGCTGCCATGAATACCGGAAACGGCATAGGGTTCGCCTAACCCCAAACTCCAAAATTCTGCCGCTTGCACTGCCCCCTGTTCGACCGATTCGCATTTGTTTACCGCAAGCAGTACAGGAACAGTCTGATGCCTGAGCCAAGTGGCGATCGCTTCATCAGAAGCATTTGGACCCTCCTGACCATCAACTACCATAATCGCCACGCTGGCTTCTGCGAGAGCCGCCATTGCCTGCTCTCGAATCAACGGCAGAAATTCGGTGTCGTCGTCAAAGACCAGACCGCCTGTGTCTACGACTGAAAATTCGCGATCGCGCCAAAAGGCTTCTCGATAGGTGCGATCGCGGGTCACTCCGGGTTCATCGTGTACGATCGCATCCATTCCCCCTGCCAGACGATTGACAAGCGTAGACTTGCCCACATTGGGGCGACCGATAATAGCAACTATAGGCAAAGACATATAAAAATCCGCCAGCCCGTCTGGCTGTTAATTCCTCAATACTTCATTCTAGTGCAGCTTCAACAATGCTGTTTTACCTGGAAGCGCTGGCAATTGCCCAATTCAGCAATGCCTCAAAATCTTTATCACAGTTGTTGACCTAGCACCACTACTATAGAGACGCAGAGGCAAAAGAGATGCAGAGACGGATTTTCCAATATTTCTCCCATGCGACATTTGAGACTTTAACCGCTATTTGCTACGGTTTATTACAGATGCTTACATATTCTTTATATTCTCCTCCTTTCCTTAGATGGATGACATCTAACTGACCCCATCCGCCAGGATTGCATCCCTAGACTGATGTGAAGACTGGCTGGATTTAGTTTTATCAGCAGTAGTGGCAGGTTCTGGGGGTTTCCCTATTCCTGTATTAGTAAGCAGCTAAGTTAAACCCAAAAGAGTAATCTTTTATTTTTGAAGTCCCTTTAACCTCTGTTCAACAACTCGATTTAGGTAGGTAGTTTCATGTCGATGACTGTCGCTCCAGAGCAGATCGAACGGATTGTTTGGAACCAGCACCAAGACCCGTTTGAGGTTTTAGGTCCCCACCGAATTCAGGACAACGGCAAAGCTGTCTGGGTGGTGCGGGCTTATCTGCCTGATGCCAGCGCAGCATGGGTGGTATTGCCAGAAGAAAGGGCCGAGTACCCAATGCAGACCGTGCATCATCCGCATTTTTTTGAATGCACTTTAGAACGCCCTGAACTTGCTAATTATCAGCTTCGCGTTAAGGAAGGGGAGCATGAGCGAGTCATCTATGATCCTTATGCGTTTCGATCGCCCCGGGTAACGGACTTTGACATTCACCTGTTTGCCGAAGGCAACCACCACCGAATTTATGAAAAGTTAGGCGCTCACCTGACCGAAATTGAAGGGGTTGAAGGCGTTTATTTTGCAGTCTGGGCACCGAATGCGCGAAACGTTTCCGTTTTGGGCGATTTCAACTATTGGGATGGTCGTAAGCATCAGATGCGCCGAGGTTCGAGCGGCATTTGGGAACTGTTTGTGCCTGGGCTAAAAGTTGGTGACTGCTATAAGTACGAGATTAAGAATGAGACGGGTCATATTTACGAGAAGTCTGATCCTTATGGATTTCAGCAGGAAGTGCGTCCTAAGACGGCTTCTATTGTGGCGGATTTGGACCGGTATGAATGGGGCGATCGCGATTGGATGGAACAGCGTCGCCACTCCGACCCCTTGACTCAGCCGATCTCAGTTTACGAAGTTCACCTTGGCTCTTGGCTACACGCTTCAGCCGCCGAACCCGCCAAATCTCTCACAGGCGAAGACGAACCCGTCGTCATCGTGGCAGAACTTAAGCCTGGAGCACGCTTCCTGACCTACCGAGAGCTAGCAGATCGGCTGATCCCCTATGTCAAGGAGACGGGCTTTACCCACATCGAGCTACTGCCAATCGCTGAACACCCGTTTGATGGTTCCTGGGGTTATCAAGTGACAGGCTACTATGCTTGCACCTCGCGCTATGGCAGTCCGGAAGACCTGATGTACTTTATTGACCAGTGCCACCAAAACGGCATTGGCGTAATCGTGGACTGGGTACCTGGGCACTTTCCTAAAGACGGACATGGATTGGCTAATTTTGACGGCACCCACCTATACGAACACGCCGATCCCCGCAAAGGTGAGCACAAAGAATGGGGAACGCTGGTATTCAACTATGCCCGCCATGAGGTGCGTAACTTCCTGGTTGCCAATGCCCTGTTCTGGTTTGACAAGTACCACATTGACGGCATTCGGGTAGATGCGGTTGCCTCCATGCTTTACCTTGACTACTGCCGCGAACCCGGTGAATGGCTGCCGAACCAGTACGGCGGACGAGAAAATATCGAAGCAGCCGATTTCCTCCGCCAGACCAACCATACTCTGTTTAGCTATTTCCCTGGAGCGCTCTCGATCGCCGAGGAGTCGACCTCCTGGCCAATGGTTTCCTGGCCCACTTACGTTGGCGGCTTGGGCTTTAACCTGAAGTGGAATATGGGCTGGATGCACGACATGCTCGATTACTTCAGCATGGACCCGTGGTTCCGCCAGTTCCATCAAAACAATGTCACCTTTAGCATCATGTATGCGTTCAGCGAAAACTTTATGCTGGCGCTCTCCCACGATGAGGTGGTGCATGGCAAGAGCAACATGATCGGCAAGATTCCAGGTGACGAATGGCAGAAATTTGCTAATTTGCGCTGCCTCTATGCCTACATGTTTACCCATCCGGGTAAGAAGACACTGTTTATGAGCATGGAGTTTGGGCAGTGGAGCGAGTGGAATGTCTGGGGCGACCTGGAATGGCATTTGCTCCAGTTCGAGCCGCATCAAAAGCTGAAGCATTTTATTACCAAGCTCAATCAGCTTTATCGCGACGAGCCAGCTCTGTATACGCATGACTTTAGCTTTGACGGCTTTGAATGGATCGACTGTAGCGACAATCGCCACAGCGTCGTTTCCTTCATTCGCAAAGCTAAGGACTCTGAAGATTTTGTGGTTACGGTCTGCAATTTTACCCCCCAGCCCCATTCCCACTATCGGGTCGGTGTGCCTCAACCTGGTTTCTATACAGAGCTGTTTAACAGCGACGCGCGGGAATATGGCGGTAGCAACATGGGCAACTTGGGCGGTAAGTGGGCAGAGGAATGGTCTTACCACAATCGCCCTTACTCGATTGATCTGTGTTTGCCACCGTTAGGCGTACTAGTGCTGAAGCTTGATAAGGCAAAGACTGAGGCGGCAGCGCAAGGGTAAAAGATGAAGTTGTAGCGGTTTACTCAAATTTGGAACTCAAAATCCAACATTGGTGAAAATCACCCAACTAGGTGAGCCGTTGGAATGAGGCGATAGACCATCGGTTGCCGTTACCTTAATAACTGTAAGTGACGTTGATTGAACTAACCCAGCAAGGGGCTGCTGGGTTTTTTTATTGGAAAGCGATTTTGTTGGAAGGCGATCGCCCAATTTGATATATTAGTCATATTGCTGGTGTAGCTCAGTTGGTAGAGCAGCTGATTTGTAATCAGCCGGTCGCAAGTTCGAGTCTTGTCACCAGCTTTCGCTAAAATTCATAAGCGTCAAGAGTTTCGGGTGTGATTTGGAGGGATGTCTATCTTCTAAATCGCACCCAATTCTTTCAATTTCTGCCCTAAATTTAAGCCAAACTTAAGCCGAGCTCTGATTGTAATCCGTTAAGCTTCAGAACTACGGATCAAAGGAAATGGAGCAGAAAAGAAAAAGTTGTCTCTATCTTCTTCTTCTTATTCTTTTAAACCATTGTAATCACTGGGTTTTGGGCTAAAAACACCCTGTCTCTATTTGCGTCTCTACGTTGTCTCTGTGTCTCTATTTCGATTGGACGTGAACATTCAAGAGGAAGTCCGAAAAGCCAATGCCAGATTGAAAGCAGCAAAAATGGGAGTTGCCCTACAGCTACGGGGCGATCGCATTAGCCTGGTAGCTACGCTGCCGCCAAAACCAGACTCAATCAAAACTAAGGATCATCAGCAAAGGATTCCGTTGGGCATATATGCTAACCATCAAGGGCCTAAACAAGCCGAGGCTGAGGCAAAGATGGTAGGCGCTAAATTGGCTGCAAAGACCTTTACATGGGCTGATTATCTGGATTCTGCTAGCGGTTCTTCTTCTGCAACGACGTGCGGAGAATGAATTAAACAATTCAAAGATTATATCCTTGCTACCAGCATTCACGAGAATGACCCTAAAGCAGCCAACAAGCTGTGGCGACGGTTCTACAATGCTGGCTTAAGCCGCCTCAACCCTGTGTCTGAGAGCGCAACGGTGGCGGTGCGATCGTCGATATGATATCAGTGGTAGCCGTTGCTAATGCACCTGTATTTAGCTCCTACAGTGCTTCCAAAGCCGCGCTCCACTCCTTAACCCAAGGCATTCGCGCAGAACTGGCACAGCAGGGAACGCAAGTAATTGGTGTGTTCCCTGGACCGGTCGATACGGCAATGGCTGAAGCCGTTCCTGCAGAAAAAATTGCTCCGAGCGAAGTAGCTAAAGCCGCTTTGCAGGCAATTGAGACAGAAATTGATGATGTCTATCCCGATCTCGTTTCTCAGAGTGTATTTTCTGCGATCGCCGCTCCCTTGAAAGCCGTTGAAAAACAATTTGTGGGTTGTGGATGCTTCAATAGGTCAGCCATCGCTACTCAGTGAGTCATCTGACTAACAGGCTCTGTCAGAACTGAGTACTCAATTTTAGCCTTGGTGGATGTGGGATTGAGCGAGAAGCGAGACATGGAAGCCACAAAAGCATTCTTCGCTCAAGCCTATGAGGTCGCACAGTACCTCCCTGCAACGAGTGGCAACCGATGACACACCTGCTATCCCAGAGCGATTGAGGAAGAACTGGAAGAAGCGGTTGAACATGAGGTAAATTGCAGAGGGAATCTGATTGAGCAGAGTCATCAGGGGATAAAGCAACGCTGCTACTTAACGAAGGAAAGGAGAGGAAAGATATTTTTATGAAAAAGAGGGTATGTCAATAGATTTGTGTCAAAGATCTAAATTCAGAGAGGAAAGCGATCTTCATAAGCGATCGCAAACTGATTTAGAGCAGGTCTCCAATCTCGAATCGGCATCGTCCA
>JACJOC010000068.1 GCA_014695345.1 Cyanobacteria bacterium FACHB-471
GTTGAGTTCCGTTTGGACAGCCTCACTTCCTGGACAACACCAGTAGCTCAACTGCTCAGCCGGAACCAAGAGGCTATCTCCTGCTTGAAAGATTGATTCGTGCCAGCGATCGTTAGATTTCTGGCTCAGATAAGTGGGATGCCCCATCGGTAGGATTAGCCAATGATCAGACAGAGCAGGCAGTTCTATTTCTTCTATTTTGCCAGGAGTTAAAGTATAGTCATGTTGCTCAACCAGGATGCCATTCCAGCCCATCTGCCGACTGGATAAGGTCAGCGTTCTCTGGAGTCGTTGGTTCAGCTCACTGGGCTTAAGAAGGGTGTTTCTCATAGAATTCGCCTGCACCTACTCATCCACAGTTTGGAGAAAAAACGCTTTTTGATTTTCCTAGCTTTTAACACGAGTTCATCTCAGGTCAACCCCCTTTAGATCGACATCTTTTCTTTTACGAAAAGAACATTATGTTAGCTCGATGACGATTTTGCTAAAGAGATTTGATGCTGCTTAAGATCGATAGGCATCCTTAGCATCCTCGAAGCGAAACCGACGATTGATAGGCGGAGGTGATGTACCAATGGCATCATTCGGCAGTAGATAGGGCGATGGCATTTTTCATCACGTCATCAGAGCCGCAGGTTGGACAAATTAAATTGACTGACCCCAGAGACTTCAATTCTCTGGGCATTCACCCAGCGATTGTCCTCGGAGAGCAATGATGCGATTGCCCTGCCGATATCATCCGGAAGACCCACACGACCCAAAGCCGTTTGCGAAGCGATGAAGTTGTTGATTTCTGGATTTTCACGCACGGAGCCGCCTGCGAAATCGGTTTCGATCGCGCCCGGAGTCACAACATTTACGGCAATCTGTCGGTATCCCATGTATTTTGCCATGTATCGGGTCAGTACCTCGATTGCACCTTTCATGCTGGCATAAGCTGAGTAGCCCGGCAGCGTAAAGCGAGCAAGACCCGACGAAAGATTCACAATCCGTCTACTGTCCTTGAGCAGTGGCAAAAGCTTTTGGGTGAGGAAGAAAACGCCCTTAAATGGGATGTTCATCAATTGATCAAAATCGTCCTCAGTGGTTTCGGCAAACGGCTTATTGATCCCAATTCCCGCATTGTTCACTAAAAAATCAAACTGCTCGGTCTGCCAGTTGTCTTAAAGCGTCTGTTTGACTTGTGCCACAAATCCATCAAAGGTTTTCGTGTTGGAAGTATCCAGTTGTAGGGCAACGGCTTTACCACCCAATTCTGCGACCTCAGAGACAACACTGTTTGCTTCTGCCTCGCTGCTGCGATACGTCACGATTACATCAACCCCTTTTTTTGCCAGTGCCAAAGCAGTATTTTTGCCCGGTCCTCGACTCGATCCTGTCACCAATGCGATCTTCGTCTTGTTTGTCATGGTTATTTTTCTCGCTGTTGAGGTTAGTGATTGAATGAATAATGCGCTGAAAACTTCAATTCTCTTCGCTCGAGTGGAAGCCGCTTTAGATGATATGGCGACCAGCACTAGTTCCTCGGTGAAACTCTTATCCACAAATCGTTAAACTCTTGCATATCCAGAAAGGCGATCGCTTCGATCGCTTTACCATCCTGCATTCTGAAATACCAGGTGTAGGTGTTCCGATAAGGTCTGCCGTCCCCAGCGGTCGCCTCTCCATCCCACAGGGCAATGACCATGTCACCATCCGCCCAGATGCCGCGTACGGTTGGCACGATTGGAGTCGATAATCGGGCGCTGGTTGGGTTAACGACCTGATCGAGAAACGCTTGCTTGCGATAGGTGCCCGCAGTTGCACCAGTGCCCGTAATCGTCCAGGTTGCTTCTGGAGCAAGCAGGTCGAAGAAGTTGCTGTCTCCGTTCCGCCAACCGTCGAAATACTGCTGGACAATTGCCTTGTTGCGCTGTTCGATCATCTCGGTATCTTGTACGCCTGCTGGATTGGACTGCCTGACCTGAACAACGTCTGCGATTGCTGAAGACCGATCAAGAGAAAGCTGCATCAGGCAGCGATCGCCACAGACAACCGCATCATGAGTTGACAGAACTACAGTCCCATCTGATGGAGAATCTGCCTGATCTGTGGGAGCTTTTGTCGTTGCCGGAACCGCCAGCAGCCCCATCAATCCCGTACCTATCAAAACCTGACCTAAACGATGTATCATCTAAAACTCCTGAGGTTTTCGTAAAATTTTAGATATCTTTGAAGTCTGTACTTTTGGACACGGCTTCCCAATCATTCAAACTATTTGTCAATGCTTGGATATTGGCATGTACCCGTTGCAGTGCACCTCCCCTAGTACTAAATGCAAAGGTGGATTTCCCGCTGCAATGGCTTTGACGACTGGCTGTGCGCCTAAGATCGGATCGCCAAGCTGCTTCCCGGTGATATCAACCAGATGCTGCACCGCCTTACCGCTGGTCGGCCGATAATCCGCAATCCTGGTTGGCTGTTGGCAATTGAGTGATCGCTCAGAAAATCTGTTCTAAATAGAAGTATCGAGTTGCAGGGCAGCGGCTTTACCACTGATTTCTGCGATCGCACCATCTAACGCTTTGGTCGTCGCGCCCACGTTAGTGACATCAGCGAAAGCAACGTCCGCGCCTTTCGCCCACCAAGCGTCAGCAGCTTTATCCGATCACAACACGATCACGCACCGGAAGTTTCTGTTTAAGCAACGTATCGGCAACCACAGAACCCGTTTGACCGGTCGCGCCAAACACTACAAACATAAAATTCCTCCTAAAATGGCGGAACCCATCTTGATAACCGAAGATGCCTAACAGCAAAGTTCAGCAGCAGTTTCCACTCTTGACGAGTCCGATGATTTAACGTTCGATTGTCAATCTTCTCTTATGGCATGGGTTTATCCTAGGCTTAAATAGCTTCTACATAAATACACAAACCTGGCAGATGATTGCCTAATCCTCCCAAGCAAGGCGTGGCAACGGAAAATTCTTCCTACAATGAGCGCAGAAGCAGAGTTTACAGCGGTTGTCATTTGAATAAGCCACATAAACTAGCAGTTCAAGGAGCTACTGCATAATGCCTCTCTGTAGCTTACTAATTTGAAAAGCGCTGTAAGTTAGGACAGCATGACAATTAAGGCACGGAACCATGAGGCGGCGATCGCTCGTTGTGCAGAACTGGCGACATTAGTTGATCGACACACAGTCGGTAAGAAAAATGGTATCTATACAACCGCGATCGATTCCTTAGAGTTCACGCGAGAATACGAACCTATCAGCGTAATTACAGGAGTCAGCGAACTGCTGCTCGGGATTGTGGTTCAGGGCACAAAATAAGTGCTGCTAAACGAGAAAACCTATCGGTATAGTGTTGTTCAGTATTTGGTGGTGTCGGTGGATTTGCCCGTGAGTAGATGTGTGGTAGAAGTGTCCCCCGCTCAGCCCTATCTCGGATTTAAGCTGAGTTTAGATCCCGTTCAGCTCTGTAGGTTTAGGCGTTTAGTATTGCAGGTTGCTACACTTACACATCACTATGCAGCTTTTTATGCCATTCAACCAACAATTTCACACGGGGAGCCAAATTATTCAGTGCCTGTGTGGGTGTGGATGCTGCTGGTAATGCTGCCGGAGTAGGTCTCTACCGTAGTCGTTCCCATTCGGTGTCCGCACCACGGTGTGGATGTGCTCGCGTGTAGGCTGGCCCTGTTCCAAATACTGCAGCCCGATCGGCGTCTGATGATCGAACTCGATCAGAATCACCGGGCTGTGGATGCGGTAATAGAAGACGCTGTTCGGTTCTGTCCCGCCGAGCCAAGTGAACCGGGTTTCATCCAGATGTTGCCGCACCTCGTTCATCTTGACCGTCGCGTGCCCGTCGCGCATGTTCCTCACATACTCGCCAATTAAATCGAGCAATTGCTCCTTCTGTTCGGCTGTGAACTCTGTGGCGCGGATCCCCGCATAGTCGAGGACGACGTTGTCCTGGAACGCTTCGCCCACGTTGTTGTTGCGGGTCTTGGAGACCTCAATGATGGCATTCTCACGCTGTGCATCATCGAGCGCATTGATCAGTGCTAGACCCTTGTTCTGTTCGTTTTGCAGCACGGTCGTTCCTTCGTACCTGCCGGCGGTAGCCGTCACTGGCTCGGAACCCATGAAAGTGGGTGTCATCACCACCTGGTCGCCCAGCACAAAGTAGTTGATGGCTAGGTGGTGACCATCGAGTTGCCAGCCCCATGGCTCCTCCTCTGAAGGCACACCCATCACCGTGATCCAGAAGAGCCATTCGCCGTATTCCTCGAAATTATTGTTATTCAGCTCGCCCAGCGTGTGGTTGAGCCGCATGATGTCGCGCGACTGCTCCAATCCCTTAGCGCTGAGCGAGACTCGCAGCAGGTCGAAGGCTGCCTCGCGCTGTGCCTCAGCCATTTCATAGAAGCCTATGCCCTGACGGATGTAGAAGTGCTGGTTCATCCACTTGCGCCATTCCGGGTCGTCAACTGAAAATACCGTCTTGGCACGCTGCTCTGGGGTCAAAGTGGCGAGGAAAGCTTCGGCGGTACTGCGGACGGGCGCGGTGGAGACTCCGGTCGAGCGGATGGGGAAGAGACCTGGGATGACGTCACCGTTTGTGGTAACACCCTTAAACGGCTCGGCTAGACCACGGGCCTCGGCTTCTTGCGACATGCGACGGAAGCGCTCAGCGAGGGCACCTGATAGCTGCTGTGCATGGGATTTGACACTATGTGTTAAGACACTAGCGAGACTGACGACGACGCTGGTGCCTGCCATGATGCCCAGGAATTTACGACGATGCATATTTACAATGACCTCCTAGAGTTAGCTGTGCTGCAAAAACTTGTTGAAAATAGAAGTGTGCAGTGACTTTCTATTTGTTGTGATGCCAAAGTAGTGCCGTCTAATTAGATACTGTACAAATCACATCAACGGGTTGTTGTAACTACTTCCGTTGATGCTTGGCGCTGGCTGGTTCGCTTTGACTTACGACCCGAAATGTCATACAACAATCCCATCAAGGCAGGAACAACGGTTGGGGTTAGGATGGTGGAGAACGCTAATCCTCCAGTTAAGACAATTCCCAATCCCTGATATAACTCGGTTCCCTGACCTGGCAAAACAGCCAGCGGCAACATTCCTAGCACACTGGTTCCAGCCGCCATAAAAATAGCGCGTAGGCGATCGCGCGTGGCTTCGTAAAGCGATTCATCGTAGTTCATTCCCTCTTCTTGAAGTTGGAGGGCACGATCGACCAGTAAAATTGCATTGTTGACGACTACGCCTGTTAAAATCACAAATCCCAGTGCTGTGATCATATCCAGCGGCACAATTACACCTGGAATGTAATTAGCAAGGACTAAGCTGAGCAACGCGCCCGTCATTCCCATTGGAACTGTTGCCATGATCACCCAGGGGTAGAGGAACGAACGATAGAGAGCAACCAACAGCAAATAGGTAATAAACAGCGACAACGCAAAGGCAGAAGCTAACTGAGATACGGCGGTAGCTAAACGGTCTGCGGAACCTGCTAGCTGAATTCGATAACCAGGAGGAAGATTCGCCCGTAGGGGAGCAAGTACCTGCGTTTCTGCTTGCTCTACCAATCGACCTAAGGGTGCATCGGCAGCCAGTGAAGCAATCAATGTCACTGATCGATCTAAATCCACATGATTCACTACATCGGGACCAGTCGTCTCCCGCACCTCAGCCACATCTGAAAGTTGAATGCGTTGTCCTCTGCTGGTGTAAAGCGGCAATTGGCGCAATTGTTCAGGGGTTTCCACAAAGATATCCTGGAGTTCAACTGAGACATCTAGCTCTTCGTTACCATCAATAAATTCAGACGCTAACCGTCCGCCCAGTGCAGCTTCCACGACAGTTCCTACGTCTGCTTCAGCCACTCCCACTTCGGCTAAGCGTTCGCGATCGGGAATTACTTGAAGTTCACCTGCCCCAAACGCATAGTTTGAACGCACGTTCTGAACACCACTCAACGATCGCAGTTGCCCGCTCACCTGCCCATCAAGCTGACTCAACTGCTCTAAATCGGTGCCAATAATATCCACCTCAAACTCTTTACCCGGATCGCGGAAGATTGGTGTTCGCGATGGCACTAAAAAGCGGTAGCCTGCAAACTGATTGCTGACGCTTCGCATTCGATCGACCATGTCCGATAAACCACGGGTGGTTGCAAACTCTGGTTTAAGAACGGTGTTAATCGATCGCGTTCCACCAGGACGATCAACATGCAGTACTCGTTCAACTTCCGGTTGCGATCTCAGCCAATCTCGGACAGGTTGTGACTGTCGAATGGCTTCTGGCATGCTGGTTCCAGGTATTGGCTCATTGCGCCAAAGCAGGTTATTGCGATTGCCTTCGGGCAAATAATCGGCGGGTGGCAACAGTAAAAAACTCGTTGCCAAGAGCACGATTGGAATCGCCAGAACCAATAAGCGACGCTTTAATCGTCCGCGTCCGAGTGACCAACGTACCGTTGCAGCTAGTACGGCTTCCAGTCTGCCCTGAAACACTCGAAATACGGCTGACGTTTTTGCCACCGATCGCTCTAGCCAATTGCCTCCGTGATAGGTTCCACCTGTCATCATTTGCAGTGCCTCCGATTGCTTGAGGAATAAACCAGAGAGCATCGGAACCAGGGTAAAGGCTGCAAAGAGTGAGAACAATGTAGAGAAAGATAGGGTGATTGCCATATCTATATACAACTGCCCCACCTCTCCCGTTACCATAATTAAGGGAACGAAAACCACAACGTTCGTGAGCGTTGAGCCGAGCATGGCTGCCCACACCTCTTGAGTGCCGTCAACCGCAGCTTGCAAGGGCTGCTTACCCTGCTGCATATGGGTGAAGATGTTCTCTACTACTACGATGGCATTATCTACCATCATCCCAATTGCAAAAGATAAACCTGCCAGACTGATGATATTCAATGTGCGATCAAATAAACGCATCACGGTGAACGTCACGATTAACGATGTGGGAATCGTTAAGGCAATTACAGCAACCGTTCGCATGGAACCCAAAAACAACAGCAAAACCGCTGTTGCCAGTAATGCTCCTGAAACTAGGTTGCCTTGCACAAACGCAATTGCTTGATTGATGTATTCGCTCTCATCGTAGTTATAGATAAACTGAATTCCTTCTCCCTCCTGGTCAAACTGGGCTTCCAATTCTGTAATTGCCGAGCGCACACCTCTGGCGACATTAGGTACGTTTGCACCCACTTGTCGAATAATGCCGAGTATGACAGTTTCCGTATCGTTGAAGACGAGCGCACTGTCCCTGGATCTGCGTCCCATCTGGACGGTTGCCACATCTCGCAAATAGACCGTGCCAGACGCATCCCGCCGGAGAATAAAGGTTTCAATCTGCTCTAACTCTTGCGATCGGCTTAACGTCCGCACCCGATATTCCCGCCGACCCAATTCCAGCGGTCCACCCCGGATATCGCGGTTGTTTTCCTGCAAAACCTGTATCACATCCCCAATCGTCAGGTTCCGATCGGTTAGCGCCTGCGGATTCACTAGTACCTCGACTTCACGCTGTCGTCCACCAGCTGTGACAAATTGCCCCACTCCATTCACTTGTCGCAATCGTGGCACAATCACTTCATCCACTAAGTCGCGGTAGTGGTCAGGGTCACTTTCAAATCCCTCTTTCGGCATCATTGGTATCCACATCATGGGAGCGGTATTGCCCCCAACCAATTCCACATTTGATTCATCCGCTTCTTCTGGCAGGCTGTCTGCTTGCTGTAAACGGTTGATCACATCAACGAGGCGATCGTTCAGGTTATTGCCCTCCTCGAATTCCAATGTAATCACGCTTAACCCAGTTAGAGAGACGCTGCTCACTTCCTGAACACCTTGAACTTGCTCCATTTGTTCTTCGATCGAGCGCGTCACCAAATCTTCGACTTCGACAGGAGCCGCTCCCGGATAGCGAGTAGTGATGGTAATTTCAGGGCGATCGCCACCAGGCTGCAACTCCAGTGGCAAATTCAGCAGTGCCAGAATTCCGAGTAGCGCCAGCAAAACAAACAGCACGAGTGTTCCGTGCCGCCAACGCACAGCCGTTTCAATCAGATTCATAATTGCCTAACCTCCCACTGCTTCACTCACTTGAACGGCTGTACCGTTTTGCAATCCATCGCCGCCGCGAATCACGATCGGCTGACCCGTTTGCAATTGTTCACTGGCAATGGCAACTTGCTCACCCATGTCGGACACGAGTTCTACCTCAACTTGAGTAGCAGTGCTATCGGTGACGGTGAAGACAAACCACTGATCTTGCCGCTGCGTCAAGGCATCCCGCGAAATCACAAAACCAGGCGTGTTGGATGGCAACTCTAAGCGTCCTGTAATTGCCATACCGGATAGCAACCCTTGTGGTGGATTGCTGAGCTGCACCCGGATGCGCTGTCGTCTAGATATCGGATCAGCCGCTGGCACAACGCCTGTTATCGTGGCGCGTCCCTGCCATTGCGGTAAAGCGCGGGCACTCAGCTCAATCGGCATTCCAGCGGCAATTCCACCACTTAACTCTTCTGGTAGTTCTAGAAATACATCCAGCCGATCGCCCGACACCAGTGTCATCACTTCCTCTGAGCTTTCGATATAGTCTCCGGGACTGACTCGACGCTCTTGCACCACGCCTGCTGTTGCTGCCGTAATTTGGGTACGTTGCAGAGCTAGTTCAACCTGATTAACCGCTGCTTCAGTCGCCGCCACCACAGCCCGTTGTGCTGCGATTTCTTCGAGAGTGGGACCTGCTTGGGCTTCGGCTAACTCAGCTTGGGCGGACAGCCGTTCACCCTGGGCATCATTCAGAGCGGCTTGTGTTTCCACTAATAAACGCTGAGGTGCTGCTCCTTCTCGCACCAAGCTTTCAATCCGATTCAGGTTGTCTGCGGCTGCTTGTTCTCGTGCTTGAGCCGATCGCACCGCAGCCTGACGTTGAGCAATAATTTCCGGGCGAGTACCAACTTCCAGTCGTGCCAAATTACTGCGTGCTTGAGCAAGCTGTGCTTGAGCTTCAGCCAGCGCCAATTGTTGATCACTGTTATCTAGGATGGCGAGTGGACTTCCAACCGTAACCCGATCGCCTGGTTGCACCAGCACTTGTTGAATCACACCATTGGTCTGAGCGCGTACCGTTGCCTGTGCCGTAGACTCAACCTGCCCCAGCAGTTCGATCTGTCTTACCCCATTTCCGGGTGAAAGTTCCGTTACCTCTACGGCACGAGGCGGTGTTTGAGGAGTCTGAGCAGGTTGGGCTACTCCACTTGTGGGAGCAATCCAACGCCCAAACATAACTCCACCTGTCAACAGAGATAGCGCCAACAGTGTCCATATCCAAGGTTTCTTAGAGCGTAATGGATTAGAGTTAGATTGAAGCTGAGAACTGAACGATGAATCAGTTTGCGAATTTGGCTGTGAATCTGAAGACGAGAACTGCGGCTCGGATGCGCTCATAATACCTCTCTAATTCACTAAAAGACCTACATCGAACCAGATCGCTTCCTAGCCCTTTCGCAAACGCGATCGTGGCATTTTACAAAGCCTCGTACGGTTAGCGCAGCCATTTAGCTGTTGCTTGCTGACACTTGTCTGACAGGTTTATGCGGGCATTTTCTCTAGGGACGGAAACGAAACCCCATCCCCTTCACCGTCTCAATCCGATCGCTGCCCAATTTTTTGCGTAAGTGTCCAATGTACACATTGACAATGTTGGAGTCTGGATCATAGTCATACCCCCAGACGTGGTTCAGCAGTTGCTCTTTGCTCAATACATGCATCGGGTGACGCAGAAATACCTCGGTTAAAAAGCACTCGCGGGCTGACAGATCGATCACGCGATCGCCCACCCAAACCTGTCGAGTTTTGAGATCTAGAGCAATGCTCCCAACTCGCAGTACCGTTTCCTCCTGCCCTTTATAGGATTGATGAGTCCGTAACCGCACTCGGATTCGAGCCAGCAACTCCTCAAACCGAAAGGGTTTGGTGACATAATCATCGGCACCACCCTCCAGTCCAGCTACCGTATCCTCAACTCCATCGCGAGCAGTTAGCACAATCACGGGTAACGGTTCGCCTTGACCGCGTAACTCCTTAAGCACCACGAAGCCATCTTTGCCAGGCAGCCCCAAATCGAGAATCATCAAATCAAAATCCTCGCTGCACGCCAGGCTAGCCGCCTCACGACCATCTCTAGCCACCAGAGTTGTGAACCCGTGTGCTCGCAGTCCGGTTTCCAGAAAGTCGGTGATGTGAGGATTGTCCTCGGCGATGAGAATCCGATTCATCGGTAGTAGACTCCTTAGCGATTAGGGGCATGACCAAAGTAAAGGTAGAGCCGTAACCGAGCTGGCTCGATAGCTCAACCCAGCCTCCATGAGCCTTGACAATGGCTTCCACAATTGCCAATCCCAGACCCGCTCCCTCAAACCGATCGTCCTGGTCAATCTCGGTAGCACGGGCAAAGCGTTGGAAAATCCGCTCCTGGTCTGCGAGGGCAATGCCTTCTCCCGTGTCTTTGACCCAGAAGTGCAGATACTCGTCTTTACTGGTAGAGCCGATGGCGACCGTATCTCCTGGTTGGGTATGGCGCACCGCATTTTGCACCAAGTTCATTACTGCCTGGGTGAATCGCTGACGGTCTAGTGTCACGGGGCTGAGTCCCTTGGACTCTAACTGCCAGTCTCGATCTGCCAGCAGTCTGGCTTTGAGGTAAAGTTCTTCGGTCAGCCAGTCCAGTTCTTCTGGTTTGGGCTTGAGAAAATCTGGACGCTCTACTTTTGCTAGCAGCAGCAAATCATTGACCAGTCGCCCCATGCGATCGAGTTCGTCCATGACCAGCTTGAGGGTTTGCGGCTGCCGCTCTGGTCGGTAGCTCAGCATCTCTAGCTGTCCTTGAATCACCGTAATCGGCGTGCGCAGTTCGTGACCCGCATCTCTAATGAATTCTTGCTGACTATTGAAGGCAAGCTGAAGTCGATCGAGCATTTCATTGAAGGTAATCGTCAATTCGGCAATTTCATCTGAGCCTTTGACGGAAATACGCTGGGTCATATCTGACTCGGTAATGGAACGGGCCGTTTGGGTGAGCATCCGCAGCGGAGCCAGCACTTGCCCAGCCGTTCTCCAGGCGATCGCCGCTGCGACAATGAAAACGATCGTGGCGACCTCAAGGACGATTAGCACTGCATTGTTGGCTTGCCTGGTGGTGATTGCGGTGTTATAGAGAATCACCAGTACACCTGCTTGCTCGTTTCCTATTTGGATGGGTTCTACTCTGTAGAGCCAGCAGGATTCATTGGTAAACGTGACTTCGCCGTGACGCGGTTGAGTCAACTGTGACCAATCTGCAATGAGATCGGGCCGTTGGTTCAGCAAATCCAGCGGTGTCTGAGGCGTGTAATGGGTAATCTCTTTGTCGATTAAGGCAATTGCTGAATCAGCCACCTCTACCGTTGCAGGAACATAGAGGTAACGCGAGAAGTACGTATCTAGAACAGCAGCAAGATCGTCGCTGAAAGGTGGCTGAGCCATTGAATTTTGTTCTTGAGTGATGCCGCGAAATACTTCTACCTTGCGAAGCGTAATCTGTTCTGCTTGTTGTTCCAGACGATGCCAAAAAATCTCACGAGTCACTAGAATTGCCACCAGACCCGAGCAGGCGGTTAATATAAAATACCAAGCGAGAATGCGCGTTGTTGCTCTACTAAAAAATCGCTGCCAGTACCCTAGCTGGGAATGCTTCACTGGATTGTGAGAGTGGCGATCGATTGAAGAATGATGGCGTTTCATCCTGATACTCCAATACTGCATCAATGCTTTAGGGTGGCAATACGAGAAGCACGCCTGGTTCGACTTAAGCAACAAAACAAGGTCTTCAATCGCGAACGATCGCCTGTGCTAAAACTACATAACTCTAATTGCTGTGTCACCCATCTTTAGAAATGGACAGCGTAACTATCTGAGCGCTACTTCACCAAGCTTAAAGCTGCTTGAACAAAATTCTCCGCCAAAATACAGCTGCTAGAGCTGAGATCTAAGCACAAAAAGCTGCCTGTCGAAGTTCTGCCAATCTTTGTCGAGGCTGCGTTGCTGTTTAAGACTGATAGATGGAGCGCATAAATTTCCGGGGTTTTCACCCTTAGGCTCAAACAGTTTTGTGAGTTGGGACAGTTTTACCCAGAACTTGTCTACTAGAGAAACAGCTTTTGATTCAGGCTGTTTCGAGTAGTAGAGATAAAGACCAGTCTCAACAGCGTTGATGTACTCCTGATTAGTCAGCAGTTGAGTTGGAAGCAAGTTAGCCTCAACAGCTTTTTGAACTATATCCAGGCTATTAATTTTCTGATGCTGATGAGCTGTAATCAATGCCCTCCAGCCAGGAATTCCTTGAGACCGTAAACCTGCTTGATAGGCAAACGTGACCAGACTGAATGGCGAATCCTGTAGATCATCAAGAATGATAGATCTCATCGCTATACCCCCATGAGAGTTGTTCAAAAAGGCAAGATGTGATGCTGCTAAACCTTGCAAGCACTTTGTAAAAGCGCTAAAGGAAGAGGTAGCCTTCTCTCACTGAAATAATTGTGCAGTGAGAGAAGGATTCTATTTCCAGAGCATTGCTAGTTCATCAAGTGCGATAGACTCTGATGTATTCCAGCGAGGAAATGTGGTTCAACACAAGTTAAACTACGCTATCTATCCAACGTTCGCTGCCGCTCTTCATCGAAGCGATCATTTAGCTTGTTGAGTGTCTCTTGTCGTTCCCTCTCGAAGCGATCGTTTAGCTTATCAAGTGTCTCCTGTCGTTCGTCCTCGAAGCGATCGCTCAATGCTAGGGCGGGCAAATCAATAACAGTAGACAGCGCCGTTATAGAGAGAGTTGCGATAATTATGCGCTTCATCATGTATCCTCCAAGATGGTTTAGTTTGCCAGTAAGGTGCATTTGTCTTACACTATCTAGTCTCGGAGATGGAGATAAATCATGGATAAATCCTATATGAAAAAGTTTTTATGTTGATAACCGGGTCTATAATCTGCTTATTAAAGTGAGTGTCTCTACACGATCGCGTGTAGAAATCGCTCATAATCGCTGGGCGTGTCAATATCGATCGCACCCAACGGAAACGGCACACGAGCGACAGCTTGAACACGATTTTGGATTATATACCTTGCGCCTCGATCGGCTGGCAGTGCCATCAGGACTGGAAACAGGACATGGCTAAATAATGCCGGTACACCCAGCGTGTTAGCGTATTCTGAAGCAACAATTGGTTTGCCTGTGCGATCGTATTCCTCAATCAGTTGATGCACCAGCGCGGCAGAAACAAAAGGCTGATCGCATAAAAGTATTACTACTGCTTTGACAGTTGGATGAACCGACTGCAATACTGTCAGTCCTGTTTGAATCGAAGAATTCATGCCTTCAGTCCAGCGGTTGTTTTCAACCACATACACGGGCAATTCCTGCACTTCTGCCTCCAGTCGTTTCGCCTGTGCGCCCAGCACTACGATACTCGGTCGGCAACCTGAGGCGATCGCCACTTCTGCAGTATGGCGCAGCAAGCTCCGTCCGCGATAGTGCAGGAGCTGTTTCGGGGTGCTTAAACGAGTGGATGCACCTGCGGCTAAAATGACAATTCCAATCGCTGAAAAGTCACTCATTTGTATATCAACCATTCAGCAAGATGTGCAGCATTTGTTCTGTTAAACATTCATCAGCATTCCGTCTATACGCACGGTGTCCGGTTGAGGCACAGGTTCCACCCGATCGTGAATGGGCGCTTGGCGGTTTCTCAGAAATCCACTTGATCGATTGGCTAAAACTGCTTGTATTTCGGAGACGATCGCCAGGGCAATTTCCTCTGATGTTTCCCCTCCGATATCAAGACCAACTGGACGATACAATCGCTCCAGTTGTGCTTCACTGCAAACTGTACCTTCAGCCCACAATTCTTGCAGCAGTCGATCGGTTCTGTGTTTTGGACCCAGCACTCCGACATAACGCACTGGAGAGGGAAGCAATAGCTGAAGCAGTTTTGAGTCATAGAGATAGTTGTGAGTCATCACCAGTGCCATTGTTTGGCAGTTCAAAGCAACTTTCTCGTGCATGTTTTCCAAACGCACTGGCAGCACACAGTCTGCGGTCTCAAATCGAGCCAGAGAAGCCTCTGAACAACGCGGATCGACAACCGTGACGTACCAACCCAATGCTTTAGCAAACTGCACGATGGGGCTGACATCATGACCTGCTCCAAAAATGACGAGAGGCACAGGGGGTTGAATCACATTGAAGAAGGCTTCGATGACACTTCCTGCTACTGAATAAGACTTGCTGGTAGATTGTCGATCTAGGCAAGCAACACGAGCATCCGCTAAAACCATTTGAAGCAAGTCAGCGTTTTCAATATCGCTACACACTGCATAATTGGGACGAAGCATCAGATGATTGCCAATCAGGTTTGCTTGTCCTTCAGTAGCAAATACAGTTGCCAAGACTCCAATTTGCTGTTGATTTAGGCAATGAGCCATAAACACCAAAGGATTTAACTCATGTTTGAGTTCAATACATTCAATCAGAATGTGAACTACTCCATTACATCCCAGTCCCAGTCCCCAGATAATATCGTCGTCAGATGTACTGTCATACTTGACGATCGCAGTGTTACCCGTTGCAATAACCTGCTGCGATCGAATCACGACATCCTGTTCTAAACAGCCGCCGCTGATTGTTCCCACAGTGTACCCGTCCTGTGTGATTAACATCCGCGCACCGGGGCGGCGATAGGTTGAGCCGCTAACCTTGACAACCGTAGCAAGCGCAACTCTTTGCTCAGAATGGGCGATTTGCTTGTACGTCTCAGTAATCGCTTGTAATTCTCGCATCCGTTCTCTTCTTTGTGGATTGGTTAGTCATAACAATTTGTCGGGCGTGATCGGTAAATCTCTAATACGTTTGCCTGTCGCGTTAAAAACCGCGTTGGCGACTGCCGCTGCTACGCCGACGCTGGCGATTTCGCCTAAGCCGCGTGCGCCGATGGGCGAAATGTGCGGGTCGGGTTTGCCGATGAAATGCACATCAATCGGCGGCACGTCCAGATTGACTGGAACGTGATAGTCGGCGAGAGTGCGCGTTACCGGATTGCCAAAGCGTTTGTCGAAAAGGGTTTCTTCCATCAGCGTTTCTCCCAAAGCGTAAGTCACGCTGCCGATTATTTGCGAGCGGGCGGTTTTTTCGTTCATGATGCGCCCGACATCGTGGACGGTCGTGAAGCGCTTGACGCGGATTAAGCCTAAATCTTCGTCCACCCGCACTTCGGCGAACTGCGCGCCGAACGAGTGAAACGAGTATTTTTGCGCGTCCGAATTTTCTTCCGAATCCGTCGGCGCTAAGATACAAGACGCGCCTGGCGCGCCCAATCCGCTGCCCGATGCCGGCATCGCCGTCGTGCAAGCCTCCAACGCCGTTTTGTTGTTGCGGCGCAAAATGTCCGAGTAGGAATCGGATTTCGAGCGGTCGCTACGGGCGAAAAACTTCGCGTCGGAAAAAATAATTTCGGCGGGATTGACGCCGTTTAATTTCGATTTCGCGTCCGCTGTCGCCAACTGCATTAAATCTTTCCGCAGCATCTCGCACGCCGCCAGCACCGCCGGCAGAACGCTCGCCGTCGTTATCGAACGGGCGGAGACCGGCGCGGGCGGCAAATCTGAGTCACCGATCTCGACGGCGATTCTTTCCACGGACACGCCGAGCGCGTCAGCCGCCGTCTGCGCCATAATCGTGTAAGTTCCCGTGCCGAGGTCTAGCGTCGCGCTTTGCACGATGACCCTGCCGTCCGCCGCGAGCCGCACGCGCGCCGAAGCGGAAGCGCGCGAAGCCGGATAAGTCGCTGCCGCCGTCCCGTAACCGACCAGATACCGCCCGTCGCGCGTTTGCCTGGGTTGCTGTTTCCGGCGCGCCCAGCCGAACTTTTCGGCTCCCGTGCGGTAACATTCAATCAGGTGTTCGCTCGAATACGGAAGTTTGCTGAGCGGGTCGGTTGTCGTGTGATTGATGACGCGAAACTCGACCGGATCAATTTTCAGTTCGTAAGCTAGCTCGTCCATCGCCGATTCGAGCGCGAAACTGCCCGGGGCATCGCCCGGCGCGCGCACGAACGTTGACGCCCCGATGTTTAAGCGGGCTACTTGATAAGTAATCTCGCGCAGCGGCGCACTGTATAAAACTTCGGTCGGGCTGCCGCTCCGCTCGAAATATTGTGTCAAGTTCGAGTATGAATTGTTGTGGTGACGCATCACCGCGAGCTTTCCGTCCGACCCAGCGCCGAGCGCGACCTGCTGCTTCGTCTCGCTGCGCCGCCCGACGTTCGTCTGCATCATGTGGCGCGTGATGACGAGCTTGACCGGACGATTGACCGCTTGACCAGCCATCACCGCCAACACGATGTTCGTCCACGGATTTCCTTTTGAGCCGAACCCGCCGCCGATGTAGGGCGCTAGCACGCGGACGTTTTCCGGTTTTAAGCTGAAGAAATAAGCCACAACTGCGCGCACCGTCATCACACTCTGCGTTGATTCGTGAACAATTAATTTGTTTGCCCCTTCCCAAATAGCGATGGTCGAGTGCAGCTCCATCGGATGATGATTTTCCGTCGGAGTCGTGTAAGTTCGCTCAATTTTAACGGGTGCGGCGGCGAGCAGTGGGGCAGCTTGACCGGTATTGAGCTGCGCCGGTTGACCCTGAGCCGTCTCCGGTCGGAAACCCTTCAGCAATTCAGTTTCAAAATCAATCGCCGGTTTTTCTTCGGCATATGCGACGCGCACGAGTCCGGCGGCGTGGCGCGCCTGCTCGTAAGTTTCGGCGACGACCACCCCGATGAACTGCCCGAAATAATGAACTCTGCCGTCTTGCAGCGGCACTAGATTCTCACCCAAACGTCCGCCAGCTTGACTAAGCTCCTGCGGATCGAGGGCTTTGAGACGTGGAGCGTTTTCATGCGTCAAAACCATCAATACACCCGGCGACTGCAAAGCTGCGTTTGTGTCAACGCTGGCGATCGTGCCATTCGCGATCGTCGATCGTACTGGGAAAGCATAAGCCATCTGTGGCTGGTTATATTCAGCGGCATATTTCGCTGCACCCGTCACTTTCAGCCGTCCATCAACGCGATCAATCGGTTTTCCGGTTTCTGTCATCTCTGTTGTCTCTTGTTCAAAAGTTTAGCGATCAAGCTCTGCCGTCGTTCATCGCCTGCATCAATGCGCGTGCAATTATCCGTTTGCCGAGTTCAACTTTGAATTGATTATGTTCGAGCGGTTTGGCTTGGCGCATTTCGGCTTCTGCCGCCGCTTGGAAATTCGCCGCTGTTGCCGTTTTGCCCGTTAAAAACTCTTCAGCTTCCAAGGCGCGCCACGGCTTGTGCGCCACGCCACCCATTGCGACTCGCGCCTGTTGGATTTGATTACCATCCATCTCCAATGCGGCAGCGACCGAGACGAGCGCGAAGGCGTAGCTGCTGCGATCGCGCACTTTCAGGTAGTAAGATCTATCGGCAAAATTGTTTGTCGGCAGTTCGATCGCTGTGATCAATTCACCTGGATTTAAGCTGTTATCTTTTTCTGGATTGTTCTCTGGTAAACGGTGATAATCGGCAAAGGCAATCGTGCGCTGTGTGCCGTCTGCACGTTGTACCTGTACGATCGCATCTAGCGCAGCTAGGGCAATTGCCATGTCGCTGGGATAAACTGCAACACACTGTTCCGACCAGCCAAAAATCGCATGATAGCGGTTGATGCCTTCTAATGCACCGCACCCGCTGCCAAGTTCACGTTTGTTGCACGGCATCGCCGTATCGTAAAAATACGAGCAGCGCGTTCGCTGATTGAGATTACCGCCGTTGGTTGCCATGTTGCGAATTTGCCCGCTTGCGCCTGCTAAAATCGCCTGCGTTAACAGCGGGTAGTTTTGCCGAACCACTGGGTGATTCGCCGTATCGGAATTTTTCGCCAACGCCCCGATCGACAAATTGCCGCTCTCTGCAACAGTGCTAATTTGTGTCAGGTTCAAGCGCGTAATATCAACTAATTCGACGGGACACGCTACATCTTCTTTCATCAGGTCGATTAAATTAGTACCGCCCGCTAGAAATTGTGAATTCGCATTCGCTGAAACGGCTTGCACGGCTGCACTCGCATCATTCACTTTTGTGTATTGAAAAGGTCTCATAAATTTATGCCGTCGTCTTGCCTACTCCGTTCTCATTTCCAGCGCGTCAAACATCGCCGTTTCGGTTTCACCCGCAAACTGCCAGGACTGCGCCTCCGCCTCGCCCGTGTGAACTTCTCTAATTGCCGCAACAATGTTTGGATACGCACCACAGCGACAGATATTGCCCGACATTCTCTCTCGAATCTCGTCGTCGGAAAGCTGCACCGAGCGCGGTTCCTGCCGCACGTCAGTGGTGACATAGCTCACCTCGCCGTTGTGCGCTTCATTGAGAACGGCGATCGCTGAGCAAATCTGACCGGGCGTGCAGTAGCCGCACTGAAACCCGTCGTGTTTGATAAACGCTGCCTGCATCGGATGCAGATCATCACCTTGCGCCAAACCCTCGATCGTTGTTACATCGCTGCCTTCGCACGTCGCCAGCAGCGTCAAGCAGGACAACACGCGCCGCCCGTCCATCAGCACCGTGCAGGCACCGCACTGCCCATGATCGCAGCCTTTTTTTGAGCCAGTCAGCCCGATATGTTCCCGCAGTGCATCAAGTAATGTCACACGCGGTTCAAGCGTGAGTGAATGGAATGTGCCGTTGACGCTCAGTGCCACATTTACCCCATTAGACTGAGAAGATGAAATTGGTGATGCTGGAGAACTGGTTTGGGCGATCGATCGCTTCATCCAGTTCCCTACTGTTGTCATCACCGTGCCAACGATTAGCAGTTGACCGAAGCGCCGTCGTCTTAGCCTAATTCTCATGCGTGTTCTCTTTCTCCATGAATCAATTGAGGAACTTGAGATTAACTTATACGGCTAATGCTCTATTGCGAATAGTGATATCAGTAAGAATATCGGTGCTAACTAGAATGAGATACTTGTGTAACTCGCATTGGTGTAGCATCCGATATAGAGCAACGACTGGAAAGTGGCGGTCGCGCGACTAACTGCTGCAAACGCACCTGCGACAATTGCAATCTTTTTAGCAAGCAAGATTGAAATGCGTATACTTAACGTTGGCAATCATTTTCAATGAGCCAGGTTCAAAAAGCAAACAAAAACACTCATGGTGATGGTTTTTTGAAGTTTTACCTATTTCTCAACTAAAAATGTGCTGATGTACACAGTATTTTATTCAGAACACAGCCGCTCTCTAATTTCAGCCGGAATTTGCTCCCACAACTCCCAAATCAAATCCATCTCTGCCAATCTACGAGTGTAGATGAATTCTGGAACCTGACGTGGGCTGCCAAACCAACGACCAACAGTGGCAGGGCTACACCCACAAATGATGGCTATTTGTCTTTGAGTGACATTCCACTTACGGTAAAACTCAAATACGTCCATTGATAACCGACAGTTGCTATACAGAGTTAGCAAAGCCAGTTCTCTGGCTCCCAAACGACGGTTACTCGTCATAGCTGATTCCCTCCGCTACCTCAGTACTTGTGTAGAATCAGAAGTGGTAAAGATTCCAGATTGTCTTGCCATCTTCGGTCGAATTGAACTCAAAGAATGGAAGGAAAGGTTTACTGCTTGAGGAAAATTTGGGATTCAACTCGGCAAGAGGGGACGGTTTTGTCCAAAACTTGTCTACTACTCGAAACAGCTTTTGGTTCAGGCTGTTTCGAGTAGTAGAGATAAAGACCAGTGTCAACAGCATTGATGTATTCTTGATTAGTGAGCAGTTGAGTTGGAAGCAAGTTAGCCTCAACCGCTTTTTGAACCAGATCCAAGCTACTAATTTGCTGATGCTGGTGAGCTGTAATCAATGACCTCCAGCCAGGAATTCCTTGAGAACATAAACCTGATTGATAGGCAAACGTGACTAGACTGAACGGTGAATGCTTTAGATCGTCAAGAATGATAGATCTCATCGCTATACCCCTGTGAGAATTGTTCAAAAATGTAAGATGTGATATTGGTACAACTTGCAAGCACTTTGTGAAAGCTCTAAAGGAAGAGGTAGCCTTCTCTCACGCAGGTAAGTGAGCAGTGAGAGAAGAACTCTATCCTCAAGCCATTGCTAATTCGAGGAAACGTTGTTCAACACAAGTTAAACTGCGTTACTCATCCAACGTTTGCTGCCGCTCTTCCTCGAAGCGATCGTTTAGCTTGTTGAGCGTCTCCAGTCGTTCACTCTCGAAGCGATTATTTAGCTTGTCGAGTGTCTCCAGTCGTTCACTTTCAAAGCGATTGCTCAGTGCCAAGGCAGGCAAGCTGATCACAGTAGACAGAGCGGTTATAGAGAGAGTTGCGATAATTATGCGCTTCATCATGTATTCTCTAAGGTAGTTTAAGTTTGCTAGTAAGGTGTATTTGTCTTACACTATCTAGTCTCGGAGATGGAGATAAGTCACGGATAAATCCTATATGAAAAAGTTTTTATGTGGGTAACTGGATCTGCAACTCGTTCATTAAGATGAGTATTTTCCTGTGATCGTGTGTGGAAAACGTTCGTATCCACTGGGCGTTTACCATCAACTGCTCGACCTGTTACTCTAACTCGTCGCCTTTGTGTACAGTGAATTTCTATTTATCGTGATGCCAAAGTAGTGTCATCGGGGATGTGAAGTTTATTTCTGTTAATGTTTAGCTTTTAGTGTGGATAGAGAGTAAACAAACCAGCATCCAGACCAATGCTTGAAAGCTTGCAGTGAGTAGGTTGGTTTGATGACACGAATTTGTCCCGATACCATTTAATTTGGCACTGTACAAAAAAATCTGGAAACGCTACAGGTTGGCTTGAAGTACAAATGGAATATCTTTTGCAACCGCTGGTTTCAGTTGCTAGCTCCACATGGTCAATCGTATTTCTTCTGTCCGTCGAGTGATAGTGAGCAGTTCTATTTTTGTATGCTTGCTTATTGCAGGATATTTTGTGCTCCATGCTCTCCGACAGACATTGCTTCCGCTGCCTTTAGATCGTTGCGAAAGTAAACGATTCGAGTCTACTAACTGGCAAGATCGTTCACAGTCTCACTCCCCCACTGCTGTGCGCGGATGTATGGTTGATAATCTGCTTAAGCAGCACACACTGGCAGGTATGAACCGTTCCGAAGTCGTTGTTCTCCTAGGGGAGCCTGACATGACGGATTATTTCCAGGATTATGATCTGGTCTATTGGCTAGGCCCAGAGCGAGGACTGATAAGCATCGACTCCGAGTGGTTAGTATTTCGGCTTGACGCTCAAGGTCGGGTTAGCGAGCATCAGTTGGTTACTGACTGAGGTTTAACTGTCGAGAGGGGTTGTGTTGCAAAAACTTGTTGAGAATAGAAGCCTCCTTAACAAAGGAGTTGACTATGCACTAGGAATTTCATCGATGAAATTCTTAGTGCATAATCAACTTTAGGTAGGCAGCACCAGCACTTCGTGAATTGTTGTCGCTGCAGTGCCTGTTCGGGTTCCGCCACCAAACACAAAGATTCGGTTGCCAATTGCTGATGCTCCCAATCCATGTCGTGGGGTTGGCAAGGGTGGTAATGCCTCCCAAACGTCGGTTTGCGGGTCGTATACCCAACTTTCGGCGAAAACCTTCTGCTCTGGAACCCACTGTTCGCCGCCAAACACGTAAAGCTTGCCGTTGAGTGCGGTTGCAGCCAGACCTCCTTGGGCTTGAGGCATTGGCGATCGCGTCTCCCACCGATCAAGCTGCGGATCGTAAACCTCAAGATTTGGCACATTCACCTGCTGTGTCGTACCATCAGCATTCCTGACAAAATTGCGGCCGCCAACCACATAGATCTTTCCATCAATCACAGCCGACGCTGCACTGTTTCGCGCTGTTGGAGCATCGGTACGGGCTGACCAACGGTTGGTCGCCGGATCAAATACTTCGTTTCGCACACTGTCGATGTGGTCATTGAACAGCCGAGCATCGTTAGTGGCTCGAACGCGCCCACCAATCAGATATATCTTGTCATCGACTACTGCGGATACGCTCTCTGCACGAGCCGCTGGTAGGTCAGTCCCTCCAGTCCAAGTATTAGAGGCAGGATCGTAGATGAACATCGTCGGCTGCGCGCGCCAGTCCGGAAACCCACCTGTAAAGCCACCCACACCATAGAGCAAGCCATTGACTGCCGACAGCGTGATGTGATGACGTGCTTCAGGTAGCGGTCTCAAGACGGTCCAGGCATCATTAACCGGATCATAAGACTCGAAATGATCTGTGAACCCAGGGTTTTCGCTGAGGAAACCGCCGACTACGTAAATTTTTCCGTCCAAAACTTCTGGATAAAGCTCTTGTCGAGCGATCGTTGCGGGTGCAGCTTCAGTCCAATAGGGCGACTGGCTTTGTGCTTGACCCAGCAAGGGTGAACCTAGTGCTATAAGCGCAAAGGTCAAAACAAACAGGGAAATCAAATATCTAAATCTACACGGCATAATTCATGCTCCATTACTCGACCATCTTCAAGCTGAGATATTGCACCAAAAGCCTTCCACCGTCTCAACCGATAAGATATAGCAGTCGAACCAATTTGTTAGCTACACCTACCAGACAGACGAAACCTAATAAGAATGATGCCGTAGATCTGTGGAGCGATGTACGAGAACTCATTCACCAGTGAGTTTTACAGCAAAAGTATCCACAGGTTTAGAACACTCCCTAAAAAAAGGGTATCTTCTACTCGATTGCTACGGGCTACTACTGAAAACTATACAGCCGGACGTAGAAGTATCTTGCCGCGAGCGCGCCTTGAAGCACTGTGAGCGAGACCATCCTGCATATCGCTGAGATGGAAGGTGCGATCGACAATCACGCGAAGCTTACCTGCATCACAAAGTCCGGAGATGAGGTCTAGACGTGCGGCGTGCGACCTATGTCCAAAAAAGGTTGCGGTAATATCATGCGCCTCGGCTTGTTCCTGATCCGGCGGCATTACGATCGATATGAGGAATCCACCTGGCTTGAGCACCTGATATGACTTGGATAGAGTTTCGCCGCCGACCGTGTCCAATACGACATCCACATCGCGAAGCGCAACGGAAAAATCTTCTGTGCGATAGTCAATCACCTGATCTGCTCCCAAACTGTGAACAAGATCTGCATTAGCGGCGGACGCTGTAGAGATCACATGCGCGCCGATGTATTTTGCAAGCTGTACTGCAAAGCTGCCGACACCACCCGCTCCGGCATGGACAAGGACTGTTTGCCCAGGCTTAAGATGGGCAGTTTCGAAAAGTGCCTGCCATGCGGTTCCTGCGGCAGTCGGCAAACCTGCGCTTGTCGCTAAATCCAGCTTTGTAGGAGCTGTCGTCAGAAGCTGTGCTGGAACTACTACGAATTCGGCGAATGCGCCGCCGCGATGTTTATTCAAACTCGAACCGGGTTCCAGACGAGCGATAACGCGGTCTCCCTGCTTCCACCGAGCAGCCAATAGACCTGCTTCAACGACTGTTCCAGACAGATCCGTACCGACTGTGTACGGCATCGTTAGAGGAAAGTAATCCTTCATATCGCCGCTGATCAATTTCGTATCAAGCGGGTTGATGCTTGCTGCTTCCACCTGAACCAATACTTCATCCAGTCCAAGCTTTGGGGCTGGAATCTCTTCAAGGGCTGCGTTATCGATACTTCCGTATTGATGAATTCGGACTGCTTTCATGGTGCGGTTCCTTTGTTATGCGTTGAAGATGAAATATGCCGAATTTGAATTAAGCGTAATCGCCGTTAGCGCGAAGAACTTGAGCATTGACCTAGCCCGCGTCTGGTTCTGCTAGAAATGAGACTATACATGCAATGTCGAGGGGTTCTCCAAGCCGCTCCACGAGTCTCTTTGCAATCTCGCGTCCAATACCGCGAGAGGCTCCAGTCACAATTGCTGTCTTTGCCATGATTGACCTCGTAATGTTCTGGATCGGTTAGTTGAGAATAGTGAGTAAAGAAGTGAGTAAAAAACTTGTTCAAGTCTTATGACTGTTTGAGTAGGGGTTGAATCAGGCGCGAACGATACGCTTCTCGGCAGGTCGCACGATATTAGCGTAGGCAGCGGTCGCGGCTAGAGCGAAAAGTGTCATTACGCTCGTCATGGCAGTTGCAGTTTGTCCGTCGTAGAAGAAGGCGACGAGCGCACTGGCAAGCGTGCCACCTAGCAACATCTGCGTGAATCCCAATACAGCGGCAGCAACTCCAGCAATGGTTGGCAATGGTTGAAGTGCTCCATGCTTCGCGTTAGGTGCAATCAACCCGAAGCAGAAAGTGTTAAGAACTAGGAGCGGCATCAGCGTTACAACACGAACATTGTTGCTAATCGACACCAGCACAAGTGTAATGGCTGAGGCAACAGCAAGCGTGAGTCCGACTTTGAGCAGGCGCGACGGCGGTATACCGCGAACACTCAAGCGTCCATTCAAGAATGAGCCTGCCATAATGGCGAGGGCAGTTGATGCAAAGAACCAGCTGTACACGGTGGTTGAGAGTCTCAGGACATCAATCAACACAAGCGGTGAGCCAGCCACGTAAGCAAACATACACCCAAAGCTCAACCCATTAACGAGCGCATAGCCGACACAGATGCGATTGCCTAGAACACGCAGATAGTTGCTCACGAGGCGGCGTGGTGCGATCGCCTTCTTATCACAACGCGGAATTGATTCTCCAAACCCAAGCGCAATGGTGTTCAGGAGTACAAAACCTCCAATCGCTAGCACTCCATAGATTGATCGCCAATCCGCAATAAATAGAACCCCTGCACCAATTGTGGGTGCAATCATCGGCGCGATGCTCGCCACAAGATTAATGTAAGAGAACTGCGCCCGTGCAGCGGAACCATCAAATAGGTCACGAACGATTGCCATCTCTAGTACTGCCGCAGCACCCGCACCTGCACCTGCGATAAAGCGCCAGGTAATGAGTGCATTGATTGAGGGCGCGATCGTACACATCATGTTAGCGAGTGCGAAGATCCCACAACCCATTAATAGAATCGGGCGGCGTCCGTATCGATCGGAAAACGGGCCAAAGACAAGTTGGGCGATGGCAAAGCCAGCCATGAATAAACTGAGGGTCAAACCTGTGGCGGCAGGGGATGCATTTAAGGATGTGCCAAGCGCAGCGAGGGCAGGCAACCCCATATCGATCGCTAAGGGCGGTAACGCAGCCAATGCACCCAGCAGCAGAGTAAACCCCAGAGAGTTGGGTCGAATTCGCATGATTTTTCCCGATTCAGATATCTGCTTGCTAGTTGCAAAGGTCAGTTTCTAGCTAGGCAGTGCAGCGGGCGGCCATGCACCAATTTGATGCAGCATTCCGAACCAATCTTCCAAGTGCCAGGTGTGCGAAATGCGATCGCGATCGAAGTGATAAAACTCATGCAATGTGATAGAAACTGGTTTTCCTGTCGGCTGCAAGCCAAAGATTTCCCCTTGGTGAGTTGCAACCATCCGGGCACGCACACTAGCACGATCGGGTTGTGCAATCACCTCGTCAATGATGATCTGCAAGTCGGGGAACGCAGTAAAAAACAGCGGCATGAGCGGCTTTATACCCTCAGGACCAGGAGCTTGACCGGGTGCGAGAGGAATATCTTGCCAATCTGGGGTCACGGCTTCATCGAGAAGGCTGGGGTTTTTATCGCTGAATGCTTGGTAAAACGTTTCGAGTGACTGTTTTTGCGCCACTGTCAGGGCTGAAGTTTGAATCATCACTAATGAATGCATAAAATCCTCAGTTGATAACAATCGCGAATGAAACTATGTTGATCATTGCACGCAGAACATAATGTGTCCAATGCATATTGAAGATAGTTACTATATCAATAGCGATATAGCATGAAACTATGATTCAACAGTTCCCTAACCTCTCCCGCATCGACCTGAATCAACTTCTGGCTTTACAAGCTCTCCTAGAAGAGAGGCATATCACTCGCGCCGCCGCTCGAACCTCGCTCAGTCAACCCGCAATGAGCCGCGTGCTAAGTCGGCTGCGGGCAGCACTCGGTGATGAACTGCTCGTCCGTAGCGGCGTGGGGTACGAGCGAACACCCCGTGGCGATCGCTTGCTGCAAGAGCTGGAAGTCCTCCTGCCTCGCTTAAACGCAGTGATAGGGGGCAATGACTTTGATCCTTCCACTTCACAACAACGCTTTCGGGTCACAGGCACCGACTATGCCGCCGCCGTGATCGTCAGCGGCACCGTACGGCTCTGTTGCAAATCCGCTCCGGGCGTTCGCGTTGAAGTCGTTGGCTGGACAGAAGACAGTTATCGTTACGTGGAGATGGGTCGCTGCGATGTGGCGCTTGGTGTCGGCAGTGTGCCAGCGCCGCCCAAAGGATTGAAGGTGGAAGTGCTGTACCACGAACACTTCGTGTGCCTCATGAGTGCGAACTGTAAATTCAGGGGTAAGCGGTTTTCTTTGAATGAATATCTGCGTCGCCCGCATGCGGTAGTCACCACAGCAGAAGGGCAGCAAACCATGATTGATCGTCCACTTGCGGATTTGGGGAAGGCGAGAAATATCGTACTCCAGTCCCCCTACTTCATGGCAACCGCGCTCAATATCGTGGATACCGACCTGATATTCACCGTCCCTATGCGTTTAGCCCTCGAACTCTCAAAGTTGGCAAACTTTCGGCAGGTGTTACCGCCTCAAGAGATCGCTGACTTCCCCTACACCATGATTTGGCATCCCCAGTTCGGTGGTGATTCTGGACATGCATGGTTCCGGGACCAGATCCGGGCGACTGTGAAATGATGGTGAGAATCTCTATGCAGATACTTAGGGATGGGTGATGGAGTACGGTAACCAGTTGGACTGCGATCGCCAGCGCCAGCATGAGTGTGACTCCAATCCTGGGTGTCGCGAAAATGCTTGACGAGACATACAGCACGCCCAAATAACCGCCGAACTACATCCACCAGGAGGTTTGAGTTAGTGCCATCGCAGCTGGAATCGCTGTTCCGCCCGCCAGTGCCCCGATCAGGTAGAGTGATCGTTCATTCATGCTGATTCTCCTTGCGCTTTGACCTGCATTTTGTCGGTTTCTCTTGCAATGTATTGATTAATCGGTCTGCTCAGGTCTCGAAATAGTCCGCCCGATCGAGATCGGCAATGAGTGCAGGCTGTTTTGGAATCCATCCCAGCCGTTCCTGCGTCAGAACGCTTGAAGCCGGACAGTCCACACTCAGGAAGTGCCCCAGCCAGCCAAAATGATCCGCTGCCCCTTCGGGGGACTTGGCGACGATTGGCACGTTCAGGCGACGACCGATTACCTCGGCGATCTGTTTGACCGGCACACCTTCATCAGCGACTCCATGAAATCTCGCGCCTGCGGAACCCTTCTCAAATGCCAGCCTGAAGAGATGGGCAGCATCGAGCCGATGCACTGCGGGCCAGCGGTTCAGCCCGTCACCCACATAGACCGAAACCCCCTTTTCACGTGCGATGGCGATGAGAGCGGGAACGAAGCCGCGATCGCCATCGCCGTGAACTGACGGCGGCAGGCGCACCACCGAGGCGCGCACACCCTGTGATGCCAGCGAAAGTACCACCTTTTCTGAAGCAACGCGGGGTGCCGAGATGGAATTAGGGTCGGCCTCTTCATCTTCGCTGCCAAGGCGACCCGATGGGAGAACGGTGATGCCGGAGGTGATCACCAGGGGTCGACCAGATCCCACGAGCGCAGCGCCAAGCGCTTCGACAGCACGCCGGTCTGTCTCGCCGTTTGCCGCATAATCGGAAAAATCGTGAATGAAAGCAGTGTGGATCACGCCATCCGACGCGGCTGCGCTACGCTTGAGGCTGTCGAGATCGTCGAGCGCGCCCCGATGCACCTCGATGCCTAACTTCGTCAACGCATCGGCGGCAGCATCACTACGCGCCAGTCCAACCACCTGATGTCCCGCGTTAATGAGTTCCTGAACAATGGCAGAACCGATAAAGCCTGTAGCACCAGTGACGAAAACACGCATCAAAACTTCTCCTTTATTTCACTTCATGACATGACCGCATTCGCAGTCCCTTTAAGCTCAAGATAGGAGATTGAGAAAATACGAGCTATGCTGTAAAGTCCGTATTATCTTTGCGATCGTCCGAGATAACTGATGGATCCACTCTCAGATGTGCTGTCGCTGCTAAAACCGCGCAGTTATGTGTCCGCTAGCCTGGATGCGGGTGGAGAATGGTCAATTCAGTTCCCCCAGCACGAAGGCATCAAATTCAACGCAGTGGTTTCTGGCGAGGGCTGGCTGGCTGTAGAGGGCGTTCTCGATGCCGTGTGCCTCAAGGCGGGAGACTGCTTCCTGCTGCCGAGTGGACGACCTTTCCGTCTAGCAAGCGACATGACGTTGACACCGATCGATGCCGACACGATTTTTTCGACTGCGCGGGAGGGTAGCACCGTCTCGTGCAATGGCGGTGGAGATTTCCTGCTTGTCGGGAGTCGCTTCGCCCTTACCGGCAATTATGCGGACATCCTGTTGGGGGTGTTGCCGCCCATTGTACATATTCGGAAAGAATCGGAGCAGGCAGCGCTGCGTTGGTCTCTAGAGCGGATGATGCAGGAACTGCGCGAGCAGCAGCCAGGCGGACTTCTGATTGCACAACACCTTGCCCACATGATGCTAGTTCAGGCGCTACGGCTACATCTAGCAGAAGGGTTGAGCGGTGGCGTGGGCTGGCTCTTTGCCCTGGCAGATCAACAGATAAGTGCGGCGATCAGCGCGATGCACGAGAATCCGGCGCAGCGTTGGACATTACAGGAGCTGGCGGAGCGTGCCCGTATGTCGCGATCGACTTTTGCCCTGAAATTCAAAGCGACGGTTGGGGTGACACCAATGGAATACTTGACGCGCTGGCGAATGCTGCTGGCTGGGGACAGGCTGACGAATTCCAGCGATTCGATTTTCGTGATTGCCCTGTCGCTCGGTTACGAATCCGAAAGCGCCTTCAGCACAGCCTTCAGGCGGGTTATGAGCTGCTCGCCACGGCAATATAGCCGTGGTCAGAATCCGGTTTCTCCTTCACAAGGACTTACGCAGGAGCAGGGTAAGGTAGTACAAACAATCAAGGGTTGAGCAAATGAGCTTTACCAAATTGGACTACTGCCAGTACTTACTCAGTAGCCTGACCAACTACACCTTGACTAATTTGGCAGAACATCTTGAAGGGGTCAGCCACGACCGGGTGAACCGATACCTGCGCCAGGAGAAACTGACCCCTCGACTGCTGTGGGAGAACGTCAAAGAGCAAGTGCAAAGCTGTGCAGAGGGCTTCATCGTGTTGCTGATATTGCGGCTAAATCTCCAGCATGTGACCTCAATCCTCAAGATCGCTCGAACCCTACTGTTGACAGCAGTCAAGTAATTGGTTGATATCTAACGCGCTGAGGTTCAAAAACAGGCAAGGTCAAGCGACCCGTAACCGTTCAATATCTCGGATGGGCGGCGCACCAAACATGCGGGCATATTCGCGGCTAAACTGCGAGGTACTGTCATAGCCCACCTGGTAAGCCGCCTGGGTCGCATCCACATTCTCGGACAGCATCACCTGACGTGCTGCTGACAGTCTCAATTGTTTTTGATATTGCAACGGATTCATCGAGGTCACTTGCTTAAAGTGGCGATGGAACGATGAAGCAGACATCTTCGCTTGCCTAGCCAGTTCTTCAACTCGTAGCGGACTGGCAAAATCTGCTTTGAGTCGTTTGATGACTTCAGCAATGCGCTGCATATTGCTGCCCGATGTGGCAATCTGACGAACCGCTTCCCCTTGTTCCACAGTGAGCAGGCGGTAATAAATTTCGCGGATGACCATCGGGGCGAGAAACGGGATATCTTGTGGTGTCTCTAGAAGCTTTGTCAGGCGGATAGCACAATCAATCAACGTTGAATCGGCATTACTGATAAACCAGCCGCTGACGGAATCTTTCTGATCGATACTTGGAGTCGAGCAACTAATGCCGCCAGTTCTTTACACTTGTTCATCGCTGCCTCGTAGCTCGTTGTCTCAATCTTCATGCGTCCTGCCTGATGTGATTGTTCTCATGCGCTCAGTATAAGAACATTTTTTGTTGCCTGCACCTTGCTTGGGAGGATTAGGCAAACATCTGCCAGTTTTATGTATTTAAGCCCTTGGTTCTGGCTCATAGGATGAATCTATGCAAGTACAGCAGTGAGAGGCTAAGGCAATGACCAAGGACAAGAAGACCTGGTTGATCACTGGGGTTTTCCGAAATTTTAGAGAAGCCCTAGCTCAAGCGGCCGATCAGTTACATGAGCAGATTGACACCCCGATATTGGACAGATTTGCGGCGAACGGGCAGAAAGTCCTTCGTACCTTCCTCTTCACCAATCACTTTTCATAAACTTTTGCTCATGAAATTAACGAGAACCCAAACTGAGACTAAAAGAATGATGAATGAAATGAGTTATCAAGTCTACGATCTTTTGGAGCCTAGCAAAGCCGATCGCAGACCTAGACAGGTTCATTGGAGAAAAGGCATCAACAGAATCGTGACTGCCTTGTCTTGTACCCTGGTTGCGCTCTTGGTTGCGTTCTTTCCCACTGTTGCCACTGCCCAAACTCAGCCCGAAACGATTGCCGAAAATCAGAGCCGCCGTGAGCGAGGTAATCAAGTCATTAATGAACTGTCAGGTGGCGTAGGACAGCCAGTACTCAATGCTCTACGCCAAGACTTCCCGTTTTTAGCAGATGCGATTACTGATACTAATTTAAATTGCATATAGGGCAGATGCGCTAAACTAAGCCTTGTCATTTAGCGCACTTTACTAATGGTTGGTGTGACCTCGATTGAGGTGAAGGAAACTTTGGATGATCTGAGCGAACAGTTGCGACAAGCCGAAACCTCAACGGCGAAGGAACGCTTGCAAGTCCTCTACTGGCTTAAACAGGAGAATGCACCGAGTATCAGTGTGATTGCCAAAGCCATTGGCAAACATCGCAACACGCTGCAAACCTGGTTGTCGCTGTACCGAAGCGGCGGCATCAAGGCCATGTTGCAGATCAAGAAATCACCAGGCGGAGTGCGTGTGATTCCTCAGTGGGCGGAACAAAGCTTGGCAAAGCGGCTACAAGAGCCAAATCACGGGTTCAAGAGTTATGGGCAAGTGCAGCAGTGGTTAGCCGAGACATTGGGGGTAGAAGTTGAGTATCATGCGGTCTATCAAATGACCCGGTATCGCCTGAAGGCAAAACTGAAGGTCGCTCGTCCGCAGAACTGTAAGCAAGATGGCGGGCAGCGAACGGCTTTTGAGCAAACCTTGCGGAGGACTTAAGTTTACTGAGCTTGTATTATCGCCAAGTGCGGCAAGACCCAAGAGCGATACGCTACTTTGCTCAGGATGAGAGTCGCTTTGGTCTCAAGACGATGATAGGACGATTGATTACCGCCTGTGGAGTCAAACCGATTGGGCAGTGGCAGTGGTTGTTCAAAGCCTTTTGGCTCTATGGGGCAGTTGAACCCGCTACAGGGGAGGCATTCTTCTTGCAGTTTTCGCATGTCGATACTATGTGCTACCAACGGTTTTTAGATGAGTTTTCTCAGGCATACCCCGACAGTCTCAACATCCTACAAGTCGATAACGGACGGTTTCATAGTGGTCAAGATTTGGTTGTGCCAGAAAACATCATCTTGCTGTTTCAGCCACCGTACTGCCCAGAGCTAAATCCAATCGAGCGCTTGTGGCAACACCTCAAAGCCGACCTCAAGTGGGCGAGGTTCATGACGCTCAATCAACTGCAAGCCAAAGTGGATCAACTTCTGGCTCAATTAACGCCTGATGCAATTGCTTCGATTACAGGTTACCCCTTCATCCTCAATGCCTTATCTGCCCTGACTACTGTTTAAATTGGTATGACTACTCCCTCGGCGAAGTTTGGTCTCGCAGGGGGCTAGATGATCGCACCCGTCAGTTTGCTACCGTTGCCGCCTTTGCAGCTCAGGGCAATCTACCGCAACTAAAGATCCACGCGGGTTATGCGCTGAGGCTGGGCGCAACACAAGATGAACTCAAAGAAATCGTTTACCTCACCACAGTTACGGCTGGGTTTCCGCGCTCCATTGACGCGGCACAAGCATTGCGGGAAGTTTTTACCACGTCCGATTCCAGCACTGCTCAGTAATCTAAACCCACAACCGTAACCCATGAGGTAAACGTTTAGAGCTGGATGGCAGGTACGAAATTAGCTGCCTTACTCAGGTAAGCAGTTATCCACAAGTCTCTACACATCAACAGAAAAAACATGAGCAATACGACTCATCTGCCCTCTAAACGTAGGGTTAGCGGCCTTTGTTTAGGGATTGTTCTACTAATAATTGGCTGTTCACCCCGCTCCTACTCAAATCCGGAAAGCATATCCTCTTCACAAACTATGGGACAATCACCAAGACCTCGAATCGAAGTAGCCGCGCAAACCTCTGGTCAGCAGTCCTATGTGGGCATGTGGGTGACTAAAGACGGGTACATCCGTCACGAGCTGCTACCCAATGGGCGCTACGACGAAGCGCGCGGACAGAAGCAAAGCGCCTACCAGGGCAGCTACACCCTCACTGGCAACCACATTGACTACGTTGATGACACTGGCTTTAACGCCGACGGCGAGTTTCGCAACGGCGTACTCTATCACGGCGGCATGGTTCTATACCGCGAAGAGAACAGGTAACTGCGCGATCGCAGAAGTCCCAGTACTGCATAGTTATCCAACACTGTATAGTGATTCAGACCCACAACCGTAGAACAACTAGGAATTAGAAAATACACTCTCATGACTACTAACGAAAACACACAGAAAGTCGTGCTGATCACCGGTGCAAGCAGCGGCATTGGTGAAGCAACCGCCCGTCTACTCGCTCACAAGGGTTTACAAGTTGTGTTAGGCGCACGGCGCACCAATCGACTTGAAGCGATCGCCTCCGACATTCGCGACAAAGGAGGTTCAGCCGCCTTCATGCCCTTGATGTGACCAGCCTCAAAGACATGCAAGCCTTTGTCGAATTTGCCAAGGAGAAGTTTGGTCGCGTTGATGTCGTTGTGAACAACGCAGGCTTGATGCCGCTCTCCAAGCTGGAAGCATTGAAGATCGACGAATGGAACCGGATGATCGATGTGAATATTCGTGGTGTCCTTCACGGCATCGCCGCTGCCCTGCCCACCTTCAAACAGCAGCAATCAGGACAGTTTGTCAACCTGTCCTCGATCGGGGGACATGCCGTCTTTCCCACGGCGGCGGTTTACTGTGCAACCAAGTATGCAGTCTGGGCGATCTCCGAGGGACTGCGGCAGGAATCGACCGACATCCGGGTCACGATCATCTCGCCCGGAACGACCGAGTCCGAACTTGCCAGCACCATTACCGATCCTCAAGCGGCGCAGTGGACAGCGGAGTTTCGTGAACAAGTGATTCCAGCAGACGCGATCGCCCGTGCGATTGCCTTTGCGATTGAGCAGCCAGCAGAGGTGGATGTGAATGAAATCATCGTTCGACCGATCGGACAAAGTAGCTAAACGCTAGCCAACGTTGAGGCGCTGGGGTGTAAGCAGTGGCTCAGGGAATGAACATTGCAATCTTAGGAGACGGCATGAGACAGCGTTGACTATGCCACGCCCACAGCCTGACAAACCGTCATGGCTCTAACTTTCAACCACCTCAATCATTGCAGCCGCTGCCTTCGCTGGAGCGCCCAGTTGTTTGCCCTCTAGTGATTGATTCCATTCAATCGTCTTGCTTCTGGTTTCAGCATAATCTGCGATCATCTGTCCTGAGAAAGCGATTGAGCGACCGCTAAAATCAGTCCGAAATGCTCCAGGTTCAATGATCGTCACTTTTTTGATGCCCAGCAGCTTGACTTCTTGTGCCAACGTTTCAGAAACTTCTTCTAGCGCAAACTTGGTCGCACAATAGATTCTAGCTCCGCTGAAGGAAACCACCCTACCAACCAAGGAGATGTTGAGAATATGGCCGATGCGCGAACAGTGCATCGTTGGCAACACGACACGAGTCACATTCAGTGCGCCGAAGAAATTCGTGTCAAATTGCCGTCTAGTGTGTGGTCGCTGACTTCTTCAATCACACCAACTACGTCATAACCTGCATTATTGACCAGCACATCAATGCAACCATAAATACTCGCTGACTCGATCGCGGTTTAAACCTCTTGTAGATTGGTCACATCTAAACGAACGGGATGGATGGCGTTTGAATACTGTTTGACAAGATCACCGAGTTGTTCCGGTCTGCGAGCCGTTCCAACCACACGATCGCGTTGATCTGAGCGGGTAACGGGAAGTGGAACAAAGCCCACGAAATCACGCCGATAGGTAGCGCCATCAGCAAAATTGCCCGAATGATCAGGGGTAGCGGTAGCAGGCACATTCCTGCAATTCCAATCATCCAAAGCCAAGCTTTTGAGTCGTCTTGCCCGTTGAGATACTTGTTTACGATCGGGTCAGAATATTAAATCTGCTGCCTAAATTGATCGCTCCTGACGCTCCAGGAATTACAGTAATTAGTTTTGAACTTGTCCGATCAAGTTGACAATGCCCTTCCGACACCCTGGCGAAAAAACAACGCCCGCGAGAAGTGGCGATGATGCTTCGCGCTTTTGTGCTCACGCGACCGTAAGCACGATCTTGCCTTGGATGTGCCGATGAGCGGCTCGTTCGTGCGCCTTTCGTGCATCTGCAAGCGGAAATGTGCTGTCCATGGCGATGCGAAGAGTGCCAGCATTGACGGCATTGGTTGAGACGATACAGGTGTATCAGACGGCATTGCAGGTATGAAGCCTACTCAGGCTTCAAATGCGCTTGAGCACTCGAGGTCGGCAATCAATCCAGGCTTATCTATCGGGTGCCATCCCAGCCGTTGCTGCGTTAGCCCGCTTGATGCCGGAGCGTTCATGCTGATAGGGAATCCGAGCCAGCCGAAATGACTTGCAGCCGTTTCGGGTAAAAAGGCCACGACCGGGATCTTCAAACCCCGACCGATCGCTTCGGCAATCTCTCGAACCGATACACCCTCTTCTGCGATCGCGTGTTACCTCGCCCCGGCAGATCCCTTCTCAAGCGCCAGCCTATAAACAGGTGCCACATCGAGCCGGTGCACCGCGGACCAGCGGTTGAGTCCGGTGCCGATATAGTCCGAGACTCCCTTCTCGCGAGCGATCGCGATCATGTAGGTGGCGAGTCCATGCTTGTCTTGGTCGTGAACCTGCGGCATACGCACCACTGAGGCACGCACGCCGCGCGCAACCATCGAGATCGCCGTCTGCTCTGACACTCTGGGGGTTCCGCTTGAGCCAGATGGCGACACGTCGTCCTCCGTTGCAGGGCGATCGGGCGTGAGGGGCAGCCCCGACGTGACGATCAAAGGCCGATCAGAACCTTGGAGCACGTCGCCCATCACCTCGATCGCATGCCGGTCTGCCTCACAGTTCTCCGCAAACTTCGAGAAGTCGTGATTGAAGGCAGCGTGAATTGACACCATCCGACAGGGCTGCTCCGCTGCGTAGGCTTTCCAGGTCTTCCAGATCTCCTCGCTGCACCTCCACCCGCAGCGATCAGAGAATTGGCACCCGCATCTGACCGGGCGAGACCCAGCACCTGATGTCCGGCATTAAGCAGTTCCGGGACAATAGCGGAGCCGACAAAGCCGGTAGCACCAGTGACGAAAACACGCATGATGGTTTCTCCTTCGGACTTCGTGTCCCAGTAGGTTCCTAGATTTTGCTAAACGGAGCTACGGCGCGGTGTCGCTGGAGTCCTACATCACCACGGGACCGGACCGTCCTCGTCTGAGAACGTGCCCGTTGGACCATCCGCACCGAGGAGCGCGAGGCGGACGGCTTCACGTGCGCCCTGTTCGACGGTGCGCGTGCCCCGGAAGTCGTTAAGATCGGTCGCGGTAAAGCCCGGACACGCAATGTTGACCTTGATGTTTGTATGCTCGAGTTCAATCGCGAAGGCGAGCGTGATCGCGTGCAAGGCCGTTTTCGACGGGCTGTAGGCGAGGCCGAAAACATCGCGGTACGGGAAGCTCGGGTCCGAGTTCAACGACAGCGAGCCAGAAGAACTCCCCAGCTTGACGATGCGCCCCGCTGGGGCTTCCCGCAGGAGTGGCAGCATCGCCTGTGTGACGGCGATCACACCGAACACATTTGTCTCGAAGACCGCCCGCACATTGTCGAGCGACCCGGTGCTTGGGACGTTGTTCGTCAGAGCGTCGTAGAACGACGTACCCGGCTTCGATGCGTGCGAGATGCCCGCATTGTTCACGAGCACGTCGAGACGACCAAACTCGTTCCGGACGCGCTCTGCGGCGGCGGCGATTGAGGCTTCGTCCGTAACGTCGAGCTGGAGGGCGCGGGCATCCGCCCCAACGCTCTTCGCGGACGCCTCCCCATGCTCGAGGGTGCGCGACCCGACAAGCACGGTGAAGCCATGTGCCGCGAGATCCTTCGCGATTTGAAGACCGATTCCTTTGTTGGCCCCAGTGACCAGGGCGATGGGTTTGTCTTGCATAGTAATCTCCTTTTCTACATCGATGGGTGGTTTACGCTGCTATGCTGTGCTAAATTACCTTAATCGGAACGTTGTTCCACATAGCACGGAACAATGTTCCGCTTTGTCAAGGGGGAGAGTGAAAATGAGCAAGAAGGCGGACGGGAAAGGTGATGACCAGGGGCGCGAAGTCCGCTCCTCCCGTCCGTTGCGCGCCGACGCGCAACGGAATATGGACGCGTTGCTGGAAGCGGCGCTGGCGGTGTTCGCCACTTCGGGAGTGGACGCTCCTGTACGGGAGATTGCTGCCAAGGCGGGGGTCGGCGTCGGCACTGTGTATCGCCGTTTTCCGCAGCGCTCTGACCTGATCGCAGCCGTCTTCCGTCACGAAGTCGATGCGTGTGCTGATGCCGCATCAGTACTGGCGGCGGAATATGCGCCGGACGAGGCGCTAGCTCTTTGGATGCAGCGTTACGCGGACTTCATCGCGACCAAACGCGGACTTGCAACAGCCTTGCACTCTGGAAACCCGGCATACAACACTTTGCCTACCTACTTCGATCAGCGACTCCGTCCCGCGCTACAAGCATTGCTTGACGCAGCGGCTAGCGTGGGTGAGGTGCGTACTGATATTGAGCCAGACGACCTGTTGAGAGCGGTTGCGAGCCTGTGTATGTCGGCTCACGACGATCGAACTGACTATGTGCGCCGCATGGTTGCTCTGCTCGTTGACGGGTTGCGATACACCACGAACCCATCGGTGAACATGCCTTCCTAGCGCGAGTCAGTTGGCTCGAATTCAGACACGGCAACGTGCGACGGGATGGAGCGCGATCGACTGATCAATAATTTGATTGATTTGATTGTTGGAGAGGGAGGGCAAGCGCATCGCACAAATCTTGGCAGCACAACCTCCAATTGAAAGACGAAGGGCTAATAATAAAAGGCGGTGGCAGTTGACTTTTGACAATACTCCGGACAGTTTTTTGAATAGTTCTACAAGGCTTTCTATGTTTATGTTTCAAGAACTGACGCTTGACAACATATTGTTGGTCGAGCCACTGGTTAAGTTCTTGGGTTCGAGGATGCGATCGCGAATGAATCTAAGTTTTGAGGAAGTGGTTTGAGTGGTTTCGTCACAACGGGCGACAGTAAGATCACCGTTAAATATGTCTAGTGAAGTCAAGTAAGCCGAAGTCGACGACAAGCAACATAAGATGTCTCCAATCAGTTAGATAAGCCGATGATAAGCAACTTAATGAGCGCGATTGAACTTCAGCAACGATTGAATAAATCCCTGGTATCCTCCAGCCAATCACTTGGCTGGAATGGAGTTTTAGTTCAACAATATCAATATCCAAGTTCTTCCACCGTTTGTGAGATAGAGGTTCCAGCTTTATCGGATCATTGGCTCAACTTACCCCTGGGGAATCCTGCTCAATTGACTCAGAAGCGAGACGATCGCTTACATGAGTCAATTGTCCAAGAGGGTCACAGTATTTTTGTTCCAGCGGGACAACCAAGCTACTGGCGGAGTGAGGCAAGTGAGACTGATGAGACAATGCTACACATTCACTTGAATCCAGCACTGGTGAGGCAAGTTGCCCAAACCTCTGAGCTTGCTCAAATCGATCTTGTAAACTGCTTCTCTAAGCATGATTTGCGTCTCCATCAGATTGCGATGCTGCTTTTATCTGAACTCAGGTCAGATGGCATCATGGGTCAGCTTTATGTGGACTCATTAACCCAGGTGCTCATCATTCATCTGTTACGGCATTATTCCACCTCTACGCAGAATATTGCACCTAAGCCCAGCGGTTTAACTACCAGTCAGTTACAGCAAGCGATCGATTATGTTCAGGCTCATCTCAATCAAGACTTATCACTGGTTGAAATTGCAGCAGCGATTAACATTAGTCCGACCTATTTTTCCAGGTTGTTCAAACGCGCTACCGGAAGTTCTCCACATCAGTATGTGATTCAACAGCGGGTTGAACGGGCAAAAGAACTGCTGAAGACGACAGATTTAGCGATCGCGAATATTGCTTTACAGGTCGGTTTTTCTAGTCAAAGTCATCTGACACAGCACTTCAAGCGTCTCACGGGTGTCACGCCAAAACAGATTTCTAAGATCACAAGAATCTGATAAACCAGGGTCAGATTCTAATAGAAGTTGCAGGCTAGAACTCTCTACACTTGAGATAGAGAAAGGGGAATCAGAAGGTCGAGTCGCTACTGTTGTTTATGTCATGACTCAGCCCTTCATGCAGAATATTTTGATGCGAAGTGCTGGAAATCCAACAACACAAACTGGAACAGTAACACGAGCAAGAAACTGATCAACCCTAAAGAACGATTTGATAGTAGAGAAACACAATGGAAAAGCCTGAGTTTTTTGTCACCCCTGGTTATGGGGAACGCCAACTGAATGGAATGCATTATTCGCAAGCGGTAAAAATTGGAAATCGAGTAGAAACATCAGGACAAGGTGGCTGGAGTGATGATTGGAAATTTCCTGAATCGCTCGCGGACGAGATTGCTCAGGCGTTTCGGAACGTAGAACGAACCTTGGCGACTGCGGGTGCTAGTTGGGAGCATGTTGTCCACGTCAATTCCTATCATGTAGGATTTCCTCCTGTAGCTAACGAGACGATGGTCAAGCTATTTCGTCATTACATGCCTAACCATGCCCCGATTTGGACAGAGCTAGGTGTCGCGGCTCTCGGAGATCCAACGATGCGTGTTGAAATTCGCGTTATTGCAATTGTTCCGTAAGTTTCGCACTTCACAGCGCTGTGAAGTGCTGAAAATTCAACAACACAAACTGGAGGAATAACATGAGCAAGAAACTGATCAACCCTAAAGAACTATTTGATAGTTCTGTATCTGGCTACTCTCAAGCCGTTATTGACACAGAAACAGGACTACTCTTCATCTCTGGACAAGTGGGCTAGAACCAACAATATGAGGTCACAGAGAAATCTGTCGAAGGACAAACGAGGAGGGCGCTTAGCAATCTTAAAGTCGCACTAGAGGCTGCTGGATCGTCAGTTGATCAGCTATTGCATGTTCGCGCTTACGTTCGTGGAGAACTCAGCGAACACATGAGTACTATTGCCCCTATTTTTTCTGAGTTTTTAGGCGAATCTCGTCCTGCCCTGACTGGCATTGGAGTCGCTTCTCTAGCATCACCAGAAATTCTAGTTGAGATTGAGGCAGTAGCAAGGGTTAAATAGCCGAAGAATGAGAGCCATCCTCAACCTTGAATAGAAAACCGACGAGTTTCTCAACATCCTACAGTTTTTGTCCGATGCTTAACTAACTAACACAAGATATGGAACAAAATCCGATCGCTCAAGTTTTTGCGACTCATCTCGCATTAATTGGAACGGATGTTCAAGCGTGGTCTGATCTCTTAGCTGAAGATGCAATCCTAGAATTTCCCTATGCTTCTGCTCTGGGTTTACCGAGCCGATTAGAAGGCAAAACTGCGATCTATAACCACATGAAGAACGCAGTCACACAATTGCAAAACTGGGTCTTTACAGATGTTCGTGAATATCAGACGCTGACTCCAAATGTTCTATTCGCTGAATTTCATGGAGAAGCTGTGTTTGTGGCGACGGGCCAGCCCTATCAGCAAGACTATGTGGTGCGACTAGAAACAAAGAATGGAAAGATTACTCACTACCGCGAATACTGGAATCCGGTTCCGATACTTGAAATAGCGGGCAGCAGCGGAACTGCTTTCCCATTGAATCCAAACTCATAGAGAGCAATACGCCGGACAGTTTTTTGAACAGCTTCACAAGGCTCTCAGAGCTTGCGACTTAGGGGCAGAGCCATTTTTTCAAAGCTAGCTCTGCCCTTAAGTTTGGAAAAAAGACCCAGTCTACGATTAAATCTGAGCTTGAGCCTCAAAACCTGCTCAAATTTCGTCCAAAGTATTGTCAATTCATAGGAATTTTACACTTTAAAGATGTGCCAACTTTGAGAAAACCCCTTCCTAATCTTGCTACGCAATCTGCTGATCCGGGCTGATACCAACTTGGTTTAAGCCTGCGCAATTTATAGAAGATTGAGATAAGGCAAATCAGTTACATTGGCATATCAAACTGTTCTGGGAAGGGATCGCTGACGAGTTGACTATATCCAGTGGAGCCGTAAGATGTTGGCGCTTCTGCTGAATAGCGGTACTGAAACGATGGAGGCAGTGGGAACCAAGATAGATAATTGAACGTTAGGCTGTATGAGCAGCCGTCACCCAAAGTTTGACCTTGTGCAGTTGTAGAACCCATTTCTCCTATAACAATAGGTCCTGCCATTCTGGTAACGCTCCATACTTCTGCCCTCACTTCAAATTGGTCACAGGACACAGATTTGGAATCAGCGATCGACGTTGTTAGCTCTCCTTGAACGGTGTGTGAATGAGTTGTAGCTAGAGCTGCAATTGCGCCCGTAACACCTAAAGCGACGACTCCAACGAAGAACAAATTACGGGGTCTCGAAAACATCGAATTGACACTCCTTCCATAGTTCAATCAAACTTCTTAGTTTTTGGAGACGATGTAAGTCTTGGTGATGTTCCAGAAGTGGAGTTTAGTGATGCAAAAAAGTGAATTGAAACTCAAGACCGGAATAAAGCCATTTTTTCAAAGTTAGCCCTGCCCCAAGTTTGAAAAAAAAGATCCACTCCACGATTAAATCAGAGGTTGAGCTTCAAAACCTGCTCAAATTCTGTCCGAAGTATTGAGAGAGAACAAAAGTGAAAATTGTAATTGCAGCCGCATCTGGCAACATTGGACGACGCACCGCCGAAAAAGTCATCCAGGCAGGAGCTGAAACGATTCTCTTAGCCCGACATCCAGAGAAGTTGGCAGATCTCGTTGCTCAAGGTGCGATCGTTCAGCCCATTAGCAGCGATGATGCTCAAGGATTGATAGAGACTACTCAACAAGCAGATGCTTTGTTTTGGCTAACACCACCGAAGCTTGATGTGCCTAACTTGAAGGATTGGTATCTTCAAACTGCAAAGGCGGGTGTGAACGCTGTATCCGCAAATAGCATTCCGCGAGTTGTGAACATTTCGAGCATTGGTGCGGGCGCAAAACTGAACTTGGGCACAGTTTCATTTGGTGGAGATGTTGAATCGATCTTCAATGAAACTGCTGCCAATGTAGTTCATCTACGTCCTGGCTATTTTATGGAGAATTTCCTGGCGCAAATCGAGACGATCCAAAGCGATCGCACGGTTCGATTTCCTTATCCGAGTGATCATGATATTCCCTGGATTAGCACTGACGATATCGGAGATGTGGCAGCACACTATCTCCTGGATCAGCGTTGGGCAGGTCAGTGGACTCGTAATTTAATGGGAGCCGAAAACCTAACATTGCTTGAAACATCTGCTATCTTGTCACGAGTGTTGAGCTATTCGATTGAATATGCTCAAGTCGGTATCGAATCGCTCCAGCAGCAGTTTGCCGCCATGGGAGCGACTGCTGAGGTTCAGCGCGAAATGAGTGATCTATTCCGTGCGCTTGGCGATCCGGATGGAGTTTATGCCACAGCACGAACCCCGGAGGCAAAAACACCCACAACATTTGAGCAGTTTGTTAGAAACAAGATCCTTCCGAATCTTTTAAGCGGCGTTGCTGAAGAGTAATGATTTCTCCACGAAGGAATCTGCTTTTGAGATAGCTAAACCATTACCAAATCAGCAACGCCTTTTAAGCTTTTCAAGCAAGGCAACGCCTTTAAGTAAGCATAGCTAACGCTGAAGGATTGAAGTTTACAGCTTTCTACCGAAGTGCGACCTCGCTGCCGTTCGCTTGAATTGCAGCGAGAAGCGCGGGTCTTCCAGCGCCCGCAAGCCACTCGTCCATTGTGAGCAGTTCAGGGAAGTCTGCTCGAAGCGAAGCGATGTCTGCATTGCCCGCTAGCCGCCCTTGATCGACCAGCTTAGCGAGTCCACCGAGGAACGCATTCTGCTCAAGCAGGCTGTCTGAAAAGCGGTGATAGGTGATGGGACGCTCCGCTGTCCGACTGAATTTCTCGGCGAGTTCAGTCCCCGTCACCGTATCGCCAGCTATCTCGATCGTCTGTGATCCAAACTTCGCAGGATCGGCGAAAATTCCAGCAACGATCTTGCCAATGTCCTTAACCGCAATGAATTGCATCGGTTGGTTGGGTCGCATGAAGAACGAGAACTCACCTTGATCGAGACCCATGCCGGGTAGCGTCAAGATTTCCATGAACGCGCTCGGACGAACAATGGTGCTTAGGATGTTCAGACTACGAATGTACTTCTCGATCTCACTTTTGGTATCAAAATGCCCAATTTCAGTTTTGGTCGCACCTACGGCGTTTGCAGAACTGTAAACGAGATGATGAACGCCGTTCGCGATTGCGGTTTCTGCGATCGTTTTTCCATATCGAATCTCAGCTTCATCAGTCACACCAGAGGCTGCGCCTTGTCCTGAGCTAGGCTGAACGCTGAACACACCATAGATGCCTATCATTGCAGCCTGAATCGACTGCCTGTCTGTTAGATCACCGTGAACTAGCTCAATTCCTTGGGCGGCGATCGCCTTGGCCTTATCGCTATTTGGATCACGAACCAGCGCCTTGACTCGCCAACCTTTCGCTTGCAAGGCAGTTGCCACCGAGCCGCCCTGCTGACCTGTCGCGCCGAAAACGAGGACGGTTCTGTCTTGAGACATCATATTGTAAATTTCTAGTTAATAACAGTTGATTCACCGAACTATACTAGGATTGAAAATTCCATACAAGACGGCACAAAAATGTGCATCAGTTACATGGAGATAACCATTGTCACAGAACATTTATGGTCGGCCTTACACTGTAACGGCTCGCGGTCCAGTTTTGACGCCCTGTGCACCGCACGACGTTCTAGCACGCCTTGGTGACAAATGGACAATTCTCATTGTGTCCCTTCTGTCGCTTGCTCCAGAAAATCGGTTGCGTTTCTCTGAGATTAAAAATGGCATCACCGGAATCTCTCAAAGGATGCTAACGCTGACGCTTCGCAATCTGGAACGCGATGGGCTACTTGTCCGGCACTATTTTCCCGAAGTTCCGCCACGTGTTGAATATGAACTGAGCACGATGGGTAAAAGCATGTTGCCAGCGCTGGAAGGTTTTACCAATTGGATCAGGTCGAATTGGACAGCAATCGAGGCGGCTCGGCAGAACTTCGATTCTCGTGAGCAAGATCGCGATTGAGAACGAAACGCTGGTGGGTTAGGTTCATTAGATTTGCTTGAAATCTCTCAGTGTTTCAGTCAAAACTCTCTGTTTGACGATCATTAGCTTATCCCACTGAGAGTAACCGATCGATATCCTGAATGGGTGGCGCACCAAACAGGCGAGCATATTCTCGACTGAACTGAGATGGACTTTCATAGCCGACTCGATCAGCAGCCATAATCGCATTGTAATTTTCCGCCAGCATCAGCCGAAGAGCTTCTAGGAGTCGGATCTGCTTTTGATATTGCAGCGGACTCACTGAGGTTACTTGCTTAAAGTGGTGATGGAAAGAGGAAGGCGACATGCTAGCCTGCTCAGCGAGAGCGGCAACGCACAATGGTTTAGCAAAATCTACCTTGATGCTTTGAATGACTGCTGCGATCCGCTGCATGTTGCTGCCGGATGTCGCAATCTGACGAACGGCTTCACTTTGTTCGCCGATTAACAAGCGGTAGTGAATTTCGCGAATCATCATTGGAGCCAGAATTGGAATATCTTCAGGAGTATCCAATAACTGGATCAATCGCAGGGCACAATCGAGCAATGATAGATTGGCGGTGCTGACGAAAAAGCCTCGGACTGAAGTTTCTTTTTTATCCGCGATCGCAGTCGTTTGGAGAGCAATAATCTCACAGAGTTCGTGCGGATCAAGATCCAGTTTCAATCCTAAATAGGGGCGATCGGGGGTTGCTTCGATAATAAATCCGCTAATCGGCTGATCGACTGAAATGACCAGATATTGCGCTGCACCATAGCGATAGACTTCCTCACCCAGAGCTGCGCCCTTCTTGCCCTGAACCACGATTGCCAGCATCGGGGTGCTGACTCCATGCAGCATCGCCCCAATCAAAGACTCGCGGCTAAATCCCAGCGGCGCGATACTCGTTTGATGAAACCCATCACCCTTACCAGCGGTGTGACGGTTAATCAGGGCGGCGAGTTCTTGACATGATCGGTGATGAGTTCGTCTGTCACTGTTTTTGGAGCTTATCTTCTTTGCGAATTATAGAACACTTCTATTCAGCCCCAAGATTGCAATCTAGAGAATTAGGCAATAAACGGCGAGGTTTGTATATTGAAGAACCCAATCTGCAACCATACGATGAATGTATTCAAGTAACACAGCAGAAGGATAAAGCAGTGACCAAAATCGCTTTGGTAACGGGATCGAGCCAAGGACTGGGCAAAAGTACCGCCGTTTCCCTTGCCATTAGTATGGCGGGTCACTAATGCCGCCAGTTCTTGACACGCACTCATTGCTCTACCGGACTGAAGTCCTTCAATCACCATGCTGGTTTTCTATCCAATTTGACCGTGCTCCTGCGCTCATTATGGAGAATATTTTTTCTTGTCAACATTCTGTTTAGGAGAATCAGGCAATAATCTGCAAGGTTTGTGTATTTAGAACCCTTGCCCCGAAGCCTATGATGAATTCATCCAATAAAGCATTCAGAGGATAAGGCAAACATGAAAAACAATGAATCAAACAACATACACCGCGATCTCGATGGAAAAGTTGCGATTGTCACTGGAGCGGCTAGCGGCATTGGCTTAGCGATTGCCAAATTGCTAGAAGCCCGTGGGGCGTTTGTTGTAGCTGAGGATATTAACCCAACCGTAAATGGCGTTTTTAAGGACAATGAGCGGATCATTCCTGTTGTTGGTGACGTGGCGACAGAGCAATCTGCTCAGGAAGCCGTTGCCATTGCCACAGAACGCTTCGGTAAACTCGACATCCTCGTTAACAATGCCGCTCGCATCGTGTATAAGAACGCCATCGATATGACCCTTGAGGAGTGGAACTCGATCATGGATGTCACTGCCACTGGTGTCTTTTTGCACTCGCGGGAGGCGCTTAAGGCAATGATTCCGAACAAAACTGGTGCCATTGTTAACATTGGCTCCTATGCCTGCTACCAAACTTTCCCAGGCATTTCGGCTTACGCCGCAGCAAAGGGTGCGCTTGCACAGATCACGCGCACGTTGGCGCTAGAAGCGATCGAGCACGGCATCCGAGTCAACGCGGTGGGTGCAGGCGATGTGGTAACCAACCTCCTCAATACCTTCCGTGAGGATGGTCGCGATTTTCTCGCCGAACACGGCAAACAGGCTCCCATCAAGCGTGCCGCCCAGCCAGAAGAAATCGCAGAGGTCGTTGCTTTTCTAGCGTCAGACAAGGCAAGTTTCTTGGTGGGTTCCATCGTTATGGCTGACGGCGGTATGAGCGTGGTCATTCAGTGATGCATAGCCGATTCAAACTGTGAAATAGTCTAAACCCACAAACGTAAAACAATTATCTCAAACCAACCGAAACAAAAAGGAAAATCACCATGTTGAACGTAGAGAACAAAGTCATTGCTATCACCGGAGCTAGTAGCGGCATTGGTGAAGCCACCGCTAAATTGCTTGCTAAGAACGGCGCAAATGTTGTTCTAGGGGCACGGCGGATAGGGGTGTAGTTAGACTAAGCCGGGTAGGCGACTGCCCGGCTTAGTCTAACTACACCCCTAAGTTGACAGTATCCCTGACGCAATATCTGCTATGAATAAAATATTTCTACGATAGAAGCTTAAAAATATGCTTTCCTCCTCTTCAGCCTCTATCAGTACCAAATTCATGCAGGAGATTTCACAGACGTTTCCTCGTGCGCCTGTTACCTCTAGTGCTAGGGCTAATTGGGATCGTATTTTTCTCGTTCACCATCATCAACCGGCTTTTAGTGTGTCCGAACACTGTCTGCCTTATCATCAAATTTGCATCAAGTTAGGCAAACCCTATCTTCTCAACCAAGTTATTGATGGACGTGCTGAGACATTACAGGCTGTTCCCGGTCAGATCGGGCTGTATCCGGCTAATCTCCGTCACTCCTTTGGTTGGGATCGCGAAGCCGAGTTCTTACAACTCTATTTAGATCCAGAACTATTTAGGCAAATCAGTGAAGAAACTTGGGGGAACGACCGTATTGAATTCATCCCTCAACCATCAGCACTGAGCGATCCCTTAATTGTACAGTTTGGTTTGGCGCTTAAGACGGCTCTTGAAACCGACAATTTAAATAGTCGTCTCTATGCAGACTCCATGACGCATGCTTTAGCTACGCATCTTTTATTTCAATACTCAACGCGAAAGCCAGCAGTTTTACCTCAAGGCAGCTTATCACAGCAGCCACTTAAACAAATCATTGACTACATTCAAGAGAACTTAGACCGGAATGTAAGTTTAGCTGAACTCGCCGAGATTGTTAAACTCAGTCCCTATCACTTCGCCCGTTTGTTTAAGCAATCTACAGGCTTACCCCCTCATCAATATCAAATTAAATGTCGAGTTGACCGTACCAAAGACTTACTTAAAACAAATTTAGCGATCGCAGATATTGCTCAAATCGTTGGATTTTCTAGTCAGGGACATTTGAATTATCACTTCAAGCGTCTTGTGGGCATCACTCCCAAAGCCTTTTTGCGGCGATAGCAATATCTTGTAAAAACGCCGCAAGCTCTTAGCATACTCTCTGTCTGTTCGTCTGACATAGTGTATTTAACTCAGATAAGTTGTTAAGTTCACATCTACCAAGTCAAAGGACAAAGAATATGCCAGCACGCAAACCAGAAGAATGCGACATTTTACTGATGGAGGCACTGCAACGAAAGGATTTAGAAACCGTCGTTGCCCTCTACGAGCCAAACGCCACGTTTATACTCGACTCTGGGGAATCTGTCACGGGTCAAGCGGCTATTCGTGAGGCTCTCAAAGCATGGATTGCATTTGACGAGGTCAGCTTCACGACAGAGATCGAGGCATTCCAAAGCTCAGACGGAAATCTTGCCATAACGCGCGGAACATGGAGTGCTATTACCAAAGGAACCGATGGCAATCCAGTCACCTTAACGGGAAAAAATGCCGAGGTAGTCCGTCGCCAGCCAGATGGAACGTGGTTATTCGTAATCGATAATCCACGTGGAGCGGATTGAGGTGCAGAGGCTCTTTGCCGTGGGAAGGTCATAACGTGTGATGACTTCCTCCCCTGAAAGCCAAAAGAACCAACCATTGTTTCTGACCAAGAACGCGCTTCTAACTCTATCCCTCTTCTGTCACTCTCCGAAAACATTTGCCATTTCTGAACTCTAGAGCCATTGTATATGAAGCGATTGCCTACGGCACCAGCAAAGCTGATCGCCTGATTTTTTTCTAACAACAAATACAGCCACCAAGTTTTTCTAATAGGATAGCTTGTATTGGTTGACTGATAAGGCTTCTGGAGATTGCCTTCCCGGAGAGTGCCAGAAGAGGGATAAAGCTCCACTCTATTTCAAAGGTCTATGTTGGGAGAAACTACCAGCCACTTCGACTAACCAATCTAAAAACTTTAGAATTAGTTTTTCTTTAGGGTGATTCTCTAAATACACTACCGAGTAGTTAAAACCGTCTAGCGACACATCAAGAGGTTGTACTAAAAAACCCAATGCCACATCATCAGCGACATGAATGTTGCTGCATAGAGCGATACCTTGACCGGCGATCGCGGCTTGAATGGTTAAACTTTCTTCGTTGAATTTAATTCCATCATTTGGGTCAGTCGTGTTTAGCCCTGCAAGTCTAAACCAGTTTTTCCAGTCAGGAGCTTCTGTTCCAAAATGAATCCATTCAAAATGCAGCAGAGGATGATGCAACAGATCACTTGGCTCTTTAATCGGATGCTTTTCATTCAATAAATGTGGACTACAGACGGGCATAAATACATCTGACATGAGCTTATGAACGGTAAACCCTGGATAGTTGCCTTTGCCATAGCGAATCGCCACATCAACCGTTTGTCTATGTAGATCAACGACATCATTTGAAGTTTGTAGACGAAGATCAATTTCGGGGTGCGTTCGTTGAAACTCGGCTAAACGAGGTACTAACCACTTGGCTGCAAAGACCGTCGTCACGCTCACAGTTAATGTCGTAGAGTCTGAAGCTTGCGTTAGTTGAGCGATCGCTGCTGCAATTGCATCCAGGCTTTTGTTCACTGCTGGATACAAGAGTTGCCCCACTTCTGTCAGTGCCAGAGGTCGGGGACGGCGGCGAAACAAGGATACTCCTAAGTAATCTTCCAGTACTTTAATTTGGTGGCTGACTGCGGTTGGCGTGATGTCCAGTTCTTCAGCCGCCTGCTGAAAACTCAAACAGCGAGCTGCTACCTCAAAGGTATGCAAAGCGTTAAGGGGTGGCAGCGATCGCATAAGCCTCTTGATGAGTTTTTCTCATCTTAAACGTGAGTAGATTGAATTTGCAATCTCTTACTGTCCCCTGCTATCGTTCGGTTTAGTGCAATAGATAACTCGGAATATGAGGAGACTGAACCTCGGTGATAACAGCAATCAAGAGGATGAGACTGCAATTCAGGCCTTGATTAATTCACAGCTTGAAATGATTACGTAACGTGGTTCACAAGGATTCTGTGCTCAAAACATCAACACTTGAAACAGCAACTATATCCCAACGCAGGTTAGGGCTAGTTGCAGTACTTTTCGCAGTCGTGCTCTGGGCAGTCGCCGCCAACCTGATCAGCAGCTTGCTGGTAGCTGGCGTGAATCCTTTTGAACTGGCAGTATCGAGTGCGGCGATCGCCACTTTTGGTCTGGCTGTGGTGAGTAGCTTCAGGATGAAACCAGAAGCGAAAGCAATGAGTCGGCAGCAGTTTATTCTGGGCTTGTTGTTTGCGGGTTTAATCGGAGCAAACTACCTGGCGATCGCCTGTCTCCCCGTTGCAGTTGCGATCCTGCTGCTATTTACCTCGCCCCTGATGGTCGTGCTATGGACAGCGGTGACGACGCGGCGGATGCCTGGGCGATCGATACTTGCAGCGATGCTTTTATTGATTGTTGGCGTTGTGCTGGTGTCGAAGGTCGTGGAGGGTAGCCTCAGTGAATTTAATGGATTTGGCATTCTCATCGGTCTGTCAAGTGCTGTGTTTTTCACCGCTTACAACCTGCAAGGTGAGCGAGTTGGGCACTCAGATGAAACACTGGGCGTGATGCTAAAAACGTTTGCAGTTGCCAGCGTCTTCTGGCTTGCCTACCAGGTCACTCAAGGCGTTCCTACAACGTTACTGGAGCCGGAAAATATCTGGAAAATCCTTTATGTCGGCATTGCTGGAACCACCCTTCCTTATTTCCTTTTCTTCTGGGGTATCCAGCGCGTTCAGACTGAGCGGGCTGTGGTGATTGCAACGCTCGAACCCGTGATCGCTGCTGCGCTGGCGTGGATCTGGTTTGGTCAGACGCTAACGCTTTTGCAACTCGTCGGCGGCATCCTGATTATCCTTGCGGTCACGGCATTGCAACTGATCAAGCCATCGTCACAAACCACTGCAAAACCAAGTGAAGGTCTTTGAGAAACAAAGCTCAAGACTTTGCACGGCAAATTTGACTTTTGCTGCAATGATTTAGCGTCGAGCCACAAAAGAACCCTTCTATCAAAACTATGGACACCATGAATATATCTAACATGACCCTTGAGCAGATTAAGACTGACCCTGACCCTTATCAACCTTTTCGTCTATCTCAGGGCATTCGAGTTGGGAACCTCCTGTTTATCTCAGGACAAGCGGGTTATGCTGACGATGGAAAAATTGTCGCAGGTGGCTTTCGCGCTCAGGGCGAGCAGGCTTTTTCAAACCTCGATCGCGCCCTCGTAGCTGGCGGTTCCAGTCTCAGTCAGGTCGCGAAAGTGACCATCTTCCTGACGGATATGAGTAACTTCGGTGCGATCGTCGAACTCCGCCGCCAGTATTTCAGCCCTCCCTATCCCGCCGATAGCATTGTCGAAGTGTCCAGCCTCTACACGCCCGAAGCGATGATTGAAATTGAAGCGATCGCGGTAGTAATTGAGAGTACGTCATGACGCTGGTTCAACCATTACAGTGCTTTTCAGATTAGTAAGCCACAGGAAGACATTAAGCAGTAGCTCGTTGAACTGCTAGTTCGTGTGGCTTATTCAAGGGTATCCAACGCGTTCAGACTGAACGGGCTGTGGTGATTGCAACGCTCGAACCCGTGATTGCTTTTGCGCTGGCATGGCTGTGGTTTGGTCAGACGCTAACGTTTTTGCAACTCATCGGCGGCATCCTGATTATTCTTGCTGTTACTGTGCTGCAACTGATGTGAGCGAGCAAAAGATCTGGCGCAATTTGCAAATGAGTGGCGTAATCTTGCAAGGCTAGCACCTGTCAGCATTCTAGGCTTTTGGCCTACTTCTAAGCTGTGCTGTTTAACCACAGGTTATCCCAGGTCATCACAAGCCAGAACGTTGGGCTGAAAGGATATTGACCCATTGCGTCACTCATTTGCAAATTGCGCCAGATCTTTTGCTCATTCACGGCACTCGAGAGCTACATCTGTGAGTTCTTCAGCTAGAGCGTCGCGGGCTGCGGGCGACAGTATGCCAGCGGCACAGAGATGGCTCCAGTGCTTGTTGAAAGGTGTGCTGACGAGGGAACAGTCTGCGTCGCGGGGCGACATGCGCGTCCTAGTCCTAGTTGGATTCGGCACTCAAGGTTCTGACATCGAATTCGTTGTCGCCCTGATAGCGGGGTGCATACTTTGTGTAAGCGGTCTTGATTTCCTCATAGCGCGCTTGAATTCGCACCATGTTATACGCATGAGAGACGATCAAAAATTCCCCTGCCAGGATTTGCGTCATCGCCAAGACGGCAAATTTATCTGTGTCCATGCCATGATTGGTGACCTCGCCGAGTTCGGATTTCACCAACCCTGGGCAAATCAGGCTGACCTCGATGTGATCAGGCAGTTCCTCCCGCAGTGCTTCGGTCATTGCCAGAACAGCATGTTTGGCGGCCACGTATCCGCCCCCCTGCGGAACGGCACTGAAGAAGCAATTCTCCGAGCCGACGTTGTAGATCGCAGCTGGCGTTCCCTGCGCGATGAACCGCTGCCCAAATACTGAGACGCCATTCCAGACACCGAAGAAATCGACGTCGAACACGCGCTGCACGTCCTCTTGCTTCGTTTCGATCACAGTCGCCAAGGTAGGGAGGACCCCAGCATTATTGACAATCACATCTACCCGTCCAAACTGCTCCCAAGCAAAGTCAGCTAGGGCTTCGACCTGGTCACGCTGGGTGACGTCACACTCAAACACCCGGACTTCAGTACTGCTTGCGGCCAAAATCGCTGCTGCTTCATCCAGACGCTCGCGCCGCCGCGCCGCAATGACGATCCGTGCGCCTCGCTCTGCAAACTGCTTAGCAAGCGCAAATCCGATGCCGGTAGCACCCCCGGTTATAACGATCACTTTTTCATTGAAATCTTGCATCTCGTCGTTTCCTCCTGATAGCTTAGATGGCTAATTTCCCTGACATCATCTCGACGATGCCTATGCCGAAGAACTCCCGATCGAACTGCACTGGCTCCATTGAGCTGCCCTTGTGCTGCATGGCATAGCCGAACACGCGCATTGTGAGTTCTTTTCTGAGAGAGTGACCATGCTCACCAATGGCGAGGCAACGCTCGACGCCTTCGCCTCACCATTGGTGATTGACTGATCAGATGACTTGACCGCCGGAGACCTCGATCCGCTGCGCAGTGACCCAGCGATTCTCCTCAGACAGCAGGCTCGCAATCATCGGACCGATGTCATCTGGCACGCCGACACGGCCGAGGGCGGTCATGTCTGCGAATTGCTTGTTGACATCCGCGTTGTCGCGGACGGCACCGCCGCCAAAATCGGTCTCGATCGCGCCCGGCGCTACTGTGTTAACCGCAATCCCACGACCGCCTAGCTCTTTGGCCATATAGACAGTGAGCATATCGGCTGCGGCCTTTGCTGCCGCGTAAGCGGAAAAGCCAGGGTAGGACACCCGGGTCAGTCCGGTGCCCAAGTTCACGATGCGGCCACCGTCCGCTAGGAGCGGCAAAAGCGCCTGGGTGAGGAAGAACACGCCCTTGAAATGAACGTTGACCAACCCGTCAAACTGCGCCTCGGTCGTCTGCTCGATCAGGGCGTACTCGCCGTGACCGGCATTGTTCACGAGGTGGTCGAAGGTTTCGCGCTGCCAAGTTTCGTGCAGCGCTGTTCGCAGGCGCTCGACGAACGGTGCGAATTCAGTGATATTGCCGCTGTCGAGTCCTAAGGCGATCGCCTTACGACCCATTCCGTTAATTTCGTCGACAACAGCCTGAGCTGCTTCGGCACTGTTTCTGTATGTGATGATAACGTCGCCGCCGTGGCGAGCAACACTTAAAGCAGTGTTTCGTCCCAACCCACGACCGGCTCCGGTGATCAGGGTGATTTTAGTCATGCTACAACTCCTTTGTTGATCCTTTTGATTGACTTGTGATTGATACATTTTGAGATGGGTGTGTAATTACGAATGCTCGGGCGCAGCGCTCTACATTTCTAGTTGGTGGCATTAAGCATGATGCACTTCATGCCCGTATTGACCGTGATTGCACCGTAGAGCCTCTCTTCAGAGCGGATTGTGAGCTATTCGTTGCTAACGATACAATTGCTCCTCCTACGCTCGTCCTTTGCCACACCACCACCTGCGATCGAGACCGTGTTTTCTCCGAATTGCATATTCCCCCTTGTTTGAATAAGAGCGCGAATGCAATCTTTTAGAAGCATCACTCCATTACGAGGTTTGGGGCTGTGAGTGCTGTAAGGGGATACCTGAGATCAAACTATCTTCAGTGGAACGTTAATTCTGTCCGATCGGTCGCACGATGACTTCGTTGACATCTATCTCTGCGGGCTGCTCAATTGCAAAGGCAATGGCGCGGGCAATCGCATCTGCTGGAATAACTGCCTCGCGGAATTCTTCTAACCACTGTGCGGCTTCGGCATCGGTCGTGGTGTTGGGAAGTTCAGATTCGGTTGTTCCGGGCGAAATCACCGTAACCCGAATATCTGTCGATTCTTGCCGCAGTCCCTCCGAGATTGCCCAGACCGCGAACTTGGTGGCACAGTACACGACAGCGGTTGGGTATACGTTATGCCCCCCAATCAAGGAGATATTCACAAACTGTCCAGACTGCTGATGCTTGAAGATGGGTAGGGCAGCAGCGATGCCGTGAAGGACACCGCGAATATTCACGTCGATCATGTGATTCCACTCGTCGATCTTCAAGGACTCTAGCTTCGAGAGCGGCATCAAGCCAGCATTGTTCACCATCACATCAAGCCAACCAAATTTATCTTTGGCGAACTCAACGAAGGCTTGCATGTCTTCGAGGCTAGTTACGTCTAGGGCACGCTAGGCTGCTGCACCTCCTTTCTCAGGAATTTCGGAGGCGATCGTTTCAAGTCGATTGGTGCGCCGTGCCCCCAGCACAACCCGTAAACCCTTTTGAGCGAGCAATCTAGCGGTGGCTTCACCAATGCCGCTGCTCGCACCTGTAATCAGCACAACTTTCTGTGCATTTTCGTTAGTAGTCATGAGGCTGTGTCTCCTAATATTGCACATTCCGCTTCGTTTTGAATAAGAACGCAAATGCGATCTCCTAGAATCTTTGCTCCGTTACCTGTAATTATGGCGTTTTCAGACTGTAAAACAATCAACAATTCGCTCAAAGTATTGCCCAATCCGCTCATAATTGATAAAGTTAAACAATCTTTCAATTTTGATTGTGGTGATTATCATGAACACACTGCATGAACTCGCTCAGATTCTTTCACGCCACAGTTTCGCGTCGGAACGGATGGAGCCCACAGCAGTGCCTCGGCTTTCAATTTTTCGTGCTGACCATCCAACAACTCGGACGCCTGGAATCTATCAACCTCTGTTCTGCTTGATCGTCTCAGGTCGAAAGCAGGTGTTCTTCGGTGAGAAGATATCTGAGTACGGGACAGGCGATTGCTTCCTCGTTACAGTCAATTTGCCTGTTGTAGGCACCATTTTGCAGGCGCTTCCTGGAGATCCGTACCTCGCGCTATGTCTTGATCTACACCACACGACGCTCGCCGAAATTGCTATCCGAGCAACGGTGATGCCCGATCTAAGACAAGGGAACGATCAGGGGTTTCAGGCGGGAACTGCTACAACCGAAGTGATTGATGCAGCCTTCAGGCTGGCGCAATTACTTGACAACACCCAGCACATTGATGTCCTGGCACCGCTATACGAGCGGGAACTGCTCTATCGACTCTACGTTGATTTGTGGGGTCGGTCACTACATGCGGTAAGTCAAGCAAACAGCCGACTGTCACAGATTGGCAGGGCCATTGCATGGTTGCATGAACACTACGCGACTGACTATACGGCAGAGGCATTAGCCAGAATTGCAGGGATGAGTGTTTCAACGATGAATCGCCATTTTCGTGAAATCACTGCACTGAGTCCCCTCGAATACCAGAAGCGTATCCGTCTTCAGGAGGCGAGGCGTTTGCTTGCGAGCCAAGTAACAGATGTCTCTGGCACAGGATATGCCGTAGGCTATTCAAGCCCGTCGCAATTCAATCGCGAATATCGTCGGCTCTTTGGCGAGTCACCAGGCCGTCATGCAAGCCAAGTGAGAAGCACCAAGGAACAGATGCAGCAACCGGCATAACGTGTGCGATTCATAGACATTGTTTCAAGTGGATAGGTACTGATGCCTCAATCGTTATCAACTATGGCGAGATCGCTGTGATAAACGCCACAATATTGAACGCGCACCTCGGACATCAAGCGGCGAGAGCAGTGCTGTTAATTTGTGCTAGCTGATATCAATAAAATCGCCCAGTCAGAGACTGGGCGATGTATTTAGACAGCAACTCTAGTGTGCTAACGAAGCTGGAGACTTATCAGCATTGGGAGTTGATGAATAAACTATCTGTCCAAGTTTTCGCGACGGGCTTCATCAAAGCGATCGGTGAGGCTGACTTCGGTAGAAACGCCTTTGTCTAGATTTTCGCGACGGGCTTCGTCAAAGCGATCGGTGAGGCTGACTTCGGTAGAAACGCCTTTGTCTAGATTTTCGCGACGGGCTTCGTCAAAGCGATCGCTTAAAGCAAAACCAGGAGTAGCATAAGCAGAGAGAGCCAAAACAGAAAGGCTGGTGAGGATGTAGCGTTTCATGGTGTTGTTTCCTAAATAATCGAGATTGTCTGTTTCGTTTGCCTTACCAAACCCTATTGGCTTTCAACCCTGAGACAGCCCTGACAAACTGCTGATAGCTACTTAAGCGTTTCCTGAGAAATAGATGAGTAGGTTTCAAGCAAGAGAATTGGACTGACTGTCTCTAAATCTGATTGGCTGTCGTAGTCGTAGAGGTGAGTACAGCAGCAAGTAGATTTTCGAGAGTTGAACGGCTCACAGAAGCTTCTAGTTGTTGTTGTTTGGGCTAGAACTATCCGTTACTTATTATGTTTGCATAAATTTTGTTTTAATGCAAATAGTTTTTGTGAAGACATTCTTTAGAGATACTATCTGATTATGACAAAGCGCAGCAGAGCTTAGCTCTGCTGCGCTTTGTTGCAGTTCTTAGGATGTCTACAGCCACAGATCTAGAGTCTGGATTGCAAGATGCCGGTTCTCGAAATCACCTGAACTCTCTAGATGCTGTATCCTCTGACAAGCAAGTTAGACCCTTTGCACTTGCCCGCACCGCTTAACCCAGTAAACCAAACTGTTACCCCACGATGGCTTGCGCCCATGCCTTACTCCTATCCCCTAACTTCGCTACTGAAACTTTAGTCAATTTTTATCAACCTATCACGGAGTTGGCTCCAGGCTTAACCTTTGAACATTCAATCAAGCCGTGTATAATGTGCTACTTGAAGGGGAGTAGCTGCTGGTGCGAGTTGCCAGCCCATCTGAGTCAACATGCTGGCGATGAGCCTGGTTCAGATGACGATTTAGCCATTTACAGCTTTTCGCGAGCGAGACCTTCACTGAGTTCACATCTGAAGTGAGCTTGGTGAAGCGTTATGCCCATCAGGTTCCTTCAGACTGCTACACCTATCTGAGGGAATACCAGACAGGAGCTTAATATGCGACGTTGGATTTTGAAAGCTGGAAGTACTGACCCCGATGGGCTGTTCCTTGAAAATGCGCCAATGCCAGAGCCTGGAGCGGGTGAAGTGCGTATCCGCGTTCGCGCCGTATCGTTGAACTACCGCGATCAGCTTGTACTCGGTGGCGGATTTGCCAGGTTGGGGTAGTTTTATGAATAGATGCTGTTGGCGAACGTACTACAACTAGTTTGGGATTACCCTTGGAGTTAAGTCATCTGCTAATGCAGCAAAGCGAGAAATGCGAGTGTGAGCATGAGGGACTCCCATCAGCCAAGACACAATGCGGGTGATATTCATCGCAATACTAGTGAAAACATGTTGAAGGTGTGTCTTCGTTAATCCAATATATCGGCTACGTCTTAATCCAAAGCAGTGAATTCCTTGCGACAAGGTTCCTTCAATCCCTGCTCGTTGGCTATACTTCTCCTGCCAGGGTTGAGTGTGTTGCTGCTGTCTCATCCGCTGTAACACTTCATATTCTCAGGACTTACGCAAGGGACATTTGAACAGACGGGTGCTTGAGTTGCTCAATCAAGTAGTCTGAGAGCATTCCATGCTTAATCTGGTAAATCGTTTTGCCGCTTTGATAAGCGATGGTTTTGAGACGACTCCAAACGAGCAAGGCACAAGCAATATGATTTCGTTGAATGCGAGCTTTGCGACACTGACAGGACTCGACTCCAGTGAGTTGCTTTAACTCGCGGTGAAACTCCTCAACCTTCCAGCGGACACCACACGCATCTTGTACGGCATCCGTTGAAGCTTGAGATAAATCGTTGGTAGCAACAAACTCCGTTCTGTTGGTAGAAACAGTAACCCGGAACAGTTTCACCTTTTTGTCTTTAGGAAAGCCACGCACCTTGATGAGCTTGCCTTGTTGCAACTCTTCACTATGCCAAACGAGTTCGTCAACCCGCAGGTAGGGCAGACTTCCCCCACTATCGTCCACTCGTCGGTTAGTCTTAAGCGGACAGTAATACAGTTTCTGGAGCTGGTCAATTTGACTCATGAGCTTCTGTGCAGCATACCAGCTATCCATCAAAACGGTGCTGAAGGGTAACTGCTTACTGTAAACCACGCCTTTAAGCATGTCGCTCACGTGGTCTAACTTGCTCTGCCCATCGCCATCCGGGTCATACAGGCGGTAATCAATCACCCAGAACTGTCCGGTTTCCCCATTAACGTACACGCAACTCACCAGTCCAATCCCTCGAATCACACGATGCTCGTTGCCACTGTATTGCCGTCGTGTTAGCTCAATCGAGGTCGAGTGTCGCTTATCAAGAACGGTATCGTCGAACAAAAGATAAGCATTTGGTGAGGGGTGCAGCAGTCCTTTGACGTTGTCCCACAATAAACGAGGGCTCAGTTTCTCGCCCCGCAGATAGCGGTTGATGCGATCATGACTGGTGCCCTCCAAATGGTCAGCCAAGTTCGTGATCGTGTAGTTGATAGGACTGCTCAGAAGATACTGGCAGTAATCTAGTTTGGTGAAGCTCATTTCTTCAGTTTAGAGCTGCTTCTGCGTAAGTCCTGATTCTGCTTTAGGACGCAAGCTAATCGAGCGAGCTTCGGTGGCTGAACGAGTACAGAGCGATCGCTTTGGGCATAAACGACAGTCTGTTCGAGAAAACTTGACATAAATTCCAGGATTGCCCCACGGGTCTTGTTTGGTTGTCCAACTTTTGCTCTTCTTCCCTTGAGGACACGTTACTCGATGCGTTCGCCAGTTGATTTGAAACTGGCTCAAGTCGTAAGCTTCAGGCTGTTTCGTTTGCCAGCTTCCATTGGGACGCATCGGTCCCACCAAATCGATGCCATATTTTTTAGAACTATCGATAAAGAGATCAGTATCGACATAACCTGCATCGACTAATTTGGATATAAGTTTCGTCAACCCGCCATGAATCGTTGGTAGGCTGCAAATGCGATCGGATTCGTTTATCCAGTTCTGGTGCATATTTCAGTACCCATCGATTGATCGTGGAGTGATCCACGTCCACCCCTCGCTCTGCCATCATCTCCTCCAAGTTTCGGTAGCTCAAGGGATAGTGGCAATACCAGCGCACGTTCAGCAGAATGATTTCAGGCAAAAAGTGCCGCCACTTAAAGGGAGAAGTAGTAGACATCGCAGGGCAAGGAGACACAACGGAGCTTGTCTACCTTACCACTGGCTAGTTTTTGCGACACAACCCAAAGCTTTAGGCTAGTGCTCAGCAGTGGAAGCGATTGGCACTGACAACGGTTTATCCTCAATTAGCTTCACCTCTTTAGAGCAAGATGCTTACCATCGCTATCTAGCAGGTAGTAGTAAAAGTAATGCTGTGTGTCTAGTGGTTCCTGAGAACGTTTGGGAAGCTCGTGCAGCTCTCTTACAGGTCTTTAGCTCTGGTGAAATCAAGGATGTCCAGCAGCAGTTTGATAGGGACACTTTGAATCAGGCTTACAAACTAATTCATCCCCATAACTAGAAGGAATTGAAGCAGTTGGCTGAATCTGCAAAGCGCTTGTGTATGGGGTATGAAACTTTGGTGCTCGCCCTTTGAACCAACAAAGCCTCGGCTTTGCTGCTGGAGCTTTGTTGGTTCAGGGGTATGTCAAATAGATTGTGACAAGGATAAAAGATCAGAATGGAAAGCGATCGCACTCAAGCGGTGATTACCGCGTTGAAGCGGGGACTCGCCAAGTTGTGAAACCAGCGATGAGAACTGAACTTAAGTTCGGTTGAGGGTTCGTTGCAGAGATAGTTGGTAACTGTCGTTTCAGCCAGGCAATGACTCAACTTTGAGTTGGCGACAAAGCTGCATCAATTTCATAGGCTAAAGTCATACAAATAATGGAATTGGGAGGAACACAGATAGGAGTCATAGCAATCGCTTGATGCTATGAGAGCCTCTTTTTGCTGGAGTGTCCGATGAATCAAGATCGTCATCCTAACCAACTCTTTGTTCCGCCTTCCCAACGCGATCACTATCAGGGGGTACTCAAAGCCCCAGTCGTACTCATGGAATATGGGAATTACCAATGTCCTCAATGTAGGGAAGTGTATCAGTTGGTTCAGGCAATTCAGCAACATTTCAAATGTAGTCGATTCTGAAACTTTCGTTGATTGAGCGATCGCTGCTGCAATTGCATCCAGGCTTTTGTTCACTGCTGGATACAAGAGTTACCCCACTTCTGTCAGTGCCAGAGGTCGGGGACGGCGGCGAAACAAGGATACTCCTAAGTAATCTTCCAGTACTTTAATTTGGTGGTTGACTGCGGTTGACGTGATGTCCAGTTCTTCAGCCGCCTGCTGAAAACTCAAACAGCGAGCTGCTACCTCAAAGGTATGCAAAGCGTTAAGGGGTGGCAGCGATCGCATAAGCCTCTTGATGAGTTTTTCTCATCCTAAGCGTGAGTAGATTGAATTTGCAATCCCTTACTGTCCCTTGCTACTGTTCAAGTTAAGGAGACGAAACAGTTTTCTGATCACTCATCAGCTTACTTAAAACCCTGAGTCGTTGCTCAAGATGGTACTGAACTTAAACTCAATCCACGTGCTCACCGCCTCCCAACTCTCGAATCAGTTTCTAGGGGATGCAATTGAGATATGCATTGTCACTCGCAATTATCAGCAAACTATGACAGGTCTCGTCCAATTGGGCATTGGACCCTGGCGAGTTTATACCTTTAACGCTGAAACCGTTACGGAACAGACTTACAAAGGGCAGCCGACTGAGTACTCGATTAAAGTCTGTTTTGCTCAAGCGAAGAACGTCGTCTGGGAAATTATGCAGCCGCTCTCTGGTCCCACCATCTTTCAAGAATTCCTCGATCGACACAACGAAGGGATTCACCACATTGCATTTAATTGTAGCGATCACCCCTGGGAAGAGCGTATTCAGGAGTTTGAGTCTAGAGGGTTCCGCTTGATTCAGTCGGGCAAGTGGATGGGGCAAAATGCCTTTGCATTTTTTGATACTGAGGATGCCACTACCACTATTTTTGAAACGTATTTCTTTCCACCTGGTTTTGAGTATCCAGAACCTGAAGCCTGGTTCCCTGCACCCCCTCCCTAGGAGATCGCAAAAATGGCTACAGTATTGAAAATTGACGCTAGTGCGCGCGTGACCCGTTCTCTCAGTCGAGATTTAACGACTGCATTCACCGAACAGTGGTTGAAGTCCAGACCTAACGACACCCTGATCACACAAGACGTAGGGCTGAATCCACCTCCAGCCATTAGTGAGGCTTGGATTGCCGCCGCTTTCACGGCACCGGAGCAACGGACTCCCCATCAACAGGAAGTACTCAAAATTTCCGACCAACTGCTCGAAGAGCTAGAGCCTGCTAGCCTCATCGTGATCGGTACGCCCATGTACAACTACGGCATGCCAGCAGCACTAAAAGCTTGGATCGATCAGGTGATTCGCATTGGATGCACCTTTTCCTTTGATCTGGCGCGTGGTGAACAACCGATCGAGCCGATTGGGACCGGAAAAACTCTAGTCATTTTGTCGTCATCGGGGGAAGGCGGCTTTGAACTTGGTGGCGTTCAGGCCACTATGAACCATCTTGATTCCCACATCGTGACAGCTTCAAGACTATTGGGAGTCAGTGAACACCATGTCATTCGCATTGAGTACCAGGAATTTGGGGACGAGCGACATCAAAAATCTATTCAGTCTGCTCGTGCCGCGATTGCTGATTTAGTGCAACAACTAACTCGGAGTATGAGGGGACTGGACGAGGCTGATAGCAGCAAAGCAAGCGGATGAGACTGCAATGCAATGTTGATTAATTACAGCTTCACTGCTTACTTAATCCATCCCTATACTGCTCAAATTTATCCTGTATTAGGACTCAAACGAGATCACTTATGTCTATTGCGACCATTGCTCCTTTTGATGCCCCAAACCGCAAAACGATCGCCCAAGGTCATCCCACTGATTGGCAGTTTCCTCACCCGAAAGACGTGTACGATTTGGTGGTCATCGGCGGCGGTCCGGCTGGATTGACCGCCTCGTTTGGTGCCACCGCCGCACTGGCTCAGGCAGAGGGTGCCACCGTCACGATTACCGGGCGTGACCGGGACAAGCTCGCGCACGCGGCCCAAACGCTCGGCGCTGTCAAAACAGCGAGCAAGGACGCGCCCGGCGAAATCTCGCGCCTCATTTCCGACTTCATCGCCTAACCAGGAGAACAAACATGCACGTTTTAACAGTCTTCAGCCATCCGCAACGTAAGAACTTCCCCGGAGCGGTGCTCGATGCCTTCGTCGAAGGCGTCGTCCAGTCCGGTCACACGGCGGAGGTCGTCGACCTGCACGCCGAAGGCTTCGACCCGCGCTTCACCGCCGAGGACCACGCGCACTTCTGGGGCGGACCGCGGACCGCCGAAATCGCTCGGGAACAGGCGCGTGTCGACGCCGCCGACGCGCTCGCCCTCGTGTTTCCAATCTACTGGTGGTCGTTCCCCGCCCTGCTCAAGGGTTGGATCGACCGCGTGTTCACAACCGAATGGGCCTATTCGCTCGACGCGCAATCCAACAGCCGGGGGCACCTGAGCGGCAAGCCGGTCATGCTGATCGGCACCGGTGGAACACGCCCGGCCACCTACGACAAGTACGGCTACGGCGACGCGCTGCGCACGCAAATCGAAGTCGGCATTTTCAACTTTTGCGGCATGACCGACGTCGAGACGCACCTGCTGCTCGATGTCGACGGTGACGCTAATGCAGAGCGTCGGGCGGGTTACCTGATCGACGCCCGCGCGCTCGGGGCCGGGCTGGTCGCTCCCGACCGCGTTCCTACGGGCGTGCGACACGGTCCTAAGCGCGTGCAACACGGTGCCGTGCGCCAGAACGCCTGACAAGCGTTCGACGCTTAGACGTAATGTACGAGCCAACTACGATTGAGCGGACTTGACCGACGCTCGCGATTCTTACGACCAGTAAAGCCTCAAAGGAGATAAAGCTATGGCTAATGATACACTGCAGACACCAGCGCAAGGCCAGATTTGCCGCTCGATGGCCGGCCTCGGCAACTACAACTACGCCGCCGACGGAAAGAGCGGCGTCGCCGCGATGGCCGGCAACCTGCGTGGCGGGGTCCACTTCCGCCAGATCGGGGAGTTTCGCGACGCAGGAGGCGGTTGCCTAGAGGGGGAGTTCGAACACATGTTCGTCACCGAAGACGGGTCGACGCTTAAGACACGCGACAAGAGCTGGGGCGTAGCCGTTCCGGGTACCGATTATATCGTTGGCGGTGCCGCCTACACCGTGGTCGAAGGAACCGGCGAGTTCCAAGATTTCAAAGGCACCTTCCGCTCCTGGGGCACATTCGCTCCGAAGGAAGGCAAAGCGATCTTGCGCTACGAAGGGCAGATCTGCCGACCGGCCTAGTCTCACTGCGCTTCTTCAGCTTCGCCTCCGTGAAATTCACTGACCCGGGTACTCACGGTCTTGAACTTGCTCCCGGACACTGCCGCGAGATCCCCGAGAAAACAGTCCGATCTCCTGACGGAGCACGACCTTCGCCCCGGGCGCTTGGGCAGCATCTCGCGGATGGTGGCTGCGAGGTAACAGTCGTGAACGGTTTGAAGACAAGTCCTCACCCGAGCTTAGCTGAAGCCCGGGTGAGGCGAAGCAGCAGCGGGCGGCATGAGCGCGGCGGCGGCTCGACCAAGTCGGAGGACTTGATACTGCTATGCCGTCGACGCAGTTGGAGGGAGAACCAGCGCATTGGATTGGAGCACCTGTATGGAGGAGCGAGATGGAAGAGCGAGCGGCTGACCTCAGGGCGATCAGGGACCTCATTGAACGCCAGTTCTCGAGCATGAGCTGGTCGGTGGGAGGAGGTCCTGACACGGCTATGTTCAAAAGTGACTTCCTCCCGGGCGCGCCGCTTTATCCGTCCGCCCGTCCCGTTTCGGTGAAGTCGCTTGATGAGTTCACAGAGCGCATGGGCGAACTCGCTCGAACGACGCTGACGTCCCTCCATGAGCGGGTGATCGGAACGCAGATATTGGTCTTCGGCAACGTCGCGGTGGCCGCAGCGGCCTGTGAGAACACGGAAAACCAAGGCGAGGTCAACCGCAATGTGGAGATGTTGCTGCTCGTCAAAAGCGAGGGGCATTGGAAGATAGCGGCGCAGGCTTGGGACAAGGAAACGAACAGCGTGCCGATACCAGCCGAACTACTGGTGGACTTCTGACCCGGTGCTCAGAAGCGCGGCAGCCAAAAGAGTGACCCTACCCCAATAAATAGGGTTGTGTCGCAAAAACTTTTAAGGACAACCGCTCGGTATCATTTGCATTCTCTTAAGCAGCAATTTCAAAGAGTGCTTCAATCAACTTGGCTTGAGAGACACTGTTCCCTTGTTGAGCTCCTTTCACTTGTCTTTTTCTAATCCCATTTATCGCCTCAATTCCGCTCAGGTTTCTCCTCGCACTATTGAACGACTTGAACCCCATCATCGGTTTCACAATTCGCTTGATGGTTCGATGGTCTTGCTCAACGATGTTATTCAAATACTTGCTCTGCCTCAACTGGGTTCCTCGTCGATCGTTTCATCTTGGGGTGATGAGGTTGGCTAGGCGAACCCTCTCACAAGAACCCGCCCGCCTTCAGAATCGTGCCTGAGAGTTTCCCCTCACACGACTCCTCTCCTGTCTAAATTCCCACGCCAAGGGTGAATAGGGCAGTGTCCCCTCCTATCCCATTCGGTCTTTTGATGGTGACAACTGCGATGAACCAATTGGAGGTTGTCATATCCGTCTTTACCCCCTTGAGCTTGCGGCCAGATGTGGTCTTGCTCCAGGGAATCTTGGATATCAAAAACACCTCGGCAAATTGGACATCGGCCCTTCTGTCGCTTTAACAGGGCGGCATGACGAATGCCCGTCATGGGATGACAGCCTCGTCTAGTGGCCCAGTAGACCCAATCCCCGTCATACCAGCTTTTGACTCCTCTGACTTTAATGTGTCTTTGAATGGACACGTCTGAGAATTTCGCTAGTTTCTGGGTGATCTTGCCTGCCTGCTTGACCCCAAAGACCCAGTTTCGTCCCCCAACTGTGTGCCAATAGCGAGCTTTAACCCAAGCTTGGCTTTTGTTTGGGTGTCTGCGCTTTGCCCATCGTTTCAGTTGCCAGTAGACAACAGAGTCGAGGTAGGCAAAGGTGCGACTTGCCGAGTTGGAACGATGGTAATGAGCCCAGCCCAAGATGATTGGGTTGAGTGCCTCAATCAAGGCGCTCTGGGAAGACGTTCGGTGTCGTTTGACCGTATCGTTCAACGTCTGGACAAGCCGCTTCAGTGCTGTTGAACTAGGTTTCATCAGGGTTTTATAGGGACGCTGGCTTTTGTTCATCCGTCGGCGGGGAGTGCGATACTGCCGCACCCCGTAGCCAAGGAAGTCAAAGCCAGTTCCATAGTCCGGTCCTCCATCTAGAGTATGGGTGATCCGGGTTTTCTCCTCTTTTAGTTCTAACCCCCGGTCCTTCAGCCATTGGCTAATCAAGAGCTTCGCTTTGACGATAGTGTCGAGACTGGTATGCAGCACCACAAAATCATCGGCGAATCTCACCAAGTGAGCCCCTTTGAATGCCATTTTGACTGTTGTTTCCAAGCCATGTAATGCGATATTCGCAAGGAGTGGGGAGGCGTTGCCCCCTTGGGGTGTACCCTTCTCCGTGGCTTGAATACTGCCGTCTTGCAACACTCCAGCTTTCAACCATGCCCGGCATTGCCGGGTGATTGACGGATGACTGCTAGAGAGTTGGGTGACGAGAGGACCGTGAGAAATTTGATCAAAACAAGCGGCGATGTCAGCATCGAGCACCCATTTGGGTTTATGGCTGATACATCGATGGACCTGTTCAATCGCATCTTGGGGTGAACGGCCTGGTCGAAAGCCATAGGAATTAGGCTCAAAGAGCGCTTCCCACTGAGGCTATAGGGCAAGTTTGGCTAATGCCTGTTTTGCCCGGTCGCGCATGGTGGGAATACCGAGCTTGCGATATTCTGACTTCCCTGGTTTTGGAATCAGCACCCGACGCACCGGGGCTGCCTTCCTATCCAGAGTTATCTCTTTGGCAAGCTGTATCCGTTCCGCAGGTTTGAGGGAGTGTATCCCATCTATCCCAGCAGTCTTCTTGCCCTCATTTTCCTGGGTAACACGGCGAACTGCCAGTACCCGAGCCGACCAGGATCTTAGCAGCAGGCGTTGAAGTAACTGGACTTTGCCAGTTTCACCTTGTTGGGAGGCGCGATAGATTCGCTGTTGAAGGCGGTAAACATTGCGCTGGACTTGCGCCCAGTGGATTGTTTCCCAGGCATCAGATGTCTTAATAGACTCCGTCATGTTATCCCTCAATGTTGAAGCTTGCCTCGACAGCAGTGTGTACGTCAGCTTATCCGCTGGCTTTCCCAACGGCGTTTGCTTCTTACACAATCCTTTTCCTCTAGACATGTGCGCCATGAGTTGACTACTTTGGCAGCGTAAAACCATACCAAAGAATGTCCTTGAGGAGTTACTTCGTTCCTAGAGGTTGGGCATTTGGGCTGATTTAGGCTCCTACTTTCCGCCGAGTGATAACATCGCACTCCAATGAGCTTCGCTAGACTCATTGAGAATCACCGTGTCCGTTTTGGACGAGGGGTGTCAGATTCCATTTCCCCTCAATGACATAACGACGGTTCAGACATAGGTTTGTCTCCTAGCCTTGTCAGTTCACCAGGGAAAGATGACCTTCAGAATCTAAAGTCATTTCTCCGATTCACCCCGCTTTACGGATTGATGCTCAGTCTCTACCGCAGGGGTGCTGGTGCTGGGTCTATGCTCGACCAGTCAGGCTAACCTTAGATGTAAAGTCTAGGGCTTACTGATCCATCCTCTAAGTTGTCAAGGTTCTGGTGAACCTCGCTAGCTGCACGTCATTCCCGGTTGGATTGACTTTCCAGCTAAACGAATCGCACAGCAAAGCTGTCATGAAATGCAATTAGGCTGAAACCAATACAAGCAAAGGGATTGAGAGCAGTTTGTATGTACTATAAATTTCTGTTGTATCCCTCATTTGCCTCTACTAACTAACGAATTTACGTTGTTTCAGGCTTGGGATTCGGTCTAATTGCATCTGGTGACAGCTTCGCTTCAATCACGCCTTCTAGGGCAGTACAAGATTGGATTGAGAAGCATCGGCAAGCGATTGAGTTGGTCTATCTACCGCCTTACTCACCACAGTTGAATCCAGCAGAGTTCCTCAATTGTGATGTCAAGCAAGGAGTACACTCGAAACCACCGACGCGTGACCAGGCTCAGTTGAAGCAACGAATATTGTCGCATCTGCACAAACTCCAGAAGTTACCGGAGAGGCTGATTCGGTATTTCAAACATTCTTCCATTGCTTATGCAGCTTAGAAGAATGCACTCTCAATGATTGCCGGGTTAATAAGTTCAGTTCTCATCGCTGGTTTCACAACTTGGCGAGTCCCCGCTTCAACGCGGTAATCACCGCTTGAGTGCGATCGCTTACGCCTAATTTACTCAGAATTCGGTTGATGTGAAATTTGACGGTACTCTCAGTAATATTCAAAGCTGCACCAATATCGTGATTATTTAAGCCGCGTGCCATCTGACGAACGACCTCTTGTTCTCGATCGCTTAACTCCGGAATATTCAGCCGTCGCACTAGTTTGGCAGCAACTTCAGAAGGAATATATTGTTGCCCGCTATGGACGATCTGAATGGCATTGAGGAGTGCTTCCGGTTTAGCATCCTTGAGCAAATAGCCCTTGGCTCCGGCGTGTAATGCGCGATAAATATCCTCGTCCCCGTCGTAAGTGGTGAGTATAATCATGCGGGCCTGGGTGAATTCAGCACAGATTGCCAAGGTCGCATCAGCGCCGTTCATCTGCGGCATCTGTAAGTCCATCAAGGTGACATCAGGTTGTAGTTGTCGATATTGCCTGATCGCTTCCTGTCCATCACCTGCTTGACCCACTACTGTCATATCTGGCTCATTTTCAATCATCGCGGCTAGTCCCTGCCGAACAATTGCGTGATCATCGACAATCAAAACGCGGATTGCTGCGGACTGACTCATGCTGGTACCTCCCGATGGACAGATACACTTACTTCGGTTCCCTGCCCCAGTCGGCTCTCAATCGAGAGTTGTGCTCCAATGCGTTCTGCTCGCTCGGTAATTCCTAGTAAGCCAAATCCCTGATTTAGGACTGTATGATTGACTTCAAATCCTCGTCCATTGTCTCTAATGTGTAAACAGCATTGTTTAGGCTCATAGACTAACTCAATCCGAATTTCGTTTGCATCTGCATACCGAAATGCATTCGTAAATGCTTCCTGTGCAATTCTCATAAGATTGTTCTCAGTCTCAGGAACTAACGCATAGGGTGTGCCAATAATCTCACAAACCAAGCTAATTTCGGTTGAAGATTTCATACTGGCTACAAATCGCTCTAGCGCCGCCCACAAATTACCATCTTCTAAAGATTGAGGACGCAGTGCCCTAACCGATCGCCGAGCTTCTGTCAGCCCACTATGAGCGAGCTCTCGCACGGTATTGATATGCGTTTGAATTGCGTCTGGGTTCGTTGCCATGAGTCGAGAAGTGGCTCCCATGTGAACCAGAATCCCTGTAAAAGTTTGTGCGAGAGTGTCATGAATTTCGCGTGCTATGCGGTTGCGTTCTTCTAAAATGGAAGCTTCTTCGGCACGTTTATGGTGGCTTATATCTGTATTTAGAGCATAGAATCCTCTGACTTGGGCATTACTATCAACATGGGGGATGAAGGTCGCACTGATATGCCGTTTGCCTGGTGAAAGAGGGATTTTCATCTCCAAGGTTGCAACTTGCCCCGCTAATGCTTGCTTGATATACGGTTCAACAACTTGATAAGCCTTCTCACCTAAAAGTTCACGGACAGACTTGCCCAAAATTTCGGTACGGCTATAGTGAAACCAGTTCTCATAGGTGCGGTTAACAAACTGATAGCGCTGATCGGCATCCACGTAGCTGATACAAACGGGCAGAGCGTCAGTAATTAGTCGTAATTCTTGTTCTCGATCACGCAATTCTGCTTCACTTTGCTGTAAGGCTGCCGTTCGCTCTGCCACCTGTTGCTCTAAAGTACGGTTGTAATCGGCTAAGAGATATTCTGTTTGTTTGCGCTCTGTGATGTCTTGAAAGGCTGCAATCGCATAAGCTACTTTGCCTTGTTCATCAAAGACTGGTGTGCCCCACACCTCAACTGGAATAGTGACGTTATTTTTGCGAATTTCTAGGTCGTCAATAGTGGTGCGTTCGCCGCTCAAAGCCCGGGTGATCGGTAGTTTTTCAGTGGGATATTTTTGATTCGTTCCTGCCACATATAATTGGTAGTCTTCTGCGATTTGCTCCGGTGCCACGGCAGGATCAATTTCCTTGCCCATAAGCTGAACGCCCCGTTGATTAGCATAGTAAGGGCGACCCGTCGCGTCCAATACTCCAATTCCTACCGGAACCGCTTCTAGGAATTGAGTCATCTTACTTTCGCTGGCACGTACCTCTGAGTAGAGTTTGGCATTTTGAATAGCGATTGCTGCTTGAGCGGATAGCAGATGTAGAACTTGCGATCGCTCTGGAGTAAATGCCCCAAACGCTAATTGATTTTCCAGATGCAACACGCCAATAAGCTTACTTTGATTGAGTAGCGGCAAACAAAGAAGTGATTTCGTTTGGTTGTGCTGCATGTAGGGATCATTGGTGAAATTACCTTCACGAGTTGCATCATTCAAGATGACAGATTCATGAGTCCGAATCACATATTGAATAATGGATTCGGGTAAGCGATTCGCCATTGGAATCGATTGCAGCACTCGCGTAGCACAGACCTGCTCACCCTCATTGAGTTCACAAGCAGCTTCAATCACCCATTCGCCTGAGTTTTCCAGAATCAAAAATCCGGTTTGTGCCCCAGCATTCTCGATTAAAATCTGCATTAGAAAGCTAAGTAACCGATCTAGTTCAATTTCACTCGAAATCGCTTGGGATGCTTTCAGTACCGCTGCCAAGTCGAAAGCGCTGTCTAAGTGAGTAGAGATGGCTTCAGAAGCTTTGTGGATTGGCGTGTGAGCGACGCCTGACGATTGAGGAAAGAACTGCGGGTAGCGAGTTTCTAAATCTTTGACTTTTGCAGTTGCTCCCCAACGCTCATAACAGTAGTGAGCTTCTTTCATGTAAGTTTGGGCAATCTTCTCTCTGCTTCGTGCTAGATAAAACTTAGCTGCTAACTCATACGCTAGTGCCTCTTCTTGGATATATTCGTTATCTCTTGCACCTTGAATCGCTTGTTCATATAGTTCTTCTGCTTCAAGAAATTGCCCTAAGACTCGCGCGAGCTCTGCTTCGACTAAATAAAATTTATGGAGATAATTCATTGGGGCATGACTCGCCCATTTTTGCATCTTTTCTTGGTTGGAGCTAACAGAACTTAGCCAAACTGCTTTTTCAGAGTTTGAAGCCTCAAGCGATAGGCCCAAAAGCGCCAGAGAATGATAGAAACAGAATATAGGTAGAACCGTTACTGCTGTCACCTCTTCAAAATGTTGCCTTGCCAAAATAGCAGTCTGTACAGCTTGATGGTGTTCTCCAAATAGATAACACAACATGACTTTGTGCAAATAGAGTATTTGGATTGCAGTTCCATCTTTAATTGCAATAGCGTGTGGCAACGCCTCCTCTTCATTACATAGCCTATCGATTAAGCGGCTGGGATTCTCAGCCCTGCCGAGCAAATTAAGAATGGTCTGCCGCAATATTGCCAGCCAATTCGAGGGGCTTTCCCGTCTGATTTGCTCGAGCGCTTTGCTATAGGTTGCTGTTTTTTGTTCCAGTTGAGTGAGTTTCTCTCCAGCAAGAAAAGAGTGATAGCACCCGTAATATGCAGCATAACCAGCGTTTTCAAAGTCTCCGGCTTCCACTCCTTCCTGATAAGCCTCAACCAGCAGTGGTATCGTCTCCTTAATATGTACCTTCCATTGCATTACGCACTCACCAACGAACTCTAATGCTTCAGCCTTGCCTTTTTTGGTATTCAATCGTTCTGCCAAGCTAAGAGCCAATTGACCAAATTTATAGCCGAGTTCAATGTCTTGAACAACTCCACATAGAACAAATCCGTAGGAAGCATAATACGGTGGTGACGAGATAGCATTACCGTAGTTGATTGATAAATTTACCGTTTTGCAAGTAATCAGTATAAACAGTGCTGGTAAAGTTATAAATGCAGCACCCGAAATATTCGCTAGGGTAGACATTGCTGCCAGCGGTTCTGGTGCAGTCATCTTTGGTAGATTAATTAAGTCCTCGATTTCTCGTCCAGCCAATCGTGCAGCCGTTTCCTCCAATCCGCTTTGAACATCTAACTGTCTTGGATTTTCTGGTAAGATTACTCCCAAAAGCTTTAACACTTCTAGTCCAATTTTTAGTGCTTCTTTCGGGTTGCCTTGGGACAAATATCTTTGAATTCTGCTATCGTAAACCTGCACTTTGTCAACTACTGTCTTCGCATGGTTGAGTACCACTTCGACGAACTGTTCCATCTCATCAAAGCGACCATGAAGATACGCTGCTCCTGCTGCTTCTGAGTACAGCGCTAGGGTGAGGTCATACTCACTCAGCCAACTCTCTGGATTGAGGAGTTTAAGTCCTGTATTGAAATACTTAAGAGCTGCTTCATAAGCCGTTGCTGCTTTGGCTTTCTGACCTGCCATCAAATTCAATCGGGCAATTTTAGTTCGTTCTGGTAGAGCAGTGACAAGCTCAATCCCCTGATTGAGATGATCCACGATTTCAAACAGTTGATCTGATAGTTGCTCTGGTGAAGTTTTTGAGAGTAAATTGCGACCGATCTGCAAATGAACAACTTGTTTCTGCGACTCATCAAGTAAGGCATAAGCAGCTTGCTGTACGCGATCGTGCAAAAACTTGTAATTCTGAATCAGCAAATTCTCGTCTAACTCAGAGGTGGGTAAGATTAACCCTGTCTGAACGGTTGTCACCAAATCTGAAAAGAGTTCACGGGCTGGCGTTTCATAAATAATGGAGAGTGTATCTAGGTCAAACTCGTTCCCCACACAAGCCGCTAACTGTAATATTTGCTTAATCGATTCTGGTAGTTTAATTAACTTGTTCGTCATTAGCACAACAACATTATCAGTAATGTTCTTTGCCTGAATCTGTTCAGTATCCCATTGCCAGTTGCGACGATCAAAATTAAATGTCAAACAATCCTCTGCGTATAGCGTTTTTAGAAACTCGTTGATAAAGAAAGGATTGCCCTCGGTTTTATGTAGCACTAACTCAGCCAGGGAACGAACAGTATTAGAGTTGTGATGTAGTGTCTCAGCAATTAACTGACTCAACGGCTCCATTGTTAAGGGTGTTAGGACAATCTCTGGAAGCACTGCCCCTTGTTTTTGCAGCCCTAAGAGCGTTGACACCAGTGGATGCGTTGGAGACACTTCATTATTTCGATAGGCTGCAATTAAAAACAGGAATTGGGTTTGCTCATCCAGCAGCATCAGTTCGATTAGCTTGAGTGTGGCCGAGTCTACCCACTGAAGATCGTCCAGAAAGATAACCAAGGGATGTTCCTTTGAGCAAAACACCCGCACAAATTGCTGAAAGACGCGATTGAAGCGATTTTGAGCTTCAGTGGCTCCAACTTCCGGTACGGGTGACTGCTTGCCAATAATTAACTCAACTTCGGGGATCACATCAATAATGATCTGTCCGTTAGTTCCCAATGCTGTGAGCAGGCGTGATCGCCACTGTTGCAACCGCTCATCGGGCTCACCTAGTAGTAGTTGCACCAATTTTTGCAGGGCATGGGCGATCGCGCTGTAGGGAATATTGCGCTGAAATTGGTCAAACTTACCAGATACAAAATAGCCGTGCTTGGCTGTAATGGGTTTATAGAGTTCCTGCACTAACGCTGATTTGCCAATACCAGCATAGCCACACACCAACATCATTTTGACTTTGAACCTTTCTGAGTTGTTTTGCACAGCAGTGATACGATCAAACGCTGCCAGTAACATGGCAACTTCCTTATTTCGCCCATATAGCTTTTGAGGAATCTGGAACTGATCCGAAACGTCTTGGAAACCTGGTCGAGTGTGGGCAATTTGACCTGTTTCTTCGAACTGGCTAAGACAGCTCTCTAAATCCGCTTTGATCCCCCAAGCACTTTGATAGCGATCTTCTGCATTTTTCGCCATCAGTTTCAAAATAATATCTGAAACGAGTTGGGGAATCGTTTCATTCAGTTGATGAGGTGGCACAGGCTGTTTAGCAATATGGCAATGGACTAGCTCCAAGATGTCTGTTGTGGGAAACGGCAGGTGCCCAGTTAGCAGTTCGTAGAATGTTACGCCGAGCGAGTAAAAATCAGTCCGGTAATCGAGCAAACGGTTCATGCGACCGGTTTGCTCTGGAGACAGGTAGGCGAGTGTCCCTTCTAAAACGTGAGGGCTTTTGAACGTTGGATTGGTGCGATTGAATTGGGTCGCAATTCCAAAGTCAATAATCTTAATAACGTTAGTATTGGCATTGAGGACGACGTTTCCAGGGTTGATATCCTTGTGAATCACCCCAGCAGCATGAATTCTGCCAAGGATATCGGTGATGCTGATCGCCAGAGGTAAAAACGTCGACAAGGGCATCGGGCAGAAGTCTGGACGCTGCCACTTCCATTTTTCCAGAGACTCGCCGCCAAAATCTTCCAACAGAATAGCGAGAGTGCGCTCATAATTCTGCTGGCTGTATGCCTTAACTACACCTTCCAAGTTGAGGGAACGGGTGACTTGATATTCCTGTCTGTAGCGGGTTAACTCTTGGGGAGAGGGATAATCCTGCTTCAGTATTTTGACGATGATCGCGAGTTGATCGTTTCTGATACCTCGATACACGAGAGAATGAGCACTTTCGTAAAGCTTGTCTTGGATAGTAATACCAGTTAGAGCAATCATAGAACTCTCTTCCAATGAGTGTCATGAGCCGGTTCTGTCGCAAGAATTTTTAATGACGAATGATCTACATCATTCACATTGCTTTATGCAGCAATTCCAAAGATCGGGCGTTGCTAAAAATGTAATGATTTAAGCTAGCAAAGGAATTGTCCAATATTTTACAGCGATGCTCATGCCTGCGCCTCTGTCTAGTGATTTACGACAACGAATCATCGCTGCGTATGATGCCAAGGAAGGATCACAGCGACAACTCGCAAAGCGCTTCAAGGTGAGCCCGTCTTTCATCCGAGATCTGATGCGACACCATCGTGAAACAGGTAGTGTACAACCTAAACCACATGGGGGAGGAGCAGTTGCAAAGTTGGGGAAAGAGCAGTTGCCCATCGTTGAAGCCTTGGTTACAGCTCAACCGGATGTCTTGCTAGAGGAGTTGTGTGAACGCTTTGCTGAACGAACCCAGGTGGAGGTGAGTGTATCGACAATGCAACGAGCCGTGTGCAAGCTCAAGTTGAGCGTCAAAAAAAACACTGAGTGCTTCTGAGCAAGACACGCAACGGGTAAAGGATTTGCGGTTTGCTCATCGGTTGTGGAGTTTTACAATAGACCCCCGCAACTTGGTCTTCATTGATGAAACTGGCATTCATCTGGGCATGACTCGCTTGTATGGTCGCGCCCCAATCGGCGAACGCCTGTATGATAGCGAGGCTCCGGGCGATGGAGGCAAGAATATCTCGTTGATTGGGGGCATGAGTATCGATGGCTTGATTGCCACCCTGAGCATTGTTGGCAGCGTCAATACCGAGGTGTTCTTGTTCTACATTCAAGCGATTCTGATTCCTCAGTTATGGGTTGGAGCGATCCTTGTGATGTACTGCCGAATGATGCCAAATGATGCCATTGGTAGGTCACCTCCGCCTATCGATCGTCGGTTTCGCTTTGAGGATGCTAAGGATGCTTATCGATCCTAGGCAACACCGGATCTATTTGGCAAAACCGTCATCGAGCTAACATAATGTTCTTTTCGTAAAAGAAAAGATGTCGATCTAAAGGGGGTTGACCTGAGATGAACTCGTGTTGAAAGCTAGGAAAATCAGAAGCGTTCTTTCTCGGAGCTGTGAATGGGTAGGTGTAGGCAAATTCTATGAGAAACACCCTACTTAAACCAAATAGCTGAACCAACGACTCCAGAGAACGTTGACCTTATCCAGTCGGCAGATGGGCTGGAATGGCATCCTGGTTGAGCAGCATGACTATACTTTAACTCCTGGCAAAATAGAAGAAATAGAACTGCCTGCTCTGTCTGATCATTGGCTAATCCTATCGATGGGGCATCCCACTTATCTGAGCCAGAAATCTGACGATCGCTGGCACGAATCAATCTTTCAAGCAGGAGATAGCCTCTTGGTTCCGGCTGAGCAGTTGAGCTACTGGTGTTGTCCAGGAAGTGAGGCTGTCCAAACGGAACTCAAC